>NZ_SNXA01000012.1:0-111056 GCF_004362375.1 Enemella evansiae
AACCATCCGATGCCTCAAACGCCACCTCGCCCGCACCATCTACCGAAACCTCAAAACCGACCTCATGACCACTTGACGATCTATAGGACCGTCGCGAGCCATTGCTCCGCGGGCTCCGCATGGCTCGCTACTCGATGAGCGTGGGGTCGGCGTACTCGACCAGGACCGGGGCGTGATCGGAAATCCTTGCCTCATAGGAATCCGCGCGCATCGTGCCACCGGAGACCGCGCGTGCGGCGAGACCGGGGGAGGCCAGGTGATAGTCGATCCGCCAACCGGCGTCGTTGGTCCAGGACTGGCCACGCCAGCTCCACCAGGAATAGGGACCGGGCACCTCGGGATGCAGCCCGCGGACCACATCGACCAGGGTGCGCGGTGACAGCACCGAGCCGAACCAGTCCCGCTCCTCGGGCAGGAAGCCCTCGGACTTCTTGTTGGTCTTGTAGTTCTTCAGGTCCAGCTCGGTGTGCGCGATGTTGAAATCACCCATCACCAGGAACTCGCGGCCCGCGTTCGCCGCCTGCCGCCGGGACCGGGTCAGATGCCGTGCGAACGACTTCAGGAAGCGCTGTTTGCGGTGGAACCGCGTCGCCGATTTCTCATCCTCGAAGAGGGTTCCGCCCTTGGGCAGATAGAGCGAGGCGACCGTCAGCCCGGGCAGGTCGACCTCCAGATAGCGACCCTCGGTGTCGAACTCACGATTGCCGAAGCCCCGGCGTACCGCCGACGGCTCGGCCCGCGACATGATCGCCACCCCGTTCCGACCGGGCAGCGTGCCCTGCTCGTACGCCCAGTGGTAGCCGTCGATCGCCTCGGCCGGCACCAGCTCGGCCGGCGCGCGTACCTCCTGCAGCGCGACCACGTCCGCATCCGCCTCGGCCAACCAGTTCCGGAAACCCCGACGGTGCGCGGCACGGATGCCGTTGACGTTGAAGGTGGCGATGCGCATGACCCCCGATCCTAGCCAGCCGGACCGACTCGGTTACTGTCGCTGAACAGGCAACGTCAATGGCGAGGGGGCAGGATGCGTATCGGTGTACCGACCGAGGTCAAGAACAACGAATACCGGGTCGGGATCACCCCGGTCGGGGTGCACGAACTCATCAGCCATGGCCATCAGGTGCTGATCCAATCCGGTGCCGGCGTCGGGTCGTCGATCACCGATGAGGAGTACGCCGCCCAGGGCGCGGAGCTCATCGATGACGCCGACGAGGTGTGGGGGAGCGCCGAGCTGGTGCTCAAGGTCAAGGAACCGGTCGCCGAGGAATACCACCGGCTGCGCAAGGATCTGGTGCTGTTCACCTATCTGCATCTGGCCGCCGACCGGCCGTTGACCGAGCGGCTGATCGAATCGGAGACGACCGCGATCGCCTACGAGACGGTGCAATTGTCCTCGGGACTGCTGCCGCTGCTCTATCCGATGTCCGAGGTCGCCGGCTGCCTGGCGCCGCAGGTCGGGGCGCATTCGCTGATGAAGCCCGAGGGCGGCTCCGGGGTGCTGATGGGCGGTGTCGGTGGTGTCGCCAACGCGAAGGTGGTCGTGCTCGGTGCCGGGGTCGCCGGCCAGAATGCGGCCAACATCGCGCTCGGCATGGGGGCGGATGTGACCATCCTGGACACCAATCTGGAGAAGCTGCGGATGATCTTCTGGCGTTACCAGAACCGGATCCACCAGCTGGCCTCCTCGGCGTACGCCATCGACGAGCACGTGGTCGAGGCCGACCTGGTGATCGGCTCGGTGCTGATTCCCGGTGCCAAGGCGCCGAAGCTGGTCAGCAATGAGCTGGTCTCGCGGATGAAGCCCGGCTCGGTGTTGGTCGACATCGCCGTCGACCAGGGCGGTTGCTTCGAGGACTCGCATCCCACCACGCACGCCGACCCGACCTACAAGGTGCACAACAGCACCTTCTACTGCGTGGCGAACATGCCGGGCGCGGTCCCGCACACCTCGACCCACGCGCTCACCAACGCGACCCTGCCCTATGCGGTGAAGATCGCCGATCTCGGCTGGCGGGAGGCGCTACAGGCCGACCCCGCCCTGGGCAAGGGCCTCAACGTGTACGCCGGCGAGGTCACCTATGCCGGTGTCGCCGAGGCCTTCGACCTGCCGTACACCGACCTGGAGCAGGTGCTCTCCTGAACTGCCCGATCCGCGCTGCCTAGCGGACGTGCCAGAGGTCGATGATCACCCGGTCCGGGTCGCGCCGACCGGAACCGATGACGACGGTGTGCTCCAGCCAACGCCATTTCTCACCGGCGACCTCGAAGCGGGGTACGCACCGGAAATAGATCCGTTCCGGGGGCACCCGCTCACCGGCGGCCAGCGCCTCGATGTCGGCGGCGGTGCCGGTGCGGTACGCGGTGTTGGTGACGAACAGTCGCTCACCGTCGTCGGCCTCCAGCACGTATCGCGCGTCGAGCTCCGAGGTGGTCGCGGAACTGATCAGTTGGAAATCGGCACCGCCGCGCAGGACGCGGCCGCGCAGCCGAGGACCAGTCACGGTGCCGCCCTCGATGGGGATCACCCGGCGGCGGCCCGCGCGCGTCTGCCCGACCTCGACCGGTTCGGCGACCAGCACCTCGATGGTGGCCAGGTAGTCGAGTTCTGGGGGAGGAGGCGCCGAAGAGATCACTGCTGCTGACCGCGCTCCCGGTACGCCTGGCGCAGTTCTTTGAGGGCCCGGATCCGGAAGAAGACCCCGATCAGCGCGGCCACCCCGGCGATGATGAAACACAGCGTCGGCGCATTCCGCCCGGGCGGCACGTTCGCGGCCAGCACCGCCAGCAGGGCGATCACGAAACAGCCCAGGGCGGCGAAGGACCAGCGGATGCTCGACATGGGATCAGCCTAGGTGCAAAGTCCAGAAGCCAGCGCGCGTGCCTCGGCGGCGACGAAGGAACGCGGGTCAGCGCACCGCGGGGCGGTACGCGTGCTGGATCCGGGACTTTCGCGGTGCGACCCCGGGTCCCTTCGACTCGTCGCTGCGCTCCTCGCTCAGGGAGCGGGGTCAGCTGCGCTCCTCGCTCAGGGAGCGCGGCTAGCTGTACTGACCGGGGACGTTGGTCAATCGTGAGAATGGTGGCTGGCCGCCGCATGCGGTGTGAGGGCGGTGCTGGTTGTAGTGGTGGAGCCAGTCTTCGAGCGCGTCGCGGCGTTCTTGCTCGTTGAAGTAGCAGCGGGCGTAGGCCCAGCCGTCGGCCATGGTGCGGTGAAACCTCTCGACCTTACCGTTGGTCTGCGGGCGGTAGGGCCTGGTGCGCTTCGGTGTGATGGCGAGGGCTTCGCAGGTGTCGCGCCACAGGTGGGACCGGTAGGCACCACCGTTGTCCGAGAGGACGCGTTCGATCGTGACGCCGCGTTCAGCGAACCATTCGACCGCGCGATGGAGGACCCCGACCGCGGTCACGGCGGTCTCGTCGTCGTGGATCTCGGTATAGGCGACGCGTGAGTGGTCTCGATGAGGGTGTGTACGAACGCGTAGCCGAGCTTCGGATTGTGCCACTTGCTCTTCGGCTTGTTCGGGGTGGCGGAACGGTTCCTCTCACCCTGACGGCGGCCCACAAACCGCCAGCCCCCTCCGTGTGGGATGTTCCCGAGCTTCTTCACGTCCACGTGGACGAGCGAGCCCGGGTGAGGATGTTCGTATCGCCGGATCGGCTCGCCCGTGGCGCGGTCGACGTAATCGAGGCGGTTCAGGCGTGCGGAGGTGAGAATGCGATGCACGGTGGACGGCGCGATGTGCAGCCGCGACGCGAGCTGGACCGGTCCCTCTCGTAGTCGCATTCGAAGGCTCACGCACCGCTTCGTGATCGCTCTGTTGGTCTTGCTGGGTGAGAATCTCGGGCGCGACGACCTGTCGTGCATGGGCTCGCCATTGCGGTAGCGGTCGACCCAGCGCTTCACGGTGGGCCAGGAGACTTGGAATCGGGCGGCTACTTCGCTGATCGGGAACCCATCCTCGATGACGAGGCGAGCAACTTTCAATCGGTGGCGGGGAGTCAAAGCTGCGTTCGCGTGAGACATGGCAGCTCAGCTCTGAGCTCGTGCGGGAACTTCACGAGCAAGCAGGATCGCCACGGCCCCGAGCAGGGCTCCGGTGGCCCTCCGCTGCCAAACAATCCAGCCAGGGCGGCCTTCGATGAATCTGGCGATCGAGCCAGCACCAATCACAATAAGTGCGTTGACCGCCATGCTGACACCGATCTGCAGCAGGCCCAAAGTGATGCCCTGCACGACCTGGCTCCCACGGCTCGGGTCGATGAACTGTGGGATGAGCGTCAGGTACATGATCGCGACCTTCGGGTTGAGCAAGTTGGTGACCAAGCCCATCCGGAACAACCGCCAGTCGCTGTCACCAGGCAGCTCGCGCACCTCGAAGACACCGGCACCGCCCGGGCGCAGCGCTTGCCAGGCCAGCCACGCCAAGTACGCGACGCCAGCCGCCTTGAGCCCGATGAACAGCCACGGCACGGCAACGAACACGATCGCGAGGCCGAAGTTGGCCGCCAGCATGTAGATCACGAAACCCACTCCCGTCCCGGCCAAGGACACCAGGCCCGCACGGCGGCCTTGCCCGATGCTGCGCGAGGCTAGGTACATCATGTTCGGCCCTGGAGTGAGCACCATTGCCATTGCGGCGGCAGCCATCCCGAAGGCCGCTTGGGTCGAGACGGGAAACGTCGTCAGGAGAGTTACCATGAAGCAACCATGCTGTAATGGCCTTATGCAACTCAACCCTTACGGCGAGTATGCGGTCCTCCTCGCACAATCTCTCGCCAATGACTGGCCGCAGGATCGTTCAGGGGTCGTCGCCCGCACGCGTGACCACGGCATGACCATGCCCTTCCCCGAGCAGCCGGGCGATCACTCCCGCTGCAAAGTGGTCGTGGACCGGTGGCTGCGCGTAGTCGACGCCGAGTGTGCCGATGACCGGGCCGCCTTACTGAACGACCAGATGGCGGCCGTCGCGGCATACCCGCGTCTGACTGACCACAACGGAGAGGGCTGGCATCTGCACTACCGCGACACCGACGACGACCTGCCAGTGGTGCTCCAATCAGTGATCGCCGTCGGGACCGCGCTACACCTGACGACGCGCGGCATCACTCGCCTTGGGCGCTGCACGTCAATCCCCTGCCTGAACGTGATCGTCGACATCTCACGCAACGGGACGCAGCGCTATTGCTCTCCACGATGCGCAAGCAGAGAAGCCGTCCGACGCCATCGCGCAAGGAACCGGCAAGCCTGATCAATCAACCTGTCCGGTCATTACAGCTAGCGGTAGTTGTCGAACTGGACGGCGAAGTCGTAGTCGGCCTCGCGGATCATCCGCTGCACCTCCTGCAGATCGTCGCGCTTCTTGCTGGAGACCCGCAGCTCCTCGCCCTGGATCTGGGTCTTCACACCCTTGGGGCCCTCGTCGCGGATCAGCTTGGCGATCTTCTTCGCGTTCTCGGTCGAGATGCCCTCGGCGGTGGAGGCGGTCATCTTCCACCTCTTCCCCGACACCCGCGGGTCGCTGGCCTTGACCGCCTTCAGCGAGATGCCGCGCTTGACCAGCTTGGACTGGAAGACGTCCCAGATCGCCTTGACCTTCTCCTCGGTGGAGGACTCCATCGCGATGTCCTCACCGGACCACTCGATCGAGGAGTCGGTGTTCTTGAAGTCGAAGCGCTGCCGGATCTCCTTGGCCGCCTGCCCGAGGGCGTTGTCGACCTCCTGTCGGTCCACCTTGCTGACGACGTCGAAGGAACTCTCAGATGCCATGCCGCTCACCCTAGCCGTCGCCGACCGGGCCGGAGCGGGCCGGAACCGATTTCCCACCGGCGCGCGGCGTTGCTATCGTTGCTCTCCGGCCGCTGCGGTAGTGGGGGCCTTGGCAGGTTGCCCGAGCGGCCAAAGGGAGCGGTCTGTAAAACCGTCGGCTTCGCCTACGTTGGTTCGAATCCAACACCTGCCACCACCAGGGGTGTCCGGTACGCCGGGCGCCCCTTCTGCGTTCTCGGCGACCGCTGATGGCGTACGCCGAGAATGCGATTTGCCCCGGCCGCGCCGAGCGCTGTATCTTTTTCCCTCGGTGCAGCGATGCGCCAGGCCCCTATAGCTCAGTAGGCAGAGCGTCTCCATGGTAAGGAGAAGGTCAGCAGTTCGATTCTGCTTGGGGGCTCTGAGTTTCCGGGATCCCCGTACGATCGAGGGGGTGTCGGGGCCCATGGCGAGGTAGCTCAGTTGGTGAGAGCGCACGACTCATAATCGTGAGGTCGCGGGTTCGAATCCCGCTCTCGCTACCACCCCGTGCCGTCCCGGCACAGTCCCACCAGCACAGACGACCGACGAGGACAGAACAATGGCCAAGAGCTCTGACGTGCGGCCCAAGATCACCTTGGCCTGCACCGAGTGCAAGGAGCGCAACTACATCACCAAGAAGAACCGGCGCAACGATCCGGATCGTCTTGAGCTGAAGAAGTTCTGCCCGAAGTGCCACTCGCACACCGCGCATCGCGAGACCCGCTGATCCACGCTGCGAAGACGCCGTCCACCCTCGGGTGGGCGGCGTCCTTGCGTTAGGTTGAATCCCATGCCGATCTCCAGCGAGCACGTGGGCCGGAGCTATCCGCCCTCGGCCCCCTACCAGGTGACCGCCGGCAAGATCGCCGAGTTCGCGGCCGCACTGGGAGAGGACGTCGCAGCCCACCCCGACCAGGCCCCGCCCACCTTCGGCGTACTGCTCGCCGGCTGGCAGGCCCTCTTCGACGACGCCGAACTCGGGCTCAGCCTGCGCCGCACCATGCACACCGAGCAGAAGTTCAGCTACCGCCGCCCGCTGCGCGCCGGCGACGAGGTCGTCGCGACGACCACCATCGCGGGCGTCCGGGTGCGCGGCCAGGTCGACATGATCACCGTCGAATCCAGCCTGGACAGCACGCAGGGCGAACACCTCGGCACCGTCACCGCCAGCCTCTTCCACACCCGGCCCGCGCCGGAGGCGCTCTCCGATCGGGAGGACGCCGATGAGTGAGCTTCCGGAGTTGCGGGTACGCCTGACCCGCCAGCAACTCGTCCGGTACGCCGGGGCGTCCGGTGACCTCAACCCGATCCACTACTCCGACCACCATGCCCACGCGCTGGGGCTCGACTCGGTGATCGCGCACGGCATGCTCACCATGGGCCTGGCGATGCGGGTGGTCACCGACTGGTGCGGCGACCCGGTTCGGATCGCGTCCTGCCAGTTCCGGTTCTCCAAGCCGGTACCGGTGCCCGATGACGACGACGGCACCGAGGTGGTCTTCACCGGCACGCTCAGCGAGGGCGAGGAGACCGACACCGTGACCGTGACCGCCAGCTGCGGCGACCAGACCGTCGGCAAGGGCCGCGCGGAGGTACGCCGTGGCTGAGGCCCCGCAGATCCCCTCGACACGGCCGCAGGCGGCCTACTCGGGGAACGAGGGAAGCACCCTCGCCGAGTTGACCACGCTGCGCGTCGGCGGTCCCGCACGCACCCTGGTCACCGCGACCACCGAGGCCGAGCTGATCGCCGGGGTCCGCGACGCCGACGAGCGCGGCGAACCGGTGCTGCTGGTCGGCGGCGGTTCCAACCTGGTCGTCGCCGACGAGGGTTTCGCCGGCACCGTGATCCGGATCGCCACCCGCGGCATCGAGGTCGACTCCTCGGCCTGCGCGGGTGCGTTCGTGACCGTCGCCGCCGGCGAGGTCTGGGACGACCTCGTCGCCCGCGCGGTCACCGAGGGCTGGGTCGGCATCGAATGCCTGTCCGGCATCCCCGGGCTGGTCGGCGCCACCCCGATCCAGAACGTGGGGGCCTACGGCCAGGAGGTCTCGCAGACCATCGCCCGGGTCCGCACCCTCGACCGGACCACCGGCCAGGTGCGCACGTTCAGCAACGCCGACTGCGATTTTTCCTACCGTCATTCGCGTTTCAAGGCCGAACCCGACCGCTGGGTGGTGCTCTCGGTGGCGTTCCAATTCGAGCTGGGCGACCTCTCGGCGCCGATCCGGTACGCCGAACTGGCGCGTCGGCTCGGGGTCGAGCCGGGCCAGCGGGTACCGGCCACCGACGCCCGGGAGGCTGTGCTCGCGCTGCGCCGCGGCAAGGGCATGGTCCTCGAACCGGGCGACCACGACACCTGGAGCGCCGGCTCGTTCTTCACCAACCCGATCCTGACCCTCGAGCAGGCGGCCGCGCTGCCCGACGACGCGCCCCGCTATCCGGCGGGGGAGGGCCTGGTGAAGACCTCGGCCGCCTGGCTGATCGACCACGCCGGCTTCACCAAGGGCTTCGGCGCCGACGTCGGCACCGGTGCCGCACAGCTCTCCAGCAAGCACACCCTGGCGCTCACCAACCGCGGCCGGGCCCGCGCCGCCGACGTGCTCGAACTGGCTCGCACCATCCGCGTCGGCGTCGAGGAACGCTTCGGCGTACGCCTGGTCAACGAGCCGGTGCTCGTCGGCTGCACGCTGTGACGACCGAGAGGAGCAGGAACTCGATGACCCGCCCCGTCAGCTACCAGGTCTGGGCACCCCGCGCCGAACGACTGCGACTGCGGCTCGACGGCACCGACCACCCGATGACCCGCGGTGCGGACGGCTGGTGGCAGCCCGCCGACCGGTTGCCGGAGAGCGCATTCGAGACCGGGCACGACTACGCGTACCTGATCGATGACAACCCGACCCCGCTGCCCGACCCGCGCAGCCGCTGGCAACCCGAGGGCGCTCACGGCCCCTCCCGCACCTTCGACCTGACCGACCACGAATGGGGTGACCACGCCTGGACCGGGCGGCAGCTCGCCGGGGGAGTGATCTACGAACTGCATCTCGGCACGTTCACCCCCGGCCCGGCTGGCGAGGGCGGTACCCTCGACAGCGCCATCGAACGCCTCGACCACCTGGTCGAGCTGGGCATCGACTTCGTCGAGCTGATGCCGGTGAACGAGTTCAACGGCGAGCACGGCTGGGGCTACGACGGCGTCGACTGGTACGCGGTGCACCACACCTACGGGGGCCCCGCGGCGTACCAGCGGTTCGTCGACGCCTGCCACCAGCGCGGGCTCGGGGTGATCCAGGACGTCGTCTACAACCACCTCGGCCCGAGCGGGAACTACCTGCCGCAGTTCGGCCCCTACCTCAAGGAGGGGGTGAACAACCCGTGGGGTGCGGCGATCAACCTGGACGGGGAGGACTCCGACCAGGTCCGCCGCTACATCATCGAGAACGCGCTGCTGTGGCTGGGGGAGATGCACGTCGACGGGTTGCGGCTGGACGCGGTGCACGCCCTCGGTGACGAGCGGGCCACGCACCTGCTCGAGGAGATGGCGGTCGAGGTGGATGCGCTGAGCGCCTTCGTCGGCCGGCCGCTGTCGCTGATCGCCGAATCCGATCTGAACGATCCGCGGCTGATCACCCCGCGGGAGGCCGGTGGCTATGGGCTGACCGGGCAGTGGAGCGATGACTTCCACCATGCGCTGCTCGCCAACCTGACCGGTGACGTCTCCGGTTACTATGCCGATTTCGCCGGGCTGGGTTCGCTCGCCAAGGTGCTGGAGCAGGGCTTCTTCCACGACGGCACGATGTCCACCTTCCGCGGCCGCCGGCACGGTCGCCCGGTCGATCTGGCGCAGACCCCGACCTGGCGGTTCGTGGTCTGCTCCGACAACCACGACCAGATCGGCAACCGCCCCGACGGCAGCCGGCTCGCCACCCGGCTGACCACCGACCAGCTGACGATCGCCGCGGCGCTGGTGCTGCTCGGCCCGTTCACCCCGATGATCTTCATGGGTGAGGAATGGGGGGCGTCCACGCCGTGGGCGTTCTTCACCTCGCACCCCGAACCGGAGCTCGGCGAGGCGGTCAGCAAGGGCCGGCGCGCCGAGTTCGCCAAGATGGAATGGGGCAATGTCGAGGTACCCGACCCGCAGGCGGAGAGCACCTTCACCGACAGCATGCTCGACTGGTCCGAGGTGGCCGAGGGCCAGCACGCGGAGTTGTACGCCGCCTACCGCGACCTGATCCGGCTGCGGCGTACCCATCCCGAACTGAGCGACCCGCGATTCGCCTCGACCGCGGTCGCCTTCGACGACGCCGCGGGCTGGCTGCGGATGACCCGCGGCGACCGGCTGACGATCGCGGTCAACTTCGGCGCGGAGCCGGCCTCGGTCCCGTTGGCCGGTGCCGCCGAGACGCTGTTCAGCAGCGGCGAGGTCGAGGTGGGCGAGGACGGGGTACGCCTGGGCGCGTGGTCGATCGTCCTGCTGGCGGCTGGGCCTTCGACGCTCATCGAGTAGGCAGCCGAGCGGAGCGAAGCGGAGCACGGTTGCCGTGTCGAGATGTACCGAGGGGCTGTGCGGCGGCCGGGCCTGATCGTGGCCGCTCTGACTTCGCGGCCTAACTCTCACTTCGCGGCTCGCATGCGGTCCGCAGAGTGGGAGTTGAGCCGCAGAGTGGGGAACGAGCGAGCGAGGAACGAGCGAAGACGAAGGGATCCGTGGCTTCGACTCGCTCCTTCGTCGCTCGCTCAGCCAGCGTGTGGGCTCCTTCGTCGCTCGCTCAGCCGTGTCGAGATGTACCGCTCATCTCGACACGCTCGCCCGGCTCCGCTTCGCTGCGCCGGGCGAGCTATGAGCGTGTGGGGTGGATCAGAAGTCGATCTCGCGCTTGAGGATCTTTCCGGTCGGGCCCTTGGGGAGGGTGCCGAACTTCAGCTTCCGCGGATACTTGTACGCCGCCAGCTGGCCCTTCGCGAAATCGATCAGCTCCTGCTCGGTCGCCTCCGCGCCCTCCTTGAGGGTGACCACGGCGGCGATCTCCTCGCCGACCTGCTCGTCGGGGATGCCGATCACCGCGGCCTCGGCGACCGCCGGGTGGGTGTAGAGCACCTCCTCGATCTCGCGGGGATAGACGTTGAAGGCGTTGCGGATGATCATGTCCTTCTTGCGGTCGACGATGAAGTAGTAGCCCTCGTCGTCGCGGGTCGCCAGGTCACCGGTACGGAACCAGCCATCGGCATCGATCGCCTCGGCGGTCTCCTCCGGCTTGCCCCAGTAGCCCTTCATCACGTTCTCGCCGCGGATCCAGATCTCGCCGACGGTGTCGGTCTCGTGCACCTCGTTGCCGTCGGCGTTCACCAGCTTCACCTCGAGGCCGCGGATCGGCGTACCGATCGAACCGGGCTTGGCCGGCCGGTCGGGGTGGTTGAAGGTAGCCACCGGCGAGGTCTCCGAGAGGCCGTAACCCTCGAGCAGCTTGAAGTTCAGCGCCTGCTGCACCCCGTTGAGCACCTCGACCGGCAGCGAGGCGCCACCTGAGGCGCCGAGTCGCAGTGTCGAGGTGTCGTGGTCCCCGCCCTTGCCGGCGGCGGCGAGCGGCCCCATGTACATCGTCGGTACGCCCATGAACAGCGTCACCCTGTCCTCGGCGATCATCCGCAGCGCCTCGGCCCCGTCGAAGCGGGGCAGCAGATCCAGGCAGGCGCCGCCGGCGACACCGGCGTTCATCGAACAGGTCTGGCCGAAGGAGTGGAACAGCGGCAGCCCGCCGAAGATCACGTCCTCGGTGCCGATGTCGAACAGCGTCTCCACGGTGGTCCGCACATTGGTGAGGATGTTGTCGTGGCTCAGCTCGGCACCCTTGGGCCGGCCGGTGGTGCCGGAGGTGTAGAAGATGATCGCGGTGTCCGAGCCGTCCCGGTCCACCACCTCGCTGCGCGGCTCCAGCCCGCCCAGCTCCTTCTCGAACTCACCCGGGGTGACCACCCAGACCGGCGTACCCGTCTCCGACGCCGCCTCCTGGGCCGCCTCGGCGAACATCGCGAAGACCACCGCGGCCTTCGCGTCCGCATCGGTCCAGGTGTACGCCACCTCGCGACCCTTGAGCAGCGGGTTCATCGGCACCACCACCGCGCCCAGGCGCAGGATGCCGTAGTAGACGACCGGGAAGTAGGCGACATTGGGCATGGTCAGCGCCACATGGTCACCGGGGCCGATCCCCATCTCGGCCAGCCGGGCGGCGGCCCGGGAACTGGCGTCGTCGAGGGCGGCGTAGGTGAGGACGGTGTCGCCCTGCTTGACGGCGGGACGGTCGGGATCGCTTGCGGCGCGGTCTTTGAGCCAGGTTGCGATGTTCGGCATGTCGGGACTCTACCGGTGGGTACCGCGCCGGCGCAGCGATTCACAAGTTGTTTGCGGGGGGTTTGCAAGGCTGACCCCGGCGTGCCGCTAGCGTGACCCCGGTTGGGTCGATCGGCACGGCCTCGTGCCCGGCGAAGGGAATCGGAGTGCTTCGAGTCGAATTGCGAATGGCCGGCATGCCCGCGGTGGTGCTCGGTTCGCAGGAATCACTGGTGTTCGGGCGTGCTCCGCATGCCAACCTGCCCGAGGACGACGGCGAGAACACGTTGCAGGTGACCACCCTGGCGCTGCCCGAGTCGACCCCGCACACCTCGCGGATCCTGGGCGAACTGGTGGTCGGTGACGACATCGTCCGCCTGCGCTGGCACGGCAGCACCGAGGCCCAGCTCGCCAGTCTCTTCGAAGCGCCGGGTGGCGCGCGGCGGGTCACCCTGGTCAAGGGAATGACCGCGCTGCTCGACGAGGGTGAGAACAGCGTCACCGTGCTCCGCGGCCGGCAGGGGCTGCAGGCCAACCAGTTCGACGACCTGACCCTCGAGGTCAACGTCGGCGCGGCGCAGAACACCTCGAACTACACCCCGCAGGCCGAGGACGACGTCGACATGACCGCGCCGGCGCCCAACCTGGGCAAGGGCACCAAGGAATGGTTCGTCGCGCTGGCACTGGCCGAGCCGTGGCTGGTCGGCGACGACTCCTATCCGCGGCCGCCGTCGAACCGGGAGATCTACGAGCGGGTGCTCGGCTGGCACGGGTACGCCTGGAACCTCGACCGACCGCAGCGGGTCGACGACGCCATCCGGATCATCTCCCGGATCGCCTTCGGCCCCCGCGACGACCCGTTCGCCGGCGGCGGCACCAAGCGGGTCCAGAACGTGCGCTTCGCCATCGGCCGCCGCGCCGCCGAGGTACGCCTGGTGACCGCCGAGGATCTGGCCGAGGTGTACGCC
Organism: Enemella evansiae; assembly: GCF_004362375.1. Taxonomy (NCBI): domain Bacteria; kingdom Bacillati; phylum Actinomycetota; class Actinomycetes; order Propionibacteriales; family Propionibacteriaceae; genus Enemella; species Enemella evansiae. The sequence continues at coordinate 13,089 of NZ_SNXA01000012.1, forward strand.
AACGCCCGCAAGAAGGATTGAGCGCGAGCCGCCAACAGGTGGCGAGCGTCGGCAAGAGCGGGGATTGGGCGCCCGGGCGCGAGCCGCCCAGAATTACACACGGCGGGCGAGCTGCGGGTAGTCGATGACGATGCCCTGGTCGTCGACGGTCAGTTCGCTGCGGAAGTCGCGGCGCTCGCTCTCGTAACGGACCCGGCCCGGGCCGGCCGACGCGTAGCGCTGCACCGACGGGATCACCCGCAGTGAGGGCACCTCGATCCAGGCCATCGTCAGGGTCTGCTCGGGTACCTCGCCGCCGAGCAGACCGAGGCGGCGGATAGGCATCACATTGGTCAGCGGGCAGAGTCCGAGGTCGCAGTCGAGCGCGTCGGCGTACTCCACGTCACCGTCGAGGTCGCGGAGGGCCACGCCCTCCGGGTCGTCGGGCCCGCCCTCGACGAGCGTGCTGCTCGCCCAGTGGCCGGCGCCGTCGTGGGTGAGATCGAGGACCCGTCGCCAACGCGGACCGTACGCGGTGACGCGCATCCGCCGGGTGACCCAGCGGTCGTCGCATTCCAGCGACCAGGCCAGCGCGTGCCCGTCGCTGCGTTGGGTGCCGTGGGCGGTCAGGGTCGTGCCGATGATGTCGACGGTGGCGGTGTCGAGGCGGGTCGGATCGTCCTCGCCCTGCCAGATGATGCGGCGGCGCATGGGATGAGGTTACGGGGCGGAAAAGAGGAAACTTCCGGCGCCGGGGACGGCGTGGCGGTGAGATTGCGGGTTGGCGACTGACCCATCGATCAGCGAAGATGGTCCCCGATTGGGGAAACCAGGTGGTAGTGAACCGGGTCCCGATCGGCTGACCATCTCAGGTGCGACGAGGGGAACACCGTGGGTCCTGGACTCTTCCGCAAGGCGGCGAACGTGCCGCGCGGGCGCACCATCGCCAACGCCTCGGCGGTCTCCGCCATCACCCTCGGCATCGTCGGTGTGATGCTCGGTACCGGCGTCGCCTCCACCGCCATCGGGGTCACCGACGGCGTCACCTGGCTGGCCGACCCCGCCACCGGTGAGGTGCTGCAGTACAACCCCTCGACCAAGCGGGTGGAGAAGTCCTACCAGGTCGGCCGGGCCGGTGATCCGATCCAGGTCGCCCAGGCCAACGGCGGCGTGGTGCTGCGCAACGGGCGTACCGGTGAGGTCGTCACCGTCGACATGGCGAACCCGGGCGCCGGCCGGCGTACCAGCGGTGACAAGGCCAAGGTCGTGATGGCCAGGGGCGTGATGGCCGTGGCGGACTCCGATCGCGGCACCATCACCCGGATCGACCCGGTCAAGGCCACCGATGTCGGCACCGCGTACCAGTTCGAGGGTGGTGAGCTGATCGGCGCGATCGCCGACGAGGACGGCACCATCTGGGCCGCCACCAGCGACGGCCAGCTGATCGGGCTGCGCTGGCAGGACAACGAGAACGGTTTCGTGAAGTCCGCCGGCCGCAAGCTGAAGGAACCGATCAATGCCGGTGCGGTGCTCAGCCCGCACCCCAAGGGCATCACGATGTTCGACTCGCGGTCCGGGGTGATCGCCCAGGCCGGTACCGGCCAGGACATCGAACTGCAGGAGAACCGGCTGATCGGCGCGGACCCGACCGGTGTGGTCGGCCCCGCCGACCTGGTCCCGGCGACCCTGCCCGAGCAGGGTTCGGTGGTCGTGCTGGACCGCGGACGGCTGGCCCAGTATTCCACCATCGGGATGGGCTGTGACCGCCCGATCGACCCGGCGGCGTTCAACGACGTGATCTATGTGGTCTGCCAGGGCCAGCAGAAGGTCATCCGGTTGACCCGCGACGGCGCCTCGGCCGGCAAGGAGATCATGACCCCGGGCAAGGAGGACGCCCAGCCGGTCACCGACGAGGGTCGGCTGATGCTGAACGTGAACGGTGCCGAGGAGGGCATCGAGATCGACCGCAGCGGCGCCGATCAGCGCTTCGACCGGCGCGCCCGCGGTGGCGCCCAGTCGCTCGATGTGCAGGAGCCCAGCGAGGGTTCGGGGGCCTTGGTTGCCCGCGAGAACGCCCAACAGGACATGCAGGGTGAGCCCGGTCAGGGCAGCGGTGCCGGCGGTTCGGTGAACACCTCCCCGGATCAGTTCGACAACCGCGACGAGGTGGTACGCGGCAGCGGCTCGCGCGGCGAGGACACCGCCACCGATGCCAGCATCACCGTGCCCGGTGAGGACCAGATCAACCAGGACCGGGGCAACAACGGCCGGGGTCGCGGCGACAACAGCAACAACGACGGCCCGCTGCAGGACGACCCGACCAACGACAACGACGGTGGCGGCAGCGGCAGCAATCCCGGTACCGGCAACGACGACAGCGACAACGCTGGCGGTGGCAACGAGGACGGCAACGACAAGGGCGCCCAGGACAACGGGGACGACCCGGTGCCGGCGCCGGTCCCGACCGATGACGGCGGCCTGCCGGTGCCGGCGCCGACCGATCTCCCGACCGGCGGCCCGCTGCCGATCCCGAGCGTCCCGGGCGGTGCGCCGACCGGGCCGGGTGGCCCGACCGACGGCCCCACCGGTGGTCCGACGGATGGTCCCACCGACGGCCCGGGCAGCCGCGGCCCCAACCCGAGCGCTTCCGGCGTACCGACCGCATCGGCCAGTGGCCCGGCACCGAGCACCACCGCGCCGCCCACGACGACCAGGCCGCCGTCCACGACCACCAAGGCGCCGACGACGACGAAGGCGCCCACGACCACCAAGGCGCCGACCACCACGAAGGCCCCGACGACCACCCGGCCGCCGACCCGTCGGTCGGCCACTCCGCTGCCGAAGTCTTCGCCGAAACCGAAGACGACGACCCCGGGGCCGCGGCTGACGGGCAAGGTCATCACGACGACCGCGACCAAGACCACCTCGCCGAAGCCGTCATCGGCCGCGGCCAGCGTGAGCAATGTGAGCGCGTCCGCGAGCGGGACGAGTGTGACGGTCAAGTTCAAGGCGACCGGTCAGAGCGTGCGCGTGGTCGTGGGCACCAAGGCGAAGGTGGTCAGCGCCTCCAGCACCTCGGCGACCCTGACGGGGCTCACATCGGGCAGGCACAACGTGACCGTGACCGCCACCAGCGGATCGACCTCCAAGTCGGCCAGCACGACCGTGACGGTCGGGGGTTCCACCTCGACCACCACCACGAAGAAGACGACGCCGCCCAGGACCACCACCAAGCCGGCCAGCAAGCCGCCGGCCGCGCCGACCGGCGTGAGCGGTACCCACACCGGGACCGGGGCGAACGTGCGGTGGAACAAGGTGGCCGGTGCCACCAAGTACATCGCCTACTGCAACGACGTCGGTGAGGTGAGCACCACGAGCACCTCCGCCACCGTCGGTTGCGGTCCCGATTCGAAGGGTCGGACCGTCAAGGTCGGCGTCAGGGCGGTCAACGCGGCCGGTCAGTCCTCGGTGACCCAGGTCTGGGCCAAGTAGGACATTTCCGAATTGCGCCCCCGGCTGGCTAACGTGTGCCCGTCGTGCCCGCGGTGGGTGCGCCAGGCGAGCGGCGGAGGGAAACCCCGGTGACGACAGACCAGCTCAACCAGCCGGTACCGGACCAGGTGATCGGCGACTTCCGTGGGCTGCACCGCCACCTCGGCGACGCCGTGGAATCGGTGCTGCACGGCAAGCGCGAGGTGATCGACCTGGTGCTGGTCGCGATGTTCGCGAACGGACACGTGCTGCTGGAGGACGTGCCCGGCACCGGCAAGACCACCCTGGCGCGGGCGTTGGCCCGCGCGCTCGGCGGCGACTCCCGCCGGGTCCAGTTCACCCCCGACCTGCTGCCCGCCGATGTCACCGGCACCTCGGTGTTCAATCCCGGCGACGGGGAGGTCCGGTTCCGTCCCGGGCCGGTGTTCACCAACGTGCTGCTCGCCGATGAGATCAACCGGGCCGCCGCCAAGACCCAGTCCGCGCTGCTCGAGGTGATGGAGGAGCGCACGGTCACCGTCGACGGCGTCACCCACAAGGTGCCGGATCCGATGCTGGTCGTCGCCACCCAGAACCCGATCGACCTGGACGGCACCTACCGGCTGCCGGAGGCCCAGCTGGACCGTTTCCTGATCCGGATCGCGATCGGCTACCCGGCGGCCGCGCAGGAGATGAACATCCTGCGGCCCGGCTCCCGCGCCGGGCGTACCGACTCGATCGAACCCGTCACCACCCCGACCGACGTCGCCCGGATCTCGCAGACGCTGACCGCGATCCACATCGCCGACCCGATCCTGGCCTATGTACGCCGGCTCGGCGAGACGGCGCGGGGCGACCGCCGGTTGCGGCTGGGCGCCTCCACCCGCGGGTTGCGGGCGCTGGTCCGCTGCTGCCAGGTGTACGCCGCCGCACAGGGCCGCAACTTCGTCATCCCCACCGATGTCCAGTTCCTGGCCGGCCCGGTGCTCGCGCACCGGGTGATCCTGACCCGCGAGGCCGACCTGGCCGGCGACAGCGGCGAGTCGGTGATCGCCGACCTGATCTCCCGCGTCGAGGTGCCCCAGCCCGAAGGTCGCTGACCGGTGTCCGACCCCGACGTCACGAGCCTGCGGCCCGACCGGACCGGTGCGCCCGCCTCGGCGAGCGCCCCGGCCCCGGCGACCGCTCCCGCCTCGGCGACCGCTCCCGCGTCGGCGAGCGCCCCTGCCTCGGCGGGCGTACCCATCACCGGCGCCGCCACCTCCGCCTCCGCCGTCCCGCCGCCCCGCACCCGGGGCGACCGCGACCGGGATCCGCGGCGGATCGGGGAGAGTGGTGAGATCCGCCGCGGCTGGTGGCTGCTCAGCACCCGCGGGCTGGTGCTGCTGCCGGTCGCGCTGCTGCTGCTCGGTCTCGGCCTGTGGTGGCGGTACGCGACGCTGTTCGGGGTGGCCGCAGCCCTGCTGCTGGCGCTGCTGCTCGATGTGATCGCGGTCGTCTGGCCCTATCGGTTGAAGGTACGCCGCGAGCTCACCCCGCCGGTGGTCGAGCGGCACGGTGACTGCACCGCCGTGCTCGCCGTCACCGGTCGCCGCCCCGGGCTGGCCCGGACCACCCTCAGCGACAACATCACCCCGCTGAACGTGCCGGCCACCGTGACCCGCAACCTCACCCAGCAGGTGTCGGTCGATCTGGACGCCAGTGAGGTCGACTACCGGGTACCGACGCTGCGTCGCGGGCTGCTCGAGGTCGGTCCGCTGACCGTGCACCGGATCGGGCTCTTCGGGCTGGCGATGACCGCCCGCCCGATCGGCCAGGTCGACCACGTCCGGGTGCTCCCGCGCAGCATCCCGGTCCGCGAGATGGCCCGCGGCCGTCGGCGCTCCGCGGTCGGTGCCGACGAGTCGGTGGAACACGGTGGGACCGACCTGGTCGGCCTGCACGAATACGTCCCCGGCGACGATCTGCGCCGGCTGCACTGGGCCACCTCGGCGCGTACCGGGCTGCTGATGGTCCGCGACGACGCCGACCCGTCCACCCCGCACCTGACGGTGGTGCTCGACGACGCCGCCCAGCACTACTCCGACCACGGCCGCACCGACACCGACTTCGAGGACGCCGTCGAGGTGGCCTTCGCGCTCTGCCGGGCCGCGGTCTCGCACAACCACCCGGTGCACCTGGTGACCACCTCCGGCGCGGTCGATGTGCAGGTCAGCGAACGGATCGGCGCCGCCGAGGTGGACGTGCAGCGGATGTACGCCGCCCTGGCCGAGGTGCAGGCGGGCGAGGACGACCCGAACCATCCGGCCCGCGGGATGCGGTTGCCGGCCCGGGCACTGGACTCGGTGGCCGTGGTCAGCGGCGCCGAGGCCCGCGCCGACGTGCTGTCCGCGATCGCCGCCCGCGGCGCCACCGGGGTGGTGCTGCTGGTCGACCACGGCGGCGGCGACCCGATCGCCACCGCCTCCGGCGCGGGTGCGGTGCAGGTGCTGCGCGGCCCCCGTTCGATCGACCTGGCCCGGCTCTGGGATCGGATCATCGGATGAGCGCGCCCACGATGCCCGAATCCTCCCGCACCGCCAACGCGCAGGCTTCCGCCGGGGTCGCGACCCCGGCCCGGCGGCCGGTCGATCGCAGCGCGGGCGACCCGATGTGGCTGCGGCTCGTCGTGTCGGTGCTGGTACTGATCATCGGTACCGCCTCCTTGCGCGCCGCCTGGGCCGGGATGGCGGCCTGGCCGCTGCTGATCCTGGCCGGGCTGGTCGGCGGCGCTGCGGCGTACGCCCTGGGGCGGATGCGGGTCGCCTTCGCCCTCCGGCTGCTGGTGCTGGCGCTGGTCCCGGTGCTGCTGCTGATCGCCGTCGGGCGGCAGGCCGGCAAGAGCGCGCTGGCCGGGGTGGCCGACAGCTTCCCGACCCTGCTCACCTCGCCCTACCCGGCGCAGCTCACCCTTCCGCTGCTGGCGCCGGGACTGGTGATCGCCTGGGTCGCCGGCTGCCTGCTCGGCGGGGCGCTGCCGCTGCGCCGGTTCTTCCTGGCGCCGCTGGCCGCCGGCCTGGTGCTGCTGATCTCCGGTGACCTGCTCAGCGGCGGCGGGTCGGACCGCACCGGCTGGATCAGCATGGCGCTGGTCGCGGTCATTCTGGCGTCCTGGAGCGGGTGGGTCACCCGGCGCCGGTCCGGGCCGCCGCCGGGCACCGGGCTCGCGATCGTGCTCGGCGCGGTCGCGCTGGCGGTCGGCTGGGTGCCGCTGGGTACGCCGTTCCAGCCCCGGGATCTGGTCAGCCGGCCCGAGGAAGCGGTCTCCGAGCCGAATGTGCTGCCGATGCTCGGTGCCTGGGCCGAGCGCCAGGAAGAGGAGATCCTGCGCCGCAGCGGCGACACCTATCCGCTGCACCTGGCCGTCTATCCCGACTATGACGGCGTCACCTTCAACAGCATCAGCAAGTACGCCGACATCGGTGACACCCGGGCCCCGCTGCTGCCGCCGGGCCGCTTCCAGAAGGAGCTGACCACCACCGTCACCTGGAAGCCGATCACCCGCTGGGTGCCGGCCCCCGGCGTACCGACCGAGGTCACCATCCCCGGCGCCCGCCTCGATCCCGACACCGGAGCGCTGATCAGCCCACAGGTGCCCAACGGCGGGGTCGTCTCCTACACCGTGACCGGCAGTGTGGACGCGCCCCGGCTCGCGGAGCTGGCCGCCGCCGACATCGGCCAGGCGGAGCGCTACACCGCGCTGCCGCCGAACACGCCCGGCGAGTTCGCGGCGTACGCCAAGGAGGTCACCAAGAACTCGGCCACCTATCTCGACCAGGTGCAGGCCATCGAGCGGACCGTGAAGGCCGACCGCAAGTTCGTCGCCACCGCGCCCGGCGGTTCGTCGCTGCCGCGGTTGCGCAGTTTCCTCTTCGACAACGAGGACAAGGGCGGCCGGCTGGGCACCTCGGAGCAGTTCGCGGCCTCCTTCGCGATCCTGACCCGCTCGCTCGGCATCCCGACGCGGGTGGTGGTCGGCTTCGGGCAGGGCTCGCCGCTGGCGACCGATCCGAATGTGAACGTGGTCCGCGGCCGCGACGCCGCGGCCTGGCCGGAGGTCTATTTCGCCGGCTTCGGCTGGGTGCCGTTCAACCCGACACCCGACCTCAGCTCGGTCCAGCCGCCGACCGCGAACCGGCAGCAGCGCCCGCCGCCGCCGCGGCCCACCCCGGTACCGACCCCGGCCGTCCCGCCGGCTCCGCTGCTGGGCGCCGACGATCTGCAGTGGTGGTGGATCCCGGCCGGTGCGCTGGGGTTGGGTTTGCTCGGCGTCGGTGGGCTGACCGTCGCCCGCCGGGTACGCCGCAACCGCCAGCAGCAGGCCGGTGCGCTCGGTGCCTGGCGCCTGCTGCGGGATTCGCTGCGGCTCTCCGGGCGACCACCGGAACCGAATCGGGCCGCGGTGTCGGTGGCCGCCGCGACCGGCGTACCCGAGGCCGAGACCGTGGCCCGCGCGGCCGAGACCGCTTCGTTCGCCCCCGCCGCGGTGGACGCCCCGGCGGTCTGGGACACCGCCCGCGCCGCCGACCGCGCCCTGCGCGGTCAGGCGAGCGGCTGGCAGCGCCTCGTCTGGTCCTTCAGCCCGGCCGTCTGGTTGAAGCCGAAGCAGAAGGCCGCGAAACCGCCACGGCGTACGCCACGGTCCTCGAACCCCGCACGGTCCTCGAGCAGCTCGCGCAGCGAGCGTGTCGAGAGGACCTGAGCGAGGATGGGCCTGCGGAATTTGCGGCTCGATCGCGGAATCGGCCGATCTGGGCGCCAATCGGGAATCGAGCCGCAAATTTCGGTGCGCTGCCCCGGAGGCATGGGGCTCATCTCGACACGCTGACCATTGCTCCGCTGCGCTCCGCATGGTCAGCTACTCGATGAGCGTGCACTCGATGAGCGTGCACTCGATGAGTGTCAGCGGGGTGTGCAGTAGAAGACGGCGCCGTAGCGGTTGTCCTTGATCCCGATGACCGTGAAGCAGACCTGCTTCCAGTTCGGGTCGATGTCGGCGCCGACGGTGCGGCGGTTCGGGGTCAGGGTGTCCCGGACCGCCCCGCCCTCCATGGCCTTCTCGCTCTCGCCGACGTTCCAGCCCCAGGACGTGGGAGTGTCGACCGACCTGTTCCAGGTGGCGGTGGCGCGGTTGCCCTCGATCGTCACCTTCAGGTCCTTGGGCTCGAGGTTCGGATCGCTGACGCTCGCCGGGGGCGGCGGGGTGGTCGCGGGCGGCTGGGTGGCGGCCGGGGGCGGGGTGGTCGCCTCCTGGGCCTGCTGGGGACGGTTCAGCATGGACAGCACCACCACCAGCAGGACACCGATCGCAACGCCGCCGAGGGTGATCGCCAGCAGCGGCACCTTGCGACCGGGCTTCTCCGGTTCGACCGCGGAGGCGGGGGAGTGGGCCGACGGCACCGCCGGGGTGTAGCCGGAGGCGGGGCTGTACGCCGAGATCGGCGGCGGGGCGCCACCCGGTCCCATCGGCGGCGGCATGCCGAGGCTCGGATCCTGTTGCCGGAACCGCAGTGAGGTCAGGTCGTCGGGGTTGATCGCCTGCCCCGGGGTGCCACCCCACCCGGGCGCCGCCATCGGCGGCTCCGGCTTGGGTGCGGTGACATCCGCCGGCGGCGTACTCGGCCGCGGCACCGGATCACCGGTCGACCAGCTGCGGGTCTCGGTGCGCACCTGGGTGAGCGCGTCGCGCAGATCGGCGGCCGAGGCGAAGCGCTCGTAGGGGTTCTTGCGCAGCGTCTTCTCGATGATCTTGTGCAGCATCGGCGGCAGGTCCGGCCGACGCAGCGGCCGCGGCTCCTCCAGGCGTACCCGCTTGATGTAGGCGAGCGCCGAATCGGGCTCGCCGTCGGTGCGGGTGAACGGCGGTTTGCCGTCCAGCAGGTGGAACAGCGTCGCGCCGAGGGAGAAGATGTCGTCGGCCTCCGAGGGCGGATAGCCGTCCAGCACCTGCGGGGAGGCGTGCCGATAGGAGAACCGGTCCGAGCTGGAGGTGTGCGCCGAGTCGATCAACCGGGCGATGCCGAAGTCGGAGAGCACGTAGCTGGTCGGCAGGATCAGCACGTTCTGCGGTTTCACGTCGCGGTGCAGTACGCCCTTGGCGTGCGCGAAGGAGAGCGCGTCGGCGACCACGGTGCCCACATTGACAACCTCGTCGGCGGACAACTGCCCGTACGATGCCAGCCGCTGATCCAGCGAACCGAGCTCGTAGTAGTCCATCACGATGCACGGGCGGCCGCGGCTGGAGGTGCCGATCTGCAGCACCTTGGCGATGTTCGGATGCTGCCGGCCCAGGGAGACCATCAGCTGGACCTCGCGGGTGAACCGGCGGATCGACTCCTCGTCGTCGACCATCAGCACCTTGATCGCCACGTCCCGGTCGAGGGCGTCCTGGACGGCACGATAGACCGTGGCGTCGCCGCCACGGCCGATCTCCTGCCAGCCCGAGAACCCCTCCAGTGTCTCCGGAGGCGTCACCTGACCGGGTGCGGAGCCCCAAGTACCGCTCACGCCGCCCCTTCTGGTCGCGGTTCAGGTCTGCCACCCTGTGTCCAAGGTTCCGTCCTCTTTTTACCACGTGCCGGATCAGGTATCGGTTCGACGTTTGCGCGATCACCGCGTACACTCAACGTCTTGGTGGCTGCACCAGACTCGGGCGTGCCCGGGCGCAGCCGAACGGCAATAGCTCAATTGGCAGAGCATCGGTCTCCAAAACCGAAGGTTGTGGGTTCAAGTCCCTCTTGCCGTGCGAGACGACTGGGCCCGCGTTCGCCTCATCGGATGACGAGGTGCCGGGCACACCGAGGCGACCCGAAGGACCCAAGCAGTGGCAGACGACAAGTTCACCGATCCGACCGACGAGTCGGACGAGTCGACCCCTGTCGAGCCCACCGACGGCCGCACCGCCGATGATTCCGTCGATGGTCAGCCCGCCGAGTTGAGCGAGGATGCCGAGATCGTCGACCCGGAGGACACCCCGGACGACGGATACGTCGACGATCCGAGCACCCCGGACATCAACGAGGCCAAGCTGGACCGCGCCACCGACGAGGTCGCCGAGGAGGAGACCGTCTCGGAGGGTTCGACCGCCCAGCGGCGTCCCCGCCGGACCCGCCCGGTACGCCGCGGCCAGTCCGATTCCGGTGATCGGGACTCCGATTCCGATGTGCGGACCGAGGAGAAGTCGGCCGCCGACGAGGTCGAGGCCGACTCGACCGCCGACGGCAAGCAGCTCGCCCGGACCGACGAGGGCGGCCGCAAGGGCCGCCCGTCGCGCAAGGAGAAGGCCACCCGCACCCGCCGCGACGCCGAGCAGGACCGCGCCGCGGCCACCAAGGAGCGCACCACCCCGGCCGCATTCGTCCGCGAATCGACGACCGAGCTCCGCAAGGTGGTCTGGCCGACCGGCACCCAGGTGCAGCAGTACTTCGTGGTGGTGCTGGTCTTCGTGCTGTTCATCATCGCCTTCGTCTCGCTGCTGGACCTCGGCTTCGGCTGGCTGGTCCTCAAGGCGTTCGGCTGAGACGCAGCCGACCGAAGGCATCGCACTAGTGGAGGAAAACCCCGTGAAGGACAACGAGCAGGACGTCGAACTCTCCCTGGACGACGACGCGACCAGCACCCCGGATGAGACCGAGGAGCAGGACGTGGAGATCGATCTGGGCGAGGCGCCGGCGTCCGCCGAGGCCGACGACGAGGTCGAGATCGACCTCGACTTCGGCTCCGACGACGACTCGGAGGACTCCGACGACGACGATCTGGATCTGGATCTGGGCGGTGCCGGGTCGGACGATGACGCCGAGGCCGAGCTGGCGCTGGGCGACGACGACACCGCGGCCGGTGCGGGCGATGAGGACGACGAGCCCGACGCCGACGCCGAGGATGCCGCGGAGAAGGCGCTCGAGGAGCTGCGTGCCGAGCTGCGCGCCAAGCCCGGCGACTGGTACGTCGTGCACACCTATTCCGGCATGGAGAAGCGGGTCAAGCAGAACCTGGAGTCCCGGGTCACCTCGCTGAACATGGAGGACTTCATCTTCGAGGTGCGGGTGCCGACCGAAGAGGTCACCGAGATCCGCAACGGCAACCGCAAGACCGTCACCCGCACCGTGCTGCCCGGTTACGTGCTGGTCTGCATGGAGCTGACCGACGAGTCCTGGGCGACCGTCCGGCACACCCCGTCGGTCACCGGTTTCGTCGGCCACGCCACCTCACCGGTGCCGCTGGGTCTGGACGAGGTCGAGAAGATGCTCGCCCCGTCGGTGATCTCCGCCGCCACTGCGGCCGCCGAGGGCCAGCCGAAGCAGACCCGCAAGAAGAAGGTCGAGGTCGCCGACTTCGCCGTGGGCGATTCGGTGATGGTCACCGACGGCCCCTTCGCCGGGGTGCACGCCTCGATCACCGAGATCAACGCGAACAGCCAGCGGCTCAAGGCCCTGGTCGAGATCCTGGGTCGCGAGACCCCGGTCGACCTGACCTTCTCGCAGGTCGACAAGGTCTGATTTGGTTCCGCCGGGTCACCGGCGGACAATGAATGCTTGGGCGCACAGCCGGTGCGCCCATTGGCGGGTGGGCGTACGCCTCGCACCGCCACCGGAAACCGAACGACACAAGAGGACCCGAACATGCCTCCCAAGAAGAAAGTAGCGGCGCTCGTCAAGGTCGCTTTGAACGCGGGTGCGGCCACCCCGGCGCCGCCCGTCGGTACCGCTCTCGGTCCGCACGGCGTCAACATCATGGACTTCTGCAAGCAGTACAACGCTGCCACCGAAGCCATGCGCGGCAACGTCATCCCGGTCGAGATCACGATCTACGAGGACCGCACGTTCTCGTTCATCACCAAGACCCCGCCGGCCGCGGAGCTGATCAAGAAGGCCGCCGGCATCAAGTCCGGTGCCGCCAACCCGCTCAAGGACAAGGCTGGCAAGATCACCCGGGATCAGGTCAAGGAGATCGCCGAGACCAAGCTGCCGGACCTGAACGCCAACGACATCGACGGCGCGATGAAGATCGTCGAGGGCACCGCCCGTTCCATGGGCGTCAGCGTCGAAGGCTGATCCAGCGCCGCTGGGAGGCCGCCAAGGCCGACCGCGGGGGATGAGAAGGGGGTCGTCCCCCTTCACGAACACAGTGGGAGCCCCGCGCTGGGGCGTACCACGACTGACCAGAACTGAACTGAACAAGGAGTCAGAGATGCAGCGCAGCAAGGCATACCGCACCGCCGCTGAGAAGCGGACCGCGGACAAGCTCTACACCCCGGCCGAGGCCGTGGACATCATCAAGGGCGGGGCGTCGGCCAAGTTCGACGAGACCGTCGACGTGGCGATGCGCCTCGGCGTCGACCCGCGCAAGGCGGACCAGATGGTCCGCGGCACCGTCAACCTGCCGAACGGCACCGGCAAGACCGCTCGGGTCCTGGTCTTCGCCACCGGTGACAAGGCAGCTGCCGCCGAGGCCGCCGGTGCCGATGAGGTCGGCGCCGACGAGCTGGTGGAGAAGGTGCAGAAGGGGTACCTGGACTTCGACGCCGTCGTCGCCACCCCGGACATGATGGCCAAGGTCGGCCGGCTGGGCCGTGTGCTCGGCCCGCGTGGCCTGATGCCGAACCCGAAGACCGGCACCGTCACCCCCGACGTCGCCAAGGCCGTCACCGACATCAAGGGCGGCAAGATCGAGTTCCGCGTCGACCGGCACGCCAACCTGCACTTCGTGATCGGCAAGGCGTCGTTCAGCGAGCAGGCGCTCGCGCAGAACTACTTCGCCGCGCTCGATGAGGTGATGCGACTCAAGCCGTCCAGCGCCAAGGGTCGCTACATCAAGAAGATCACCTTCTCCTCGACGATGGGCCCGGGCGTGACGGTCGATCCGTCGCGCACCAAGCCCGAGGGCGAGTGATCGGACGCCGCTGAGGCGTACGCCTGATCGCAGCACCAGACGAGGCCCGCACCCATCGGGGTGCGGGCCTCGTCGTGTGTCCGGCGGGTGGTCAGTCGCCGTACTTCAGCGGCCGGCGCGGCTTGTACTGCGAGCCGGCGTCCAACCCGTACTTGAGGACGCGGTATCGGGTCCTGTCACCGTCACCGGTCTGCTCGTAGGCCTTGTACGCGGTGCGGCTCGAGTCGGTCCACTTCTCGAAGATCACCACGTGGCGGGTGTTGTTGGTGCCGTCGGAGTCGATCAGCAGGTCACCCGGCTTCAACTCGTTCAGCGAGATCCGCTTGGTCACGCTCGAGTCGGCCAGGCCGACCGTGTTCAGACCGGGCTTGCCCAGCCCGAGCGCCATCGAGACGTAACCCGAGCAGTCCTGCCGGTAGCCCTGGAAGAACTTCGTCTGGCTGTAGGGGACCGGGCCGCCGTTGTAGGCCGTCAGCCAGGTGGCCGCCCGCTTCAGCACCTGCTGCCGATCGGCGGAGACGTTGCCGTTGGAGGGCGGCGGGGTGGTCGGCTTGCCACCGCCGCCGTTGTTGGCCTTCAGCGAGGCCCAGGTCTTCGGGCCGACGATGCCGTCGACCTCCAGGCCCTTGGCCTTCTGATAGCTGAGCACGGCGGCCTTGGTCTTCGGGCCGAACCTGCCGTCGACGGCGAGCTTGGCGCCGTTGGAGTTCAGTACGCACTGGAGGTCCTTGACCGCCTCGCCGCGGGCGCCGTATTTGACGACGGGGGTCGAGTCGATGGAGCAGCTGGCGGACGAGCCGGCGGCGGTGGACTGGCTGATGCCGAAGCCAACGACCCCGGTCACTGTGGTGAGGCCGGTGACCGCTGCGGCGGTCAGGGCGGCGATGCGTCGGGTGTTCATGTCAGGTCTCCTGGGTGGTTGTTGACCGGTACGCCGCTGACGCTAGGCGGCCTCCGGGCCCGCGGAAACCCAATGGTGGCTGGAAAGTTCCTCCTCGGTGGGTGGAAGGTTCCGGTTGCCGATCACCCCACCGCACGCGAACGCCCCCGCAACCGGAGCGGTTGCGGGGGCGTACGCGACGGACGTGAGAACTGGACTCAGAAGCGCACGACAGCGTTGATCGGCATCGAGGTGGCCGAGGCGATCGACACGGGCTTGCCCGGGCGGGAGCTGTGCACGATCTTGCCGTCACCGATGTAGATCCCGATGTGGGTGGCGCCGGAGTAGTAGACGATCAGGTCGCCCGGCTGAGCCTGGCTGAGCGAGATCTTCTGGCCGGCGGCCAGCTGGGCCTGCGAGGTCCGCGGGATGCTGATCCCGGCGGCCTTCAGGGCGGCACCGGTCAGGCCGGAGCAGTCGTAGGCGTTCGGGCCGGTGGCGCCGTAGGCGTAGGGCTTGCCGAGCTGGGCCAGCGCGAAGTTGACCGCAGCGGCCTTGCCGCCGGTGGTGCTGCGGACCGCGGTGTTGGCGGCCGGCGCGGCCGGGGCGGCGGGCTTCGGGGCCGCCTTGGCGGCGCTGCTGGAGCCACCCTTGTGCTTCTGCAGCGAGCCCCAGGTGAGGGACGCGGTGACGCCGGTGGTCGGGATGCCGTGGGCCTTCTGGTAGCGGATCACCGCGGAGCGGGTGATCGTCCCGTAGTAACCGGTGGCCGGAACCTTGTAGCCGTCCTTGGTCAGGGCGCGCTGCAGGCGCTTGACGTCATTGCTCCGCTTGCCGACCTTCAGGGTCGGGGTGGAGCCGGCGGCGCACTGGGAGACGGTGCTGCAGGTGGCGGCATCGGCGGTACCAATGGTGGTGACCGCGATGGTCGAGCCGAGGGCGACGCTCGCGGCGATGGCCGCGGAGCTCTTGAACAGCTTGCGCATGTCGAGTGAATCCTCTGGTCGGGTGTCAGGTCCGCCGGTTCAACTCCGGCGCGAGGACGTTATCCCTGCGTGACCGTCTTGGTCAACCCTCAGGGTCTTCTCAGCATGAAATGGGTATCGGTCGGTCTGGCAGATTTATCATCTTCCCTAGTTGGACCGCTTTGACCGGTGGTCCGACTGTGAGCCGGATCATTGTGCCGAAGTTTCTGGTTTCTCTCAGGAACAGGGGCTCTCGGGGTGATGCCGGAGGGGCCGCGTACGCCGATTTGGTGCGCACCCGCGCGGGTGCGTACGATGGGTGCTGCCGAAGACCGCAGGTCGACCGGGTACGCCCGGTCCGAAGTCTCCGAGCAGGCCCCGCAAGAGGTCCGCACGGAAGGCCCGCGCAGGTGATGCGAAGCAGTCCGGAGCCCAGCTCCGAGCCGCCCCGTGCGCCTGTGCGCCGGGGCTTTTTTGATGCCCCAACTGGTCCCAGGCGCCGCCGCCCCACCCGGGCGTGCGGTTCGTGCGAGAAGTGGGAAGGAGAACCATGGCGAGGCCCGACAAGGCAGCCGCGGTTGCCGAGCTGAAGGAGAAGTTCTCCAGCTCTGAAGCCGCCGTGCTGACCGAGTATCGCGGACTTTCCGTGGCCGCCCTCAAGGAGCTGCGCCGCAGCCTCGGCGAGGACGCCACGTACGCCGTGACGAAGAACACTCTGACCCAGATCGCGGCCAAGGAGGCCGGTGTCGAGGGGCTCGATGAGCAACTCGTCGGCCCGACCGCGATCGCTTTCATCACCGGGGACGTGGCCACGGTGGCGAAGGGTCTGAGGAACTTCAGCAAGGACAACCCGCTTCTGGTGATCAAGGGCGGCGTCATGGAGGGCAAGATCCTCGACGCCGACGGGGTCAAGGCACTCGCCGACCTCGAGTCCCGTGAGGTGCTGCTGGCCAAGCTGGCCGGCGGTATGAAGGCCAACCTGAACAAGGCTGCCTACGTCTTCGCCGCTCCGGCGTCCAAGCTCGCCCGTGCACTGGGCGCGCTGGAGACCGCGGCCCAGGAGGACCCCTCGAAGATCGGTGGCGCAGGTGCTGCTACCGCCGACCAGAAGCAGGTCAGTGACGAAGCAGCTCCGGCTGCGGGGAACGACGAAGCAGCGCCCGCTGCGGAGAACACCGATACCGCAGCGGATGACTCCGCTGACGAAAAGTAAGGAAGGACGCCCAACATGGCGAAGCTCAGCAATGACGAGCTCCTTGACGCCTTCAAGGAGATGACCCTGATCGAGCTCTCCGAGTTCGTGAAGCTGTTCGAGGACACCTTTGACGTGACCGCCGCCGCTCCGGTGGCCGTGGCCGCTGCCGGTGCTCCGGCTGCCGGTGGCGAGGGTGGCGGCGACGCCGCTGCCGAGGAGTCGGACGAGGTCGACGTGATCCTCGAGTCCGCCGGTGACAAGAAGATCCAGGTCATCAAGGAGGTGCGCGCCCTCACCTCGCTCGGCCTGAAGGAGGCCAAGGAGCTGGTGGAGTCCGCTCCCAAGGCCGTCCTGGAGAAGGCCAAGAAGGACGACGCGGCCAAGGCCAAGGAGCAGCTCGAGGCTGCCGGCGCCTCCGTCACCCTCAAGTGATCTGTGCGGCTCCGGCCGCGTGATCTCCGGTACGCCTGAGGCGTACCTCTCGCGAAGGCGGGTCCCGATCGGGGCCCGCCTTCGTGGCGTTCGGGCCGGTTGTGTTGGATGGCCGCATGTTCACCGCCGACGTCACCGCCGAGGTCCCACCCGCCGGCCCGCTCACCCTCGCCGGGATCGAGCTGCCCACCGGTCGCCGGCTCCGCAGTGATTTCGGGGACGGCGAGCCGGTCGGCTGGGTCACCGTCGAACCGCTCCCCGAGGACCGGCTGACCGAGCTGGTACGCCGGTTGGCCGGCGCGTACGCCGAGACCGGGCTGTGGCCGGTCGCCGTCGAGGGCCTCGCCGGGGAGTACGCGCGGCCCTGGCTGGAGGACGAGTTCGGCGAGGTGGACGACCGCGTCCTCGCCGCCGACGCGGTGCTCACCGAGGCCGCCGCCGAACAGCTGCCCGCGGACGGTGAGGACTGGGAACCGTCGGCCCGCTATCTGGGCCTGGCCGACCCGGTGTCCGGGCCCGACCTCGCCGCCGACGAGCTGGAACCCATCCTGCTCAACGACCAGGCCGGCGGGCTGCTGCTGGTACCCGCCCAGCGTCCGGGCGATGTGCTCAAGCGGCTGGGCTGGAGCGGCGCCGCCAACTACGACCGCGACGGCGAGCCGCTCTCGGCGGTGCTGCGGAGCTGGGAGGACCGCTTCGGCGCCGTGCTCACCGGCCTCGGCTTCGACACCCTCGCCGTCCAGGTGCCGCGCCGCCCGAGCAGCGACGAGCAGCTGCGGCGGCTGGTGGGGGAGCACTACGTCTGGTGCCCCGACATCATCGACCAGGGCCTGCCGCCCGCGGACTACCTGGCCCAGCTGCGGACGGCGGACGGTTGGGCGTTCTGGTGGGACTGAGTGCGATATCTTCCTGAGCGTCTTCCTTTCTTCCTCGATTGGTGGATACTGGTTCGATGGCGATCAACATCAAGGACCCGGTCACCGATCGGCTCGCGCGTGAGTTGGCCCAGGAGACCGGGGAGAGTCTGACCGAGGCGATCCGAGTGGCGATGGAGGAACGGCTCGCGCGAGTTCAGCGCGTCCGGCGTCGCACGGACCGCGGGGCATCGCTGTACCGCTACATCGAGCGCGGGCGGGCACGTAAGACCTTGGATGACCGGTCCGCTGACGAGATCCTCGGTTACGACTCCGACGGGCTGCCCCGATGATCCTCGACACCTCCGCGGTGCTCGCCGTCGTCCTCGGTGAGGATGATGCGGTGACGTACCTCGCCGCGATGACGTCCGCCGCTGAGTTGTCCATCTCCGCGGCGACCCTGGTGGAGTGCCTGATGGTCGCACACGCGCGGCAGGGTGCCGAGGCGGAAGCGGATGTGCACGGGTTGCTGGCGGACCTGGAGGTGGATGTCCGGCCATTCACCGAGGATGAAACGCTCGCTGCCGTCGAGGGCTGGCTGAGGTTCGGCAAGGGCAGGCATGCTGCCGGTCTCAATCTCGGCGACTGTTTCAGCTATGGCGCCGCGCAGGCTGCCGGTCGTCGGCTGCTGTTCAAAGGCGACGACTTCTCCCGGACCGACGTGCCGGCAGCGCTGCTGCGCTGAGGCGTACGCCTGATTCGGGCGCGTACCCACCCCAGGCTGGGTACCCTGGGTCAGACCTAGGGGTTCTACTGGGGTGCCCGGCTCGGCCGAGGCGCAGACTGGTACCCACGCAGGTCGCATTCCGCGGCCACAGTGTCATCGTCGCCACTGAAGGGGTAGCTGCACATGACCACGCACCTGGATCTCGACCAAGCCGTCATCGACGATCGCGAGAGCGGCATCTACCGGGCGAATCGCTCGATCTTCACCGATGAGGAGCTCTTCGAGCTCGAGATGAAGCACATCTTCGAGGGCAACTGGGTCTATCTGGCACACGAGAGCCAGGTGGAGAACCCCGGGGACTACTTCACCGGATACATCGGCCGGCAGCCGGTCGTCATCACCCGCTCCAAGGACGGCACCCTGAACGGGTTGATCAACGCCTGCGCCCACCGCGGCGCGATGCTCTGCCGGCGCAAGACCGACAACCGGCTGACGATCACCTGCCCGTTCCACGGCTGGACCTTCCGCAACGACGGCAAGCTGCTCAAGGTCAAGGACCCCGAGGACGCCGGCTATCCCAGCCAGAGCTTCAACATCGACGGCTCGCACGATCTGACGAAGATCCCGCGCTTCGAGTCCTACCGCGGGTTCCTGTTCGGCAGCCTGAACCCCGATGTGCTGCCGCTGACCGAGCACCTGGGTGATGCCACCAAGGTGATCGACATGCTCGTCGACCAGTCACCCGACGGCCTGGAGGTGCTGCGCGGCACCTCGACCTACATCTACGACGGCAACTGGAAGGTGCAGGCCGAGAACGGAGCGGACGGCTACCACGTCACCGCGACGCACTGGAACTACGCCGCCACCACCTCCCGCCGGGCCTCGGGGGAGTCGAAGAACACCACCGAGACCGTGGATGCCGGCAAGTGGGGCAAGCAGGGCGGCGGCACCTGGTCCTTCCCGAACGGTCACCTGTGTCTGTGGACCTGGGCCGGCAACTGGCAGTCCCGGCCGCTGGTGCCCTGGCTGGACAAGCTCAAGGAGAAGTACGGCGAGGCCAAGGGCGAGTTCATGGTGAAGGGCTCGCGCAACCTGCTGCTCTACCCGAACGTGTACCTGATGGACCAGTTCTCCACCCAGATCAGGCATTTCCGGCCGATTGCGGTGGACAAGACCGAGGTCACCATCTACTGCATCGCGCCCAAGGGCGAGAGCGCCGAGGCCCGCGAGCACCGGATCCGGCAGTACGAGGACTTCTTCAACGCCACCGGGATGGCCACTCCCGACGACCTGGAGGAGTTCCGCTCCTGCCAGTTCACCTTCAAGGCCACCACCGCCCCGTGGAACGACATGAGCCGCGGCGCCGAGCACTGGCTCGAGGGACCCGATCCGGTCGCCGATTCGCTCGGTATGGACGGCGTGATCGCCTCCGGCATCAAGAACGAGGACGAGGGCCTCTATCCGGTGCAGCACGGTTACTGGCTGGAGGTGATGCGGGCCGCCGTCGCCGGTGAGGACGTCGCGTTGGCGGGCGCCCAGCAGGCCGCGGAGAAGATCGGCAGCGACCACAAGCTGGTACGCAGGGCCAAGGGCGGCGCGGTCAAGGAGCAGCAGAGCCCGGCCCGGCGGAAGAGCGCGGCGAAGAAGACGGCACCGGCCAAGAAGGCCGCACCGGCCAAGAAGGCCGCACCCGCCAAGAAGACGAGCACGGCGAAGAAGGCGGCCCCGGCGAAGAAGGCGAGCCCGGCGAAGAAGGCGAGCCGCCGATCCACCGAGCGCGGCTGAGGAGGATTCCGATGACCGACACACTGCAGCAGCGCGACATCCAGGCCAATGGGGCCACGGTCCCGGACCAGGTACGCATCGACCAGACCACCATCGAGCAGTTCCTCTACCGCGAGGCGCGCTACCTCGATGACCGGGATTTCGAATCCTGGTTGGACTGCTATCACGATGACGTCGTCTACTGGATGCCCAGTTGGGACGACAACGGTGAGCTGACCCAGGATCCGGCGACCGAGATGTCGCTGATCTACTACCCGAACAAGGGTGGGCTCGAGGACCGGGTCTTCCGGATCCGCACCGAGCGGTCCAGCGCCACCTCGATCCCCGAACCGCGGACCAGTCACAACATCAGCAATGTCGAGGTGATCGAACGCCGCGGCAACCTGGTCGACATCCGGTTCAACTGGCACACCATGTACTTCCGGTACAACACGATGGACCCCTATTACGGGACGTCCTTCTACACCATCGACTTCGGCGGCGAGACTCCGCTGATCCGGCGCAAGACCGTGGTGCTGAAGAACGACTACATCCACCACGTGGTCGACATCTACCACATTTGAGGCGGCATCATGACCGACTACAAGGTCGCGCTTTCCTTCGAGGACGGGGAAACGCGCTTCATCACCGTTGCCGACGACCAGAGCATCGCCGATGCGGCGTACCGGCAACGGATCAACATCCCGGTGGACTGCAATGACGGTGCCTGCGGCACCTGCAAGGCGTTCTGCGAATCGGGCAGCTACGATGCCGGCTTCTACGTCGAGGACGCGCTCAGCGAGAGCGAGGCGGAGAAGGGTTATCTCCTTGCCTGCCAGGCAAAACCGCAATCGGACCTGGTCGTGCAGATCAACAGCACCTCGGCGGTCGCGAAGACCCAGACGGCGACCTTCACCGGCACCGTCACCGATGTGCACCGCTACTCCGAGACCGTGATGCGGCTGCGGATGAGCATCCCGAACCGGGACAAGCTCGCCTTCCTGCCCGGGCAGTATGTGAACATCAAGATCCCCGGCAGCGAGGAGACCCGCTCCTACTCCTTCTCCAACGCACCGGAGGACGAGGAACTGGAGTTCCTGGTCAAGATCGTGCCCGGCGGGCTGATGTCCACCTGGCTCGCCGAACGCGCCGCGGTCGGTGACGAGGTCACCTTCAACGGCCCGCACGGATCGTTCTTCCTGCGTGAGGCCCACCGGCCGGTGCTGATGGTCGCCGGCGGGACCGGGCTGGCGCCGATGCTGGCGATGCTGCGAACCGTGGCCGGCAACGGCTCGAGCCGCACCATCCACCTGGTCTACGGTGCCAATGCCGACATCGACGCGGTCGAGCTGGACACGCTGGAGACGCTGTCGAGCCAGATCCGCAACTTCAGTTGGGACTACGTGATCGCCGACGAGGCGTCCACCGCGCCCAACAAGGGTTACGTGATGGGCATCATCAGCCCCGAGCATCTGCACGGCGGCGACACCGCGGTCTATCTCTGCGGCCCGCCGCCGATGGTGGAGGCGGTCCGCGGACACTTCGACGACGAGCTCGGCATCGAGCCGACCGGCTTCTACTACGAGAAATTCACCTCCGCCACCCCGCCCCGCCAGGCCGCGCCGGCGCCGGTGGAGATCGTGGAGGAACCGGCCGCCGAGGAGGCGGAGCCCGTCGAACCGATGCAACCCGCTGCCGCGGCGGCCGACCTCGACGTGCCGGCCGCGGGCGAGCTGATCCTCGCCGGTGCCGGTGCCGGTGCCGGTGCCGGTGCCGGGGCCCGCTCCCTGCTCGGCCAGAAACTGTTCGCCGCCGACGAGGCGCTGAGTCCCGCCCCGGCCTCCGCCGCCGCCCCGGTGGAATCGGTCGAACGCAAGCGATCCCTGCTGGGCAAGGAGATCTTCGCCACCGCGCTGACCGGGGAGCCGACGGCGCTGGCACCGGATCGCGGTATCGCACCGGAGGGTGCGAGCCGGGACCTGCTCGGCGAGCCGATCTTCCCGGCCCGCGAACTGGAGTCGGTGGGCGGTGCCGCACCGGCCGGGATCGCGGCCCGCTTCGTCGGTACGCCGGGGGCGGCGTCGCGCTCGTCGGGGGCTGGCTCGGGCGGTCCGGGAGAGGGGACCGGGGACGGCTACGAGATCGGTGAGGAGCATCCCTCGATCCTGCGCTCGGATGCCATCTTCGAGGCCCGACAGGCCCTCGAACTCGGTGCCCTGGAGCTGGTGCTGGGCAGGATCAGCAGCGGCCAGGTGGCCGGCTACCGGATGCTCGCGGAGGCGACTCTTCCTTATGTGCAAGGGGAACAGTTCGTCGATGCGATGACCTACACCCAGACCAATGCGGCCTTCCACGACTACCTGTTCTCCCTCACCGGCAACGATCACCTGCGGCAGGCGTACCAACGTCTCGGGGTGAAGGGTGCGATGGAGGAGACCCTCAAGCACGCCACCTGGTGCCACCCGTTGGTCGCCCGCGATCACGTCGACATGGTGGACGCGATCGCCGCCGGCGACCGGGAGCGGGCCCGTCAGTTGTTCATGGCGCACTCCGACCGCTCCAAGCTGACGATGCGCCGGGCGATGGAGGACCAGCGCAAGCGGCCGGCCAACATCAGCCCCGGACGTTTCGCCGGCAAGGTGGTGCTGGTCACCGGCGCCGCGCAGGGCATCGGCGAGGCGGTCGCCCGCCGGATCCACGCCGAGGGCGGCCGCCTGCTGCTCGCCGACCGCAGCGAGCTGGTCGAATCGCTGGCCGACGAGTTCTCCGGCGATCCGAGCCCCGACACCGCGGGTGCGGCCGCCCAGCTCGCCGACCTGGAGACCTTCGCCGGCGCGCAGTCGGTGGTGGACAGGGCGGTCGCCGAGTTCGGCCGGGTGGACATCGCGATCCATGTGGTCGGCGGCACGATCTGGCGCAAACCCTATGAGGAATACGATCCCGAGCAGATCACCGCCGAGATCAACCGTTCGCTCTATCCGACGCTGTGGGGTTGCCGCGCGGTGCTGCCGCAGCTCTACGAACAGGGCCACGGCACCATCGTCAACGTCTCCTCGATCGCCACGATGGGGTTGAACCGGTTGCCTTATGCGGCCGCCAAGGGCGGGGTGAACGCGATCACCAGATCGCTGGCCTTCGAGGCCGCCCCGCACGGGGTCCGGGTGGTCGCCACCGCCCCCGGTGGCACCGATGCACCGGCCCGCCGGGTGCCGCGCGGTGGCGAACCGCAGAACGAGCAGGAGGAGCAGTGGCACCAGGTGACCGTCGACCAGACGCTGGAATCCACGCTGCTCAAGCGATACGGCACCCTGGACGAACAGGCGGCGGCGATCTGCTTCCTGGCCAGCGATGAAGCGTCCTATCTCACCGGTCAGGTGCTTCCCGTGGGCGGCGGTGATCTCGGCTGAGCCCGCGCGTACCATTCGGCGGCATGGACCGTCCGCGGCCCGCCGAACCGGGCCATCTCGCCGGCGAGCCCGCCCGCGAGATCCCGCGCCTGGTGGAGCGGGCCCTGGACGGCCGCGCCACCGTGCTGCTGCTGCTGGCGCGGGACAGCGCCGACGCCGAGGCCGCCGTCCGCGGTCTGGTGCTGCCCACCCTGGAATCCCGCCAGCTGGCCGACGAGGCCTATACCGAGGTCTCGGCGATCGCCTGGGAACGCGAGCTGCCCGGGGCGGTGCTGGAACGACTCGGGCTGCCCGAGGTGACCGAGGCCGATCCGCGGCTCGGCCTGGCCGATACCGGGCCCCGGGTGCTGGTGGTCACCGAGGCCGGCGACGCCGATCCGGTCTCCCTGCACGCGCTCTCCTCGGCGGTGCACCGACTCGGGGACACCCCGCTGCTGGTGGTGCTCACCGGAGCGCTCGACGACTGCGACGCCGGCCCCTTGGCCGAGCTGGCGCGAGCCCACCGCGGCACCACCTGTCACCTGGAACGCCTCGACGCGGCCGGGGTGCAGGCGCTGGCCGCCGGGGTCGGCAACACCCTGGACGAGGCCACCGCGCGCCGGCTGGCCAAGCACACCGACGGATCGGCTGCCGCGGTGCTGGAGCTGCTCGCCGAGCAGGACCCGGACCTGTGGAAGGTGCCGGACTCGCCGCTGCCACCGACCGCGCGCGCCCTGCGGACCGTGCGGGCGCTGCTGGCCGAGGACGATCAGGTGCGCCTGCTCGTCGAGGCCTGCGCGATCATCGGCCGCTGGGCGGTGCTGGAGGAGGTCGCCACGCTGGCCGAGCTGGACGATCCGCTGCCGGTGCTGGACCGGGCGGTCGACCTCGGCGTGCTGCGTACCCGGCGGGCCAGCATGCGGCTGCTGGTCGGCTTCCGGTCGCGGCTGGTGCGCGCTGCGGCGTACGAATCGATGGGGGTGGCCCGGCAGCGGGAACTGCACATCCGCGCCGCCCGGGTGCTCGCCGACGAGGGGGCCCGGTTGCGGCAGCGGGCGCTGGCCGCCGGTGGCCCGGATGCGGAACTCGCCGCCGAACTCGACGACTGGGCGGCCCGCTGCGCCAGCGGCGGCTCCTGGGAACAGGCCGGTGAGGCCTGGTTGGCGGCCAGCCGGATGTCGGTCAGCGAGGCCGAGGCGGAGCGCCGGCTGGTGGACTGCCTGGATGCCACGGTCAGCAACGGCAACCTGTTCGAGGTGCAGGCGCTGATCCCGGAGCTGGAATCCACCTCCGCCTCCCCGCTGCGCGAGGCAGTTCTCGGCTACCACCAACTGATGCTCGGCCACCGCGACGAGGCGGAGGTGCTGCTGCACCGGGCATGGCAGCAGGCCGCCGACGACGACCGGGCCACCAAGTCCGCCATCGCGCACCGGATCGCGCTGCACAACCTGGTCGACTGGAACTCCGCCGGCCTGGTCACCTGGGCCGAGCGCGCCATCGAACTCGCCGACGGCGCGGTGCCCTCGGTGCCGTCCGGGTTGGAGGCGCACACCATGCTCGGGTTGGGCCTGGGCGGTGAGGGCCGTCCGGACGCGGCCCTGCAGGCGTACGCCAAGGTCACCAGCGCGGTCCGGGCCGGGGCGCAGGGCCAGCGGGCGATGATGGGGCAGGGCTGGCTGCTGCTCGCCCTGGACCGGGTGCCGCTGGCGGCGCACGAGCTGGAGATGGCCGCGCCCATCTCGGCCTGGCGCGGTTCGACCCGGATCTCGCTGTGGGCCTACGGCTGGCTCGCCCACGCCCGGCTCGCCCTGGGTGATCTGAGCGCGGCGCGGGCGGCGGTGGACCGGGCGATCCCGATGCTGGAGCAGACCGGCCAGAACGTCGCACTGCCGCTGGTGCACAGCGCCGGGGCGCAGATCGCCGCGCTGCGCGGGGAGATCGCGCTCGCCGACGAGCACGCCGAGAAGGCCGCCTCGGTGCGGACCGACTATCAGGCGATGCTGGTGGCCGCGACGATGGCCCGGGCGCATGTCTCGATCGCGACCGGCGACTATGCCGGTGCGGTCCGCGCCTTCGAACCGCTGCTCGCCACCCAACGGCACGCCGGTATCGACGAGCCGGGTTTCTGGCCCTGGCAGGATCTCTATGCGATCGCGCTGATCGCGATCGGTGAGGTGCAGGCCGCCGATGAGTTCCTGCGCCCGCACGAGGAGCTCGCCGCGGCCCGCCAGCACCGCTCGACGATGGCCCGGCTGGGCTCCGCGCGGGCGCGGGTGCTGTTCTCCACCGGTGAGGTGACCGCCGGCCGGGACGCGTTCGAGCGGGCCCTCGGGTTGATCTCGGATCTGCCGCTGTCGCTGCTGCGCACCCGGATCCACTTCGCCCAGGGGCAGGCGCTGCGCCGGGTCGGCAAGCGCCGGGATGCCGAGGCCGAGCTGCATCACGCCCGGCGGGGGTACGCGGCGATGGGTGCGACCGGTTACGTGGAACGCTGCGATCGGGAGCTCAAGGCCGGCACCCGCAGTCGCGACATCGACTCGCTCACCGAGCTCACCCCGCAGGAACAGGCGGTCGTCGAACTGGTGGTTCAGGGGATGACGAACCGGGAGGTCGCGGCCAGCCTGTTCATCTCGGTGAAGACCGTGCAGTACCACCTGACCCGCGTCTACGCGCGACTCGGCGTACGCTCCCGCGCCGAACTCACCGCCCTGCGCCACGGCGGCTGACACCCCACGCTCATCGAGTAGGTCGCGCAGCGACCGTGTCGAGATGAGGGCCCACATGGGCCGGGCCTGCTCTTCGATGAGCGTTGTCAGTCGAGGTCGATGCCGAAGCGGGCGGCGTCGGCGGGGGTGTCGACATCGGAGAGGTCGACATCGGTGACGGTGACGGTGATCCGCCGCAGGTCGGCCTGCAGCCGGCGTACCGAGACATCGCGGGTACGCCCCAGCGCGGCGAGTGCGCGGTGCAGGGAGGCGGTGCGGTGCGCGCCGAGCAGGATCTGCGGTTCGCCCCGATGCTCCAGCAGCACCGAATCCACCTCGGGCGTGGCCTCGGGCAGCGCGCTCAGCAGAGCCGGTACCGCGGCCGGCAGCTCGGGATGGTCGACGGCCAGCACCAGCACCCAGTCCGCTCGCTCACCGGTCGTGGCCAGGGCAGCCAGGCCGCTGGCGATCCCGGCGACCGGGCCGCCGAAGGGCGGGTCCTCGGGGGCGAAGCGCACCCCGGCCGGCGGGTCGATCTCGGTCGGCCCGGCGACGACGACCGCACGAGCCGTCGTGCAGGCGGCGCAGGCGCGTTCCAGCAGGGTGGCGCCGGCGTAGGCGAGCCGCTGCTTCGGGCTGCCCAGCCGGCTGGCGCGGCCGCCGCTGAGGATGATCGCGTCGTACCCGGGGATCGTCATGCCCTCAACCATCGCAGTCGTCAGGAGCCGGCGCCGGAACCGGACGACCCGGAGCCGCTGCCGGAGCCCGAACCGCCGCTACCGCTGCCGCCCGAGCCGGAGCCCGAACCACTGCCGGAACCGCTGCCGGACCCGGACCCGGAACCGCTGCCGCCCGATCCGGAACCGGACCCGTTCGACCCGGAGCCCGATCCCGAACCGGAACCGTTCGAGCCGGATTCGGAGCCGCTGCCCGAACCCGAACCGCTGCCGGAGCCGCCCTCGCTGCCGCTGGAACCGGTGCTCTGACCGGTGGGCCGCTGGGTCGGCTTGCTCTCGCTGCTGCTCCGGCTGGTCGGCTCGGCGTCCGGAGTGGCCCGGCCGCTCGGCCGGGCGGTCGGCTCATCGCTGCGTTCGCCACCGGTGGCCTTCGGTGAGGGGGTACGCTCCGCCGCGCCACCGCCACCGGATCCACCGGAACCGATCTGGGCCACCGTGGTGCCCTGGCCGCCGGAGAGGGCGTTGCCGGTCAGCGCCTCGAAGCCGGTGATCAGCAACCCGGCCAGCAGGAAGATCGCGGCCGCCGCGCCGAGCAGATGCAGCATCTTGAACCGCGGCCTGGCCGGCTCGTCCTCGGTGGTGGCCACCGCGGTCGCACCGGCCGGCGGGTCGGCCGGGGTGCTCGGCGTACCGGGTTCACCGACCCGTTCGCCGATCGGCAGCGCGCGGGTCTCGTCCGCCTGGTACGCCGCCGTGGGCTGGTCCGCCGCGGCCAGGGGAGCGGTGCGGTCGCTGGTCCCGCGCTCGGGGAACGTGGTGGAGTCGAGCACAGGGGATGTCGGGGAGTCGGCTCCGGCAGGGAGCTGCGCGGTCGGCGTACCCGAAGCCGCGGACCCGCCCAGATAGGGAGAGGACCCGGCGGCCGGACCGGCTGATCCGTCGCGCTCGCCGGCACTGACCCGGGTCGCGCCGGAGCCCGGCCGGCGGACGATCCCGCTCACCCGGGCGGAGGTGCTGCGGATGGTGCGGGTGTAGACCGCACCGCCGACCGCGGCCACCACGCTGACCAGCGCGGCACCGACGACGGTGCCCGCCACGCCGAGCCGGGAGCCGACCGCCGCGGCGGTGGATGCCGCCAGCGCGCCGCCCATCACCTGGGGCACGGAGAGCCCGAGCATCGGCTCTTTCGGGGTCTCGTCCTCATCGGTCGCTGCGGCCGACCTGCTGCGGGAGTTGATTGCGTCTGCCATCTGCCTCGGATTCCAGAACGTGGGAGGGAAGTGCTGTCTGTCTGGCGGCGCTGCCTCGCGGACCACTCTAGGGGCGGCGCTCAAGCCCGATTTGGCATTACTACGACACGTAGTATGTAATTACTACGCAGCGTAGTTGGACATTGCGGAGTCCGGTGGAAACCCCACCCCAGCAGGCAGGAGCGCCCCCATGACGATCGATGAGGCCCGCGGTGCGGGCGGCCCGCAGCTGCCACCGGTGGAGGGCCCCGACGGCCCGTTGATGGACCAGCTGATCGGCCTCGGCAAGGTCTTCAGCCGCGCCGACACCACCCCCGACAACCGGGCGATCTTCCGCCAGGGCGGTCGGCAGGGCGATGTCTTCTACCGCGATCGCTGGAGCCACGACAAGGTGGTGCGCTCGACCCACGGGGTGAACTGCACCGGCTCCTGCTCCTGGAAGGTCTACGTCCGCGACGGGATCATCACCTGGGAGGCGCAGCAGACCGACTATCCGACCACCGGCCCGGACCGCCCCGAATACGAGCCGCGCGGTTGCCCGCGGGGTGCCGCCTTCTCCTGGTACACCTACAGCCCGACCCGGGTGAAGTATCCCTACGGCCGCGGCGTCCTGCTGGAGATGTACCGCGAGGCGAAGCGGACCCAGCCCGACCCGGTCGCCGCCTGGACCTCGATCGTCTCCGATCCCGAGAAGCGGCGCCGCTGGCAGCAGGCCCGCGGCAAGGGCGGCCTGGTCCGGATGAGCTGGGACGAGGCGCTCGAGCTGACCGCCGCCTCCTATGTGCACACGATCAAGACCTGGGGGCCGGACCGGCTCGTCTCCTTCTCCCCGATCCCGGCGATGAGCCAGGTCTCGCACGCGATCGGCACCCGCTTCACCCACCTCCTCGGCGGGGCGATGACGAGCTTCTACGACTGGTACGCCGACCTGCCGGTCGCCAGCCCGCAGACCTTCGGCGACCAGACCGATGTGCCCGAATCCGGGGACTGGTGGGATGCCACCTATCTGATGATGTGGGGCTCCAACGTCCCGGTCACCCGGACCCCGGACGCGCACTGGATGACCGAGGTCCGCTACCGCGGCACGAAGGTGGTCACGGTCAGCCCCGACTACGCCGACAACACCAAGTTCGCCGACGAATGGCTGCCCGCCCAGGCCGGTACCGATGCCGCGCTGGCGATGGCGATGGGGCATGTGGTCCTCAAGGAGAACTTCGTCGAGCGCCGGGTGCCGTTCTTCACCGACTACGTCACCAGCTACACCGATCTGCCGCACCTGGTCCGCCTCGACCAGCGCGACGGCCGCTGGTGCGCCGGCAAGTTCCTCACCGGGGCCGACCTCGGCGACAGCAGCGAGGATCCGGCGTTCAAGACCGTCGTCTGGGACTCGGTCACCGACGCCCCGGCGATCCCCAACGGGTCGATGGGTTTCCGCTACCACGCCGACGGCGCCGGGAAGTGGAATCTCGACCTCGGCGACGTCAAGCCCGCACTGTCCATGATCGATGTCGATCATGAAACCCTCGAGGTCGCGCTGCCGGCGTTCACCGACCCACGCGGCGAGGGGTCGGTGCTCACCCGCGGGGTCCCGGTGCGCCGGATCGGCGAGCACCTGGTCTGCACCGTCTTCGACCTGATGCTGGCCCAGTACGGCGTGGCCCGCGACGGCCTGCCGGGGGAGTGGCCGGCCGGTTACGACGACGCCAGCCAGCCCTACACCCCGACCTGGCAGGAGGAGATCACCTCGGTGCCGGCCGAACAGTGCCTGCGGATCGCCCGCGAGTTCGCCCGCAACGGCGAACAGTCCAGGGGCCGTTCCATGATCATCATGGGCGCCGGGGTCTGCCACTGGTTCCACGCCGATGTGATGTACCGCTCGATCATCGCGCTGCTGATGCTCACCGGCTGCATCGGCCGCAACGGCGGCGGCTGGGCCCACTACGTCGGCCAGGAGAAGTGCCGGCCGATGATCGGCTGGTTCAACCTGGCCAATGCCACCGACTGGCAGCGCCCGCCGCGGACCATGATCGGCACCGGTTACTGGTACATGCACACCGACCAGTGGCGCACCGACGGCTACTCCGCCGACGCGATCACCTCACCGCTGTCCACCGGCCAGCTCGACGGGATGCACACCGCCGACGCGCTGGTCCGCGCCAACCGGCTGGGCTGGATGCCGTTCTATCCGCAGTTCGACCGCAACCCGCTCGACCTGGCCGACCAGGCCACGGCGGCGGTGGAGCGCGGCGAGGCCGAATCGGTCGGTGAGTGGATCGCCGGTGAGCTGAAGGCCGGCCGGCTGAAGTCCGCGATCGAGGACATCGACGCACCCCGGAACTGGCCGCGCAACCTGATGCTGTGGCGCTCCAACCTGTTCGGTTCCTCGGCGAAGGGCAACGAATACTTCCTCAAGCACCTGCTCGGCACCCACAACAACGTGATGCCGAACGGCCACGGCGACGGGCTGCGCCCCGACGAGATCGCCTGGCACGACGAGGCACCCGAGGGGAAGCTCGACCTGCTGGTCTCCGCCGACTTCCGGATGACCTCCACCACGCTGCTGTCCGACATCGTCTTCCCGGCCGCCACCTGGTACGAGAAATACGACCTGTCCTCGACCGACATGCACCCCTATGTGCACGCGTTCACCCCGGCGATCAGCCCGCCGTGGGAGGCGAAGACCGACTTCGAGCTCTTCCGGTTGCTGGCCGAGCGGATCTCGGCGTACGCCCGGACGCACCTCGGCACCCGGTCCGATGTCGTCGCCGTCCCGCTGCAGCACGACACCCCCGGACAGATCGCCCAGCCCGGCGGTGGCGTACCGGACTGGAAGGGGACCGACCGGCCGGCCCGGCCGGGGCGGAACCTGCCGAATCTGATGGTGGTCGAGCGCGACTACACCGCGATCACCGACAAGCTGCTCAGCGTCGGCCCGCTCGCCGACCGGCTCGGGTTCACGGTGAAGAACATCACCTACGACGTCGAACACCAGGTCGGCCAGCTGGCGCAGCTGTTCGGTGTCTATGACCGCGGTGCCGCCGCCGGCCGCCCGGCGATGAACACCGACCAGCGGATGGCCGAATCGATCCTGATGTTCTCCGGCACCACCAACGGGGAGCTCGCCACCCAGGGATTCCGCACCCTGGAGAAGATGACCGGGCGCCGGCTCGCCGACCTGTCGGAGGGTTCGGAGGAGCGCCGGATCACCTTCGCCGAAACGCAGAACGCGCCGCAACCGGTGATCACCTCACCGGAGTGGTCCGGGTCGGAGACCGGCGGCCGCCGCTACACCGCGTTCACCATCAACACCGAGCGGCTGAAGCCGTGGCACACCCTGTCGGGGCGGATGCACTTCTTCCTCGACCACGACTGGCTGATCGACGCGGGGGAGCAGCTGCCGATCTACCGGCCGCCGCTGAACATGACCCGGATGTACGGGGAGCCCGAACTGGGTACCCGCGGTGCCAACCCCGCGCGTGAGATCGCCGTCAGGTATCTCACTCCGCACAACAAGTGGGCGATCCACTCCGAATACCAGGACAACCTGTTCATGCTGTCGCTGAGCCGCGGTGGCCCGGCCTGCTGGTTGAGCACCGAGGACGCGGCCGCGATCGAGGTGCGCGACAACGACTGGATCGAACTGGTGAACGCCAACGGTGTCTTCGTCGCCCGGGCGATCGTCAGCCCACGGATGCCGGCCGGGGTGGTCTACGTGCCGCACGCCCAGGAGCGCACCGTCGACGTGCCGAAATCCGAGGCGACCGGCCGCCGCGGCGGCATCCACAACTCGGTCACCCGGATCCTGCTCAAGCCGACCCATCTGATCGGCGGGTACGCCCACCTGGCGTACGCCTTCAACTATCTCGGCCCGACCGGTGTCCAGCGCGACATCGTCTCGGTCATCCGCAAGCGCTCCCAGGAGGTGCAGTACTGATGCGCATCATGTGCCAGGTCGGCATGGTGATGAACCTCGACAAGTGCATCGGCTGCCACACCTGTTCGGTCACCTGCAAGCAGGCGTGGACCAACCGGGCCGGGACCGAGTACGTCTGGTTCAACAATGTCGAGACCCGCCCCGGGCAGGGCTATCCGCGCCGCTACGAGGATCAGCAGAAGTGGAAGGGCGGCTGGACGCTGAACCGGCGCGGTCGGCTGCAGCTGAAGTCGGGCAACCGGCTCACCAAACTGCTCGGCATCTTCGCCTCCCCGGTGCAGCCGGAGCTCGCCGACTACTACGAGCCGTGGACCTACGACTACCAGACCCTGGTCACCGCACCGCTCGGTGACGACTTCCCGGTCGCCCGGCCGAAGTCGCTGATCACCGGCAAGGACATGAAGATCACCTGGTCCTCGAACTGGGACGACAATCTCGGTGGCGCCGGGGAGATGGGTCAGCTCGACCCGATCGTGGAAACCCTGCGTGAGCAGGCGAACGAGAGCATCCGGTTCTCCTACGAGAAGACCTTCATGTTCTATCTGCCGCGGATCTGCGAGCACTGTCTGAATCCGTCCTGCATGGCGTCCTGCCCCTCGGGTGCGATCTACAAGCGGGTCGAGGACGGCATCGTGCTGGTCGATCAGGACAGGTGCCGCGGCTGGCGGCAGTGTGTCACCGGCTGCCCCTACAAGAAGGTCTATTTCAACCACCGCACCGGAAAAGCGGAGAAGTGCACGTTCTGCTACCCGCGGTTGGAGGTCGGGTTGCCGACCGTGTGCGCCGAAACCTGCGTCGGCCGGTTGCGTTACATCGGGGTCTTCCTCTACGACGCCGATGCGGTGACCGCGGCGGCGAGCGTACCGGATGAACAGGACCTCTACCGCGCCCAGCTCGACCTGATGCTCGATCCCGATGACCCGGAGATCGTCCGGATCGCCCGCCAGCAAGGGATTCCCGAGGACTGGCTGGAGGCGGCGCGACGCTCACCGGTGTACGCCCTGGCGAAGAAGCACCAGGTCGCGCTGCCGCTGCATCCGGAATACCGCACCATGCCGATGGTCTGGTACATCCCGCCGCTGTCCCCGGTGGTGGACCTGCTCTCCGCCCAGGGCCACGACGCCGAGGAGCCGGGCACCCTGTTCGGTGCCATCGATGCGCTGCGGATCCCGGCGGAATACCTGGCCGAACTGTTCACCGCCGGCGATGTCGACGAGGTGGATCGGGTGCTGAAGGTGCTCGCCGGGATGCGGTCCTACATGCGCGGGATCACCCTCGGTGGGGCGGGGGACGAGAGCGTCGCCGAGCTTATCGGTTACACCGGCGACGAGCTGCAGCAGCTCTACCGGTTGCTCGCGATCGCCAAGTACGACGAGCGTTACGTGATCCCCAAGGCACACGTCGAGCAGGCCCACGACCTGGAGGAACTGGGTTGCTCCCTCGATCTCGACGGCGGTCCGGGGATGTATGAGACCAGCGCCTTCGGTGAGATGTCCGGGCGGCCGACCCCGGTCGCGGTGGAGACCTTCGCGGCCCTGAAGCAGCGCCAGACCACCGCCGAGGCGGCCGGTGAGGAGCAGCTGGAGAACCGGGTCAACCTGCTCAACTGGGACGGCAACGGCACTCCCGACGGCATCTTTCCCAAGGAGCGTTGATGAACGCGACGATGGTGTACGCCGCAGCGGCGGCCTGCCTGCGGCATCCGGACGAGCAGCTGCTGGCCGCGCTGCCGACGATCACCCGGGCCGCCGACCAGGCCGGGGCGGCGGAACTGTTCGCACCGCTGCTGGCGCACCTGGGCGGCCACTCGCTGACCGAGCTGCAGGCCTGCCACGCCCAGGAGTTCGACCTCTCCCGCCGGCACGCGCTGCACCTCACCTACTGGACCGACGGCGACACCCGCCGCCGCGGGGAATCCCTGCTGCGCTTCAAGAAGGCGTACCGGGACTCCGGTCTGCTGGTCGACCTGGCCGGTGAACTGCCCGACCATCTGCCGATGGTGCTCGAGTTCGCGGTGCAGCTGCCGGAGCAGGGATTCCAACTGCTGCAGCAATCCCGGCCGAGCCTGGAACTGCTGCGGTTGGCGCTGCGCGATGACGAACTGCCGCACACCGGCGTCCTCACCGCCATCTGCGCGACCCTGCCGGGGAGGTCACCGGAGGACCGGTTGTCGATCTCCCGGATGGCCGGCGTACCCGAACAGCCACCCAGCGAATCCGTCGGCCTGGCGCCCTATGGCACCCGGCTGCCCCTGATCACCGAGGAGCTCTCGTGAATCCCCTCGACACCGCGGCCGTGGGTCCGCTGGACATCCTGCTGTGGGGGGTCTTCCCCTACCTGTCCTTCGCACTGCTGGTCGGTGGCACGATCTGGCGCTGGCGCTACGACCAGTTCGGCTGGACCACCCGCTCCTCCCAGCTCTACGAGGGTGGCCTGCTGCGGATCGCCTCACCGCTGTTCCACTTCGGCATCCTCGCCGTGGTCGCCGGGCACGTGATGGGCCTGCTGATCCCGAAGTCGTTCACCGACGCGATCGGGTTCAGCCAGTCCGCCTATCACGTCGTCGCCTTCTTCATCGGTGGGCTGGCGGGCGTGTGCACCCTGGTCGGGCTGGCGCTGCTGATCTGGCGGCGCCGGACCACCGGGCCGGTGTTCAACGCCACCACCGTGAACGACAAGGTGATGTATGTCTTCCTGACCGCGGCGCTGGTGCTCGGCCTGCTGGCCACCTTCTTCGGCAGCCGCGGTTCCGACGGGGGAGAGCACAACTACCGCGAGACCGTCTCGATCTGGTACCGCTCGCTGTTCTACTTCCAGCCGAAGATCGAGGACATGGTGGCGGCGCCGACGGTCTTCCACGTGCATGTGCTGGTGGCGATGACGCTGTTCGCGATCTGGCCGTTCACCCGGTTGGTGCACGCCTTCAGTGCCCCGGTGCACTACCTCTTCCGGCCCTACATCGTCTATCGCAGCAGGGATCCCCGGCATCGGGCCGGTGCCCAGGTCACCCGCCGCGGTTGGGACCCGATCGGCACCCGCGACAACCACCGCCCCGGGCGTACCGAGCGACGCGAGCGTTCCGGGCGTACCGACCGCACCACCAGGAAGTAGCCCCATGACGCACGAAACGGCCCCCGCGGACCACGCACCCCGCGGGTCGGGCCGGGTACTCACCCTGTCCTCGATCGCCTTCACCGTGATGTTCGCGGTGTGGTTGATGTTCGGCATCCTCGGCAAACCGATCCAGCAGGAGTTCGGGTTGAGCGATGTCCAGCTGTCCTGGATCAGCGCGGTCGCCATCCTGAACGGGTCGATGTGGCGGTTGCCGGCCGGCATGCTCACCGACCGGGTCGGTGGCCGGAAGATGATGCTGGTCATTCTGGTCTGCTCCGCGGTGGCGGCCTTCGCGGTCAGCTTCGCGCAGAACTACGCGATGCTGCTGGTGCTGGCCTTCCTGGTCGGCTTCGCCGGCAACTCGTTCTCGGTCGGCATCGCCTGGAACTCGGCCTGGTTCCCCAAGCGCCGCCAGGGCCTGGCGCTCGGTGTCTTCGGCGCCGGCAACGTCGGCGCCTCGGTGACCAAGTTCATCGGCCCGCCGCTGATCGCCGGCACCGCCGGGGCGACCTATCTGGGTGTCATCCCCGGTGGCTGGCGACTGGTCCCGGTGATCTATGCCGGACTGTTGCTGCTGCTCGCCGTGGCCATCGCGGTCGGCGCGCCGCGACCGGATCGGATGACCGGCTCGGGCAAGTCACTCGGCGAGATGCTGCGGCCGCTGCGGCAGGCCCGGGTCTGGCGGTTCAGTCTCTACTACGTCGCGGTCTTCGGGGCGTACGTGGCGCTCTCGGCCTGGCTGCCGAAGTACTACATGGACAACTTCGGGGTCACGCTGACCGCCGCCGGCCTGCTCACCGCCACCTTCATCTTCCCCGCCTCGCTGCTGCGGCCGCTCGGCGGCTGGTTCTCCGACCGGTGGGGTGCGCGGCGGGCGATGTACGGCACCTTCGCGGTGATGCTGGTGACCACCGGCATCCTGATGATGCCGAACGGCCATCTGGTCATCGACCACGCCGACGGCAGCAGCAGCGAGCACCTGGCGTACGCCATGGGCCTGCTGCCGTTCGCGGTGCTGGTCTTCCTGCTGGGCTGCGCGATGGGGGTCGGCAAGGCCGCGGTCTACAAGCACATCCCGGAGTACTTCCCCGACAACGTCGGCTCCGTCGGCGGGCTGGTCGGGATGCTCGGCGGGCTGGGCGGCTTCCTGCTGCCACCGCTGTTCGCCTACACCAAGGCCTGGTCCGGCTTCCCGACCAGCACCTTCTTCGTGCTCTTCCTGCTCACCGCCGCCTGCGCGATCTGGATGCACCTGACCGTGGTCCGGATGCTGCACGAGCGCTCACCCGAGCTGGCCGAGGACATCGAAACACCCACACCCGCGGAGGTAGACGCATGAGTGAGACCACAGCCGAGAAACCCAGGGGCCGGGAGTGGCTCACCAGCTGGGACCCCGAGGACGAGCAGAACTGGGACAAGGGGCTCGCCTGGCGTACCCTCTGGATCTCCACCTTCACCCTCACCCTCTGCTTCGTCGCCTGGTTCCTGCCCAGCGCGATCGCACCGAAGCTGACCAACCTCGGTTTCGACCTGACCACCAACCAGCTCTACTGGCTGACCGCGATGCCCGGGCTCGCCGGCGGCCTGCTGCGGATCGTCTGGATGGTGCTGCCACCGATCCTGGGCACCCGCAAGCTGGTCACCCTGACCACGCTGCTGCTGATCTTCCCGGTGCTCGGCTGGGGGGTCCGCGTACAGGACCCGACGACGCCGTTCTGGGAACTGCTGCTGCTCGCCTTCCTCTCCGGCATCGGCGGCGGTGCGTTCTCCGGTTTCATGCCCTCGACCTCCTATTTCTTCCCGCGGTCGAAACAGGGCACCGCGCTCGGCCTGCAGGCCGGCATCGGCAACTTCGGCGTCTCCCTGGTGCAGCTGCTGACGCCGTGGCTGATCGGCTTCGGGATGTTCGCCTTCATGGGCAGCCCGCAGCTGATGACCGGGCTGCCCGGCAAGCCGACGACCGAGGTCTGGTACCAGAACGCGGCGCTGTTCTACATCCCGTTCATCATCATCGGCGCCGTGGTGGCCTGGCTGATGCTGAAGTCGGTACCGGTGAAGGCGAACATCCGCCAGCAGTTCGACATCTTCACCAACGCCGATACCTGGTACATGACGCTGATCTACATCATGACCTTCGGCACCTTCTCCGGGCTGTCCGCGCAGTTCGGGCTGCTGATGAAGAACCTCTACGGGGCCGGGAACCCGGCGATCGTCTCCGGGACGGGGGCGAACGCCCAGCTGCTGGTGGCCGGTTACCAGGTGCCGGACCCGGTCAGCTATGTCTTCCTCGGTGCGCTGGTCGGGGCCGGGGCGCGGGTGCTGTTCGCGCCGCTGACCGACAAGATGGGCGGCGCGGTCTGGACGCTGGTCTCCGGGCTGGGCATCCTCGGTTCGATCCTGTTCACGATGACCGCGCTGACACCGGACCCCGCGGCCGGAGCCGAGGCGCTGCAGGGCCAGTTCACCCGGTTCCTGTGGGGGATGCTGCTGATCTTCCTGTTCTCCGGGATCGGGAACGCGTCGACCTTCAAGCAGATGCCGATGATCTTCGAACGCCGCCAGGCCGGTGGGGTGATCGGCTGGACCGCCGCCATCGCCGCCTTCGGGCCCTTCCTGTTCGGTATCGGGCTGACCCTGATGAGCGCGTGGACCTTCTATCTGATCGGCGCGGTCTGGGCGGTTCTCTGCATCCTCATCACCTGGCAGCGGTACGCCCGCCCGAACGCCCCGAAGAAGAGCTGAGGAGGCCCATCGAGCAGCGACCCCGGCGCAGCGGAGCGGGTGGGTCACGCACATCGAGTAGCAACCCCGGCGCAGCGGAGTGGGTGGGTCACGCACATCGAGTAGCAACCCCGGCGCAGCGGAGCGGAGCCGGGGTTGCGTGTCGAGATGTGCCCCACCCAGGGGGTGTGCATGCCCAGCGATGTGGACGAGACGCCTGAGTCAGCAGGCGCGCTCGTCCACATCGCCCGGGGATGTCCACCCCCTGGGTGTCCGGCGACACCCCGCGGCGGTGTGGGCACCGGGCACCCAGGAGCGACACCGGGCACCCGGTTCCGCCACGCAGTTGTGGGTGCCCGGTCGCACAACCGGGTGCCCGGGCCGCGGTTGGTCGCTGATGGCCTGCGGAATCTGCGGCTCGATCGGGAAATCGGCCGATCTGAGCACCGATCGGGAAACGAGCCGCAGATTCTGGCGGGGTCGCGCGAGGCGGGCACGGTGCTCGGGGGTCCGGTCCCGGTCATCTCGACACGGCGGCCATTGCTCCGCTTCGCTGCGCATGGCCGCCTACTCGATGAGCGTGGGGGACTCGCTCGTACCTCGCTCGCTCACCCAGCGAGCGCCCCGCGACACGGGCGGTTTCTGCGGAGTCACTTGCCAACGAGCCCGGCGTGAGTATGCTTTTTCCGAGCGTTCGACCGCTGGTTCCCACCGGCGATGATTTGACCGTTCTGGTCCACGCTGCGCGCGTGTCTTTACATCGGGTGTACTTTCGGGTAGTGTAGGGGTTTGCCCCGCGTAGATTCGACCCTCGTCCGGTTCCCTGCTCGTCAGTCCGTGCTTGACAAGGGTCGTTCAGCATGCACAGAACAGAACGCCTGCGAGTTCTCGGAAGGACCAAGCTGTTGGCCGCCTCGCGCACTGCCTCGAAGAACACCAACGTCGTATCCCCCACTGGCCGGATCTCTTTCGCCAAGATCGCCGAACCGATGGAAGTCCCGGACCTGCTCGATCTGCAGGTCGACTCCTTCGACTGGCTGATCGGCAACCAGGTCTGGCAGGACCGTGTCCAGGCCGCCCTGGACGAGGGCCGGACCGACGTGAACACCAAGTCCGGCCTCGAGGAGATCTTCGAGGAGATCTCCCCGATCGAGGACTTCTCCCAGACGATGTCGCTGTCGTTCCGCGACCACCGCTTCGAGGAGCCCAAGTTCTCGGTCGACGAGTGCAAGGACCGTGACGTCACCTACGCCGCGCCGCTGTTCGTGACCGCCGAGTTCATGAACAACGACACCGGCGAGATCAAGTCCCAGACCGTCTTCATGGGCGACTTCCCGCTGATGACCGACAAGGGCACCTTCGTGATCAACGGCACCGAGCGTGTCGTGGTCTCCCAGCTGGTCCGTTCCCCGGGCGTCTACTTCGAGCAGACCCCGGACAAGACCTCCGACAAGGACATCTTCACCTGCAAGGTGATCCCGTCCCGCGGTGCCTGGCTCGAGTTCGAGGTCGACAAGCGCGACATGGTCGGCGTACGCCTGGACCGCAAGCGCAAGCAGAACGTCACCGTGCTGCTGAAGGCCCTCGGCTGGACCGATGAGAAGATCCTGGAGGAGTTCGGCCAGTACGAGTCGATCCGGCTCACCCTGGAGAAGGACGCCACCACCGGCCAGGACGACGCCCTGCTCGACATCTACCGCAAGCTGCGTCCGGGCGAACCGCCGACCCGGGAGGCCGCCCAGGCGCTGCTGGAGAACTACTACTTCAACCCGAAGCGCTACGACCTGGCCAAGGTCGGCCGTTACAAGATCAACAAGAAGCTCGGGCTTGATCAGCCGTTCGACCAGCAGGTGCTGACCATCGACGACATCGTCTCCGCGATCCGCTTCGTGGTGGCGCTGCACGAGGGTCAGGAGACCCTGCCGGCCGCCAACGGCGAGGAGATCATCGTCGAAGAGGACGACATCGACCACTTCGGCAACCGTCGCCTGCGGACCGTCGGCGAGTTGATCCAGAACCAGCTGCGCACCGGCCTCGGCCGGATGGAGCGCGTGGTGCGCGACCGGATGACCACCCAGGACATCGAGGCGATCACCCCGCAGACCTTGATCAACATCCGTCCGGTGGTGGCTGCGCTGAAGGAGTTCTTCGGCACCTCGCAGCTGTCCCAGTTCATGGACCAGAACAACCCGCTCGCCGGGCTCACTCACAAGCGCCGGCTCTCGGCGCTGGGCCCGGGCGGCCTGTCCCGCGACCGCGCGGGCATGGAGGTCCGTGACGTGCACCCCTCGCACTACGGCCGGATGTGCCCGATCGAGACCCCCGAAGGCCCGAACATCGGCCTGATCGGCTCGCTGGCCTCCTTCGGCCGGGTGAACGCCTTCGGGTTCATCGAGACCCCGTACCGCCGGGTCACCGACGGTGTGGTCACCGACACGATCGACTACCTCACCGCCGATGAGGAGGACCGCTACGTGGTCGCGCAGGCCAACGCGGTGCTCAACGACGACGGGTCGTTCGCCGAGGAGCGCGTGCTGGTCCGTAAGCGGCACGGCGAGGTGGACACCATCCCGCGCGAGGAAGTGCAGTACATGGACGTCTCGCCGCGCCAGATGGTGTCGGTGGCGACCGCGCTGATCCCGTTCCTCGAGCACGACGACGCGTCCCGGGCCCTGATGGGTGCGAACATGCAGCGTCAGGCGGTGCCGCTGATCCGCAGCGACCGCCCGTTCGTCGGCACCGGCATGGAGTACCGCGCCGCCGTCGACGGTGGCGAGGTGACCGTGGCCGCCAAGGCGGGCGTCGTCTCCTCGGTCTCGGCCGACCTGGTCGAGATCGCCTGCGACGACGGCACCTACCAGACCTACCGGCTGCACAAGTTCAACCGCTCCAACGCCGGCACCTGCATCAACCAGCGTCCGCTGGTCACCGCGGGTGACCGGGTCGAGCCCGGTACGCCGCTCGCCGACGGGCCGGCCACCGACAGCGCCGAGATCGCGCTGGGCCGCAACCTGCTGGTGGCGTTCATGCCGTGGGAGGGCCACAACTACGAGGACGCGATCATCCTGTCCCAGCGACTGGTGCAGGACGACGTGCTCACCTCGATCCACATCGAGGAGCACGAGGTCGATGCCCGCGACACCAAGCTCGGTGCCGAGGAGATCACCCGCGACATCCCCAACGTCTCCGAGGAGATGCTGGCCAACCTCGACGAGCGGGGCATCATCCGCATCGGCGCCGAGGTCGGCACCGGCGACATCCTGGTCGGCAAGGTCACCCCGAAGGGCGAGACCGAGCTGACCCCGGAGGAGCGGCTGCTGCGCGCGATCTTCGGCGAGAAGGCGCGCGAGGTCCGCGACACCTCGATGAAGGTGCCGCACGGCGAGGCCGGCACGGTCATCGGCGTCCGCGTCTTCGACCGCGAGGAGGGCGACGAGCTCGCCCCGGGTGTGAACCAGCTGGTCCGGGTCTACGTGGCCCAGAAGCGGAAGATCTCCGACGGCGACAAGCTCGCCGGCCGGCACGGCAACAAGGGTGTGATCTCCAAGATCCTCCCGGTCGAGGACATGCCGTTCCTGGAGGACGGCACCCCCGTCGACATCGTGCTGAACCCGCTCGGCGTCCCCTCCCGGATGAACGTCGGACAGGTGATGGAGCTGCACCTCGGCTGGATCGCCAAGACCGGCTGGGATGTCACCGAGGTCGACGAGCCGTGGGCGCAGCGCCTGGTGGAGAACGGGATCGGCATGGTTGCCGGCGACCAGCGCCTGGCCACCCCGGTCTTCGACGGTGCCACCGAGCAGGAGCTCTCCGGGCTGCTGGAGAACGGCCTGCCGACCGCCGACGGCCTCAAGCTGGTCGACGGCTCCGGCAAGGCGCGGCTCTTCGACGGTCGCTCCGGCGAGCCCTACCCGGACCCGATCGGTGTCGGCTACATGTACATGCTGAAGCTGCACCACCTGGTCGACGACAAGATCCACGCCCGTTCCACCGGCCCGTACTCCATGATCACCCAGCAGCCGCTGGGCGGTAAGGCACAGTTCGGTGGCCAGCGGTTCGGCGAGATGGAGGTCTGGGCACTGGAGGCGTACGGCGCCGCCTGGGCCCTGCAGGAGCTGCTGACGATCAAGTCCGACGACGTCCAGGGCCGGGTCAAGGTCTACGAGGCGATCGTCAAGGGCGAGAACATCCCCGAGCCGGGCATCCCGGAGTCGTTCAAGGTGCTGGTGAAGGAGATGAAGTCCCTCTGCCTGAACGTCGAGGTGCTCAGCTCCGACGGCACGGTGGTCGAGCTGCGCGAGTCCGATGAGGACAACTACCGCGCCAGCGAGGAGTTCGGCATCGATCTGTCGCGTCGCCCGGGTGAGGGCTTCGCAGCTGTCGACGACGTCTGACCCCAAGGGGGGTACGCCGCAGCGGCGCGTGCCGCGCCGGCCGGCGTACCCCTCCCACAACAGCAGAGCTTGACGCAGCGGGGTGGCGTACACCCCGCACGAACACAGAGGAAACACATTGCTCGACGTCAACTTCTACGACGAACTCCGAATCGGTCTGGCCACCGCGGACGAGATCCGCGAGTGGTCCCACGGTGAGGTCAAGAAGCCCGAGACGATCAACTACCGCACGCTCAAGCCCGAGCGTGACGGCCTGTTCTGCGAGAAGATCTTCGGTCCCACCCGGGACTGGGAGTGCTACTGCGGCAAGTACAAGCGGGTCCGGTTCAAGGGCATCATCTGCGAGCGCTGCGGCGTCGAGGTGACCCGGTCCGGGGTCCGCCGGGAGCGGATGGGCCACATCGAGCTGGCCGCCCCGGTCACCCACATCTGGTACTTCAAGGGCGTCCCGTCGCGGCTGGGGTACCTGCTGGACATCGCCCCGAAGGACCTGGAGAAGGTCATCTACTTCGCGGCGTACATGATCACCTCCGTCGACGAGGACGCGCGGCACCGCGACCTGTCCTCGCTCGAGGGCAAGGTCGATGTGGAGCGCAAGCAGCTGGAGAACCGGCGCGACTCCGACATCGAGAACCGGATGAAGAAGCTCGAGGAGGACATGGCCACCCTCGAGGCCGAGGGCGCCAAGGGCGAGCAGAAGAAGAAGGTCAAGGACGCCGCCGAGAAGGAGATGAAGCAGCTCCGCGACCGCGCGCAGCGCGATCTCGACCGGCTCGACGCCGTCTGGGCCCGCTTCAAGGGCCTCAAGGTCCAGGATCTCGAGGGCGATGAGATCCTCTATCGCGAGATGAAGGCCCGCTTCGGCAAGTACTTCGAGGGCTCGATGGGTGCCGCCGCGATCCAGAAGCGGCTGCAGGACTTCGACCTGGAGGCCGAGGCAGAGTCGCTGCGCCAGACCATCCAGACCGGCAAGGGCCAGCGCAAGACCCGCGCCCTGAAGCGGCTCAAGGTGGTCTCGGCGTTCCTGCAGACCAACAACAGCCCGACCGGCATGGTGCTGGACTGCGTCCCGGTGATCCCGCCGGACCTGCGTCCGATGGTGCAGCTGGACGGTGGCCGCTTCGCGACCTCCGACCTGAACGACCTCTACCGCCGGGTGATCAACCGAAACAACCGGCTCAAGCGACTGCTCGACCTGGGTGCCCCGGAGATCATCGTCAACAACGAGAAGCGGATGCTGCAGGAGGCCGTGGACTCGCTGTTCGACAACGGCCGCCGCGGCCGTCCGGTGACCGGCCCGGGCAACCGCCCGCTGAAGTCGATCTCCGACATGCTCAAGGGCAAGCAGGGCCGGTTCCGCCAGAACCTGCTCGGCAAGCGCGTCGACTACTCCGGCCGTTCGGTCATCGTGGTCGGCCCGCAGCTCAAGCTGCACCAGTGCGGTCTGCCGAAGGCGATGGCGCTGGAGCTGTTCAAGCCGTTCGTGATGAAGCGGCTGGACGACCTGAACCACGCCCAGAACATCAAGTCCGCCAAGCGGATGGTGGAGCGGCAGCGGCCGGTCGTGTGGGACGTCCTCGAAGAGGTCATCTCCGAGCACCCGGTGCTGCTGAACCGTGCCCCCACGCTGCACCGCCTGGGCATCCAGGCCTTCGAGCCGCAGCTGATCGAGGGCAAGGCCATCCAGATCCACCCGCTGGTCTGCACCGCCTTCAACGCCGACTTCGACGGCGACCAGATGGCGGTCCACCTGCCGCTGTCCGCGGAGGCGCAGGCCGAGGCCCGGATCCTGATGCTGTCGACCAACAACATCCTCAAGCCGGCCGACGGCCGGCCGGTGACCATGCCCACCCAGGACATGATCATCGGGCACTACTTCCTCACCCAGGAGCGCGAGGGCTCCGTCGGTGAGGGCCGGGTGTTCGGTTCGGTGGCGGAGGCGCTGATGGCCTTCGACCTGGGCGAACTGGCGGTCGGCGCGAAGATCCGGCTGCGGCTGCGCGACATCGTGCCGCCGGAGGGTTCGGAGCTGCGCGCCGACGGGTCGATCCTGCTGGAGACCACTCTCGGCCGGGCGATCTTCAACGAGGCGCTGCCGGCGGACTACCCGTTCGTCAACGCCGA
Source organism: Enemella evansiae (assembly GCF_004362375.1). Lineage (NCBI taxonomy): Bacteria > Bacillati > Actinomycetota > Actinomycetes > Propionibacteriales > Propionibacteriaceae > Enemella > Enemella evansiae. The sequence continues at coordinate 57,588 of NZ_SNXA01000012.1, forward strand.
GGTCGGCAAGAAGCGGCTGGGCGTGATCATCAACGATCTCGCCGAGCGGTACCCGAAGGTCGAGGTCGCCACCTGCCTGGACGCGCTGAAGGAGCTCGGTTTCCGCTGGGCCACCCGCAGCGGTGTCACGGTGTCCATCTCCGACGTCCAGACCCCGGCCAACAAGCCGGAGATCCTGGCCGGTTACGAGGAGCGCTCCACCAAGATCGACAAGCAGTGGGAGCGCGGTCTGATCACCGAGGACGAGCGGCGCCAGGAACTCATCGAGATCTGGACCGACGCGACCGCGGTGCTGACCAAGGAGATGGAGGAGAACTTCACCGAGACCAACCCCATCTACATGATGGTGCACTCGGGTGCTCGCGGAAACATGACGCAGATGCGTCAGATCGCCGCGATGCGTGGCCTGGTGGCCAACCCGAAGGGCGACATCATCCCGCGGCCGATCAAGTCCAACTTCCGTGAGGGCCTGACCGTGTTGGAGTACTTCATCTCCACCCACGGTGGCCGTAAGGGCCAGGCCGACACCGCGCTGCGGACCGCCGACTCGGGTTACCTGACCCGTCGTCTGGTGGACGTGTCGCAGGACGTGATCATCCGCGAGGAGGACTGCGGGACCGAGCGCGGCCTGAACAAGGTGATCGCCGAGTGGACCAAGCCCGGTACCGACGCCAACGGTCGTCCGACCCGCGTCCCGGCCGAGCCCTTCGAGGAGGGCGCGACCGTCGCGGCGGCGGAGAACGTCGAGACCGCGGTGTACGCCCGGACGCTGGCCGTCGATGTCACCGACCCGAAGACCGGCGAGGTGCTGGTACCGGCCGGGGTCGACCTGGGCGATGTCAACATCGCGCTGCTGGTCAACTCCGGGGTGACCTCGGTCAAGGTGCGCTCGGTGCTCACCTGCGAGGCGGTCACCGGGACCTGCGCGGCCTGCTACGGCCGGTCGCTGGCCTCCGGCAAGCTCGTCGACGTGGGCGAGGCCGTCGGTATCGTCGCGGCCCAGTCCATCGGCGAGCCCGGTACCCAGCTGACGATGCGTACCTTCCACACCGGTGGTGTGGCCGGTGACGACATCACCCAGGGTCTGCCCCGTGTGGTCGAGCTCTTCGAGGCCCGTACCCCGAAGGGCAAGGCGCCGATCGCCGAGTTCGCCGGCCGGATCCGGATCGAGGAGGGCGAGCGTTCGCGCAAGGTCTTCCTGGTGCCGGACAACGGCGAGGAGGAGCTCGAGGTGCCGGTGGGCCGCCGGGCACGGCTCGAGGTCACCGACGGCGAGCGGGTGACGGTGGGTCAGCAGCTCACGGCCGGTACGCCGGATCCGCAGGACGTGCTGCGCATCCTCGGTGTCCGCAAGGTGCAGGAGCACCTGGTGGCCGAGGTGCAGAAGGTGTACGGCACCCAGGGTGCCGCCATCCACGAGAAGCACATCGAGATCATCATCCGCCAGATGCTGCGGCGGATCACGGTGATCGAGTCCGGTGACACCAACCTGCTGCCGGGCGACTGGGCCGATCGTGGGGCGTACGAGGCGGAGAACCGCAAGGTGGTCGCCGAGGGCGGCCAGCCGGCCTCCGGCCGTCCGGTCCTGATGGGTATCACCAAGGCGTCGCTGGCGACCGAGTCGTGGCTCTCGGCGGCCTCCTTCCAGGAGACCACCAAGGTGCTCACCGACGCGGCCATCCACGGCAAGTCCGACTCCCTGGTCGGTCTGAAGGAGAACGTCATCCTCGGCAAGCTGATCCCGGCCGGTACCGGTCTGGAGCGCTACCGCAACATCCGGGTGGAGCCGACCGCGGAGGCCAAGGCGGCGTCGTACTCGATGAGCTACGACCCGTACGACTACGCCTTCGGTTCGGGTTCGGGTGCCTCGGTGCCGCTGGACGACTTCGATCTCGGCGAATACCGCTGATCGAGTCTCCTACGCCGGCTGAGCGAGTCGAAGCCATCGGTTGAGACAGGGGGAGGGCCCCGGGACTTCGGTCCCGGGGCCCTTTCGCGTCCTCCGGGGGTACGCCAGCTTCACGCACGCTCGTCAGCCTGATGTACGGACGACCCGAACCGGCCGACATGCAACAGGGCCCCGGAACCGGAGTTCCGGGGCCCTGCTCTGTGCCTGGGGATCGGGTAGGGATCAGACGCCGGTGTTGGCCAGGCCGCCGGTGCTCGGCTTCTCGGTCGGCTTCTTGGTGGGCTTCTTCGTCGGGGGCGGGGTCCCCGGCAGCGAACCGCCGATGGTGTAATCGACCGGACCGCCGAGCTCCTCGACACCCTTGGGGGTCTGCAGCGTCACGGTCCCGTTCACCGGGAACCGGTTGATCGTGCAGGTGAAGCTGGTGGTCTTCGACGCCGGCTTCCCGTTCAGGCCGGAGAAGGTCACCGTGGTGGACCCGCTGCCCTGGCAGGTGGCGCCGGTGACCTTGCTGTAGTTCACCACGTAGGCACCGTCGGTGTTGGTGGTGACCTCGACGGTCAGCGTGTAGTTCTCCCCGGCGGCGTAGGACGGCTTGTCCGAGGTCATGTCCGAGATGCCCGCCTCTCCACCGGCGCGCTTGGCCCCGATCCTGTCCTTCGAGATCGGGAGGTTCTGATCCGGGGTCGAGGCGGCGGAGGGCTTCGGCGTGGGCGTCGGGGCGGCCTGGGCGCTGAGGGCGTACGCCCCGGAGAACGCGAGACCGCCGGCCAGGCTGGCGGCGAGAAGTTTGCTGCGGAGCATGGGTGATCCTTCCGGAATGCAGATGATGATGGGAAGAGTGCGATTCCGAGGCCGAACGTAGGCCGGGCCCCCGCCCGCCCGACCTGGCCACTCCGGCAGGAGTTCCAAGCGTGACCGAATCGTTGCAATTGACACTCGGTAGGTCGTGGACACCGGCTTCACCCACCCCGGGGCCGAGTGCCATGGTGGCGGGTGGTGCACATCGACGAGGGAGAAGCAGATGAGCGTGATCGAGGATGCCCGGAGCCAGCAGGACGAACTGCGGCGCTTCCGGCGGGAGCTGCACGGTGAACCCGAACTCGGGCTGGAGCTCCCGCGGACCCAGGAGCGGGTGCTCGCCGAGCTCGACGGCCTGGCCCTGGAGACCACCCTGGGCAGGGAGGTCAGCAGTATCGGCGCGGTGCTCCGCGGCGGAGCCGGTGCTGGTACGCCGGCCGACCGGCGGCCGACGGTGCTGCTGCGCGCCGACATGGACGCGCTCCCGGTCCAGGAGGAGACCGGGGTCGACTACAGCTCGCGCGTCGCGGGCACGATGCACGCCTGCGGGCACGACCTGCACACCGCGATGCTGGTCGGTGCCGCGCGGATCCTCGACGACCGCAGGGATCGGCTGCCCGGTGACGTGGTGCTGATGTTCCAACCGGGCGAGGAGGGCTACGACGGCGCGGCGTACATGGTGCGCGAGGGCATCCTCGACCTGGCCGGTCGCCGCGTGGACGCGGCGTACGGGCTGCACGTGATGTCGGCGATGATGCCGCCAGCGCTGTTCGCCAGCAGGCCCGGCCCGCTGATGTCGGCCTCCGACGTGCTGCACGTGACGGTGCACGGTGCCGGCGGGCACGGTTCGGCCCCGCACCGCGCCAAGGATCCGGTGGTGGTGGCCGCCGAGATCACCACCGCGTTGCAGACCGTGGTCACCCGGCACTTCGACATGTTCGACCCCGTGGTGGTGACGGTCGGCCGACTGGTCGCCGGCACCAAGGCCAACGTGATCCCTGCCAGTGCGGAGATCGAGGCGACCGTGCGCTCCTTCTCCACCGAGAACCAGGAACGGCTGCGGGAGGATCTGCCGCGGCTGGTCACCGGGATCGCGCGGGCGCACGGCTTGGACGCCGAGGTGGAGTACCAGTTTCAGTACCCGCTGACGATCAACGACCGGGCCGAGACCGACTTCCTGGCCCGCACCACCACCGAACTGTTCGGTGAGCAGCGGTTCGTGCCGATGGTGAATCCGGTCGCCGGTTCCGAGGACTTCTCCCGGGTGCTGGACGAGGTGCCGGGGGCCTTCGCCTTCCTTTCCGCGGTCGGTCCGGGCGTGGATCCGGCGACCGCGGCGTACAACCACTCACCGTTCGCGACCTTCGACGACCAGGTGCTCGTCGACGGTGCCGCCCTCTATGCCCAGCTCGCCATCGACCGGCTGGAATCCCTGTCGACGCAGGAAAAGCAATGAGCAGCGCGGCGGTCACGCCGCCGTCCGCACCGCGCCAATCGATCCGCAAGACGCTGCTCGGCACCGGTCTGGGCAACGCCCTGGAGTGGTACGACTGGAACGTCTACACCGCGATGAGCGCCTTCCTGGCCGCGCATCTGTTCGACAGGTCCGATCCCACCTCGGCGGTGCTCAGCACCCTGGCCGTCTTCGCCGTCGGCTTCCTCGCCCGTCCCCTCGGTGGGTTCCTGTTCGGCTGGGTGGGGGACCGCAAGGGGCGCAAATTCTCTTTGATGCTGAGCGTTGCGGCCGCCTCGGTCGGTTCGCTGCTGATCGGTCTGGCGCCGGAGTTCGACACCGTCGGCGTCGTCGCCTCGATCTGGCTGCTCTGTGCCCGCCTGCTGCAGGGTCTCGCGCACGGTGGCGAACTGCCCTCGGCGCAGACCTATCTGGTCGAGGAGGCGCCGCGGGAACGGCGCGGTCTCTGGTCGTCGTGGATCTATGTCTCCGGCACCGCGGGCAACATGATCGCGCTCGCGGTCGGTGCGCTGCTGGCCACCGTGCTCAGCAGGGACCAGATGTCCGGTTTCGGCTGGCGGATCCCGTTCCTGCTCGGCGCGGCATTCGGGTTGTACGCCCTCTACATGCGCAAGGGAATGATCGAATCGGAGACCTTCGTCGCGGACGTGGCGCAGACCGACGAGCCGAAGATCCCACTGCTCAAAGACATTGCGGCGCACTGGCGGCAGGCGCTGCAGGTCATCCTGATGACCAGCGGCGGTACCGTCGCCTACTACGCCTGGGCGGTCAACGCCCCGGCGTACGCCCAGAACCAGCTCAAGATCCCGGCCGCACCGGCACTCTGGGTCGGCGTCGCGGCCAACCTGATCTTCGTCGCGCTGCTGCCGGTCTATGGCTGGCTGTCGGACCGGATCGGGCGCAAGAAGGTGGCGCTGTTCTCGGTGCTCGGTTCCGCGGCGCTGTTCATCCCGATGAATGCGGTGCTGTCCAACACCCCGCTGTCGCTGTTCATCGCGATGGGCACGATGATGATCACGCTGTCGGCCTATTCGGCGATCGCGCCGGCGATGTACGCCGAGATGTTCCCGACCCGGGTCCGGACCGCCGGGGTCGGTGTCCCGTATTCGATCTGCATCGCACTCTTCGGCGGCACCGCCCCGCTGATCCAGCAGGCCCTCGTCGGGCGCTACCCGGACCAGAAGCTGCTCTTCCCGATCTATGCCATCGCGCTGCTGCTGGTCTCGGCCGGCACCATCCTCTCGCTGCGGGAGACCCGCGGCATCGACCTCTCGTCTGACGTCGGCTCGCGCGCGGCGCGCGATGACCCCGCTCTTCGGCCCAGTCGTCGAAGCCCCTCGCGGTGATTCGGTGGATGGTCGGGTGGGGTGACGCGGGGGTCTTCTCCTTGGTGGGCCTGCATCGCGGGGGCGCGCCGCTGGACGCTCGCCTCCCGTGACGTCGGCTCGCGCGCGGCGCGCGATGACCCCGCTCTTCGGCCCAGTCGTCGAAGCCCCTCGCGGTGATTCGGTGGATGGTCGGGTGGGGTGACGCGGGGTCTCAGCCGGGGTTGGCGTCGGTGACGTCGGCGACCTGGGCGTCCAGCACCCGGACCAGGTCGTCGGCGGCCACGGTGGCCGCGACACCGGGCGCACCGCCGCCGATCGAGACGGTGCCGCTGATCCGCTTGTCGGCGATCACCGGCAGCTGCCGCAGCGAACCGAACGGGGTGATCGTGCCACGCACGTAACCGGTCACCTCCCGGGCGGCATCCGCATCGGGCATGGAGATCCGGGACACCCCGAGCAGGTCGCGCAGCTTCGGCCAGGAGATCTGCCGATCACCCGGCACCAGCACGAACAGATGGTCCTCCGCGCCGCGGCGGACCACCATCGTCTTGATGATCTGCCCCGGTTCGACCCCACGCGCCACCGCGGCCTCCGCCAGCGACCGCACCGGCCCGTGCCGGGTGACCGAGTGGTCGATCCCGGCGGCCTCGAGGGCCCGCTTCGCCCGTTCGGCACCGTCCTGGGTGGCTGCGTCCATGGTGGGCATTCTGGCACCGGTTGATTCGCCCCTGAGTGGGGGATAGCCTGATCGACCCGCGTCCACTGTTCGAGACGACCCGAAGGAGGGCCGCCTCATGCCGGCATCCGTTCCTGGTGACCATCTGCGCGACCTGAACCCTGACCCGAACCGGGGAGCGGAGGTCGACCACCGCTCACCCGGCGAGCAGCAGCCTGCCCTCGGCAGCCGCGAGTTCCGGATCCGGATGATCGGTCTGGCGGCCGGCGTACTGCTCGGCCTGGCGGTCTTCTTCCTGATGCCCGGCGAGGTCCCGCGCCCCGCCCGGATCACCGCCGCCACCGCCGTGCTGATGGGCATCTGGTGGATGACCGAGGCGCTCCCGATCCCGGCCACCGCACTGGTTCCGCTGATCGTCTTCCCGACCATCGGCGGCGCGAAGTTCGACACCGTCGGCGGGTCCTACGGCAACAACGTGATCTTCCTGTTCATGGGCGGATTCCTGCTGGCGCTGGCGATGCAGCGCTGGAACCTGCATCGCCGGCTCGCGCTGCTCACCGTGCGCGCGATGGGTACCAGGCCGTCGGCGGTGGTCGCCGGATTCATGATCGCCACCGCCTTCCTCTCGATGTGGGTCTCCAACACCGCCACCGCGGTGATGATGCTGCCGATCGGCGTCTCGGTGCTGATGCTGGTCACCCGCCTCGGTGAGCGGGTCGAGGGCGCCGACCCCGAGTCCGCCGAGGTCAAGGAGGCGGTCGTCCGGTCCAACTTCGGCACCGCGCTGATGCTCGGCATCGCGTACGCCGCCTCGCTCGGTTCGCTCGGCACGATCATCGGTACGCCACCGAACACCCTGCTGGTCGGTTACCTGGCCCGCGAGCACGACATCACCATCGGCTTCGGCCAGTGGATGCTGGTCGGGGTGCCGCTGTCGGTGGTCTTCCTGGTGATCTGCTGGTTCCTGCTCACCAAGGTGCTGTTCAAGGCCGAGATCTCCGAGATCCCCGGCGGACGCAGGCTGATGGACGACGAGCTGGAGAAGCTCGGCAAGGTCTCCTCCGGTGAGATCCGGGTGCTGGTGATGTTCGTGCTGGCCGCGGTCGCCTGGATCGCGGTCCCGCTGATCTTCGGTGACAGCGTGCCGATCAGCGACGCCGGGATCGCGATGACGGTCGGGTTGCTGCTCTTCCTGCTGCCGGCCGGCACCAAGCGGGGCGTACGCCTGCTCGACTGGGAGTCGGCGGTCAAGCTGCCCTGGGGCGTACTGCTGCTGTTCGGCGGCGGCCTCGCGCTGTCGGCGCAATTCTCCTCCTCCGGGCTGACCAAGTGGATCGGTGAGCAGGCCGCCGGGCTCGGCGGCGTACCGGTCGTGCTGCTGGTCGCGATCGCCTCCGCCGGGGTGCTCTTCCTCACCGAGATCACCTCAAACACCGCCACCGCCGCCACCTTCCTGCCGGTCGCCGGCGGGGTGGCGATGGGGATCGGCGCCGATCCGCTGCTGCTCACCATCCCGGTGGCGCTGGCCGCGACCTGTGCGTTCATGCTGCCGGTGGCCACCCCGCCGAACGCGATCGCCTACGGCTCGGGCTATGTGACCATCGGGCAGATGGTCAAGGGCGGCATCTGGCTCAACCTGATCGGCATCGTGCTGATCACCCTGGTCACCATGACCCTGGCGGTGCAGGTCTTCCAGATCACCCTCGGCTGAACCGTCGGCCGATCACCGGGGCCAACTAGGCTGGCCCAATGGCGAATGAGCTGCTGGTCTTCCTGCACGGCCTGGGGCAGACCCCGCAGTCCTGGCAGGAGCAGGTGCAACAGCTGCCCGCCGATCTGCCGGCCGCCGCGCCCTGGCTGCGCGGTACCCGGCCCGGTGGGCAGCAGGACTTCTCCCTCGACGACGCGGTCTCGGAGGTGTCCTCGGTGCTGTTGCAGCACGGCGCGGACCGCGCCTACCTGTGTGGGCACGGACTGGGCGCGCTGGTCGCGCTGCACGCCACCATCGGCGACGACCGGATCGCCGGGTTGGTGCTCAGCGCCCCGCAGGTGAACCCGCCGCGCTGGGCGGTCACCGCGCAACGGCTCGCGGTGCGGGCGATGTCCCGCCGCCGGCTCGCGGCCCGCGGGGTGGACAAGGACGCGATGCTGCGGATGCTGGATCAGCTGGCCGGCAGCGAGGCCGGGCCGCCGCTGCAGCAGATCGGCGTACCCACCCTGGTCGTGGTCGGCAACCGGGACCGCGCCGGTACCGCCGGTGGCCGGTTGGTCGCCGCCGGGGTCGGCGGGGCCCGGTTCGAGCAGGTGGACGCCGCGGGGGAGGCGCCCAGCGATGCCCCGGCCGCGTTCAACGAGCTGCTCTACGGCTTCGTCGGCGGGATCCGCGAACGCCTGCCCTGAGCCCCGCGCCGAGACACCCCTTGAAAGTTACTCGCCGGTAGGCAATGCTGTCCCTCATGCGGTACACACCGACGACCCTCAAGTGGGGGATGCGGATCTGGCCCCCGTTCCTGGGCGCCGGGATCGTGGTGAAGGAGATCGCGCCGGACTGGACCTCGGCCACCGTCGAGCTGCACCCCCGGCGGCTGAACAGCAATATCCACGGCACCGCCTTCGGTGGCTCGCTGCAGTCGATGACCGACGCCTTCCACGCGCTGCTGCTGATCCACCGGCTGGGGCGCGGCTACAACGTCTGGGACGCCGCGGCCGAGACCCGGTTCATCAGGCCGGGCAGGGGAGTCGTCACCGCCCGGATGGAGCTCAGTGACGAGGAACTGGAACGGGTCCGCACGGAGACCGCCGATGGCGGAAAATCCCTGCCCTGGTTCGAATTCCCGATCACCGACCGGCACGGCGAGGTGGTCGCGCAGGTTCGCCGGCAGGTCTATGTGCGCCGCCACCGCGGGGCCTCGGTCCCGGCCGCCGGCTGAGTCGGGCACTCCGGACCCTCGGCGTTGAGGCGCTGCAGCAGCTGGGTCAAGGTGGTGCGTTCGGCCGGCTCGAGCACCGCGAAGTACGCCGCTGTGGCGGCCCCGCGCTCGGCCTCGATCGCCGTCAGTGCCCGCCGACCGGCCGCGGTGCAGTGCAGCAGGCTCGCCCGACGGTCCTCGGGATGCGGGGTCCGCTCCACCAGGCCACTGCCGACCAGCTGATCGATCACATCGGTGGCCGAGCGGGCCTGGATGTGCAACCGCTCCGCCACATCGGAGGGCCGCGGCCGATCGGCCTCGGCGATCACCCGCAGGGCGCGCAGCTGGTGCGGGCTCAGCCCGTACGGCTCGGCGGCGGCCACGGTGATCCGGCGCAGCGCACGCGAGGTCCGGCGTACCAGATCACCCAGCTCACCGGCATCCGACCCATCGTCCATGGGAACAAACCTAGCGGATGCGGTGTTAGCCTCATTGTGAGGTTGCCTCATTAAATGGGAGCGACGCCACGCCCGAATCCCCTGACGAGAGGAGAGCCGGTGAGTCAGCTCGACTCCTCCGGCGGCCGCCGCCGCGGTTCCGAGCGGGAAGAAGCCGCCGACCGCGCCCAGCTCGCCGAATCCCCGGTCAGTGCGCGCCGCGTGCTGGCCCTCTTCCGTGGCCGCTGGCCGGCGGTCACCGCGGTGATGGCGCTGATCATCGCCTCCTCGGTGATCTCGCTCGCGCAGCCATTCCTGGTCCGCTCGGTGATCGACGACGCGCTGCCGCACGGCAACACCCGGCTGCTGCTCTGGCTGGTCGCCGGCATGATCGGCATCGCCGTCGCCACCTCGGTGCTCGGGGTGCTGCAGACCTGGCTGTCCACCAGCATCGGCCAGCAGATCATGCACACCCTGCGTACCCGGGTCTTCGCGCACCTGCAGCGCCAGTCGATGTCCTTCTTCACCCGGGAACGCTCCGGTGAGGTGCAGTCCCGGTTGACCAACGACATCTCCGGGATGCAGAACGTGGTCACCACCACCGCCACCTCGATCGCCTCCAATGTGACCACCGCCGTCGGCACCGCGATCGCGATGGCCGCGCTCAGCTGGCGGCTCTCGCTGCTGTCGCTGGTGGTGCTGCCACCGGCCATCTGGGTGAGCCGCCGGGTCGCGCAGCTGCGCCGCGACAAGACCTCCGCACTCGCCCGCCAGCGAGCCCGGATGCAGTCCCAGATCGAGGAGCGGCTCTCGGTCTCCGGTGCCCTGTTGATCAAGACCCTCGGTGCCACCGACCGCACCGGCTCGGATTTCGACCGGGCCTCCGGCGACATCGCCCGCCTGGAGGTCGCCTCCCAGCTCTCCGGTCGCTGGCGGATGTCGACGATGACCATCGTCTTCGCCACCATCCCGGCGCTCATCTATCTGGCCGCCGGCTTCCCGATCACCTCCGGCGGGATGACCATCGGCACCCTGGTCGCGTTCAGCGCCCTGCAGGCGACGATCTTCCGCCCGGTGCTCGGGCTGTTGTCGGTGGGCGTGCAGTGGGTGAGTTCGATGGCGGTGTTCAGCCGGATCTTCGGCTATCTCGACCTGCCGATCGATGTCGCCGAACCCGAGCGCCCGGTGGCGGTCGACCATGATCGAATCCGCGGCGAGGTGCGCTTCTCCGATGTCTGGTTCCGCTATCCGGACGCCGACTCCGATGCCCTGGCCGGGGTGGACCTGACGGTGCCCGCCGGCAGTGCGCTGGCCCTGGTCGGGGAGACCGGCTCGGGCAAGAGCACCCTCGCCGCGCTGGTCTCCCGGCTGCACGATCCGAGCGCGGGGCGGGTCACCATCGACGGCATCGACCTGCGGGACCTGGCCTTCGCCGACCTCGCCCGGATCGTCGGCGTGGTCAGCCAGGACCCCTATCTGGTGCATGCCAGCATCCGGGAGAACCTGCTGCTCGCCGCCCCGGACGCCGACGAGGACGTCCTCTGGCGGGCGCTGGCCGCCGCCCAGATCGATGAGCTGGTGACCGGTCTGCCCGAGGGGCTGGACACGGTGGTGGGATCCCGCGGCTACCGGTTCTCCGGCGGGGAGAAGCAGCGGCTGGCCGTCGCCCGCACCCTGCTGCGGGACCCGAAGGTGCTGGTCCTCGACGAGGCGACCAGTGCCCTGGACAACGAGACCGAGCGTGAACTGCAGCGCGCCCTCGACGAACTGGTCCAGGGGCGCACCACGATCACCATCGCGCACCGGCTCTCCACGGTCGCGGCAGCCGACCAGATCGTCGTACTCGATCATGGTCGGGTGGCCGAGATCGGTGACCATGATCAACTCAGTACGCGGGGTGGCCGGTACGCCCGGCTGGCCGGGGTGGCGGCCTGAACCCGCTCGCTCCACGGCGCATGGGAGGGTGAAGCCATGGATGTGGCAGCAGTGGTCTTCGACCTGGACGGCACCTTGATCGACACCGAACACCTCTGGGACGAGGTGCGCCGCGGGCTCGCGGCGGCCGATGGCCGGGACTGGCCCGCGGATGCCACGAGCGCGATGCTCGGCATGTCCACCCCGGAGTGGAGCCGCTACCTGGCCGAGACGGTCGGTGTCCGCGGTACGCCCGAGGAGGTCGCGAAGCGCACCATCGACGGGATGCTCGAGCACTACCACCGCGGGTTGCCGGTGCTCCCGGGCGCCGTCGACGCCGTTCGCCGGATGCATGCCGCCACCGGGCTGCTCGGCGCCGCCACCAGCTCACCCAGGGTGCTGCTGGACGCCGCCCTGGCCGAACTCGGCGTCACCGAGCTGTTCTCGGCCACCGTCTCCACCGAGGAGGTCGCCGCCGGCAAACCCGCGCCCGACGGGTACGCCGAATGCTGCCGCCGGCTCGGGGTGGAGCCGCAGCGGGCGGTCGCGGTGGAGGACTCCGCCAATGGGATCCGCTCCGCACTGAACGCCGGGATGGCGGTGGTGGCGATCCCGCCGCACTTCCACCCGCCGCCCGCCGACGTGCTGGCCCGGGCGAGCGCGGTGCTCGACGATCTCGACGGGCTCACCGGCGGGTTGCTCGCGGAACTGCCGACACCGGGTACCGCGGCGTAGGTCGTCGGTCGTAGGTCTCGCTCCTCGCCATCCATCGAACCCCGGGTGCATCCGTCGAGTGCTGCGGGACGCGATGGATGGACGCAAGGATCGATGGATCGCAGCCCTCGGTTCAGACGGCGCCGCGGAAGCCGAACTGGCGCCACACCTCATAGGCCGCGACGCCGGCGCTGGTCGCGAGATTCAGCGACCGGCGCCCGGCCAGCATCGGGATCCGCAGCTGCTCGGTGATCCGCTCGTCGGCGAGCACCTCGGGCGCCAGCCCGGTCGGCTCCGGGCCGAACAGCAACACATCGCCCTCGGCGTAGGTCACCTCGGCGTGGCCGCGCGTCCCACCGGTGGTGAACGCCCACACCCGGGCCGGCAGCAGCGCCTCGTAGGCGGCCTCGATGTCCTTGTGTACAACGAGATGCGCCAGATCGTGGTAGTCCAGGCCGGCCCGCTTCAACCGGGTGTCGTCCAGCTCGAACCCGAGCGGCCCGGCCAGATGCAGTTCGCAACCGGTGGCCGCCGCCAGCCGGATCGTGGCGCCGGTGTTGCCCGGGATCCGGGGCTCGTGGAAGAGCAGCCGGATCGGGCAGCCGCTGAGTCGTGGTTCGCTGTTCATGATCGAGGACAACTATTCCACCGTCGGCCAGTCCAGTGTGCGCTCGCTGACGAAGCGTCGCGGCCGGCCGTCGACCGGGTCGGTGAACTCCAGTTCGGCGGCCAGCAGTTGCAGCGGGGTCGAGAAGTCGTCGATGTCGACGTCCAGCACCTCGGGATAGAGCGGGTCGCCGAGGATCGGCAGGCCGAGCGAGTTCAGGTGCAGCCGCAGTTGATGGGTGCGCCCGGTGCGCGGGGTGAGCCGATAGCGCGCGTACCGACCGCGCACCTCATCCCGTTCGACCAGGGTCTCCGCGTTCGGCTCGAGACCCGGGATCTCCTGTGCCTGCAGGGATCCGCGGCGTTTCACGATGTGCGAGCGGACGGTCCGCGGCAGCGCCAGCCTCGGGTCGTGGTTGGCCAGGGCCAGGTAGCGCTTGCTCACCAGCCGGTGTTCGAAGACCTGCTGGTACGCCGCCCGCCAGCGCGGTTCGGTGGTCAGCAGCACCAGGCCCGCGGTGAGCCGGTCCAATCGGTGCGCCGGCCCGAGCCCGGGCAGGTCGAGCTGCTGCCGGGCCCGGACCACCACCGACTCGGTGACGTGCCGTCCGCGCGGGATCGTGGACAGGAAGTGCGGCTTGTCCACCACCACGATCCGCTCGTCGGCGTACACCACCCGCAACTCGAACGGCACCCGCGGCTCGGCGCGCAGCTCGCGGTGGAACCAGACGAAGGTGTGCGGGGTGTACGCCTCCGCACCGGTCAGCGGCCGGCCGGCGGCATCCACGAACTCGCCCGCGGCAAGCATCCGATCCACCCCGTCGGCACCCAGCGGCCCCAAACGCGCCACCAGGAAGTCCCGCATCGTCGCCCACGCCCCCGGCGGCTCCTTGCCGCGGTCCGGCGTCCGCAGCCAGGCGGCCTGCAGCCCGTGGCGCGGCGGTAATGGCGAGCGTGGTGGCACCCGCCGAGGCTAGCGTGACCGACCATGGACCTCCCCGATGAGCGCACCGACCCCGGCCTGGTGGCGACGGCCGACGAGCGGACCACGGTGCAGGGCTACCTCGACTACTTCCGCGACACCATCGAATGGAAGACCGCCGGCATGGACGATGCCGCACTGCGCTGGCCGCTGGCGCCGTCGACGATGACCCTGGGTGGGCTGCTCAGCCATCTGGCCTTCGTCGAGGACCACTGGCTCACCCATGTCTGGCTCGGTGGGGCCCCGAGCGAGCCGTGGCGCAGCGCCCCCTGGGCCGAGGACGCCGACTGGGACTGGCACCGGGCCGCCCAACTGCCGGGTGACGAGCTGCGGCGGGACTGGCGGGCCGCCGTCGAGCGGAGCGACCGGATCATCGCCGAGGTCGATTCGTTGGACGCCCTGTCGGCCGGCACCCTGCGCGACGGGGAGACCCGGATCAATCTGCGCTGGCTGCTGCACCTGATCGAGGAGTACGGCCGCCACGCCGGCCATGCCGACCTGCTCGCCGAGGCCGCGGACGGGCGTACCGGGGAATAGTCAGACCCGGGCCTGGTCGAGGTTGCCGAGGATGTCGCCGACGGTCTCCTCGGGGGTCTGGCTGGAGGAGTCCAGCCAGTAGCCGATCCGGGCCGTCTCCTGGCGCAGTGCGGTGTCCATCGCACCGGGGGAGAAATAGACCGAGCCCGCCTTGGCGCGCTGCTCCTGCCGCCACTCCAGCGCCGACAGACTGGGGGAGAGCACCACCAGGTAGCGCGACGGGCTGTCGATCAGGTCGATGAACTGGGACAGTTCGGCGCCGATGATCACGTCCTGGACGATCGCGTCGAAGCCGTGGTCGGCGTAGCGGTCGGCGGTCGCGGCGGCCAACGAATAGCGCAGGTGCAGCTGCCGCAGCGCCTCCGGATCGGGATCCGGGGTCATCTCCGCCCGCCCGTTGATCACCATCCGGCGGAACGCGTCACCGCGGATGTGCACCGAGCGCGGGTGCAGCTGTTCGGCGAGCAGCGCCGCCACCGTGGACTTGCCGGCCGCCATCGCGCCGGTGATCACGATGACGCGGCCCCGCTCGGTCGCGGGCGGCGGGTTGAGGTCCCGCCCGGGCTGCTCTTCCGAAATCACGCAGCCATTGTGTGTGCTGCGGATGAATGGGGGGTAACCGGGGGTGGAAAGCTGGGCGAGGTCGAGGACCGAAGGCGTACGCCCGGCACGGGCGCCGCGGCTGTGGCAGGATCGCCCTCGCCCGCCATCCGAGCCAGCTGGAGAACTCATGAAGATCGCCGTCGGTGCCGACCACGCCGGATTCACCCTGAAGAACGAGCTCGCCGAGCACCTGCGTGGGCTCGGGCATGAGGTGATCGACGCCGGCACGCTGAGCGCCGAGCGCACCGACTATCCGATCTGGGGTTCGCGGGCCGCCCACCTGGTCGTCGGCGGTGAGGCCGAGCGCGGGGTCATCGTCTGCGGCTCCGGGATCGGCATCTCGATCGCGGCGAACAAGGTCCCGGGCGCCCGCTGCGTGGTCTGCACCGAGCCGTTCTCCGCGCAGATGGCCCGCCGGCACAACGACGCCAACATGCTCGCGCTGGGGGAGCGGTTCGTCGGGGTGGACATGGCCAAGGCCATCGTCGACGCCTTCCTCGGCGCCGAGTTCGAGGGCGGTCGGCACGCCGACCGGGTCGCGCTGTTCGAGCAGATCGAGTCCGGCGACGAACTCTGAGCCGGGTACGCCGGTCCGCGGGGCTGAGGCGGGCCCGGCCCGGGGCGCTGGCGACAGAACGGCGACGAGACACCAGAACCTGTAACCGGACACCAGTTGCAGCAGGGGTCTGGTGACACTTTCTGGTGTCTCGCCGGAGGGGCTTCGACTCGCTCGTTCCTCGCTCGCTCAGCCGACCCGACGGGGCTCAGGCGACGGTCGGGTCGACGGGGAGGCGTACGTATTCGGGACGCAGGTCGGCGATCCGGGACACCCCGAGCAGCTGCATGGTGCGGGTGATCTCGGAGCGGAAGATCTCCAGCGCCCGGCGTACCCCCAGATGACCACCGGCCATCAGGCCGTAGAGGTAGGCCCGGCCGACCCACACCGAGTCGGCGCCGTGGGCCAGGGCGGCGACCACGTCCGCACCGCTCATCACCCCACCGTCGACGAACACCTCCCGCTCGCCGCCGACCGCTTCGCGCACCTCCGGCAGCACCCGCAACGGCGGGCGGCCCCGGCCGATCTGCCGGCCGCCGTGCTGGGAGATCAGCACCGCATCGACCCCGAGATCGAAGGCGCGGACCGCGTCCTCGGCGCTCTGGATCCCTTTCAGCACGACCTTTCCGGGCCACATGCCGCGCAGCCAGGCCACGTCGTCCCAGGTCACCGAAGGATCGAACATCTTGTTGATCATCTCCGCGACCGTGCCCTCCCAGTTCGACAGGGAGGCGAACTCCAGCGGTTCGGTGGTCAGCAGATTTCCCCACCAACCCGGGTGGGTGGCCATGTCGAGGAAGGTCTTCGGGGTCAGCTTCGGCGGGATCGTCAGCCCGTTGCGGACATCGCGCAACCGGTTGCCGGCGACCGCGGTGTCCACGGTCACCACCAGCGCCGAATAACCGGACTCCCTGGCCCGTTCGATCAGCTCGATCGAGGCCGGCCGGTCCTGCCACAGATAGAGCTGGAACCAGTGCGGGTTGGGGCCCGACACCTCGGCGACCCGCTCCAACGGGGTGGTGCCCATCGTCGAGAGGGAGTACGCCACCTGGGCGCGTCGGGCCTCGTGGGCGACCGCGGTCTCACCCTCGTGGTTCATCATCCGGGTGAAACCCGTCGGCCCCAGCACCAGCGGCATCGACACCTGTTCACCGAGGATCGTGGTGGACAGATCGACCGCGGCGATGTCGTTCAGGACCTGGCCCGCGAACTCCGCCCGGGCGTACAGCTCCCGGCTGCGGGTCAGGCTCGACTCGTCATCGGCCGCCCCGTCGGTGTAGTCGAACACCGAGCGCGGGGTGTGCCGACGGGCCTGATCGCGCAGGTCGTCGATGGTGGCCGCCCGGGCCAGTCGCGCCCGGGTACCGAGCGCGGGCGCCTGGAAACCGAGCAGCGGGCGCAACTGGGACCAACGCGGCAACTGCCGGCGGACCGCCGGCGGGGCATCCGGAACCCGGGGTGTCGTCATGCCCGGACCCTAGCAACCGCGCTATTTTGACCCTTTCGCGGGCCGCGGGTAGTCTTGGTCCTTGTGTTCGGCCTGCCCGAACCTTCGTGCGTGCCCCAGCGTGCCTTCCGGTGACGGGTGCGGCAAGCACAACGCAATGCGCCCCGCGCACTGCACCCCTGACGGAGTCACACCTTGAGGAACTGCCAGTCGGTTCCGACGGGATCGCCATGACGTACTACGGAAAGAGATAGCAGCCGGTGCCCACCATCCAGCAGCTGGTCCGCAAGGGCCGGACCGACAAGGTCAGCAAGAACAAGACGCCCGCGCTCAAGGGTTCGCCCCAGCGCCGCGGTGTCTGCACCCGCGTCTACACCACCACTCCGAAGAAGCCGAACTCGGCGCTGCGCAAGGTGGCCCGCGTGAAGCTGTCCTCCGGTGTCGAGGTGACCGCCTACATCCCCGGCGTCGGTCACAACCTGCAGGAGCACTCGATGGTGCTCGTTCGCGGTGGCCGTGTGAAGGACCTGCCGGGCGTCCGCTACAAGATCATCCGCGGTTCGCTGGACACCCAGGGTGTCAAGAACCGCAAGCAGGCTCGCAGCCTCTACGGCGCGAAGAAGGAGAAGTAATGCCTCGCAAGGGTCCCGCCCCGAAGCGTCCGATGCTGGTCGACCCGGTCTACGGGTCGCCGCTGGTCTCGCAGCTGGTCAGCAAGATCCTGCTCGACGGCAAGAAGACGGTCGCGCAGAACATCGTCTACACCGCCATGGAGGGCGCCCGGGCCAAGACCGGCGTCGATCCGGTGCAGACCCTGAAGCGCGCGTTGGACAACGTCAAGCCGAGCCTCGAGGTCAAGTCCCGCCGCGTCGGCGGTGCGACCTACCAGGTGCCGGTCGAGGTGAAGCCGGGCCGGCAGACCACCCTGGCGATGCGCTGGCTGGTCGCCTTCTCCCGGCAGCGCCGCGAGAAGACGATGGCCGAGCGTCTGATGAACGAGATCCTGGACGCCTCCAACGGCCTGGGTGCCGCGGTGAAGCGCCGCGAGGACACCCACAAGATGGCCGAGGCCAACAAGGCCTTCGCGCACTACCGCTGGTGATCGCAGGCTCGAGGTACGCCGAGGCGTACCTCGGGCTGCTCGCCTTTCCGGCGTACGCCGACCCGGTCGCGGGAGCGCAGCGCAAGCCGCGCACAGACCCCGCGACACCGGCCCTCCACCATCCACATTTCGATCACCCGACTACAGACAAGAGGGAACGTTTCCGTGGCTGTCGACATCAAGACTGACCTGGGCAAGGTCCGCAATATTGGCATCATGGCCCATATCGACGCGGGCAAGACCACCACGACCGAGCGCATCCTGTTCTACACCGGCATCAACCACAAGATCGGTGAGGTCCACGACGGCGGCGCCACGATGGACTGGATGGAGCAGGAGCAGGAGCGCGGCATCACCATCACTTCCGCGGCAACCACCTGCCACTGGAAGGACCATCAGATCAACATCATCGACACCCCCGGGCACGTCGACTTCACCGTCGAGGTGGAGCGTTCGCTCCGGGTGCTCGACGGTGCCGTCGCCGTCTTCGACGGGGTCGCTGGCGTCGAGCCGCAGTCGATGACCGTGTGGCGGCAGGCCGACAAGTACGGCGTGCCCCGGATCTGCTACGTCAACAAGCTGGACCGCACCGGCGCCTCGTTCGACTACTGCGTGCAGACGATCATCGACCGGCTGAAGGCCACCCCGCTGGTCCTGCAGCTGCCGATCGGTGCCGAGTCCGACTTCATCGGCGTCGTCGATCTGGTCACCATGAGGGCGCTGACCTGGCGCGGTGAGACCAAGATCGGTGAGGACTACGAGGTCGAGGAGATCCCCGCCGATCTCAAGGACAAGGCCGAAGAGGCCCACCAGAAGCTGATCGAGCAGCTCGCCGATTTCGACGACGAGCTGGCCGAGAAGTTCCTGATGGAGGAGGAGATCACCGCCGAGGAGATCCAGCACGCCATCCGCGCCGCCGTGCTCTCCACCAAGGTGACCGCGGTCGTCTGCGGCACCTCCTACAAGAACAAGGGTGTGCAGCCGCTGCTGGACGCCGTCATCGCCTACCTCCCGGCTCCGGTCGACGTCCCCGACATCGAGGGCTTCAAGCCGGGCAACGAGGACGAGAAGCTGACCCGGAAGGCCTCCGACAGCGAGCCGCTGTCGGCGCTGGCGTTCAAGATCGCCACCGACCCGCACCTGGGCAAGCTGACCTTCGTCCGCGTCTACTCCGGCAAGCTGGAGGCGGGTTCGCAGGTGCTGAACTCGATCACCGGCCGCAAGGAGCGGATCGGCAAGGTGTATCAGATGCACGCCAACAAGCGTGAGGAGATCGCCTCGGTCGGCGCCGGCCAGATCGTCGCGGTGATGGGCCTGAAGCAGACCACCACCGGTGAGACCCTGTGCGATCCGGCCAACCCGATCGTGCTCGAGTCGATGACCTTCCCGGACCCGGTGATCGAGCAGGCCATCGAGCCGAAGACCAAGTCCGACCAGGAGAAGCTCTCGGTCGCGATCCAGCGGCTCGCCGAGGAGGACCCGACCTTCCGGGTGCACACCGACGAGGAGACCGGCCAGACCATCATCGGTGGCATGGGCGAGCTCCAGCTCGAGGTGATGATCGACCGGATGAAGCGCGAGTTCAAGGTCGAGGCCAACATCGGCAAGCCGCAGGTGGCCTACCGCGAGACCCTGCGTCGCCCGGTCGACAAGGTCGAGTACATCCACAAGAAGCAGTCCGGTGGCTCCGGTCAGTACGCGAAGGTCATCATCGCGATGGAGCCGCAGGAGACCGGTGCGGGTTACGAGTTCGTGAACGCCGTCACCGGTGGCCGCATCCCCAAGGAGTACATCCCCTCGGTGGACCAGGGCATCCAGGAGGCCATGACCACCGGTGTGCTCGCCGGCTACCCGGTCGAGGACATCAAGGTCACCCTGCTGGACGGCGCGTACCACGACGTCGACTCCTCCGAGCTGGCGTTCAAGATCGCTGGTCTGAACGTCTTCAAGGAGGCCGCTCGGCGGGCCGACCCGGCGCTGCTGGAGCCGATGATGAAGGTCGAGGTGACCACGCCCAACGACTACCTGGGCACCGTCATCGGCGACATCAACTCCCGGCGCGGCCAGATGCAGGGCACCCGCGAGGAGCACGGCAACCAGGTCGTGGATGCGCTGGTGCCGCTGTCGGAGATGTTCGGCTACGTCGGTGACCTGCGGTCGAAGACCTCGGGCCAGGCGTCCTACTCGATGGAGTTCGACTCCTACGCCGAGACCCCCCGCAACGTCTCCGAGGAGATCATCCAGAAGGCCCGCGGCGAGTGATCGCCGGGTGCACCCTGGCGGCGGACCAACTGGTTTGACTCCGCCGCCAAGGTGCACAAGACTGGGTCGGGTGGCCACGCGCCCGGCGCGCGCGTACGCCCTCCCGGTCTGGTTGAAAGACTGACGCAAGACCACAAGACGAATCGTGTAAACCATCGATGCCACGCAACCGGCGCGGCATCAACATAGAAGGAGCCCATCAAGTGGCAAAGGCCAAGTTCGAGCGGACCAAGCCGCACGTCAACATCGGCACCATCGGGCATATTGACCACGGCAAGACCACTTTGACCGCGGCGATCTCGAAGGTGCTCCACGACAAGTACCCCGACCTCAACGAGGCGTCGCCGTTCGACTCGATCGACAAGGCTCCCGAGGAGCGTCAGCGCGGTATCACCATCTCCATCGCGCACATCGAGTACCAGACCGAGAAGCGCCACTACGCCCACGTGGACTGCCCGGGCCACGCCGACTACGTGAAGAACATGATCACGGGTGCGGCGCAGATGGACGGCGCGATCCTGGTCGTGGCCGCCACCGACGGCCCGATGCCGCAGACCCGCGAACACGTGCTGCTGGCTCGCCAGGTGGGTGTGCCGGCCATGGTCGTCGCGCTGAACAAGTGCGACATGGTCGACGACGAGGAGCTCATCGAGCTCGTCGAGATGGAAGTCCGCGAGCTGCTCGCTTCGCAGGAGTTCGACGAGGACGCCCCGGTCGTTCGCGTTGCCGCCTTCCCGGCGCTGCAGGGCGATGAGAAGTGGGCCGACTCGATCCTCGAGCTGATGAACGCTGTGGACGACTACATCCCGCAGCCGGAGCGCGAGACCGACAAGCCGTTCCTGATGCCGGTGGAGGATGTCTTCACCATCACCGGTCGTGGCACCGTGATCACCGGCCGGATCGAGCGCGGCATCGTCAAGACCGGCGAGACCGTCGACATCATCGGCATCCGCGAGGCCAAGCAGACCACCACCATCACCGGTGTGGAGATGTTCCGCAAGATCCTCGACGAGGGTCAGGCGGGCGAGAACGTCGGCCTGCTGCTCCGCGGCACCAAGAAGGAGGACGTGGAGCGCGGCATGTGCGTCATCAAGCCGGGTTCGACCACTCCGCACACCGACTTCGAGGCCCGCGTCTACATCCTGAACAAGGACGAGGGTGGCCGGCACAAGCCGTTCTTCTCGAACTACTCGCCGCAGTTCTACTTCCGCACCACCGATGTCACCGGCACCATCCAGCTGCCCGAGGGCACCGAGATGGTCATGCCGGGCGACAACACCGACATGACGGTGCACCTGATCCAGCCGATCGCGATGGAGGAAGAGCTCAAGTTCGCCATCCGTGAGGGCGGCCGCACCGTCGGTGCCGGTCGTGTCACCAAGATCCTCAAGTGAGTCTTCGACTCAACGATCCTCAAGTGATCTGATCTGAACCGAACGAGGCCCCCGGACCGCCAGGTCCGGGGGCCTCGTCGTTCTCCGGTCGGCCTCGCGATCCATCGAATCCTGGTTGTAACCATCGAGTGCTGTGGGGCTCGATGGATCGCCTCAGGATTCGATGGATCGCCCAGGTCGGCCGGTATCGTTGAGGTATGAGCACCCGTGGTCCCGTTGCCTTCTACGACGCCGACTGCGGATTCTGTACGCGCAGCGTCGGCGTCGTCTCCCGGTTGCGGTTGGGGACCCGCTTCGAGGAACTGCAGACCGCCGATCTGGCGGCGTACGGGATCACCATGGATGAGGCGCTCGAGTCGATGGCCTTCGTCGACGCGGCTGGCCGGGTCAGCTTCGGCCACCACGCCTGGGCCGGCATCCTGAAGACCGGCAATCCGCTGCTGCGCACCCTCGGCGTCGTGCTCGACTCCCAGGCGCTGGAACGCCCGGCGGGGTTCATCTACCGCTGGATCGCCGACAATCGCGAACGAATGCCCGGTGGCACCCCCGCCTGCTCCCTCGCCGACCGCATCCCGCACCCCCGCTGACCTCTCCCCGGGTCCCCCCAGATCAATAGGGGTTTGATCCCTGTCGGGCATCAAGGTTTTTCTTGATGCCTACCGAGCATCAAGGTTTTTCTTGATCCCTACAGAGCATCAAGGATTTTCTTGATCCCTCTCGGGCATCAAAGATTTCTTTGATGCTTCGTGGGCATCAGAGCCGCATCAATTTTCGGGCGGCAGGGGAGGGGTGAGCAGATAGGCGCCGCTGGCCACCCCCTCGCGTACCGCGGCAAGCGTCTCGTCCGGGGTCTGGGTGGTGGTGTCGAGCGCGTGGGGCTCCAGCACTCCCAGGTCGGCGAACTGATCCCACAGGGACAGCACGGGGCCCTCGTCGACCAGCGCATCGGGTGCGGTACGCGCCTGGGCCCGCCGCAGGGTCTCGGCTCGGGAGGGGCGCAGCACCAGATAGTGCAACCGCAGACCACCCGGCCCGCCGAGCGGGCGGAAGTGGTCGAGCATCCAGGGGCCGATGATGCCGTCCACCACGGTCGTGAAACCACCACCGGCATAGCCAGCTGCAGCACCCGCGAGCACCGCCAACACGGTCTGGTTCTGCGCATCCGACTCGGGCAGATACGGCGGGATCGCTCCGGCGACGATCCAGTGCCAGAAGTCATCGGTGTGCAGGTGCACGGCCCGCGGGAAACCGGCGGCGAGGGCCCGCGCGGTCGTCGACTTGCCCGACCCGGGCGGCCCGGTCAGCAGGACGACGTCAGCCACCGAAGAAGCCGCGCAGGTAGGCCGCCGCACCGAGGTGCTGGATCACGTCATCGATGAGCGAGACCAGGCGTACGCCGGCGGTCACCGGCGGATCCCAGTTCTCATCGATCACCTTCGCCAACTCGGCGTCGGTCACGCGGGAGCAGTAGTCGACCAGGTCATCGGTCACCACGCGCAGGTACGCCGCCAACTCACCGACCGGTGCGGCCACCTTGGCGGCGTCGGCGGGGGACTGTCCATAACCCATCTCGCCCGACCCGAGCTGGTCGTCGGCCAGCGGGATCCCCAACCGCGGCTTCCATTCGCCCCACCGCTGATCGTCACCGGTCAGCCCGCGCAACTGCAGGTCGATGCCGCGCGCGCTGTGCCACAGCAGCCAGCAGATGGTGTTGCTGCCCTCTGCCGGCACCCGTTCGGCGGTGTCCTGGTCCAGCCCGTCGACGACACCGTCGAGGGTGTCGGTGATCCGGCCGGCCAGGTCGGTGAGCACGGAGTTCAACTCGGTCATGGCCTCATCCTCGCAAGCAGACCCCGCGACCATGAATGGGCCCCCCGGTCGGGTGGGAAACAACCCCAGAGGATCCACGATCCGTTCGACTCCGAGAGGGATGAACCGTGAAAGCAGTCACCTGGCAGGGCAAACACAACGTCGAGGTCACCGAAGTGCCCGACCCGGTCCTCCTCGAGCCCACCGACGCGATCGTGCGGGTCACCTCGACCGCGATCTGCGGCTCCGACCTCCACCTCTACGGGCCGCTGGCGCCCTTCCTGGACCGCGGCGACATCCTCGGCCACGAGGCCCTCGGCATCGTCGAGGAGGTCGGCCCGCAGGCCGGCAACCTGCAGGTCGGCGACCGCGTGGTGGTGCCCTTCACCATCTCCTGCGGCCACTGCTGGATGTGCCAGCGCGGGCTGCAGTCGCAGTGCGAGACCACCCAGGTCACCCAGCAGGACAGCGGCGCCGCCCTGTTCGGCTACACCCGACTCTACGGCTCCGTACCGGGCGGGCAGGCCGAGTACGTCCGCGTCCCGCAGGCCCAGTACGGCCCGGTGGTGCTGCCCACCGACGGCCCGGACGAGCGCTACCTCTACCTCTCCGACATCCTGCCGACCGCCTGGCAGGGAGTGCGGTACGCCGGCGTGGGCGAGGGTGACACGCTGGTCGTCGTCGGGCTCGGCCCGGTCGGCCAGCTCGCCACCCGCTGTGCCCAGGTGCTCGGGGTGGACCGGGTGATCGGGCTGGACCTGGTGCCCGAGCGGTTGGAGACGGCCCGTGCGCACGGCGTCGAGGCGGTCGACATCCGGACCCTGTCCGACCCGGCCGCGGCGATCAAGGACCTCACCCAGGGCCGCGGTGCCGACGGGGTGGTCGACGCCGTCGGGATGGAGGCGCACGGCAGCCCGGTCGCCGAGGGCGTGGTCAAGGCGGTCAGCAGCCTGCCCGGCCCGATCGCCCGCGCAGCCACCGAAAAGGCAGGCATCGACCGGCTCGCCGCCCTGCACCTGGCCCTCGGCGCGGCCCGCCGCGGCGGCACGGTGTCGTTGTCCGGCGTCTACGGCGGCGCGGCCGACCCGATGCCGATGATGCAGATGTTCGACCGGCAGCTGACCATCCGGATGGGACAGGCCAACGTCCGCCGCTGGACCGATGAGCTGATGGAACTGGTCCGGGACGGCAACGCCACCCTCGACGTCGAGACGCTGGCGACCCACCGGCTGCCGCTGGACCAGGCCGCCGAGGCGTACCGGATGTTCCAGACCAAGTCCGACGGCTGCCTCAAGGTCGTGCTGCAACCCTGACCGGCCCGACCGGTCGGCCCGGGTCAACGTTGTCGCCGGGCGTTCATGTCGATGTCACCACCGTTGCATCTGGCCGTGGCAGAACACTGGCGTGGAGCGGCGGCGCACGATCTGGACACTCGGCTGGCTGGGCAGCGCGGCCGGGTTGCTGCTGGTCGGGCATCTCGGCAGCCGGGAACTGCTGCGCCGGCAGGCGGCGATCGCCCGACGGATCATCGGCGACCCCTTCGGCGAGATCGCGCCGGATGCCGACAAGGTCTACAAGAGGAAGCTGCCCGGCGAGCCGATCGAGCTGCTGCTGGTCGGCGACTCGATGGCCGCTGGGCTGGGCGCCGAACGGCCCAAGGACACCCTCGGCGCCCGGCTCGCCAAGGGGCTCGCCAAGCGGGCCCAGCGACCGGTCCGGTTGCGTACCATCGCCCGGATCGGTGCCGAGTCAGGGATGTTGGCCACTCAGCTGGACCGGCTCACCCCCGCCGACCGACCGGACCTGGCGGTGATCGTCGTCGGCGGCAACGACGTCACCCACCGGATCCCGATCGGCGAATCGGTGGCGCACCTGGCGGAGGCGATCGAACGGTTGCAGGCCCGCGGCGCTCAGGTGGTCGTCGGCACCTGCCCCGATCTGGGGACGCTGCGCCCGGTGCCGCAGCCGCTGCGCAGCCTCGGTTCCCGCAAGAGCCGCCAACTCGCCGCCGCCCAGCGCCGGGTCGCGCTGGCCCACGGTGCCCGGGCGGTGTCCCTGGCCCGCGCCGTCGGGCCGTTCTTCATCACCAACCCCGACGAGATGTTCAGCCTGGACCGCTTCCACCCCTCCTCGGCCGGCTACCGGCGTACCGCCAAGGCGATGCTGCCCTCCCTGCTCGCCGCCCTCGGCCTCACCGAACGCGTCCCGCTCGGGCATCACGGCCCGGGGCCGGGTTAGCGGTCAGCCGGCTTCGCGTGCCGAGGTACGCCCCCGCTCGGCCTGCTCGACCCGGGCGGCGTGATCGGGTACCTCGTGCTGGAGATCGCGCTCCAACCGCTGGTACCCGGTCGAGGGCGGCCGCTTCGGCAGCGTCAGCTCGGGCTGTTCGAACGTGGTCCACGGGATCGAATCGAGCAGGTGGGCGATCATGTTGATCCGGGCCCGGCGCTTGTCCTCGGACTCGACCACGTTCCACGGCGCCTCGGCGATGTCGGTGTGCACCAGCATCTCGTCCTTGGCCCGCGAATAGTCCTCCCACCGGGTCAGCGACTCCAGGTCGGTGGGGGAGAGCTTCCAGCGGCGCATCGGATCCTCCAGCCGGGAGCGGAATCGCTTCTCCTGCTCCGAATCCGAGACCGAGAACCAGTACTTGCGCAGCAGGATCCCGTCCTCGACCAGCAGCCGCTCGAAGATCGGGCACTGGTGCAGGAACCGCCGGTACTCCTCGGGTGTGCAGTAACCCATCACCCGCTCCACCCCGGCGCGGTTGTACCAGGAGCGGTCGAACAGCACGATCTCGCCGGCGGCCGGCAGATTCTCCACATAGCGCTGGAAATACCACTGACTGCGCTGCCGCTCCGTCGGCGCCGGCAGGGCGACGATCGAGGCGACCCGTGGGTTGAGATATTCGGTGACCCGTTTGATCGCGCCACCCTTGCCGGCGGCATCACGGCCCTCGAAGACGATCACCACCCGTTGCCCGGTGGCCTTCACCCACTCCTGGAGTTTGACCAGCTCACCCTGCAGCCGGAACAGCTCGGCCTCGTAGAGCGACTTGTCCATCCGCTTGCGACGCCCGGACTTCGACTTACCTGCCATGGGCCGACCCTAGCGACGAATCCGATGGTGGATGAGCCGATCGGCCACTGGGTAACACCCCGGGACGAACTCAACACATGGCGATGGCCGAGAACGAGGAGGGTCGGTGACCGGGATCGACGCGATGGTCGTGGTCGTGCCCGCACACAACGAGGCCGATTGGCTCGCCACCTGTCTGGCCTCGGTGCAGCGGGCCGTCCGCCGGGTCCGGATCCCGGTGCGGGTCCGGGTGGTGCTGGACGCCTGCCAGGACGCGACCGCCGCCCAGGTGCCGCGCTGGGTGCACTCTCTGGAGGTGCAGTACCGCAACGTCGGCGCCGCGCGGGCCGTCGGTTTCGCCGACCTGCTCGAGGCCCCCGAGGTCGAGTCGCCGGGGCGGCGTACTTGGTTGTCCTGCACCGACGCCGACTCGGAGGTACCGGCCGACTGGCTGGTCGCGCAGCTGGACAGCGCCGCCGCCGGGCACGATCTGTTCGTCGGCACGGTCCGGGTGGACGACTGGTCGGGCCGCGCGCCCGGACTGCTCGCCCAGCACGATCTCGGTTACGACCTGCAACCCGGGCACCGGCACGTCCACGGTGCGAACCTCGGGGTACGCCTCGGCGCCTACCGCAGCCTGGGCGGGTTCAAGCCGTTGCGGGTGCATGAGGATGTCGAGCTGGTCCGGGCCGCCGTCGACGCCCAGCTGCCCGTCGACTGGTCCGATGCCGCGCCGGTCCTCACCTCCGCTCGCCGCTCCACCCGCGCGCCGGGCGGGTTCGCCGCCGCCCTGGATGCGCTGGAGGAGCAGCTGCGTTTCGAGGAACGCCACCCGCTCTCCACCGAGGGGGGTGGCCGGTGAGCCTCGCCGACCAGGTGCGGAGCGCGCTGGCCGGTCCGCAGTGGCCGCTGCCCGGCCACGGGCACACCGCCGAGCGGTGGCAGCGGCTGGCCGATCTCGCCCGCACCGACATCGTCGTCGGCCGGCTGGTCGAGGCGCACGCCGACGCGACCGCCATCCTCACCGAGCTCGGCCGCACCGACCTGCTCGCACCGGGGCAGTGGTGGGGGGTCTGGGCGGCCGAACCACCCCGGCCGGTGGTGCGCGCCCAGCCCGACCCGGAGGATCCCGACCGGTTGCTGCTCGACGGCGCCAAGCCCTGGTGCTCCGGTGCCGGCCTCTGCGACCACGCGCTGATCACCGTCCGCGACGCCGCCGATCCCGACCGGCGACTGCTGGCCGCGGTCGAACTCACCGGACCGGGCGTCCGCGTCGAGGAGGCCTGGGCCAACCCCGGAATGACCCGCTCGGCCACCCACACCGTGCACCTGGATCAGGTTCCGGCGACCAGGGTCGGCAGCGGTGCCGACTATCTCGACCGGGCCGGGTTCTGGCACGGCGGGGCCGGCGTCGCCGCCTGCTGGGCCGGCGGGGCCGAGGCCGTCGCCGACACCCTGCGCGGCTCCCGCCGCGACGACCCGATCACCCTGGCCCATCTCGGCGCGGTGGACGCGGCGCTGGCCGGGGCCCGCTGGACCCTGGCCGCGGCCGGCGCCGAGGTGGATGCCGCGCCGGAGGATGCGCCGGCGGCCCGGATCCGGGCGTTGCGGGTGCGGGCGATCGTCGAGGCGGCCGCCGCGCTGACCATCGACCGGGTCGGGCGGGCGCTCGGTGCCGGTCCGCTCTGCCAGGACGCCGAGCACGCTCGTGCTGTCGCGGACCTGAGCATCTATCTGCGGCAGAGCCACGCCGAACGTGACCTGGCCGGCCTCGGCGAACTGGTCCGCCGATGACCGCCGAGCAACCGCACTCGCTGGCCGACGTGCCGCCGGTGACCGAAGCCCACCCGGGCACCCCGGCCGAGTGCTGGCGTGGCTGGCGG
The DNA here is from genome assembly GCF_004362375.1 of Enemella evansiae. Lineage (NCBI taxonomy): Bacteria > Bacillati > Actinomycetota > Actinomycetes > Propionibacteriales > Propionibacteriaceae > Enemella > Enemella evansiae. The sequence goes on from NZ_SNXA01000012.1 coordinate 86,009, forward strand.
GAGAGTCTGCCGGAGTTGTCGTACGCCGACTGGCGGCGGGTGGTGGTGGTCGCGCCGCACCCCGATGACGAGATCCTGGGCGTCGGCGGTCTGCTGCACCTGCTGGCCCGCAGCGGCGTACCGGTCACCGTGCTGGCCGTCACCGACGGCACCGCCGCGCCGGCGCCCGCCGGTTGGTCGGCCCAGGAGCTGGGGGTGCGCCGCAGCGCCGAGTCCGAACGGGCCTGCGCCCTGCTCGGCCTGCCGGCCCCGCTGCGGCTCGGTCTGCAGGACGGCGCCGTCACCGCCGACGAGGCGGTGCTCGTCGAACTGATCGCCGGCCACCTCGATGAGCAGACGATCTGCCTGAGCACCTGGCCGCAGGACGGGCATCCCGATCACGACGCCTGCGGCCGAGCCGCCACCAGGGCCGCGACCGGGGTCGGCGCGCGCCTGCTGTCCTACCCGGTCTGGTGGTGGCACTGGGGCCGGCCCGACGATCCGACCGGTCCACGACCGGCCGCCCGTCGGGTAGCGCTGCCCGCCGACCTGCAGCAGCTCAAGGCCGAGGCGGTGGCCGCGTTCACCAGCCAGCTCGAACCACCCGGACCGGGCCGGGATCCGGTGCTGCCGCGACCGGTGCTGGACCGGCTGGTCACCGCCGAGGAGGTGCTCATCGAATGACTGCCGGCTACTTCGAGACCCAGTACGCCCGGGCCGCCGACCCGTGGGGGTTCACCTCCAAGTGGTACGAGCAGCGCAAGCGCGCGCTCACCGTGGCCGCCCTGCCCAGGCGTCGGTACCGCTCCGGTTACGAACCCGGCTGCTCGATCGGTGTCCTCAGCGAGGCGCTCGCCGAACGCTGCGACCGGTTGCTGTCCACCGATCTGATGCCCGCCGCGGTGGAGCGGGCCCGGGACCGGGTGGCCTCGGACCGCGTCCGGTTCGAGCTGGCCGACGTGCGCGAGCACCGGTTGCCCGACGGGCACGACCTGGTGGTGCTCAGCGAGGTGCTCTACTACCTCACCGAGCCCGAGGTGATCGAGATCGTCGAACGCGTCGGCCGCCGACTGCCCGCCGACGGGCACGTGATCGCGGCGCACTGGCGGCACCCGGTCGCCGAGCACACCCTGGCCGGTGACCGAGCCGATCAGCTGCTGCGTGAGCACAGCGGGCTGCACGTGCTCGGCGGTTACTGCGACGCCGATCTCCGGCTGACCGTGCTCGGCCACGACCCGACCTCCGTGGCCGAAGCCGAAGGTCTCGCCTGACGGTCATCGAGTAGCGGCCCATGCGGAGCCTGCGGAGCAATGGGCTGCGTGTCGAGATGACCTCCCCAGCTCGCGCAGCGAGCGTTCCCTTTCACGGTCCTCGAGTAGCTCGCGCAGCGACCGTTCCCTTTCACGGTCCTCGAGTAGCTCGCGCAGCGAGCGTGTCGAGAGGCCGGCTCGGTTGATCCTGCCGCCGACTCGCCGGGGTGTCGACCACGCACCGCAGCCCGCCAGCATCAGCCCCGCCTTCCCTGGCGATCGTTCCCCACTCTGCGGCTCAACTCTCACTCCGCGGACCGCATGCAGGCCGCAGAGTGAGAGTTGAGCCGCGAAGTGGAGCGAGCCACGAATCAGCCCGATCGAGCCTGGTCGCCGAGCGCCCTGCCCACGCACCTCTCGACACGGTCGCTGCGCGACCTACTCGAGGAGCGTGGGGGACGGTCGCTGCGCGACCTACTCGAGGAGCGTGGGGGACGGTCGCTGCGCGACCTACTCGATGAGCGTCAGCAGGGCCACGGGATAGTGGTGGAAGATGTCGCTGACCGGGGTCCGGCCCTCGTACCGGGAGCCGGTCAGCACATCGACGACGGCGCCCGGAAGTTCAACGGTGGTGTCATTCCAGCCGTGGTCGCTGGCGCTCAGCGCGTACGGGAACCGGGTCGCCAGGCTGATCGCGCCACCCCGGTCGAAGCCCAGCAGGTGGCGCGCCGCCGGGCCCTCGGCGGTGATCGGTCCGTAACCGGTGAACAGATCCGGGCGGGAGCGACGCAACCGCAGCGCATGCCGCACCAACCAGAACTTCGCCCGGCCGGTGTCGTCGACCACCGGTGGCTCGGACAGCTCCAGCAACCCCCGCCGTTCGTCGAAATCGACGCGCCGCCGGTTGTCCGGATCGACCAGGGAGTCATCCCACAATTCCGTGCCCTGATAGACATCCGGGACACCGGCCATCGTCAGCTGCACCAGCTTCTGGCCGAGCGCATTGGACCAGCCGGGCTGTTCGATCTGGCTCAGCAACCGGCGCAGCGCATCGTTCAGATCGGGATCGTCATAGACCCGGTCGACGGCCGTGTGCACGGCCGCCTCGAAGTCGGCGTCCTGGTCGGTCCAACTGGTAGCGGTGGATGCCTCCCGCATCGCCTTCTCCGCGTAGGCATGCATCCGGTCCCGCTCGATCGGCCCCACCCCGGCGAAGGTCTGGCCGAGCAGCGAGGCGAACGACCGATCGGGGAGGTCGGCCGCGTCGATGAAGGTGCGCAACCAGTCCCGGGCCAGCTCACCGACCTCGCTGAGCACCGCCAACCGGGCCCGGACATCCTCACCGCGCTTGGTGTCGTGGGTGGACAGCGCCGTCATCGACTCCGGGGCCGACCGTTGCCGCTCTTCCTGTGCTGCATGGAAATCGTCGAGCCGCAGGCCGAAGCGCCCCGGATCGCCACCCACCTCGTTCAACGCGATGAAACGGCTGTACCGGTAGTAGGCGGTGTCCTCGACGCCCTTGGCCATCACGGCACCGGTGAACTGCTGGAATCTCCTGCACAGTTCGGATTCCGGGTCGGACAGGGTCGGCAGCAGGGCATCCAACACCGGTGCCAGGTCCGGGTCGGCGGTGCGGGCCGCGGTGACCGCTGCATCGAGATGGTCCTGCCCGATGGGCAGATAGGACCGGTAGACGGGGAAGTGTGCGGTGAGTGCGACCAGGGCCCGGCGTACCTGATCGCGGCCCACGTCCGATCCGGGGACCAGCGAGACGAGTCGATCCAGCTCGGCGGTGAGCAGCTGGGTCGCCGCTCTTTCCTTGCCCTGCAGGACATGCGCGGCGAAGTCGCGGGCATCACCGACCACCTCGCGATAGAAGTCGGTGAACCCCGCCTCGGCATCGGGATCGACGAAGACCTGGTTCACCTCGGTCATCGCGTCATAACCGGTGGTGCCGGCGATCGGCCACTCGCGCGGCAACCGTTCCCCGGGTTCCAGGATCTTCTCGGCCACGATCCAGGTGTCCGCTCCGGTGGCCGCGCGCAACCGGGTGAGATAACCACCCGGATCGGTGAGTCCGTCCGGGTGGTCGATGCGCAACCCGGCCACCCCGTCCTCGCTGACCCAGCGCAGCACCCGTTCGTGGGTGGCGTCGAAGACCGCCGGATCCTCCTGGCGTACTCCGGCCAGCGTGGTCACGGTGAAGAACCGGCGATAGTTGAGCCGGTCGTCACCGGTGCGCCAGTGCGCCAGCCGGTAGTGCTGGCGGCCCAGCACCTCGGCCACCTCGTCACCCTCCTGCCAGCTGCCGGGCGCGAGCGGGAACCGGTGCTCGTGGTAGCGCACCTCACCGTCGCGGATCTCGACCGCATCGAGTCCGTCGTCACCGAGGATCGGGACCAGGATCGGCGCCCGCTCCCAGTCGATGTCGAACCAGTTTGCGTACGCCGAATCGCGGCCACGTCGCAGCACGTCCCACCAGGCCGGATTCTCTGCCGGGGCAGAGATTCCCAGATGGTTCGGCACGATGTCGACGACCACCTGCAACCGGTTGGCCCGGCAGGCGCGGAGCAGTTCCCGCCAGCCCTCCTCACCGCCCCGGGCCGGGTCGATGGTCGTCGGGTCGGTGGTGTCGTATCCGTGATCGGACCCCTGCGTGGCGGTCAGGATCGGGGAGAGATAGACCGCATCCACACCGAGCTCAGTGAGATAGTCGGCGAGCCCGGCGGCATCGGCGAGAGTCAACGACGGCCGGACCTGCAGGCGATAGGTCGAGGTCGGGGTGCTCATTCCCCCAACCTACCCAGCCGACGACCGGTTCATGACCCGAGGACCTCGTCGACGAAGCACCAGCGCCAGGACTCACCCGGTTCCACCGAGCGCATCACCGGATGGCCGGTGTCGTGGTGGTGCCGGCTCGCGTGTCGACCCTCGGAGGAATCACAGCAACCGATCTCACCGCAGGCCAGGCACATCCGCAGGTGCACCGGCACCGTTCCCTCCCGCAGACACATCCGGCATTCGATGCCGTGCTCGGCATGCGCGGGCGCGTGGGTGGTCGGCGCCTCCGCGAGATGCCGGCACGGGGCCTCGGGCAGCGCGGGGGACAGCGGGGCGGAGGTGATCGCCTCATCGCGTTCGTCGATCAGCACCAGCATCGACTCCTCCATGTCGAAACCGGCGAGCACCCGGGCCAGCACCTCCTGATCCATCGCGCCGTCGGCCCGCATCGTGAGCACCGCCTCCCGTTCGGCGTGCAGGGCCGTCATCCGCAACCGCCGGTACGCCTCGGAGGGGGTGTCCACCTCCTCGGTGGAACGACCGAGCTGTTCCCAGGCGGCGTTCACCCGGTGCTGGTAGCTCTCCTCGAGTCGGGCGAGGGTGGCGTCGTCACCGGCCCCGGCAGCTGCCCGCGCGGCCGTCATCCCCGCGCCCATCGCGGTCTGCAGGATCGTCGCCTCCTGCAGGGCGTCCTCCCGCGGATCGGGTCCGTGCACACCGAGCCGGCGCGCCAGCCGGGGCAGGGTGAGGCCCTGCAGCAGCAGGGTGCCGATCGTGGTGGTCAGCGCGACCAGCACCAGGGTGGCGCGGACCGGTGCGTCCAGCGGCAGGGTGAGTGCCGCGGCCAGGGTGACCACCCCGCGCATCCCGGCCCAGGAGACCACCGCCGACTCCTGCCAACTGAGCCGCGGCTCCTTGCCGCGCTTGATGGCCGGCCGCAGCCATAGCCGGCTGCCGAAGACCCAGAGCACCCGCAGCAGCATCACCGTGCCGAGCACCGCCGCGCAGATCCCGGCCAACCGCCAACCCGAGGTCTCGGCCGCCCCTTCGGTGACGATCCGGCGGACCTGCAGGCCGACCAGCAGGAAGACCGAGTTCTCCAGCAGGAACTGCACGGTGGCCCAGTTCAACCGCTGCACCAGCCGGCCCTGTGCGGTCATCGTGCGCTGGCTGTGGTGGCCGATGAACAAGCCGGCGACCACCACCGCGAGTACGCCGGAGGCCTTCAGCTCCTCCGCCGGGGCGTACGCCGCGAAGGGGATCACGAAGCTGAGCACCGTGGTCACCACGGGGCTGGTGATCCGGGAGAACACCATCGAACCGAGCTTGGCCACCACCATCCCGACCAGGATCGCCACCCCGACGGCGAGGGTGAAGTCCAGACCGACCTCGGCCACCGTGATCGGCGCGGCCAGGGCCGCCACCGCGGTCCGCAGCGAGACCAGCGCGGTCGCGTCGTTGACCAGCGATTCGCCCTCGAGGATCGTCACCACCCGCCTGGGCAGACCGATCTGGCGGGCCACCGCGGTCGCCGCCACCGCATCCGGCGGGGCCACCACCGCACCGATCGCGAACGCCGCGGCGAACGGGATGTCCAGGATCTGCCAGACCAGCAGGCCGACCCCGGCGGCGGTGAACAGCACCAGCCCCACCGAGAGCCACCCGATCGCCGAGAGGTTCTCGCGGAAGTCGGCCAGCGAGGTGGTGACCGCTGCGGCGTACAGCAGTGGGGGCAGGATGCCGATCAGCACCAGCTCGGGGGAGAGCGTCGGCACGTGCACGAACGGCAGATAGGAGCCGACGATGCCGATCACCAGCAGCATCAGCGGCGGTTGCAGCCGGACCCGGTTGGCGAGCACGGTGCCGGCGAGCACCGTCACCGCGAACAGGGTGAGCTGGATCAGGACCTCCACAGCCGAAGTGTTGCACCACACCGGAAGGTTCCACTGGCCGGTGAACCCCGGATCCGCTGCACTGGTGGGGGACCGGTCGAATCGCTCGACCGGACAGGGAGGCGGGGATGCGCGCGAAGATCGGTGTGCTCACGGCACTGGTGACGGTGGCCGGCGCCTCGCTGGTCGGCGGTTTCGGGCTGGTCGGCGGTGCGGTCGCCGCCGACAAGCAGGGGGCGTGCGTACCGGCGGAGGATCAGATCCGCGCGGTCACCCTCAACGTGCAGGCGCTCCCGCTGATGCCGCGCGACAAGGTGGTCGCCGATGTCGACAAGGCTGCCGGACTGGGCGCCGATGTGCTGATGTGGCAGGAGATCCAGCCCGACTACTACAAGGACGCGGTCCGCGCCGAGAAGCTCAACGACCCCAAGCGGGGGGAGTGGCGGACCTTCCAGCTCGACCTGGCGGTGCCGATCTCGGTACGCCTGGGCGGCGATTCACCCTGGGAGTACGTCTCCGACGGGCGCAAGCTGATGCACGGCGGCCGGGAGAAGGTCAGCCCGAACCGCTACATCTCGTGGGTGGTGCTGAAGGACCGCAGCAGCGGGCGGAAGACGGTCTTCATGAACACCCACATGGTCTCCGGGGCATGGAACGGCAAGGAGAACACCGCCGATCCGTGGCGCAAGGAGATGTGGCTGAAGCACCGGGCCGAGCAGACCCGGGTCATCGACGACTTCAATGCCAAGGGGATGTCCGTCGTCTACGGCGGCGACTTCAACCGGCAGAACGTCGCGCCGTTCTCCGCGCGGGACAAGCAGGTGGTGGACACCGGCATCGACCACCTCGGGGTGGTGCTGGCCCCGGGCGACTCGCTGCCGGCGGTGCAGACGAAGCAGAGTGTCGGCGGGTTCAACTCCGATCATCCGGCCAAGCTGATGAAGGCCACGGTCAGCGGCTGCCGGTCGGGCGCTGGTACGCCGAAGCCGACGACCAGCAGGCCGACGACCGGCAAGCCGACCACGAAGGCACCCACCACGAAGGCCCCGACCGGGCAGCCCACCACGAAGGCACCCACCAAGGCACCCACGACCAAGACACCCACCAAGATGCCGACGACGCAGGCCCCGCCGACCAAGGCGCCGACCACCCAGGCGCCGACCACCCAGGCGCCGCCGACCAAGGCGCCCACGACTCAGGTCCCCACCACGCAGGCTCCGCCCACCACGAAGGCGACGAGCACGCAGGCGCCGACCACGCAGGCCCCACCGGCCGCGGCTCCGACCACCCGGGCCCCGCAGCCGGCACCCGCCGGGGGACCGGACGCCGAGCCCGCGCCGGGCGTACCCGATGTCCCGGCCGACGGTGCCGGCGTACCTGACGCGAAGACCCCGGAACACACCGGCGGGCTGGCCAGCACCGGCCGCTGAGCCGGGTGATTCCGACCCGCTCGCTCAGCGTGGGTGCTTGACTCGGGTCCCGGATTTGGACTCTGCGCCGACATCTGCCAAGATTGTCGGGTTGCTCCGACGGGGTCGCCGGGGTGTGCCATGGCCCAGAAGGGTCCACGGATCATCGTGAATCCCTTCGCGTGAGCCGGGTGCACCGCACCAGGAGGCCTCCCGTCAGGCCGGGCGTACAGCGCCGGGCACTCCACACAGCAGGAAAACTACCTGCGGTGGTGCGCCCGAAGAGCGCGACACACCCGACCGCGGGGGTCGGAGCAGAGGAACGAGACGGAACGCTCAGCAGAGCACCGGACCAGTTGGTACGAGGAGAAGGACGAACTGTGGCGGGACAAAAGATCCGCATCAGGCTCAAGGCCTATGACCACGAGGTCATCGACAGCTCGGCGCGCAAGATCGTCGACACGGTGACGCGTACGGGTGCCAAGGTCGCCGGCCCGGTGCCGCTGCCGACCGAGAAGAACGTGTTCTGCGTGATCCGTTCGCCGCACAAGTACAAGGACAGCCGCGAGCACTTCGAGATGCGCACCCACAAGCGGCTGATCGACATCATCGATCCCACCCCGAAGACCGTCGACTCGCTGATGCGGCTCGACCTGCCGGCGGGCGTGGACATCGAGATCAAGCTCTGAGGGACGTGACACCAGTGACTGCAACTGCTGAACGCAACGTCAAGGGCATCCTCGGCACCAAGCTCGGGATGACCCAGCTCTGGGACGAGAACAACAAGGTCGTCCCCGTCACCGTGATCCAGGCCGGCCCGTGCGTGGTCACCCAGGTCCGCACCCCCGAGACCGACGGCTACTCCGCCGTCCAGCTCGGCTTCGGACCGGTCAAGGCCAAGAAGGTCACCAAGCCCGCCGCCGGGCACTTCGACAAGGCCGGGGTGACCCCGCGCAAGCACCTGGTCGAGCTGCGTACCGCTGATGCCAGCGAGTACGAGCTGGGCCAGGAGGTCACCGCCGAGACCTTCGACGCCGGCAACATCGTCGACGCCACCGGCGTGAGCCGCGGCAAGGGCACCGCCGGTGTGATGAAGCGGCACGGCTTCCACGGCCTGCGCGCCTCGCACGGTGTGCACCGCAAGCACCGCTCGCCGGGCTCCATCGGTGGCTGCGCCACCCCGGGTCGCGTCTTCAAGGGCCTGCGGATGGCCGGCCGGATGGGCGTGGACAAGGTGACCGTGCAGAACCTGACCGTGCACTCGGTCGACGCCGAGCGCGGCCTGATCCTGGTCAAGGGTGCGATCCCCGGCCCGAAGAACGGCCTGGTCGTGCTGCGTACCGCCGCCAAGAAGAACCAGAAGGAGGCCTGAACATGAGCAGCCTCACCGTTGACGTGGTCGACCTGAACGGCAAGAAGTCCGGCTCCGCCGAGCTTCCCGAAGCCCTGTTCGGTGTCGAGCCCAACATCCCGCTGATCCATCAGGTCGTGGTGGCCCAGCTGGCCGCCGCCCGCCAGGGCACCCACAAGGCCAAGGGCCGTGGCGAGGTCCGTGGCGGCGGCGCCAAGCCGTGGCGCCAGAAGGGCACCGGCCGCGCCCGCCAGGGTTCGCGCCGCGCCCCGCAGTGGACCGGTGGCGGTGTCGTGCACGGTCCCGTGCCGCGCGACTACTCCCAGCGCACCCCGAAGAAGATGGTCGCCGCCGCGCTCCGCGGTGCGCTGTCCGACCGGGCCGCCGAGGGCCGGGTCTTCGTGATCGACCAGCTGGTCGCCGACGAGACCCCCTCGACCAAGAAGGCGCTGGCCGCGATCGCTGCGGTGACCAGGACCGACAAGGTGCTGGTCGCCCTGGCCCGCGACGAGGACGCCGCCTGGCTGTCGCTGCGCAACTCCGCCACCGTGCACGCGCTGGCCGTCGACCAGCTGAACGCCTACGACGTGCTGGTCGCCGACGAGATCGTCTTCACCGCCGCCGCGCTGGAGGCCTTCGTCTCCGGTCCGACGACCGGCAAGGGCGCCAAGTCCGTCGCCAGCTCCGCCGAGACCACCGAGGCGACCACCGCGGTGGCCGACACCGCCGAGGTGAGCGCCGACGAGCAGCCGTTCGGCAAGGGCTCGTACCGCGGTGAGAACCCGCCGGCCGGCTTCGACATCAAGGGCAATGAGGACTCGATGAAGTTCCACACCCCTGAGTCGCAGTGGTACGGCGCGACCGTCGCCGAGGTCTGGTTCGACAGCGAGAAGGCTGCCGAGGCGGCCGGCTTCGTGAACGCCGTCAAGCCCAAGGCAGAGAAGGACGAGGAATCCAAGTGAGTGACGCACTGAAGATCCGCGACCACCGCGACGTCCTGCTCGCGCCGGTCGTGAGCGAGAAGTCCTACGGGCTGCTCGATGAGAACAAGTACACCTTCCTGGTCGCCCCGGATGCCAACAAGACCGAGATCAAGATCGCGGTCCAGCAGGTCTTCGGTGTCACCGTGACCGGTGTCAACACCGCCAACCGGACCGGCAAGAAGCGGCGTACCCGCTTCGGCACCGGCAAGCGCCCCGACACCAAGCGCGCGATCGTCACCATCGCCGACGGCGAGCGCATCGACATCTTCGGAGGTCCGGCCGCCTGAGGCCGGATGACCGCTGAGAGGAAGAACCAATGGGTATTCGTAAGTACAAGCCGACAACGCCGGGCCGCCGTGGCTCGTCGGTTGCCGACTTCGTCGAGCTGACCCGGTCGACCCCGGAGAAGTCGCTGCTCGTCCCGAACAAGAAGACCGGCGGCCGCAACAACTCCGGCCGGATCACCACCCGCCACATCGGCGGCGGCCACAAGCAGGCGTACCGCCTGGTCGACTTCAAGCGCTACGACAAGGACGGCGTGCCGGCCAAGGTCGCGCACATCGAGTACGACCCGAACCGCACCGCGCGGATCGCGCTGCTGCACTACGCCGACGGCGAGAAGCGCTACATCATCGCCCCGGTGAACCTGAAGCAGGGTGCGACGGTCGAGGCCGGTGAGGGTGCCGACATCAAGCCCGGCAACAACCTGGCGCTGCGCAACATCCCGGTCGGTACCACCGTGCACGCGGTGGAGCTCCGCCCCGGTGGTGGCGCGAAGCTCGGCCGTTCGGCCGGTGCCTCGATCCAGCTGGTCGCCCGCGAGGGCAAGATGGCCACCCTGCGCATGCCTTCGGGCGAGATGCGGATGGTGGACGTCCGCTGCCGCGCCACCGTTGGTGAGGTCGGCAACGCCGAGCAGTCCAACATCAACTGGGGCAAGGCCGGCCGCAACCGCTGGAAGGGCAAGCGCCCGACCGTCCGCGGTGTCGTGATGAACCCGGTCGACCACCCGCACGGTGGTGGCGAGGGCAAGACCTCCGGTGGCCGTCACCCGGTCAGCCCGTGGGGCAAGCCCGAGGGCCGTACCCGCGACAAGAACAAGGCGAGCAACCGCCTGATCGTCCGCCGCCGCAAGACCGGCAAGAAGCGCTGAACGGGAGTCTGAAGAAATGCCACGCAGCCTGAAGAAGGGCCCCTTCGTCGACGACCACCTCCTGAAGAAGGTGGAGGCCCAGGCCGACAAGGGCGCCAAGAGCGCTGTCATCAAGACCTGGTCGCGCCGTTCGATGATCATCCCCGACATGATCGGGATGACCATCGCGGTGCACGACGGTCGCAAGCACGTGCCGGTCTTCGTCACCGACTCCATGGTCGGCCACAAGCTCGGCGAGTTCGCCCCGACACGGACCTTCAAGGGTCACGTGAAGGACGACCGCAAGTCCAAGCGCGGGCGCTGAGGGATAGGAACGCAATCTGATGAGCACTGATACCAAGGCACGGCCGAGCCGTCGCGCCGCCCTGCTCGGCGATCGTCCCGGCTCGTACGCCATCGCGCGCCACGTCCGGATGTCGCCCACCAAGGTGCGCCGCGTCGTCGATGTCGTCCGCGGCATGGACGTCACCGAGGCCCTGACCACCCTGCGGTTCGCCCCGCAGGCCGCCGCCGAGCCGGTGGCCAAGGTCGTCGCCTCCGCCGCCTCGAACGCCGAGACCAACGACGACCTGCGCGTCGAGGACCTCTTCATCTCCCAGGTCTTCGTCGACGAGGGCGTCACCATGCGCCGCATCCGGCCGCGGGCCAAGGGCTCCGCGTCGCGGATCCTGAAGCGCGGCAGCCACATCACCGTGGTCGTCGAGCCGAAGTCGGCGCTGGCGCAGACCAAGTCGAAGTCCAAGAAGTCCACCAAGAGCGAGAAGGAGGCCTGAGCATGGGGCAGAAGATCAATCCCAACGGCTTCCGCCTGGGCGTGACCACCGACCACACCACGCGTTGGTTCTCGGACAAGAACTACGCCGAGCTGGTCGGCGAGGACGTCAAGATCCGCGAGTTCCTGACCAAGAACCTGGAGCGCGCCGGCATCTCCTCGGTGGAGATCGAGCGTCGTTCCGAGCGGGTCACGATCTACCTGTACGCCGCCCGCCCGGGCATCGTCATCGGCCGTAACGGCGCCGAGGCGGAGCGCGTCCGCGGCGAGCTGGAGAAGCTCACCGGCAAGCAGATCCAGCTGAACATCCTCGAGGTGAAGAACCCCGAGACCGATGCCCAGCTGGTCGCCCAGGGCGTTGCCGAGCAGCTCGGTCAGCGCGTCGCCTTCCGGCGCGCGATGCGCAAGGCGCAGCAGACCGCGATGCGGTCCGGCGCCAAGGGCATCCGGATCAAGTGCTCGGGTCGTCTCGGCGGCGCCGAGATGAGCCGGTCGGAGTTCTACCGCGAGGGCCAGGTGCCGCTGCACACCCTGCGCGCCGACATCGACTACGGCTTCTACGAGGCCCGCACCACCTTCGGCCGGATCGGTGTGAAGGTGTGGATCTACAAGGGCGACGTGTCCGGCACCCGCGCCGAGCGCGCCGCTCAGAAGGCCGCCCGCAACAGCGCCACCGGCCGGCAGCGTCCGGGCCGTGGCGGCCGCCCGAACCGTGGCGACCGTCCCGAGCGCGGTGGCCGCCGTCGTGACGGCGGTCAGCAGCAGGGTGGTTCGCAGGGAGACAACGCCCCGGCGCAGGCCGAGGCCACCGCTACCGAGACCGCAGGAGCCTGATCATGCTGGTACCTCGTCGAGTGAAGTTCCGCAAGCAGCACCACCCGAAGCGGACCGGGATGGCCAAGGGGGGCACCTCGCTGGCCTTCGGTGACTACGGCATCCAGGCCCTCGAGGCCTCGTACGTGACCAACCGGCAGATCGAGTCGGCGCGTATCGCGATGACCCGTCACATCAAGCGTGGCGGCAAGGTGTGGATCAACATCTACCCCGACCGCCCGCTGACCAAGAAGCCGGCCGAGACCCGGATGGGTTCCGGCAAGGGTTCCCCCGAGTGGTGGGTCGCCAACGTCAAGCCCGGACGCGTGATGTTCGAGCTGTCCGGCGTCCCCGAGGACGTGGCCCGCGAGGCCATGCGCCTGGCCATTCACAAGTTGCCGATGAAGGCGCGCTTCATCAAGCGCGAGGGTGGTGAGAACTGATGGCGAAGACACTTGTTGCCGCCGATCTGCGTGGCCTGAGCCGGGATCAGCTCAACACCAAGGTGACCGAGCTGAAGGAAGAGCTGTTCACGCTGCGTTTCCAGGCGGCCACCGGCCAGCTGGAGTCGCACGGGCGGCTGCGGAGCGTCCGCAAGGACATCGCGCGGATCTACACCGTGCTGCAGGAGCGCAACCTGGGCATCGTCGCCGAGCCGCAGGTCGCGGCCGATGATGCCGAGGCCGAGTCGAGCAAGAAGAAGGCGTGATCATGGCTGAAGAGAACACCACCACGCAGGCGCAGGGCGCCGAGGAGCGGACCGCTCGCAAGGTCCGGACCGGCTACGTCGTCAGCGACAAGATGGACAAGACCATCGTCGTCGCCGTCGAGGACCGGGTGAAGCACCGCCTCTACGGCAAGGTGATGAGCAAGACCACCCGCCTCAAGGCGCACGATGAGAACAACGAGGCCGGCATCGGCGACCGCGTCCGGATCATGGAGACCCGGCCGCTGTCCGCCACCAAGCGCTGGCGTCTGGTCGACATCCGCGAAAAGGCGAAGTGATCGAGCGTTCCTCGTACGCCGGCCGAGCGAGCGAGGAGCGAGTTCCTTCCCACGCTGGCTGAGCGAGCGAGGAACGAGCGAGTCCTTCCCACGCTGGCTGAGCGAGCGAGGAACGAGCGAGTCGAAGCCAAAGGGCCGCATCCCACTCAGGGGTGCGGCCCTTTCGCGCGCCCTGTTGTGCGAGTCGTCACAGGTTGGATTGGCGAAACCGTTGACGACGGGTGCGACGGGCGGATATACCGTCGCGAGATGGAAATGATGACTTTGGGAAACGCCATATCGAGGCGGACATCTCGTTGGCACATGGGAATCGTTCACGGTCCAAACAGCGGATTCTCTGTCACCTACACCGAGCGGGTGGATCCTGCGTCCCTCGATGGACGGCCGGTCGGGGTGATCACCGCATATGAAGTGCACCCTGGGTGCAGGCTGCAGACTGTCCGAGGCGCCTGCCCGTGACCGACACGGATCGCGTAGCTGATGCGTTGAGCACCTATGGCGAAATCGTGACGCGTTTCAGTCGACTGCGGATCGATTCCGCGCGGGCGGTGTCACCAGGCGTTGTGGAGATTGCTGTCACTGTGCCTGACCAACCAGCACTGAGGGTGAAATGGATTCAACATCTCACCACCTCGGCAGACACCGCGATTCCCATCACCACTGCACTGATCAGCGAGGCGCGCGAGACTGGCAGATTTCCCGACACGGGTCACTGGTCCTACGACAGTTCGACGAATCGCTGGACACCGGTCGACGCTGACGCATTTGGGAGCTGACAGGGTTTCGTCGGATTTGAACTCTGTGTACGCCCGGCGAATTTGGACGGGTTCCGCGGGCGCGCTCGGGAGGTTGTCCGATTCACCGGTTGTGTACGCCGGCCGATCCGGACCGGCCCTCAGTGGGACTCGGGCAGCAACGCGACATTGCCGCCGGCGTGGCCCTCGCTGACCAGGCGCAGCGCGGCGACGGCCTCGGTCAGCGGATAGCTACGCGCCATCGGCACCACCAGCTCACCGCGGCCGGCCAGTTCGATCAGCTCGGCTCGTACCCCGTCGCGGAAGCGGGCGCTGTCGGGGTCGTTGCCGGCCAGCGCGTGGAAACCGTCCTGCCTGGCACGCGCCGGGGCGGCGACGGTGACGATCCGGTCCCGGTCGGCGACCAGTGCGAGGGAGGCGTCGACGGCCTCGTCGGTACCGGCGCAGTCGAGCGCCGCGACCACCGGCCCGGGCGCCGCCTCGCGGATCCGGTCCAGCAGGCCGTCGCCGTAGCGCACCGGGATGCCGCCGAACCCGCGGACCAGCTCGTCGCTGCGCTCGCCGCAGGTGCCGATCGCGGTGATCCCGCGCAACCGCGCGAGCTGCAGCACGATCGCCCCGACCGCCCCGGAGGCCGCGTGCACCACGATCACCTCACCGGCGCTCGCGTGCACCCGATCCAGCATCTCCGCCGCGGTCGTCCCGGCGAGCAGCAGATTCGCCGCCTGCTCGACCGGCAGCGACGCCGGCCGGGCGAAGACATCCACAGCCGGTGCGGTGATCGCGGTGGCGTACCCGCCGTAGATCCGGAAGGCGAGCACCGGATCGCCGACCGCGCCACCGCCCGAGGCGATCGTCGTGTCCGGCCCGAGCGCCGCGATCCGCCCCGCGACCTCGTAGCCGATCGGGATCGGCAGCTTCGCGGGATCCCCGCCGCGGGTCACGTGTTTGAGATCGGCGGGGTTCACCCCGGCCGCCTCGATCTGGATCGTCACCTCTCCGGGGCCCGGCTCGCCGAGCTCGGCATCGACGAACGCGAAGTCATCCAGCCCGGAGAATCCCTGCGCCACCCACCGCTTGATCTGCATACCAGCCACGCTAATCCCGATCCGTGGCCGAACCGTCCCTGTCCACCGCGGTGCGCATTCCACGCAGCCCCATCTCCGGTGTTCTTCCGCTACATTGCCCTCGGTAGACGTACGACGGGTCGTGCTCCACGCGGGTGCGGCCCTTTGCATGCCCAGCGCGCGCTGGTGGAACGAGGTTGGACGTGGTCAAGCCGGTTGCGGTGGCCGGGGGAGTGCTGGCGACGACGGTGGTACTGGGCGCGGTCATCGCGCAGAGCGGTGAGCGGGGGACCGCGTCGGATGCGCCGGCGCCGAGCCCGTCGGCGACCCGGCCGACGACGACGGTCACGCGGGTGATCGACGGCGACACCATCCAGGTGGACGATGCCGGGACCCCGCGGCGGATCCGGTTGTTGAACGTGGATACCCCGGAGACGGTCGACCCGAACCAAACCGTGCAGTGCGGCGGTCCGGAGGCGACCGAGTGGCTGAAGCGGCGGCTGCCGGCCGGTGCCGAGGTGTCGCTGCAGTACGACGTCGAGCGCACCGATGGCTACGGGCGCACCCTCGCCAAGGTCATCAGTCGGGGCCAGAACGTGAGCGCCGAGATCGCCCGCGAGGGCCTCGGTCTGGCGATGGTGATTGCACCGAATCGGGCCTTCTATCCCGAGGTGCAGGCGGCCGAGCGGCAGGCCCGGGATGGCCGGCGCGGGCTCTTCGCCGCCGACTCCCGCTGCACCGTCGAGGCGCTGGTCGACCAGCAGACCCAGGCGCTCGACTCGGCGACCCAGCCGCCGGCATCGAATGCGGACGTGGCGGACTACGACCGGCAGCTGTTGCTGCTCGCTGCCGAGCTCGATCGCGGCCGGGCGCTGTTGCGGGATCTGGACTTCCCGCCGGACCGTTTTCCCTGGCGGGGCAGGGAATCCTCCGAACTGCGCGGTTTTCGATCGACACTGCAGAGGTCGCAGGATCGCGCGGAGTCGGTGCACCGGACCTGGCAGGCCGAGCGGGCCAGGCTCGCCGAGCGGCCGACCCCGAGCGCGACCCCGGTGCCGAGCTCGACACCGGCGAGTACGCCGAGTCGCGACTCGGGGCGGGAGACGACCAGGCAACCCACGCGTACCACGAGCACCGCCCCGCGGACGACCAAGCCGCCGGAGGTCAGGCCGCCGACGACGAAGGCGCCGGCCACCAGAGCGCCAGCGACCAAGGCACCGACCAGCCGGGCCCCGGAGCCGGTGAAGCCCGCCCCACAGCCCACCTCCAAGTACACCGGGCCTCGCTGTTACGAGCCCGGCGGCAAAGCGTGGCGCCCCTGCTGAGCGCAGGCGCCTCTCCCGAGTGGGCCGCGCCTTCGAAACTTGCGGCTCGATTGCGGGATCGGGCCGGAAGAGCGCTTTCCTGCGATCGAGCCGCGAATTCCGAAGGCGCCTAAGGGCCCGTGGCTTCGACTCGCTCGTACCTCGCTCGCTCAGCCGACGGGGCAGACTGGCTTCGACTCGCTCGTACCTCGCTCGCTCAGCCGACGGGGCAGACTGGCTTCGACTCGCTCGTACCTCGCTCGCTCAACCAGCGTGCGACTCGCTCGCGCGGGCGGCGTACACCACCCAACTTCGCGCCGATTTCGTTCGCTGGGGCCGTTGGGGTACGCTTGCACGGTTGCCCAGGACTGAGCCCTTGGATCAACACCGCCAGCATAGCTGGGCCGGTGCCGTAGGGGACCTTTCCCGAGCAAACGACACATGTCCGTCCCACCAGGCCCTCATGGGTTTGTCGCGCGTGCGCCACAACCGATGCGGGAACCGGTGCGACATACAGGAGAAATAGATGATCCAGCAGGAGTCGCGACTCAAGGTCGCCGACAACACGGGTGCCAAGGAGATCCTCTGCATCCGCGTTCTCGGTGGCTCTGGTCGACGCTACGCCGGCATTGGCGACACCATCGTCGCCACTGTCAAGGACGCCATCCCCGGCGGCAACGTCAAGAAGGGTGATGTGGTCAAGGCGGTCGTCGTCCGGACCGTGAAGGAGCGTCGGCGTGCCGACGGTTCCTACATCAAGTTCGACGAGAACGCCGCCGTCATCCTTCGTACCGACGGTGAGCCCCGCGGTACCCGCATCTTCGGCCCGGTGGGCCGCGAGCTGCGCGAGAAGAAGTTCATGCGCATCGTGTCGCTCGCCCCGGAGGTGATCTGAATGTCCAACACCCTGCATGTGAAGAAGGGTGACCGCGTCAAGGTCATCTCGGGCAAGGACCGTGGCACCGTCGGTGAGATCCTCGCCGTCGACGTCGAGCGCAACCGCGTGATCGTCCAGGGCGTGAACATCGTCAAGCGTCACGTCCGCGAGACCCCCACCGCCACCGGCAAGACCGAGGGCGGCATCATCAGCCGCGAGGCCCCGATCCACGCCTCCAACGTCCAGCTCGTCGTCAAGGACGGCGGCAAGGAAGTTGTCACCCGGGTCGGTTTCAAGCGCGAGGAAGTCACCAAGCGCCGCCCCGACGGTTCCGAGTACAAGGCCTTCCGCAGCGTCCGCATCGCGCGGCGCACGGGGGAGGAGATCTGAGAATGACCGAGACCGCAACCGCTACCCGCGAGATGCCGCGCCTGCAGCAGCGCTACCGCGAAGAGATCAAGCCGGCCCTGCTGGAAGAGTTCAAGTACGCCAACGTGATGCAGGTCCCCGGCCTGGTCAAGATCGTGGTGAACATGGGTGTCGGCGACGCCGCCCGCGACTCCAAGGTGATCGACGGCGCCATCAAGGACCTGACCGCCATCACCGGCCAGAAGCCGTCGGTGACCAAGGCCCGCAAGTCCATCGCGCAGTTCAAGCTGCGTGAGGGCCAGGCCATCGGCTGCCACGTCACCCTCCGCGGTGACCGGATGTGGGAGTTCGCCGACCGGCTGCTCTCCCTGGCGCTGCCCCGGATCCGCGACTTCCGCGGCCTGAACAGCCACCAGTTCGACGGCCAGGGCAACTACACCTTCGGCCTGACCGAGCAGGTCATGTTCCACGAGATCGACCAGGACAAGATCGATCGGGTGCGCGGCATGGACATCACCTTCGTGACCACCGCGACCAACGACGATGAGGGGCGGGCCCTGCTGAAGCAGCTCGGGTTCCCGTTCAACGACAACCCGAAGCCGGCCAAGGCCAAGGCCAAGGGCCCGGCGTACCAGCGCAGGAAGAAGTGAGTGACCCGTGGCCAAGACAGCACTGAAGGTCAAGCAGTCCCGCAAGCCCAAGTTCGGCGTCCGGGCGTACACCCGCTGCCAGCGGTGTGGCCGACCCAAGGCCGTGTTCCGCAAGTTCGGCCTCTGCCGAGTCTGCCTGCGTGAGCTCGCCCACCGCGGCGAACTGCCCGGCGTGACCAAGTCGTCCTGGTGACGGCCCCGACCTATTCCTGATCCACTCGACCCGCAGCAGGTCCCAGCGCGGAAACCGTTGCGAGAAAGAGGCCGCAAGCCATGACCATGACTGATCCCATCGCAGACATGCTGACGCGTCTGCGCAACGCCAACCAGGCGTTCCACGATTCCACCTCGATGCCGCACTCCAAGATCAAGGTGGGCATCGCCGAGATCCTCAAGTCCGAGGGTTACATCTCCGACTTCGAGGTCGCCGAGGCCGCCGAGGACGAGGTGGGCAAGACCCTCAAGATCACCCTGAAGTACGGCCAGAACCGGGAGCGTTCGATCGCCGGTGTGCGCCGTATCAGCAAGCCCGGCCTGCGCGTGTACGCCAAGTCGAACGCCCTGCCCAAGGTCCTCGGTGGCCTGGGCATCGCGATCATCTCGACCTCGCAGGGCCTGCTCACCGACCGTGATGCCAACTCCAGGAGCGTGGGTGGGGAAGTCCTCGCCTACGTCTGGTGAGCGACGAGAGACGAGAGGAGACGACAGATGTCCCGCATTGGCAAGATGCCGATCGCGATCCCGTCCGGTGTCGATGTCACCCTTGACGGTCAGCAGGTCGAGGTGAAGGGGCCCAAGGGCACCCTGAACCACACCGTACCGAGCCCGATCACGATCATCCGCAACGACGAGGGCCAGCTCGAAGTGAGCCGCCCCAACGATGAGCGCGAATCGCGCTCCCTGCATGGCCTGACCCGGACCCTGGTGGCCAACATGGTCACCGGTGTCACCGACGGCTACGAGAAGAAGCTGGAGATCGTCGGTGTCGGTTACCGCGTGATCTCCAAGGGGCCGCAGCAGCTCGAGTTCAACCTCGGCTTCTCCCACCCGGTCGTGGTGAACGCCCCCGAGGGCATCTCCTTCACCGTGGAGGGCCCCACCAAGTTCACCGTGCTCGGCATCAACAAGCAGACGGTGGGTGAGGTCGCGGCCAACATCCGCAAGATCCGCAAGCCGGAGCCGTACAAGGGCAAGGGTGTCCGCTACGCCGGCGAGCACGTACGCCGCAAGGTCGGAAAGGCTGGTAAGTGACCATGGGCATCTCACTGTCCAACAACAAGGGCATGGCGACGAAGGCCGCGGCGCGGTTCCGCCGCCAGGTGCGCGGTCGCAAGAAGGTCTTCGGTGCCGCCGAGCGTCCGCGCCTGGTGGTGTCGCGTTCGGCCAAGCACGTCTTCGCCCAGGTGATCGACGACACCCAGGGCAAGACCCTGGTCTCGGCGTCCACCATGGAGGCCGACCTGCGTGGCACCTCGGCCGACAAGTCCGAGAAGGCCAAGACCGTCGGCGGTCTGATCGCCGAGCGGGCCAAGGCCGCCGGTATCGAGCGCGTGGTCTTCGACCGCGCTGGCAACAAGTATCACGGCCGCATCGCGGCGCTGGCTGACGGCGCCCGCGAGGGTGGCCTGGACTTCTGAGAACGACGGAAGACAAGGAGAAAGCGATGAGCCAGACTGCTACCCAGTCCTCCCAGCGCGGGGGACAGCGGGGCGAGCGTCGCGGCCGTGACGACCGTCGTGGTGGCCAGCAGCGCGAAGAGAAGAGCCTGTACCTGGAGCGCGTGGTCGAGATCAACCGCGTCGCCAAGGTCGTGAAGGGTGGTCGACGCTTCAGCTTCACCGCCCTGGTCGTCGTCGGTGACGGCGACGGCATGGTCGGTGTCGGCTACGGCAAGGCCAAAGAGGTGCCCGCGGCGATCGCCAAGGGTGTCGAGGAGGCCAAGAAGCACTTCTTCACCGTGCCGCGGATCCAGGGCACCATCCCGCACCCGGTCCAGGGTGAGAAGGCGGCCGGCGTGGTCATGCTGCGCCCGGCCTCCCCGGGTACCGGTGTGATCGCCGGCGGCGCCTGCCGCGCGGTGCTCGAGTGCGCCGGCATCCACGACGTGCTGGCCAAGTCCCTGGGCTCGGCCAACGCGATCAACGTGGTGCACGCCACCGTCGCGGCCCTGCAGATGCTCGAGCAGCCGGAGGAGGTGGCCCGGCGGCGCAGCAAGCCCGTCGAGGACGTCGCCCCCGCCGCCCTGCTGAAGGCCGCCAAGGCCAAGAGCGACGACAGCACCGAGGGGGGTGCCAACTGATGGCACGTCTCAAGGTGACCCAGATCCGTTCCGAGATCGGCTGCAAGCAGAACCAGCGCGACACCCTGCGTACCATCGGGCTGAAGCGCATCGGTGACGTGGCCGTCAAGGAGGATCGTCCCGAGATCCGTGGGATGCTCACCACCGTGACCCACCTGATCAGCGTCGAGGAGGTCGACTGACATGGCACTGAAGGTCCATCACCTTCGCCCGGCCCCGGGCGCCAAGACCGCCAAGACCCGCGTGGGTCGTGGCGAGGCGTCCAAGGGCAAGACCGCCGGCCGTGGCACCAAGGGCACCGGCGCGCGCAAGAACACCCCCGAGAACTTCGAGGGTGGTCAGATGCCGCTGCACATGCGGCTGCCGAAGCTGCGTGGCTTCAAGAACCCGTTCCGCGTCGAGTACCAGACGGTCAACGTCTCGAAGATCGCCGACCTGTTCGCCGACGGCGGCAAGGTCGAGGTCGCTGACCTGGTCGCCAAGGGCGCGGTCCGCGCCGGCCACCCGGTCAAGGTGCTCGGCAACGGTGAGATCGGCGTCGCGGTCCAGGTGACCGCCGACAAGTTCTCGGCCAGCGCCAAGGAGAAGATCGAGAAGGCGGGCGGCTCGGCCACCGAGCTCTGAGCCCGACGTCGCGTTCCCTGAGCGAGCGAGGAACGAGCGAGTCGAAGGGTACGCCACAGGGGCGGCTCCGGTTCCACCGGGGCCGCCCCTGTTCAATTGCGGAGCCTCGCGAGCGGCCCCGGCGATCCATCGATCCCTGGGTGCACCCGTCGATTCCTGCAGCATGCACTGGATGGACCCAGGATTCGATGGATCGCGGGTTTCCAACGGGTCTTCGGGCCGCCGCGCAACGTGGCCCGCGACCGCGTCGTGCTCTCGATCGCCGTCATCGCGATCGACGGGGGCGCCGTGCTCGACCGCCGATCGGGGCGAACTTTTCAGATTCTGCGCCTCGGCTTGGTACGCTGCCACGGTTGCCGTCAGGCGATGTGTGCTTCGGCATGCCCCAGTTGTCCACCACAGGAAGAGGGCTCGGTGCTTTCCGCCTTCGCCAACGCGTTCAAGACGCCGGATCTTCGCCGGAAGATGCTGTTCACGCTGATGATCCTGGTCATCTTCCGGATCGGCTCGACGGTCCCGGTGCCGTATGTGAACGTGCAGCAGGTCGACGTCTGCCGCAAGGCCGCCGAGACCGGCGCGCAGGCCGGCCTGTACTCGCTGATCAATCTGTTCTCCGGCGGCGCCCTGTTGCAGCTGGCGATCTTCGCGCTGGGCATCATGCCCTACATCACCGCGAGCATCATCCTGCAGCTGCTCACCGTCGTCGTACCCCGGCTCGAGGCGCTGAAGAAGGAGGGCGCCGCCGGGCAGAACAAGATCACCCAGTACACCCGCTACCTCACCCTGGTGCTCGCGATCCTCAACTCGACCGCGTTCGTCACCCTGGCCGCCAACGACCAGCTGTTCCCGGGCTGCTCCGGCGTGGTACGCCTCAGCGCCGACTTCCGGATGAGCCCGGTCGGTGAG
The DNA here is from genome assembly GCF_004362375.1 of Enemella evansiae. Lineage (NCBI taxonomy): Bacteria > Bacillati > Actinomycetota > Actinomycetes > Propionibacteriales > Propionibacteriaceae > Enemella > Enemella evansiae. Next base: position 108,248 of record NZ_SNXA01000012.1, read on the forward strand.
GACTACCTGATCCTGGCGATGATGGTGCTCACCATGACCGCCGGCACCGGCCTGGTGATGTGGCTCGGCGAGCTGATCACCGAGCGCGGCATCGGCAACGGCATGTCCCTGCTGATCTTCACCCAGATCGCCGCCACCTTCCCGACCGCCATGTGGGGCATCAAGCAGGCCAAGGGCTGGGTGCCGTTCATCCTGGTGCTGATCGTCGGCCTGCTGGTGATGGCCGGGGTGATCTTCATGGAGCTCGGCCAGCGCCGGATCCCGGTCCAGTACGCCAAGCGGATGGTCGGCCGCCGGATGTTCGGCGGCACCACCACCTACATCCCGCTGAAGGTGAACCAGGCCGGTGTGATCCCGGTGATCTTCGCCTCCTCGATGCTCTACATCCCGACGCTGTACTCGCAGTTCCGCCCCGAGGACGAGGTGTCCAAGTGGATCGCCGCGAACTTCGTCACCGGTGACCACCCGATCTACATGGCCACCTTCTTCCTGCTGATCGTCGGGTTCACCTACTTCTACGTCGCGATCACCTTCGACCCGGTCGAGGTCGCGGACAACATGAAGAAGTACGGCGGCTTCATCCCCGGCATCCGGGCCGGCAAGCCCACCGAGAAATACCTCGGCTTCGTGCTCTCCCGGCTGACCCTGCCCGGTTCGCTCTATCTGGGTCTGATCTCGCTGCTGCCCTCGATCGCCTTCATCCTCTTCCAGGCCAACCAGAACTTCCCCTTCGGTGGCACCTCACTGCTCATCATCGTCGGCGTCGGTCTGGACACGGTGAAGCAGATCGAGTCCAAGCTCCAGCAACGCAACTACGAAGGGTTCCTCCGTTGAGACTGTTGATCATGGGTCCCCCCGGGGCCGGCAAGGGCACGCAGGCCAAGGGCATCGCCGAGGCGTACCAGATCCCCGCGGTCTCCACCGGTGACATCTTCCGGGCGATCTCCAAGGCCGACGCCGCCACCGCCTCCGAGCTGGCGCTGCAGGTCAAGGAGATCATGACCTCCGGTGGTTACGTCTCCGACGAGATCACCAACCAGATCGTCGCCGAGCGGCTCGGCCAGGCCGATGCCGCCGAGGGCTTCCTGCTGGACGGCTACCCGCGGACCGCCGGTCAGGTGGAGGCGCTCGACGCGATGCTCGCCGCCAACGGCCAGCGCCTCGACGGCGTCATCTCCCTGGAGGCGGACCAGGACGAGCTCGTCGCCCGGTTGCTGAAGCGCGCCGAGGTGGAGGGCCGCGCCGACGACAACGAGGAGACCATCCGCAAGCGCCAGCAGGTGTACGCCGAGCAGACCGCCGACCTGCTGCGGATCTACTCCGATCGCGGACTGCTGGTGGCCGTCGACGGCCTGGGGGAGATCGACGAGGTCTCCGACCGGATCACCGACGCCCTGGACACGCACCTGAACCGCGAGTGATCTTCTCCCGGCCGGGGGTCGAGCTGAAGACCCCCGAACAGCTCAAGCTGATGCGCCGGGCGGGTCTGGTGGTGGCCCGGGCGCTGTCCGCCACGGTCTCCGAGGTGCGCCCGGGCATCACCACCGGTGAACTGGACGCGATCGCCGCCGAGGTGATCGCCTCCGCCGGTGCCACCCCGTCCTTCCTCGACTATGGCGCGGGCGCCGACGGCTCGGGCGGCTTTCCCGGCGTGGTCTGCCTGTCGGTGAACGAGGAGATCGTGCACGGCATCCCCGGCCAGCGGGTGCTCGCCGAGGGTGATCTCATCTCCATCGACTGCGGTGCGATCGTCGACGGCTGGCACGGCGACTCGGCGCGTACCGTCGCGGTCGGTGAGACCTCCGCCGAGTACGCCCGGTTGAGCGAGGTGACCCGCGGGGCGCTCTGGCACGGGATCGCCGCCGCCCGGCTGGGTGGCCGCGTCTCCGACATCTCCGCGGCCATCGAGGACTTCATCGACGAACAGCCGGAGCAGTACGGCATCGTCGCCGAATACGTCGGCCACGGCATCGGCTCGGCCATGCACCAGCCGCCGGACGTGCCGAACTATCGGCACCACGGCCGCAGCCAGCGGATCGTGCCCGGGTTGGCGCTCGCGGTGGAACCGATGCTCACCCTCGGCAGCCCCGACAACGACACCCTCGCCGACGAGTGGACCGTGGTCACCCGCGACCGCAGCGTCGCCGCGCACTGGGAGCACACCATCACCGTCACCAAGGACGGCCTGTGGGTGCTGACCGCCGAGGACGGCGGCGAGTCGATGCTCGCCGAACTCGGCGTCCCCTTCGGGCCCCTTTTCTGAAGTCGGCTCGCGCGGCGGCGCTGGAGCCCCGGCGTTCGCCGACGTCGGCTGAGCGAGCGCCAGCGAGTCGAAGCCACGTGGCCCTCAGGCGGTGGATGGCTTCGTCTCGCTCGTTCCTCGCTCGCTCAGCCGGCGTGGGGTGGAGCTCCAAGGGCTCTACTGGGTGAGGACTGGGGAGTTCCCCGGGGTGCGGCGTACGCCCGATGTGCCGCATTGCGCTTGCGCGACGGGCGAAGCGAAACCGTTATACAAGTTCCATTGACCCCGGTGACGGTGGACGCTTCGATTCTCAGAAGACCGCTCAACGGTGAGCGGGCCGACCGGGGAGGTCACCATGAAGACATCGATCGGTGCCGTGCTGCGCAGGCTGTGGGTGATTCCGGCGGTCACCGCGGTGCTCGCTGTCAGCGCCTGCGGAGGCGGAAGCCTGGGAGCCAGTACCGGCGGCGGGGGAGGTGCCGCGTCGGGGCCGGTGAAGATCGGGCTGTCGGTGCCGAAGTCGGGGGTGTACGCCTCCCTGGGTCGGGACATGGAGCAGGGTTTCAA
>NZ_SNXA01000012.1:111145-296272 GCF_004362375.1 Enemella evansiae
CCGGCGGCGGGGGAGGTGCCGCGTCGGGGCCGGTGAAGATCGGGCTGTCGGTGCCGAAGTCGGGGGTGTACGCCTCCCTGGGTCGGGACATGGAGCAGGGTTTCAAGCTCTATCTGAACCAGAAGGGCAACAAGCTCGGTGGCAAGGACATCACCCTGGTCGAGACCGATGAGGGTTCTGGTCCGCAGACCGGCGTACCCGCGACGGAGAAGCTGATCACCCAGGACCAGGTCTCCGCGGTCGCCGGGATCGTGAACTCCGCGACCGCGGCGGGGTTGAAGAAGACCTTCGTCGAATCCAAGGTGCCGCTGGTGGTCACCAACGCCGGCTCGGACGGGCTGACCACGCCGCCCTCGGACTACATCTGGCGCTCCAGCTTCACCAACGCCGACACCGCCCGCGCCTACGGCAAGCGGGCCAAGGAGCAGCTCGGCGACGGGTCGGTCTATCTGCTCGCCGCCGACTATGCGGCCGGCAAGGAGCACCTCGAGGGCTTCAAGAAGGAGTTCACCGCGGTCGGTGGCAAGATCGCCGGCGAGGAGTACACCCCGTTCGGCACCACCACCGACTGGCAGCCCTACCTGAACAAGGTCCGCACCTCCGGTGCCAAGGCGATCTTCGTCTTCTACGCCGGCGCCGAGGCGGTCAATTTCGTCAAGCAGTACAAGCAATTCCTGGCCAATGACGGGATCGCGCTCTACAGCTCCGGTGACCTCACCGAGGGGTCGGTGCTCGATGCCCAGGGTGCCGCCGCCGACGGGCTGGAGACCTCGCTGCACTACTCCGACCAGATCGACAGCCCGCGCAACAAGGAGTTCGTGCAGGCGTACAAGGACGCCTATGGCGGTGCCTCACCGACCTCCTACTCGGTGCAGGCCTACGATGCCGCGGCGGTGTTGGACAAGGCGCTCGCGGTCGCCGACGGCACCTCGGGCGAGGCGATCGGCAAGGCACTCGGTCAGGTCGGCGACATCGACAGCCCCCGCGGCACCTGGAAGTTCAACGCCAACCACGATCCCGACCAGACCTACTACCTGCGCAAGGTCGTGATGAAGGACGGGAAGTACGTCAACTCCGTCACCGGCAGCGTGAAGCTGAGCTGAGTGGGGAGGGATGCTCATCTCGACACGCGAGCCATTGCTCCGCTCCGCTGCGCATGGCTCGCTACTCGATGGGCGTCAGAACCGCGGAACAAGAACCGTTATGCAACGCCCATTGACGCCCGCTGAGTCACGACGATTCACTCAGTGGAGATGTCGCTCAAGGGTGAGCGGCCGGGACCGGGGAGATGTAGCAACATGAGTGCATCCAGGATGGCTTCGCTGCGCCGCAGGGCGTGGGTGATTCCGGTGCTGTCGGCCGTGCTGGCCCTCAGCGCCTGTGGCGGGGGAAGCCTCGGCGGCAGCGGCGGCGGGGGAGGTGCCGCGTCGGGGCCGGTGAAGATCGGGCTGTCGGTGCCGAAGTCGGGGGTGTACGCCTCCCTGGGTCGGGACATGGAGCAGGGTTTCAAGCTCTATCTGAACCAGAAGGGCAACAAGCTCGGTGGCAAGGACATCACCCTGGTCGAGACCGATGAGGGTTCTGGTCCGCAGACCGGCGTACCCGCCACCGAGAAGCTGATCACCCAGGACCAGGTCTCCGCGGTCGCCGGCATCGTCAACTCGGCCACCGCGGCGGGGTTGAAGAAGACCTTCGTCGAATCCAAGGTGCCGCTGGTCGTCGCGAACGCCGGGGCCGATGGGCTGACCACCCCGCCCTCGGACTACATCTGGCGGACCAGCTTCAAGAACAGCGATCCGGGCCGGGCGTACGGGAAGAAGGTGAAGGAGGAACTGGGTGACGGGTCGGTCTATCTGCTCGGCGCCGACTACGCCTCCGGCAAGGAGCACCTGGCCGGATTCAAGGAATCCTTCACCGCGGCGGGCGGGCAGATCGTCGGTGAGGACTACACGCCGTTCGGCACCACCACCGACTGGCAGCCCTATCTGAACAAGGTCCGCACCTCCGGGGCGAAGGCGGTGTTCGTCTTCTACGCCGGTGCCGAGGCGGTCAATTTCGTCAAGCAGTACAAGCAATTCCTGGCTGGTGACGGCATCCAGCTGCTCAGCTTCGGTGACCTCACCGAGGGCACCGCACTGGAGGCCGAGGGGGCGGCCGCGGACGGTCTGAAGACCGTGCTGCACTACTCCGACCAGCTGGACAACCCCGCCAACCAGGCCTTCGTGAAGGCGTACGCCGACGCCTATGGCGGGGCCACCCCGACGGCGTTCTCGGTGCAGGCCTACGATGCCGCCGCCGTGCTGGACAAGGCACTGGCCGCCGCCGACGGCACCTCGGGCGAGGCGATCGGCAAGGCGCTCGGCACCGTCAGCCAGGTCGACAGCCCGCGCGGAACCTGGAAGTTCACCGCCAACCACGACCCGGACCAGACGTTCTACGAGCGGCAGGTGGTCACCAGGAACGGCAAGTTCGTGAACACCGTCCTCGGCACCGTGTCAGCGAGTTGAGCCGATGGAACTCTTCTCCGCCTATGCCGTCACCGCGGTGAACGGCCTCGCCCTCGGGGCGGTGCTGTTCATCGTGGCCATCGGCCTCTCCCTGGTCTTCGGCACGATGGACGTGCTCAACCTGGCGCACGGGTCGGTGTCGTTGATCGGCGCCTATGTCGGGGTCGCCCTGCTCGGCGGCGGCGCCTCCAGTGCGATGTCGCTGGTGGCGGTGCTGGTGGCCGCGGTGATCGGCCTGCTGGCCGGCATCCTGCTCGCCGTGCTCACCCAGTCGGTGACCAACCATCTGCGCCAGGCGATGCTCACCCTGGGTGTCGCGATGATCGTCGCCGACCTGCTGCTGATCGTCTTCGGTGCCGACGTGAAATCGGTACCGCCGCCGCCCTTCCTGAGCGGCGAGGTGCCGGTGTTCGGCGCCCCGTACCCGATCTATCGGTTGGTGATGATCGCGATCGGTCTGGTCGTCGGGATCGGGCTCTGGCTGATCCTGGAGAAGACCCGGATCGGTGCGGTGGTCCGCGCCACCGTGGCCGACCGGGCGATGGTCGAGGCCACCGGGATCCGCACCCGGCTGGTGCTGGCCGGGATCTTCGGCGGCGGCGCCGCGCTGGCCGCCGTCGGCGGTCTGATCGCGGCCCCGTTGCTCGGTGCCCAGCCCGGCAACGACGACCTGGTGCTGCTCTACGCGCTGGTGATCGTCGTCATCGGCGGTCTCGGCTCCTTCAAGGGCGCCGCGGTCGGTGCGCTGCTGGTCGGCCAGGTGCAGACCGTCGGCGTCTCGGTGCTGGCCAGCTACGCGAGCTTCCTGATGTTCGCGGTGATGGCCCTGGTGCTGCTGCTCAAGCCGGCCGGGCTGCTGCCCGCCCGACATGGGGGAGGGCACTGATGTCGACCGTCACCCGCCCCGGTGATTCCGCCCCCGCGTCGTCTCCGACCACCACGGCACCGAAACCCCGGCGGCCGCGCTGGCTGGCGCTCCCGCTGATCGTCGTCGGCATCCTGCTGCTGGTCTCGGTGCCGTTCTGGGTGGCGCCCTATCCGGTGCTGCTGCTGTCGCGGATCCTGTCCTTCGCGCTGCTGGTGATCAGCGTCGACCTGCTCACCGGTTACACCGGGCTGCCGACGCTCGGCCAGGTCGCCTACTTCGGTGCGGGCGCCTACACCGCGGGGCTCGTCGGGATCCACCTGTCCACGAACGCTTTCCTGCAACTGCTGCTCGGCACCCTGGTCGCCGCCGCGCTCGCCCTGGTCACCGGCGCCGTCGCGGTCCGCACCAACGGATTCGTCTTCTTGATGGTCACCCTGGCGATCACCGAGCTGGCCAACCGGCAGGCCGATTCGATGACCGCGGTGACCGGCGGCTCCAACGGCCTGTCCGGGATCCCGGCGGTCACCCTGACCCCCGGCGGCGAACCGCTGCGGCTGGCCGGACTGGTCTACTTCTGGGTGCTGTTCGTCTTCCTGATCGGCCTGGCGCTGGCCATCGTGCTGGTCCGTTCCCCGCTCGGCCGCTCGATGCGCGGGGTCCGCGATGCCGAATCCCGGCTGCACGCGCTCGGCCAGCGCAGCTACCCGGTGAAGCTGATGGCGTACACCTTCGCCGGTGCGATCGCCGGCATGGCCGGTACCGCCTGGACCGCACAGGCCCGCTTCTTCTCCCCCGGGGACATGGCCTTCTCGCTCGCCGCGATCGCGCTGCTCTCGGTGGTGCTCGGCGGCGCCGGCACCCTGTGGGGCCCGATCCTGGCGGCGGCGATCGTGATCTTCATCCGCGACTACGTCGGCGCGATGGTGAACGGGCACGGCGCCACCATCCTCGGCCTGCTGTTCGTGGTCGCGGTGTTCGCACTGCCGCGCGGCATCGCCGGATTGGTACGCCGACGGCGCGGGCCGACGCTCGCCGTGGCCGGTGAGGGAGACGCCGGCGTGGAAGGGGCCAAGTGATGGGCGAGACACTGCTCGAGCTGAACGGGGTGAGCCGGCACTACGGGTCGTTGAAGGCCGTCGATGACGTCAGCTTCACCGTCGAGCGCGGCGCCCGGCACGCCCTGATCGGGCCGAACGGCGCCGGCAAATCGACGCTGTTCTCGGTGATCGGCGGCGCCACCCCGGCCAGTGCCGGCACCATCGGCTTCGCCGGCCGCGACATCACCGGCCTCGACGAACCGGCCCGCGCCAGGGCCGGGCTGGTGCGCACCTTCCAGCACTCCAGCCTGTTCCTTGGCATCAGCGTGCTGGACAACGTGGTGCTCGCGGTCGAGGGCGTCGAGGGCAGCCCGAAGCGGTTCTTCCCGGTACCCGGGCGGGACGGGCGGATCAGGGAGCTGGCGGCCGAGCAATTGGCCGCGGTCGGACTGTCCGGGCGGGAGGAGCTGATCTGCGGCACCCTCTCGCACGGTGAGCGCCGCCAGCTCGAGGTGGCGATGGTGCTGGCCTGCGAGCCGACCATGGTGCTCTTCGACGAACCGGCCGCGGGCATGTCGGCGGCCGAGACGAAACGGTTCATGGAGCTGATCGAGGGGCTGCCGGAGTCCGTCACGGTGCTCATCGTCGAACACGATCTGGAAGTGGTGTTCCGGCTCGCACGGACCGTCAGCGTGCTGGCCGCCGGCCGGTTGATCGCCCACGGCAGCCCCGCCGAGATCCGCGACAACGACGAGGTCAAGGTGGCGTACCTGGGTGAATCCGAGGGTGCCGAACCGCTCTTCTACTGATGCTTTTTCTTTCCTGGAAGGGGACGCGCCGATGCTGCTCGAGGTGAGCGACCTGGTTGCGGGTTACGACGGATCGCGGGTGCTGGACGGGGTCAGCCTGTCCGTCGATGCCGGTGAGTCGGTGGCGGTGCTCGGCCGCAACGGCGTCGGCAAGACCACGCTGATCAACTCCATCATGGGTCTGGTACGCCCCAGCTCCGGCTCGGTGCGGGTCGATGGCACCGAGCTGGCCCGCCGGCTGCCGCATGCGATGGCCCGGGCCGGGGTGTCGATCGTGCCGCAGGGCCGGCGGGTCTTCTCCTCGCTGACCGTCGACGAGCATCTGGCGATCTCGGCGCGGAAGGGGGAGTGGACCCCGGCCTCGGTGCTGGCGTTGATGCCGCGGCTCGGTGAACGCCGTGGCCATCTCGGCTCCCAGCTCTCCGGCGGTGAGCAGGAGATGCTGGCGATCGGGCGTGCCCTGGTCGGCAATCCGCGGCTGCTGCTGCTCGACGAACCCTCCGACGGACTCGCCCCGACCATCGTCGCCCAGGTGGGGGAGGTGCTCACCGAGCTGGCCAGTACCGGGGTGGCGGTGCTGCTGGTGGAACAGGATCTGCGGCTCGCCTTCAAGGTCGCCCAGCGGGTGCTGGTGATGCAGAAGGGCGAGATCGTGCACCGCTCCACGGTCGCCGACTTCCGCGCCGACGGCCAACGGGCCCAGGCCCTGCTGGGTGTCGGTTGACCCGCGCGGTTCGTACGCCGGTTGAGCGACGAGGAACGAGGAGTCGAAGCCTGCGTACGGCAGGCATCGACGTCGACTCGCTGGCGCTCGCTCAGTCGACGTTCATAGACTCCTCCCATGAGCAGCAACCTGCCGATCTCCTCGCGCTACCGGACCCAGCCCGATGCGCCGGTCACCGAGGAGGAGCGCAACCAGCTCTCCACCCAGCTCAACGAGGCCTTCACCGCCGGGCAGCTGGATCAGCAGGGTTACGACGAGTTGCTGGACCGGATCTTCGGCGCCACGAAGCTGGGTGACCTGGCGCCGGTGGTGGAGCGGCTCGGCAAGCCGGCCACCCACAACGAACCGGCGATCGTGCAGCAGACACCCGGTGGGCGACCCGGTGAGTTGAGCGAGGCCCGGACACCGAGCAACCGGGCCAGCCTGGCGCTGGTCGGCGGCGTCGCCGGCGGGCTGATCCTGATCGTGCTGATCGTGCTGCTGGCCGTGCTTCTCTGAGTTGCACATCACCCAGCGGCACACCGCTCTACTGGGTAGTATGGCGCCGTGCCAAGGGACCTGATCACGTCGGCCAAGATCCGCGACCACGTGCAGCGGCTGGCCGACCTCCACCCGCCCATCCGTCTTGGTTCGGTCGATCGCACCATCCGCAACCCCCGCCTGGTGCGCGAACGCTTCGGTCACGTGCTGGAATACCTGGCCCGGGTCGAGCTCGAGGTCGACCGCAATGTGCTCGAGCTGCTCACCCTGCTGCCGCACACCCGGGAGCTGGACCGCTTCTTCTATGAGGACGTCTGGCAGCCGCAGGAGATCCAGCACGGGTTGATCATCGACCAACTCGGTCAGGATCTCGGCATGGAGCCCTCCGAGCCGATGCTGGAGGTGGAGCTGTCGATGAAGATCCTCGGCGCCCTCTCCCACCTGCCCGCCATCGGTGAGGTGACCCGGTTGCTCTACTACCTGACCGGCGCGAGCACCGAACGCCAGGCGGTGCTGGCGTACAACACCCTCAACAAGTCGCTCACCGAGATGGGCGAGGACGCCATCGCGCAGACCGTGATCGGCCCGATCAAGCAGCAGGAACCGGGCCACTTCGCCTTCTACCAGATGAGTTCCACCGAGATGATCCAGAGCGGCCGGTTGAAGCCGTGGCAGCTCTGGCTGGCCCGTCAGCTGCGGTCCATCTCCTACGGCCTGGTCGGCACCAACGGCAAGAAGGCCTACACCGCCGACATGGGCGGGGTGATGGAGAATCTCGGCATCACCCGCGACCTGGAGGCGTACGCCAAGCAGGTCGGCCGGCTGGAGGCCCGGTTGCTCTGGGCCCACCGGCAGGGGATGGAGTTCCCGCCCTACGTGCTCCGCGCGCTGCGGGAGAGCCTGGAACTGCATCGCCAGCGGGAGCAGGCGCTGGCCGCCTGATCCGGGCCCGTCCGCTGTTAGGTTTGGGCGCATGAAGCGCAAGGAGTTGCTGGGTGACGCCAGCGCCGCAGTCTATGTGCCCGCCGACGAGGCCGCCGAACTCTGGGGCAGCGACCCGGAGCGGGCCGCCGAACTCGCCGAGCGTGCCTGGCAGGCGATTCCCGAACCGCGCGACCAGTGGGTGCAGACCGGGGCCGAGGTCGCCCGTCAGTCGGCCGAGGGCGAGTTGGCCGCCGGGCATCATGAGGCTGCCGCGACGTGGCTGGAGCGCTATCGCGAGGTCGCCGACCCGGACGACCGCGGCGAACAGGCAGGGTACTGGGCCCTGGTGGGCCGGCTGTCATTGGCGATGGGCCTGCGGGAGCGGGCAGTCGAGGCGCTGGATCGCGCCGTCGCACTGAGCGGCTACTTCTACGAATTCGCCGAGCATCCGAAGCTGCTGGCGCAGTACCGGGAGTTGAAGGGATTGCCGGTCGTGCGGATGCCGGTGCCCTGGGTGACCACCGACCGCCGCGCCCCCGAGGAACTCAGCGAGAGCGCGCTTGCGCAGTTGCAGACGATCTATGACGAGGCCGCCGGCCTTGATGACCAGGAGCAGCACCGGGAGGCGCTCAAGGTCTGGGAGCGAGCCTGGGACGTGATCCCCGCCCCGACCCAGGAATGGTCCTGGTCGGCGACGATCTATGGCGGGATGGGGGAATCGCTTTACTGGCTGGCGGACTATCCGATGGCCGAGCTGGCATTCCGGTTCGCCATGCGTTGTCCCGGCGGGGATCAGCCGGTCGGTCTCGCCCGGATCGCGCAATCCATCGAGCGGGGCCGTGGGGACGCCGAGATGGCCGAGACCTACTGGTCCCGGGCCGAGGCCGATCAGCCCGGGATCCGCGAACTCGCGGCCCAGGAGGACTGAACTTCCCCGCGGGTCAGAGGTGCGGATTCTGGGAACGTCCACCGGTGTGCCGGACCGCCCCGTGCAGCTGCGTCGGCACCAACTGCATCCGCACCGGCGGGCCACCCTCGACGTGGTGCCAGGTGAAACCGGGTGGCTGCTTGAACCCCGGTTCGACCAGTCGGTTCGCGGCCGCCATGTCACCCCCGGAGGTCTTCGCCAACGGGGTCGGCAACTCCACCTCGTGCAGCGCATAACGGCCGAACTGTGGATAACCCTCGGGGGAGAACCGAACGCCCTCCGGGTACTGCTTCGCCAGTTCCGGATAGTCCTTCTCCAGCGGGAATCGCTGGCCGGCGTACTGCGAGTTGATCGGTGCCTGGCCCCCGTTCATGGAGCGGCCCCGACGCTGGGCGCGGGCCAGTTCCCGCGGGTCGAGATCCTCGGCCCGCTGGGGCTCCCGGAAGTTGGGATTGCGGTGCCCGGCGTTCTTGGGGTCCGGCGGCTTGAAGCGCGTCAGCCGTTGCTCCTTCGCGCTCCTCGACGCGGCGAGCGGGTCGGCGGCACTCTTCTTCGCCGTCTTCTTCGCGCCCTGTTCCGCGGCCTCCTTGCCGCCCTTCTTCGCCCCCTGTTTGGCGGACGCGCCGGCGGCGTCGTCGACGGTGCGCAGCAGCGGATCGACCAGGGGTTTGACGAACCCCTTGAGTGCGGTGCCCTTACCCATCGAGTTCCTCCGTCGCCAGGGTGCGCTGCCAGAACTCGGTCCAGGTGGCGGCGATCGGGGTGAGTACGCCGGGGGCGGCGGGCCCCTGGGCATCGGCGATGGTGTCGTCGCACCACCAGATCGAGCCGGCGTCGGGGCCGGTGAGCAGCAGGCATGCCGAGCCGCCGTTGCCGGAACTGGCGATCCCGAGAAACTCGGGACCGTAGTTGCGGTCGTCGCGGGCCCGGTTCTGCTGGGTGCGGATCGCCTCGATCGCGGTGTAGACGTGGTTGAAGCAGCCGGTGCCGATCGCCGGTGGCATGTCCACCCAGCTGGAGAGGTCGGCGCCGCCGACGGTGCCCAGCCAGTCCAGATAGTCCGGCGGCAGGGCGGCGCCCGCGACCTGTGGCAGCGCGGCCAACTCCTCAGTGGTGGCCGGCCCGAGCGCGACGAACTGCATGCCGACGAGCGTAGAGGCAGTGGCGGTCGTCTCGGTCGTCTCGCAGGGAGGAACCATCCGCGCGCCCGGCCGACGCAAGATTTGGGCGTACGCCAAGGGTGACGTAGTATTGCACGTCGGTCACCCACGCCGGGTGATCGGTCGTGCGATTCGTCGAATTCGTCCATCCGGACTTCCCGACAGATTGAGAGTACATGTCGAAGAAAGAGGGCTTCCTCGAGATGGAGGGCACCGTGGTCGAGGCGCTGCCCAACGCGATGTTCCGCGTTGAGCTGGCCAATGGTCACAAGGTGCTCGCCCAGATCAGTGGCAAGATGCGGCAGCACTACATCCGCATCCTTCCGAGCGACCGAGTGGTCGTGGAGATCTCTGCCTACGACCTGAACCGCGGCCGAATCGTCTACCGGCACAAGTGACCGACAGTCCGGCCGATCCCATGCCCTTCGTGGTCGGGGTCGGTCAATCACCACTCACAGGTGTGTCCGACCTCGGGCATGCCCAGAATCGATAGGAAGCTCAGCAATGAAGGTTCAGCCGAGCGTCAAGAGGATCTGCGACAAGTGCAAGGTGATCCGCCGGCACGGTCGCGTGATGGTGATCTGCGAGAACCCGCGGCACAAGCAGCGCCAGGGCTGAGTCCCTGGCGTGAGCCCGAAAGGCCCGGCGTACGCCGAGTCGACAGGTTTACGCTTTCGCGCTGGGGGCGGACGGCCCGCAGAGCACCCTTGACAACTCAATAGCAACGACAACTCAATAACCACCAACGTGGTGCCAATCCCGGGGGAGCGATCCCCCGGGGCCCACGCCCGGACGGAGGCCGGGCCCGGCGTACGAATCAGAAGGTACGCCGGACGCACCACGCCAGAGACCTCCGCGGCTCGTGGATCAGCGCCCTTGGAACCGGCGCCACGAACCGGACCCGAAGGGACTGCTGAAATGGCACGCCTCATGGGTGTCGACCTCCCGCGCGAGAAGCGCCTCGAGGTCGCACTTACCTACATCTTCGGCGTGGGTCGCACCCGCGCCCTGGAGACCCTGGACGCCACGGGGATCAGTGGCGACACCCGCGTCCGCGACCTGAGCGACGACCAGCTCGTCCAGCTGCGTGACCACATCGACGCGAACTACCAGACCGAGGGTGACCTCCGTCGTGAGGTCGCCGCCGATATCCGCCGCAAGATCGAGATCGGCTCGTACCAGGGCCGTCGGCACCGCGCCGGGCTCCCGGTGCACGGTCAGCGCACCCGGACCAACGCCCGCTCCCGCAAGGGCAAGCGCAAGGCCGTGGCCGGCAAGAAGAAGAAGTAACGGACGCACCAGGGAGATCTGAACAGATATGGCTACCGCAGGACGCGGCGCCGCCAAGAAGGTGCGCCGCAAGGAGAAGAAGAACGTCGTGGCCGGACAGGCCCACATCAAGTCGACGTTCAACAACACGATCATCTCGATCACCGACCCCAACGGGCACGTGATCTCATGGGCCTCCGCCGGCACCGTCGGCTTCAAGGGCTCGCGCAAGTCGACCCCGTTCGCCGCCCAGATGGCCGCCGAGGCCGCCGGGCGTCGTGCCATGGAGCACGGCATGAAGAAGGTCGACGTGTTCGTCAAGGGCCCCGGTTCCGGCCGGGAGACCGCCATCCGCTCGCTCGGCGCCATCGGCCTCGAGGTGGGTGCCATCGCCGATGTCACCCCCGTGCCGCACAACGGCTGCCGTCCGCCCAAGCGCCGTCGCGTCTGATCGCGGAGAACAGGAGAAACTGACATGGCTCGTTACACCGGTCCCATGACCAAGAAGTCGCGTCGCCTGGGCTCCGACCTGGTCGGCAACGACAAGGCCTTCGAGCGCCGCCCCTACCCGCCCGGCATGCACGGCCGGGGTCGCACCAAGGACTCCGAGTACGCCCTGCAGTTGCGCGAGAAGCAGAAGGCTCGCTACACCTACGGCGTGCTGGAGAAGCAGTTCCGCCGCTACTACGAGGAAGCACACCGCGTCACCGGCAAGACCGGTGACATCCTGCTGCAGATCCTCGAGTCGCGACTGGACAACGTCATCTACCGCGCCGGTTTCGCGGCCACCCGCCGCCAGGCCCGCCAGATGGTGGTCCACGGTCACTTCCTGGTCAACGGCCAGAAGGTGAACATCCCCTCGTTCCGCGTCTCCGCCCACGACATCATCGATGTCAAGGACAAGTCGCTGAACCTGCACCCGCTGGTCGTCGCCCGCGAGACCCACGGCGAGCGCGAGGTACCGGCCTGGCTCGAGGCCCGGCCGAACCAGATGCGGATCCTGGTGCACCAGCTGCCCACCCGGCAGCAGATCACCGTCGACGTTCAGGAACAGCTGATCGTCGAGCTCTACTCCAAGTGAGTCGAGGGCGGGGGCCGGTTGGTCCCCGCCACCCGCCGGGGGCTTCTCGCCCCCGGCGGATCCACCTCTTGCCATCAAATAGCGGTTGGCACGAAAGGAAGAACAACACATGCTCATTGCCCAGCGGCCCACGCTGTCCGAAGAGGTCGTCGACGACAACCGGTCCCGGTTCGTCATCGAGCCCCTCGAGCCCGGTTTCGGCTACACCCTCGGCAACTCGCTGCGTCGCACCCTGCTGTCGTCCATCCCGGGCGCCGCGGTGACCAGCATCAAGATCGACGGCAACCTGCACGAGTTCTCGACCATCGAGGGCGTCGTGGAGGATGTCACCGAGATCATCCTCAACCTCAAGGCCCTGGTCGTCTCCTCCGAGGAGGACGAGCCGGTGGTCATGTACCTCCGCAAGGCCGGTGCCGGTGCGGTCACCGCCGCCGACATCGCCCCGCCCGCCGGGGTCGAGGTGCACAACCCCGAGCTGCACATCGCCACCCTCAACGACAACGGCAAGCTCGAGATGGAGCTCGTCGTCGAGCGTGGCCGTGGCTACGTCTCCGCGGTGCAGAACAAGTCCGGCGACCACGAGATCGGCCGGATCCCGGTCGACTCGATCTACTCGCCGGTGCTCAAGGTCACCTACAAGGTCGAGGCCACCCGTGTCGAGCAGCGCACCGACTTCGACAAGCTCGTCGTCGACGTCGAGACCAAGCCCGCGATCCGTCCCCGGGACGCCGTCGCGAGCGCCGGGCGTACCCTCGTCGAGCTCTTCGGCCTGGCCCGTGAGCTCAACCTGGAGGCCGAGGGCATCGAGATCGGCCCGTCCCCGGTGGACGAGCAGCTCGCTGCCGACCTGGCCCTGCCGGTCGAGGACCTGAACCTCACCGTCCGGTCCTACAACTGCCTCAAGCGCGAGGGCATCCACACCGTCTCCGAGCTGGTGTCCCGCTCCGAGCAGGACCTGCTCGACATCCGCAACTTCGGCTCCAAGTCGATCGACGAGGTCAAGCTGAAGCTGCACGAGATGGGTCTGTCGCTCAAGGACTCCGCCCCCGGCTTCGACCCGCTCGGTGCGGTGGGTCGCTACGACGAGGACGACGAGGACGGCGACCAGGACTTCGCCGAGACCGAGCAGTACTGAGCCTCCCGGCCCGAAACAGATTTGGAGATAGAGAATGCCGAAGCCAACCAAGGGTCCGCGGCTGGGCGGTTCGCCCGCGCACGAGCGGATCATCCTGGACAACCTGGCCAGCCAGCTCTTCGAGCACGGCCGGATCACCACCACCGAGGCACGGGCCAAGCGGGTCCGTCCGCTGGCGGAGAAGCTGATCACCAAGGCCAAGCGCGGTGACCTGCACGCCCGCCGGCTGGCCGCCACCCACATCCGGGACAAGGGTGTGCTGCACATCCTGTTCGCCGAGATCGCGCCGGCCGTCGCCGACCGCGAGGGCGGTTACACCCGGATCACCAAGGTCGGTCCCCGCAAGGGCGACAACGCCCCGATGGCGATCATCGAGGTGATCACCGACCCGGTCAGCGCCAAGGCGCCGAAGAAGGCCGCGGCGAAGCCGGCCAAGGTCGCCGACACCAAGGCCGAGGAGAAGGCCGCCGTCGACACCGAGGCCGGTGAGGCCCAGGCCGACGGTTCGTACAAGGGCGACAACCCGCCCGCCGGTTACGACATCAAGGGCAATGAGGACTCGATGAAGTTCCACACCCCCGAGTCGCCGTGGTACGACCGCACCGTCGCCGAGGTCTGGTTCAACTCCGCCGAGGCCGCCGAGAAGGCCGGCTTCGTCAACGCGGTGAAGGACAAGGACGCCGACGAGGACAAGGCCGAGGCCAAGGACTCCGACGAGGCCTGAGTCTCAGCAGACCGACGGCGCCCGTCCCCAGCAGGGGGCGGGCGCCGTTCGTTTTCCCGATCGCCGCGAATGATCATGGAATATCCGGGCCTTCACCTGCAAACATACGTATGCCAGTACGAATATTCCATGATCATTCCTTGGCGCGGATCTCGGTTCGCTGGGGCCGACTACCCTTGGCCGGGTGAGTGAACCTGACCGCCTGCGGATCGCCCAGCTGGCGAACTTCGTGGGTCCGGTCTCCGGTGGCATGCGCCAGGCCATCGAGAGCCTCGGTGCCGGCTATGTGGACGCCGGGCACGAGCGGATCCTGGTGGTCCCCGGTGAGAAGGACCGCACCACCGAGACCGAACGCGGGATCGTGGTCGAGGTCGCCTCCCCCCATCTGCCCAACTCGGCGTACCGGATGATCGCCCAACCGTGGCGCGCGCTGGCGGTGTTGGATCGCTTCGCGCCGACCAGCGTCGAGGTCTCCGACAAGTGGACGCTGTCGCCGGTCGCCGGCTGGGCGCGGCGCCGCGGTGTCGGTTCGATCCTGTTCAGCCACGAACGCCTGGACGCCATGCTCGGGCTCTGGCTGCGCCGTCAGTTCGGCGTCGAGACCGCCGTCGGCGCACTGAACCGCAGGCTGGCGCAATCCTTCGACGCGGTGGTGGTCACCAGCCAGTACGCGGCCGATGAGTTCCACAACACCGGCGCCAACCTGGTCAAGGTCCCGCTCGGTGTCGATCTGCGGACCTTCAACCCCGACAAGGGATCCCCGGCCGACGACGACACTCTCAAGCTCTGCTATGTGGGTCGGTTGAGCCGGGAGAAGAGCCCGCACCTGGCGGTCGCCGGGGCGGTCGAGGTGCATCGTCGCGGTCTGCCGGTACGCCTCGACGTCTACGGTGACGGGCCCCATCTGGACGAGCTGCGCGAGATCGCCGGCGATGCCCCGGTTTCCTTCCACGGTTACCTTTCCGGCCGGGAGGCCGTGGCCGAGGCGTACGCCGACGCCGACGTCTCGCTGTCGGTCTGCCCGGCCGAGACCTTCGGGTTGGCGGTGCTGGAGGCGCTGGCGACCGGTACGCCGGTGGTCACCTCCGACCGTGGTGGCGCGCGGGAACTGGTCGATGAGAGCTGCGGTGAGTGGGGAGCGCCGGACCCGATGGGCATCGCCGACGCGATCGAGCGGATGGCCGGCCGGCCCCGTGCCGCGACCCGGCACAGCGCCCGGCAGCGGGCCGAGAGCTACGACTGGAACACATCGGTGCAGCGGATGCTGCAGCTGCACCAGGAGCTGGCCCGACGGGCGCCGTACCAGTCCCTGTGGCGGGACCGGGTACGCGGCCGACTGGCCAGGCGGGAACGAGGGGATCGATCATGAGTTGGAAGAAGTGGGCGCTGGCCGCGGGTGCGGCCGGGGCGGCGGTGGCGCCACTGGTGCTCCAGGCCCCGCGCGCATTGCGCGCCCAACCCGATGGCGTGCACACCATCCGGGATGCGATCTGGGTCAGCCGGAACAGCGGGTTGTCCGGCTGGGAGCTGGTCGAGTTCGCCCGCTCGCTGGTGCACCGCAAGTTCACCCGCTACTCGATCCTGAACCTCTGGGAGACCCCCGGGCTCGCCTTCCGGAACTCCCGCGGTTATGCCAACCAGTACAACGGCGCGCTCGCTGAAATCCTGGAGGCATTGGGATTCCAGGTCGAACGGGTCTTCGCCACCCGGGTCCGCCAGGACATCAACCCCTGGTGGCGGATGGGGCACAGCTGGCTGCGGGTGACCATCGACGGCCGCACCCTGGACGTCTGTGCCTCCCGGGCCAACGCCGGGCCGGGTGAGGTCGAGTTCATCCCGGTCACCGAGGTGCTGCCGTTCCGGACGATGACCTACTGGAACACCAACAACGGGATGATCCTGTTCACGGTGTTCGCCTGCTGGAAGGCGACCCTCACCCGCAAACCCCTCCCGCGCTGGATGTACCGCGAGTTCGGCAGCAAGGTCGAGGACGACTAGTACGCACCTCGAGTAGGTCGCGTAGCGACCGTGTCGAGAGGTGCTGGTGTCGTGGGTTCATCTCGACACGCTGCCCCGGCTCCGCTTCGCTGCGCCGGGCCAGCTACTCGATGAACGTGGTGGGGGTCGCTGCGCCGGGTCAGCTACTCGATGAGCGTCAGCGCTGGCGGCGGGCCAGGCGGATGCCGATCAGCAGGGCAGTGACCGCGCCGGCGGCGAGGGCGACCTTCCTGATCGTTCCGCGTTTTCCCTGCACCGGTGCGGATTCCGGCTGCTGTTCGTCCAACAGGGTCACCGTACCGGCCTCACCGTCGAGGGCGAGCCGGTCGCCGGTCTTGATCCGTGCGGTGGCCACCGTGGTACCGAGCACGGCCGGGATGGCGTATTCGCGGGCCACGATCGAGGAGTGACTCAGCGGGCCGCCGATATCGGTGACCACGCCGGCGGCGAGCGCGAAGAGCGGCGTCCAGGCCGGGGTGGTGATCGCCGCGACCAGGATCTCCCCGGGCTGCATTCCGGAGAAGTCCTCCGGCCCGTGCACCACCCGGGCGGTGCCGGTCACCCGGCCGCCGCTCGCCCCGGTGCCGCGCAGCACCGCACCGGACTGGTCACCCATCACCGAGGGCATGAAGTTGTCCCAGACGTGCCACAGCGAGCGATCCGGCACGATCGCCGGTGGCGTCACCCGGCGCCGGCCGCGCCACTCCCGACGACGCTCGGCCACCTCCTGCTGGGCCGGCCGGGGCGTACGCCCGGCGTCCAGCTCGGCGGCGGCCCGCTCCAACTCGGCCAGCCGCAACCAGTGGACGTCCTCGGCCCCCTCCAGCACCCCGGCGGCGACCAACCGCCGCCCGAGCTCGGCGGCGTACGCCCGTGCGGTCGGCCAGCCCAGTCCGATGTCGGCCAGTGAGTCCTCGCGTACCGGGCCCATCTCGTTGGCGTTCTGCAACAGGCGTTGGAAGAGCGTGCGCCGGGTGCCCCGCAGCCGGCCCAGGACCTGGTCGATGGCCGCCTTCCGGTTCGTCGCGAGTCGATTCCGGCGTTGCACCGGTGACGCATCGGTCCCGGACAGATAGAAGCGCAGCGCATCGAGCACCGGTGCGGGATTGTCGGCGGCCACCGGATTCATCAGATCCAGGTTGTAGACGGCGTGCCCGAAGCGATCCAGATGCGCATCGAACAGTCGCCGGAACTCCGCCCAGTCGGCCTCGTCGACGCCGGCGGGCGCCGCGTCCCCCAGCTCCACCTCGGTGCGCCCCAGCGCTGCCGCCAGTGCCGGGCGCCCGGCCGCCCAACGGGCCAGCTCGTAGACCGACTGATCGGCGCGCAACGGCGCGGAATCCAGTCCCAGCAGGAAATCCTCGGCCCGCGGATCACCCGGCCGCTTCACCACCCGGTCATAGAAACCGGTGAACAGCAACTCGCTGGTGACCGCCTCGGGGATGATCGTCTGCACCGAGGTGTAGTAGGCGAAACCGGCGCCGACGAGCTCCTCGATCCCGGCAAGCAAGGCGGCCGCCGTCAGCCCGGCCGGATCCTGCGTGCGCCGTCGCCGCACCACCTCCGCGTAGCGCGGCTGGAAGACCTGCTCCCACCGCTGGCGGCCGAGCTGGCTGAAGATGAGCCTGCCGGCCAACGGCAGCACCGGCAGCGCCTTCAGGAACAGCGAATTCCCGTAACCGTAGTAGCCGAATCCGTTGATGGTGACGAACGAGATGTCCTTGGCGGTGAAGAACTTCTGCGGGCCGAAGAAGTCGTTGATGGTGCCGATCATCCCCGGCACGACGAGCTTCTCCGCGAGGTCGGCGAACAAGGTGGACAGCGGGTTCGGCAGCTGCTCGGTGATGCTGGCACGCATGAACACGTCGTGCCGTGCGGGCGCGGGCCACTCGGTCGGCGCGTCACCGGTCTCCTCCGGCAGTGCGGTGATCGGCCGCGACTGCACCAGCCACGGTGTTCCGTCCGTGTCGATCACCCATTCCAGGTCCTGCGGGGTGCCGAAGTGTTCGGCGGCCCGTCGGCCGAGGGCGGCCAGCGCGCCAGCGGCCCCATCGTCCAGCACCGCCGCATCCCGTTGCGCGGCCGGGGTCGCCTCGGTGCGCACGCCGGCCGCGGTCGGCACGGTGCGGGTCTGCTTGCTGGCGATGCGGCGCTCGATCACCCGGCCAGCACGCAGCACCAGGTAGTCGGTGCTGACGCTGCCGGAGACGACCGATTCACCGAGGCCCCAGGCGGCCGAGATCACCGTCTCATCGGTGCGCCCGGTGGTCGGGTTCGCGGTGAACATCACCCCGGCCGAACGGGCCTCGACCAACCGCTGCACGACCACCGCCAGGGCCAGCTCACCGGTCACCCGATGCGCCGCGCGATAGGCGATCGCCCGTGGGCTCCACAACGAGGCCCAGCAGTCACGGACCGCCTGCAGCAGCGCGGAATCGGTGCGTACATTGAGAAAGGTCTCCTGCTGCCCGGCGAAGGACGCCTCGGCCAGGTCCTCGGCGGTGGCCGAGGAGCGCACCGCGACGGCGACATCGGCACCGAGCCGGGCGTACGCCCCGCGCAGCGAGGTCTGCAGCGCCGAGGACAGTTCGCCCTCGCGGAACATGCTGGCGATCGCGTCGGCCGCGGCCTCGGGATCGCCGGCGGCGACCAGCTCCTCGATCCGGGGCTGGAACCCGTTGCTGGTCACGAATTCGGTGTAGGCGGCGGTGGTGAGGACGAAGCCGTCCGGCACCGGGAGCCCGGCCGCGACCAGTTCGCCGAGGTTGGCACCCTTGCCACCGGCCTGGTCCAGATCGTCTCGATCCAGGGTGCTCAGATCACGGGTGTAGAGCATTTCTGCACTCTAGACCCGCAGAACGCGAAACGGGACCGGCCCGAAAGGGCCGGCCCCGTCAACAGCGTCCTGGCTGCGGCGTACGCCTCAGGCGGTCGACTCAGTAGTCGATCTGCGCGGCCTTGGCCTGCGAGAGGCGGTCGGCGGCGTCGGACCAGTTGACCACGTTCCACCAGGCGGTGACGTAGTCGGCCTTGACGTTCTTGTACTGCAGGTAGAAGGCGTGCTCCCACATGTCGATCTGCACGATCGGCAGCTGGCCGGCCGGCAGGTTGCCCTGCTGGTCGAAGAGCTGCTGGATGTTCAGCCGCTTGCCCAGGGTGTCCCAGACCAGCATGGACCAGCCGGAGCCCTGGATGCCCAGCGCATTGGCCTGGAACTGGCCCTTGAAGCCCTCGAAGGAGCCGAAGAACTCGTTGATCGCGTCGCCCAGCTCGCCGTCGGGCTCGCCGCCGCCGTCGGGAGACATGTTCTTCCAGAAGACGGAGTGGTTGATGTGGCCGCCCAGGTTGAAGGCGAGATCCTTCTCGAACTGGTTGATGGTGGCGAAGTCACCCTTGCTGCGGGCCTCCTCCAGCTTCTCCAGTGCGGTGTTCGCGCCCTTGACGTAGGTGGCGTGGTGCTTGTCGTGGTGCAGCTCCATGATCTCCGGAGCGATGTGCGGCGCCAGTGCGCCGTAGTCGTAGGGGAGATCCGGAAGTGTGTAGGTCATGATGCTCCTTGTCCTTTCGCAGGGCTTGCTCGACCCACTCTAGGCGGCCGGTGCCGCCGGCCGGTTGGGGGGTCCACCCCGTCGGGACGGGGAATGAAGAAGGGCCCGCCAGCGTTCTGGCGGGCCCTTCGAGTCGTTGGTGTACGGCGGATCAGCGGGTGACGTCCTTGCCGGCGTCCTTGATGTTCTCGCCGGCCTGCTTCATGCCGCCCTTGGCCTGGTCGGCCTTGCCCTCGGCCTCGAGACGCTCGTTGCCGGTCGCCTTGCCAGCGCCTTCCTTGATCTTGCCGCCGGCCTTGTCAGCCGCATTCTGCATCTTGTCGCCCAGTCCCATGTGGTACCTCCTAGATCGGGCCAGCGGCGCGGTTCGCCGGTGGTATGCACCAATTATGCCCGAATGTCGATATAAGCAAGTGAGGGGGTACGCGCGCGCCGGCGAGTGGTCAGGCGGCCCGGGTGACCGCGAAGACGCGGAAGCCCTTCGCCGAGGCGAGCCGCTCGCAGGCGTACCCCTGCTCGGTCAGCCAGCGCTGCAGCGAGTCCGCGCCGAGGTTGCGACCCACCACCAGGTACGCCGTCCCCTCCGGGCTCAGCCTGGGCAACCAGGTGAGCAGCAGGTCGTGCAGGGCGCCCTTGCCGATCCGGATCGGCGGATTCGACCAGATCTCGTCGTAGCGGGCCGCGGGATCGGCCTGCTCGGGCAGCAGCGGCCGGACCCGGTCCCCGACCCCGACGGCAGCGGCGTTCTCGGCGCACAGGGCGAGCGCGCGCTCGTTGGTGTCGACCGCGTCCACGATCGCCGCGGGGGAGTGGTCGGCCAGCGCCACCGCGATCGGACCCCAGCCGCAGCCGAGGTCGAGCAACCGGGTCGCGGCACTGGGCGGGGCGACGGTACGCAGCAGCACCGCGGTCCCCAGGTCGAGCCCGTCGGCGGAGAACACCCCGTTGGCGGTGTGGAACTCGTAATCGGTATCGAAGATCCGGGCGCTGACGGTGCGCCGCTTCTCCGGTCCGTCAGGGGTGCGGAAATAGTGCTCGGTCACCGGATCTCCCGTCTCGATCGGGCCTGGTCGGCCCGCTCGGCCAACTGGTCGTCGGCGGGGTAGCCGACCTCCTCCAGGCACAACCCGTGCGCCGGCAGCACCGGCACGCTGCTCTCCCGGTGCGGGGTGGCCAGCACCTGCCGTAGCCAGTCCAGATCCCGGCGGCCACTGCCGACACTGGTCAGCGCACCCATCAGGGAGCGGACCATGGAATGGCAGAAGGCGTCCGCGCGCACCGTGTACGCCACCCGCGGCCCCTCGCGCACGGCGTCGAGCCCGAGCAGCGTGCGGATCGTGGTCGCCCCCTCGCGCCGCTTGCAGAAGGCGGCGAAGTCGTGCAGCCCCAGCAGCAGCCCACCGGCCTCGTTCATCGCGTCCACATCCAGCCGGTCGCGGACCGCCAGCACGTGATCGGCGAGCAACGGATCGGGGCTGCCGGAGTCGTCGAAGCGGTAGACGTAGCGACGCCAGACGGCCGCGAATCGGGCATCGAAACCGGGCGGAGCCATCGAGACCCGGCGCACCACCAGATCCGCGGGCAGCACCCGGGAAAGCCTGTGCTGCAAGGAATCCGTCGCGACCTCTGCCGGCAGGTCGAGATGCGCGACCTGACCCCGGGCGTGCACCCCGGCATCGGTACGCCCGGCGACCACCAGCTCCACCGGTTCGGTCAGCCGCAGCACCCGCGGGATCCACTCCTGCAACACCCCCTGCACGGTGCGCAGCCCGGGTTGCGCCGCCCAACCCGAGAAATCCCTGCCGTGGTAGGAGATGTCGAGTCGGATTCGATTCGTGCTCACGGCATGCTCCGATACGCCAACTCGATCACCGCGCGCCCGGCGGCCACCCCACGCCGTTCATACTTGGTCTCCGGGCGGGGGATCAGATCGCTGGAATCGGCGTCCACGTTGACAAGACGGGGATGCGGATCGAGCACCTCACGGCAGTGCTCGGCGTAGTCCGCCCAGTCGGTGGCGATCCGCCAGAGCCCGCCGGGTACCAACCGGTCGGCGACCAGGTCGGCGAACTCGGTCGACACCAGGCGCCGCTTGTGGTGCCGCGACTTGTGCCACGGATCGGGGAAGAAGGTCCACAGCTCGGTGACCGAGCCGGTGCCGAAGAGCCGGTTCAGGCCCTCGACGCCGTTCGCGTCGACCAGGCGTACGTTCTCGATCCCCGCCTGCTGCAGCTTGATCATCGTCGAGGCGAGCGCGGGCCGGAACACCTCGAAGGCGACGTGGTCGCGGTCCGGGGCGGCACCGGCCATCGCCACCAGGGAATCGCCGCTGCCCGAGCCGATCTCCACCACCAGCTCGGCCCGGCGGCCGAAGACCGCCGGCCAGCCCACCGCCGCCGTCTCGGCGATCGAGGTGCTCGTCGCGGCCCGGGGGACCTCGATCAGATACCGCTCCCGATTCGCCCAGGCGCGCTCCTGGCTGGGGTTCATCCGGGTGCTCCGGCGCACGAAGGACACCACCTCGCGGTGGGTGCGCTGATCGGGGCCGGTCATGGGGGCAGACTCTAGCGACCCGCGGGGGTGGCCCGGATTGGTACCGATCACCACAATGGAGGCATGAAGACACTGCTGAATCTGATCTGGCTGATCACCGGGGGCATCTGGCTGTCGCTGAGCTACTTCCTGTTCGGTCTGATCGCCTGTGTGTTCATCATCACCATCCCGATGGGCATCGCCTCCTTCCGGATGGCGTCCTATGCGCTCTGGCCGTTCGGGCGGACCGTGGTGATCAAGCGGGGCGCGGGAACCGGTTCCGCGATCGCGAACCTGATCTGGTTCGTCGTGGCCGGCCTCTGGATCGCGGCCACCCACATCACCACCGCCATCGCGCAGGCGGTGACGATCATCGGCATCCCGCTGGCCATCGCGAACGTGAAGATGATCCCGATCACCTGCTTCCCGTTCGGCAAGGACATCGTCGACTCGCGCAGCGTGCCGCCGGGGAGTGTGCCGCTCATCTCAATCTGACCAGTCGGTCACCCGGTGGGTGGCCGGTCTGCGAGGCTTCCTGGCGATCCATCGCCCGGCACGTGGTCACGAGCAGGTCTCGGGGGACGTTAGGGTAAGCCGCGAAGAGCCATACACCAAGGGAGAAATATGTCGAACGACGACGTTGCGGTGCTCCAGGACGGCGAGTTCCGTGTCGAGCTGCCGGTCACCCCGGCCACCGAGGGCAACAGCGGCTATGGCATCGCCGCTCTGATGAAGACCACCGGGAACACCACCCTCGATCCCGGCTTCACCAACACGGCGTCCTGCCGTTCGGCGATCACCTACATCGACGGCGACGCGGGCATCCTGCGCTACCGCGGCTACCCGATCGACCAGCTGGCCGAGCAGTCCAACTTCCTCGAGGTGGCCTGGCTGGTCATCAAGGGCGAGTTGCCGACCTCCGCCGAGCTGAAGGACTTCACCGACAAGATCCTGGCCCAGCGCGAGATCGACCCGGAGGTGAAGAACCTTTTCAAGGCCTTCCCGCGGGACACCCACCCGATGGCGATCCTGTCCGCCGGCATCATGGTGCTCGAGTCCTACAACCAGGACGCCGTCGCGGTGCGCGACGAGCAGCAGGTCGAGGAGGCGACGGTACGCCTGATGGCGCAGGTGCCGACGCTGGCGGCGTACATCTTCCGCTATGTCACCAACCAGGACTTCATCGAGGTCGACCCGAAGCTCGGCTACGTCGAGAACTTCCTGCACATGTGCTTCGGCGACGCGGTCGATGAGAAGCAGGTCAAGGCGATGGACACCCTGCTGGTGCTGCACGCCGAGCACGAGCAGAACTGTTCCACCTCCACCGTGCGGCTGGTCGGCTCCGCGGACACCAACGTCTTCGCCTCGATCGCGGCCGGTGTGAACGCGCTCTGGGGCCCGCGGCACGGCGGCGCCAACCAGGCGGTGCTGGAGATGCTCAGTGCCATCCACGAGTCGGACAACGACACCGCGACCTTCATGGAGAAGGTGAAGAACAAGGAGGACGGGGTCAAGCTGATGGGCTTCGGCCACCGGGTCTACAAGAACTACGACCCGCGTGCGGCCATCGTCAAGAAACACACCGACGAGATCCTCGCCGACACCGACAACGAGCTGCTGGACATCGCCAAGGGCCTGGAGGAGGTCGCCCTCAACGACGACTACTTCAAGTCCCGCAAGCTCTACCCGAACGTCGACTTCTACACCGGTCTGATCTATGCCGCGTTCGGCTTCCCGATGAACTACTTCACCGTGCTCTTCGCGCTCGGCCGGCTGCCCGGCTGGATCGCGCAGTGGCGCGAGATGATGGTCGACCCCGACAACAAGATCGGCCGCCCGCGGCAGGTCTACATCGGCGAGACCGAACGGGACTACGCCAAGAAGGACTGACCTCGGCTGTCCGAGCGAGAAGGGCCGTCTCCCGGCAGGGAGGCGGCCCGTCTGCGTACCCGGTCGATTTGCCCGAAGCGCCCTCGGGGGCGTACATTCATCTGCTGTTGCGCTCGGTCGCAAACGGGAGGGATTCGCCGCGAATCCCTTCGTCTGTCCGAAACTCTGGTTTCGAGATGCGGTGCCGTCTCCGGCGCGATCTCGTGCCGTCGAGGCCAGGGCACCGGGTGCTGAACAGCCAGCCGCTGAGAAATCAGCCCGAACGAAGAAGGTTCTACGTGTCCACGTACAGCCCCAAGCCCGGCGAGGTCGACCGCAACTGGGTCGTCATCGACGCCTCCGACGTGGTGCTGGGTCGCCTCGCCACCACCGCCGCCACCCTGCTGCGCGGCAAGCACAAGCCGACCTTCGCCCCGCATGTCGACGGTGGCGATTTCGTGGTCGTCGTCAACGCCTCCAAGATCTCGCTGTCGGGCCACAAGCGCACCGACAAGATGGCCTACCGGCACTCCGGTCGCCCGGGTGGCCTCAAGCAGACCCCCTACGGCGAACTGCTGGATCACGATCCGCGCAAGGCCGTCGAGCTCGCGGTCTGGGGCATGATGCCCAAGAACAAGCTGAGCCGGAAGCTGATGAAGAAGCTCAAGGTGTACGCCGGTCCGGAGCACCCGCACACCGCCCAGCAGCCGCAGCCGTACCAGATCACCCAGATCGCCCAGTGAACCCGGGAGAACCGCAGATGTCTGAGAACACCACCGAGAACGAGACCCTCGACGGCGTCACCCCGTTCACCGAGGGCGAGCGCGAGATCAGCTACCGCTCCGAGGCCGGCGCCGCGTCCGCCGCGCAGGCCACCGAGCGCCCCGCCGTGGTCGCCCCCGGCCAGGCCACCGGCCGCCGCAAGGAGGCCATCGCCCGTGTCCGGATCGTCCCCGGGTCGGGCCAGTGGACCATCAACGGCCGCGCGCTGGATGACTACTTCCCGAACAAGGTGCACCAGCAGATCGTCTCCGAGCCCTTCGCGACCGCCCAGGTCGACGGCTCCTACGACGTGATCGCCCGCATCCACGGCGGCGGCATCACCGGCCAGGCCGGTGCGCTGCGGCTCGGCGTGGCCCGCGCCCTGAACGCGGTGGACGCCGAGGCGTCCCGCCCGTCGCTGAAGAAGGCTGGCATGCTGACCCGCGATGCGCGGATCAAGGAACGCAAGAAGGCTGGCCTGAAGAAGGCCCGCAAGGCGCCGCAGTACAGCAAGCGCTGATCGGCGGAGCGCTGCCTTGGGCCGCCTGTTTGGTACCGATGGAGTCCGCGGTCGGGCGAATGTCGACCTGACCGCGGAACTCGCGCTGGACCTGTCCGTCGCCGCTGCCCACGTGCTGGGCGAGGCCGGGGTCTTCCGCGCCGCTCGACCGATCGCACTGGTGGGCCGCGACCCGCGCGCCTCCGGGGAATTCCTGGAGGCCGCGGTGATCGCCGGCCTGGCCAGCGCCGGGGTCGATGTGGTGCGCCTCGGCGTCGTCCCCACGCCGGGGGTGGCGTACCTGGTCAACAGCACCCGCGCCGAGCTCGGCGTGATGCTGTCGGCCAGTCACAACCCGATGCCCGACAACGGGATCAAGTTCTTCTCCCGTGGTGGGGCGAAGCTCGATGATGTCGTCGAGGATGCGATCGAGTCCCGGATGCGGGAGCAGTGGCAGCGTCCGGTGGGGGCCGATGTGGGCCGGGTACGCCCGGACTACGACCTGGTCGAGCGGTATGTCGAGCATCTGGTCGGCAGCCTGGCCGGGGTACGCCTGGACGGCATCCATGTGGTCGTCGACTGCGCCAACGGTGCGGCCTTCCACACCGCCGTGGCGGCGTTCGAGAACGCCGGTGCGCAGGTGACCGCGATCCACGCGGCACCGGACGGTACGAACATCAACAAGGATTCCGGCTCCACCCATCTGGGTGACCTGCAGGCCGCGGTGGTGGAACACGGTGCCGACCTCGGGATCGGCCTGGACGGCGACGCCGATCGCTGCCTGGCGGTGGATGCCGCCGGCAACATCGTCGACGGCGACCAGGTGCTGGCGATCCTCGCGGTGGCGATGAAGCAGGCCGGCAAGCTGGTCAACGACACCGTGGTGGCCACCGTGATGAGCAACCTCGGCTTCGTCCGGGCGATGCGCGAGCACGGCATCACCGTCGACCAGACCAAGGTCGGCGACCGCTACGTGCTCGAGTCAATGAAGGCCAACGGCTTCACCCTCGGCGGTGAGCAGTCCGGGCACGTGGTGATGAGCGAGTTCGCCACCACCGGTGACGGGGTGCTCACCGGGCTGCACCTGATGGCCCAGATGGCGGTCGCCGGGCAGTCGCTGGCCGAGCTGGCGTCGGTGATGACCCGGATGCCGCAGGTGCTGGTGAACGTGTCCGGGGTGGACAAGTCCCGTGCCGGCATCCACCCCGACCTGGTCCAGGCCGTGCAGGCCGCCTCCCGCGATCTGGGGGACTCCGGGCGGGTGCTGCTGCGTCCGTCGGGCACGGAACAGTTGGTCCGGGTGATGGTCGAGGCCGACAGCCACGACCGGGCCCAGCAGGTCGCCGACCATCTCGCCGGGAAGGTACGCGAGTACCTGACGCTCTGAGCGCGGAGTTGTGCACAGGCGTTCGCCGGGCTCGGGTTCTCCACAGGGCGGGCCGCGAGCCCGAACGATTCGGCGCCTCGGTCCCCATGGTGCTGCATGGGGCAGCGGGCGCAGGTGCAGCAACTTCTGGCCGACCACGGCGGCGTGATCACGCTTCGGGATGCCGGTGGGCTTCGCGAGGCGGTGCGCTGGTTGGTACGCGCCGGCGATCTGGTCCCGCTCCTGCCCGGTTGCTATGCCGCGGCCGGGTTGGCCGATGAGCCCCTGATCCGCGCGGTCGCGATGCGCAGGTACGCACCGGATGCGGTCCTGATCGGTCGCTCGGCGGCGATGTTCACGGGCTGGCCTGAACTGGCGCCGACGATGCTGACGGTCGCTGCGCCCCGACGG
The DNA here is from genome assembly GCF_004362375.1 of Enemella evansiae. Lineage (NCBI taxonomy): Bacteria > Bacillati > Actinomycetota > Actinomycetes > Propionibacteriales > Propionibacteriaceae > Enemella > Enemella evansiae. Next base: position 137,777 of record NZ_SNXA01000012.1, read on the forward strand.
CGGGTGCCCTCACGTCATCCTGGTTATGTGTGGACCCGGCGCCCGATCGATCCCGAATGGGTTCAACAGTCCGGTGGGATCAGCTGCACGAACCAGTTCCTCACCGCAGTGGATCTGATTCCGGAGCTGGGTGGGCAACCGGTGGACGATGTGCTGCGCCGACACCGGGAGAACGGGGCCTGGGCGCTGGGGCAACTGTGGCGGGCCTTCCATGCGCATCCGAACCGGCCGGGCAACACGGTGCGCCGCCAGATCCTTGAGGACTCCCGCGATCGGCCGTGGTCGGAGGCCGAGCGATTGGCACACCGGTTGCTCCGGGAAGCCGGACTTGACGGATTCCGGACCAACTTCCCGGTGAGTGTCGATGGCTCGCTGTTCTATCTGGATGTGGCATTCCCAGAGTTGAAGCTCGCGATCGAGATCAACGGCTTCGAGCGGCACGGTCAGCGCCAGGTGTTCGAGGACGACCATCCGCGGCGGAACTCGGTGACGCTCGACGGCTGGTTGGTCCTCGAGTTCACCTGGCGGATGATCACCGAGCACCCGGATCTCTTCGTGGCCACTGTGTTGCGCGGCATCGAGCAGCGCTGACCAATCGGTAGAACCACATTTCTCGACCCCAGTCCGTGAGTGGTGACGAGCGGATGCGGGTTTGCGGGCCGCCCCCAGAAACGAGGGGCCAATTATGGGGTTTTACCGATAGGTAAGGCGGATCGCGACCTAGTCGGTCGAGGGGAGCAGCCCGGCCTCGCGCAGGAACACGAGGTACTTCGGATCCTCGTCCTCGAAGATCTCGCGGCCCTCCTGCATGTAGGCCCCGATCAGGGCGTTGGCGGCCGCATCGGTATGACCGAGTTCGAGTTCGGTCTCGCCCAATCGCAGCTGCACATAGGGATTCCCGAGGCCGCCGGGGCACTGGGATGCCTCGTAGAACGCATCGCGCGCCTCGGCATACCGGCCCGCGAAGAAGTGTGCGTCACCGATCGAGGCGTTCAACCAGGTCGAGGCCTCCCACTCCCGCTTGGGCTCGGGGATCAGTGCCAGACCGGCGCGGAAGCGGGCGAGTGCGCCGTCCCAGTCCTCCTCGTCGAGCAGATCGGTACCGGCCTCGGCCACCTCGTCCAGTTCATCGGCGATGTGCTGGGGCAGTTCCGCCGGGGCCTCGCTCATTGCGGTCGCCCTCTCCTGGCCACGTCGAGATATTCCTTGCGTCCTTCGAAGACCGTCGGCCCGAACTCGTCGAGTACGCCGGCGAGGATGCGTTGGGCTTCTTCCTTCTTGCCGGTGTTGTAGTCGAGGATGCCGACGAGGATGCGGGTGGAGGGATCATCGGGGCCGTACTGCTCGGTGTAGCGGGGGATCCACACGCGGAGCGCATCCCACTCACCGATTTCCTCGAGGGAGTCGGTGCACCACCCGACCAGTCCCTGGGTCTCCCATTCCAACACCGGCCGAGGCAGGATCTTCCAGGTTTCCTCCGCAGCCTGTGCGAGCGCTTCACCGTCGCCGTCATCGATGGCCTTGTCCATCCGGGCTTCGAGCTCGTCGAGTTTGGGATCGAGCTCGTCAGGAAGAGGCTTGCGCTGATTCACGGTGTTCCTCCTTGTCGTTGCATCGCCACACTAGCGCCCGCAATTCGGACCTGCCGAAGCCTGCTCGCACCGTCACGGGATCTCAGCCGTGTCGTGCGAGGGCGCGGCATTGCGATACCGATTGGAGTTGGTGCGGCCCCTTGCCATGTTGTCGGGACCATACTCGAACTCGTAGTTGGCCGGATCGTTCATCCAATCGCGGTTCTGCTGCGGGCTCATTCGACTGCCACGAGTGGTCCAGTGATCCACGGCATCGACAGGGTTGTGGCCCATGTGAGCCTGCTTGAGCGGGCGAAGTGTGCCGTTCGCGTCCCGGATTCGCAGCTTGTTCAGGTCTCTGGGCGTCAAACCGCTGGGGTAGTTGTCTGGATTGATGGGCCGACCGCGGGCATCGAAAATCTTGCCCTTCTCCGCCATCCGCTTGAAGACCTTCTGACCCGTGTCCGAGAGCTTGCCCGGGGTCTTCCCGAGGAACTTCTCCCGCAGTCGCTTGGCCTTCTTGAAGGTGTTCGGATCCACCCCGCTCTTCGCGATCCGCCGGGCCACCTCATCGGCGCTCTTCGCGCCCTTGGTGAAGGTTCGCGGGATGCGCAGATAGTCATCCGCGTACTTCAGGATGAAGCCACCAGCGGTCTTGGCGACCGTGCCCTTGCCGCTCATCGATGCCCTCTCACGGTGTCACGGTAGGCAGCGCAGGGGTCACCCGCTGGCTTCGACTCGCTGCGCTCGCTCAGCCGGCGTACCAGGGCGGCTGCGCTCGCTCAGCCGGCGTACCGGGGCGGCTGCGCTCGCTCAGCCGGCGTACCCTTCACACCTTGCGGATGCGTACCCACTTCACCTCGTGGTTCTCACCCTTGCGCAGGATCGCGGTGGCGCGGGAGCGGGTGGTGCGGATGTTCAGCGCCAGGTTGGGGCCATTGATGGTGTCCCAGATGTCACCGGCCAGCTGGACCGCCTGCTCGTCGCTGAGCTCGGCGTACTTGCGGAAGTAGGAGCGCGGATCGCGGAAGGCGGTCTCCCGCAGCCGCATGAACCGCTGCAGGTACCAGCGTTTGATGTCGGCATCGGCGGCGTCCACATAGACCGAGAAGTCGAAGAAGTCGCTGACCGCCAATCCGGTCCTGCCGTCGGAGCGCTGCCGTGCCGGTTGCAGCACGTTCAGCCCCTCGACGATCAGGATGTCGGGGGAGCGGACGGTCACCTGCGCACCCGGGACGATGTCGTAGACCAGGTGTGAGTAGACCGGCGCGCTGACCTCCGGACGCCCGGACTTCACCTCCATCACGAAGCGTTGCAGCGCCCGCTGGTCATAGGACTCGGGGAAGCCCTTGCGGTTCATCAGCCCGCGGCGCTGCAGTTCGGCATTCGGGTGCAGGAAGCCGTCGGTGGTGATCAGCTCGACCCGCGGGTGCTCCGGCCAGCGCGACAACAGGGCCTGCAGCAGCCGGGCGGTGGTCGACTTGCCGACCGCGACCGAGCCGGCGACGCCGATCACGAAGGGGGTACGCCGGCTGCTGATCCCCAGGAACTCGTTGGTGGAGGCGTACAACTCACCGGTGTGCTGCTCGTAGAGGGAGAGCAACCGGGTGAGTGGCAGGTAGACCTCCGCGACCTCCTGCAGGCTGATCGGATCGCCCAGGCCGCGGAGCGCGTCGAGCATTCCCTGGTCGACGGTCATCGGCACCCGGGGGGCCATCTCGGTCCAATCGGCCCGGGCTATCTGCACGTAGGGACTTGATACCTCCTCGCGCACCCCGCCGTCGGATCTGCCCTCTTCGTCGGACGCCATGCTCCGCATTCTGCCGTACGTGGACCGGGCAAGTACGCTCGTGCCCATGTGTGGAATTGTGGGTTACGTCGGTCACCGGTCGGCCACCGAGGTGGTCGTCGAGGGGCTGCGCCGACTGGAATACCGGGGCTATGACTCCGCCGGGATCGCGCTGGTCGCCGAGGACAAGATCGTCTCGGCGAAGAAGGCCGGCAAGCTGACCAATCTCGAGACCGCGCTGGCCGCCGAGCCGCTGCCGGAATCCGGTACCGGTATCGGGCACACCCGCTGGGCCACCCACGGCGCCCCCAACGACATCAACGCCCATCCGCACCTGTCCGCCTCCGGCCGGGTCGCGCTGATCCACAACGGGATCATCGAGAACTTCGCCGCGCTGCGTGCCGAACTGCTGGCCGAGGACATCGAACTGGTCTCCGAGACCGATACAGAGGTGGTCGCCCAGCTGCTCGGCCGCGAGGTCGACGGCGGTACCGATCTGCCGACCGCGATGCGCCGCGTCTGCCACCGGCTGGAGGGTGCATTCACCCTGGTCGCGGTCGATGCCAGCGACCCCTCCCGGGTGGTCGCCGCCCGCCGCAACTCCCCGCTGGTGGTCGGCGTCGGCGAGGGTGAGAACTTCGTCGCCTCCGATGTCGCCGCCTTCATCGAGTTCACCCGCGAGGCGATCGAGCTAGGCCAGGACCAGATGGTGGTGATCACCGCCGACGACTGGACCGTCACCGACTTCGACGGCAATCCGGCCGAGGTACGCCCCTTCCACGTCGACTGGGATCTGTCGGCCGCCGAGAAGGACGGCTACGACTGGTTCATGCGCAAGGAGATCCACGAGCAGCCCAAGGCGCTCGCGGACACCCTCCTCGGCCGGTACGCCCCCGATGGTGCGTTGGCGCTCGACGAGCTGCGGATCTCCCAGGCCGACCTGCGCAGCATCCGCCGGATCGTCATCATCGGCTGCGGCACCGCGCACTACGCCGGGATGGTGGCCAAGTACGCCATCGAACACTGGACCCGGGTGCCCTGCGAGGTCGAGCTGGCCAGCGAGTTCCGTTACCGCGACCCGATCGTCGGCCCGGACACCCTGGTCGTGGCGATCTCCCAGTCCGGGGAGACCGCCGACACGCTGATGGCGATCCGGCACGCCCGCGAACAGGGCTCGAAGGTGCTGGCGATCTGCAACACCAACGGTTCCACCATCCCGCGCGAGTCGGATGCGGTGATCTACACCCACGCCGGGCCGGAGATCGGGGTCGCCTCCACCAAGGGCTTCCTCACCCAGGTGCTGGCCTGCTATCTGCTGGGGCTCTACCTCGCCCAGGTGAAGGGCACCAAGTTCGGCGACGAGATCGCCCAGGTGATGGGTGAACTGGAGCAGATGCCGGAGCTGATCCAGCAGGTGCTGGACGAGCAGCAGCCGGTGCTCGACCTGGCCGAGGCACTCACCGGTCAGCCGTCGGTGCTCTTCCTCGGCCGACATGCCGGCTTCCCCGTGGCCCTGGAGGGTGCGCTGAAGCTGAAGGAGCTCGCCTACATCCACGCCGAGGGATTCGCCGCCGGTGAGCTGAAGCACGGCCCGATCGCGGTCATCGACAAGGACCTGCCGGTGTTCGTGGTCGTCCCGCCGCGCGGCCGGGACATGCTGCACGACAAGGTCGTCTCCAACATCCAGGAGATCCGCGCCCGCGGCGCCCGGACCATCGTGCTCGCCGAGGCCGAGGACGACGAGGTGGCCCCGTACGCCGACGTGCTGATCGGGTTGCCCAAGGTGCAGACCCTGCTGCAGCCGCTGGTCGCCACCGTGCCGCTGCAGATCTTCGCCTGCGAGCTCGCCACCCGGCTCGGCCACGACGTCGACCAGCCGCGCAACCTGGCCAAGTCCGTCACGGTGGAGTGAGATTCGCGCCACGCCGGTTGAGCGAGCGAGGCACGAGCGAGTCGAAACCAGGTGACCTATCTGACGCTGGCGGCCGGTACCGCCCCCGCCGCGGAGATCGAGGTGAAGCGATCGCGGTTCCTCGCGGTCGTGCGGCGAGTCGATGACGAGGCCGCGGCCCGTGCGGTGATCGAGGAGCAACGGCGTACCCATCGCGATGCGCGGCATCACTGCACCGCGTTCATCCTCGGACCGGCGCCGGCGATCATGCGCTCCAACGACGACGGCGAACCCAGCGGTACCGCGGGTGCGCCGATGCTGGAAATCCTGCGTGGCAAGGAACTCTCCGATGTGGTGGCGGTGGTGACCCGTTGGTTCGGCGGCACCCTGCTCGGTACCGGTGGGCTGACCCGGGCGTACGGTGACGCCGTCCGGGCGGCGCTCGAGGGTGCGCGGCTGGTACGCCGGGTCGAGTGGGTCCGGTTGGACCTCGACCTGCCGCACGCCGACGCCGGCCGCGTCGAGGCCGAGCTGCGCGATGCCGGGGTGGCCGTCCTCGGCGCCGATTACGGCGCGTCGGTCCGGCTGCGGCTGACCGCCGATGACCCCGATGCGCTGACCGCGCGGATCGCCGAACTCACCGCCGGAGCGAGTGCGCCGATCCCCGCCGGTTCGGTCTGGGTCGACCTGCCCGTCACGGTCATCGAGTAGGCCGCCATGCGCAGCGGAGCGGAGCGATGGCGGCCGTGTCGAGATGTGCGGCTCGGGCCGGTTCGAAACGCAGCGAGCCGTCCTGCACCGGCGCATGGCGCAACAGCTTCACATCGTCGCGGTAGTCGGTCGAGGTCCGCCACGGGCCGCGATCGCCCTGCCGTGGCAGGGATGCCAGGGATCGCCGCACGTATCCGGCGCCGAAGTCGAGCAGCGGCAGCGTACGCACCCCCTCGGTGGGCAGCTCGGCCCGGCAGACCGCCCAGCCCTCGGCATCCATGTGTGCGAGCAGCCGGGTGAAGTACTCCCCGAGCAACCCGATCTTGAGCGTCCAGCTCGCATTCGTGTAGCCCACCGCGTAGGCGAAGTTCGGGATGTCGTTCAGCATCAGGCCGCGGTAGGCGACGTGTTCGCTGAAATCGACCGGGTTGCCGTCGACGCGCACCCGGATGCCGCCGAAGAGCTGCAGATCGAGTCCGGTCGCGGTGATGATGAGGTCCGCGCCCAGCTCCCGGCCGCTCTCCAATTGCACCCCGCGCTCGGTGAACGTGCGGACCCGGTCGGTCACGATCGACGCACTGCCGGCCCGGATCGCGCGGAACAGGTCGCCGTCGGGCGCGATGCACAGCCGCTGGTCCCACGGGTCGTAGGGCGGGTTGAAGTCCACCTCGACCGGATACCCCTCGGGCAGCAGGCGCCGGTTCACCCGCCGGATGAATCGGCGGACCAGGCCGGGAAACCGACGGGACAGCGACCAGATGACCCGCTGCCGGCGGATGTTGCGGGCGCGGTTGATCGCATGCGCCCGATCCGGGGCGTACCGGCGGCGGGTGCGCACCGCGGCACGGTCCACCGACGGCAGCGGCAGCACATAGGTGGGGGTCCGCTGCACCATCGTCACGTGCCCCGCGGTCTCGGCCAGTGCCGGAACCAGGGTCATCGCGGTGGCCCCGCTGCCGATCACCACGATCTGCTTGCCGGCGTACTCGAGATCCTCCGGCCAGAACTGCGGGTGCACGATCGTGCCCTCGAACCGCTCGGTGCCCTCGAAGCTCGGCGTGTACGCCTGGTCGTAGCGGTAGTAGCCGCCGGCGCAGAACACCCAGCTCGCGGTCAGCTCGGACCAGTCACCGGTGTCGGTGTGCTGGACCCGCGCGGTCCAGCATCCCTCGGCGCTGGACCAGGAGAGCTCCGTCACCCGGCGGGAACAGCGGATGCGGGCATCGATCCCTTCCTCGGCGGCGGTCTCGCGCAGATAGTCGAGGATCATCCCGGCCGGGGCGATGGTCTGATCGGACTGCCAGGGGCGGAACTCGTAGCTGAAGGTGCTCAGGTCGGAGTCGGAGCGGATCCCCGGATAGCGGAACAGGTCCCAGGTGCCGCCGAGGGTGTCGCGGGCCTCGAGGATCAGATATTCCTTGTGGGGCAGGCGATCCTGCAGATAGTGCGCGACGCCGATGCCCGAGAGTCCGGCGCCGACGATGAGCACGTCCACCCGATCACGGCCGGTACCGGTGTTCTCCACGCCCGGTCACTCCACGAACGACAGCTCGAAGCTGCCGAAGCGGCCCCAGTCGCCGGTGATGGTCTCACCGCCGGCGATCGGCAGGGGATCGGTGCAGACCCCGGTGGTCACGAATTGTCCTGCCTGCACGGTGATTCCGGCCGCCGAGAGTTCGTTGACCAGCCAGGTCAGTGCGATCCGCGGGTCGCCGAGGGCGTTGCTGCTGCGACCGGGATGCACGATGCCGTTGCTGTTGCTCGCGCGGACCTCGACGGCGCTCAGGTCGGCGTTCTTCCAGTCCTGCTCGGTGGCGGGTCGCAGCGCCAGCCGATGCCCGCAGGCGTTGTCCAGGATCAGCGGCAGGGTGCCGACCGCGGCCACGTCGGCGTACCGGGTGCTGGGCAGCTCCCAGGAGAGCAGCAGTTCGCCGGCGGCGTCGACCACTTCCTCGACGGTGTACGCCGCAGCGCGCGGCGCGAGCTCCCGGTCGAGCCGGAACGCGAACTCCAGCTCCGCCAGCCGCATTCTGTTCCCGGCAAGGGAAATGGGTCGATCGGGGTCCACCAGCATCGCCTCGCTGGTCAAACCGCCGAGCGGCCCGTCCACCTGCAGGTGCCGCTGCCCGGCGAGCGAGGTCGCGGCGATCTTCCACCCGGCGATCCGCTCGCCGCGCGCCCAGGCCGCCTGGGCGGCGTACGCCTCGGGGCGCGAGCTGGGCACCGCACCCGTCGGGAGCTCGCCGACCGGCTCACCGGATCGCTCGGCATCGATCAGCAACTGCACAGCATCCATGCGGGGCACTCTAGGTCGTCGGCTGGGACCGGCCGAGGCGTCTCGCGGCGCTGGCCGTCTCCTTGGTCACCTGCTCCACGCCGAGCGCACTGCCCAGCCCGAAGTCCGGCATGTTCACATAGACGCCCTCGACCGCTCCGGGCTGCACCTGGTACGTCTCGTGCCAGATGCCGACATCCCCGCTGGTGCCGATCAGCCGGTTGAAACCGCTCCAGGCCGGACGATGGTTCGCATCCGGGCGCGCGGCATAGCGCAACAGGTGCTCGGGGCTGCGCCAGTAGCTGAGCAGCAGGGTGGTCCGGCCGAACCAGTTGTGGAAACCGAGCAGACCGGACTCGGGATCGCGGGCGAGCTCGCGCAGCATCGGCGGCATCTGGCTGATCGTCCAGATGGTGCTGCCGAGCTTCCACCAGCGATTGACGCGCATTCCGATCAGGAAGACGGTGATCGGTTCGGTGACGGGTTCGTGGGTGAAGCGGCCGGTATTGAGCATCAGGCTCTCCAAGGTTTGGTAACGCTGTTACGAAACAGTGTTATGCAAGACTGGGTGAATGGCAAGACCCAGGACCCACGACGCCGGACTGGCCGATCGGCTGCTCGCCGAGGCCGCGGTCCTGGTGGCCGCCGACGGCCCGGACGGGCTCAGCCTGCGCCGGCTGGCCGACAACGCGCAGACCTCGACGACCGCGATCTACTCGCTGTTCGGCGGCAAGGACCAACTGCTGCTGGCACTCTTCGAACGGGCCTTCCGCAGCTTCGGCGCCAGCCAGCACGGGGTCGCCGCGGGTGACGACCCGGCCGCGGAACTGCTCGCCCTGGGCCGCGGTTACCGGCGCTGGGCGCTGGCCAATCCGCACCTGTTCCAGCTGATGTTCGGCCCCGGCGTGCAGCGCACCACCCCGGAGACCGAGCGGCTGGCCGAGCAGACCAAGGAACCCCTGCTCGCGGCGGTACGCCGGGCCCAGGCGGCCGGCCAGCTCGCCCCCGGCCACGACCCCGAGGTGGTCGCGCTCGGGCTGTGGGGGCAGGTGCACGGGCTGGTCACCCTGGAACTCACACTGGGGGACCGTGCCGCCGCCGGCCAGCAGGCTGAGCAGACCTTCGATGCCTGCCTTTCTGCCGCCCAGCGCGGTTGGGCGTAGGGTCGGCGCGTGATCATCGGAATCGGCGTCGACGTGTGCGCGGTCGACCGCTTCGCCGGCGCCTGCGAACGGCGGCCCGGGTTCGCCCGCCGCTTCCTGACCGCGGCCGAGGCGGAGCTGTCGATGGCCTCGATGGCCGGCCGGTACGCCGCCAAGGAGGCGCTCGCGAAGGCGCTGCGGATCGAACGCGGCCTCGGCTGGCAGGACGCCGAGGTGCTCGTCGACGAGTTCGGCCGGCCGTCGTTCGCCGTCACCGGCACCGTCGCGGCCCGTGCCGCCGAACTCGGCGTCGGTGCCATCCACCTCTCCCTGTCCCACGACGCCGGAATTGCGACCGCCTTCGTGGTCTGTGAGGCTTGATCCGTGCCCGAAGCGCCCGGAAAGAACCAGCGAATGCCGCAGCAGAGCGCGCCCAGCGTGGGACTGCTGGTGCTGCTGACCTTCAGCTTCGGCTTCCTGATCCTCAACGGCGCGCTGACCCTGACCGGCGGGCGGTCCATCGGCGGGCTGATCCTGCTCGGTGTCGGCGTCGTCGGCCTGATCCTGGCCCACATCCTCTACTGGCGGGCCCGGGCGCTGCAGCGGCGGCGGTCCTGAACCAGCCAGGTCTCCTTCTAGGCTTGCCGGCATGAGGTACGCCTACTCGACGCCCGCGATCCGCGCCGCGGAGGAACGCGCGATGGCCGAGGTCGGCGACGGCGCCCTGATGCAGCGGGCCGCCGCCGGACTGGCCGCCGTCTGCGGTGACCGATTGCGGCGCCGGCGCGGGCGCGTCACTGGCGCCCGGGTGCTGGTGGTCACCGGACCCGGCAACAACGGCGGCGATGGCCTGTACGCGGCCAGCCGGCTCGCCCGGCGTGGCGCGCAGGTCTTCGCGTGGCTGGTCACCGAGCAGGTGCACGGCGCAGCGTGGCGGGCCTTCGAGCGCGTCGGCGGGCGCCGGCTGAACACCGAGCAGACGTTGCGCCGGATCGCGGCGGGGGACTTCGACCAGGTGATCGACGCCGGCTTCGGCATCGGTGGCCGGGCCGGACTTTCGGGCGACCTCGCCCGGATCGCCGACGCCACCCGCGGCGGACCCGCCGACGTGGTCGCGGTCGACCTGCCCTCGGGCCTGGATGCCGACAGTGCGCGCGCCGGTGAGACCTGTTTCCCGGCCGATGCCACCGTCACCTTCGGCGCCCGGAAACCCTGCCTGCTCAGCGAACCCGCGCGATCGCTCGCCGGTGCGGTGACCCTGGTCGACATCGGCCTGCCACTCGACCCGGGGGAGGCCGAGCTGGCCCAGTGGGAGCTGCCCGAGCTGGCCGCGGCCTGGCCGTATCCGGGCCCGACCAGCGACAAGTACGCCCGCGGTGTGGTGGGCATCGACGCCGGATCCGCGCACTATCCCGGTGCCGGGCTGCTGGCCGTCGGCGGCGCCGTGCACGCCGGCCCGGGCATGGTCCGCTTCCTCGGTGACGAACGCGCGGGATCGATTGTGGTGCAGCGATTCCCGAACGTGGTCACCGCCGCGGGCCGCTGCCAGGCCTACCTGCTCGGACCCGGCTGGGGGGCCCGCGACGACGCCCGCACCACCATTGACTCGGTGCTCGCCACCGGCCTGCCGGTGGTCCTCGACGCCGACGCCCTGCGGCACCTGCCGCAGCGCCGGCTCGAGCACGCGCTGCTCACCCCGCACGCCGGCGAACTGGCGCGGTTGCTCGAGGTCGACCGGGACCGGGTGGAGGCCGATCCACGGTGGGCGGTGCGGACCGCGGCCGAACGCACCGGCGCCACCGTGCTGCTCAAGGGTGCCACCCAATATGTCGCCCGAGCCGGTGAAAACCTCGTGCACACAGCGATTCCGGGCCCTGCCTGGACGGCCCAGGCCGGCTCCGGTGACACCCTCGCCGGGGTCTGCGCGACCCTCCTCGCGGCCGGGTTGGCGCCCCGCGACGCCGCCCTGGCCGCGGCCAGCCTGCAGGCGTACACCGCCGCCCAGCACCCCGGCCCGTGGCCGCCGCAGGAACTCGCCGAACGGTTCCCCGCGGTGATCGCCTCACTGTCGAAGGAGCGGCCATGATCGACCCCGACACCGCCAGCGCGGAGATCGACCTGGTGGCGTACGCCGCGAACCTGCGCGCGATCGCCGACCTGGTCGCCCCGGCCCAGGTGATGGCGGTGCTGAAAGCCGACGCCTACGGCCACGGCATGCTCACCTGCGCCGCCGCGGCCCGGGACGCGGGAGTGCCCTGGCTCGGGGTGGTCACCCTCGGTGAGGCGCTCGCCGTGCGGGCGACGGGGGACCGCGGCCGGCTGCTCGCCTGGATGTATGGCCCGGCGGAGGAGCTGGCGCCCGCGATCGCCGCCGACGTCGACCTCGGCGTACACCGACTCGACCAGTTGGACCGAGTGGTCGCCGCCGCCGCCAGCGCCGGCCGACCCGCCCGGGTGCACCTGAAGATCGACACCGGGCTGTCCCGCAACGGCGCCCCGGTGGGTCTCTGGTCGGAACTGACCGCCGCCGCAGCGGCAGCCGAACGGGCCGGAAACCTCACGGTGGTGGCGATCTGGTCGCACTTCATCGCCTCCGACGACCTGTCGCTGCCCGCCACCAAGCGGCAGGTGGCGGTGTTCGAGGAGGCGGTGGCCACCGCCCGGGAGGCCGGACTGGACCCCGAACTGCTGCACCTGGCGAACTCGGCGGGTGCGCTGCAGGTGCCCGAATCCCGTTACGACCTGGTCCGCGTGGGGATCGCCTCCTATGGCGTCGACCCGGGGGAGGGGGTCGCCGCCGGCGCCGGGGTCGAGCTGCGCCCGGTGCTGCGGCTGCGGGCCCGGCTGGTGAACGTGAAACGGGTCCGCGCCGGGGCCACCGTCTCCTACGGGGCGACCTGGACCGCCGAGCAGGACACGGTGCTCGGGCTGGTTCCGCTCGGGTACGCCGACGGCATCCCGCGGCATGCCAGCAATGTGGCCGAGGTTGAGGTGGGCGGCCGCCGGGTACCGGTCCGGGGACGGATCTGCATGGACCAGTTCGTGGTGGATCTGGGGCCGGACGCCACCGAGGAGCCGGGTGCTGAGGTCACCCTTTTCGGCGGACCCGCCAGCCCCAGCGCCGAGGACTGGGCGGAGGTCTGTGGCACCATCGGCTACGAGATCGTGACCAGGATCGGTGCCCGGGTACCCCGGGTGACCGCCGGGTCGGACACCCCCGTCCAAGGAGGCTGACCAGAGTGAGTCCCGCGCGTGGTTCGCGGTTGGCGCAGGGTATCGGTCTGGTGACCGGGATCGCCGCCCTCACCGCGGGTGCGGTGGCCACCGGCTGGGAACTGGAGCGCCGGGTCGTCGGGCAGAAGCTGGCGAAGCGCCGCGAACTGCCCGCCGAGGCGTTCTTCACCCTGCGCGCCCCCGGACCGGAGGTGGTGACCCCCGACGGCGTACGCCTGCACGTCGAGGTCGACGAACCGGGCCCCGACGCCGACCCCGAGGCGGTGACGGTGGTGTTGGTGCACGGCTACGTGCTCTCGCTGCACTGCTGGCACTTCCAGCGCAAACACTTCCGCGGCAGTCGCAAGGTCGTCCTCTACGACCAGCGCAGCCACGGCCGCTCCAGCCGCTCCAAGCCGCGGTTCTGCCGGATCAGCCAGCTCGCCAAGGACCTCAAGCGGGTGCTCGATGCGACCACCGAACCCGATGAGAAGGTGGTGCTGATCGGCCATTCGATGGGTGGCATGACCATCCAGCAGTTCGCCCGGCAGTATCCGAAGCTGATCGGCACCAAGGTGGTCGGCGCCGGACTGCTCGCGACCTCCTCGGGGAATCTGGCCCAGCACTCGATCGTGCCCGGCATCTCCGGTGAGCTGTTCCCGCGGCTGGCCGAACCGATCCTGTCGGTCACCAACCGCATCCCGGCGCTGATCGAACGCTCCCGCCGGGTCTCCACCGATGTGTCGTTCGTGATCACCCGGCGGATGGGTTACGGATCGCAGGTGCCGGCGGAATACGTCGACTTCCTCAGCGAGATGGTCGCCAGCACCCCGATGGAGGTGGTGGCCGACTTCTATCCGGCCTTCGCCGAGTTCGACGGTCGGCGGTCGATGCCGGTGCTGTCGCGGATCGAGACCGCGGTGATCGGCGGCGAGAAGGACTCGATCGTGCCGGTGGAGCACACCGACCGGATCATCGAACAGTTGCCGGGGGCCGACTCGTTGATCGTCCCCGATTCGGGCCACATGGGCATCGTCGAGCACCACCAGGCCTACAACGAGGTCCTCGACCATCTCGTCGAACGAGCCGAACGCAAGCACGCCGGCTGAGCGCCCTTCGTCTCGTCGCTGGCGCTCCTCGCTCAGGAACCGCGAGGAACGAGCGAGTCGAAGCCACTTGCCCGGCGTACACACCCGGTGAATCGGACAGCTTCCCGAGCCGCGGGCCGGAAGGCGGTGGGATCAGGCGGCGGCGTAGCTGACCGCGTCGATCGCTTCCTGGTAGTGCATCACCAGCTGCGCGCAGGTGGTCTCCCAGGTGCGGTGCTCGACGGCCTCGCGCGCCTTGCGGGCGAAGGTGGCGCGCTTGAAGTCGTCGCCGAGCAGGTCACGGACGTGGGCGCGCATCCCGGCCAGGTTGCCGGGCTCGTAGAGCCAGCCGGTGTGCGAGGGGTCGATCAGGTCGATCGGGCCGCCGCGGGCCGGTGCGATGGTCGGTACGCCGGAGGCCTGGGCCTCCTGGATGGTCTGGCAGAAGGTCTCCAACTCACCCGGCGCCACGAACAGGTCGAACGAGGCCATCGCCCGCGGCAACTCGTCACCGGTGAGCTGACCGAGGAAGACCGCATGCGGCAGGATCCGCCGCAGTTCGTCCATCCGCGGGCCCTTGCCGACGATCACGGTCCGGGTGCCCGGCAGATCGGCCAGCACCTCCAGGTCGTCGACCTGCTTCTCCGGCGCCAGTCGCCCGACATAGCCGATGATCTTCTCGCCGTTCGGCGCCCAGGACCGGCGCAGCGCCTCGTCCCGTTTGCCCGGCTGGAACCGCACCGAGTCGACACCGCGGCCCCACAGTCCGACGCGCTGCACGCCGAGCCCGACCAGCTGCTGGCGGGCATAGGTCGAGGGCGCCAGGGTCATGGTGGCCAGCTGGTGCACGTTGCGGACCCACTTCCAGAGCAGCTGCTCGGCCTGCGGGATGCCGTAACGGGTCACATAGGTGGGGATCTCGGTCTGGTAGATCGCGACGCTCGGCAGGCCCATCCGGTGCGCGGCCAGTCCGGCGCGCTGGCCCAGCGCGAAGGGCGCGGCCAGGTGCACCACATCGGGGTTGAAGTCGGCGAAGATGCGCTCGAAGCGCCACTGGGGGGTGGTCGACAGCTGCACGTCGGCGTACCCGGGCAGCGCCACCGAGGTCACCGGCACCACCGGGAAACCGGCGTACTCCTTCGGCGCCCGTCCGCTGTGGGAGGGCGCGATCACCATCGCCTCGTGCCCGGTCGCGCGGAGGTGCTCGAGCACCCGCATCACCGAGTGCGTCACTCCGTTGATCTGGGGCAGGAAGGATTCGGTCACAATGGCTACCCGCACATCCCCAACGTAGCCCGCCGCAGGCAAAGACCCCCCACCGTGGAGTCGTCGTGTCCGCCAACAGCAGGTGACGAGTTGGTTGCGATCTCCTCGACTGGGTGATAACGGTCCGGGCTGCTAGACTGTTCGCTTGCGATCGGGCGGTACGCCGACCCGGTCCCCGACTGCGCAGCGCAGCTCGGGACAGAATTAGTTTCGAATCAGACATGGGTGACTCCCTGACGGGGGGCCCGAGGTTCGTCTTCCGCCACCAACTCTGCATCGCAGCACGCCGGGCCTGCCCGGCGTTCGGGGCCGCTGACGTACCTACCAGCGGACCGATGCGTCCAGAGATGAGTGAGTTGTGTCCAAACGCCCCACGACCAAGGTGCGGAGCAAGACGGCCCCGGGCAAGAGCCGTCCCAAGAGTTTCAAGGCCGACGGTACGCCGAAGAAGCGCTGGAGCGCTTCCGAGCGTTCCGAGCGCGGCCATGCCCCGCGCCGCAGCGGCGGCAAGCCCCGTGTCGAGCGGGATCGTTTCGAGCGGTCGAGTGAGGAGCGGCGTACGCCGGATCGCCGCGGTCGGTCGTTTGCGAAGGTCGAGCCCCGCCAGGACCGGGATTTCCGTGATCGTGACGATCGTCGGGATTTCCGCAGCCGTGACGACCGGCGGGATTTCCGGGACCGGGATGATCGACGTACCGACCGCCGGGACTTCCGCGATCGTGATGACCGCCGGAACTTCCGCGACCGGGATGACCGGCGTACCGACCGTCGCGACTTCCGCGACCGTGATGATCGTCGGGATTTCCGCAGCCGTGACGACCGCCGGGACTTCCGGGACCGGGACGACCGGCGTACCGACCGTCGCGACTTCCGCGATCGCGATGACCGCCGCGATTTCCGCAGCCGTGACGATCGCCGCGATTTCCGCGACCGCGACGACCGACGGGACAACCGCCGGGACTTCCGCGGCCAGGATGATCGGCGTCCGCGCAGCAAGGAACGCTTCACCGGTGAGAAGTTCGGTGCCGGCCACCACCGCGACGACCGTCGCCGCACCGAGCGCCGCGAGCAGTTCCGTGACGAGCCGCGCCACGACCAGCTCGAGGAGCTGGAGCACGCCGACACGATGTCCTGGGAGCCGACCGAGGCGACCGTGACCGCGGCCGCGCCGGTCGCCGATCAGCCCGAGGTCGACGCCGACGCCCCCGGTTTCGGCGACCTCGGCCTGCCCGAGCAGCTGGTCTCCTCGCTGACCCGGCAGGGCATCACCACCCCGTTCCCGATCCAGGCGGCCACCATCCCCGATGCCCTCGAGGGCAAGGATGTGCTGGGCCGCGGCCGGACCGGCTCGGGCAAGACCCTCGGCTTCGGCCTGCCGCTGCTCACCCGGCTCGCGAACACCGATGCCGACCCGAACGGCCGCCCCGGTGCGGTCGTGCTGGTACCGACCCGCGAGCTCGCCCTGCAGGTCGCCGACGTGCTCGCCCCGCTGGGCAAGGAGCTCGGCCTGAGCGTCACCCTGGTCGCCGGTGGGATGGCCTTCGGCCCGCAGATCAAGGCCTTCGACCGCGGTGTCGACGTCGTCGTCGCCACCCCGGGCCGGCTGATCGACCTGATGGACCAGGGCGTCGCCGACCTCACCCAGGTCAAGATCACCGTGCTCGACGAGGCCGACCACATGGCCGACCTGGGCTTCCTGCCCGATGTCACCACGATCCTCGACGCCATCCCCACCGATGGGCAGCGACTGCTGTTCTCGGCCACCCTGGATCGCGGCATCGACCGGCTCGTCCGGGCGTATCTGCACGATCCGGTGACCCATGAGGTGGATGCCGCCAAGGCCGCGGTGAACACGATGGAGCATCGGGTGCTGCACGTGCTGCCGCACGACAAGAACGCCGCCACCGCAGCGATCGCCAACCGCGAGGGCCGCACGGTGATCTTCGTCCGCACCCAGCTCGGCGCGGACCGGGTCGCCGAGCAGCTGCGCAGCGCCGGCGTCACCGCCGGCGCCCTGCACGGCGGGCTGACCCAGGGCGCCCGCGCCCGGATCCTGGCCGCCTTCAAGGACGGCACCCTGCCGGTGCTGGTCGCCACCGATGTCGCGGCCCGCGGCATCCACGTCGACGAGGTCTCCCTGGTGCTCCAGGTCGATCCGCCGATGGGTCCCAAGGACTACCTGCACCGCGCCGGCCGCACGGCTCGCGCCGGCGGTACCGGGATCGTCGCCTCGATCGTGCTGCCGCACCAGCGCAAGCAGATGCGTCGGATCACCGGTCAGGCCGGAGTGAAGGTCGAACCGGTCGAGGTGCGCCCCGAGGGTGACCTGCTGACCGAGTTGACCGGTGCCCGGACGCCGAGCGGCGCGCCGGTCACCGAGGAGGAGTACGCCAAGCTGGTCGCCCCGCGGCGTGAGGCGCGCGGGCCGAAGAAGCGCCGGCCGGCCTGGGGCCGGGATTCCGGTGATCGCCAGGGTGGCCGCGGGCGCGGCCAGGATCGCCGTTCCGGCGGTCCGCGCGGTCGCGCCGGACATGGTTCCCGCGGCCCGCGGAGCCGGGAGGGCTGACCGTGGAGCATGCGGCAACCGAACCGGATGGACCGATCCTGGATCTCGCCGTGGTCGAGGTCGCCGACGCCGCGGGCGTGGTCCAGGTGATCCATGCCGCGTTCGGGGCCCGGGCCCAGGTCGATCCGCCGCCGCCCGCGCTCTCGGAGACCGCCGAATCGGTGGCCGCCGAGATCGCCCGCGGTACCGGTGTGGTGGCCCGGGTCGACGGCCAGTTGGCCGGGGTGATCCTGCTGCCGCCGCCGGATCCCGGACAGCCCGGGGTGACCCGGTTGCAGCGGGTCTCGGTGCATCCGGCGTACCAGCGGCACGGTGTCGCCACCGCGATGGTCGAGGCGGTCTGCGAACTCGCCACCGAGCTGGGCTACGTCCGCGCGGAACTCTTTGCCCGCAAGGAGTTCCCGCAGGTCGTCGGCTGGTGGCGGCACCGCGGATTCGAGATCGCCCGCGAGCTGGAGCACGGTTACGACTTCGCCCGGGAGCTGCCGCTGCGGGTCGTCGTGCCCGATGCCGAGGCGATGCGTGCGTTGGGGGTACGCCTGGCCGCGATCCTGCGTCCGGGTGACCTGCTGATCGCCACCGGTGACCTGGGGGCGGGCAAGACCACCCTGACCCAGGGCATCGGTGCCGGGCTCGGAGTCACCGAACCGGTGATCTCGCCGACCTTCGTGCTCTCCCGGGTCTATCCGACCACCGACGGACGGCCCGAGCTGGTGCATGTGGACGCCTACCGTCTCGGGGATGCCGCCGAACTGGACGACATCGACCTGGACGCCGACACCGATCACTCGGTGACCGTCGTCGAGTGGGGCGCCGGGCTCGCCGAACAACTCGCCGACGAGCGGCTGGAGATCGAGATCCGCCGCGGCGACGACCCCGCCGACGAGACCCGCGAGGTCTGGCTCACCGGCATCGGCCCGCGCTGGGTCGAACTGCGCGAATCCCTGGGAGGGCAGGATGACTGAGGTCACTCCCACGTCGGTTGAGCGAGCGAGGGACGAGCGAGTCGAAACCACCCCAGCCCGCGTCCTCGGTATCGACACCGCCACCGACGTCCGCGTCGGGGTCGCGGTCGATGGTGAGATCGTCGCCCGCGCCGAGCTCGCCGACAGCCGCCAGCACGTCGAGCAGCTCACCCCGCTGATCGCCGCCGCCCTCGCCGAGGCGGGGTTGCGACCCGCCGAGCTGGACCTGGTCTGTATCGGCCTCGGCCCGGGTCCCTTCACCGGCCTGCGCGTCGGGATCGCCGCGGCGCAGGTGCTGGCCGCGGTCAATGACATCGGCCTGCACGGTGTCTGCAGTCTCGACGTGCTCGCCGCCCAGGCCGTGCGTACGCCCGGGTTCTCTGCCCCTGAAGGATTCCTGGCCGTCACCGATGCGCGCCGCAAGGAGGTCTACTGGGCGGCGTACGCCCCGGACGGCACCCGTCGCGAGGGCCCGTCGGTCAACGCGCCCACCGACCTGCCCGCGCTGCCGGTGGTCGGGCCGGGTGCGGTGCTGGTGACCGGCGAGCCCGGTCCGATCGACCACCTGGACGCCGGCCTGCTCGCCGCACTCAACACCGGACTGCCCGCCGCGGGGACCGAGCCGCTCTATCTGCGCCGCCCCGACGCCGCCGTCGCCACCCGCCGGAAGTCCGCGCTGCCCACCAACCGGCCGCGCCTGCGAGGTAGGCGCCCCGAGGGCCAGCAGGCGCCGCGATGACCACCCGACCCGCCGAGCCGGCCGACCTGGCCGCCATCACCGCCCTCGAGGAATCCGGTTTCGAGGTGAAGGAACGCTGGAGCGAGCGTGCCTGGGCCGAGGAACTCGCCGCGGACAACCGGATCGTGCTCGTCGTCGGCGATCCGGTGCACGCCGTCGCCACGGTGCAGCACGTCGGTGAGGTGGCCGAGCTGAATCGGATCGTGGTCGCCCCTGCCGCGCGCGGCCGGGGAGTGGCGAGCGCACTGCTGAGCGCCGGGATCGTGGCCGCGACCGAACTCGACTGCACCGAGTTGCTGCTGGAGGTCCGCCACGACAACGTGCCGGCGCTGCGGCTCTATCGCGGCCATCGGTTCACCGAGATCGCCCGGCGGGCCGGATACTACGGTCAGGGCGTGGATGCGGTGATCATGCGCCGCGAACTGGATACCGCCGAGCTGGAGGAGGCGTCGTGAGCGAACCCCTGATCCTGGGCATCGAGTCCTCCTGCGACGAGACCGGGGTGGCCCTGGTCCGGGGTCGCGAGCTGCTCGCCAACGAGGTGGCCTCCTCGGTCGACCAGCACGTCCGCTTCGGCGGCGTGGTGCCCGAGGTGGCCAGCCGGGCGCACCTGGAGGCGATGCTGCCGACCCTGCGCCGTGCCGCGGACAGCGCCGGGGTGAAACTCTCCGACATCGACGGGGTGGCGGTCACCGCCGGGCCCGGGTTGATGGGTGCGCTGGTGGTCGGCATCTCCGCCGCCAAGGCGCTGGCGTACGCCCTGGACAAGCCGCTCTACGGGGTGAATCACCTGGCGGCGCACTGTGCGGTCGACCTGCTCGATCACGGCCCGCTGCCGGCCCAGACGGTCGCGCTGCTGGTGTCCGGTGGGCACACCTCGCTGCTCAAGGTGGACGGTATCGACCAGATCACTCAGCTCGGCGCCACCATCGACGACGCCGCGGGGGAGGCGTACGACAAGGTGGCCCGGTTGCTCGGCCTGGCCTATCCCGGTGGTCCGGTGATCGATGCCCGCGCCAAGAACGGCGATCCGACCGCGATCCGCTTCCCGCGCGGGCTCACCGCCCGGCACGATCTGGCCAAGCACCGTTACGATTTTTCCTTCTCCGGTTTGAAAACCGCCGTCGCGCGCTGGGTCGAGACGGCCGAACGCGACGGCCGCGAGGTGCCGGTCGACGATGTCTGCGCCAGCTTCCAGGAGGCCGTCTGCGATGTGTTGTCGGCCAAGGCGGTCGCCGCCTGCACCGACCACGGCATCGACGACCTGCTGATCGGCGGCGGGGTGGCCGCCAACTCGCGGCTGCGGGCCCTGCTGGAGGAGCGCTGCGCGGCCGCCGGGATCACCCTGCGCCGGCCCCGACCGGCGCTGTGCACCGACAACGGCGCGATGATCGCCGCCCTGGCCGCGGAGCTGATCGAGCGGGGCGGGCAGCCGTCCGGGCTGGAGTTCGGGGCGGACTCCGGGCTGCCGGTCTCCCGCGTCCTGGTCTGAGCCCCGGAGCGATGGGCATGGACGCCGCGCTGGCCCACCGGCTGGTCGCCGAACCGTCGGCCCTGACCGCCGCGATGGGCCAACCCGATCCGGACTCGCTGGCCGCCGCGACCGCGCTGCGCCGCGACTTCGACCCGGAGCTGGCGACCGCCGCGCTCGGTCAGGCCGCCCTGCGGCACCGGGCCCGCACCAAATTCGGCGCCGCCGCGGAGCAGATGTTCCTCACCCCGGTCGGCCTGGAGCAGGCCACCCGCCCCGAGGTCGCCCGCTGGCGGGCCGCGCGGCTGGTGGCGGCCGGGGTACGCCGGGTCGCCGATCTGGGCTGTGGACTGGGCAGCGATGCCCGAGCGTTCGCCGAAGCCGGGCTCGAGGTGCTGGCGGTGGAGGCCGATGAGGCGACCGCGGTGCTGGCGGAGGCCAACCTCGCCGACCTGCCCGGGGTCACCGTCCGGCACGCCCGCGCCGAGGAGATCGAGCTGGCCGCCGACCAGGTCGCCTTCGGCGATCCGGCCCGCCGCCGCGGCGCCGAGCGCAGCTGGCGGATCGAGGATTTCCAACCAGCGTGGGATTTCGTGACCGGACTGTTGCAGCGCAGCGCGGGCGCGATGCTGAAGCTGGGCCCGGGTCTGCCGCACCGACTCATCCCCGACGGGGTCGGTGCCGAGTGGATCTCCCACGACGGCAGCGCGGTCGAGGTGACCCTCACCTCCGCGGTGCTCGCGGATCCGGTCCGTGCGGCGGTGCTGCTGCCGGCGGGGGAGCGGATCGTCGCCAGCGAGGTGCCGCTGCCGGTGACCGGGGTGGGGGCGTACCTGCTGGAACCCGACCCGGCGGTGATCCGCAGCGGTGCGGTGCCGGCGCTGGCCGCCGAGCTGGGTGCGACCCGGCTGGCGGACCAGATCGCCTATCTGAGTGCCGAGGAGCCGATCAACAGCCCGTTCGCGACGGCCTTCGAGGTGCTGGAGGTGCTGCCGTACAAGGAGAAGACGCTGCGTTCCTGGGTCCGCGAGCACCGGATCGGCACCCTGGAGATCAAGAAGCGCGGCCTCGAGCTGGACCCGGCCGTGCTGCGCCGCCGGTTGCGGCCCAGCGGGCCCGAACGGGCCACCCTGGTGCTCACCCCGACCCCCGAAGGGGCGCGGGCACTGGTGGTGCGCCGCGCTGGGTAGGCTGGCACCGATTCGAGGAGGGCCAT
Source organism: Enemella evansiae (assembly GCF_004362375.1). Taxonomy (NCBI): domain Bacteria; kingdom Bacillati; phylum Actinomycetota; class Actinomycetes; order Propionibacteriales; family Propionibacteriaceae; genus Enemella; species Enemella evansiae. Next base: position 159,680 of record NZ_SNXA01000012.1, read on the forward strand.
GACTATCCCCAGCACGATGCGCGCCAGCGTGCTCACCGCGCCCCGCCGACTCATCATCGAGGAACGCCAGGTGCCCGAACCCGGTCCCGGTGAGGTGCTGCTCCGGGTCGAGTCCGCCGCCGTCTCCGGATCCGATGTGAACCTCTGGTCCCGCGGCCGCGGCACCAACACCACCCTCAGCGGACCGGTGGTGCTGGGGCGTACCGCCTCGGGACGGGTGGTCGCCGTGGGCGAAGGGGTCTCGCCGGATCGGATCGGGGAACTGGTCGCGATCGAGCCACTGCTGTGCTGCCGCCGCTGCGCGATGTGCCACGCCGGGCGGTACAACCTGTGCGAACAGATCTGCTTCCTCGGTACGCCCGGGCACGACGGGGTCTTCCGGGAATATCTGACGCTGGCCGCGGACTTCGCCCACCCGGTCCCCGAACAGCTTTCGGCCGACGCGGCCGCGCTGATCGAACCGATGTCGGTCGGGTTGGCCGCGCTGCGCAAGGCCCATGTCGGGGCCGGCTCCCGGGTGCTGATCACCGGCGCCGGCCCGATCGGGCTGACCACGGTCGCGGTCGCCAAGGCGCTCGGCGCCACCGACATCACCGTCACCGACCTGTCCGCGGGGCGGCTGGAGCAGGCCGCCGCGGTCGGTGCCACCAGTGTCCTGGACATGACCTCGATGCGGTCCCGGATGCCGGAGACCCACTTCGACGCGTTCATCGAATGCTCCGGCTCACCGGCGGCGCTGCGTCGCGGTTTCCCCGCGATCCGCCCCGCCGGCCGAGTGGTGCTGGTCGGTCGCGGCCCGGAGGAGGTGGCGATCCCGATGGGCCTGATGCAGAACCACGAGCTGACCGTGATCGGTTCGTTCCGGTACGCCAACACCTTCGCCACGGCGATCGACCTGGCCGCCGCCGGCATGGTCGATCTGGACGGCCTGGTGGGGGAGCACTACGGGCTCGACCAGGTGGAGGAATCCCTGGACAGCACCCGGCACGCCGCCGGGCTCAAGTCGATGGTGCACCCGGGCCGCTGAGACCCGTCGGCTGAGCGAGCATCGGGACGAAGCCACCTCCCGGGCATCGGTAGGCGTACCAACGACAACGCCGGCCGATCTCCGAGGAGACCGACCGGCGTTCCGGCGTACATCTTGACCCGCTTCCCCCGGCTTCGCTGCGCCGGGGTCCGCTACTCGAGGTAGGTCAGGCGGCGCCGAGCTGGCCCGACTTCAGCTTCTCGGCGAAGTCGGGGTTCTGCTCGAGCCACTTGGCCACGGCGGCGTCGTTGTCCTTGCCGTCGAACTCGTCGGGGCTCATCATGAAGTTCTCCAGATCGGAGAGCTGCTTGTCGTTCAGCTGCAGGTTCTTGATGATCTGAGCGGCCTTCGGGTTGTCCTGGGCGAACTTCTTGCTGCTCGCCGAGTTGATCACCTCGGTGCCACCCATGGCACCCTTCGGATCCTCCAGGTCACGCATCGGGTAGGCGCTGTAGGCCCAGTGCGGGCGCCACAGGGTGACCGCGACGTTCTCGTTGGCGGAGGTGGCCTTCTTGACCTGGGCCAGCATCGCCGGGGTGGAGGAGACGACGAACTGCATCTTGTCCAGCCCGTATTCCGGGATCGCCTTCTCCTTTGTCTGCTTGGTCAGACCCGCACCCGGCTCGATGCCGTAGAGCTTGCCGCCGTACTGGTCCGACATCGTCGCCAGGTCCTCGATCGACTTGGCCGGCGAGCTGTCATTGACCGCCATGGTGAGCTTGGCGTTGTCGTACCAGCAGCCGAGCTGCTCCAGCTGGTCGCCGAACTGCTGCAGGTACTGCGGGTGGGTGACCGGCATCCAGACATCGGTGATCACATCGATATCGCCCTTGGCGGTGCCGGCGAAGGCCGGGGCCGCCTCGTAGGCGTCGACCTTGACGTTGTAACCCTCCTTGGTCAGCACCGCCTTGAGCAGGTGCGCGGTGGCGAAGGACTCGTCCCAGCCGTTGAAGGCACCGATGGTGATGTCCTTGTCCTTGTCCTCGCCCTGGATGTCGGCGACGTTCTTCGCCGAGCTGCCGGGCTTGCACTCGCCCCAGGTCTTGGCGTAGTCGGCCGTCGCGGCATTGGAGGCGCCGGAGCCGCCGGGGGCGGCGGTGCCGCCGCCACTGTTCGAGGCGCCGCAGCCGGCCAGCAGCAGGGAGCCGGCGAGGACGGCCGCGGGGGCCACGAGGTGCTTCTTCTTCATCGGAGTTCCTTTCCTTCGAGGTGGGGTTCGGCGACATTGCCGGAGGTCTTCTCGGTAGCGGGGTTGTCGGCGTCGGCCTCGGTGACCTGCGCCGGGTCCCCGGTGGTGCGGCGGCGGGAGCGCCGCTTGGTGCTGGTGACGGCCGCGGACACCCGGTCCAGATAGATCGCGATGATCACCACCGCGATGCCGGCGTCGATGCCGAGCGGCACGTTCAGCGAGCTCAGCGAACCGACGACATCGCCACCCAGTCCGCCGGCGCCGGCCATGCCGGCCAGCACGACCATCGACAGGGCGAGCATGATCACCTGGTTGACGCCGGCCATGATCGTCGGCAGCGCGACCGGGATCTGGATCCGGCGCAGGATCCGGCCGGGGGTGTCGCCGAACGACTGGCCGGCCTCGACGAGCTCCTTGTCGACCCCGCGGATGGCGAGTTCGGTCAGGCGTACGCCGGGCGGCATGGCGAAGATCAGGGTCGCGATCGCACCCGGGGTGGGGCCGATGCCGAAGATGGTGATCGCCGGGATCAGATAGACCATCGCCGGCATCGTCTGCATCAGGTCCAGGATCGGCTTCACGATCCGGGAGACGGTGTCGTTGCGGGCCGCCCAGATCCCCAACGGGATGGACAGCAGCAGCGCGAGCACCACCGCCAGCAGGACCAGCGAGATCGTCTGCATCGCGTGCTCCCACAGGTCGAACCCGCGGATCACGTAGAAGCCGATCGCGGTGAACAGCGGGAGCTTCCAGGACAGCGTCGCGAACCCGGCGAGCGCGGCCAGCACGATGATGACCACCCAGTAGGGCAGGCTGTTCAGACCCTCGGAGAGGCTGGTGTAGAGGAAGCCCAGCACTCCCTGGATCACGTCGAAGACGACCGCCAGATTCGTCTGCAACCACTCGATCGCGTCGGCGACGGCGTCCCCGACCGGGAAGCTCGGGTTGAGCGGATCGAAGTTCACTGCGCAGCTCCCTTCGTGGCGGCGGGGCTCGGGGTGGCCGGTTCGACAGGTTGTGCCGGTCGGGCCGGGGTGGGTGCGGGCGGGGCCGTCGGCGCCTCGGCCGGTGTGGCCAGCGAATCGAGCATCCGGTCCCGGCTGAGCAGCCCGACCCGTTCGCCGCGGCGGTTGAAGATGAGCAGCGGTTGCTCCTGGGTCGCGGCCACCCCGAACAGCTCACCGATCGGCGTACCGCGCTTCACCGGTGCATGCTGCGGGGTGATCAGATCGGCGGCGGTGCCGTCGGCGTCCACCGCGTCGCGGAGCAGCACGACCCCCAGGAACTGGCCGTCGCGGCGTACCGAACCCGCGGTGTGACCGAGCCGGACCAGTTCGGTGGCGACCTGGCTGGCCGGGGTGTCGGCCGCGAAATCGGGGGCGGTGTCGTCGGCGACCATGCCGGCGGTGAGGACCCGGCTGCGGTCCACATCGGCGGTGAAGCGGGACACGTAGTCGTTGGCCGGGTTGGTCAGGATCTGGGTCGCGGTGCCGATCTGGACGATCTCACCGCGGCGCATGATCGCCACCCGGTCGCCCAGGCGCATCGCCTCGTTGAGGTCGTGGGTGATGAACACGATCGTCTTGCCGAGCTCCTCCTGCAGCTCCAGCAGCTGGCTCTGCAGGTCGGCGCGGATCACCGGGTCGAGGGCGGAGAAGGCCTCGTCCATCAGCAGGATGTCGGTCTCGGCGGCCAGCGCGCGGGCCAGACCGACCCGCTGCTGCATCCCGCCGGACAGCTCGCTCGGCAGCTTGGTCTCCACACCCTGCAGACCGACCCGGGAGATCCAGTACGCCGCCCGCTCCTCGCGCTCGGCGCGGGGGACCTTGCGCACCTCGAGGCCGTAGCCGACGTTGGCGAGCACGTTGCGGTTGGGCAGCAGGCCGAAATGCTGGAAGACCATCGAGATCTCATCGCGCCGGATCCGCCGCAGTTCGGCCGGATCGGCGGTGGTCAGATTGGCGCCGTTGATCAGCACGGTGCCGGCGGTCGGGGTGTTCAGCCCGTTCAGCATCCGGATCAGCGTGGACTTGCCGGAGCCGGACAGTCCCATCACCACGAAGGTCTCCCCGCGGGCGACCTCGAAGCTCGCGTCGAGGACGGCGGCCGTCCCGGCGACACCGGTCGGGTCGAAGTCACCGGCCCTGATCCGGCGGGCGACGGTGGCCTCATCGCGACCGAAGTACTTGTAGAGGTTTTGGGCGACGATGGACGGGGTAAATGGTTCGTCGGTGGGGTGTGATCCATCTGGTGCGGTCACGGTCACGCGGGCTCCTTCCGGGCAGGCGGGCTGTGCGGTACGCCAAGCCGGGCGGCCGCCGGATGGGGCGAGGCGCCACGGGGGGTGCGGCGTACTCCGGCGGACCGATCCACCTTAGGACGCCGAATCGGTCGGTCCGAGCCATGAGGACCCGTTCAGGTACACCGCCAGGTGCTCAGTCGGCGGCTGACTAGGAGTAATACCGTTATCAGACGTTACCAACGTGTTATATCGCTGCGGCGTGGTCGGCGTACTCGGAACCGGTTTTGGCACTCGGGTTGCCCGAGTGCCAGCGCGACGGTAGATTCAGAGTTGGCACTCTCGAGGCGAGGGTGCCAGCAGCTTGGGACGGCACCCGCGACGACGCCCCGGGACTGTGGACAACCAGAAATCCCCAAACATGAAAGGGGCCTGACGTGGCAGTCACGATCAAGCCGCTCGAGGACCGCGTCCTCGTCCAGCCGCTCGAGGCCGAGCAGACCACCGCTTCCGGTCTGGTCATCCCGGACACCGCCAAGGAGAAGCCGCAGGAGGGCAAGGTGCTCAGCATCGGCCCGGGTCGCGTCGATGACAAGGGTCAGCGCGTACCGATGGACGTCGCCGAGGGCGATGTCGTGATCTTCTCCAAGTACGGCGGCACCGAGGTCAAGTACGACGGGCAGGAGCTGCTGCTCCTCAATGCCCGCGACATCCTCGCCGTCGTTTCCAAGTGAGCCAGGAGTAATACATGCCCAAGATCCTTCAGTTCGACGAGGAGGCGCGGCGCTCGCTCGAGCGTGGCGTCGACGTCCTCGCCAACACCGTGAAGGTGACCCTCGGTCCCAAGGGCCGGTACGTCGTGCTCGACAAGAAGTGGGGCGCCCCCACGATCACCAACGACGGCGTGACCGTCGCTCGTGACGTCGAGCTCGACGATCCCTACGAGAACCTTGGCGCCCAGCTCGCCAAGGAGGTCGCCACCAAGACCAACGACATCGCCGGCGATGGCACCACCACCGCCACCGTGCTGGCCCAGGCCCTGGTGCACGAGGGCCTGCGGGCCGTCGCCTCGGGTGCCAACCCGGTCGGCCTGAAGCGCGGTATCGACGCCGCCGTGGCGAAGGTCGTCGAGCAGCTGCACGCCGACTCGCGCGAGGTGCAGTCCACCGACGACATGGCCAAGGTGGCCACCATCTCCTCCCGCGATGAGGAGATCGGCAAGCTGATCGCCGACGCCTTCGACAAGGTCGGCAAGGACGGCGTGATCACCGTCGACGAGTCGCAGACCTTCGGCACCGAGCTCGAGTTCACCGAGGGCATGCAGTTCGACAAGGGTTACCTGTCGCCCTACTTCGTCACCGATGCCGACCGCATGGAGGCCGTGCTCGAGGATCCCTACATCCTCATCAACAGCGGCAAGATCTCCTCGATGAACGAGCTGCTGCCGCTGCTGGAGAAGGTCATCGGCGCCGGCAAGAGCCTGTTCATCGTCGCCGAGGACGTCGAGGGTGAGGCGCTGTCCACCCTGGTCGTCAACAAGATCCGCGGCACCTTCACCTCGGTCGCGGTCAAGGCCCCGGCCTTCGGTGATCGCCGCAAGGCCATGCTCGAGGACATCGCGATCCTCACCGGCGGCCAGGTCATCTCTCCCGAGGTGGGCCTCAAGCTCGACCAGGTCGGGCTCGAGGTGCTCGGCCGCGCTCGTCGCGTGGTCGTCACCAAGGACAACACCACGATCGTCGACGGTGCGGGGGAGTCCTCCGAGGTCGAGGCGCGCGTTTCGCAGCTCCGTCAGGAGATCGAGCGCACCGACTCCGACTGGGACCGCGAGAAGCTGCAGGAGCGGGTCGCCAAGCTCGCCGGCGGCGTCTGCGTGATCAAGGTCGGCGCCGCCACCGAGGTGGAGCTCAAGGAGAAGAAGCACCGTATCGAGGACGCCGTCTCGGCGACCCGGGCGGCCATCGAGGAGGGCATCGTGGCCGGCGGCGGTTCCGCGCTGATCCACGCCGCCAAGGTCCTCGACGGCGATCTGGGTCTCTCCGGTGACGACGCGATCGGTGCCCGGATCGTGGCCAAGTCGGTCGTCGAGCCGCTGCGCTGGATCGCCGAGAACGGTGGCGAGCAGGGTTACGTCGTCTGCGCCAAGGTCGCCGAGCTGCCGACCAACGATGGCTGGAACGGCGCCACCGGCGAATACGGGAACCTGATCGACGCCGGTGTCATCGACCCGGTCAAGGTCACCCGCTCCGCGCTGGCCAACGCCGCCTCGATCGCCTCGCTGCTGCTCACCACCGAGACCCTGGTGGTGGAGAAGCCCGAGGACGACGAGGAAGAGGACCACAGCCACTGAGCTGAGCCTTCCGGTTCTCACGTGGGGCCGCCCCGGTTCGTACCGGGGCGGCCCTGCTGTTTCTCGTCGGCTCGCGCGCGGCGCGCCCCATCACCCCCACCCCCGCCGCAAGATGTCAGGGGTTATGCACACTTCCGCTGCCGCACACTGTCAGATCGGCCGTAAGCGTTCGCCGGCTCGAATCGCGATCGATCGACAACGAGGGGCTGCAGAACCCGTCCTGGCAGACCGTGCTGGATCGGCCCCACGATCCCCGGCCGGAGAATCATCTGGTGATTGACACCTGGAGGCTTCGCCGACCGAGACCGTCCTGACCGCATGGTCGAACCCCAGAATGCGTCCCTCGTGATCCACGTCCGACGAGAGCATGCGGGTCTGCGGCTTGCGGCGGAGTACGCGGGGTGGATTCTGGGGTTCGACCACTCGGTAACTGCGGCCTAGCATGGCGACGGTGGACGAGGAGGAGGGCGTACGCCTGCCCGGCGGCAATGTTGCCGGGGCGTACCGGGTCGGCGACACGGTACGCCGGGAGATCGGCCCGTGGACCCCCGCGGTGCACGCGCTCCTGGACCACCTCGCGGCCCGGCGTACCCCATGCGTGCCGCGGGTGCACGGGATCGACCACCGGGGCCGGGAGATCCTCGACTTCCTGCCCGGCCGCATCATCGACGTCGACCAGGACCGGCTCACCGATGCCCAACTGATCGAGCTCACCCGGTTCGCCGTGCGCCTGCACCGCGACACCGCCGACTTCACCCACCCCGGCCCCTGGCGATTTCCCGGGCCGCCGCAGGCGAGCGGTATCGGACACAACGACCTGGCGCCCTACAACGTCTGCTTCGACGGGGACCGGCTCACCGGGGTGTTCGACTGGGACCTGGCGGGCCCGACCACCCCGGCGCTGGAACTGGGCATGATCGCCTGGACCGCGGTCCCGCTGTTCACCCCGGACCCGCTCGAGGAGCAGGCGTACCGGCTCCAGCTGATCGCCGACACCCACGGCGGGATCACCGCCCACGAACTCATCGACGCGACCTTGGAGCGCACCCGGCTCGCGATCGAGGGCATCACCGCCGCGGTCGCTGCCGGTGATGCGGGGATGATCCACCTGGCCGAGACGGCCGGTGAGCCGACCCGGATGAGCCGGGCGCGCCAGGCACTCATCGAACGGTGCCCGCAGCTTCGCCGCGCGCTCGGCCGCCGCGGACGCTGAGCAGCGTGAGCCAGCCGGCGACCAGGGCGCCCAGCCCCGCGAGGCCGGCGGCGGCCGTGATGAACCCCGCCGACCCGAGGGCGAGGGTGCCGAGCAGCGCGGTGCCGACCGCGACACCGGCGTTCATCGAGGCGTTGTTCCAGCTCACCGCGGCGGCCCGGCGGTCGCTGAAGGTGATCCCCAGCATGGCCTGCGCGGTGCTGTAGCACGCCCCACCGGCTGCGCACCAGATCAGCAGACCGAGCACCGCCGGTACCACCGCATCGACCGCCAGCGTGCCGACGATCGCGGCCGCGAGCAGCACCGCCCACCCGATCAACGGCGCAGCCAGCGGCCGGCCGGTGGTACGCCACCGATCGATCACCGGGCCGGCCAGCAGCGACCCGGACATCGACCCCGCACCGACCGCCGCACCCAGCGCACCGAGGGCGGCCAGGCCGAAGCCGTAACGCTGACCGAAGATCACCCCGACATAGCTGTACGCCCCGATCCGCGCCGCCTGGGTCAACGTGGTGGCGGCCAGTGTCCCGAGGAAGTCCCGGTACCGCCACAGCCCCAGCGAGGCCCGGATCGCCGCGCCCCGGGTCCGTCGCGGGCGCGCGGCACCGGCCGGGTCGCGGAGGCGTACCGCGATCGCCAGCCAGCTGATCGCCAACCAGCCGGCGATCACCACGAACGGCAGCCGCCACCCGGTGGCCGCCGCCAGCAGGCTGCCCAGCGGGACACCGACGATCTGCCCGCCGGCATACAGCGCCGCACCGACCGAGATCGCCCGACCCTTCTGGTGGGCGGCCGCGGTCTCCCCGAGCAGGGCCCAGATCGCCGGCGCGGCCAGCCCGCCACCGATCCCGCTGACCGCATGGGCGGCCACCAGAACCGGCAGGGTCGGCGCCAGCGCACAGCCGAGATCGCCGAGGGCGAAGATGGCGACGCCGGCCAGGATCACCCGGCGGGGGCTGAGCCCCTCGGTCAGTGCGGCGAGCAGCGGACTGGACACCGCGTACCCGAGCACGTAACCGCTGATCACCCAGGCCGCGCTCGCCTCACCCACCCCGAAATCGCGGGCGATCAGCCCCAGCAGGGGAGGGACCAGGAAGAGCTCGGCGCCCATCGCGAAGAAGACCGCATGCACCAGCGCGTGCTGTGGCCAGGGGGTCCGCTCGGCGGCCGTGGGGGCATTCGACGCAGTGAGTTCCATGCCTCAACCGTGTGCCGGTGACACCGCCCGATGCCAATACCGATTGCTACCGCTGCGATTAGCTGTGCTTATCATGGCGCTCATGCAGCTGGAACGCCTGCAGTACTTCGTCGCCCTTGCCGAGGAGCTGCACTTCTCCCGCGCGGCCGAGCGCCTGCAGCTCAGCCAACCCGCGCTTTCCCAACAGGTGAAGCGATTGGAGCGCCAGCTCGGCGTGCAGCTGTGCGAGCGCGGTCCGCACGGGGTCACCCTGACCGCCGCCGGACAGCGGCTCGCCGACGGCGCCCGGGATCTCGTCACCTCCTACGAGGCGCTGATCGCCGAGGTGACCGCCGTGGGTCACGGCGAGGCCGGCGTGCTGCGGATCGCCCACACCCGCTCCGACGGCGCCGGTGTCGCCCGGGCGGCGCTCGCGGCCTTCGGCCGGCAGCACCCCGGTGTCGAGGTGCGCGCCGAGGTCGGTTGGACGGCCTGGAATCTGGACCGGCTGGCCACCGGTGATCTCGACGCCGCGATCGTGCGTACGCCGATCGAGCGGCCCGGTCTTCGGGTCGAGCCGCTCGCCGAGTCCGAGGTGGTCGCGGTCCTGCCCACCGGCCACCGGCTGGCCCGCTCACGGCGGATCCGGTCTGCATGGTTGCTCGAGGAGGTGGTGCTCTGCTGGCCGCGCCGACAGGCCCCCGCCGCCCATGCCGCGCTGCTGGCCCAGCTCTTCGGGGCCGGGCCGTTCCCCACACTGCACGACGAACCGGATGCCGACCATCTGCTCGCGGCCGTTGCCGAGGGGGCCGGGATCGGGCTGCTGGACCGCGCCCGGGTACCCCGCCTTCGCGGCCTGCTGATGCGACGCTTCACCGCCCCCGAACCGCACCTCGGCATCGGGCTGGCCTGGCGCCCGGACCACCCCAGCCCCCAACTCCGGGCCCTCCTCGCCACCCTGCGACGCGCCTGATCCGGCGTACCCCCAGATTGCAGTTCCGACACAGAATCGGTGCGAGACCCGCGGCCGCTCGAACCACCGGCGCGGCGCGGCTAGCATCACAGGCGGGAGCGGACAGGAAGGAAACACGTGCAGCAGTCGGGGTCGGTGCAGACGGTTGACGCGCGCCCCCCGGGGCTGGTGGCCACCTTGCGCATTCCCGGTGTGCTGCTCGGCATGCTCGGCATGCTGTGCATCGGCATCGCGGTGATGACCCCCGGTTTCGTGCCGAACGCCTCCCTGGACCAGATCGCCCCGCTGCGGATCCTGCGCAGCGTCCTGAAATATCAGGTCGGCCGGGCGCTGATGGCGATCGGCCTGGCGCTGCTGATCTGGGCCTGGCTCAAGCTCCGCCCCGCCCGCGTGCCGCTGCTGAACCACTCCTGGGTCCTGGTGCTGTGGAGCCTGCCGGTGCTGCTGGCGCCGCCGATCTTCTCCTCCGACGCCTTCCTCTACGCCGACCAGGGCTGGATCATCCATCAGGGCCTCGACCCCTACAAGGTCGGGTTGACCGAGGCCGGCGGGCCGTTCGCGATCAACGTGCACAAGGTCTGGCGCGGCACCACCTCGATCTATCCGCCGTTCGCGCTGCTGGTGCAGTACTGGGTCGCGGTCGCGACCGGGTTCCAGGGGCTGATCTCGGTGATCGCGATGCGCATCCCGATCCTGATCGCGGTGGCCGTGATCGCCGCCTTCGTGCCCATGGTCGCCCGGCAGCTCGGCGCCGATGTCCAGCTCGCGAAGTGGTTCGCCATCCTCAACCCGCTGCTGCTGATCCACTTCGTCGGCGGCATGCACAACGACGCGATGATGGTCGCGCTGGTGCTGGTCGCGATCTGGTGCACCCTGCGCTTCGGTACGCCCGGGATGATCGTCGGTGCGCTGCTGGTCGGCGTCGGCGCCACCTTCAAGCAACCCGGCATCATCGCCGCGTTCGCGATCGGGCTGCTGCCGGTGGCGGCCCGGCTCAAGGACCTCGCCCCCGGCCGCCGGTTGCTGGTGATCATCGGTCGCAGCCTGGTCAGCTGCGGCCTGGCCGCCGCCTCGTTCACCGCCGTCTCGCTGGCCATCGGTTTCGAGTTCATGGGCTGGCGGCACGCGGCCAACATCGGTGAGCTGACCTGGGGAATGTCACCGGCCAGCATCGTCGAGCAGTTCATCGGGCCGGTGCTGAACTGGGTCGGGATCCGCCACGGCCTGCTGCCGTTCCTGTCCCGGGTGACGACCGTGCTCAGCGTACTGATGCTGGGGGTGCTCGCCTGGCGCTACTTCTTCCCCGACGTCTGGATCGGACGGCGGGTACGCAACCATTCGGTGCAGCAGGTCGCCGGTGCCGAGCTGCCGGAGACCGACCGCAGCTGGCGCGACCACCCGATCCGCTGGCTCACCTGGGGCTTCTCCGCGATCGCCTTCAGTGGTGCCGGATATCACGTCTGGTATCTGCTCTGGGGCGGTATCTATGTGGGCATGCTGCGGTACCCGAATCGGCTGTTCCGGGCGCTCATCGGGGTGATGATCCTGTTCATCGTCGTCGAGGGCGGCCTCGAGTACTACGGCATGCGCCCGATCGTCGGCTACCTGGTCGGCGCGGCGCTCGGCTGGATCTTCTGGGCCAACAGCACCCGGTTGCAGATCGTGCCGGAACCGGCCCCCGAGGCCGAGACGGCCGAGGAGCGGCCGGCCGCCGTCGTGGGATGAGGTCGTGGGGATGAGGAGTGTCGGATGAGCATCGAACGGATCGCGATCGCCGGTGCCTCCGGGCTGATCGGCACGGCGCTGGCATCTCGGCTGGAGAACCGGTTCGAGGTGGTACGCCTGGTCCGCCGGCCCGCGTCGACGACCACCGAGCGCCGCTGGGATCCGACGGCGGGTTACGTCGAGGGCCTCGGGCTGTCCGACATCGACGCGGTGGTGAACCTGTCCGGGGCCGGGATCGCCGACCGCCGCTGGACCGCCAGCCGGCGCCACGAGTTGCTCGCCAGCCGACTGAACAGCACCCGTACCCTGGCCAGGCTGATGGCGACCGAGGATCGGCCCTCGGTGCTGCTCTCCGGTTCCGCGGTCGGTTTCTACGGCAACACCGGTGACCGCGAGATCGATGAGTCCGCGCCCGAGGGGGAGGGTTTCCTCGCCGATGTCTGCCAGCGCTGGGAGGCCGCCACCGCCGAGGCCGTCCGCGCCGGCGTACGCACCGCACTGCTGCGCACCGGGCTGGTCCTCGACCGCCGCGGCGGGTTCCTCGGCAAGCAGCTGTCGCTGTTCCGCGCCGGGCTCGGCGGCCGGCTCGGGGACGGCAGCCAGTGGCTGCCCTGGATCACCCTCGCCGACCACGTCGCGGCCTGCGAGCATCTGCTCATCAATGACGTCTCCGGGCCGGTGAATCTGACCGCGCCGTTCCCGGTGACCAACGCCGAGCTGACCGACGAACTGGGCCGGCAGCTGCACCGGCCCACCAAGCTGCCGGTCCCGCTGCCGGCGCTGCGGCTCGCCTTCGGCGACCAGCTCGTCGAGGAGGCACTGCTGACCAGCAACCGGATCCGCCCGGCGGCCCTGCACGCGAACGGATTCGCCTTCCGGCACCCGAAGCTGCCGGAGGCCCTGGCGGCCGTGCTCGCCGTCTGATCTGGCCTGCCTGTCGGCTCGCGCCCGCGCGCCCAATCCCCGCTCTTCATCGCAGTCGTCGAAATCCACGCGGGATTCGGCGTCGCGGAGGATTGCTACGCGGGATTTCTCCTTGGTGCTCTTCCAGAGCGGGGGCGCGCTTGCCGACGCTCGCCGACTCGGCGACGCGCGGTAGGATGGGTTGACACTGTTCTCCAGGCCGCAGCGTCAGCGGTCTCCCCACTGATCGCGTGAAAGGGTGCTCGCGTGGCTGATGAGCTGTCCGCCGGCAATGTTCTGGATCCGACGGGCGTGCCGTCGATGTTCGCCGAGATCGGCCTGACCTTCGACGATGTGCTGCTGCAACCCAACGAATCCGATGTCATCCCCTCGGGTGCCGACACCACCTCCAAGGTGTCCCGGAACGTCTCGGTGAAGATCCCGCTGCTGTCCTCGGCGATGGACACCGTCACCGAGTCCCGGATGGCGATCGCGATGGCCCGTGAGGGTGGCCTGGGCATCCTGCACCGCAACATGTCGATCGCCGAGCAGGCCTCGCAGGTCGATCAGGTGAAGCGGTCCGAGGCGGGCATGATCGCCGAGCCGATTACCATCTCCCCCGACGCCACCATCGGTGAGGTCGACGAGATGTGCGGCCACTTCCGCATCTCCGGTGTCCCGGTCGTCGATGAGAACCTGAAGCTGCTCGGCATCGTCACCAACCGTGACATGCGCTTCGAGAGCGACCCCAACCGGCTGGTCCGCGACGTGATGACCAAGATGCCGCTGGTCACCGGTGAGGTCGGCATCAGCAGCGACGAGGCGATGAACCTGTTGGCCGCCAACAAGATCGAGAAGCTGCCGCTGGTCGACTCTGACGATCGGCTCAAGGGCCTGATCACGCTCAAGGACTTCGTGAAGTCCGACAAATATCCCAATGCCAGCAAGGATTCCCAGGGCCGGCTGCTGGTCGGTGCCGCGATCGGCTTCTTCGGTGACTCCTGGGAGCGCGCGATGGCGCTCGTCGAGGAGGGTGTCGACGTGATCGTGGTGGACACCGCCCACGGCCACTCCCAGGGTGTGATCGAGATGATCCGCCGGTTGAAGGCCGAGAAGGCGGCGGCCGGGGTGGACATCATCGGCGGCAATGTCGCGACGTACGCCGGGGCGAAGGCGCTCTGCGAGGCCGGTGCGGACGGGGTGAAGGTCGGTGTCGGGCCGGGTTCGATCTGCACCACCCGGGTGGTCGCCGGTGTCGGCGTACCCCAGGTGACCGCGATCCACCACGCCGCCCGCGCTGCGCGCGAATACGGGGTGCCGGTGATCGGCGACGGCGGCCTGCAGTATTCGGGCGACATCGCCAAGGCGATGGTGGCCGGCGCCGACACCGTGATGCTCGGTTCCCTGCTCGCCGGCTGCGAGGAGTCCCCGGGTGAGCTGACCTTCATCAACGGCAAGCAGTACAAGACCTACCGCGGGATGGGTTCGCTCGGTGCGATGGCCGCCCGTGGCCGCAAGGCCTCCTACTCCAAGGACCGCTACTTCCAGGGCGATGTCACCTCCGATGACAAGCTGGTGCCCGAGGGCATCGAGGGGCAGGTCGCCTACCGCGGTCCGCTCGCCGCCGTGGCGTACCAGCTCGTCGGCGGCCTGCGGCAGTCGATGTTCTACACCGGCGCCTGCTCGATCCCCGAGCTGCACGCCAAGGGCCGGTTCGTGCGGATCACCTCCGCCGGGCTGCGGGAATCCCATCCGCACGACATCCAGATGACCGTCGAAGCCCCGAACTACACCGCCAACAACTGAATCTCTGCGAGGATCTCCTTCATGTATGACATCGGTCGCAGCAAACGTGCCCAGCGCGCCTTTGCCTTCGACGACATCACCATCGTCCCGTCCCGGCGCACCCGGGGGATCGAGGAGGTGTCGCTGCGCTGGAAGATCGATGCCGTCGAGTGCGACTTCCCGATCCTGGCCGCGCCGATGGACTCCATCATGTCGCCGGAAACGGCGATCCTGATGGGAAAACTCGGTGGTCTGGGGGTGCTCAACCTGGAGGGTGTCTGGACCCGCTACGACGATCCGGTGCCGCTGCTGGCCGAGGTGGTCGCGGACAAGGACCCGATCGCCGCGACCCGTCGGATGCAGCAGATCTATGCCGAACCGATCAAGGCCGAGCTGATCACCGAGCGGATGAAGCAGATCCGCGATGCCGGCGTACCGGTCGCGGGATCGCTGTCCCCGCAGAACACCGCCGAGTTCGCGCAGACCGTCGAGGCGGCCGGCGTGGACTTCTTCGTGATCCGTGGGACGACGGTCTCGGCCGAACACGTATCGAGCCGCAGCGAACCGTTGAACCTGAAGAAGTTCATCGGCGCCCTGGATGTGCCGGTGATCGTCGGCGGCTGTGCCACCTATCAGGCCGCCCTGCACCTGATGCGGACCGGGGCCGCGGGCGTGCTGGTCGGCTTCGGTGGCGGCGCCACCCACACCACCCGTGACGTGCTCGGCATCTCGGTGCCGATGGCGACCGCGGTGGCCGATGTGGCGGAGGCCCGGCGGGACTACATGGACGAATCCGGTGGGCGCTATGTGCACCTGATCGCCGACGGTGCCGTCGGCCGCTCCGGCGACATCGCCAAGGCGATCGCGTGCGGTGCCGATGCGGTGATGGTCGGTTCCCCGTTGGCCCGCGCCAGCGAGGCGCCCGGCCGCGGCTGGCACTGGGGCGCGGAGGCCTGGCACGCCGACCTGCCGCGCGGTGAGCGGACGCACTTCGGCACCCTCGGTTCGCTCGATGAGATCCTGCACGGCCCGAGCACCGTCGCCGACGGGTCGATGAACCTGGTCGGCGCGCTGCGGCGTACCCTCGCCACCACCGGCTACACCGAGGTCAAGGAATTCCAGCGCGTCGAGGTCGTCGTCAACTGACGGTGCCCGGTGAGTACGCCCGATGAATCAGTACGCCGCCCGGAGCGCGCGGACCGCGGCGTCCACATCGGCCTCGGTGTTGTAGAGGGCGAAGGAGAATCGGAGCCGGCCACTGCGCGCGGTGCCGACGACACCGGCCTCCCGGAGCCGCTCGATCGCCGCCGGGTCGGGGGAGTCGATCGCCACGATCGCCGAGCCCTGCGGCGGGAGATCCAAGCGGGCAAGGAAATCATCGGCCAGGCCTACACAGTGATCGCGGACCGCGGGGAGGTCCAGACCGGCCAGCCAGGGCAGTGACACACTCGCCCCGACGTGGCTGTACCAGGCCGGTGAGACGTCCAGCCGTCGGGCGTCGTCGGCCAGTCGCAGCGGCATCCCGTACATCGAGGTGGCCCGGTCCGCGCCGGCGTACCAGTTGGCGGCCACCGGACGAATCCGGTCCAGCCGTTCGGAGAAGGCGCCCCAGGCGCAGCCGCGCGGGCTGAGCAGCCATTTGTACCCGGCCGCGATCACCGCATCGGCCCAGTCCAGCGGGTCCGGCAGCCAGCCCACCGCCTGGGTCGCGTCCAGGACGACGATCGTGTCGGTATCACGGACGGCCGCCCGCAGCCCCTCGAGGTCGACGACCCGCCCGTCCAAGGACTGCACCACGCTGACCGCGACCACGTCGGCCTCCCGAGCCGCCTCCGCAATGGCGTCCAGCGGCACCTCCCGTACGCCGATCCCGCGCTCGGCCTGCGCGGCGAATGGCCAGGGCACGCTGGTGAAGTCGCCCTCGGCGACCACCACCCGGGCCCCGTCGGGGAGACTGGCCGCGACCAGACCGATCAGCGCGGACGCCGACGGCCCGATCGCCACCCGGTCCACCGACACCCCGACCAGGTCGGCGTACGCCTGCCGCGCGACCCGGACCGGTTCGTCGAAATCACCGGACAGGGCGCCGCCGCGACCCCAGGCCGCGACGGCCTCGGTGACCGCGGCCAGGGTCTGCTGCGGCGGGATCGCGATGCTCGCCGAGTTCAGATAGCCGACCCCGACATCGAACCGCGCTCCGAAGGCCTCTCGCATGCGGCTCACGATAGGCCCCTGCCCACGCTCCTCGAGTAGTACGCGCAGCGAGCGGGTCAGTGATCACTGGTCGAGCACCGGTTTGCACCCCTGGAGCAGCGCACGGGACCACCGGGGGTCACGCGGACAGCCCGCGGACGCACATTCTCGCTCGCTCAGCCCACCGAAATCTGCGGCTCGATTCCCAATCGGCGCCCAGATCGGTCGATCCTGCGATCGAGCCGCAAATTTCACAGGCCCGCTGATCGGGGTGGGTCCCGCCCGCCGGGGCCGGCCGATCCCACTCCGCGGCTCATCTCCCACTTCGCGGACTGTATGCAGGCCGCAGAGTGAGAGTTGAACCGCGAAGGGGAGCGAACCCGATCAGACCTGCCCCCGGTAGCCGACCTCGGGGCACCGGGATGAAGTTGGTGGGAGGGGCTCTGCTTCATCTCGACACGGCCGCCATTGCTCCGCTCCGCTGCGCATGGCGGCCTACTCGATGAGCGTGGGAACACGGCCGGCATTGCTCCGCTCCGCTGCGCATGGCGGCCTACTCGATGAGCGTGGCGACACGGCCGCCATTGCTCCGCTCCGCTGCGCATGGCGTCCTACTCGATGAGCGTGGGAACCCGGCCGCCATTGCTCCGCTTCGCTGCGCATGGCGGCCTACCCGCTGAGCGTACTCAGCCGCGCGGTGGCACCCGATAACCCGGCCGACCGGCGGTGCCCGCGGCCCGCAGTGCCGCCGAGCCGACGGCCCGGCCGAACCGGCTGAGCGCCGAGGGTGGGGTGTCGGCGCTGGTGAGGGCCGGCGGCATCACCACCACCGGGCAGTCGGCGGCGTACACCAGCCGGTGCGCGAACATCGGCCCGGCGATCAGCTGCCGCGGCGCGTCGACGACCAGCAGATCCGCATCCCGCGAGGATTCCAGCAGCACCTCTAAGGTGCTGCCGCGGCGGACCAGGGTCTGCACCCCATGCTGGGCGCCGAGCACCTCCTCGACGTCGCGGGCGAGCTGCACCTCGGCCTCGTGCCCGACCCCGGCGGGATCCTCCAGCAGGCCGGTGGCCGGCCCCGAGGGTGTCGCCATCGGCGAGTGCACCCGCCAGGCACGGACCGCCAGCACCCGCCCACCGGCGGCCGCCGCCTGGGCCACCGCCCACTCCAGTGCGTGCGGTGACTTGGAGGTGGCGCTGACCCCGACCACCACCAGATAGGGCTTGTCGATCATCGCGAACTCCTGCCTGTGAAGGGATTCATGGGATCAGACGGGCAACCGGGTGGTCTCATTGCCGTGCTCGTCATAGGAGCTCAGTGGGGGAGCGATCTCCTCCAGCGCCTTGCCCTCGGCGTCCACCCCGAACCGGAAGGCCACCAGCGAACCGATCAACGTCACCACCGAGGCGGCGATGTAACCCCAGAACATCGGGGTGCGGCTGTTGGCCTCCTCCGAGGCGGTGATCAGTGCACCGAAGATCGCCGGACCGGTCGCACCGACCGCCTGGGCGACGGAGAAGAAGTAGGAGATCGCCTGCCCGCGTACCTCCAGCGGAAAGATCTCCGAGACCGTCAGATAACCGGCCGAGGCACCCGCGGAGGCGAAGAAGAAGGACACGCACCACAGCGCCACGTGCCCGCCCGCGCTCAACATCTCCGCGCGGAACAGGAACGCCGAGATCAGCAGCACGATCGCCGCCACCGCGTACGTGCCACCGATCATCTTGCGCCGACCGATGGTGTCGAAGAAGTGCCCGAGCAGCAACGGGCCGAGCAGGTTGCCGGCCGCGAAGGGCAGGAAATAGACCGCCGCGATGTTCGCCGGCTTGCCATAGAACTGATCCAGCACTCCCTCGTAGGTGAAGAAGAATGCGTTGTAGAGAAAGGATTGCGTGATCATCAGCGTGATGCCGAGCACCGTGCGAGTGGGGTAGAGCTTGAAGAAGACGTACGCCAACTGCTTGGGCTTCAGGCCCTCGCGCGGCTTCACCCACTCGGCGGTGGAGTCGTCGATCTTCGGCAGCTGCCGCCCGGAGGAGGTGACCTCCGACTCGATGCCGGCGACGATCCGCTCGGCCTGCTCGGCGCGACCGTGGGTCACCATCCAACGCGGGCTCTCCGGGATGTGTCGGCGCATGAAGATGATGATGATGCCGAGCACCGGGCCGATGAAGAAGGAGATCCGCCAGCCCCAGTCGTGCGGCACGTAGTCGGGGTTGAGCAGGAAGAAGCTGGCCGCGGCGGCGATCAGCGCGCCACCCCAGTAGGTGCCGTTGATGGCCAGATCGACGCGGCCGCGGTACTTGCCGGGGATCAGCTCGTCGATGGCAGCGTTGATCGCGCTGTACTCGCCGCCGATGCCCATGCCGGCGATGAACCGGCAGATCAGGAAGATCCAGATCCCCAGATGCGGGCCGGAGGTCTGTCCGGGGGGCGCGGCCGGGGCGAGGCCGGCGAGTCCGGAACCGATCAGATAGACCGCCAGGGTCAGGCTGAACAGCTTCTTGCGGCCGAGGGTGTCGGCCATCCGGCCGAAGATCAGCGCGCCGCTCACCTGACCGAGCAGATAGGCGGTACCGGCGAATCCGACCCAGGTCGGGTCCATCCCGAGGGTCTGCTTGTAACCGGCCAGGGAGACGAACTGCACCTCCAGGCCGTCGAGGATCCAGGCGGTACCCAGGCCGAGGATCACCATCCAGTGGAACCTCGACCAGGGCATGTTGTGCATCCTGGCTGGGATCTGACTCTTGATCGGGCGGTCGCTCGTGGTGCTGGCCGTCGATGACATCCGCGTCACCTCCTGTGGGGCTGGTTCGGGACGCTTGTTGCCCATTACATTGACTGACTATAAGTCTGTGTCGAGGCATTTGGGCAAGCCCCCCGATTCCGGGACCCGGGGCCTACAGTGGCGTCCATGAGTGACCCGTACGCCGAGCTGCACCGACTGCGCGGCAGCATCGACAACATGGACTCCGCGCTGGTCCATCTGCTGGCCGAGCGCTTCAAGGTGACCCAACGGGTCGGCGAGCTGAAGGCGGCGTACGGTCTGCCCCCCGCCGACCCGGAACGGGAGCAGCAGCAGATCGCCCGGTTGCGGGCACTCGCCGAGGAATCGAAGCTCGACCCGGAGTTCGCCGAGAAGGTCCTGAATTTCATCGTCGGCGAGGTGGTCCGCCACCACCAGAAGATCGCCGCGGAACTCCGGCCGGACTGATCGCCGGTATCGCCCCTCAACCGGTCGGTCGTCGGGTGAGCTGCTCGGGATTCTCGGTCGCGGCGGCCCGGGCGGCCTGGATGTGTGCGTATGAGGCGGCCGCGGCGGCCTCGGGGTCGCCCGCCTCCAGTGCGGCCAGGATCGCCGCATGGTCGGCGCGGGAGGCCTCCAGTCGGCCGGGTGCCAGCAGGGTGGAGCGCATCCCGTCGAGGATGAGGTCGTAGATCACCGATTGGGTCTGCACCAGCAGGTTGTTGCCCGAGGCCTGCACGATCCGGGTGTGGAAGGTGATGTCGAGCCGCTGCAGCTCGTCGAAGTCGATCGCGTCGCTGCGGGTGTAGCTGTCCAGGGCGTCGAAGGCCCGGCGTACCTCGGCGAGCTCGGGCAACTGGCGCTCGGCCGCCCACCGGGCCGCCGGCACCTCCAGCACCTCACGCATGTCATAGAGCAGGTCGAGATCGGTCGCGGGGGAGAGCTGCCGGCGCAACCGCTCCTGGGTCTCCGGTTCGGTGACGAAGACGCCGGATCCGTGCCGGACATCGAGCCGACCCTCGGCCTGCAGCAATCTGATCGCCTCGCGTACCGACGGCCGACTGACTCCCAGCAGGGCCGCCAGCTCCCGTTCGGCCGGGAGTCGGTCACCGGATCTGAGCCGGCGTTCGGTCATCACTCTGAGGATCTCACCCTTGATTCTGGCGGTCAGCCCGCGCTGGCCGACAATCCGCCAGGCGTTCTCTTCAGCCATGGTCCTCCTTGGTGAGCCGGCGGGGGGTGTGCGCGGCTCGATCAGATCAGCCTAGCCGCGGGAGAGGGCCGATACCCCGAGATTCACACAGATCGTTGGTCACACGACCCACTTGCCTGTGGAGCTCAGCGACGATCCGGCTGGCAGCTCGGGCACCAGTAGCTGAGCCGCTCCTTGCCCACCGGGCCGAACCGTTCCTCGGCGATCCGGGTGCCGCAGCGTCGGCAGGCCCGGCCCGTTCGTTCGAAGACCCAGGTCCGCTCACCGGATCGGTTCCGGCCGGTGGTCACCTGGTAGGGCCGGGCCGCGTTTGCCTGCAGCAACTGCCGGGCGCGGGTCACCAGCCGCGGCAACCGCTCGATGTCAGCGACCGGCGTACGCGGATGGATTCCCTGCAGGAAAAGGACTTCCGCGCGATAGAAGGTGCCGATCCCGGCCAGATTCCGCTGGTCCAACAGGGCCTCGCCGATCGGCACCGCGGGGTCGGCGCGCAGCCTGCGGAGCGCCTCGTCGGCGTCGAAATCGTCGGCGAGCAGGTCGGGGCCGAGATGCCCGACCACCCGGTCCTCGTGGGCGGTCTCGATCACCTCGGTGACCCCCAGGCGCAGCCCGAATGCCGTCTGGGTGGGGTTTCCAAGGATCGCCCGGATCTGGTACGCCGGATCGCGCGGGGTGCGGCCGGTCCGGACGACCCGCCAGCCGCCCTCCATCCGCAGATGGGTGTGCAGGGTGAGCCCGTTGTCGAAGCGGGTCAGCTGGTGCTTGCCGCGCGCGACCACCTCGAGCACCGTCGCTCCGACCAGCGGCACGGTCGCGTACTCGGGTACGCGCAACTCCGCGCGGGTCAGCTGCTGCCCGGCCAGTGCGGCATGCAGGGCCGCGCAGGAGCGCTTGACGACATCACCCTCGGGCACCGGCCCAGCCTAGGCGGGACCGGCTGGCGAGCTGCCCCAGGGTGTGCGCGCCGACCAGTGCTCCCAGGAGCAGGGCGACGGCCCGACCGTGGCGCGGTCGCTGAGTCGCGCCCGCGGTTTCGAGGGTGCGGGTGGCCCACCACCAGAAGGGGATCACCACGGTCGGTGCGGTCAGCACGCCGGTGGTGTAACCGCGGGTCAGCGCGCTGAGGGCCAGATGCCCGAAACCGTGCATGCCGAATGCCCACAGGGAATCCTGGAAGAACTGTGACCTGCCACCGGTGCGTACGCCCTGTACGGCGGCAGCCGACACGACCGTCCCCATCGCGGCCACTGCGACGTTCACCTGGAGCTGGTCCGGAACCGGCGGGGTCGGCAACCAGCCGGGCAGTCGCCGGTGCAGCCGGCGGGTGCTCTCGACGTAGGTGATGACTTCTTCGAGGTCGTGGGCGAGCCAGGCGAGAAAGAACCCGGCGGTGCTGGTGGTGCTGCGGTTCATGGCTTTCATGGCGACCTCATTTCGCGACCATTAGTAGCGCTACTGACAGTAGCGTAAATCGTCGCGCGGTTCTAGGGTGGACCGGTGACGTCTCCAGCTGGCCGGCCACGTGACCCCGGTCTCGATGCCAAGGTGATCGATGCCACGGTGGACCTGCTGCGGGAGAAGGGATTCCGCGGGTTGCGGGTGGCCGACGTGGCGCGCCTGGCCGGCGTACCGAAGTCGAGCATCTATCGACGTTGGCCGTCGCTCACCGAGCTGGCGGTCGATGCGATGGCGCACACGGTCGGACATCTGGACCCCACACCCAGCACCGATCCCGGTGCGGACCTGGATGCGCTGCTGGTGGCCGTGCACGCCGCGCTGACGGCTCCGCTGGGGCCGGCGCTGCTGCAGGTCGGCATCGATCTGCTCGATCGACCGGAGGTTGCCGCGAGCTATCGGCGGCGCCTGATCGACCCGCTCCGCGATGCCGCGATCGATGCGCTCCGCCGGGGCAATGACCAGGGCCGGTGGCAGGTCGCCGACCCGGCGCTGACGGTGGACATGGTGGCCGGCGCGCTGGTCTACCGGCTCCTGGTCCTGCACGAGGAGCCCGCATTGGACGAACTGAGGGCAGGACTCCAGCGACTCACCCAGGGGTGAGCGCGATCATCTCGACACGCGAGCCACTGCTCCGCAGGCTCCGCATGGCTCGCTACTCGATGAGCGTGAGTGTGGCTCAGATGATGTATTCGGGCTCCGCGAGCGCCATCTGGGCACGGCTGCGGGCGCTGGCCGGGACACCGACCGCGGTGTGCTCGGCCGGTACGTCCCGGGTCACCACGGCGTTCGCGCCGACCGCGGCGCCCTTGCCGACCACCACCGGGCCGAGGATGCGGGCGCCGGCGCCGACGACCACGCCGTCCTCGAGGGTGGGGTGCCGCTTCACCTTCTGCAGGGTGCGGCCGCCCAGGTTGACGCCGTTGTAGAGCATCACGTCATCGCCGATCTCGGCGGTCTCGCCGATCACCACGCCCATCCCGTGGTCGATGAAGAACCGCCGACCGATGGTGGCGCCGGGGTGGATCTCGATCCCGGTCAGCCCACGATTGACGTGCGAGAGCACGCGCGCCGGCAGCTTGCCGGACTCGCCGGACTGCCAGAGCGCATGCGCCGCGCGGTGCATCCAGATCGCGTGCAGCCCGGGATAGGCCAGCACCAGTTCCGCGGTGGAACGCGCGGCCGGGTCGTTGCGCCGGGCCGCCTGCAGGTCCTCGGTGAAGCGGTCCGCGAGCCGCCGCAACAACCCCGGGCGCGGGGTCTGCTCGCCCGCGTTCGAGGCGCTGGGGCGGCCGGGGTCGCCGTCTGCTCGCTGGTGCATGGTCATGTCCGCTCGTCAGGCTGCGTCGGGCTGATGGGTCACTCCACCAGGCCCTCGAAGAGGACCGTGGACAGGTAGCGCTCGCCGAAGTCGGGCACGATCACCACGATGGTCTTGTCGGCGTTCTCGGGCCGGTTGGCGACCTCGACGGCGGCCGCCACCGCGGCGCCACCGGACAGGCCGGCGAGGATGCCCTCGTCGGTGGCGAGCTTGCGCGCGTACTCCTTGGCGGTCGCCACGTCCTCCGGGATCACCTCGTCATAGATGTCGCGGTCCAGGATGTCGGGCACGAAGTTGGCGCCGATGCCCTGGATCTTGTGCGGGCCGGGCTGGCCGCCGGACAGGATCGGCGATTCCTTGGGCTCGACGGCGATCATCTTGACCTCGGGCTTGCGCTCCTTGAGCACCTGGCCCACGCCGGTGATGGTGCCGCCGGTACCGATACCGGCGACGACGATGTCGACCTTGCCGTCGGTGTCGGACCAGATCTCCTCGGCGGTGGTCTTGCGGTGGATCTCGACGTTGGCCGGGTTGGCGAACTGGCGGACCAGCACCGCGCCCTCCTGGGCGCCGAGCTCCTCGGCCTTGTTCACCGCGCCCTTCATGCCTTCGGAGCCCGGGGTCTGCACCAGTTCGGCACCGTACGCCCGGAGCAGCGCCTTGCGCTCGGCGGACATGGTCTCCGGCATCGCCAGCACGACCTTGTAGCCGCGGGCGGCGCCGACCATGGCCAGCGCGATCCCGGTGTTGCCGGAGGTGGCTTCGACGATGGTGCCGCCCGGCTTCAGTTCACCGGAGGCCTCGGCGGCGTCGATCATCGCGACACCGATCCGGTCCTTCACGCTGTTGGCGGGGTTGTAGAACTCCAGCTTGGCGACCAGGTTCGCCTGGGAATCGCCGGCCACCCGGTTCAGCTTCACGAGCGGGGTTCGTCCGATGAGCTTGGTCACGTCCTCGAAGATCGTCATAGCTCCATAAACAACCGCAATGACGGGTGCTATTCCAAGTCCGTCCGGAATCTGGACATTTTCTGCCCGCGGTGCGGTGGGCAGGCCCCTGTCGGATGGGTTCGGTGGGGGTCGTTTGGTTCACTGGAGCGCGTGCGTTCTCCCGGTCTGCTTCCCCGCCGGCTGCTGCTGGTGCTGTCGGTGCTCGCACTGTTCGTCGCCGGCTGCACGATCACCCCGCCGACCCCGCCGGACCAGGGGCTGATCGACCCGGCCACCTGGGCCGCCCGGCAACGGGCGTACCTCCAGCAGGCCACGCAGCGACTGGACCGATCGAATCTGGAGAGCGTCACCGCCAACCTGGCCCGGGCGGCTCTCGAACCAGACTTCCGGATCGACCCGGCCGAGTTCCGACCGGCCGACCTGCGCGAGATCTTCGCCAAGATCGACCAGAACCAGGACACCAGCGACTTCGACCTGATGCGGGTCTTCCTGCTCTGGCGCAGCCAGGGGGACAAGCTGTCACCCGAACTGTCGGATGCGCTGAAGCAGCGGCTGCTGGGATTCCGCTACTGGTACACCGATCCGCGGCCGAACGGGATGATCGACCACAAGTGGTTCTGGTCGGAGAACCACCGGATCATCACCCACACGCTGGAATACCTGGCCGGCTCCGCGCTGCCCGAGGAACGGTTCGCGGTCACCGGGGAGACCGGGCGCAGCCACGCCGATCGCGGCCGGGAGCGGGTCGTGCGCTGGCTGGATGAGAAGGCCCGCTGGGGGTTCAGCGAGTGGCGCTCCGATGTCTACTATCCCGAGGACATCCAGCCGCTGCTGCTGCTCGCCGAATACGGCGACCCCGAGATCGCCGCCCGCGCCACCGCGATGCTGGACGTCTTCTTCCTCGATCTGGCGACCGGGCAGCTGCAGGGCAACTTCGGCGTCACCCACGGCCGCTCCTACATGAAGGACAAGTCGCGGGCCGCGGATCAGAACACCCGCGACATCGTCCACTTCCTCTTCCAGAGCAATCCACAGGGGTACGCCGACTGGGTCGATTTCGGCGCGCTGCTGCTGGCCACCGGCACGAAGTATCGGCTGCCGATCGCGATCGAGCGGATCGCCCGCACACCCCAGGCGTTCACCGACAAGCAGCGGATGGGGGTGGCGCTCGACCCGTCGCAACCGGTGACGACCACCCCGAAACCGCCGCCGGGGACGAGCTTCTCCCGGCCCGAGGACGTCGAGTTCTGGTGGGACCGGGGGGCGATGACGGCCTGGCAGGTCGTGCCGATCTCGCTGCAGACGATCCGTGAGCAGGAGCTGTGGCGGACCCAGCTGTTCGAGCCGATCCGGCCGCTGCTGCGCCAGCCCGGTACCGCGAATGTCGAGGGCGCGCAGTACGTGGCATACGCGCTGGCCTGTCAGGTCAACGCCGGTCTGCTGTCGGAGGTCTCGACGGTGACCTGGCGCAGTGCGAACGCGATGCTCTCCTCCGCGCAGGACTATCGGCCCGGCTGTGTCGGGCGGCAGTACCACGCCTGGCAGGCGACCCTCTCGCCCGATGCGGTGGTCTTCACCACCCAGCCGGGCAATCCCGACCGGGCGGGTGCGAACCGCGGCCGGTGGGCCGATGACGACCTCTACTGGAACGGCGGGCTGACGATGCCGCGCACCGCCCAGCAGGATCGCGCGGCGATCAACATCTATGCACCGCGGTTCCCGCCCGGGCAGGACGCCGCGAACGCCGATGCGAACTATCTGCCGATCACCCACGCCTACTTCCCGACCCAGCATTTCGAGGAGGTACGCCGGGTCGGCGGTTGGACGATCGGCCGGGTCGGCGACGGCTACGTCGGGCTCTGGTCCTATCGGCCCACCGAGTTCGCCCCGGTCGCCCCGAACCCCGCCGGGCTGAACCGGCCCTACGACCTGGTCGCCGCGGGCGGTGCGGACAACGTCTGGATCACCGAGGTGGGGGACCGGGGCCAGTGGGGGTCCTTCGACGCGTTCGTCACCGCCCTGGAGAACTCCCAACCCGCGGTGACCCCGCGCGGGTCGGCCAATGGCGTCGCGCTGGGCTTCGACGTGCAGTTCCGCTCACCGTCGGCCGGGTTGATGGCCTATGGCAGCAGCGGCTTCTTCACCGTCGACGGCCGCTCGGTGGACCAGCGGGCCCCCGGCCGGATCGACAATCCCTTCGTCAAGGTGGCCTCCGGGGATCCGGTGTGGAACGTCTCGATCGACGGTGCCACGCTGGAGATCGACCTGCAGCGCGGTACCCGGACGGCCCGCGTCTCCTGAGCGACCCCACCCGTCGGCTGAGCGAGCGCCAGCGAGTCGAAGCCCGGGTGCGTGGGTCACCAAGTGGTCGAACCGACCGGGCCGGTGGCGGGCAGACTCAGCCGTCCGGATCGGCGAGTCCCAGTTCGTGGGCGAGCTCCTCGACCAGCCAGGACCAGTACGCCTCGGCGGGCTCGGCGGTACCGACCAGGTGGCCGGAGAGCTCCAGGCTCAGCGTGCCGACCAGTCGGGTGAGCGCCGAGATCAGGGCGAGCATGGTGGCACCGTCCAGTTCGGTGTCGAAGAGCGCCGCCGCCTGCTCGAGATTGCCCAGCAATCGCCGTTCGGGTCGGGCCATCGGCGGTCTCGGCCGGGCCCCGGCGTCCTGCAGCAGCATCGCCAGCACCCGCGCGACCCGGCCGGCGGGGGCCAGGGTGTCCTGCGGGGCCTGGTAACCGGGCACCGGCGACCCGTAGATCAGCGCCCAGCGGTGCGGGTTCTGCTCGGCCCACTCGCGCATCGCGGCACAGCAGCGGCGCCAACGGGCCGACGCACTGCCACGGCTCGCGCCCGCGTGCTCCACCGCCTCCCCGAGGGAGTCATAACCGTCGACGATCAGCCGGGTCAACAATTCGTCGCGGTTCGCGACATAGCGATAGACGGCCGAGGAGGACACGCCCAGCTCCCGGGTCAGCGCGCGTACCGACAACCCGGCGGCCCCGACCTCGGCCAGCTGGCGGCGGCCGAGCTCCAGGATCCGCTCGTTCATCTGCTCCCGGGCGAGCTCCCGTGCGGTTGCCATGTCGGCGATCCTGCCATGCCGGGCGGGTGGCGTAGGCGGGGATGCTCGGGCATAGGCTCGGGCCATGGCAACGATCTTCAGTCGCATCATCAACGGCGAGCTCCCCGGCCGCTTCGTCTACCGCGATGACCGCGTCGTGGCGTTCCTCTCCATCCAGCCGATGTCGCTGGGCCACACCCTGGTCGTCCCGATCGAGGAGATCGACCAGTGGACCGACTGCGATCCCGAGCTCTGGCAGCACCTGAGCGCTGTCGCCCAGCGGGTCGGTCAGGCGGTGAAGCCGGTTGCCGGCACCGCACGGGCCGCCACCCTGGTCGCCGGCTTCGAGGTGCCGCACCTGCACATCCATGTGTTCGGCGCCGACGACATGTCCGGATTCCAGCTCAGCGAGTCCGCCGCGAAGCAGTTCGACGACGCCGAACTGGACCGTGCGCAGGCCGAGATCGCAGCGGCATTGGAGCGGTGAAACCTTCACTAGACTGACCGCCATGTCGGTCCCCGAGAACCAGCCCGCACCCGAGCAGGCAGTCGCCGAGCAGAACCACGACCTGGTGATCGTGGTCGACTTCGGCGCCCAGTACGCCCAGTTGATCGCCCGCCGGGTCCGCGAGGCCCGCGTCTACTCCGAGATCATGCCGTCCACGGCGACGGTCGAGGAGATCCTGGCGAAGGGACCCAAGGCGGTCATCCTCTCGGGTGGACCGAGTTCGGTGTACGCCCCTGGGGCGCCCCAGGTGGATCCGGAGCTGTTCGGCCAGGGCGTACCGGTCTTCGGCATCTGCTACGGCTTCCAGGCGATGGCCCTGGCCCTCGGCGGCGACGTCGCCAAGACCGGACTGCGGGAGTTCGGGCGTACGCCTGCTGCCATCACCGACGCCGGCCGGCTGCTCGCCGACCTGCCCGCCTCGCTGAACGTGTGGATGAGCCACGGGGACTCGGTTTCCGTGGCACCACAGGGATTCCGCACGCTCGCGAAGAGCGAGGGTGCGGAGGTCGCCGCGTTCGAGGACACCGAGAAGAAGCTCGCCGGCGTGCAGTGGCACCCCGAGGTCGGGCACTCCGAACGCGGCCAGGACGTGCTCGAATCCTTCCTCTTCGACATCGCCGGCTGCAAGCCCGACTGGACCCCGGCGAACATCGTCGCCGACACCGTCGAAGCGGTGCGCGCCCAGGTGGGCGACCGCAAGGTGCTCTGCGCGCTCTCCGGCGGTGTGGACTCCGCGGTCGCCGCGGCGCTGGTGCAGAAGGCGATCGGCGACCAGCTGACCTGCGTCTTCGTCGACCACGGCCTGCTCCGCAAGGGCGAGGCCGAACAGGTCGAGCAGGACTACGTCGCCGCGACCGGGGTCGACCTGGTGGTCAAGGAGGTCGCCGACCAGTTCCTCGGCAAGCTGGAGGGGGTCAGCGACCCGGAGCAGAAGCGCAAGATCATCGGCACCGAGTTCATCCGGACCTTCGAGGCCGCCGCCCGCGAGATCGCCGACGACCAGGGCATCGACTTCCTGGTCCAGGGCACCCTCTATCCCGACGTCGTCGAATCCGGCGGCGGCGAGGGCGCGGCCAACATCAAATCCCACCACAACGTCGGCGGCCTGCCCGACGACCTGCAGTTCACCCTGATCGAGCCGCTGCGGGCGCTGTTCAAGGACGAGGTGCGCGCGGTCGGCGCCGAGCTCGGCCTGCCCGAGGCGATGGTCTGGCGGCAGCCGTTCCCCGGCCCCGGGCTGGCGATCCGGATCGTCGGTGCCGTCACCCGCGACCGACTCGAACTGCTCCGCGATGCCGACGCGATCGCCCGCGAGGAACTCACCCGGGCCGGCCTGGACCGCGACGTGTGGCAGTTCCCGGTGGTCCTGCTCGCCGACGTCCGCTCGGTCGGGGTCCAGGGCGACGGGCGCACCTACGGGCACCCGGTGGTGCTCCGCCCGGTCTCCTCGGAGGACGCCATGACCGCCGACTGGAGCCGGCTGCCCTATGAGTTGCTGGAGAAGATCTCCACCCGGATCACCAACGAGGTCCCTGAGGTGAACCGGGTCGTCCTGGACGTCACCTCCAAGCCGCCGGGCACGATTGAATGGGAGTGAACAGGTAGCCGGCCATGGGCACCTTGAGCTACACCGCAACGATGTCGATCGACGGGTACGCCGCCGACGCCAGCGGTGACTTCCAGTGGTCGGCGCCGAACACCGAGGTCTTCGACGTCCACGTCGAGCGGATCGCCGCAGTGTCCACCGAGGTGCTCGGCCGCAACACCTACCTGCTGATGAAGTACTGGGAAACCGATCCCAGTGACGAGACCTGGCAGCCCGCCGAGCAGGAGTTCGCCCGTCGCTGGCGCGACCTGGAGCGGGTCGTGGTGTCCTCGACGCTGACCGATGCCGACCTCGCGCCCGAGCGGGTACGCCTGCTGCCGACCCTCGAGCCGGGTGAGTTGCAGCGGATCGTGGCCGCGGCCCCCGGTGAGGTGGAGATCTTCGGACCCACCACCGCCGCCCCGGCGATCCGGGCAGGCCTGGTGCAGGATTTCCGGTTCTTCATCGTGCCCAAGGTCGTCGGCGGCGGGCTGCGCGCGCTGCCGGAGGATGTCCGACTCGACCTCGAACTCGTCGAACAGCGGATCTTCGGCAACGGCACGGCGTACGTGCACTACCGAGCGAGCTGACGGGTTCATCTCGACACGCTCCGCATTGCTCCGCTGCGCTTCGCATCCGGAGCTACTCGATGAACGTCGGTGGGTCAGACCCGGGCGCGGACCACCTGATCGAGCACGTTCAGCGGGAGCGCGCCGCCGTCGAGCACGGCGGAGTGGAACTTCTTGATCTCGAACCCCTCCCGGGATTCGGCCTCGGCGCGCATCCGCTGGATCTCCAACCGGCCGATCATGTAGGAGCAGGCCTGGCCGGGGGAGACGATGTAGCGGTCGACCTCCGGTCGACAGATGCCCTCGGTCATCGGCGAATTCTCAACCATGTAGTCGATCGCCTGCTGCCGCGACCAGCCGAGCGCGTGCAGGCCGGTGTCGACGACAAGTCGGCAGGCCCGCAGCGAATCCGCCGACAGCATCCCGAGCCGCTGCACCTGCGATGAATAGAGTCCCATCTCGTCGGCGAGCCGCTCGGTGTAGAGACCCCAGCCTTCGGCGTACGCCGCATTCTCGCTGTACCTGCGGATCGCCGGCACCGAATCCGGCAGCTCGGAGGCGATCGTCAACTGCAGGTGATGCCCGGGAATCCCTTCGTGGAAAGCCAAAGACTCCAGCTCGAAGATCCCCCACGAGGTCGGATCGTCGATGTTGATGAAGAAGGTGCCACCGCGACTGCCGTCCGCGGCCGGCGGGAAATAGTACGCCTTCGCACCGGTGGTCACCCCCTCGACCGCACACGGCGCCTGGGGCAGCGTCTCGAACCAGTCCGGCATCGCTTCCCAGGCGCGTGCCATCGCGACCCTGGACTGTTCGACCAGTTCCTCACCGGTCTTGAAGTGCAGCGCCGGATCGGTCCGCATCGCGTCGAAAATCCCTTGCAGGTCGTCGGTTCCGGCGACCTCCGGCCCGAGTGCCCGGTACTCGTCGGCGAGCGCTGCGATCTGATCCAGCCCGATCTGATGGATCTCCTGCGGCGTCTTGTCGGTGGTGGTGAAGAACCGCAGCGTGCGGGCGTACGCATCGTCACCGCCGGGAAGAAATGTGAGGCCGACCCGGTCGTCGGGCCGCGCCACCGGGAGCACCTCGTCGCGGAGCACATCGCGGTAGGCCGCCAGCCCCGGGCGTAACTGCTCCTCCAGCACCTGCGCGAAGCGGCGCCGCCAGTGCTCGGCGTCGACCTCCGCGGGCAGGTTGATCGCGGTCAGCACCGGATCCTCGGCGACCGGGGTGGCCAGCAGGGCATCGAGCTGCTCGATCGTCGCCTGCACGGCAAAAGCCGGCGACACGCGCCCTGCCGCGACGCCCTCGCGCTGCCGTTCGGCGAGCTCGGTGAAGTAGCGGCCCACACCCTCGGCCTTGGTCAGCATCGCCTCGGCCACCGTCGCATCGGGTACGCCGAGCATCCCGGCGACCACCGGCAGCGACGCCTGCATGCCGAACACCGGGTCGGCCGCATGCTCGGCCAGTCGGGCCTCCAACAGATCGGCCCGGGTGCCCGCCTCGAAGATCAGGTTCTCCCGAGTGACCCGCTGGTCATCGCTGAGCCCGTCGGTCGGCACCGCAGCGGCCCGTTCGGCGAAGTCGCGGAACGTCGTGACGTGCTCGTCCTCGGCCTGGCGGCCGGCGGACTCGAAATCGCCGACATGGGTGAGCTCACCCTGCAGATGCCGCCAGGTCGGTTCGGCGACCATCAGCGCCTCCCAGTAGTCGGCCGCCAGCTGGTCGATGTCCTCGGACGTGGGGTTCTCGCTCATGGCCGCAGCCTAGGGGAGGGGTACGCCTCAGCGGCTGCCGGCCTGCGCGACCAGGTCCAGCGCCTGCTCGAAGCGCCGCACCCGCTCACCGATCTCGATCCCGTCGGGGTCCCCGCTCACCCGGATCTTCAACCCGAGCAGGGCATCGGCGGGCAGCTCGGCGAGGCAGCGGGTCATCTCCGCGGCATCCATCAGCGAGGCCGCCTCCATCGCTGCCGGTGGCAGATGGCCGTCGGTCCAGGCCGCCCCGAACGGATTGTCGATCGCGGCCGCACCGGAGAGGACCAGCCCGGCTAGCTTCCCGGCCTGCTCCGCCGACCGCAGGTGGGCGAGCGGGGTCCCGACACTGCGGCCCTCCAGTGCGGAGCGCCCCCAGTTGATCAGCATCCCGACCTCCGGATGCTTCGCCAGCACCGTCAGTTCTTCGGCCAGGCCGAGGAATCCCTTCTCCGCCGGGTGATCCGGGGCCGCGGCATCGCAGTGTTCGATGGCCAGCCGGGCCCCGCTCCAGTCGAATTCGGACAGCTCACCCAGCGAGCGGTCGAGAGCCTCGGCGCTGCCACCCCGGGGTGCCGAATGCAGCAGCACCCGGCTCACCGTGCCACCCCGCGCCACGAAGTCGGCGATCTGGTCGGCCAGCCGCCGCGTCGCGTCGACCGCTCGCCGGCGACCGGTCTCGTCGGCTGATGCCAGCCCGACCACCGGATCTGCGGCCATCGCGAGCATGGTCTCGGGGAAGCTGGTCACCACGTGCCGCCAGGTCGGCGGGCAGACCGCGGCCAGCACCGCGCGGGCGGCCGGGTCGGCCAGGTGATGTGTGGGCAGCTCCAGGCCGGACACCCGCGTCAACCCGGTGAGCAGTCGGTGGAACTCCGCGAAGTCGTCCGAATCCGGCGCAGGGCTCGCGGGATAGGCCCCCAGCACAATCGTCATGGAACTTCATTCCACACCATCGGGCGGGATCGGCCAACCCTGCCCCACGCCCTCGGCGATCCAGCGAACCCTGGGTCCATCCAGCGAGCCCTGTAGGACTGGGGGCATGCACTCAGGATTCGCTGGATCGCGATGAGTGGGCGAGGTGGGGGCTCCGACTCAGACGAAGAGCATCCCACCGTCCACCAGGATCGACTGACCGGTGACGTAGTCGGAGTCGGGGCCGGCGAGATAGGAGACCAGGCCGGCGACGTCCTCACCCGTGGACACCCGGCCGAGCGTGATCCCAGCTGCCATCGCGGCCATCGATTCACCCTTGCCGACCTGATTGATCGCACCCAGGTCGGAGTCGATCTGCTCCCACATCGCGGTGTCCACGATGCCGGGGCAGTAGGCGTTGACGGTGATGCGGTGCTCGGCCCATTCCTGCGCGGCCGCCTGGGTCAGCGCCCGCACAGCGAACTTGCTGGAGCAGTAGACACCCAACAGCGGGAATCCTTTGTGGGCGGCGATCGACGCGGCACCGATGATCTTGCCGCCGGTGCCCTGCTGGATCATCTGGCGGGCGGCTTCGGTGTAGCAGAGGAAGACCCCGCGACCATTGACCGCATGCACCTGGTCGTACTCCGCCGCGGACACCTCCAACAGCGCCTTGGTCTGTGCGATACCCGCGTTGGCGACCATCACATCCAACGAGCCCAGCGCCGCCGCGGTGTCACTGACCAGCGCCCGCACCGAATCGGGGTCGGATACATCCCCGGTCAGCGCGACGTGCTCGCCGTTCTCGACGGTGGGCAGCGAGGCGCGGGTCGCCTCCAACTCCTCACTCATCGAGGGCAGGTCGGAGACGGCGACGCGATGCCCGTCCCGGGCGAGGCGGGTGGCGATCGAGCGGCCGATGCCGCGGGCCGCTCCGGTGACGTGGACATTGCTCATCGGGGGTGGTCCTCTCGGGGTCAGGGGTGGACGAGGATCTTGACGTTCTCGTCCTTGTTCTCGATCAGCTGGCGGAAACCGCCGTCGACGATGTCCTCGACGCCGATCCGGCCGGTGATGAACTGCTCGGCGTCGATCCGCCCCTGCTGGAGCAGCTCGATCACCGCGGCGTGATCGCCGCAGTAGGCGCTCGTGCCGATCAGGTTCAGCTCGCGCATCACCAGGCCGAACATGTCGATCTCCGCCTTGTGACCCCAGATCGACACGTTGACCACCGTGCCGCCGTTGCGGGTCGAGTCCAGTGCCGCCTGCAGGGCCGGGGAGAGCCCCACGCACTCGAAGGCGACATCGGTACCGAGGCCACCGGTCTGCTCCCTGATCCGGGCGGGGATGTCGTCGGTGCTCGGGTCGAGCACCAGCGTCGCACCCGCGGCGGGCGCTTTCTCCTTGCGGATCGCCGACATCTCCACCGAGATCACCTGCTCCACCCCGATCGCCCGCAGGCAGGCCATCGTCACCAGTCCGATCGGACCCGCGCCGAAGACGACGGCGGTCTGGCCGGGTTCGATCCCGGAGCGTCGGACGGCGTGGTAACCGACCGCGATCGGTTCGACCAGCGCACCCACCTCGGTCGACAGGTCGCCCAGCGCGTACACCCGCTCGACCGGCGCGACCACAAACTCACTGAACCCGCCACCGCCGCCGGAGAGCCCGATGAAACCGCCCCGCACGCACAGGTTGTAGTCACCGGCGGTGCAGAACTCGCACTCGCCGCAGACGATGAAGGGTTCCACCACCACCCGATCACCGGGGCTGAAGCCCTCCACCCCGGCACCGACCTCGGCCACCACCCCGGCGAACTCATGGCCCAGGGTGAGCGGCACCGACTCCCCGGAGATCGGGTGCGGTGCGTCTGGCGTCGGCGCGAAGATCGGACCGTCCTCGAACTCGTGCAGGTCGGTGCCGCAGATGCCGCACCACTCGACGCGCACCTTGACCGTGCCCGGCTGCACGGCGGGCACCGGCACCTCCTCGATCCGCAGGTCGCGGTTGCCGAAGTAGCGGGCGGCGCGCATGGTGGCGGGTGCTGTGGTGGTGGTCATGCCGCGACGTTAGGCAGTGCCGCCGTCGCTGGGGAGGGTTGCATCGGGTTGCGTGGCCGGTCACTAGACTGGCCGGGTGCCGATCCGCCCCAGCCGTCGCCCCGGGAACCGTTCCCGGTTGGTGCTGCTGGCCGGCGGCATCATCGCCGCCCTGGTGTTCGGGCTGCTGGCCATGCACCAGCTCTCCAGCCATCACCGGATGGTGACCGGTGACACTGCGGCCGCATCGACCGGTACGCACGGGTCGATGGCGATGTCGATGGTGGGCGAGTCGGCTCCGATGGCGATGCCCGCCACGGACGCTCCCGCTCCCGAGCAGGATCATCAGCAGTCCGGCGGGATGTTCTGGAGCTGCCTGCTGGTGCTCGTGCTGGGTCTGCTGCTCTGGCTGGTACGCCCGCGGCTGCGGGTGCTGACCCGGCTCCACCCGGTACGCCTCAGTCGGCACCTGCCGGCGTACCGACTCCTGCTGCGGCCACGCAGCCTGGCCGAACTCTGCGTACTGAGGACCTGAGGGGTCGCGCTGTTGCGCGCAAAACCGTTCGCGCTGTCGCGCGCGAAAAGTTTCGCGCCGGCACGCGCGCAACACCCTCGCCCGGCTGGGCGTACCGGCCAGATCCTCAAGCACACAAGGAGTTTTCCCATGTTCGATCGTTCCCGATCCACCCGACCCCGGACGCTGCTGGCCGGCGGTCTCATCGGTCTCGCCCTGCTCGGTGCGGGGTGCAGTTCCGGCGAATCGGCCCAGCCCGGATCCGGTGGTGGCGGTCACTCGATGCCGGCCAGTGCGGCCCCATCGGCGAAGCCGCTGCCCTCCGACGTCGCGCCGAGCGATGTGATGTTCGCGCAGATGATGATCCCGCACCACAAGCAGGCGGTGCAGATGAGCGACATCCTGCTCGGCAAACCCGGCGTCCGCCCCGACCTCGCCGAGCTGGCCAATCAGATCAAGGGTGCCCAGCAGCCCGAGATCGACCAGATGACCGGTTGGCTCAACGACTGGGGCCAGCCGCTGGAGATGGGCCACTCGATGGGCGGCATGGAGGACGGCATGCTGTCCCCGGAGAAGCTCGATGAGCTGCAGAAGGCGGACACGGCGACCGCGCAGCGGCTCTATGTGGAGGGCATGATCGCCCATCACCAGGGCGCGGTGAAGATGGCCGAGAATGCGCGCCGCACCTCGAAGAATGCCGCCGTGCAGAAGCTGTGCGACGACGTCATCCGGACCCAGAACGCGGAGATCCAGACCATGCAGGGAATGCTCCCCACGCTCTGATCGTCGACGCTCTGATCCTCGCCCCTCGACACGGGCGCGGAGCGCCCTGCTCGGGGATCGTGGGAGATGAGGAGGCGCCCGGTGCGAGTGCACCGGGCGCCTTCGTCATCCGCGGGATCGCAGGCCGTCAGCGCAGGTCGTCACCGTTGTAGACGCCCTGGCCCGGCTGGGTGCCGGTGCCGGTGCCGCCGTAGGGCTGGCCGCCGCCGTTGGCGTTCTTCTTCTGCTGCTGCTGGGAGTACCAGCTGTTGGCCTTCTTGCCCCAGTCCTCGGCGATCGCCTTGCCACCGTCGGCGGGCATCAGCACCCAGGCGAGCAGATAGACCAGCGGCCCGATGCCGGTGAAGATGATCAGCGCGGCCGCGACCAGCCGGACGATGGTGGCATCCACGCCGAGGTACTGGGCGAGGCCCCCGCAGACGCCGCCCAGCATCTTGTCGGTCGAGCTGCGCGTGAGTCGCTTGGATCCGAAGTTGTTCATTGGTGGTGTCCTCTCGATTCGGTTGTCCGGGTGGATCTTCGGGGGATCGGGGAAATCAGTTGCCGCGGCCGCGCACCATCAGGCAGCCGGCGCCGACGAGCACCAGCAGCAGCGGGATGGCCACGCCGAGCACGCCACGGTCCATCCGGCCGCCGTAGGCGCCCCACAGGACCATCGCGGCGACGGCGATGCACAGCGCACCCGCGGCGAGGGGGACGACATCGGGAGTACGCCCGGGGCGGCGCTGCGGTTCCAGCTGTTGTGCACTCATCGTCGCACCTCCAGTTCGCCGACATCGACATGGGTGTCCAGGGTCAGGGTGGGGGAGCCGGGTGGCCCCTGCTGCACGGTCGAGGACCCCTTCAGATCCACCCCGCGCTGCGGACCGCTGGGCAGGGTGGCGGCGCCGGCGTCGACCGACCACTGCAACCGGACCGTGGTGTCCTCGGGCAGGATCACCTGCAGCTGACCGGCGTCGACCGCGATCGTGTGGCTGGTGTCATCGTTCATCCGGAACTCGGACAGATCGACGATCAT
Organism: Enemella evansiae; assembly: GCF_004362375.1. NCBI lineage: Bacteria > Bacillati > Actinomycetota > Actinomycetes > Propionibacteriales > Propionibacteriaceae > Enemella > Enemella evansiae. The sequence goes on from NZ_SNXA01000012.1 coordinate 196,886, forward strand.
CGGGCCGACATCGGCCCGCGTCCCACCGGGGGGCAGGTCCGCGGCGCTGCGATAGACGATCTGTGTCGGTTCGGTGGTCAGTTCCTGATTGCCGGCGGCGGTACCGACGGTGGACACCGCGAGCAGCAGGCCCAGGGCGATCAGCCCACGCGGCCGCGGCCGCCAGGCGCCGAACACCAGCGCCACCCCCGTACCGAGCAGGGCCGCCGCCAGGTAGGCGTGGAACGGCGGGTTCAGCCAGACATCGCTCGCTGCTACACCGATCACGGGCAGCAGGATCAGCAGCAGGGTCCGCCAGCGGGCGCGCCGGCGGTCGCGGCGGGTCGGCCGGGTCGGGGCCACCTTGGTGGCGACCGGTTCGGTCGCCGGTTCGGGATCGGCGGGCCCGTAGAGCCCGACCGGATCCGGGTGGGCCAGGAAGGCCTCCAGCGAATAGCCCGGATCCTGCTGCGGCGGCAGGCCGAGGGTGGGGTCTTCGGGCTCCTCGACCGGGCGGCTGGGGCGTACCGGCTCGGCGGGCGGGAAATCGGCGGGATCCACCGGCTGCGACCGACCGACCCGGTCCAGATGCTCCTGGACGCGGACCTGCCAGGCGTACGCCGCCCGGGTGAAGCGGGTCTGTTCGCTGAACGGCGCCGGCGGGATCGCCGTCCGGTCGTCGGGTTGCTCGGTGACCTCGGCCTGCCTGTCCCGGCGGCCGAGCCGCCCGGAGCGCTGCAGACCCAGATAGCAGACCACGCCGACCACGATCGCCGGGCCGATGCCGAACGGGAGCAGGCTGCCGACCGCCATCGCGGTGAGCAGGGCCGCGACGGCCAGCGCGAGCAGCCACAACGTCCGCGGGGCGCGCCGGGCGCCGGGGATGAACTGATCGATCGCGGCCCGGTCGCTGCCCTGGCGGGGCACCGAGAGCCACGCGGCGGCGTACAGCACCAGGCCGATGCCGCCGGAGAGGGCGAGCAGCACGGTCATCAACCGGACCAGCAGCGGGTCGACCCGCCAGCGATCGGCGAGTGCCACGCACACCCCGGCCACCCGGGCCTCGGTGGTGCTGCGGCGCAGCGTGCTCAGGTCCATGGGTGCCATCCTCCCCGCTCAGCGAAACCCAGACCATCGGGGATCACCCCCAAAAGGCTCGGACTCAGGGCCGGGTCGGGGGAGTCCCGGTTGGCAGGGGGCGGTACGCGTGTGAGGCTGGATGCATCATGGCCACAGAACCGTCCGACACCGTCCCCGGCGGCCGGGACAAGCTCCCCGAGCCGACCGTGCCGGTGTCCACCGACGGCTCCTCGACCAGGCCCGGTGAGCACCCGGCCGACGGTTCGACGGCGCTGCTGCCCACCGAGGACAAGGGCCGTCGCCGCGCCACCCGGGTCGCCGACGGTGCCTGGCTGGGCGGGGTCTGCACCGGACTCGCCGCCCACCTCGGCTGGCCGGTGATGGTGATCCGGATCGGATTCGTGGCGCTCACCCTGCTGCAGTTCATCGGGGCCGTGGTCTATGCGGTGCTCTGGCTGACGATGCCGCCGGCGCCGACCGAGGAGAAGGCACCCGGTCTCGAATCGGCCAGTCGCAGCAACATGCGCCCCGGCAAGCGCCGGCACGGTGCCGATGTGGGGGCCGTGGTCGCGCTCGGCCTCTTCGGTACCGGGTTGCTCTGGTTGGTCCAGGGCAGCGGACTGGGCGTCTCGCAGAAGATCTTCTGGCCACTGGCCTTCGCCGGCGCCGGTGTCGCGCTGGTCTGGCGGACCGCCGACAACCCCGCCGACACCGACGGCAAGGACTGGCGTCGGGAGACCGAGGGCCGGGTCTGGCTGGCTCCGCTGGTCGCCCGCGGCCGGTTGCTCTCCCTGGCCCGGATCATCTTCGGGATGGCGCTGGTCGGCGCCGCGGTCGGCATGGTGATCGCCTCCCAGGCCGGGCTGGCGGAGATTCCGCGGATCCTCGGTATGGCGGGGTTGGCGCTCGCCGGTATCGGGCTGGTGATCGCACCCTGGGCGTACCGCTCCCGGATCGCCCTGCAGACCGCCCGCGAGGAGAAGGTCCGCGCCGACGCCCGCGCCGACATGGCGGCGCACCTGCACGACTCGGTGCTGCAGACCCTGGCGCTGATCCAGAAGCGCGCCGACGAACCCAAGACCGTCGCCACCCTGGCCCGCAAGCAGGAACGCGAACTGCGCACCTGGCTCTATGGCGACGAGATCCGCGAGCAGACCCTGAAGGCGGGGCTGGCCGCGGCCGCCGCCGAGATCGAGGACGAGCGCGGGGTGCCGATCGAGGTCGTCTGCGTCGGCGATCTCGACCTCGACGAGCGGATGGAGGCGTTGCTGCGCGCCACCCGCGAGGCGATGATGAATGCGGCCAAGCATTCCGGTGCGGCGCGCATCGATGTGTACGCCGAGGTGGACGATGAGTTCGTGGAGATCTTCGTCCGCGACCGGGGGCGTGGCTTCGACATCAACGCCATCGGGGATGATCGGATGGGCGTGAAGGGCAGCATCATCGGGCGGATGGAACGGCACGGCGGCAAGGCGCGGATCCGTTCCTCGGCCGAGGATGGCACCGAAGTGAAACTGGAGATGAGTAGATGACCGAGCAGACCGGACCCGAAGCAGACCAGCCCTCCGGGTTGGGCAGCGGCAACACCAGCGCCTCGCCCACCCCGACCGGTACCGACTCGGGGTCGACCCAGGGCCTGCGGGTCGTGATCGTCGATGACCACGCGATGTTCCGCGCCGGGGTGAAGCACGAGATCGGCAGCGCAGTGACCGTCGTCGGCGAGGGCGAGGACGTGCCCACCGCGGTGAAGGCGATCACCGAGACCAGACCCGATGTGGTGCTGCTCGATGTCCACCTGCCCGGCGGCGGTGGTGCCGAGGTGATCAAGCAGGTGCATGCCGTCGACTCGGACCAGAAGTTCCTGGCGCTCTCGGTCTCCGATGCCGCCGAGGACGTGATCGGCGTGATCCGCGCTGGCGCCCGCGGCTATGTGACCAAATCGATCAGCGCCGATGAACTGATCGACGCGATCCGCCGCGTCGCCGATGGGGACGCGGTCTTCTCGCCGCGGCTGGCCGGGTTCGTGCTGGACGCCTTCTCCGGTTCGATCGACATCGCCTCGGTCGATGAGGATCTGGACCGGCTCTCCCAGCGCGAGCGCGAGGTGCTGCGGCTGATCGCCCGCGGGTACGCCTACAAGGAGATCGCCCGGGAGCTGTTCATCTCGATCAAGACCGTCGAGACCCATGTCTCCTCGGTGCTGCGCAAGCTCCAGCTCTCGAACCGGCACCAGCTCACCCGCTGGGCCACCGACCGCCGGCTCGTCTGAGCCGACCGTCGGGCCGCGCGCTGCTCACGACCGCTGCGCGTCCAGCAACTCGGCGATGGTGACGGCCTCCGGCAGCGTCCAGGTCGCTGCCTCGTCGGCGAGCAACTCCTGCCACGACGGGGCGCCGTCGACCGCGCGGGCCCGGTCCGCGCGGACCTGCAGCGCCAGCATTCCGATCCGGAGCAGCACCGGCAGGTTGAGATGCCTGATGGCGAAAGCGGTTTCGCCACCCACCGCCGCGGCGGCGGTCCGGGAGACGCTGACCGCGCCTGCGGCGGCATGTGCGGCCAGGAGCATCTCGGTACGCCGGGCCACGCCGGCAGCGCTGAGACGTGCGTTCCCGGTGCTGCGGTACCCCGACAGCTGCGCATGGGTGCGGACGATCACCTCGGTCGCGACCATCCCGAGACCAGGGGTGAGGGCACCCGAGCGCAGGTTCAGACCGTCACCGGGCTTCGTACCGGCATATGCGGCGTGGGCGAACTTCCGCAGTTCGCGGTCGGGCAGTTCGTAGAGCAACGACCAGCCCGGAAGCGGGAGCCCCATCGGAGTGACGAAGTCGGCGGCCCAGTGCTTGAGCAACAGGGCGATCGCGAGGTGCGGATCGGGAGCCCGGGCGAACGGTGCCCCGCTGCGGGTGGTCGACACCCGCTCGATCATCCGCTGACCGTCCTCCCACCAGGTCCCCTCGAACGTACCGGTTCGGACCTGCTGCAGGGCGGCGAAGAAGCGGCCGATGTCGTGGCCTGGGGAGCGCAGCCGGTGGGCGGGACCACCGAACTTCGGGCCGGTGTAGTCGATCGACAGGCGCGCCGCATCTCTCTCCCAGCCGCGCAGCAACTCGCTCGTCTTCAACCAGGACAGGCCCTGCAACACGGCCGTGTCGACCTGCGAATCGAAGATCGTCGCGACCGCACCGAGCGTTCCAGCGAGGCCCACCACCAGGAGATCGGTGCGCTCCCACGGGATCCGCTGGGCCGTCCGCCAGCCGTCCAACTGGCTCAGCGCGCCCGGGTCGAGGAGGTCCGCGAGCTGGGTTTCACTCCACCCCTCGGCCACCCGCCGTTGCCGATGGTGGTCGGTGAGTTCGGCATGGTCGAGCCCACCCGGGGTGTTCGCGATGCGCTCCAGCACCGTCTGGTCCACCGGTTCGCCCGCGAGAGCCGCATCGGCCAATGACTCGATGTCGGTCAGATCGCGGGACAGTGCGTCCAGATTGGTCACGAGGTCATCGTCGACCGGGGAATCTCGCTCGCTGCGATCCTCCCCGGGTCGGGTCATGATGCCGCCTTCTCCAGGTCGTCCGCCAACCCGGTGACGCCCTTGGCCAGGGTCTCGAAGGTTTCTTTCTCACCCTCCAGCTCGTCCAACTCCGTGAGCAGTTCCTTGACCGCATCGTTGTCGGGACCGGTGACCCGCTGCTTGAGCCGGTCGGTCGCGGCCCGCAACCGCGTGGCCCGAGCCTCGGTGTCCAACCGTAGCGCGCGTTCGGCCTCCAGTTCGGCCTGCGTGCTCGCCAGCTCCGCCCGCAACCCGTCGATCCGCGCGGCCAACGTCGCAACAGTTCGGCCGAGGGTGGTCACCCGCTCCCGGAGGCTGACGATGACCGCCTTGGCCGCCTCCTCGTTGCCGTCCACATCCCGCAGCACCAGCTGGGTCACGACATGCAGCTCGATGGCGTCGGCCGCCACTCGAGCCGCGGTGAAACCAGCGAGCCGGCCGCCCAGGGTTGCGGCACCGATACCGGCCGCTCCGCCGACACCGGTGATCAGGGCGGCCCCGCCGGCCATCCCCAGACCCCCGGCGGCGATCGAACCGCCGCCGAGTGCGGCCATCCCGGCCGAGGTGGCGACCGCTCCCGAATAACCGAGAACCAGAGTTCCGTACGCTCCCGCTATGGCTGGTGCCGCCAACCCACCGGTCAGTACTCCGAGACCCAGACCGGCCCCGGCCAGGATGGCGTACCTGGTCCAGCGGCGGGATCGGGCGGTCAGCGACCGGGACAGTTTCTTGCGGGCGTCCCGATAGGCCCTGTCGACCGCGTCCAGATCCTCCGGGTGCAGCTGATCCAGCGCGCGATGGGCCTCGGCGAGTGTGTCGGCGCGGGCCGACTTGTCCCACTTGCCTTCGATCCACGGCTCGAAACCGTAGAGGTCGATCAGCAGCAGGAGCGCCCGGGAGCGCTTCCCCACGACCGCGGAGATCTCGGGTCCGGCGTCCTCCAGCTCTCCCAGATCCGGCCGACCGTCGGTCGGAACGACCCGGCGTACCCGCTCGGCCACGACCGGGGATGACCACTCGGTGCCGGGGCGTGCGGCGAATGCGGACACCGCGGCGGTCCGGAACGCGTTTCGCACCTCGCGCTTCGCCAGCAGGTGCCGGGTCTTCGACGCGGCGATATCGCGCTGCATCATCCGGTATTCCCAAGCGGTGAGTACGAAATCCTCGTCCGCGGAGAGTTCGAGCTTCTGCTGGATCTGCGCACCGTCCACGCGCCTGACGCTAGCGCCAAACAGCGGTCGGTGGGTGGGAACGGGAATGCGAAAAGGGCCCGACTCCCGCAGGAGTCAGGCCCTTTTCCGGGTCGGGGGACCGATCAGGCAGCGGTTCCACGCCGCTTGGTGACCAGCCCGTAGATGATCAGGATGATGAGCGCGCCGATGATGGAGGTGATCAGGCCCTGCCAGGAGAAGACACTGGAGTAGCTGACCCCGAACAGGGCGCCGCCAATGAAGCCACCCAACAGGGCACCGACGATGCCCAGGATCATGGTGACGACGATGCCGCCACCCTGCTTGCCCGGCAGGATCGCCTTGGCGATTGCGCCACCGAGGAGTCCGATAACGATGTAAGCGATGATGGTACCCATGTCTCAAATGGTACCCAATGTCGATCTGGACATACGGAGACCACGCGGTGGCCACTGCCCTCAAAAATATGGTCAGAAGAGCGGACCGAGGGGTTTCAGCAGGGCCTCGGAGAACTTCACCATCAGCGGCCGGCGCACCCATTCCTCGAGCGTCAGTTCGCGGCAGTTGGTGAGGTCCAGTTCGAACACCTCGGCCATCTTGGAGTTCATGTCGGCGTCGGTCACCTCGAGGTTGACCTCGTAGTTGCCGATCAACGACAGATTGTCGAGGTTCGCGGTGCCGACGGTCGACCAGGCGTCATCGATCAGGGCGGTCTTCGCGTGCACCATCGCACCCTGGTAGAGGAACAGGCGTACCCCTCCGGACAGCAGCGCGCGGTAATAACCCCGGCTGATCCAGTCGGCGACGATGTGGTTGGAGCGCTCGGGCACGATGATCCGGACATCGACCCCCCGCCGGGCCGCCTCCGTGAGCGCGTGCACCATGTCCTCATCCGGGATCAGGTACGCGTGGGTCATCCAGATCCGCTCGGTCGCCCGGTCGATCGCCTCCAGGTACATGTAGCGGATCGGATAGACCAGCTGCCGCGGCACATTGCGGTGCACCTTGATCGGCGAATACCAGGAGCGGGGCGCGATGGACTCCAGCTCGTGACGGTTCCGGCCGACCACCAGATTCCAGTAGTCGACGAAGGCGTTCTCCAGCTCACCGACCGCCTCACCGGTGACCCGGCAGTGGGTGTCGCGCCAGTCGGTGGCGTAGAGCGAGCCGATGTTGTAGCCGCCGATGAAGCCGACCTTGGCGTCCACGATCAGCAGCTTGCGGTGATTGCGGCCGGTGTTGCGGGGATGCAGGAAGTCCCAGGTGGGGAAGACCAGCGGGTGCTTCAGCACATGCACCCGGTCGCCGCCGAACCGGTAGAACCGCCGCGGCACGACCAGGTTCGCGAACTCGTCGACCACCACATAGACCTCGACGCCGCGCTGCGCCGCGCGCAGCAGTGCCCGGCGGAACTCGCGGCCGGTGCGGTCACCCTTGAAGATGAACGACTCCAAGTAGATGTGGTCCTGGGCCGAGTCGATCGCGGCCAGCATGTCGGTGTAGAGGTCCTGGCCGTAGGTGTAGACGGTCAGCTTCGAACCGCCCGCGGTGACCGGAACCGGTGGGGACTTGGGGAAGACGACCGGCTTGCGATCCCGTTTGCGGTGGTTGTCGATCAGCAGCAGCACCAGCATCGTGCCCAGCTGCGCTCCGAAGAAGCCGAGAAGCACGCGGCGCGTCCATTGTCTGATTCCGCGCCACCACATGGCACCAATGTATAGGGCAGCACCGACCAAGTGGCGCGGCATCACCACCGACGCCCGGCCATCAGGCTCCAGGACACCTCACCGGCCGGTCGGCCCAGCAGCACCTCGACCGCCTGCCGCCCCTGATCGTGCAGGTCCTGGCTGATCGTCGGAATGCCCTGCGCGGCGGCCTCCGGGCTCCCGTCGAAGCCGGTGACCAGGACCATCTCGAGCCGGTCGCGCTCGGCCAGCGCGGTCAGCGCACCGAGGGCGATCTCGTCGCTGAGGCAGATCAGGGCGTCGAGGCCTGGCCGGCCGGCCAGCAGCTCATGGGTCGCGGCGGTGGCCTGCTGCCGGTTGTTCTCGGTGAGCACGGCGCAGGGGGTGCTGGCGGGGTCGAGCCCCTGGTCCCGGTGCGCGGCGCGGATCCCGGCCAGTCGATGGGCGGTCACCGGCAGGGTTGCCCGGGCCTGATCCAGCGGGATGGTCCGGGCCTGCCGGGATGGGTGGGTGGGGAAGCTGATCACCCCCGGATGCCGGGCGGTGGCCAGGGCCACGGCCGCGATGGCCCGGGCTGCGGCCCGGTCGTCGATGCTGAGGCAGGTGAGCCCGGGCAGGTCGGGCCCACCCTGGACGACGATCGGCAATCCGGTGGCCAGGGCGGCCGCCAGGGCCGGGTCGTCGGGGGCGGTGGTCCAGAAGACAAAACCGTCGACATCGGCGGCGCCGACGGCGGCGACCGGTTCCAGCTGGCCGCCCGTCGGCAGCAGTACCATCCCCCGGCCCGCCGCGGCACAGGCGTCGGCGACCCCGGACAGGAAGCTGGTGGCACCCGGGTCGCGGAAGGCATAACCGAGGTGCTCGCTGACGACGATCCCGATCAACCCGCTGCTGCCGGTACGCAGGCTCTGCGCGGACCGGTGCGGTCGATAGCCCAGGTCCGCCGCGGCACGCAGGATCTTCTCGCGGCTGGCTGCGGAGACCCGCTCGGGGCGGGAGAAGGTGTAGGAGGCGACCATCACCGACAGGCCGGCCCGGGCCGCCACATCCTTCAGCGTGGGTCGGCGAACGGGCGGCACGGGTGCCACCCTAGTCCGCGCGCAGCACGACGCCTTCCAGCGGCTGCAGGTCCAGCCGCTCGATCCGTCCGTGCGGTCGGAGTCGGTCGGTGCCGAGCAGCAACTCACCCCCCGGGCAGCACACCGGTTCCGCGCCGAGGTTGAGGATCGTCTGGTAACGCCCGGTGGCGGTGGTGTTGGTGACCTGCAGCGCACCGGGCGGCAGGTACGCCACGCGGTGCGGTGCGGTGGGGGTGTGCAGGTGCTCCCGCCGGAAGGCGATCAGGTCGCGATAGAGGTGCAGGGTCGAAGCCGGGTCGGATCGTTGGGTCGCGACATTGCGGGTATCGGCCTCGGGTGGCATCGGCAACCACGGTTCGCCGGTGGTGAAACCGGCCCCCGGGCCGCTCTCGGCGGGTGGCAGCCAGGGGATGGGGGCCCGTTGCGGATCCCTGCCGTTGCGGTCCACCACCCGGTCGGCCGGGACGCAGGCATCGGCGAGGCCGAGTTCCTCGCCCTGATAGAGGAAGGTGGTGCCGCGCAGTGACAGCAGCAGCATGGCCAGCAGCTCCGCGCGGGCCAGGCCGAATCCGTCGTCGTTGAAGCGGCTCACCAGTCGGGGTTCGTCATGGTTGGAGAAGAACCAGGCGGCCCGCTCGGGATGCGGCACCAAACCGGCGTATTCCTCGATCACCGATGCCAGCAATCGGGCGTCGGCCCGGGCCCGGGCGAAGACGAAGTTGTGGGCCAGGTGCAACTCGTCATCGACCAGATAGGGCACCAGCTGGGCCTGGTCGAACAGCCAGGTCTCCCCGACGGCGACGGTCCCGGGATAGTCGGCCAGGATGCGGCGGACCCCGGCCAGCCGCGGGTGGATGCTGGGCCAGTCCTGCTGCCGCAGCGGCAGCCCGTCGACGTTGTCACGCAGCTGGGGATCCTTGCCGAGCCGATTGATCGAGTCCAACCGGACCCCGTCGATCCCGCGGTCCAGCCAGTGCCGCAGCACCCGTTCCTGAGCCGCCACCACCGCCGGGTTCTCCCAGTTGAGATCGGGCTGCTCGGGCAGATGGGAGTGCAGATACCACTGGGCGGTGGTCTCATCGAAGGTCCACGCCGGGGCTCCGGGTGGGAAGCCGGCGACCCAGTTGTTGGGTCGCCCGCCGTCGGCGGAACCGGGGACGGGGCCGTCCCGCCAGACATAGAAGTCGCGCAGCGGGTCGGTCCGCGAGGACCGCGACCGCCGGAACCACTCATGCTGGTCACTGGTGTGGCCGAGCACGATGTCGAAGAGCACCTTGATGCCCCGCTCATGTGCCTGCGTGATCAGGGTCTCGGCGTCCTCATCGGTCCCGAAGAGCGGATCGATCGCGCAGTGGTCGCTGATGTCGTAGCCGAAGTCGGCCATCGGCGAGGCGAAGATCGGCGACACCCACACCGCGTCCACTCCCAGCCACTGCAGCTGGTCCAGGCGGCTGGTGAGACCGGGCAGGTCGCCGATCCCATCGCCATCGGAGTCGGCGAAGCTGCGCGGATAGATCTGATAGACGACGGCCTGCCGCCACCACTCATCATTCATATGTGTAACGATACATGTATCGTTACGCAGGTGGCCAGTAGACCTTCCGTCGCACCGGTGGTGCTGATGTACAGCGCATTCGTCTTCGTCTCGTCCGAACTGTTCCCGCTCAGCGCCCTGGCCACGATCGCCGCGGACCTCGGCGTCAGCGAGAGCCGCGTGGGTCTGCTGCTCAGCGGGTACGCCGTGGTGGTCGCGGTGACCGTGGTTCCGGTGACCCGATGGGCCAGCCTGCTGGACCGGCGTACCGCCCTCGGGTTCACCCTCGCCTGCCTGGCCCTCAGCGGCCTGGGCAGCGCACTGGCGCCGTCCTATGCCGTGCTGATCGTCTGCCGACTCGTGATGGCGCTCGGGCACGGGTTGTTCTGGGCCAGCGTCGGCTCGGTCGCAGCCCGGTTGGCGCCCGCGGGCCGCCAGGGCCGCGCCACGGCCACGGTCTTCACCGGTAACGCCCTGGCCCTGATCCTCGGCGTACCCCTGCTCAATGCCGGCGCCACCGCTCTGGGCTGGCGCTGGGCGGCCGGGCTCAGCGCGGTCGCCGCCGGAATCGCCGCGATCGCCCTGTGGCGTGCACTGCCGAGCCTGCCACCGGTCCGGCGTACCGACACTCCGAATGAGCCGACCCGCGCGGGCCGGCGGCAGGTGTTCGCGCTCAGTGCCTCGACCCTGCTGGTGGTTGCCGCCTACTTCGCCACCTATACCTTCGTGACCCCGCTGCTGGACGGCGCCGGCATCCGCGGGGCCGCCCAGTCCGGTGTGCTGCTGGGACTCGGCGCGCTCGGGCTGGCCGGGATCCGGCTCACCGCGGCGGTCGCCGACGGGTGGCCGCTGCCGACCCTGGTGATCCAGTCGCTGGTCACCACCGCCGCCTTCGGCTGGGCCCTGGTCGCAGCTGGTCAGGCCTCGACCCTGGCTTGGCTCGGGTTGCTGGCCCTGAGCTATTCGGGGTTGGCGGTGAGCTGGCAGGGCATCGTGCTGAAGCTGGCCCCCGATTGGCCCGACGAGGCCTCGTCCATCTATATCGTCGCCTTCCAGATCGGCATCGCCACCGGCCCGGCCGTGGGTGGCCTCGTCCGGGTGATGGGGGACTGGGTGATGTTCGCGATCTCGCTGGCGCTGGCCGCCGGGGGCGTCCTGGCGGCGGCTCTGATCCGGCACCCCGGGTTGCGCTCGGTCGGCCGTCGGTCCGGGGACGTAGGCTGCCGGGTGAGATGAACGCGTCCGAGATCGAGTCCCTGTTCCCGCAGCTACCGGCTGATCCACAGCAGCAGTCCGAGGCCCCCGCGTCGGTCGCCGAGGGCGGTGAGAAGCGCCGCCGAGGCGTACCCAGGGCCGAGCGTGAGGCCACCCTGCTGGAGGGGCTGAACGAGCCCCAACGGGCCGCCGTGCTGCACACCGGCGCCCCGGTGCTGGTGGTCGCCGGCGCCGGCTCCGGCAAGACCCGGGTGCTGACCCGCCGGATCGCGTACCTGGTCTCGATCCGCGACGTCCATCCCGGCTCGATCCTGGCGATCACCTTCACCAACAAGGCCGCCGCCGAGATGCGGCACCGGGTCAGCGAGATCGTCGGCAACCGGGCGAAGCTGATGTGGGTCTCGACCTTCCACTCGGCCTGTGTCCGGATCCTGCGCGCCGAGATCGCCCGGTTCGGCTATCAGCGGCAGTTCTCGATCTATGACGACACCGACGCCAAGCGGCTGGTGCAGCTGGTCTGCAGCGATCTCGAGCTGGACCCGAAGCGATTCCCGGTGCGCACGGTGATGAACTGGATCTCCGACTGCAAGAACGACCTGGTCGACTTCGAGTCCACCGCCTCCCGGGTGAACACCGTCGACGACCAGTCACTGGCCGAGGCGTACGCCGAGTACCAGCGCCGGCTGAAGGCCGCCAACGCCGTCGACTTCGACGACCTGATCATGCTCACGGTGCATCTGCTGCAGGCCTTTCCCGAGGTCCGCGAGCAATACCGGCGGCGCTTCCGGCATGTGCTGGTCGATGAATACCAGGACACCAACCACGCCCAGTACGCCCTGATCCGCGAGCTCTGCGGGGAGCCCGCCGGTGCCCCGGTCCCGGGGCAGGAGGGTCACGAGATCGACCCCCCGGAACTGATGGTGGTCGGTGACTCGGATCAGTCCATCTATGCCTTCCGCGGGGCCACGATCCGCAACATCCTCGACTTCGAGCACGACTTCCCCGGGGCCGAGACGATCCTGCTGGAACAGAACTATCGCTCCACCCAGACCGTGCTCAGCGCCGCCAACGCGGTGATCTCACACAACCCGAACCGGCCGGCCAAGAACCTCTGGTCCGAGGCCGGCGACGGGGACCGGATCGTCGGCTACGTCGCCGACAGCGAGCACGACGAGGCCACCTTCATCGCCGCCGAGATCGACAAACTGTCCGATGCGGGTGTCTCCCGCTATGGCGACACCGCGGTCTTCTATCGCACCAACAACCAGTCCCGGGCGCTGGAGGAGGTCTTCATCCGCGTTGGCCTGCCCTATCGGGTCGTCGGCGGCGTACGTTTCTATGAACGCAAGGAGATCCGGGACGCGATCTCCTATCTGCGGGCGATCGCCAACCGCGCCGACGACGTGTCGGTACGCCGCATCCTGAATGTGCCGAAGCGGGGGATCGGGGACCGGGCCGAGGCGACCATCGAGGCGCTCGCCCAACGCGAGCGGATCCCCTTCGCCGAGGCGCTGCGTCGGTGGGACCAGACCCCGTTGGCGACCCGGTCGGCCAACCAGATCGCGAGTTTCGTCGAGCTGATGGACGAGCATGAGTCGCTGGTCACCGAGGGCCGGCCCGCCAACGAGGTGCTCGCCTCGATCCTGGAGCGTTCCGGATATCTGGCAGAGTTGCAGGCCTCGGAGGACCCGCAGGCCGAGACCCGGCTGGAGAACCTGGCCGAGCTGTTGTCGGTGGCCGAGGACTTCGTCCGCAGCGCCGCCACCGTCGACCTGGCGCCGGAGACCGGGGCCGCCGACCGCGGCGACGAACTGCTCGGGGCGCCCGAACCGGACCCGTCGCTGCCGGCCTTCCTGGAGCGGATCGCGCTGGTCGCCGACTCCGACCAGATCCCCGACTCACCCGATGCCGAGCATGCCGGCACGGTCACCCTGATGACCCTGCACACCGCCAAGGGGCTGGAGTTCGACACCGTCTTCCTGACCGGGGTCGAGGACGGGGTGTTCCCGCACCAGCGCGCCCTCGGCGACAGCAAGGAGCTGGAGGAGGAACGCCGGCTCGCCTATGTCGGGATCACCCGGGCCCGCAAGCGGCTCTACCTCTCCCGGGCGATGACGCGGACCGTCTGGGGCGCGCCGCAGCAGAATCCGCCGAGCCGGTTCCTGGAGGAGATCCCCGCGCACCTGCTCGACTGGCGCCGGCTGCCGTCGGCGGTGACCAGCTGGCGGAACACCTCGGCCACCTCGCAGTGGCAGAACCGCCGCCGGGACCGGGCCGGTTCCGGTGCCTCGGTGGGCGGCTTCGCGCAGCGGGTGGAGTCCACCCGCCGGCCCAAGGAGGTCGGCAACTTCGCGATCGGCGACAAGGTGCTGCACGACAGCTTCGGGCTGGGCACCGTGATCGCCAGCACCGGCAGCGGCGACGGGGTACGCATCGACGTCGACTTCGGCTCCGCCGGGTTGAAGCGGCTGGCGCCACGGTTCGCCCCGCTCGAGAAGCTCTGACCCGGAACCGCGATCCATCGAACCCTGGGTGCATCCATCGCGTGCTGCGGGGCTCGATAGATGGCACGAAGGATCGATGGATCGCCGCCCAGCGCGTACGCCGCCCAGCCGCGCTCAGCCGCGGGCCAGCTGCAGTGAGAACTCGATCTGCCCGGTGGGCTCCACCTTCACGAAACCGAGATCAGGTGGTGTGACACCGAAGTCGGCGAAGGTGATCGGGGCGGTTCCCGCGACCTGGACCCGGCCGTCGGCGTGCGCGGCCTGCAGCTCGAGGGTGACCGGGCGGGTGACCCCGTGGATCGTCAGCTCACCGGGCACCTGGACCCGGCTCGTCCCGCCGCTGGTCATCGCCGCCACGTCGACCGGGGTGGTGCTGGCGAAGGTGGCCTGCGGGAACCGGTCGGTCTGCAGCGCGGTGGAGCGGAAATAGTTGTCGCGGCGCGAGGAGTCGGTGCTGATCGAGGCCATGTCGACGGTGATCCGCGCCGAGGTCAGCTGGGTCCGGTCGACCTGGACCTCGGCGGTCACCTGCTCGGTACGCCCGGTGACGGTGACATCGGCACCGTTGAGCACCTCATCGACCCGGTAGCCGGCGTACGAACCAGGCTGGGCGGTCCAGCGACCCGACAGCGCCTCCACCGAGGCCGGGGTACCGGTCGCCGCATCGGGCGCGACGGTGGGGGAGGCCAGCGAGACCGCCGGGGCGGCCTCGGCGTTGCTGTTCTCGGACGCGGCATAGATGCGCGGGCCGATGATCGCCGCGAGGAGCAGCACCACCAGCAACGGCAGCCCGATCAACAGGGCGGTCCGTGATCGGCGTCGGTTCGGGTTGGACTCGGACATCGGCGCTACCTCCGCGGCGGAAATGGGTCAGGCGTTCAGAAAGTTGAACGCTCAAGTTCCACCGCGAGTTCCGCCGGCAACGCAGCGGGCCCGGAACTCCGCGAAGAGTTCCGGGCCCGTGCTGGGTCCCCGTGGACCGAGGCTCAGAGGCGTACGCCGAGGCGCAGCATCCAGCTGTAGGGGTCGTCGGTCACGTACGGGTTGCCGACGACACCGCCTGGGTAGTGCTCGAAGTGCAGGTGCGGGCCGAAGGTGCGCCCGGTCATGCCGACCGCGCCGATCTGCTGACCGGCCTGGACCATCTGGCCCGGCCGGACCAGGCTGGTGGACATGTGCGCGTAGAGGGTCGCGGAGCCGTCGGCGTGCTTGATCACCACGTGGGTGCCGGCCCAGCCGCCACCGTTCGGGGCGAGCACGACGCCACCGGAGGCGGCGCGGATCGGCGTACCGATCGGGGCGGGCAGGTCCTGACCGGTGTGGTAGCGCGACCAGGAGCCGACGGCACCCCAGCGGGCTCCGAGGGTGTAGCCGGAGGCGATCGGCTTGGCGCCGCCGCCACCGCTGACGCCGGCATCGCCGCCGCCCACCTGCGGTGCCGGGGCCGGGGCGGCAGCCGGAGCCGGCGCCTCGAGGCTGCCCGCGCCGGTGCCGGAAGCGGCATTCGCCGACGCGGCGTCGGCCTCCTGCTTCTTCTTCAGCGCCTCTTCGGCCTTCTTCTTCTCCTCGGCCAGTCGGGCCTGCTCACGCTTGGTGGCCTGCTGGTTGTTCACCAGGTTGGTGGAGCGGGCATCGGCGATCGCGTTGCCGGAGGCCTCGCTGGCCTGCTCGCCGGTGGCGACCAGCTGGTCGCCGCGCTCCTTGGCCTTCTGATCGGCGACCGCGCCGTCGATGGCCGCGCGGACCGCGTTGCGGGAGGTGCCGTCGGCCTGGCGGGCGAAGACGTCGAGCGCGCCGTCGACGGACTCGTCGTTCTGCTGGGTGTTGGGCTTCGGGTCGTTGACCGCGGCCGGCTGCTGCTGCTGGGCGGCGACCGGGGCCGGCTGGGCCTGGGTCTGATCCTGACCGGTGGCGGCGGTGGCGCTGGTGGCGGTCTCGACGGCCTGCGCGGACGAGGTCATGGCGACCGATCCGGCCACTGCGAGGCCGAGCGCGGAGATCGCGAGGGCGGCGAGGCCGTGTGTGACGAGGCCCCGGATGGAGAGGTCCTCATCGATCGTCGAGCGGTTGGCTGCGAGTGCGTCCTCTTGGGACTCGACACCCAGTGCCCGACGGGCCTTGGCCCTGCGGAACGAGCGTTGTGACACCGTGTGAACTCCTAGACACCCAGACTTGGTCTGACGCCCAGGGTGATGGACGCCTTCACGAACATAACGGATGGATAACCGGTCCTCAACCTGAAGTTGGGAATTTTCCTTAAGAAATCTCAGCAACTCCCGGTCTGACTGGGGTCATCGGGGCCCTTTGTGAGCAAGGTCACTCAGGAAACCCCTTAATGGTCCTCAGTGAAACCGCTCGGTAGGGAACCCCTCCGATGATCCTTGTGATGGTAGCTCGGCGACCCTGATGAGTACGCTGAGCGGGTGGATAACAACGCCCCGATCCGAGTGGTCGTCGCCAAGCCCGGACTGGATGGGCACGACCGTGGCGCCAAGGTTGTCGCCCGCGCCCTGCGTGATGCCGGCATGGAGGTGATCTACACCGGGCTGCACCAGACCCCGGAGCAGATCGTCCAGACCGCCATCGCGGAGGACGCCGACGCGATCGGCATGTCGGTGCTCTCCGGAGCGCACATGACCCTGTTCGCCAAGGTGCTCGAACTGCTCAAGGCCGAGGACGCCGACGACATCGTCGTCTTCGGCGGCGGCATCATCCCCGAGGACGATCGGGAGCCGCTCGCCGCGCTCGGTGTCGCCCAGGTGTTCACCCCCGGTGCGACGATGGCCGACATCGTCGAGTGGGTGCGCGCCAACGTGCGCCGCGCCGCCGTCTGATCCCGGCGTACGCCCGCACCCGCGTCGGCGTACCCGTTCCATGGGCCGGTATGCACCCGACCGCCTCGACCCACTAGGCTCCATCGCGGGTGCGCCACGACGAATCGGGCGGCATCGCCCGGGGTGACGCGCCCGGCCGGGTCGATCCGGCCTACCCATTCCGCAGTTCGCGGGAGTGCACACCCCGTCGGGGAGACCCGGCGGACTGAAACCAAGGATGGAGCCGTCGTGGATCTCTACGAATACCAGGCGCGCGACGTATTCGAGTCGCATGGCGTCCCGGTGCTTCGGGGCATCACTGTCACCACAGCAGAAGAGGCCGGCAAGGCCGCCGAGACCCTGGGTACGCCCGTCGTGGTCGTCAAGGCGCAGGTCAAGACCGGTGGCCGTGGCAAGGCCGGCGGCGTGAAGATCGCCAAGAGCCCCGCCGAGGCCGCGGAGAAGGCCGGCGAGATCCTGGGCATGGACATCAAGGGCCACACGGTCAACAAGGTGATGATCGCCGAGGGTGCGGACATCGCCGAGGAGTACTACTTCTCCATCCTGCTGGACCGCGCGAACCGCTCCTACCTGGCGATGGCCTCCAAGGAGGGTGGCGTCGAGATCGAGCAGCTCGCCGTCGAGCGCCCCGAGGCGCTGGCCCGCATCGAGATCGACCCGGTCAAGGGCCTGGACGAGGCCAAGGCCCGCGAGATCGCCGAGGCCGCCGGCTTCGACGCCGCCGACATCGACCAGCTGGTGACCGTGTTCACCAAGCTCTACGACGTCTACACCGGTGAGGACGCCACCCTGGTCGAGGTCAACCCGCTGGTGAAGACCGGTGAGGGGAAGATCATCGCCCTGGACGGCAAGGTCACCCTGGACGACAACGCCGAGTTCCGGCACCCCGAGCACGCGGAGCTGGACGACAAGTCCGCCACCGATCCGCTGGAGATCAAGGCCCAGGAGAAGGGCCTCAACTACGTGAAGCTGGACGGTTCGGTCGGCATCATCGGCAACGGTGCCGGCCTGGTCATGTCCACCCTGGACGTGGTGGCGTACGCCGGCGAGGAGTTCGCCGGCCAGCCCAGGCCCGCCAACTTCCTCGACATCGGCGGCGGTGCGAATGCCGAGGTGATGGCCGGTGGCCTCGAGGTGATCCTCGGCGACGAGCAGGTCAAGTCGGTGTTCGTGAACGTCTTCGGCGGTATCACTGCTTGTGATGAGGTCGCCAACGGCATCGTGCAGGCCTTCGGGATCCTCTCCGCCGACGGCGTCGAGCCCAAGCCGCTGGTGGTCCGCCTGGACGGCAACAATGCCGAGCTCGGCCGCCAGATCCTCGACGATGCGAAGCTGCCGAAGCTGGAGCGGGTCGACACGATGGACGGCGCGGCCAAGCGGGCCGCCGAGCTCGCAGCAAGCACAACGGCCCCGGCTGACGCCGACCGGAACTGACAAGGGGACGACGAACAAATGGCAATCTTCCTGAACAACGATTCCAAGGTCATCGTCCAGGGCATGACCGGCTCCGAGGGGATGAAGCACACCCAGCGGATGCTCAACTCCGGCACCAACGTGGTCGGCGGGGTGAACCCGCGCAAGGCCGGTCAGACCGTCGAGTTCGACGGCGGCATCCAGGTGCCGGTCTTCGGCACCGTCGCGGAGGCGATGCAGGAGACCGGTGCGAATGTCTCGGTGATCTTCGTCCCGGCCAAGTTCACCAAGGCCGCCGTCGAGGAGGCGATCGAGGCCGAGATGCCGCTGGTGGTCTGCATCACCGAGGGCGTCGCGGTCAAGGACACCGCCGAGTTCTACACGATGACCAAGGGCTCCAAGACCCGGCTGATCGGCCCGAACTGCCCGGGCCTGATCTCGCCCGAGCAGTCCAATGCCGGCATCATCCCGGCCGACATTGCGCCCAAGGCCGGCAAGATCGGGCTGGTGTCCAAGTCCGGCACGCTGACCTATCAGATGATGTATGAGTTGCGGGACTTCGGCTTCTCCACCGCGGTCGGGATCGGCGGTGACCCGGTCATCGGGACCACCCACATCGACTGCCTGCAGGCCTTCCAGGACGACCCGGAGACCGCGGCGATCGTGATGATCGGCGAGATCGGCGGCGACGCCGAGGAGCGGGCCGCCGAATACATCAAGGCCAACGTGACCAAGCCGGTCGTCGGCTACGTCGCCGGCTTCACCGCCCCCGAGGGCAAGACGATGGGCCACGCCGGCGCCATCGTCTCCGGCTCCTCGGGCACCGCGTCCGCGAAGAAGGAGGCCCTCGAGGCCGCCGGGGTCAAGGTCGGCAAGACGCCGTCGGAGACCGCGGCCCTGATGCGGGAGATCATGCAGGACCTCTGATCGTCCTCGTCCCCGCTCCCTGAGCGAGGAGCGCAGTACGCGGCCCCCACCGGTTTCCGGTGGGGGCCGCGTACGTGTTCCGGGTCGGGGGGGTCACCCCTGCCAGTCGGGCTGGGCCGGTACCTGGTCGGCGGGCAGGTCCTGCTTGAAGCGGACCATGTTGCCGACCGGGTCGCGGAAGGCGCAGTCGCGTACCCCGTAGAACTGGTCGGCCGGTTCCTGCAGCACCTCCGCACCCGAGGACTGCACGTGGTCGAAGACGGCGTCGACGTCCTCGACGTGGAAGATGAGCGCCGAGAGCAGACCCTTGGCGAGCAGATCGTGGAGGGCGTCGGCGTCGCCGTCGGACATCGGCATCGCGCCGCCGCCGGTGTAGTTGTGCAGGGTGATCTCGAGGTTCGGCTGGGCCGGGGGTGTGAGCGTGACCCAGCGGAAGTCGCCGTTGGTGACATCGGTGCGGATGGCGCAGCCGAGGGCGTCGCGGTAGAAGCCGAGCGATGCCTCGGTGTCGTTGGTGAAGACGAAGACATTGGCGATGGCGAGCGAGGCCATCGCGGCCGCGGGAGCGGTGTTGCCGGTGGTGTTCTGTGTGGTGGTCATGGCACCGACGGTAGGGCGCCCGAGCGCCCCGGCGCTTCTCCGATCCTGATCGGTTGCCGATCAGCTCCGGCGTGGCCGGGTGACCTGTTTGGCGATGCACCCGGGAACGCCGACGAGCCCGTCATGGGAGCGTGCCGCGTACGCGCTGGGCGTCTCGCCGACGAGCTCGGTGAAGCGCGAACTGAACGAGCCCAGCGAGGTGCACCCGACCTCCATGCAGGCATCGGTGACGCTCATGCCGCCCCGCAGCAGCCACATGGCCCGCTCGATCCGTCGGGTCATCAGCCAGGCGTACGGCGTCTCGCCGAAGGCGCTGAGGTCAGCACGGTCCATACCGGCAGTGACCCATCCGGTTCGGCCGAACGGAACGACCGCGGCCCCCACCGGAAACCGGTGGGGGCCGCGTACCGCTTCGGCTGCGGGACCGACTCAGCGGACCTGGGTGGCGCGCTCACCGGCGCGCAGGTTCACCCCGATCCAGGAGTCGTCGGTGAAGTCGAAGGTGTCGGTCGGGTTGGCGCGGAGGTAGATGACCTTCTGACCGGCGGAGAAGATGCCGACGCGGTACTTCTGCGTCTTCGTCTGGTCCAGCTTCTGGGTGATGATGTACCAGTTGCCCTTCACCGTGGTGCCCTGTGCCGGGGTCTCCAGGGCGGCCTGCTTGGTCACCTTGGCGGTCAGCACCCGGCTCTCACAGCCGCGGATGTTGGTGGAGATCTTGTCCACCAGCTCGGTCGCGGCACCCGGATTCTCCATCTGCAGCACGATCTGGTCGATGCCGAACTGCGGCGGCGCCTGCGGATCGTTGCGCAGCAGGTAGGTGCGCTGCTGGCGGTTCTCCGCACCGCTCACGGTGCCGAAGTCGATCGCCTCACACCCGGTCCCGTCCTGGATGTCGACGCGGGTGGCGGGGGCATTGCCCTTCCACTGGCCGACACCGGGGGAGACCCGCGGGATGTCGCCGGAGGCCAGCAGACCGGGCTGGTCGCCACCGGGCGGCGGGATGGTGATCGACACCGAGGTGTTCGGTGCGGTGCACAGTCCGACCGCGGGGCCGCACTGCCGGTTGACCACCTGGCTGAGCGCCTTCACCATGCCGTCCATCTCGACCGGCTTGCCCTGCCGGGCGACGTCCAGGATGTTGAGCACGCGGCCGGTGCGGACCAGCACGATCGAGTGGTACTCGTTCACCTTGTCCTGCAGCACCAGGCGTACGCCGATCGCCTGGTCGCCGATCCCGGTCACCTGCATGCCCTTCTCGACATACAGCGGGGAGTCGACGCAGCCGCCGATCTCGGTGCTGCGGAAGTTGAACATCTGCGCCGCCTCTTCCGGGGTGGCGTACGCGTCCGCGCGGTGCAGCGCGGCGGTCTTGTCGTCGCCGCTGGCCGAGATCTGGCGCAGCTCGGTGATCTGCGGGCTGGGCTGGCCGCTCGGCTGCGGGTTGATGCAGGCCGCACCGGGGGAGGAGTCGTTGACGCCCTCCTGGGTCAGACCCTGGGTCCAGGTGCGGGAGGGATCGATGTCCTTGGCCATCCCGTCGGTGAGCAGCCCGTTCTGGGACAGCACCGGTCCGGGGGTGGCGGCGACGCCGGCCATCGGGGTGGACTGCTCGGTGGGCCGGTTCAGTGCCCACAGGGCGTACGACACCAGCACCGCGACCACGCAGATGGCCGAGATCCCGGCGATGGTGAGGGCGGTGGTGTTGCGCCGGTCGAAGCGGCGCTTCGCCTTCGGCTCGGCGGCCCGCCGGCCCACCGGGGCCTCCTCGACGGGCTGCTTGCGGCCCAGGATGCCCTTGCGCTCGGTGCTGGTGGCCTTCGGGGCGAACGGGTTCTCCGGTCGCTCGGCCGGCTCGTCCGCGGTGGACTGCTGCTCGGGCGCCTCCTCGCGGGCGACCAACTGCTCGCGGGAGAAGGACGGCCCGGGGTGGTCGGCCTCCTGGTTCCCGGTCACGGTCTCCGCCGAAGCGTCCTCCGAGGCCCATCCGCGGCGTGCCTGATCGCCCTGCGGTTCGGTCGACGAATCGCCCTCCGGACGGGGGCCCCGATCCGGGGTCTCCTCCTCCGAGGGCAGCGCCGCCCGCTTGGGCCGGTACTCCGCGTCGTTCGACAAACTCTCTCCTCCCGAAACCTGACCGGAATGGTCCCCGAGCCGGTCAGTGGTCACAGATCACCAAACTTTACCTGCTGCTCGCGTGTCTTTGCGATTCGCGAAGGTCGGATGGGGGAGCATGGTCCAGATCATGCCCAGCCTGCTGTCGAGTCGCCGCGCCACATCCGCACTCACCCTGCGGGTGCGCTCCGCCGACGAACTCGACGATCACGACGCCGGGCCGGAGGAGCCGCCGCAGCCCCAGCTGCCGTGGTACGCCGCCGGGGCACTGGCGGGTGCGTTGGCCGCCGTGGGTGGGTGGCTGCTGCTCTGCGGTCTGGTCGTGCTGATCTGGTTCACAGCCCGTGCTGGCGCGGTTCTGGACGCCGTGCGGGCCGGTACCGAGGTCTGGCTGCTGGCCAACGGCGGGGGACTGGAACTCGGCGGACAGCGATGGACCTTGACACCTCTGCTGCTGACCGCTCTGTTGGGAGTGTTGATCGCCCAGGGGGCCGGGCACACGGCCCGGCAGGGGCTGCGCGCGGACGTCGCAGCAGGCGTACAGCACGAACCGCGCGACCTCGCACGAATTGTGCGCAATGTCACGTTCGTGACCGCGGCCGGGTACGCGGTGCTGGTCACGATCACCGGCAGCATCCTCGGCGGTTCCGATCAGGGGGTGCGGGCGCTGGTCGGTTCGGCGGTGCTCGGGGTGCTGGCCGCCTATCTGGGGGCCGCCCGCGCGGTCGGGCATCGGCTCGCCGATGTGCTGCCCGGTTGGGCGAAACCCGTGCCCGGTGCGGTCGGCTGGGCGCTGCTGGTGATGACGGTGGCCGGCATCGCGGTGCTGGTCACCGCACTGGTGCTCGGATTCGACCAGGTGCGCACGATCACGACCGGTCTGGGTGCCGGTGCCGGGATCGGCGCCATCATCGTGCAACTGCTCTATCTGCCCAACCTGGTGCTGTGGGGCGGGTCGTGGGCGCTGGGCGCCGGATTCCGCTTCGGCGAGGGCAGCGTGATCTCGCCGCGGAACACCGACCTCGGACTGCTGCCCTCGATCCCGGTCCTCGGGGCGCTGCCGGCGGAGGGGCCGGGCAGTCCGTGGAGCCTGTGCTGGTTGGCCTCGGGTGCGGTCGCGGGTGCGATCGCGGCCTGGTGGGTGATGCGCCGTCGCCCCCGGGCGCGGTTCGACGAGACCGCGATCGTCGGCGGACTGAGCGGCATCCTGGCCGGCTTGGCCTACACCCTGCTGGCGGCCTTCTCCGGTGGCGACCTGGGCACCGACCGGTTGCGCGGGGTCGGGCCCCGATTGACCGAGCTGGCGGTGATGTCGGGTGCGCTGATGGGTATCACCGGACTGGCCGTCGGGCTGGTCTGGGGACTGGTACGCCGCCCCGGTGCCGAACCGGATGCGGATGAGCTGGACGATGACGGGCCCGACGAGACCGACGACGATCCGACCGAGGTCGTCGGTGACGAACCGACCACGCAGTTGGGACGCCCGCGGGCCGCCGAGCGGCCGGCGACCGACGCGATCGATCCGGATGACGACCTCGACCCCGACGATGAACCCACCGAGGTGGTCGAGGAGGAGACGGTGGTCGTCGACGAGGAGACCGAGGTCATCGCACCACGGAAGCGCTGGAATCCTTTTTCTCGGTAGATCCCGAGCAGGTCAGCACCGATCACCAGGGCAGGACCTGTACCGCCCGATTCACCCGCGGTTGAGCGGTGCGGCGGTCGTCGACGCCCGGATGGTCAACGACGGGGTCAGGGTCATGCGTCGCACCGGGCGACCGGCCTCGTTGACCCGCTGACTCAACAGGTCGACGGCCGCTGCACCGAGTGCGGAGCGTGGCGGACAGACTGCGGTCAATGCCGGGGTGAAATTCTCGGCGACCACGTCGTCGTAGGCGACGATCGACAGGTCCTCGGGCAGTGAGATTCCTTGGGAGAGCGCGAGATCGGCCAGTGCCATCGCCTGGTGATCGGAGTGCACGAGCAGACCGGTCACCTGCTCGGTCTGGATCCGTTCCAGCACGGCCTGCAGCTCGTCGGCGAACCGTGGATCACGCAGTGGCGGGAACTCGCTCTCGAAATGGTCGGTCGGCGTCAGGTCGAGGTCAGCACAGGCCTGCTGCCATCCGGTGAAGATCTTCCGCGAGGTCGGTGAGTCACTGGTCACCACCAGCCCCACCTTGCGGTGTCCGAGTCGAGCCAGGTGACGAGCAGCCAGGATGGCTCCGAACCCATGATCGGTGACCACCGACTCGAGCGGGGTGTGATCCTCCCCGGTCACCCCTTCACGTTCGATCAGGACGCTCGGGATCGTGTTCTCAGCAAGGAAATCAATGACCTCCTGGGCGTGTGCGCTCTCGGAGTTGGGGGCGACGATCAGCCCCCGGATGTCACCGGACTCCATCAGTCTGGTGAGCAACGGCCGCTCATCCTGCAATTCGTAGGAGGCCGACCGCACCACCAGCTCCCAACCGAGCGCCCGCGCGTGCTGACGCATCCCGGACACCACCTGTGGCCAGTAGTTCTCCAACGAGGGCAGGAGAACTCCGAGGCTGCGCGGAGGTTTGGCGGAGTTGCTGGTGAGCGACACCCCATAGCTGGTGGCCGCCGCCGCTGGCACCGCACCGCCATGCACCCGGACCAGTCGCCCGGCGCGCTCCAGTTGTGCCAGGTCCCGGCGGAGGGTGATGCTCGAGGCGCCCAGCTCGGCACTCAACTCGGAGATCCGCACGGCACCGTTGAGTGCCAGGGCGTCCAGAATCTTCGCCCGCCGGGCCGGCGCGAGGAGCGAGGGCTTCGGCTCGGGCATCACGCCACCTCCTGGTCATCGATCTGTTCGATCTGCACCGTGCACGAGCGTGCCCGATCGACGTGGATCTCGATCCTGCTCAGTCGGTCACCCCAGACTCGGGTGAGCAGCGGGTCGTCGATCGTCATCTCGGTGATGGTCATCTCCAATCCGGCGGGCCAACGCAGCAGCACCCTGGGCGCACCGTGCAGCGGATCGATCCGCACGGCCGATTCAGTCTCGCACCGGATGAGCCGACCGGCCACGATGTAGTGGATTCTGGTCCCGGCGCCGACGTCCGCCGAGGGGTCGGCCTCGGCGAAGGCCCAGTCGTCGTCGATGGTGACGGTGCCGGTGGTCCGGTCCAATCGGGCGCTCCGGGACCAACGCAGCAATGCATCGACGGGGTACGCCGCGGTGAGGTCGGTCTCGAAGCTGGCCTCGGCATCAGTGATCTCAGCGCCCGTTCCGCGAGCGTGGTACTCGCGTCCCGGGGGTTGTGCCGTCCCGGCCACCTCGGGGGTCGAGTGCCATGAGCTCTGCATCATCCACAGTTGATAACGATCGGGGCCGAAAGTGGCCGCGGTGTACCGCGGCCGTCCCGGATCGACCAGAACCGGGATGCCGTCACTGGCCACCATCACCGAGCCCAGGTCGTTGTGATTGTGCTGTTCGTCGTTGTGGCCACCCTTGGCTGCGAGTGTCAGGCCGCGCGAACTGCCGGCATCGCGACGCGCCAGGAACACTCCGAGCGAGGGATAGAAGACGTCGCGGGGCAGTGGGGGACCGTGGTCTTCGGGCTGCTGCCAATCGGGGTCGATGATGGCCTGCAGCAACCGGCCGAAGCCGAACCGTTCACCTGCGGCGTGACCGGGAATCCGTTGCCCGGCGGCAAAACTCGCGGCATCGGTTGCCCCGCTGGCACGGGCGACGCGGTACAGGGAGTGCCATGGGTGCACATCGGGGGAGGTCGCCTGTCCATCGGCCACGCTGTAGTACCAGGCACCGCCCAGATGCATCGAATGCGGATAGGACAGCGTGGCGCGAAGAGCGGGCGATTCGGGGATCAGGTGCAGATCGCCCCCGGTGGCGTACCGCAGGATCTCCAACGCCTCCAGGGCGCGACAGGCTCCTGCCCACCAGTAGTCGATGCCCTCATCGATGGCGCCGTCGGTCGGCAGGGAGGCGATGTAGGGGTCCATCCCGGTGACCGCCCGCGTCACGACCCGATGGCGCAGCGCCTCCTCGGTGGGATCATCCAGCAGCCGCAATCCCGCGACCAGGAGATTCCCGAGGATCCACGGGTTCCAGTTGTTCACGGGGCGTTCGTGCCCCAGCCACCACCAGTCCTCGGTGGCCAGGAACGGATCGAAGATTCTGCGGCGCGCTTCGGCGCGGATCCGGGACCGGAGCCCCGGGATGCGTCGATCGAGTTGGGCACCGAGCAACTGATCGAGCCACGCCAGGGTTGCGACCATCTCACCGGCGCCGAGATCGATCCGCGGCCTGGCCACGTCGGTGAGGACGGTGCCCCCGGTGAAGAGATCGTGTGCCGGCCAACACCAGGTCGACTGCTCCAGCAGCATCCAGACCCCATCGGCCACCTCATCGACCCACTGGTCCTGCTGTGTCACCGCGGCAACCAGTGCGGCCCGGGCGGTGCGTTCGATGCGCTCGAAGGTGCGGTGCTCCCAGGCTGAGCGGTCCCCGGTGCGGTGGTACGCCGCGGCGAGGCTGGCGGTGGGTGTCGGCCACGCAGTGGCCCGGTCCTGTTCGGCGACCGCGGCGATCCGATCGAAGCTGAGCAGGTCGATCCTTCCGGAGTCGCGATCCCAGACCTTGCGATCGGTGGCGGCGGGGACCGGGAGCGCCGAATCCGGTGGTGACAGCCGGTGTGCCAGGGCTGCGGCCGGTGTTTCACCGGTGAGCCGTTGGATGGCGTGCGACAGCGGTCCGGAGGGATCGCCGTCGGTTCGGCTGGTCGGCTGGGCGGACGTCATCGAGCTTCTCTCCCTTGCAATCACCGCTGATCGCTTTTGATCGATTATGCCAGATAAGACTGATTTGATCGATAGCTATTGCTACGACTGTATCTGTTGGTTAGTGTCCTGACCACGATCCATCTTGGCGTCAGTGCTGACTACCGCGCGGGGCGCCAGGTCTGCAAAGGAGCAGCACTATGAAGCGCAAGTGGGGTGCGGTGCTGGCCGCAACCGCGGTGGTTGTCGCGAGTCTGTCCGCCTGCTCGAGTGACGGGGCCGGGCAGGACAGCAATGAACTGACCCTCTCGGCCTGGGGCGCGTCCAAGAGCGTCGAGTTCACCACCCTGGTGGACGGCTTCAACCGGTCCAACGCCGGTTTCACGATCAAGGTCAAGGACTACGACCCCGCCGAGTACAGCACCCAGCTGACCGCCGATCTTGCCGCGGGCACCGGAGCTGACCTGCTCACCATCAAGGAGCAGAAGTCACTGCCACCACTGATCGACGGGAAACAGCTCCAGGACCTCTCCGATGTCCAGGTCTCACCCAACCTGAGCCGCGTCAGTGACTACCGGATCGACGGTAAGGTCTATGCCATTCCCTACCGCTCCGATTCGGTGTATCTCTTCTACAACAAGGATCTCTTCGACCGGGCGAAGATGAGCTATCCCGACGGAAATTGGACCTGGCAGGACTACCAGGCCGCCGCAGTCAAGATGAGCGGTGCCCTGAAGGAGGGCGGGTCCGATGCCTCGGCAACCTATCTGCACCCGTGGGCGAACCTGATCCAGGGGTCCGCGAATGCCCAGGTCCCGGGTGCGGATGTGCTGTCCGGGAAGTTCGGATATTTCAAGCCCTATTACGAAACCGCGCTCGCACTCCAGGATCAGGGCGCCCAACCTTCGTTCAACACCGCCAAGGCCACCAAGCAGGATTACACCGCCACCTTCGCCAAGCAGAAGACCGCCATGATGCCGATGGGCAGTTGGTTGATCTCCGGGCTCGTCCGGGATCAGAAGTCCGGCGTCGCTGACAAGTTCGCCTGGGGAGTCGCGCCGCTGCCGCAGTACGACGCGTCGACCACGAACAGGGCGAAGGCCCCGGTGACATTCGGCGGCCCGACGGCGATCGCGGTCAATGCCAAGGTGAAGGGCCAGAAGCTGGAGAAGGCCAAGACCTTCCTTCGCTATGTCGCCGAGGTTCAGACCCAGCAGCAGTTGGCAGAACGCAGTGTCAGTCCGGCGCTGATCGAGGATGCCACCACCAAGGCGTATCTCGGTGTCCAGGGCATGCCCAATGATGAGGTGACCGCCTACACGCTGGGCAATCGCGATACCCGGCCGGAACTGCCGATCGCCACCAAGGCCTCCGCGGTGCAGACCATCCTCGACGACATGCACACCGCGATCATGTCCGGATCGACACCGATCGACAAGGCCATCGCCGATGCTGAGGCGCGCTATGCCAATGAGATCAAGTGACGCGGCCGTGATCGTCCGGTTGACCCGGTCCGGGAGTTGGCGATGAAGGCGGCGCCCGTATCGACCCCCCCACGGTCGATGGCCACCGCGCCACAGCCGAGGCCCGCCGAACCCCGGTCCCCGGACCGAGCGGGTATGTCACTGCGGGTGCGGAACGGGTTGGTCGGGTGGAGTTTCATCCTGCCCAACTTCCTCGGATTCGCGCTGATGACCCTGGTTCCGGTCATCGCCCTGTTCTATCTGTCATTGACCGACTGGAACATCTTCGGAACAGCTGACTGGGTGGGTCTGGACAACTTCACCCGGCTCCTGGGGGACAACAGTTTCCGGATCGCGCTGGTCAACACGCTGTACTACTCGGTGCTGCACGTGCCCCTCACCATCGCCGCATCACTCGGGCTCGCCCTGTTGCTGAACACCAGGCTCCGCGGGCGTACCTTCTTCCGTACCGCGGCCTTCTTCCCCTACATCACGTCGATCGTGGCGATCGCCCTGGTCTGGAATCTGATCTTCAGCCCCGATTACGGACCGATCAACTCGATCCTGCGACAGCTCGGCATGGCGAATCCGCCGGGCTGGCTCACCTCGACGACCTGGGCGATGCCCGCGGTGGTGATCATCGCCACCTGGCGGGACATGGGTTACTACATGATCCTCTTCCTGGCGGGACTGCAGACGATCCCCAAGGACCTCTACGAAGCAGCGAAGGTTGACGGAGCGAGCGCCGGACAACGGTTCTGGAACGTGACGCTGCCCGGGCTGCGGCCGACGATGTTCTTCGTGACCATCATCTTGACGATCAACTCGTTCAAGATCTTCGACCTGATCCTGGTGCTGACCGAAGGCGGCCCCGGTCAGTCGACCTTCGTGCTGTCCCAGTTCATCTACAAGAAGGGTTTCGCCGAACATCAGTTCGGGTACGCCTCCGCGGCGGCGGTGGCCCTCTTCGCCCTCTGCGTCCTGGTGACGATCGTGCAGTTCTCCATCAACAAGAGGCGGTCGAGCTGAGATGGCGATTCTCGAGAAGGGTCAGGAGCCAGCGGTGCGACCGGTGATCGACACGACCGGGCCCAGAACCCCGGCAGGTAGAGGAAAGCTGGGGATCCGATTCCTCGGATACGCGGCCCTGCTGGTGTTCGCGGCCACCTTGTTGCTGCCGTTCTTCTGGATGGTGACGAGCTCGTTGAAGGACAACAACGAGATCTTCTCCAACCCGGTGCGGTGGTTGCCTTCCCGGATCGTCTGGGAGAACTACGTCAATGTCTGGTCGCAGACCAACATCCTGGTCTGGTTGCGCAACACGTTGATCCTGTCGGTCGCGGTGACCGTGCTGCAGCTGCTGACCGGATCCTTCGCCGCATATGGCTTCGCGAAAGTACGGTTCCCCGGCCGGGACCTGCTCTTTGTCGCCTACATCGCGACGATCGCGGTGCCGTGGCAGTCCTACATGATCCCGCAGTTCATCCTGTTCTCGAAGATGGGCGTGGTCGACAATCTGGCGGCGATCATCCTCCTGCATGCGTTCAGCGCATTCGGAGTGTTCCTGATGCGCCAGTACTACCTGACGATTCCCGAGGAGTTGTCCGAGGCGGCCCGGGTGGATGGGTTGAGTGAATACGGCATCTGGTGGCGGATCATGCTGCCGCTGTCGGCACCAGCACTGGCGAGCCTGGCGCTGCTGTCCTTCGTCAGCACCTGGAACGACTATCTCGGCCCGCTGATCTACCTGCGGGAGCGGTCGCTGTGGACACTGCAACTCGGCCTGCGGAGCCTGGTCAGCAACCTCTACGATCGCGCCGATTATGCGGTCCTGTTCGCCGGGTTGACCCTGTCGGTGATCCCGATCGCCATCATCTTCGCCTTCGGGCAGCGCTACTTCGTGCAGGGCATCGCCGCCACCGGGGTGAAGGGGTGATGTCGATGCGGTCCACCCAGTCAACCCAGCGAACGTCCGTGATCGGGGGGACGTTCGCTGGGCTGGTGATGACACACGCCGCGGCGGTCCTGGTGACCAATCTGTTGCTGTGTCTGGTCTGTCTTCCCCTGCTCGTGGTGCTGCTGACGACCGACCCACGAGTCTCCTGGCCTCTGCTGGCGCTGCTGATGCCGATCGGTGGGCCGGCGCTGTCGGGTGTCTTCACGGTCTGTGCACTCATCGGTGACCGAGATGGACCTGATGGGGTGCGGTCGATCGTGATCGCCTTCTTCTCGGGCTGGCGCGCCGGCTGGCGTCGTTGCTTCGGTATCGCAGTCGGAGCGACAGCGCTGGTCACGATCGCCGTTCTCGATTTCGCATTCCTTTCCGGCAAAGGGATCGGGGCCCTGCTCGGACCGCTCCTGCTTCTCGTCGCCGGGTTGGCCGCATTCGGTGGAGTTCAGGCGATCGCCGTTCAGACGATGTTGCCGAGCGTGCGGCTCGGTGCGCTGCTGAAGCTCACCACGGCCGCCACCGGGTGCCAACCGTTGTTGATGCTGGTGAGTCTGATCGCGATCGGAACCCAGCTTGCACTGTTCTTCCAGTTTCCGGCACTGGCCCTGGGCATCTCGGGATCGCTCATGGCCTATCTCTGCTGGTCGCACGTGCGGCACGGGCTGGTCCACCTCAACGCCATCGAGCGTCCCGAACCCGCGGGTGACCACTGACGCCGCACCACTCCCTGGTCTCCACGAACGATCAATCAGTCCATCGAAAGGCGCAGCATGAGCATGCCCGGATCCCAGACCGCGGATCGACCTCGACCTCCGGTGGCGACGATGTCCCAGGCCGAGGTCCAGGCCGCGCTCGCCCGGGCCGTGGCGACGGTCCGGGCCACCATTCCCGCATTCCGGGAGGTGTACCCCGACGACACCACCGTGGGTGGGAGATACCTGCCGCGGTCGGCGCGGGACGGTTTCCCGCAGGGGGCGAATGTCGGTTGGACGACGGGGTTCGTTCCGGGCATGCAGTGGATCGCGGCCGAGATCGGTGACGACCCGGTCTTCACCGCGGCCGCGCTGGAGCATCTCGACAATTTCGAACAACGGGCCCGTGCTCACCAGGACCTCGATCACCACGACCTCGGGTTTCTCTACCACCTGGCGGCGGTCACCGCGTGGCGCCAGGTTCAGCAACGGGGCGGCCGAGAGGCCGGCCTGTTGGCGGCCGAGGCGTTGATGACCCGCTTCGTCGAACCTGCCGGGGTGTTCCAGGCCTGGGGATCGCTGCAGGATCCGCAGCAGTCCGGCCGGACGATCGTGGACAGCTTGATGAACATGCCGTTGTTGGTCTGGGCGTCGCAGACCACGGGCGAACCGCGCTATCGCGAAGCTGCCCTGCGCCACATCAACCAGTTGGCCACCCACATGGTCCGTGACGACGGTTCGACCTACCACACCTTCACCTGGGATGCCGTCACCGGTGTGCCGCTGCACGGCAACACCGCCCAGGGAGCTGGTGACGGTTCGTGCTGGGCGCGTGGGCAGGCATGGGCGATCTACGGATTCGCGCTCGCGTACCGGATCTTCGGTCTCCGTGAGTTCCGGGTGCTGGCCGAACGCTGCGCCGAGGTGTTCTGGGTGCGGTTGCCGCCGGATCTGGTTCCCTACTGGGACCTGGACTTCGGCGCCGGCAGTGGCGAACCCCGGGACAGCTCCGCCGGTGCCATCGCCGTCTGCGGACTGCTGGAGCTCGCATCGACCGCTGGGGATCCGGCCTCGGCCGAGTTGGCCCGGAACCGGGCCGGGCGGTTGCTGGCGGCGTTGGTCCGGGACTGCGCTCCCGCCGCCGAGCAATCCGACGCGCTGCTGCTGCACGGGGTCTACAGCAAACCGGGCAATGCCGGTGTCGACGAGGGCAACCTGTGGGGTGACTACTTCTATCTCGAGGCCCTGGCCCGAACCGCCGATCCGGGGTGGGAACCGATCTGGTGCGCCGACTGAAGCCCGCGGCGGGCACCGAGGTCATCGCACCACGGACGCGCTGGAATCCTTTTTCTCGGCGCTGAGTGCCGGCAGGTAGCAGAGCGCACCGAGCACGCTGAACAGGCCGCCGGCCACCATCGCGACCTGGGTCCCGGCGTACGCCGCCAGCTGGCCGAGCAGCGGGCCGATGGCGGCACCGGCGCCGAGGGCGACCAGTGAGTTGAGCGAGAGCACGGTGGCCCGGCTGCCCTGCGGGGCGCGGCGGTGCAGCAGCGCCCGGTGCACCGGACCGCAGGCGCCGTGCAGGCCGTAGGTGACCAGGTAGGCGCCGATCAGCCCGGCCGGTCCGTACGCCAACCCCATCACCACGGCACCCAGCCCGTTCAGGATCCGGGCGAGAATCGCCGCGCGGGCCACCCCGATCCGTCGGGCCGACCGGCCCACCAGCGCCGCACCGATCGCGAAGCAGCCCCAGCCGGCGGCCGCGGTCGGCCCGACCCAGGCACCGGCCCGTGCCGCGCCACCCAACAACTCCGCGAGTCGGATCGGCTGGAAGGTCTCGAAGACCGACATCGCAGCCACCCAGAACAGCTCCACCGCGACGATCCCGGCCAGCACCCGGTCGGTGCGCAGCAACCACAGGCAGGACGCGACCGCTGCCGGCGTACCCCGCACCGAGGCCAGGGCGGCACCGGGTTGCACCGAACGATCGGTGGGCAGCAGCAGCCAGGTCGCGAGCAGGTGCACGACCGTGGTGCCCAGCAGCACCAGCATCGGCAGCAGCAGCGCACTCTGCGCGGTGAACGGATGCCAGGCGGCGAGCAGGCCCGCGGCCAGGGCGCTGCCGGCGATCGCCAGGCCGACCAGCGTCGACTCCTTCGCCAGCAACTGGTCCGCGTCGGCCCGCGGATCCAGCTCGTGCAACCGGTCCACCGCCCAGGCCTCCAACGGCCCGGAGTCCAGGGCCCGGTAGACACCCATCGAGAACGCCGCCAGCGCGAACCCGGTGAAGCTGTCGGCGCGCAGATAGAGCAGGGCGGTACCGACGTTGATGACCGCCGCCACCAGCAGCACCGGCTTGTAGCCGAAGCCGTCGGCGAACCCGCTGGTCGGCAGTTCCAGCAGCAGCACACCGATGCCCTGGAAGGCCAGGTACGCGGTGATCTGGGCGGGGGAGAGACCGCGCTCCAGGGCCCAGAGGGTGAAGACGCCGATGCCCATCCCGGACGGCAGCCAGCGGGTCACGGTGAGGATCAGGAAGATCCGCGTGACCTCGCGGGTGGTCATCTGCTCAGCTCCAGCGCGGATCGGCGGGGCTGAAGATCAGATTCACCCGCACCCTGCGGGCCCGCGGGGTGTCGCTCGCGCTGCGGTAGCGGGCGACCACCTCGTCCAACTCGGCGTGCATGGCCCGGAGTTGCTCGGGCTCGACGACCACCGCGTCGTCGTTGACCGAGAGTGCGTCCCGCCAGTCCTGTGGCCAGTCCTCCTCGCGGTCCAGATAGCGCTCGTGCCCGTCGGCCGCCTGCCGCAGATAGTGCCGGCCCAGCCAGGCGACCGCGGCCTGGGTCTGCTCGTCGGCCGGGTAGTCACCCCCGGTGAAGGAGTGGCTCCGCGAGGCGGCCCGCCACTGCCGCCGCCGGCCCTCGCCCTCCCCGGTATCGGTGACCAGCCCGACCTCCGCCAGCTTGCGCAGGTGGTACGAGGTGGCGCCGGTGTTGGTGTCGAGTGCCTCGGCCAGCTCGGTCGCGGTCGCCGGCCCCTCCCCGCGCAACCGGGAGAGCAGTAGCGAACGCATCGGATGGGCGAGTACGCGGACAGCGGTCGCGTCGAGCCGCACGTTCTCCGGCCGCTCGTTGGGATCGGCCCGGTTCTGATCATCAGCCATGCGTACACAATTATCATGCACAACTTCTATGCACAATAGTTATGCATCCCATCCCGCGAAGATGTCAGCAGTTATGCACCCTTGCGCGCGCCGGAACTGGCACATCTCCCTCAAGAGTTCGGTTTGGGGGAGGACCGGTCGCCGTCGGTAGAGTCTTGGCCGTGACCTTCCGCCTCGCCGTGCTCGTCTCCGGTTCGGGCACCCTGTTGCAGGCGCTGCTGGACGCGATCGCCGCGGGGGAGTGCGCGGGTGAGGTGGTCGTCGTCGGCTCCGACCGGGCCGGCATCGAGGGGCTCGCGCGGGCCGAGCGCGCCGGCGTACCGACCTTCACCCACCCCTACGCCAAGGGTTCCGATCGGGCCGCCTGGGACCAGCAGCTCACCGCCCTGATCGCCGCCCACGAGCCCGACCTGGTCGTCAGCGCCGGTTTCATGAAGCTCGTCGGCCCGGCCTTCCTGGACCGCTTCGCCGGCGCGATGATCAACACCCACCCCGCGCTGCTGCCCAGCTTTCCCGGCATGCACGGCGTCCGCGACGCCCTCGCTTACGGGGTGAAGGTCACCGGTGCCACCGTCTTCACCGTCGACGCCGGTGTGGACACCGGCCGGATCCTCGCCCAGGCGCCGGTCGAGGTCCACCCGGGTGACACCGAGGAATCCCTCCACGAACGGATCAAGGTCGCCGAACGGCGGCTGCTGATCGACACCGTCAACCACCTGGCAACCAAGGAGCAGCAGTGACCGAAGCGCAGAGCCGACAGCCGATCCGGCGCGCCCTCGTCTCCGTCTATGACAAGACCGGACTGGAAGACCTCGGCCGGGCGCTGGTCGCGGCCGGTGTCGAGCTGGTCTCCACCGGTTCCACCGCCAAGCGGCTGGCCGACGCCGGTCTGCCGGTCACCGCGGTCGAGCAGGTCACCGGTTTCCCCGAATGCCTGGACGGCCGGGTGAAGACCCTGCATCCGATGGTGCATGCCGGCATCCTCGCCGACCGGCGACTGCCCGCCCACGTCGAGCAGCTCGAGCAGCTCGGGGTCGCGCCCTTCGACCTGGTGGTCTCCAACCTCTACCCGTTCGCCGAGACCGTCGCCTCCGGTGCCAGCACCGACGAGGCCATCGAGCAGATCGACATCGGCGGCCCCTCGATGGTCCGCGCCGCGGCCAAGAACCACCCGTCGGTGGCGATCATCACCGCGCCGGAGCAGTACGCCGAGCTGATCGACGCGCTGGACGCCGGCGGCACCACGCTGGCCCAGCGGCAGCGGCTCGCCACCGACGCCTTCCGGCACACCGCCGCCTACGATGTCGCGGTCGCGTCCTGGATGGGGCGTACGCTCGCCGGCGACGAGGGTGCCCCGGCCTGGACCGGCGCCACCTGGGACAAGGTCGCCGACCTGCGCTACGGCGAGAACAGCCACCAGTCCGCGACCCTCTACCGCAGTGCGAGCGGTGGCCTGGCCGGTGCGGAACAGCTGCACGGCAAGGAGATGTCCTACAACAACTACGTCGACACCGACGCCGCCCGCCGGGCCGCCTTCGACTTCGACGAGCCGGCGGTGGCGATCGTCAAGCACGCCAACCCGTGCGGGATCGCGGTCGACGACGACATCGCGGTGGCGTACGCCAAGGCGCACGCCAGCGACCCGGTGAGCGCCTTCGGTGGCGTGATCGCCGCGAACCGCGAGGTCACCACCCAGATGGCCGAGGCGGTCAGCGAGGTCTTCACCGAGGTGATCGTCGCGCCCTCGTACGCCGAGGGTGCGGTGGAGATCCTGCAGGGCAAGAAGAACATCCGGATCCTGGTCTGCCCGGCTGACGAGCATCCCGACCCGGTCGAGTTCACGATGATCTCCGGCGGCGTGCTGATGCAGGACGTCGACCGCTTCCAGGCCGAGGGTGACAACCCCGCCAACTGGACGCTGGCCGCCGGTGAGGCCGCCGACGAGCAGACGATGGCCGACCTGGCGTTCGCCTGGAAGGCCTGCCGGGCCGTGAAATCCAACGCGATCCTGCTCGCCCACGACGGCGCCTCGGTCGGTGTCGGCATGGGTCAGGTGAACCGCGTCGACTCCTGCCGGCTGGCCGTCGAGCGGGCCGGGGAGCGGGCCGCCGGATCGGTGGCCGCCTCCGATGCCTTCTTCCCGTTCTCCGACGGCCCGCAGATCCTGCTCGATGCCGGTATCAAGGCGATCGTGCAGCCGGGTGGTTCGGTACGCGACGAGGAGACCATCGAGGCCTGTCGGAAGGCCGGCGTGACGATGTACTTCACCGGGACCAGGCACTTCTTCCACTGATCACCCGCGAATCCACGTGCGGCCTGGTATCAGACTCGGTATCATGGGTTCATGGCCATGACACTTCGCCTGACCGAGGCCGAGACCGAAGCGCTCCGCAAGCGTGCTGAGCTTGAGCGCCGCTCGATGCAGGAGGTCGCTCGGGCCGCGGTGACCGAGTACATCGAGACCCACAGCCGGCGTGACCTGCTGGACCAGGTTCTGGATCGGGAGTTGCCGCGCTACGCCGAGGCGCTCGAACGTCTCGGCCAATGACGCTCTTTCTCACCACCGAGGAACTGATCCATATCGCGAACCGGGCGACCGGGATGACGATCGCGGTACGCGACATCGGTCTGCTCGAGTCGGCGGCAGCCCGCCCCCAGACCGAGGTCTTCGGCCAGGTCGCGTACCCGGATCTGGTCACCCAGGCCGCGGCGTTGACGCAGTCGATCGTGGGGAACCATGCCTTGGTGGACGGCAACAAACGGCTGGGACTGGCTGCCCTGCTGGCATTTCTCGGCCTCAACGGTCATCGACTCACGTTCAGCAATGATGAGGCCTACGAGTTCATCCTCGCCATCGCTGATGGATCGTTGGCAGAGGTGGAGAGCATCGCGGAGCAACTGCGCCGGGGAGTGCAGTGATCCGCTGCTCGTATCGGGAGTGATTCCGCCGAGTGGAATGCAGGTGTCGGGCGGGCGGCGCCGACGGTGCAAGAATGGCGGAGCCCTCAGGCGTACCCGCGAAAGGACTTCGATGACGGCGCAGACACTCGACGGCAAGGCCTGTGCGGCCGAGATCAAGGCGGAGCTCACCAAGCGTGTCGCCGCCCTGGCCGAACACGGGGTGACCCCCGGACTCGGCACCGTGCTGGTCGGTGACGACCCCGGTTCGCAGATCTATGTCAATGGCAAGCACCGCGACTGCGCCCAGGTCGGCATCGCCTCGATCCGGGTCGATCTGCCCGCCGAGACCAGCCAGGAGCGGCTCCGCGAGGAGATCGCCAGGCTGAACGCCGATGCCACCTGCACCGGCTACATCGTCCAGCTGCCGCTGCCCAGGCAGCTCGACGAGCACGAGGCGCTCGGCCTGATCGACCCGGCCAAGGACGTCGACGGGCTCACCCCGACCAACCTCGGCAAGCTGGTGCTGAACGAGCCCGGGCTGCTGCCGTGCACCCCGCGCGGCATCGTCGAGCTGCTGCGCCGCAGCGGTGTCGAACTGGCCGGTGCCGAGGCCTGCATCGTCGGCCGCGGCACCACGGTCGGCCGCCCGCTCGGGCTGCTGCTCACCCGGCGCTCGGAGAACTCCACGGTCACCCTGTGCCACACCGGCACCAAGGACCTCGCCGCGCACACCAGGGCTGCCGACATCGTGATCGGCGCCGCCGGCGTACCCGGGCTGATCACCGCCGAGATGATCAAGCCCGGCGCCGCCCTGGTCGATGTCGGGATCACCCGCAACGACGAGGGGAAGCAGGTCGGCGACTTCACCCCCGAGGTCTGGGAGGTGGCCGGTGCGGTCACCCCGAACCCCGGTGGTGTCGGCCCGATGACCCGCGCGATGCTGCTCGAGAACGTCGTCGAGGCCGCCGAGCGGCAGCTCGCCGACGCGCTGTCGGGCACCCGGTTCGTCCAGGACCCGGCGCGGGGCTGAGGCGTACCCGATGGGAGTCCGCGACCAGGGCATCCGGATGGCCGCCCGGGCCAAGGCGCGGTCGCTGAACCAGTGGCCGCTGCTGGTGGTGGTGGCGATCACCGCGATCGCGCTGATCGTCGTCGCCCGCGGCCACTGGCGCTGGGGCAGCGGCCTCTTCGGTGCCGCGCTCTGCCTCGGCGGGCTCGCCCGGCTCGTGCTCCCGCGCCGGATGGCCGGCCTGCTGCAGGTCCGGGGCCGCGCCTTCGACGTCACCGTCCTGCTGGGTGCCGGGATCGCGATCATCGTGCTCGCCCTGGCGGTGCCGCCCGGCTGAACCGGCACTACGGTGGTCGGGTGACGAGCCCCGTACCGGCCGGTGGATTCCCGGCGATCGAACCCCGCCCCGACGACCAGATCGAACGCGCCCTGGTGGTCGTCGCCCATCCCGACGACGCCGACTTCGGGGTGGCCGGCACGATCGCCGGCTGGACCGACGCCGGCATCGAGGTCACCGTGCTGTGCTGCACCCGCGGCGAACAGGGCGCCCGGCCCGATGCCGACATCGACGCCATCCCGGCGCTCCGCGAGACGGAGCAGCGGGCGGCCAGCGCCGAGCTCGGGGTGAGCGACGTACGCTTCCTCGACGGCCACCGCGACGGCTGGCTGGTGCCTGGCTTCGACCTGCAGCGCGACATCCTCCGGGTGCTCCGCGAGGTGCGCCCGCAGCGGGTGGTGACCCAGTCACCGGACCGCAACTGGGACCGGTTGCAGTCCAGCCACCCCGACCATCTGGCCGCCGGCGAGGCCGCCGTCCGTGCCTGCTATCCCGCCTCGGAGAACCCGTTCGCCTGGCCTGAGCTCGGCCTGGACCCGTGGCACGTCGGCGAGATCTGGGTGATGGGCCATCCCGAACCGAATCACGCGGTGGACATCACCGACCGGTTCGACCGCAAGCTGGCGGCGCTGAAGCAGCACGTCTCGCAGACCGGTCATCGCGCCGAACTGGAGACCTTCCTGCGTCGCGGGTCGGGGATGATGGCCGCCCGGATGGGGCTGCCCGAGGGCCGGCTGGCCGAACTCTTCCGGGTCTGTCCGCTGAACTGACCGGACGGGCTCACCCCACCGGCCACGGCCTCAGGACGCGAGCGCCAGAACCAGGTAGTAGACCAGCCACATCGAACCGAAGATGCCGGTGATCAGGCCGCCGATCGCCTGACCCCGACCGCCGTAGACCTGGGGTTCACGGCTGATCTGGCGCAGCGCTGCGACGGCGAAACCGATCGCCAGCGGCCCGGTGATCCCGCAGAAGAAGCCGATGATGCCGGTCACCAGCGAGACCGTCGCATACGGCGAGGTCGACAGCACCAGGCCATAGGTCTGGTACGGGTTGTAGGGGGCCGGATACGACGCCCCGGGATAGGGCTGCATCGACTGGCCCACCTGGTACGGCTGCGGCGGGTGGGGCTGCAGCACCGGCGGCTGCGGTTCGCCGTAGGGATAGCTCGGGAAGGCCTCGCCGGCGGGTTCGGCGTACGCCCGGTCCGGCGGGCCGCCGGCCTCGGACCACTGCCCTTGCGGCTGGGGTTGGGCCTGGGCCTGGGGCGGCTCGGTGGCGGGTACGCCGGATGCCTGCGGGGTGGCACCGTCGGCCAGCGTCTCGAACCGGTTCACCTCACCCAGCCCGTCACCGGGACGGGAGCCCTCACGGCTGAAGGGATTCGGTCCGACCGTCATCTCGACCACCTCGTGTTCGTAGTGCAGCAGCGTACGCCCACCACGACGGCATCCGGGGTGGCACCGGTTCCCCCCGGCCCTGACCCGGATGCCCGGTCAGCGGATCCGCACGTTGTCGAAGTAGAACGAGCTGCCCTTCGGGGCCGTCCCCGCGGAGCTGAACGCCAGGGCGTTCAACGCGGTCGGGGCGCCGGTCGGGGGCCTGGTGGTGAAGCTGGTGTCGCCGATCTTCAACGTCCCGCCGGCGGTGTCCGCGGTGATCTGCACCGCCGCCCAGACGTTCGGGTTGATCGGGGCCGGCAGCTGGCCGAGCGAGTTCCACGCCCGGCCGTCGTACTGGCGGATCTCCCGGCTGATCGGGTCGATCAGGAAGTGGTAGGCGTCCACCGAACGACCCGACGCGTCGGTGCCCTTCACCGTGACGATCGTGCCCGTCTGCCGGTTGACGCCCATCATCTGGTAGTCGATCGAGACCTGCTGGCGGGCCGGGAAGGCCCGCTGGGCGGTCGCGATGTCGTCGGTGGCGAAGTCGAGCAGCCGCAGCGCCCGCCGGGAACCGAAACCGGCGGTCCGCGGCGTACCGGTCTGCGGGGCGGTGTCGACGACCTGGGCGAGCGAGTTGCGCACCCAACCGCGCGGCGGCGCGTTCACCGGGTCGTTCTCGAAGGTGTCGGTGTCGGCGGCGTACGCCTCCAGCTCGGTCACCGCATCCAGCGGGGCGTTGCCGTCGGGGCCGATCTTGATGAACTTCGCCTCGGTCGGCTGGATCTCGGTGTAGGCGAGGGCGCTGTCCACCCGGTCCCGCAGCTTGACCTCCGGCTTCCCCCAGGCCCGGCCGTCGGTCGACAACTGGATGTTGGCGCTCTGCTTCACCCCGGGCGCCATCAGCAGCCCGAGCTTGTTCAACCGATAGACCTGATCGAGTTCGACGACCACGCTCGAACCGGGCCGGATCCGGGCGGCGGCGTGCTTGTCCGATGAACCGTCGACCGCGCCGGCGGCGCTGGTCTGCGGGAACAGCGGGTCGGTGAGCACGTCGGCGGTGATCCGGGCCCGCCCCTCGGCGAGCATCGTGGTCAGATCCAGCTTCCCGGTACCCGGGCCGACCGCGTCGATCTGCCGGGCCCAGATGGCGTAGGTCTCGTTGTAGGGCTGGCAGCCCCACGGGGCGCAGGTGTCGCCGGCGACCAGCGACCGGTTGCCGTCCAGCGGGACCATCGTCATGTTGGCGCTGGAGCCCCAGGTCGGTTCGGCATTGCGCGGCGGCACGTTGTTCTGCAGCAGCTGGTAGTTGCCCCAGTCGTCGCCGTTGCCGGAGGCACTGACCAGCGCATGGTTGCCCGGGCGGCCGTAGGCCAGCACCAGCTGACCGTTCGGTTGCAGCACCACCGAGGGCTCCACCGCGCCGCTCACCGTCGGGGTCGGCGCCTGCAGCCTGGTCGGGGCGGTCCAGGTCCGGCCGTCGTCGCTGGAGTACGCCTGCATCAGCCCGGCGGATTCGGGGCTGCCGCGCAGCACCGCGATCAACCGGCCGTCGACGGTCCGGGAGAAGCTGGGCTCGGAGGCGCCGACGGAGTTGTCGCCGTTGATCACCCCCCACACCGACCAGGACGAACCGCCGTCGGTGCTGGTGATCAGCATTGCGCTCCACCGCTGGTCCTCGGTGAACTTGCCGTAGGCGCCGACGATCAGCCGCCCGTCGGGCAGCTCCATGATGTTCTTGTGCACCCGGATGCCGCGGTCGAACCCGGTGCTGGCGAAGGTCTTGCCGGGTGGGGGAGTGACCACCGCCCGCCGTTCCTGCCAGGTGGCGCCCCGGTCGGCGGAGACCTTGGTGATCACCGCCGGCCCGCGATCGGTCCACTCCGGGATGAACTTCGGGGCGATGTATTCGCCGTTGCTGCGCCGCATCATCGCCAGGGTCTCGACACCGGAGTCGTCGCGGCGGTCGGTGTAGGTGGCGCCACCGTCGCGGGAGACCAGCACCCCGGACGGCACCGTATTGGTCACCGCGTCCGGGCCCTGGGCGAAGCTGAGCCAGACCTCCGGCGTACGCTGCCCGGTCCGGTTCACCTGGTCGATCAGCGCCAGGTGCGGGAAGGAGGCCTGCAGTCCCGGTGCCGGGCTGAACGGATAGAACATGTTGCCCAGGCCGATCGCGGCCCGATCCCCGGGTTGGCCGTCGATCGGCTGCGCCTGGGCCCGCATCGGGATGCTGGCCGGGACCACGAGTGCGACCGCGGCGGCGGTCGCCACCAGCGTCGATGTTCTGCGGAACTTCACGATGGCTCCTTCGCCGGACGTGGTGGAACGACGTTTCATCTAACCGCGAATGTCGACTCCTTGACAAGAGTCGGGCCCCGCCCTCGTGATGAGGACGGGGCCTGGGTCTTCCCGGGGTGTGGGGGAGCCCCCACGGTGCTCAGAGCAGGCCGAGGCTCTT
This sequence comes from Enemella evansiae, assembly GCF_004362375.1. Taxonomy (NCBI): domain Bacteria; kingdom Bacillati; phylum Actinomycetota; class Actinomycetes; order Propionibacteriales; family Propionibacteriaceae; genus Enemella; species Enemella evansiae. The sequence continues at coordinate 238,720 of NZ_SNXA01000012.1, forward strand.
CACGGTGTCGCGCTCCTCGGTGAGCTCGGCCACCGAGGCGTCGATCTTCCCGCGCGAGAATTCGTTGATCTCCAGGCCCTGGACGATCTGGTAGCTGCCACCGGAAACCGTGCACGGGAAGGAGGAGATCAGGCCCTCGGGGACGCCGTAGGAGCCGTCCGAGGGCACCGACATGGAGACCCAGTCGTTGCTCGGCGTACCGGCCACCCAGTCCCGCATGTGGTCGATGGTCGCCGAGGCGGCCGAGGCGGCCGAGGAGGCGCCGCGGGCCTCGATGATCGCCGCACCGCGCTTGGCCACGGTCGGGATGAAGGTGTTCTCGGTCCACTCCTGGTCGTTGACCTTCTCCGCGGCATTCTCACCGCCGACCTTGGCGTTGTAGAGATCCGGGTACTGGGTGGCCGAGTGGTTGCCCCAGATGGTCATGTTGGTGATCTCGGTGACCGGCACGTCGAGCTTCTCGGCCAGCTGCGAGATCGCCCGGTTGTGATCCAGCCGGGTCAGCGCGTTGAACCGCTCGCGGGGGATGTCCGGGGCGTTGTTCATCGCGATCAGCGCATTGGTGTTGGCCGGGTTGCCGGTCACCAGCACCTTGATGTCGTCCGCGGCGTTGTCGTTCAGGGCCTTGCCCTGCGGGCCGAAGATGCCACCGTTGTCCTTGAGCAGGTCGCCCCGCTCCATCCCCTTGCCGCGCGGCTTGGCGCCGACCAGCAGGGCGAGGTTGACCCCGTCGAAGACCTGGTTCGCGTCATCGCCGGTGACGATGTTGTTCAGCAGCGGGAAGGCGGAGTCGTTGAGCTCCATCACGACACCCTCCAGCGCCTTCAGCGCCGGGGTGACCTCGAGCAGGTGCAGGTCGACCGGCTGGTCCTTGCCCAGCAGGTCGCCGGCGGCGATGCGGAACAGCAGGCTGTAGCAGATCTGACCGGCGGCACCGGTGACCGCTACCTTCACGGGGGTCTTGCTCACGTTTTCTCCTTCTGGCGAACGGATGACTCGACCGACGCTATCAGTGTCGGTGCCCGGGTGTTCGTGGCGTACGCCACAGCGGAACCGACGCGAACGACCCCGCCCGGCGTGGCCGGACGGGGTCGTTGCGGACTACCGAGTGGTCAGTGGTCAAGCGCCTTGTGGGCGCCGGCACCGGTCATCGAGCGGACCTCCATCTCCGCCGACAGTGCGGTGTTGTCCTCCTTCGACAGCACCGAACCCAGCCAGCCGAGGAAGAAGCCGATCGGCACCGACACCAGGGCCGGGTTGTCCAGCGGGAACCAGGCGAAGTGCGCGTTCGGGAACATCGCGCTGGACAGCGGCTTGGTGCTGCCGATCATGCCGGACACGGCCGGGGAGAAGATGATCAGCACCAGCGAGGAGATCAACCCGCCGTAGATCGACCAGACCGAACCCTGGGTCTTGAATCCCCGCCAGTACAGGGAATACAGGATCGAGGGCAGGTTCGCGCTGGCTGCGATCGCGAAGGCGAGCGAGACCAGGAAGGCCACGTTCATGCTCTTCGCCGCGATGCCGCCGACGATCGCCAGGACCCCGATCACCAGCACGGTGATCCGGGCCACCCGGACCTCGGCGGCCGGGGTGGCCTGACCGTGCTTGATCACCGAGTTGTAGATGTCGTGCGCCAGCGAGGCCGAGGCGGTGATTGTCAGACCGGCCACCACCGCCAGGATGGTGGCGAACGCGACGCCGGCGATCAACGCCAGCAGGACGGTGCCACCGAGGGCGAAGGCCAATGCGGGGGCGGCGGCGTTCGCCTTGCCGGGCAGGGCGTTGATGGCGTCCGCGCCGACCATCGCGGCGGCACCGTAGCCGATCACGATCGTCATCAGGTAGAAGGCGCCGATCAGACCGATCGCCCAGGTCACCGAACGCCGGGCCTCCTTGGCGGTCGGCACGGTGTAGAAGCGCATCAGCACGTGCGGCAGGCCCGCCGCGCCGAGCACCAGCGCGATCGACAGCGAGATGAAGCCGAGCTTGTTGGTGCCGTAACGGCCCATCGGCTGGATCAGCTTCTCCCCGGTCCCGGGCTGGGTGGCATTGGCCCGGTCGATCGCGGCCTGGATGACCTGGCCGAGGTCGAAACCGTTCAGGGCCATCACCCAGATGGTCATCACCAGCACCCCGCCGACCAGCAGGATCGCCTTGATCATCTGCACCCAGGTGGTGCCCTTCATGCCGCCGATCAGCACGTAGGCGATCATCAGCAGGCCGACGATGCCGATCACGATGCTCTGCGCGGTGTCGCCCTGGACGCCGAGCAGCAGGTTGACCAGCGCGCCGGCGCCGGCCATCTGGGCGAGCAGATAGAAGAAGGAGACCAGCAGCGTGGAGATCGCCGCGGCCAGGCGTACCGGGCGCTGCTTCATCCGGAAGGACAGCACGTCGGCCATCGTGTAGCGACCGGTGTTGCGCAGCGGCTCGGCGACCAGCAGCAGGGCGACCAGCCAGGCCACCAGGAAGCCGATCGAATAGAGCAGGCCGTCGTAGCCGTAGAGGGCCACCGCTCCGGCGATGCCGAGGAACGAGGCCGCGGACAGGTAGTCACCGGCGATCGCGAAACCGTTCTGCCGGCCGCTGAACTGGGCGCCGCCGGTGTAGAAGTCACCGGCGCGCTTCTTGCCACCGGTGGACACCCGGATCACGATGGCCAGGGTGACCACGACGAAGGCGGCGAAGATCGCGATGTTGACCACCGGGTTGCCGAGCGAGGTCGGGTTCATGCCTTGCCCTCCGTCTCCAGCTGCTGCTTCAGCTCGTTCGCGACCGGGTCCAGCGACTTGTTGGCGTGCCGGATGTAGAGCCAGGTGATCACGAAGGTGGTGAGGAACTGGCCGAGGCCCAGCACCAGGCCGTAGGTGATCGCCGATCCGCCGATCCGGGTCGACATGAAGCCCTCCGCGTAGCAGGAGAGCAGCACGTAGACCAGGTACCAGAGGATGAAGAAGATCGTCATCGGGAACGCGAACCGGCGGAACCGGCTGCGCAGATCGGTGAATTCACTGCTGCGGGCCACCTCCAGGAAAGCTTCCGAGGTGGGCCCCACACGGGTGCCTCCCGGTGGCTGGCCAGTGGCTTCGGGGTCAGGCATTGGCATCCTCCCATTGGCATCGTTGCGCTCGGGCAGAGCTGCGCTGCTCAACATGACACAGAACACAGTGACTCGGCAGCAGCAGATTCCATACCCGATCAAATCGTTATCAACCGGCCGGGGCTTCACCCCGGTGGCGGAACAGCAGCAGGCTGGCTGCCCCCAGGAGGAACACCACGGCGGCCGCGATCAGTGCGACGGTGTGCAGGGCGTCGGCGTACGCCGCAGCGCCACCGGAACCGCCGGCGGCCACCCGGTCGGCCAGCCCGGGATCGGCGATCCGGCCGCGGACCAGCCCGGCCAGCGCGGCGGCGTACGCGGCGACGGCGACCGCTTCGGAACCGATCCGGGCCAGGTTCAGCAACCCGGCCGCGGTCCCGCTGGAGCTCACCGGCACCTGGCTCAGCGCCTCCCCGTCGACGATGCCGAGCGGGAGCCCGAAACCCAGGCCGATCAGGATCATCGGGGCGATGATCAGCGCGACCGGTCGGCCGGGGGCGAGCGCCAGCATCCCCACCGCGCCGAGCACCAGGCAGCCGATCGAGACGGCGATCACCGTGCCGATGCCGATCCGCCGGTGCCGCATCGCCGCCGCGGTGAGGCTCGGGGAGAAGATCACCGGCAGGGTGGCCAGCAGCATGGTGGCCCCGGCCCGTCCGGGTGACCACCCGTGGATCGCGGCGAAGGCGGCCGGCAGATAGGTCAGGAAGGTCACGAAACCGACGGCACCGGCGACCGGGACGAGCACCATCGCGGTGAACCCGGGATTGCGCAGCAGCCCCGGATCGAACAACCGGCGGTCGGTGCCGCCGACCCGGACCCGGGGCAGCGTGCGCGAGCCGAGCAGGGCGACGGCCAGCACCGCCGCCGGGAACCAGAAGGTGCCGCGCCAGCCCGCCAGTTGCACGATGATTCCGCAGACCGTCGGGCCGAGGGCCAGGCCGAGACCGTTGATGGTGCCGAAGAGGGCGAACGCCCGGGCCCGTGCGGTGCCCTGCCAGGCGTTGGACAGGATCGCCGTCGCCCCGGTGAGGACCGCCGCGGCGCCCACCCCGGCCAGCACTCGGGCGGCGTCGAGCAGCAGCAGGGTCGGGGCGAGCGCGCTGCCGACCGAGGCGACCAGCACGATCGTGATCCCGGCGGTGAAGATCCGGTCCTGACCGAACCGGTCGGCCAGCGCACCCCAGACGATGGTCAGCAGGGCGAAGGCGACGTTGAACCCATTGACCACCCATTGCAGCGGCCCGGGGGAGCTGCCGAGTTCACCGGCGATCTGCGGCAGGGCCACCGCGGTACCGGCGATGGACAGCGGGATGACGAGTTGCGCGGCGAGGATCACCGGCAGGGCGAGTCGGGACCGGGCAGGGGTCGCGGTGGCGGTGGTCATGCTCCTCCTAGGTACGATAGGTGTCGTACCTAGGGTGTGGTCGCTGTTGGTACGATGTCAACCGTACCTAGGGATCTGCCTGATCAGGAGGTGTATCGATGACCGACGCCGAGGGGCACCCGGAGACCGCGGAGATGGAACTCGCCGAGGTGCTCGGCGCACTCGCCGATCCGCTGCGCCGCCGGGTGGTGACCACACTGATCGACGAACCCATCGACACCGAACGGACCTGCGCCAGTTTCGAGCTGGGGGTGTCGAAGTCGACCCTGACGCATCATTTCCGGATCCTGCGCGAGGCGGGGCTGGTACGCCAGGTCGACCGCGGCAACAGCCGCAAGGTCCGGTTGCGCCGGGCGGAGCTGGAGGAGCGCTTCCCGGGGCTGCTCGAGCTGCTGGCGAAGGGCTGAACCGAAACCGTCAGCGGAAGATGATCGTCCGCGCACCGTCCAGCAGGACGCGGTTCTCGGCGTACAGCTTGACCGCCTGGGTGAGGGTGCGGGATTCCTCGTCCTGACCGATCGCGACCAGTTGCTTCGGTGAGCGGGTGTGGTCGACGCGGACCACGTTCTGCTCGATGATCGGCCCCTCGTCCAGGTCGGAGGTGACGAAGTGCGCGGTCGCGCCGATCAGTTTGACCCCGCGCTCATGCGCCTGCCGATAGGGGTTGGCACCCTTGAAGCCTGGCAGGAACGAATGGTGGATGTTGATCGCCCGCCCGGCCAGCGCCTCGCAGAGCTCGGGGGAGAGGATCTGCATGTAGCGGGCCAGCACCACCAGCTCGATGTCGTGCTCGGCGACCGCCTCCAGCACCCGCCGTTCGAAGTCCGGTTTCGTCTCCGGGGTGACCGGGTGGTGTTCCAGCGGTACGCCGTAGAAGCGGGCCAGGTCGCCCAGGTCGGGGTGGTTGGCCAGCACCAGCGGGATCTGCACCGGCAGCCAGCCCGAGTGCTGCCGGAACAACAGGTCGTTCAGGCAGTGCGCCGCCTTCGAGGCCAGCACCAGGGTGCGCACCGGCCGGCCCACCACGTCGAGCTGCCAGTCGGCATCCAGCTCGGCGCCGAGCGGGGTCAGCGCCTGCTCGATCTCCGGCCGGTCGGCCTCGGTCTCCACCTGCAGGCGCAGGAAGAACCGGCCCTCGGCGTTCGCGAACTGCTGCAGTTCGGTGATGTTGCCCCGGGCCGCCAGCACCGCCGCCGAGACGGCGTTCACGATGCCGGGCCGGTCGTTGCAGACGAGGGTGATCACCCACTGGTCGTTCTGGTCGCCCGGGTGCCGACTGGTCGTTCCTGTGCTCACGACGCCCAACCATAGGGCCGGACCCGAACCGGCCCCGCCACGTCCGGACGTGGGCCCGGTGCCGCGATAACCTCGGCGCAGTGCCGTCGAGCCGAGGAGACAGCGATGAGCATGCCGCCGCAGGGCCCACCGTGGCCGCCCGGACCGAACGGACCGCAGGGACCGCAGGGACCGCAGGGGCCGTATCCGCCGGGCGGTGGCTACGGGCCACAGGGCCCGCCCCCCTCAGGCGGCTACCAGGGCCCGCCCCCGGGCTACCCGCAGCCGGGTCATCCGCCGCAGGCCGGCGGGCCGGCGTACCCGCCGTCACCGGCACCGAGGAAGAAGTCGAAGCTGCCGCTGATCCTCGGGATCGTGCTCGGCGCGATCGCCCTGGTGGTGATCGTGATCGTCGTCCTCACCATGACCGTGTTCAAGACGCCGACCCTGCCCGCCGACCGGACCCGCGACCTCGGTTCCGGGTTGTCGGTCGGGTCGGATCAGATGACCAAGGTCAACGAGACCTCCGCGCAGAAAGCTTTTCCTGGCAGCGATTCCTGCAGCGCGCCGAGCCGGGAGGCGCTGACCGCGGCCGCCCCGGTGGTGACCGCCGGCGGCAACGATTCGGTGATCACCGTCGCCCGCTACGCCGACGAGAAGAGCGCTGGTGCGGCGTACCAGACCCTCACCGGTGCGCTGAAGGACTGCAGCGCCAAGAACTACCGGATCAACCAGCCGAACCTGAACCGGGCGAACTCCAACGGTGCCAGCTACCAGACCTTCAGGCTCACCCCGGTCGGTGGCAGCTCGACCACGCCGCGGGACATCCTGATCATCGACTACGGCAACACCGTCGCCATCGCCACCAGCAACGCGCTCGGCGACCCGAAGACCACCGTCGACGGTTACACGAGGCGCTACAAGGAGGTCGCGAAGGGCTGACCGGCGGGGTCAGTCCGCCGGCGCCGGCAGCGAGACGACGGCGACCCGGTTGCCGAGCTCGTCGTTCAGCACCACGGTGACCGGCCCGGGCGGGGTGTCGAAGGCCACGATGCCGCCGACGGATTCGCCGGGTTTGAGCGTCTTGGAGGCCAGCACCGGTTCATTGCCGTCGGCGCCCATCGTCGGCACCATCACCTGCTGGTCCGCGGTCAGGGTGACGAAATAGAGCGGGTTGACCAGCACGGTGCCCTCGCGTGCGGTGAGCAGCACATCCAGCACCAGATAGCGCTGTTTGGGCGGCGCGGAGCCCTGCCCGTTGCCGGTGCGCTGCCAGGAGAACGTCTTCACCGCGAGCGTCCCCGCGCCCTCCTGCAGCCGGTAGTCGACCGGCGCCGGGCCGGGCAGCAGGACCCGGTTCTCGGTCGGCGTCGCGGTCGGGGTCGCGGTGCGCTGCTTCGGTGTCGGCGGGGCGACCGAGGCCCGGTTCGCCGAGGCCACCGAGGTCGGCCGTCCGGTCGCGGTGGCACCCGAGCCGCACCCACCGAGCAGCAGTACGCCGATCAGCGCGGTGGCGATGGTGGGCAGTCGGCGAGGCACCCATCGAGTCTGCCATCCACCGGCCACCGATCGCAGCCGACGAGCCGATGGTGCCCGGATCGGTACGCCCATCGAGTGGGCAGCCATGCGCAGCGGAGCGGAGCGGTGGCTGCCGTGTCGAGCTGAGTCGCGGGCCGCTCAGTCGTGGCCGAACAGGTCGCGGGTGTAGACCTTCTCGGCCACCTCCGCGAGCTCGGCCGCGGGCCGGTTCGCCACGATCACATCGGCGCGGTCCTTGAAGTCGGCCAGATCGCGGACCACCTCCGAGTGGAAGAACTCGGCCGACTCCAGGGTCGGTTCATAGACGATCACCGGGATGCCCTTGGCCTTGATCCGCTTCATCACCCCCTGCACCGAGGAGGAGCGGAAGTTGTCCGAGCCGGCCTTCATCGTCAACCGGTAGATGCCGACCACCCGCGGGTTCCGGGCCAGGATGTCGGAGGCGATGAAGTCCTTGCGGGTGGTGTTGGAGTCCACGATCGCGCGGATCAGGTTCTGCGGCACATCGGAATAGTTGGCCAGCAGCTGCCGCGTGTCCTTGGGCAGGCAGTAGCCGCCGTAGCCGAACGAGGGATTGTTGTAGTGGCTGCCGATCCGCGGATCGAGACCCACCCCGTCGATGATCTGGCGGGTGTCCAGGCCGTGGTTCACCGCATACGAGTCGAGTTCGTTGAAGAACGCCACCCGCATCGCCAGATAGGTGTTGGCGAACAGTTTGATCGCCTCCGCCTCGGTGGAGCCGGTGAACAGCACCGGCACCTCGTCGTCCTCCGCGGCCTCGATGAGCAGCTCCGCGAACCGGTGGGCCGACTCGGTGTCGGAGCCGACCACGATCCTGGAGGGGTGCAGGTTGTCGTGCAGCGCCCGACCCTCGCGCAGGAACTCGGGGGAGAAGATCAGGTCCTGGTCGGGATGCGCCTCCCGCAGCCGACGGGTGTGCCCGACCGGAACCGTCGACTTGATCACCACGGTCGCGTGCGGCGCGGCCTCGGCCACCTCGGCGACCACCTTGTCCACGCTCGAGGTGTCGAAGTAGTCGGCATCCGGGTCGTAGTTCGTCGGCGTCGCCACGATCACCAGCTCGGCATCGGCGTACGCCGCAGCGGCGTCGGTGGTGGCGCTCAGCCGCAGCTCGCCACCGGCCAGCAACTCGGCCAGCTCGGCATCCACGATCGGGGACCGGCCCGCGGCCACCGCGGCCACCCGCTCGGCGTCGATGTCCAATGCCGTCACCTCGTGCCGCTGCGCCAGCAGGGTTGCCAGGGACAGTCCGACATAGCCGAGCCCGACTACGGTGATGTTGAGCGGTGACCCGCCGACGATCCGCATGGTGCCGACACTATCCAACGCTCGGTGAACAGACGGTTACGCATCCGCCGATGATGCCCAATGCGCTGGGGTGCCGATCACTTAAATATCCGGATTCTTGATCCTGGTTTTGCGAAAGTTCCAGCTGTGACGCCCGCGGCGACTGCCGCTACAATTCCAAAGGCCCCGAAACGGATCATTGAATTCGCCAATTCACCTGAGGCGACTCCAATCACGACAGCAAGCAAGAAGAAGAAGGAGAGAAAGGCAACGGTGGCAGTCAAGAAGCGTCTAGTGAAACTATTTGGCCATGTAAAGCTTCGATGCTTTGATTTGTTTAGATCATTCACATGAATCCTCCTCTCAATGCTTGTGTATATAGATGATATTCTAATTGCAAGCCCTGGTCCAATCTACTGCCTGGCCTGCGGTCCAGGCGAAGCCTGCGCAGGCAAATCCTGCCATGAAGGTGGCAAGGGAGACTGCCCCACAAATCGCTCCTGACCCAATGTAGTACAGGTATGCAGCCACCCAAGCTTTCGGGCACTGCAGGCCGGGGCCAGACTCGAGAGTGGCTGACGACATGTCGGTAGCAGGCAGGATGTTGATAGCTATATCATCGCCCCCGCCGCGAATCTCAAACCTTTTCCCTTCCGTGTTCGATTTGAACTGAGCGGCACTCTCGTTCGTTGTCACAGCTGCCAGTTGCTCAATCTGTTGAGAGACATTCGCTTTGCCATAGATCTGTGAGAGTCCGTCGACCAATGCGCTTGACTCATTGAGTGTGCGCACTCGGTAGTCGAATGCATCTGGGTTGTCAGACTTTGCCTTTTAGATTGCTTGGCCAAGTGTCGATTTGTATCCTGCTTATTGACCACGTTAGGTGGTGTCTCGGTGGCCGTCAAGGCATGGATGAAAAGTTGCTAATTCATGAGATTCTCATCGAAACAAGGAGGGGGTGCACCTACGTATGGGGTGTGCGATCACGTTGCGCTCGTTGATCGGTTGGGTGCCAATACGCCGTGCCAGCAAGGTTGCCAGCCGACAGCCGAATAGCCGATGGTTGGCTGCCCCCTCGACACGCGGCCATTGCTCCGAAGGGTCCGCATGGTCGCTACTCGGGGGTCAAGAGGTGCGTTCATCTCGACACGCCCGGCGCTGCCTTGGTTCGCGGCGGCACCGCCGGGCTACTCGATGAACGTATCGCGCTCACCCCGCGTACCGGGAGAACACCAGCAGGTCATCGCGGCTGCCGTCGCGGAACCGTTCGGCACCCGTCAGCCAACCGGTCTCGGCGAAACCGGCGGCCAGGGCCACCCGTTGGGAGCCGGCATTGCCGCGGGCGCAGCGGATCGTCAGCGCCTGGTGCGGGCCGTCCGGGCCCAGGGCATAGGTGGCGACCGCATCCACTGCGGCGGCGGTCAACCGTCGACCGCGCGCATCCGGGTGGGTCCAGTAACCGAGCTCGCCGTGTGCCGCGTCGTCGCGCAGCCGGAACAGCGTGACCGCACCCAGGCAGCGATCCGTGCCGGTGTCGGCGACGCACCAGGTCCACTGGTCCTGCCGCGACTCACCCTCCCGGCACCAGTCCAGGAAATGCTCGGCCGCCGGCATTTCGTACGGGTACGGCAATTGCGGCATCCAGTGCTGGGTCTGCGGATCGCTGTTCGCCTCGACGATCCGCGGCAGATCGGCCTCGCTGAACGGTCGCAACCGCAGCCCGCGCTCGGCCAGGTCGAGCGTCGGCATCCGCGGTACGCCGCCCCGCGGATCGCCGGCGCGCAGGATCGCGATCCAGCTGTCGACCAGCTCACCACGCTGCCCGCAGTACCCGGGCAGCGTGCCCATCACCCGGAAGCCGAGCGACTCCGCCAGCCAGCGCGAGGGCCAGTTGCCGACGAACGCCAGCCAGGTCGCGGTCCGCGCCCCGGCTTCGTCGAACGCCCAGTCCAGCACCAGCCGGCAGCCGGCAGCCATGATCCCGCGGCCGCGGGCCGAGGGGTGCGCGGCCAGCCCGAGTGCCACCCGCCCCGGTACCTCGAAGCGCACGTCGATCGTGCCGCAGTAGCGGCGTACCCCCTCGATCTCCGCCTCCACCGCCCAACTCATCGTCCCGCCCGCGTCGACCCGGGTGGCGATGACCCCGAAGACGAAGTCCCGGGCGTCGGAATCGGCGTACGGCGTGGGCACCGTCGTCCAGCGCACCGTCTCCGGATCCCGGGACTGCTCGACCATCCCGGGCAGATCGGCCTCGGTGTGGGCGCGCAGCGTGACCCCGCGCTCGGTGTCGATCAGCGTCGGTACGGTGTCCGGCCAACCCTGGGGTGCCTGTTCGGTTGCCATGCTGTGATTCAATCGCACGCCGCCAGCGGTTTATTCTTGGCGCCATGATCAGCGACCAGGAGTGTCATAGACCCGGTTCCGCCCAGAGCCTGACCGATGACGGGCCCGGGGTGGCCGCGTGCTGACCGATATCCTGCTGATCTTCGTCTTCATCGTCATCGGCGGCATCTTCGCCGGTGCCGAGATGGCGCTGGTCTCGCTGCGGGACAGCCAGATCAAACAGCTCGCCCATCGCGGCAAGCGGGGTGCCACGGTCGCCCGGTTGGCGGCGAATCCGAACACCTTCCTCTCCGCGGTCCAGATCGGGGTGACGCTGTCGGGTTTCCTGTCCTCGGCCTTCGGCGGCGCGACCCTGGCGAGTTCGTTGGCTCCCCAGCTGGTACGCCTCGGCCTGCCGGACAGTGCGGCGGACCTGACCGCGCTGGTGCTGATCACGATCGTCATCTCCTACTTCTCCATCGTGCTCTCCGAGCTGACCGCGAAACGGCTGGCGATGCAGCGCGCCGAGGGGTTCTCCCTCGCCCTGGCGCCGATGGTGAACGGCATCGCGACCGTGCTGAGGCCGGTGATCTGGTTCCTCGGCGTCTCCACCAACGTCGTCGTGCGGGTGCTCGGCGGTGACCCGCGGGCCGCCCGCGAGGAGGTCACCGACGAGGAGATCCGCTCGATGCTCGCCACCTCGCAGACGCTGGGCCCGGAGGAGCGACGGATCGTCGACGACGTCTTCGATGCGGGGGAGCGGTCGCTGCGCGAGGTGATGATCCCGCGCACCGAGGTCGACTTCATCGAAGGTGACCTGCCGGCGTACAAGGCGGTCCGGCTGATGGCCGACGCACCGCACAGCCGGTACCCGGTGATGCGCGATTCCGCCGACGACATCGCCGGTTTCGTGCACGTCCGCGACCTCTTCGACCCCGATGTCGCGACCCGCTCCACCCCGGTGATCGAGTACGCCCGGCCGGTGCTCGCCTTCCCCGAGACGGTCAAGGTGCTCTACGCGCTCAGCGAGATGCGCCGCAACGCCGCCCATCTGGCGATCGTCCGCGACGAATACGGCGGCACCGCCGGCATCGTCACCATGGAGGACCTGGTCGAGGAACTGGTCGGCGACATCACCGACGAATACGACGTGGTCACCCAGGAGGTGCCGGCCCCGGTGCACGAGCGCGTCGTCGACGGGTTGCTGTCGCTGGAGGACTTCGCCGACCAGACCGGGCTGCGGCTGGAGGAGGGCCCCTACGACACATTGGCCGGCTGGTTCATGGCCCGCCGCGGCCAGCTGCCGACCCTGGGCGCCGAACTCGAGACCGAGCTGATCCCGCTGGAGGACGCCGAGGTCGAGGAGCCGACCCCGCGGCGCTACCTGTTCACCGTCACCGACCTGGACGGCCGCCGGGCCGCCCGGATCCGGGTGAAGCGGCTGGAGAGCCCGCGCACCGACGCCCCGCGCACCGACCACCCGCGGACCGAGGGCTCGGCGACGAACTGATTGGCGACCCGGGCGGCGTACCCAGCAGAATGAGCAGCATGCAGAACGCCAAGCCCCGCGCCCTCTCCCTGGCCCAGCCCAGTGCCGACTCGATGCACCTGGGGAACTACCTGGGGGCGCTGCGGCAGTGGGTGGACATGCAGGACGAGTTCGAGGCGTTCTTCGGGGTGGCGAACCTGCACGCACTGAACGAGAACCCGAAGCCGGAGGTGCTGCGCGAACGCAGCCTGGTCACCGCCGCACAGATCATCGGCGCCGGGATCGACCCTGAGCGCTCGGTGGTGTTCGTGCAGTCGCAGGTGCCCGAGCACACCCAGCTGATGTGGGCGCTGGCCCCGCTGACCGGCTTCGGCCGCGCCGAGCGGATGACCCAGTTCAAGGACAAGGCGGCCCGGCACGGTGCCGACTCGGCGAATGTCGGGTTGTTCATCTATCCGATCCTGATGGCCGCCGACATCCTGCTCTACCAGGCCGACAAGGTGCCGGTGGGGGAGGACCAGCGCCAGCATCTGGAGCTGACCCGGGATCTGGCGGAGAAGTTCAACGGCAGCTACGGCGAGACCTTCGTGGTACCGGGCCCGCACATCCTCAAGTCGGTCGGCAAGATCCAGGATCTGCAGGACCCGCTGATCAAGATGTCCAAGTCCACCCCGTCGGTGAACGGCCGGATCGATCTGCTCGACGAGCCGAAGGTGATCACCAAGCGGTTCAAGTCCGCGGTCACCGATTCCGGTACCGAGATCCGTTTCGATGAGGCCACCAAGCCGGGGGTGTCGAATCTGCTGAACATCCAGGCGGCCATCACCGGTACGCCGATCGCGGAGCTGGAGCGGGACTACGAGGGCAAGATGTACGGCCATCTGAAGGTGGGTGTCGCCGAGGCCGTGCTCGATGTGCTGGGCCCGATCCGGGCCCGGACGATGGAGCTGCTCGACGACCGGGCCGAGCTGGAGCGGCTGCTCGACCGTGGTGCGGAGAAGGCACGCGAGGTCGCCGCCGCCACGTTGACCGATGTCTATGACAAGATCGGGCTGCTGCAGCCCCCGGCCCGGGGGTGAACGACCCGGAGAACAGATGAGCGCCACCCTGCACGACCCCGACGGCTCGCGGTTGTTGACCACCGATCAGGTGGCCCCACTGCTGGCCGCGGCGGTCTCGCACGCCGGCGGCACGCTGGTCAGCTGGTCGCTGGATCATGTGGACGCCAACCCCAGCCAGTCCACCACCGCGACCTACACCGCGGTCGTCGACTGGCCGTTCGGGCGGCGCAACGAGCTGCTCGGGGTGAGCGCCCGGGCGCATGGGCGTACGCCGACCGACGAGCGCGCGGAGATCTTCGCCGACGGTGATCGCGAGGCGGTGGTCTGGTTGTATCCGCGCGACCCGGATCTGCCGGGACTGGCGCGGGCGGCGTACCCGGAGGAGATGGCGAAGCTGCTGTCCGGTGTCGTCGGCGTACCGCTGCCCCCCGAACGCGTGCGGCTGGACATGATCGGTTATCGGCCCAGGCGGCGGGCGGTGCTGCGCGCCACCACCGAACTGCCCACCCCGCAGGGCCCGCGGCGCACCGTGTTCTATGTCAAGGTGCTGCGCGAGGCGCTGTTCGGCGAGGTGCGCCACCGCCACGAGATGCTGCGCGCGGCCGGGGTACCGGCACCGCGGGTCGCGGCCGCCACCGGTGACTGCCTGCTGGTGCTCGACGAACTGCCGGGAATCCCGCTGAGCAAGGCGATCTTCGATCCCGAACCGCCCTGCACCGCCGAGCAGCTGATCTGGGTGCTGGACTCGATGCCCCGGCAGGTCGCGGCGTTGCCGCGGCGGGCGCCCTGGTCGGATTCGGTGCGGCACTACGCCGAGATGGTCACCCAGGCGATGCCGACCCTGGAGCACCGGCTGCGCTGGCTGGCCGATGAGATCAGCAACGGGCTGGCCTCGGTGCCGCTCGGTGACGAACCCACCCACGGCGACTTCCACGAGGGGCAGATCCATGTGGCCGGTGGGCAGATCTGTGGGCTGCTCGATGTGGACACAATCGGCCCCGGTCGGCGCGCCGACGACCTGGCCTGCCTGGTCGCGCACCTGTCGACCGTGCAGCGGATGAACGCCCAGCAGGCCGCCCGGGTCCGGCACCTGCTCGCCACCTGGGTACCGGTCTTCGACGAGCGCGTCGACCCCACCGAACTGCGGCTGCGCGCCGCCGCCGTGGTGATCTCGCTCGCCACCGGCCCCTATCGCGGCCAGGAGCAGAACTGGCAGGCCGAGACCGTCGGCATCGTTGACGCCGCCGAGACCCTGGTCTCCCAGGTCCTCTGAGTTCGGGACCCCCGCTCATCGAGTAGCCCGCCATGCGGAGCGCCAGCGGAGCAATGGCGGGCGTGTCGAGATGAGGCGGCTGGTCGAGCGCAGCGATCTTGCACCCGTTCGGTCCACTGTGCACCCGTTCCTTGCGGGTGCAGTGGGTGCACGATGAACCGAACGGGTGCAAGATCGGCGATGCGGCTTTTCACGCCCCGGCGCGGAAGCCCAGCTGGCGGCCGCGGGTGAGCAGTTTGCGGAAGGCCTCGCGATCGTCGAGGTCGCGCCAGATCCACCGGATCACCCAGTACCCCTGGCGGCGCAGAGCTTCTTCGCGCTGCTTCTCGGACAGGATCACCTCGGAGATGTCCTGGCCCGGTTTCAGCATCCGGCCATACTTGATCTGTCCGTCGAACTCACCGACCACGCGGCAGTCGTCCCAGAGGAAGTCGGGGCGGGCCACGTAGTCGCCCTCCTCGTTGTAGATCTTCACCTGCAACCGTGGCGCGGGCACCCCGAGCTCATGCATCAGCCAGCGCGAGTGTGACTCACCGACCGACTCACTGGCCGCGTCCCCGAAGCGCACCACCTCGCGGGCCGTCACATTGCCGGGTGCCCGGTGCTCATCGAGGAGTTCGAGCACCTCGGCGCGGTCCAGCCCACGGGCCAGTGCCCTGTCGACGGCGGCAACGGCATGGATCGGAGGGAGTACGCGCGCCAGATCCATCACGGTCCAGGCGAGCGAGGTGATCGGTCCGTGCTCACCGGCCACGACATGGTCGGTCGGCACCCTGCCGCGGTGCAGATGCAGGGAGCCACCGACCTTGCCGCTGGCCCCCGGGCGGGTGATCTGCACCGGGCCGAGCATCGTGTCGGGCACCGGGAGATCGTGGGCCAGCGCCGCAGAGAGGTGGCTGAGACAGGCGCCCGGTCGTAATCGGGGCACCGTCGCTTCGATGCGCTGCAGGTGCTCGAGTTCCTTGGCGGTTCGGGCACCTGGCCCGGCATCGGACGAGCTGGCACCGTCCGACTCGGGGGTGCGATAGACACCGCGGCGCACCTGGATGAGCCTGCCCGCGGCGACCTCGATCCTGATCTCATGGGGTCGAAGCCCCTTGGCCGCGAGCTCTTTGCTGGTGATGAACATCCACCCAGCCCAGCGCAACTCCGGCGCCGATGGGGCGGTGGGACGGGTTTCGGCCCGAAATCTGTGGACAACTTCTGATCTTGCACCCGTTGGGTCCACTGTGCACCCAATCCTCGCGCGTGCAGTGGGTGCACGATGAACCGAACGGGTGCAGGAACGAACGGGCCCCGGAACCGATTGGTCCCGGGGCCCGCTCAGCGCGTCAACGGTTCAGCCGCTGATCCCGCGTGCGGAGTTCCAGGTGATCGTGCCGCCCTGGAAGTTCTGCTTGCACTCCCAGGCGCCGTTCACCGGCCCGCAGACCTCCCGGAAGGTCGGGTAGCCGTAGCGGCCGGTCTCCCAGCCGGTGGAACCCCAGTAGTCACCGATCAGGCCCCAGGTCGCCCAGGCGCCGGAGTAGGGCGAGTAGTGGATCATCCCGCCCTGGAAGCGCTGGGCGCAGCCGCCGTCACGCAGGCCGCAGAACTCGCCCTCGATCGGGTAGCCGAGCTGGCTGGTCTCCCAGCCCAGCTGGGCGTACCGGTCGTAGATCGCGCCGTAGACCGGCTGCGCACCGGTGGCCGGGCTCCAGGCGATCAGCCCGCCCTGGAAGCGCTGGGTGCAACCACCATCGCGCAGCCCGCAGATCTCATCGCCGGTCGGGTAGCCGAGGATGCTGGTCTCCCAGCGCATGCTCGCGTACCGCTCCCCGATGGCACCCCAGACCGGATGCGCACCGGTCGCCTGGGTGAAGTAGATCAATCCGCCCTGGAAACGCTGCGCGCAGCCACCATCACGCAGCCCGCAGAACTCGTCCGAGGTCGGGTAGCCGAGCTGGCCGGTCTCCCAGCCGAGGCTGGCCCACTTGTCCAGGATCGCGCCCCGCACCCACTGCGGAGCGGTGGAGTTCGAGTCATAGATCCCGCCGCCCGCGAAGTAGCGGAAGCAGCCGCCGTCGCGGAGCCCGCAGTTCTCCGGTCCCCGGGCCGGACCGACCGGTCCCTGCTCGCCGCCGAGCGACTTCCACTTGGCGGTGATCGGCGAGTCCGGCGTGGGCGTCGGGGTCGGTGTGGGCGTCGGGGTCGGCGTGGGTGTCGGGGTCGGTGTCGGCGTGGGTGTCGGGTTCGGACCACCGGCCGCCTGCAACCCGACCAGCGCCGGGTCGTGATCGGAGGCCGCCCAGACGTCGGGGGTGTAGAAGTCGGTCACGTTGTAGTTGCGCCGCGAATACTGCATCGCCACCGACTCCGCGGCGTTGATCGCCCAGATCCCGGCACCGGAGACCAGCTTCTGGGCCTCGGCATTGGCGAAGATGTGGTCCAGCGAACCGACCCGGCCACCGAACTGGTAGGTCGGCTCATCGGGGTTCTCGACGTTCTTGTATCCCGCCGCCTCGATGATCTGGACCGGTTCCTCCTTGCTGTAGGAGTTGAAGTCACCGATCAGCAGCACCGGCTTGCCGGCGAAGGTCTGCTCCGCCCAGCCGGTCACCGCGGTCGCCTGCTCCTTGCGGGCCGGGTTGGAGTTGCCCTGCCCGGTGCCGTCGTCGGGGCCGGAGCCCTTGGACTTGAAGTGGTTCGCGATCGCGACGAAGTTCAGCGAGGTGCTGGTCGAGCGGAACTCCTGCGCCAGCGGGTAACGGGCGTTGGCGAACGCATCGTCCAGCTGGATCTGCGAGGCCCCGACCGGGGCCACCTTGCCCTTGTTGTAGATGAACGCGGTCCGGATCACGTCCTCACCGCTGGGAGTGACCAGCGGGCTCGGTACCGCGGCCCAGTTGCCACCGGCGGCGTTCAGCTGTTCCACCAGGTGGTTCAGGGTGTAGTCCCGGTCGCGCTTGATCCAGGTCAGCCCGGCCGAGTTCTCCACCTCCATCAGCCCGATGACATCGGCCCCGGAGGTGTTGATCGCCTTCACCACCTTGTTCTGCTGATCGGTGAACGCGCTCGGGGTCCAGGCGCCGCGCACCTCGCAGTCCCGCGCGGTGACCGGCGTACCGTTCCGGTCGGTGTAGGCGTTGCACGGCTTGACCGCGTTCTCCTGCTCACCCAGATCGGTGAAGTAGTTGAGGATGTTGAAGGTGGCGACCTTCAGCTCACCGGGAACCTGCGGCGGTGCGGCGGGCCGGTCGTTCTCGCTGGTGATCGGGATCAGGTCCGAGCCACTGCCGACGACCTGCCCGGTCGGCTGGAAGTTCCACTGGAAGCGATAGTCCAGGATCACCGGCTTGGTGAACTCCAGCTGCGAGCCGACCCGGCGCGGGGTCTCCTGCGACAGGTAGGGCAGCGGCGATCCCTTCGCGGTGGCGTTGGTCTGGTAGTTCCAGCTGGAGCCGTCGTCGAGGGTGATCAGCTTCTTCACCTGCTCGGCCTCGTACGCCGCCGCCTGCTGGTAGGGCACCCGGTCGGTCGGGGTGTAGAGCGGCTTGTCGCCGAACGCCATCCCGAGCTGGCCGAACTGGTTCAGTTGGTAGTTGTCGGAGATCGTGTACGTCCCGGCGGGCTGCACCAGCATCCCCTCGTACGCCTCCTTGTCGGCATCGGTGACCGGCAGGGTGGCCAGCGGTGTCGGTACCACCGGCGCACAGCCCTCCACCGCGGACAGCGTGATCCCGGTCAGCTCGGTCAGCGACTGGGCGCCGCTGGTCGCGCTCCCCGGGTATTCGGTCACCTTGCCGGTGACGTCGTAGCAGCGGCCGACCTCGACCGAGGTGTTGCCGAACGCGAACACCCCGTCCGAGGCCTGGCCGGCGGCCTTCGGCGTACCACCCGAACCCGGGGTCTGCAGATAGAAGCCGTTGAAGCCACCGGTCGGGTAGTTGGCGGTGACCACCCCGCGCACGGTGACGGTCTGGTCGACCAGCGGCGAACGGTCACCGGGGCCCTGCACCTCGGCGATCGGCACCGGTGCACCCGGGGTGACCGGGGCCGTCGGGGTGGCGGTCGGGCTGGCCGTCGGGGTCGGGGTGGTGGTCGGCGGGGGCGTGCTGCCGCCGCCGTTGGTCGGGCTCGGGTCACCGGTCCGGAAATCGGCGGCATTGTTGTCGGTGTCCTCACCCGGGACGGTCCGGAACGCCGAGGTGGAGTTGGTCAGCGCCGGGGTGGCCGCACCCTCGAACCGGCTGGCGGTGCCGTAACCGACCAGGTCCACCACCGCACCGGCGGCATCGGTCAGCTGCACCGCGCCACTGGACGCCGACATCGCGAGCCCACAGGTCACCTCCGGGGTCGGCAGCGCCGCACCCCCACCGGTGCCGGCACCCTGCTGGGTGAGGAAGTACGCCGTCGGCTGCACGGTGCCGGTCAGCGTGCAGGTGCCACCGGAGCCGCCGCTGGCGGAGAAGTATTCGAGCTTCCACCCGGTGACGTCGATGGCGGCGGCCGTCGGGTTGTAGAGCTCGATGAAGTCGTTCTTCAGCGGGGCACCGGAGTTGCCGCCGCCGCCGTAGACCTCGTTGATCACCAGGTGATCGCTGGCCTTCGGGGCTGCCGGGGCCGCCGGGGCCGCAGCGGTGCCGCCGGTCGAGGTCGGGTTCGGAGTGGGCTGTGGCGCGACCGGTGCGGCGTACGCCGGTGTCGCGACCAGGGCCGAGCCGGCACAGAGCAGGCTGGCCACCGCCGCGAGCGCCGCGCGCGGTCTGATCCGCGTCGTGGGTCGGATCCGTGACTTGGTCATGGGTGAGGGCTCCCCGGGTCTGGTGGATGGGCGTGGAACAACCAGAAGCTATCGGCTCGGCGCCGGTCTGGGGACCCCGCAAGTTCCACGGTGCCAAAGATTCACCGGCGGTCCGTCAGGCCGTTACCTGAGTTCAACCGCCGGGGGCGCGAGTATGGTGCTCCCCATGAGCGGTCAGACCGAATCCGGAACCGAGTTCAAGTCCGTCTATGACGCGGACTCGCTCGCCGACTTCGATCCCGCGACCCAGCTCGGCGAGCCGGGCTCCTACCCCTACACCCGCGGTGTCTATCCGACGATGTACACCCAGCGACCCTGGACGATGCGGCAGTACGCCGGTTTCGGCACCGCGACCGAATCCAATGCCCGCTACAAAGAACTGATCGCCAACGGCACCATGGGCCTGTCGGTCGCCTTCGATCTGCCCACCCAGATGGGCCACGACTCCGACGCCCCGCTGAGCGCCGGCGAGGTCGGCAAGGTCGGGGTGGCGATCGACTCGATCGAGGACATGCGGATCCTCTTCGACGGCATCGATCTGGGCGAGGTGTCCACCTCGATGACCATCAACGCGCCGGCCGCGGTGCTGCTGCTGCTCTACCAGCTGGTGGCCGAGGAGCAGGGTACGCCGGCCGCCCGGCTCACCGGCACGATCCAGAACGATGTGCTCAAGGAGTACATCGCCCGCGGCACCTACATCTTCCCGCCGGAACCCTCGCTGCGGCTGATCTCGGACATCTTCGCCTACTGCAAGGCCGAGATCCCGCGCTGGAACACCATCTCGATCTCCGGCTACCACATGGCCGAGGCCGGTGCCACACCGGCGGAGGAGATCGCGTTCACCCTGGCCGACGGCATCGCCTATGTGCAGGCCGCGATCGACGCCGGGTTGGCGGTCGATGACTTCGCGCCCCGGCTCTCCTTCTTCTTCGTCTCCCGCACCTCGATCCTGGAGGAGGTGGCCAAGTTCCGCGCCGCCCGCCGGATCTGGGCGAAGATCATGACCGAACGCTTCGGTGCGAAGAACCCCAAGTCGCAGATGCTGCGCTTCCACACCCAGACCGCGGGGGTGCAGCTGACCGCGCAGCAGCCCGAGGTGAACATGGTGCGGGTGGCGGTGCAGGCACTGGCCGCGGTGCTCGGTGGCACCCAGTCGCTGCACACCAACTCCTTCGACGAGGCGATCGCGTTGCCGACCACCAAGTCGGCGCGGCTGGCGCTGCGTACCCAGCAGGTGATCGCCTACGAATCCGATATCGCCAAGACCGTCGACCCGTTCGCCGGGTCCTATGTGGTGGAGTCGCTGACCGACGACGTGGAGGCCCAGGCCTGGCAGCTGATCGAGCGGGTCGATGAGCTCGGCGGCGCGGTGAAGGCGATCGAACAGGGTTTCCAGAAGAACGAGATCGAGACCTCGGCGTACCGGATCGCGCAGGAGATCGATTCCGGCGAACGGGTTGTGGTCGGGGTGAATCGGTACACCATGGAAGAAGAGGACCGTTACGAGCCGTTGCGCGTCGACCCGGCGATCGGGGAGCAGCAGGCGGCCCGGTTGGCGACGCTGCGCGCCGGCCGCGACGATGCCGCGGTGAAGGCCGCGCTGGTGGCGGTCCAGGAGGCGGCCCGGGGGAGCGACAATGTGCTCTACCCGATGAAGGAGGCGTTGCGGCTGTCGGCCACCGTCGGCGAGGTCTGCAATGCGCTACGAGAAGTCTGGGGAGTCTACGAACCGAATGATGCGTTCTGAACAGGAGGCGGCCGCACCGGCCGGTGGCGGGGTGATCGAGGACCAGCAACCTCCGCGCGCCGGCCGGGAACGGACCGACCCCACGGCGGTGGCCGCCCGGATCGACGAGGTGGTCGCCGAGCTGGAACCACGGCTGATCGCCTACCGCCGGGACATGCACGCCCACCCCGAGCCGAGCCGCGAGGAGCACCGCACCACCGCCCGGATCCGCGGCGTACTCGAATCCCTCGATCTGGAACCCCAGGGGTTGGACGTGTCCACCGGGCTCTACGTCGACGTGCTGCCGCGTGGCCAGCGCCGGACCCCGCGGATCGGGCTGCGCGCCGACATCGACGCCCTGCAGCTGCTGGACACCAAGGACGTGCCCTACCGCTCGACCCACGAGGGTGTGGCGCACGCCTGCGGTCACGATGTGCACACCACGGTGCTGCTCGGTACCGCCGCGGTGCTGGCCCGGCTGCGTGACGAGGGACTGCTGCAGCGCGGGGTACGCCTGCTCTTCCAGCCCGCGGAGGAGACCATCGGCGGCGCCAGCGACATGGTCGCCCAGGGTCTGCTCGACGAGCTCCGCGAGGTGTACGCGCTGCACTGCGATCCGCGCACCGAGGTCGGCCGGGTCGCGCTGCGCACCGGCGCGATCACCTCGGCCTGCGACCGGTTCTCGGTCCGCTTCATCGGCCCCGGCGGGCACAGCTCCCGGCCGCACCTGTCGGCCGATCTGGTGATGGCGATCGGTGCGGTGATCACCGAGGTGCCCACCCTGTTGTCGCGGCGGATCGACCCGCGGGTCGGCGCCTCGATGGTCTGGGGTCAGGTGCGGGCCGGCAATGCCGCGAATGCGATCCCGGCCACCGGTGAGCTGTCCGGCACGCTGCGCTGCCTGCAGCTGGAGGGCTGGCAGCGGGCCCGGGACCTGGTGCCCGAACTGATCGCCCAGGTGGCCGCGCCCTACGGCGTCGAGGTCGAGGTGGACCGCTCCGAGGGCATCCCGCCGACGGTCAACCATCCCGGCGGCACGGCCCGGCTCGCCGAGGCGGTGCGCACCATGCTCGGTGTCGACGGGGTGGGGGAGACCGAGCAGTCGCTGGGCGGGGAGGACTTCTCCGAGATGCTGCTGCGGGTGCCGGGTGCGCTCGGCCGGCTCGGCGTACGCCCCCTCGGTCAGCAGGACTGGCCCGATCTGCACCGCCCGGAGTTCGACGTCGACGAGCAGTGCCTGGCGATCGGGGTGCGCGTGCTGTCCGCGCTGGTCGCGCTGCGCGGCGATCCGGCACCCCCGCGCAAGCGGCCCGCGAGCTGACCCCCGGGCTGAGCGCACTCTCACCGACGGGTCGAGGTCAGGCCTCGCCAGTCGACGAAATCCGGCTCTAGGCTGTGGGTGACACCACCCCCCGCTTCCCGAGGAGTCACCCATGTCCCGCTGGTTCGCCCGCGGCCTGCTCAGTCTGGCCGCCGCCGGCGCCCTCGCCGCCGGTCTCGCCGGTCAGGCGTACGCCGCACCCCCGACCCCCGAACCGACCGACCGCCCGGACCCGGCCCTGCAGCAGGCGGTCCGCCGCGATCTGGGCATCAGCTGGGAGGAATACCTGACGCGCGGCGCCCAGGCCGAACGGGCCAGCGAGCTGGACCGGCAGCTGGCCGGCACCCCCGGGTATCGCGGGGTGGTGCTGCAGGGCAGCCAGATCGTGGTCACCGGTGACGGCAGCAAGGTCGACGGTGCGGCCCGCGCCAAGGGGGCCCGGGTGACCGCCGCCGGTCGGCGCGCCGCCAGCGCGGACCCGATGCTGCAGAAGTACCTCACCGAGGTGGGCCCGGACGGGCTGGCCGCGCTGCAGGTCACCGCCGACGGCTGGACGGTCACCGTCGACCAGCCGGACCGGGCCCGGACCAACCGGTCCGGTCGTGCGGTCACCCCGCAGCAGTTCGCCGAGCAGAACCCGGGGGTCGAGGTGCGCGCGGGCCGGCCCGCCGAACGCCGCGCCGTGGTGCTCGGCGGCCAGGGCTGGGTCGGTACCCCGGCGGGGGTGCTCTGTTCGGTCGGTTTCGCCGGATTCGACACCAGCGGTCGGCAGGAGATGCTGACCGCCGGGCACTGCACCCGCGACAACAGCGTCGATCAGGCCTGGTTGGAGGCCGACCGCAGCCAGTTCCTGGGCAACCGCACCTTCTCCCAGTTCGGCGGGCCCAACAACGCCACCAACACCCAGTCCACCGCGGGCACCGACATCTCGATCTTCGGCGGCGCCCAGCAGGACCTCCGGCCGCTGGTGGACACCTACGGCGGCCAGTCCAAGGTCACCGGGGTGGTCACCCCGGTCGTCGGCGCCCCGGTCTGCGACTCCGGGCGGACCAGCCGATCCTGGCGCTGCAGCACGATCACCGGTGTCGGGCCGTTCGCGGTCTACGGCTTCCGCGGTGACGACGATGTCCGCTGGGTGAACGGCTTCGAGACCCCGATGACCACCCTGGGCGGTGATTCCGGCGGTTCGATGGTCAGCGGGCTGAAGGCCGTCGGGGTGCTCAGCGCCGGCGGCAACTACGGCGGTGTCGAATACTCCTTCGGCTCCGATCTGGCCGTCTACCGGCAGCAGCTGGGCCGCCAGATCGAGATCTATCTGGGTACGCCGTCCGCGCCGCCCGCCGCGCCGGGCAGCACGGTCACCGGCCGGGTACCGGTGGATCGCGGGGACACCATCGCCCCGGGTACCACCGTGCGGGTGGACGGGGCGAACGGGACCGTCGCCCAGGTGGCCGCCGACGGCAGCTTCACCTTCACCGCGCCGAGCAACGGCACCGCGGTCACGCTGACCGTGCAGAACGGTTTCAGCCGCTCCGGCAGCTTCACCTGGGACCCGCGCTACGGTTCGGCGACCGGCCCGCGCAACTGTGGGCTGCGCGACGGCGGCTGCTTCCAGAACTTCGCCACCGGGGCGGTCTACTGGTCGCCGAACTCCGGTGAGCACCAGGTCAGGGGCCGGATCTATGACAAGTGGGGTTCGCTCGGCTGGGAGAACGGCCGGCTCGGTTACCCGACCGGTGACGAACAGTGCGGACTCGCCGGTGGCGGCTGCTACCAGCAGTTCCAGGGCGGGCGGATCTACTGGAGCCTGCCGACCGATGCGCACCCGGTCTGGGGCGAGGTCGGCAAGGAATACCAGGCCGTCGGCGCCGAACAGAGCACCCTGAAGTATCCGACCGGTGATGAGATCTGCGGCCTGCGCGACGGCGGCTGCCGGCAGGAGTTCACCGGTGGCAGCATCGGTTGGAGCGCGAAGACCGGCGCGCACGCGGTCTGGGGCCGGATCGCCGAGCGGTGGAACAGTCTCGGCGCCCAGAACGGCATGCTCGGCTGGCCCACCAGCGGCGAGATGTGCGGGTTGAGCGAGGGCGGTTGCTGGCAGCGGTTCGGCGAGGGCCGGATGTACTACACCCCGCAGCTCGGCGCCAACCCGGTCAAGGGCGCCATCGGGCAGAAGTGGGATGCGACCGGTTTCGAGAACGGCACCCTCGGTTATCCGACCGGGCAGGAATACTGCGGACTCGCCGGAAACGGTTGCCTGCAACGATTCCAGCGCGGCTCGATCTATTGGAGCCCGGCCACCGGGGCGTACTGGATCCGCGGTGCGATCCGGGACAGCTGGGGTGCCAACGGCTGGGAGGGCGGCCGGCTCGGTTACCCGACCAGCGACGAGCAGTGCTGGATCGCCGGCGGCTGCTTCCAGACCTTCACCGGCGGTTCGATCTATTGGAGCGGCCCCTCGGGTGCCTGGCCGGTCTGGGGCGCGATCCGCGAATACTGGGGTGCGAACGGCTGGGAGGCCGGTCGCTTCGGCTACCCGACCTCCGGGGAGAGCTGCACCAACTCCGGTACGCCCCAGGCGGTCTGCCGGCAGAGCTTCCAGAAGGGCACCATCACCTGGGCGGCCAGCGGGGGTGCCAGCGGCTGATCCTGCCCGGACGGTCAGTCTGCAGGGCGGCTTGAGGGTCAGGTCACGGTTTGGCCAACTCCCGGCGGGTGGGGCGCCGGCGCTGATAGATCTTGCGCCGGCGTCGCGATCGGGCGCGCCGTTCGCTCAGGAGCAACCATGATCAGATCCACCCTGTCCGCGTTGGCGGTGGTGGCCACGCTCGCGCTGGCCGCCGCCCCGGCGTACGCCGTCCCCACGGCGACCCCAACCCCCACGGCCACACCGACCCGCACGGCCACACCGACCCGCACGGCCACCCCCGTCCAGCAGCGTCAGGCGACCGCGACGCCGACGGCGGAGCCGACACCGACCGCGGAACCCACACCCAGTGCTGAACCCACGCCGACCGCGTCCCCGACACCGTCCCCGACGCCCACGCCGACCCCGCTGCATCCGGTCGACCAGAAGTACGCCGACCTGGGCGGTGCCGCTGGTTTCCTCGGCCAGCCCACCATGGGCCTGGCCTGCGGGCTGAAGGACGGCGGCTGTTTCCGGCACTACCAGGGCGGCTCGATCTATTGGACCCAGGCCACCGGGGCACACTTCACCCGCGGTCTGATCAAGGATCTCTGGGCCCGGCAGGGCTGGGAGACCGGTGAGCTCGGCTATCCGACCATCGACGAGTTCTGCATGAAGGACGGCTGCTTCCAGGGATTCCAGGGCGGGGACATCTACTATTCGCCCGCCGGTGGCACCCATGTGGTGCCCCAACGGGTCTGGGGCACTTATGTCTCGGCCGGCGGAGCCAGCGGGATCCTCGGTTACCCGACCGGTGACCTCAACTGCGGCCTGGTCCGCGGCGGTTGTTTCCAGACCTTCCAGAAGGGCTCGATCTACTGGTCGCCGGAGACCGGGGCGCAGTGGATCCGCGGCGTGATCGCCCAGAAGTGGGGTTCGCTCGGCTGGGAGACCGGTTTCCTCGGCTACCCGACCAGCAATGAGCAGTGTTGGATCGCCGGGGGCTGCTTCCAGAACTTCCAGGGCGGCAAGATCTATTGGAGCCTGAGCAGCGGCGCGCACTTCGTCCGCGGCTCCATCTTCGACCGGTGGGGTCAGCTCGGCTGGGAGAACGGCTTCGGCTTCCCGACCAGCGATGAGAACTGCGGGCTGCGCGACGGCGGTTGCTTCCAGACCTTCGGCAAGGGTTCGATCTACTGGTCCCCGCGGACCGGCGCCCAGGAGGTACGCGGGGCGATCGCCGACAAGTGGAGATCGCTCGGCTGGGAGACCGGCTTCCTCGGCTACCCGACCAGCGGCGAGTTCTGCGGCCTGCGGGCCGGCGGCTGCGGCCAGCGGTTCCAGAACGGCTCGATCTACTGGTCGCCGAACACCGGTGCGCACTTCGTCAAGGGCGCGATCCGCGAGGAGTGGGGCCGCTACGGCTGGGAGCAGGACTTCGGCTACCCGACCACCGACGAGATCTGCGGGATGAAGAACGGTGGCTGCCGACAGGTCTTCGAGGGCAACGACCACATCTACTGGTCGCCGCAGACCCCTGCCTCGGCCGTGCCCCAGGAGTTCATGGAGCCCTGGGGACGCTACGGCTGGGAGACCGGCCGGCTCGGCTACCCGCTGAACCCCTATGTGCAGGATCTGCCGGACGGGCGCACCGAGTTCGGGGTCCAGTACCAGGGTGGCTGGATCTTCTACCAGTTCCGGGACTGGAACAACCTCGGCCCGGCGCAGGTCCAGTGGCGGTGACCTGCTGAACCGACAGCGACGGGCCGCCGGGGCGTACGCCTCCCGGCGGCCCGTCTCGCTGTTCGGGGAATATTCCCTCATGATTTGCCCGTTCCCGGCATGACCCGCGTATGATTGACAGGTCAACATCCGCTGCAACTTCACGCTGAAGGCAGCGGCCCCCATCCGGACGGCCGACCAACGAACTCAAGACACACCGGTGGCGTACTGCCTCTGCGCGCCGGTCGAGGAGAGCTGTGGTCCCCACCTGGGTCTGGATCGCGACCATCGTCGGCATCGTCGCGCTCCTGCTTTTCGACTTCTTCTTCCATGTCCGCAAGGCGCACACCCCGACGCTGCGTGAGGCCTCGATCTGGTCGGCGCTCTACGTCGGAATCGCGATCCTCTTCGGTATCGGCGTCTGGATCTTCGGCGGCACCGACATGGGCCAGGAGTATTTCGCCGGCTACGTGACCGAGAAGGCGTTGTCGGTGGACAACCTGTTCGTCTTCCTGATCATCATGGCGAGCTTCAAGGTGCCGCGCGCGGACCAGCAGAAGGTGCTGCTGTTCGGCATCGTGTTCTCGCTGATCGCCCGGACCGCGTTCATCGCCGTCGGCGCCGCGCTGATCAACAGCTTCGCCTGGATCTTCTACCTCTTCGGGTTGATCCTGATCCTGACCGCCGGCAATCTGCTGAAAAAGGAGGCGCAGGACGAGGACGACGACGATGAGGCCAACAACTTCATCATCCGGATCGCGCGCCGCTTCCTGCACACCTCCGACGAGTACGACGGCGACAAGCTCTTCACCGTCAAGGACGGCAAGAAGATGCTCACCCCGATGCTGCTGGTGATGGTGGCGATCGGTGGCACCGACATCCTCTTCGCGCTGGACTCGATCCCGGCGATCTTCGGGCTCACCCAGAACGTCTTCATCGTGTTCACCGCGACCGCGTTCTCGCTGCTCGGCCTGCGCCAGCTGTACTTCCTGATCGACGGCCTGCTGGACCGGCTCATCTACCTGTCCTACGGGCTGGCCGCGATCCTGGGCTTCATCGGCGTCAAGCTGATCCTGCACGCACTGCACGAGAACAACGTGCCGTTCATCAACGACGGCGAGAAGGTCAACGTCGTCGAGATCACCACCGGCCTGTCGTTGAGCGTGATCATCGGCGTCCTGGCCGTCACCGTGATCGCCTCCCTGCTCAGCCCCAAGGGCCGGGCACTGAGCATCGCCAAGAACGCCCGGCGCCATGCCCAGCAGTACCTGGATGCCGACTACGAGTCCGATCCTGCGCTGCGGGAGAAGAACTACCAGAAGCTGCTGGAGGAGGAGCGGCAGTTCCGCGAGCTCGATGAGAAGCAGCGGGTCTGGGTGAAGGATCACGAGCAGGAGACCGCGGAGCTGATCGCCGAGGCGCATCGCGAACACGATCGGGCCGAGACCCAGTCGTGAGATGATCCGGTAGGTGAACGTGGTCATCGTCGCCGTCGGCGTCCTGCTCCTGCTGGTCGCCGTCACGGTCGCCGTCGTCGCCTGGCAGCGGAGCCGGGATGAGATCTTCATCGGTCCCACTCCCGGCCTGCTGCCGGCGCCCGGCCAGCCGGTCCGCGTCGAACGGGTGCGGCCTGGCCGGGAGTACGCCGGGGCGGTGGCGGTGCAGTTCCAGCCGCCGCGCGATCTGGCGCCCGGGCTGGTCGGCACCATCGTCGACGGGCACGCCGAGATGCGCGATGTCACCGCCACCATCATCGATCTCGCGGTCCGCGGGTTCCTGCGGATCCAGTCGGTGGGTGCCCCGGAGGCGGGGCAGCAGGACGGCCGCGGCAGGGGCCGGAAGGCCAAGCAGGACTGGATTCTGGAGGCGCTGCCCAATCCGCCGGCCGATGCTCGGCCGTTCGAGGCGGCGCTGCTGCGCGGCCTGTTCCGCACCGGACCCAGGGTGCGGATGTCCGATCTGCAGGCGGGCGCCGGTCAGGCGATGCGCGAGGCCCAGGTGGACCTCTACCGGCAGGTCGTCGCCAACGGCTGGTATCCGCGGCATCCCGCCGCCTCCGGTGGCAAGCTGCGCATCTGGGGCACCCTGTTGCTCATCCTCGGTCTGATCGCGGGGCTGCTCACCGTCTCCCTGGCGCTCACCCTGCGGGCGGAGTGGTGGGCGCTGGCCGGCCCGATCGCGGCCGTCGTCGGCGGCCTGGTGCTGCTGCTGGTCGGGCGCCGGGCCCGGGTCGGGCGCACCGCCACCGGGACCGCGGTCGCGATCCAGGCCCGCGGGTTCAAGCAGTATCTGACCACCGCCGAGGCCGATCAGATCCGCTTCGAGGAGGCCTCGGAGATCTTCAGCCGCTATCTGCCCTACGCGATCGTCTTCGGCGTCGCGGACCACTGGGCGAAGGTGTTCGGCGAGGTCGCGAAGCGCTACCAGGCCCAGCTCGGGGTGGCCGGTGGTTACACCGCCGGCGACGCGCTGTTCGACCTGATGTGGTTCGATCTGCTCACCGACGGCGACCTCGACCTGTTCAACCTGCCGGAACTCTTCGGCGGTCTGGACATCGGTGACGCCGGGATCGGTGACGTGCTGAGCGGCTTCACCGACAGCGTGGACAGCTTCGTCGACTCCGCGAACGGTTTCGACCTCCCCGACCTCGGCGGCTGCGACGGCTGCGACCTCGACCTCGGTGGCTGCGACGGTTGCGGCTGAGCCCCCGCCACGTTCATCGAGTGGCTCGCGCAGCGAGCGCCCCACCACGTTCATCGAGTAGCTCGCGCAGCGAGCGGCCCCGCCACGTTCATCGAGTAGCTCGCGCAGCGAGCGTGTCGAGATGAACCCGTACGCCGGTTGAGCGAGCGAGGTACGAGCGAGTCGAAGCCAGCGCCCGTGGTGAAACCACCCCTACTTGCGTGAAACCCCCACTGCAGCAGGGGTTTCGAGCACCGGAGGGTGGTTTCACGGGAGCCACCGGTTGGTGCGGTTCATCTCGACACGCCGACCATTGCTCCGCTGGCGCTCCGCATGGTCGGCTACTCGATGAACGTGGGGGAGGCCGCTCGGCGTGGTCGGCTACTCGATGAACGTGGGTGCTGCGATAAATCGGATGCGCGGCCCGGGAGTGCGGCTCATACTGGATGAGTCGCGGAGCGGCCGGGCCGGAGGAGCTCGGTTACCTCTGTCACAGGATGAAAAGGCCGCGGGTTCGACTCCCGCCCACCTTCGGGTGCGTAGCTCAGTGGTAGAGCATTTCACTTCCGGGAGCCATCACCATGCCCGGCCGTTCGCGACAGGTGCGGGCCGACGATGATCGGTTATCTGGCATACCTGGTTCGATTCCACTCTCGCCCATTCGGCGGGGATTCCGGTCGTCACACCCATGCCCGCACCGCCCAACAATCCAAGCACCATTGACCAATCACCGAGCACCGTGGAGGAGGAACCACCATGGTCGACATCCTGAAGCTGATCAACCTGCGGCGTACCCCGCAGGCGATGCTCGCACACCCCGATCAGCGGCCGAACGCCGCGGGTGGCCACACCTTCGTCCTGGACGACGTGGCCCGGCTGCGCCGGTTCCTGGTGCTCGGTACCGACTCGGGCACCTACTACACCAACGCCCCCGAGCTCACGCTCGACAATGCCGAGGTGCTGCTCCGGCTCTGCACCGATGATCCGGATTCCTTGCTGGCAACGATTCGCGAGGTCTCGCTGTCCGGTGCCGCGCCGCGGCAGCAGCCGACGCTGTTCGCGCTGGCCGCCGCCACCGCGCGCTGCGACGAGCCGCACCGTCGGCAGGCGCTGGCGATGCTGCCCGAGATCGCCCGCACCGGCACCCAGCTGTTCCTGTTCACCGGTTACGTCGAGCAGTTCCGCGGCTGGGGTCGTGGGCTGCGTCGCGCGGTCGCGTCCTGGTACGCCGATCAGCCGCTGCAGAAGGTCGCGTACCAGACCGTCAAGTACCGTTCGCGGGCCGGTTGGACGCACCGTGACCTGCTCCGGCTGGCCCACCCGGCCACCACCGACGAGGCCCGTCGGGCGCTGTTCGAGTGGGTGGTCCGTGGCACCGACGTGTCCGGGATCGACGGGCTGCAGCAGGTGGCCGCGTACGCCGCGGCGCAGCAGGCGACCGGTGCCGAACTGGCCGAGCTGATCACCGCCGGTGACCTGACCTGGGAGATGCTCCCGGATCGGGCGCTGGCGCGGCCCGAGGTCTGGGAAACCCTTGTCCGCAAGGGGATGCCGATGACCGCGCTGTTGCGTCAGCTCGGCCGGCTGACCAAGCTCGGGGTGCTCGGCCAGGGGCGTGAGCTCACCGAGCTGGTGGCCGACCAGCTCACCGATGCGGATCGGCTGCGGGCGGCCCGGGTGCACCCGCTGCAGGTGCTGATCGCGCAGCGCACCTACGCCCGCGGGCGTGGGGTGCGTGGCTCGCTCACCTGGCAGCCGGTGCCGCAGCTGGTCGATGCCCTGGATCAGGCGTTCGACAAGTCCTTCGCCGCGATCCGGCCCACCGGCAAGCGGCTGCTGCTCGCGGTCGACGTCTCCGGTTCGATGGGCTGGGGGCAGATCGCGGGTACGCCGATCACCCCGCGGGAGGCGGCCGCCGCGATGGCGCTGGCCACCGCCCGGACCGAGTCGGCGTACCAGCTGCTCGGCTTCTCGCACCGCTTGGTGCCGTTGCCGGTCACCCCGCGGCAGCGACTGGACGACGCGCTGTCGGCCATGGGACGGGTGCCCATGGGTGCGACCGACTGCGCGCTGCCGATGCAGCACGCGCTGCGGGAGAAGTTGGCGGTGGACGCCTTCGTGGTCTACACCGACAACGAGACCTGGTACGGCAACGAGCACCCGCACCAGGCGCTGCAGCGCTACCGCGAGCAGACCGGGATCGACGCGAAGCTGATCGTGGTCGGGATGACCGCAACCGGTTCCACGATCGCCGTACCCGACGACCCGGGCATGCTCGATGTGGTCGGCTTCGACGCCTCGGCGCCCGCGGTGCTGGCCGACTTCATCACTGGTGACGCCGGCTGAGCAGGCGCCATCGGGTCGAAACCGGCGTCCCGGGTCGCTCGGAAACTCAACCCTGGATGAGTTTCCGGGCGGCCCGCAGGGCCTGCACACCGTCGGTGCGGGCGGTCTCTTCACGCTCAGACTGCAGTTGGAACAACACCCCGTGGGTGAATGCCGACTGCCCGGCAGCGGTCGCCGCGGCAGCCAGCCCCGGCAACTGCTCACGGACCAGCGCGCAGTCCTGGGCGATGCCGAGGGTCTGGGTCACCCGCTTCCAGGCGGTCGCGATCTCCGCCGCGTCCGCACCGAGCGTGGGTGCGGCAGCCTCCCAGGCGTAGCGGGCGGCCTTGGCCCGCTTGCGGACCAGATGCCAGGCCGGACCGGATGCCTCGTCCGCGCTCTTCCGCGCCTTCTTCCAGGCCTTCAGCACCCGCCGGTCCGCGCGCTCCAGGAACTCGGGCAGTGCCCCCTTGGCGCGCGCTCCGGCGTACTCACCGAAGGGCGGTTCGGCGATCAGCTCCATCAGCGCGGTGCCCAACCGGGCGTAGCGCGGCGAATCCATCGCCGCGAGGAGCAGCTGATGCGCCGCCTGCTGCTGCTCGGCCAGCGCCCGGTCGAGCTGGGTGTCGACGGAGCCGACGACCGCGGTCGCCGGCAGATCGGCCACCTCGGCCCGCAGCAGCTCGGCCAGCACCGCCGGGTCGCGGGTCGCGCCGAGCAGGCCCGCGTACCACTTCAGCTCATCGCGCAGCGGATCGGTGACCTCGCGATCCAGCACCGACCGGAAGGTGCGCAGCGTGCTCCGCAACCGCCGCGTCGCCACGCGTACCTGATGCACCGGCTCCACCTCACCGGCCCGGACCTGCGGTTCCAGCGCCTGCAGCACCCCGACCTGGGTGGCCAGGTAGTCACCGAGCACCCGGGCCGTGGACGCCTTGCGGGGACGCGGAGGCTCCTCCGCCTCGGCCAGCCGTTCACCCATCGCCTGCACCAGCTTCGACACCGATGCCGAAACCGGTACGCCACCGGCGGCCAGCACCTCGGTGACCCGCTCCAGCAGCTCCTCATCGCCGCGGGTCAGCTCGACCTCCAGCTCCCGCCAGGACTCCTCGGTGCCCCGGCGGGTCGCGGTCACCGTGTCATCGCAGAGCACGGCCAGCGAACCGCCGCGGGGCCCGGTCAGCTGGATCTCGGTGCGCCGGGTGCGCAGCTCGACGACCGGTACCAGGGGAGCCTCGCCGATCACCTCCGCGACCTGCGCGCGCAGCGCCTCGGGCACCAAGCGGGCCCGCGAGCCGGTGGTGAGTGGCAGCTGCATCTCGGTCCGGCTGTCACCGTCCCCGGGCAGCTTGAGATGCCAGCCGGAGTCATGGCCGCCGGTCCGCCGACGCAGGGTGCGGCGATTGCGCGCCAGCAGCAGATCCGGGGTGTCGTAGTAGACCGCGCTCAGCTGATAGGTCTTCCGCTTGCCGAGGGTGACGACCTCACCCAGCTCGGGGATCGGCTGGTCGGCGTCGATCCGGAACTTGCGCTCGGTCTCGGTGCTCCGCTTCGGGGTCATCGCGCGGTCCACCCGCCGTCGACGACCACATCGCTGCCGGTGATCATGCTGCCGTGGGGCCCGGCGAGGAAGGCGATCAGCTGGCCCAGATCACCCGGGTCGACGAACCGCTTCACCGCGTGCGGGGCCAGCATCACCTTCTCCACCACCTCGTCCTCGCTCATCCCGTGCGCCTTCGCCTGATCCGGCACCTGGTTGGCGACGATCCCGGTCCAGGCATACCCGGGATTCACGCAGACACTGGTGACACCGTGCTCGGCCCCCTCCAGTGCGGTCACCTTCGACAGACCCTCGAGTCCGTGTTTCGCTGCCACATAAGCGGATTTGTACGCCGAGGCGACCAGTCCGTGCACCGACGACACGTTGATGATCCGGCCGAAGGACTGGGCGTACATGTGGGGGAGGCAGGCCCGGATCAGCAGGAACGGTGCCTCCAGCATCACCCGGTTCAGCAGCCGCCAGCGTTCCGGGTCGAAGTCCTGGATCGGGGTGACCTGCTGCAAGCCGGCGTTGTTGACCAGGATGTCGGCCTCCAACCGCAGCTCCTCCAGCTGCCCGGTGTCGCCCAGGTCGACCACCCACGGTTCCCCGGAGATCTCCCCGGCGAGCTGTTCGGCGGCTGCTTCATTGAGGTCGGCGACCACCACCTGCGCACCGTGTTCGGCCAGGGCACGCGAGGTCGCGGCGCCGATCCCGGAGGCTCCGCCGGTGACGATCGCCCGCCGGCCGGCGAGGGGCTGGGTCGCATTCTGTTCCGACATGGGCACAGATTACCGGTCGGCCCAGACCCCCGAGCTGCCGCGTCGGTGCGAGTCGACCAGGTGGGTGTCGACCATCCCGACGGCCTCCATCAGCGCGTACATCGTGGTCGGGCCGACGAATCGGAAGCCGCGCTTCTTCAGTGCCTTCGACAGGGCGAGCGATTCGGCCGACCGGGTGGGGATCTCGGCGAGGGTACGCGGCCGCGGGGTGTCGGCCGGCTGGTGGGACCAGATGAACTCCTCCAGTCCACCGTCGGCGCGCAGCGCCACCGTGGCCGCCGCATTGCCAATGGTGGCGAGGATCTTGGCCCGGTTGCGGATGATGCCGGCGTCGGCCAGCAGGCGTGCCACGTCGCTGTCGTCGAAGGCGGCCACCCGGTCCGGGTCGAAACCGGCGAACGCGGCACGGAAGTTCTCCCGCTTGCGCAGGATCGTCGCCCAGCTCAACCCGGACTGGAAACCCTCGAGGCTGAGCCGCTCGAACAGCCCGTGCTCGTCGCGCACCGGCATGCCCCACTCGGTGTCGTAGTAGTCCCGCAGCAGCGGATCGCGGGCCGCCCAGGCCGGGCGGGCCAGGCCGTCGTCACCGATCACCACATCGCTGCTCATGTCGGCCGAGCGTACCGGGAAGAAATCTCGGCCGCGCGGGGTTGCACCGATCATGGAGATCGAGATCTGGTCCGACATCGTGTGCCCGTTCTGCTACCTCGGCAAGCGCGAGTTGGAGAACGCCCTGGCCGGCTTCGAGCATGCCGACGACATCACCATCAGCTGGCGCAGCTTCGAACTGGACCCCTCGATCGAACCGGTCGTCGAGGGCAGCCTGGTCGACAAGATCGCCGCCAAATATGGGATGCCGGCCGAGCAGGCCGAGCAGTCGCAGCGTCAGATCGCCGCCCGCGCGGAGTCCCTGGGGCTCACCTTCAACTGGCAGCAGGCCCGGTTCGGCAACACCTTCGACGCGCACCGGCTGGTGCACCTGGCCGCCGAGCTCGGGCTGCAGCAGGAGGCGTACGAGCGGTTGCTGCGGGCCTACTTCACAGAGGGCGTCGCGGTCGGTGACAAGGCCGAACTGCAGCGTCTGGGTGAGGAGATCGGACTGCCCGCCGACCGGGTGCGCTCGCTGCTCGCCTCCGACGAGTACGCCGAGCAGGTGCGCGCCGACGAGCAGCGCGCCGCGAAGCTGCGCATCCAGGGCGTGCCGTTCTTCCTCTTCGACGGCCGCTTCGCGGTCTCCGGGGCGCAGCCGCAGGAGGTCTTCGAGGCCGCCCTGCAGAAGGCCTGGGACGCCCACCGTCCCGATCAGCTGATCGACATCGGCGGCTCCGGTGAGGCCTGCGGCCCCGACGGCTGCTGACCTGCCTCTCCCTCCGCCGGCTGAGCGGTGCCAATCACGTTCATCGAGTAGCAAATCCCGGCAGAGCGAAGCGGAGCCGGGATTGCGTGTCGAGATGAAGCTTCTCGGGCGGGGTTCATCTCGACACGCAGCCCATTGCTCCGCTTCGCTGCGCATGGGCTGCTACTCGATGAGCGGAGGTGGCGCAGCCTGCGGAATTTGCGGCTCGATCGCGGGATCGGCCGATCTGAGCACCAATCGGGAATCGAGCCGCAGATTTCGGAGGGTTCAGCGAGGCGGGTTCAGCGGGCCGACGGTTTCCGAGAGCCGCGCAACCACGTTCATCGAGTAGCAATCCCGGCATAGCGAAGCGGAGCCGGGATTGCGTGTCGAGATGAACGCCCTGGGTTTTCGCATCGAACTTCGGTTCTCGCATCGCACACCATGCGAGAACCGAACTTCCATGCGAGAACCGGCGCGCCGCCTCGGTATACATCACTCGGCTGGTTCATCTCGACACGCAGCCCATTGCTCCGCTTCGCTGCGCACGGGCTGCTACTCGATGAGCGGAGGTGGCCGCAGCCCATTGCTCCGCTTCGCTGCGCATGGGCTGCTACTCGATGATCGTCAGAGGGCGGCGAGGATGTCGTCGACGCGTTGTTTCGCGTCGCCGAAGAGCATCTGGGTGTTCTCCTTGAAGAACAGCGGATTCTGCACCCCGGCGTACCCGGGCGCCATCGAGCGCTTGAAGACGACCACATCAGCGGCGTTCCAGACCTCGAGCACCGGCATGCCGGCGATCGGTGAACCGGGCTCGTCCTGGGCGGCCGGATTGACGGTGTCATTGGCGCCGATCACCAGGACGGTGTCGGTGTCGCCGAAGTCGTCGTTGATCTCATCGAGCTCCAGCACGATGTCATAGGGCACCTTCGCCTCGGCGAGCAGCACGTTCATGTGCCCGGGCAACCGGCCTGCCACCGGGTGGATCGCGAACCGGACCCTGACCCCGGCCTCGCGCAGCCTGCGGGTCAGTTCGGCCACCGGATACTGCGCCTGCGCGACCGCCATCCCGTATCCCGGGGCGATCACCACCGAGCTGGAGTTCTTCAGCAGTTCGGCGACCTCGGCGGCCTGGATCTCCCGATGGGTGCCGTAGTCGCGGTCCTCACCACCGGCGGTCACCTCGGCGCCGAAGCCGCCGGCGATCACCGAGATGAACGAGCGGTTCATCGCCTTGCACATGATGTAGGACAGGATCGCGCCGGAGGAGCCGACCAGCGCACCGGTGACGATCAGCAGCGCGTTCTCCAGCATGAACCCGGCTGCGGCCGCCGCCCAGCCGGAGTAGGAGTTCAGCATCGACACCACCACCGGCATGTCCCCGCCGCCGATGCTGGCGACCAGGTGGAAGCCGATGGCCAGCGCGATCAGCGTCATCAGCAGCAGCGGGAGCAGTGCGGGCGCGGCGACGAACCAGATGCCCAGGCCGAGGCAGGCGATCAGGCCGAGCAGATTGAGCAGATGCCGGGCCGGCAGCATCAGCGGTGCCGACTTCATCCGCCCGCTCAGCTTCGCCCAGGCGACCAGCGAACCGGTCAGCGTGATCGCACCGATGAACACCCCGAGGAAGACCTCGACCAGGCCGACCGCATCGCTGCTTTCCCCACTGAGGAAGGAGTTCAGGCCGACCAGCACCGCGGCCAGGCCGACGAAGGAGTGCAGCAGTGCGACCAGTTCCGGCATCCCGGTCATCGGCACGGTACGCGCCCGCCAGGCTCCGATGACCGCGCCGATCGACATCGCCAGGGCGATCAGGATCGCGGTGATCAGCACATTGCGGGCACCACCGACGGCGTCGGCGTGCTGCAACCCGAGCACGATGGTCGCGCCGACCGCGAGCACCATGCCGACCACACCGGCTACGTTGCCGCGGCGCGCGGTCTCGTGCTTCGACAGCCCGGCCAGGGCCAGGATGAACAGCAGTGCGGCCAGGATGTAGACCACGCGAACGGCGCCGGACAGCACCGCGGAGGCGTCCAGGGGAAGCAACGACATTCTTCTGCCTCAGTCCTTCGAGAACATCGCCAGCATCCGGTTCGCCACCAGGAAGCCGCCGAAGATGTTGATGCTGGCCACGGTCAGGGCGATGAAGGCGAGGATCCGTACCACCAGGTTGTCCGAACCGATCTGCAGCAGTGCCCCGATCAGGATGATCCCGGAGATCGCGTTCGTCTCGGTCATCAGCGGGGTGTGCAGGGCGTGGGTGACGTTCGAGATCACGTAGTAGCCGACCACCACCGCCAACGCGAAGATCGTGAAATAGAGCAGGAAAGCCGACGGGGTGAACGCCAGGCCGACGGCCAGCAGCACCCCGAGCGTGCCGAGCGCGACCCGCGCCGGGCCGCGGCCGCGACGTACCGGTTCGACCTCGTGCGCCGGTTTCGCGGCGGGCACCGGAGCCGGTGCCGCCGACACCGTCACCGGTGGGGGTGGCCAGGTCACCTCGCCGCGGTCGGCGACCAGCATGGAACGCTGCACCGGATCGTCGAGATCGAGCACCAGCTGACCGTCCCTGGCCGGGGTGAGCAGCTTGACCAGATTGACCAGGTTGGTGCCGAACAGCTGGGAGGCCTGGGTCGGCAACCGGCCCGCCAGATCGGTGTAGCCGATGATGATCACCCCGTTGTCGGAGACCACCACCTGATCGCGCACGGTCAGCTCGCAGTTGCCGCCGTTCGGCGCGGCCAGGTCGACGATCACGCTGCCGGGTTTCATCGCCGCCACCATGGCGGCGGTGATCAACGTCGGTGCCGGCCGGCCGGGGATCAGCGCGGTGGTGATGACGATGTCGGCGGCCGCGGACTGATCGGCATAGAGCTCGGCGGTGCGCTGCTCCTGGTCGGCGGTCAGCTCCTTGGCGTAGCCGTCGCTGGATGCCTCGGCATCCTGCGCACCGGGCAGGTGGGTGAACTCCGCACCCATCGACTCGACCTGCTCGGCCACCTCCGGGCGGACGTCGAAGGCGTAGACCTGGGCGCCGAGCGAACTCGCGGTCCCGATCGCGGCCAACCCGGCCACCCCCGCACCGACCACGAACACCCGCGCCGGCGGCACCTTGCCGGCGGCGGTGACCTGGCCGTTGAGCAACGAGCCGTAGCTGTTCGCGGCCTCGATCACCGCCCGGTAGCCGGCGATGTTGGCCATCGAGGACAACACGTCCAGCGCCTGGGCCCGGGAGATCCGCGGCACGGCATCCAGCGACAGCGCGGTCTCACCGCGGTCGGCCAGTTCGGCGAGCAGTTCGGGGGAGCGGGCCGGGTCGAGCAGGCAGGCCAGCAGCTGCCCCTCGCGGAGCTGCGGAAGTTCCTCCGGCAGCGGGGCACGGACCTTCAGCACCAGATCGCTGCGCCAGACCTCGTCGGCGTCGGCGAGTTCGGCGCCCGCTGCGGCGTACTGCTCGTCGGGGAGTCTGGCCGCCCGGCCGGCACCGGCCTCGAACACGACCTGATGGCCGAGCGCGATCAGCTGGCCGACCGTCTTCGGGGTGGCGGCGACCATCGTCTCCCCGGGCCGCAGTTCTGCCGGTACGCCGATCCGCATCTGCCGTCAGCCCATCCGCTCGGCTGCCACGCGCAACTGCTCCGGCTTCGGCTTGACGACGTGGTCGGCGTACTCGGGATGCTTCGGCAGCCACTTCACCACGTAGGGGCAGACCGGCACGATCTTGTATCCCCTGGCGATCACGTCCTCGACGACGCTGCGGACCAGGGTGGCGGCGAGACCCTGACCGCCGTAGGCCTCGGAGACCCCGGTGTGCACCAG
Organism: Enemella evansiae; assembly: GCF_004362375.1. NCBI lineage: Bacteria > Bacillati > Actinomycetota > Actinomycetes > Propionibacteriales > Propionibacteriaceae > Enemella > Enemella evansiae. The sequence goes on from NZ_SNXA01000012.1 coordinate 278,142, forward strand.
GATCCGGCCGGTCCCGTCGGTGAGTTCGGTGTCGACGTAGAGCTCCTCACCGATCACCTGGTCCGCCGGGTCGGCCCGGTGGTCGATCAGCACATAACGCTGCTCGTCGGCGCGGTCCTGCACCTCGAACTGCTCGGCCTGGTCGGTCTGCTCGGTCATCGGTGGGCTCCTTCGGGTCGGGTTCGGATCACCTTGCCGTCCGCGTCGCGCGGCCGGACGGCGTGTTCGCTGAGGATCGAGATGCGGTTGAAGGCGTTGATGGTGACCGCGATCCATTCGGCCGCGACGAAGGTCTCCTCACCGAGTACGCCGTGGGCGGCGTAGAGGTCGGCGTCCGAGTCGTCGGTGATCGGCAGTCTCGTCGCGGCCTCGGCGATCGCGAGCACCGCCCGTTCGCGTTCGGTGTAGATGTCGGCCTCCCGCCAGGCCGGCAGCAGATCGAGCTGCTGCTGGGTGATCCCGGACTGCCGGGCCTGCCGGGAGTGCAGGTCCAGGCAGAAGGTGCAACCGTTCAGCTGGGAGGCGCGCACCTTGATGAACTCGGTCTCCTGCGCGGTCAACCCGTGTGCCAGCGCGGCCTCGCGGATCGCGGCCGAATAGTCCTGCGCGGCCTGCCAGGCGCCCGGCATCACTTTGTCCAGCAGCGGTCGTCCCATGGCAGAACCATAGGCGGTGCGGTCCTTCGAACCGGGTCGACCCGCGCCGGCGGGGTCTCGTCAGGCGGGCGTCTCGTCAGGTGGGGGCGAGCTGCAGGGTGCCGAGTACGCCCTCGGCCCACTCGCCGGCGGCCTCGGCGGCCGGGACGGTCCCGCCGGCGTCGTGCCGGCCGTATTCACCCACCCGGGTCGCCCCCCGGGCCTCGAGGGCCTCGGTGAGCAGTTCGCTGCCCCGCGAATAGGTCTTGGTGTAGCTGGCATCGCCCATCCCGAACATGGCGAACCGCACCCCGGTGAGATCGATCGGTTGCTGCCGCAGCTGTGCATGGAACTCCGCGGCGGAGGTGGGGACCTCACCGTCACCGTAGGTCGAGCAGACGATCAGGTGGAACCGGGTCGGGTCGAGGTCGGCCGGGCCGATCGAACCGAGGTCGGCGACGACCAGATCCTCGCATTCCCCGAGCAGGGTGCTGAGTTCCTCGGCGACGAGTTCGGCATTGCCCGATTCGGTGCCGAACAGGATTGTCACCGGTACCCCGGCAGCCAGTGCGTGGCCGGTGCCGGCCGGTGCGGCGGTGAGGTGCTCATCGAGGCTGTCGTCGCGGGCCGCCGCGAGCAGCGCCGCCCGGGTGGTGAGCTTGGCCCGGCAGCGCCCGGCGGCGGCGCCGAGCCGCTCCCGCAGGTCGATGCGGCGCCAGCCGTCGAAGTCGGTGGCGTGGTCGGGTGGGTCGATTCCGGTGGCGCCGGTGCTCATCGTGCCGGCGTGCACCTCGGCGGCGATCATCGCCGCCAACGCCTTGGCGTCGACGCGCTGGTCGGGGATGGTGCCGCGGCCGTTGCCCCGGAGCCAGCCGATCGCGAACAGGCCGTCCTCGATCCGGCCGTCACCGGGAATCGGTGAGACCGGGCAGATGCCCTGGCGGGCGATCGCTGCGGGGTCGCGGACGAAACCCATCGCGGTGACGACCGAGTCGGCGGGCAGGCGTACCGACTCGCCGGCCTGGTCGATCTCGACCCCGGACACCGCGCCGTCGGTGCCGAGGATCGCTCGCGGCGTGGCCCCGAACCACCAGTGCAGCTCGATCCGGCCGGTCCCGGCGCTCGGTTCGACGAGGTCCCGCAGCGCATCGAGTTTGGCATCCTTGCCCGGTTCGGTGGCATCTAGTTCGACACCGTGCAGCACATGGGTCACCCCCGGTACCCGGGCGAGCTCGCGGATCATCACCGGATCGAACTTGGCCGCGGTCGCCGCCGAGCGGCCGATCACGTCGAGTCGGGTGATGCCCTCGCGCAGCGGTGCGTGCACCAGGTCGTCGATGTCGCTGCCCTCGAGCGCGCCCGGTTCGCAGATGAGCAGCCGGAGGATGTCGACGGCGACATTGCCCTGGCCGATCACCGCGATCCGGGAGCCGAGCCGCGGGCGGGCTGACTGGTGGCCCGGTGCCTCATCGGGGTGGCCGTTCAGCATCCGGGTGAGGGGACCGGCGGCGTAGACGTGCGCCAGGTCGGCGCCCGGGATGTCCAGGGCCCGATCGGTGGCCAGCCCGCTGGCGAGCACGACGGAGTCGTAGTTCCGCCTCAGGGTGTCCAGGCTCAGATCGCGGCCGAGTTCGGTGTTGCCGATGAACCGCGCCCTGGGGTCGGCGAAGAGCCGGTCGAATTGCGTGCTCACCGACTTGGTGCCCTGGTGGTCGGCGGCGACGCCGTAGCGCAGCAGCCCGTAGGGGACCGGCAACCGGTCGAAGACGTCGACCGAGGAACCGGAGACCTGGCGCAGGATCTCCTTGGCGGTGAAGCAACCGGCCGGCCCGGCCCCGATGACGGCCACCTTCGGCCCCGGGCGCTCGTCGGCCGCGGCGGTGGCCGTGCCCTGCGCCGCGCCGTCGTCGGCGCGGAGACCGTAGTCGGGCGTACCGCTGGTCGAGGTCCAGGTGACGGGCAGGGTGAGCATGCCCCGGAACACCCAGCCGCCCATGGTGGCCGGCTGCGTGGGGTCGGCGGACAGCCCGCGCAGGCTGGTGAACAGCAGCGGGAGAGCGACCTCGGCGATCTGGGCGCGGGCGGCCCAGTTGCCGAGGCAGACATGGACGCCCTTGCTGAACGCCAGGTGCGGCTTCACCTCGCGGTGGATGTTGAACTTCTCCGGATCGGTCCAGATGGTGCGGTCGCGGTTGGCGGAGAGCACGCAGATGCCGAGCTTCGCCCCGGCGGGCAGCGGCGTACCGGCGAGCACCGTGTCCCGGGTGACCTGGCGGGAGTAGAGGCCGATCGGCGCGACCCAGCGGATCGTCTCCTCGAACACGGTCGGCCACAGCCCCGGGTCGGACAGCACCGCGGCCCGCTGCTCGGGATGGGTGAACAGCGCGTGCGCGGCCACCCCGAGGGCATCGCGGGGTTCGTTCAGCCCGCCGCCGATCGTCATCTTGATGTTCGCGCGGATCTTCTCGATCGGCATCCGCTCACCGGGCATCGACAACAGCGCGGAGAGCAGCGAGTCGTCGCGGTGGGTGAGGTGGTACGCCAGCATCTCGTCCAGGGCGGTGTCCACCTCGGTGAACGACCGTTCCCCCTCCGCCCAGACATCCGGGTCGTCGGCGTAGTTGCCGGTCGCATCGATCAGGGTCTGCGACCAGCGCTGCAGATCGGCCTGGTCGGCGTTGTACAAGCCGAGCATCCGCCGCAGCGTCTCGGCGGCGTACGGTGCGGCGAAATCCCAGAGCAGGTCGGCACCGGGCCCCTTGGCGATCAGGTCGGCGAGCAGGTCCTCGGCGACCTCGCGATACATCGACAACCAGACCCGCTTGACGTAACCGGGCTTCAGGATCGGCTGCCAGGCGCGGCGTTCGGCGTAGTGCTCGGGATCGTCGCGGCGGAGCATGGAGTGCCCCATCGCCCGGATCTGCAGCGAACCCTCCTCGTTGGCCGAGAAGGTCTCCTGATCGTGCTCGGTGACACTGATCGCCTCGTAACTGGTGATCAGGTAGCGGTTGACCGCCGGGACCCAGTGCACGCCACCCTCGTCCCGGAGGCGTTCATAGATCGGGAACGGGTCGACCTGCAGATCCGGGATCCGGACCCAGTCCGCAACCGGTGCTGCTGCCTGGAGCTGAGAAGTCATCGTCATCCCCGCCTCGTCATCGAGTTCAGTGCTGGCGCTCACCGCCAAGTCTGGGCACACTGGAAATGAAGCACAAGCGGAATCAGTCGCACTTCCAATTCGGAAAAGGCGGATATGCAGACCCAGCAGGCCCCCAACTTCAGCCTCCGACAGCTGTCCTATCTGCTCACCGCGGCCCGGCTGGGCACGATCTCGGCAGCGGCCGCGGAACTGCACGTCTCCTCCTCGGCGATCTCGGACGCGATCACCGCGCTCGAACAGCAGCTCCAGTCGCAGTTGTGCATCCGTCGCAGGGCACAGGGCCTGGTGCTCACCGCCGCCGGCCGGCAGGTGGCCGCGCGGGCGCAGGCCCTGCTCGCCGAGGCGAACGATCTGGAACGCGAGCTGAAGACCTCCGACGGCGAGCTGGTCGGCCCGATCACGATCGGTTGCTATCCGACGCTGGCGCCGCTGATCCTGCCGGTGCTGCTCGCCGAGTTCGGGGAACGGCACCCCCGGGTCGGCCTGGAGATCGTCGAGACGACCCAGGACCGGTTGGCCGGTCGGTTGGAATCCGGCGAGATCGACCTGGCGTTCGTCTACGAGACCCTGATCCCCGGTACGCCGAACCACGCGCGGCTGTTCGCGCAGCCGGCGCACGTGGTGCTCGCCGCCGACGACCCGTTCGCCGACCGGCCGGCGGTCCGGCTGGAGGATCTGGTCGAGCGCGACATGATCCTGCTGGACTCGCCACCGTCGAGCCAGCACACGCTGTCGCTGTTCCACGACCGTGGCCTGCGGCCCAGGATCCGGCACCGGGTCGCCAGCTATGAGGTGGTCCGCACCCTGGTCGCCCGCGGACTCGGTTACGGGGTGCTGGTGCAGCGGCCGCACAACCCGGCGAGCTATGAGGGTTATCCGCTGGTGCTGAAGGAGATCGAACCGGCGGTCGCACCGGTCGCCGTCGAGATCATCTGGCCCGCGGAGGTACCGGTGAACGCGCGGGTGCGGGCGCTGATCGAGTTCGCGCTCGCGGAACCCCGGTGGGGCGCCCCGCGCTCCGCGGGCGAGCAATAGGCTGATCCCCGGCAGCGGGTCGGCGGATCGACTCGACGAGACTCGGGGCGGACGAACGGAGGTCAGGGTGTCGGAGCGGGTGACCGTCATCGGGGCAGGGATCACCGGACTCACCGTGGGGTTGCTGGCCGCGCGGGCCGGGCTGCGGACCGAGGTCGTCGACCCGCAGCTGCGACCGGGGCAGCGGACCGGGTTGATGGGTGCGCCGGCCGGGTTGCAGCAGGAGCTGCAGTACCACCACGTGCTGCGCTGGCATGGTGCCGGCGGGCTGCAGGCGTACGCCGACCAGGTACGCCGCGGCCAGCGGTTCGTGCTCGCCGCCGCGGCCGATGCCGGGGTGCCGGTGCGGTTCGCCGATCAGGCCACGCTCACCGCCGACGGCAAGGAGGCGTTCTGGCTGCGGCACGAGGTGCACGCGATGCGGCGCGCCGGCGTACCGGCGGAGTTCACCGACGAGACCGGGCTGCCGTTCTCGGCCCGGCCGATGCTGGTCACCGGTGACCAGCCGGTGCTGGATCCGGCCGCCTACCGCGACGGTCTGCTGGAGACCTTCACCGAGGCGGGCGGGGTCGTCGAGGACCGGCCGCGGGGCGGTGCGGGCGGCTGGCTGGTGAGCACCACCCCCGAGCCGGCCTTCGACCGGGTGCTGCTCGGTCCGCGGCTGCGCAGCAGCGAGTGGAGCTGGCTGGAGCTGACCAGCGAGGATCCGGCGGCCTTCCCGGGCCGCAGTGGTACCGATCTGGACGACGGCGGCCGGCTCTGGGTCCGGACCGCCGAGGACCGGCTGCTGCTGGGCAGCCGCCGCGACGACGGCCGGGCCCGCGCGGCGAGCTGGTTCCCCGATGCCCGGATCACCGACGCCTGGCGGGCCCGCGCCACCGCCAGCCTGGACGCCGCCCCGTTCGTCGGTTTCGCCGGCCGGGCCGCCGAACGGCGGCTGGTCGCCTGCGGATTCGATGCCTGGGAGCTGACGCTGGGCACCGCGGCGGCGCTGCAGTTGGCGGCGGTGCTGACCGGCGGTGGTACCGGCCGGGCGGAACTGCCCTGGGCCCCGATCCGGATCCCGCGGCCGCTGAGCCTGCTCGGCGCCGGCTGGAGCCGGGCCCGACACGGGCTGAAGATCAGCCCGGTGTCCCCGTTCCCGCGGCGCCGATAGGGCTCACTTCAGGTAGCCGACGTTCTCCCAGGCGACGGTGGCCAGGCCCTGGGCGCCCAGGTTGGCCAGCCGGATCGAGGTGCCGACGAGCTGCGGCTGCTGATAGAGCGGAATGGTCGGCAGCGTCTCCCACAGCTTGCTGTCCAGCTGGTTCGCCAGCTCCTGGCGGCGGGGCAGTGCGGGCTCGTTGGTGATCTGCTCGAGCAGCTGGTCGATCTCCGGGTTCTCCAGCCGGGAGTAGTTCTGCTCGGCGCCGGAGCCGAAGCGATCGCTGAGTCCGGCGATCGGGTTGCGGCTGCCCTGCCCACCCATGGTGATCAGGTCGAACTGGCCACCGGAGAGCACCGAGCCGTTGTCGAACTCGGTCAGCCCGATCTCGCTGACCTGCACGTCGAAACCGACCTGCTTGAGCTGGTCGGCGATCGCGGTCGCCTCGGCCTCGGAGGCGGCGACACCACGGATCTTGACCAGCTTCACCTGCAGCGGCCGGCCGTCCTTGCTGCGGGTGCCGTTGGACTGCGACCAGCCGGCATCGTCGAGGGTCTTGCGGGCGGTGTCCAGGTTGCGGGCCAGCTCCAGCCGCTCGACGTTGTCGGCGTACCCCTCCTGACCGGTCAGGAAGATCCGGTTGTTCAGCGGGGCGGCGTTGAAGTCCAGATCCGGGTACGCCTGGCTGCCGATCTGGGAGCGGTTCAGGGTGAGCTGGATCGCCCGGCGCACCTCGGGTTCGTTGACCGGGCCGGCACTGCCGGTGTTCAGCACCAGCTGGCGCCAGTTCGTCGAACCGGCCCGGCGCACCTGGTGGTCCGGCACGGTCCGGGCGGCCTGGTAGAGCTCGCGGGAGGTGCCCAGGTCGAGCACGTCGATCTCCTGGTTGGTGTACGCACGGGCCTGGTTCTCGCGCGGCACCTCCTTGATGGTGAGCCGGTCGAGCAGCGGCTTCTCGCCCCACCACAGCGAACTGGGGCTGGTGATCAGCACTCGGTTGGCCTGGTCGTACTGGTCGACCTGGAAGGGCCCGGAGGTCCACTCCTTGCGGAAACCGGTCCAGTTGTTGAACGTGTTGGGGTCGCGTACCGACTCGGCGCGCAGCACGCTCACCTTGTCGAAGACCGCGCGCCAATCGGGGTAGGCCCGGTTGAAGGTGAGCTGCACCTCCTGCTGGCTGGCGCCGGCCTTGACCTCGGAGATCTGGTTGAAGCGCAGGTCGGAGCCGCAGCGGAATCCGCTGGTCCGGCCGTTGCAGGCCTGCCAGGTGGCGATCATGTCGTTGGCCGAGATCGGCTGGCCGTCGCCCCAGGCGGCGCGCGGGTTGAACTTCAGGGTGACCACGGTCGGGTTGGTCGAGGTCTCGGTGGCCGACTCCAGGTAGGCGGTGTTCGGGGTGGCCACGCCGCGGTCGTCGTAGCGGAAGAAGCTCGGCAGGACCGCCCGGCGGAAGGAGTCCAGGCTGTCGTTCGCGTCGGCGGACATCGGGTTGAACGCGCCGAACGACTCGGTCGCCAGGCGTACCTCGCCACCGGGCTGCAGCTCACCCCGATCGCGGGTGTTCACCTCACTGGCCGGGAGCGGAACGGTGTTGCTCTCGCCCTTGTCCTCGGGTTTGGTGCAGCCGGTGAGCAGCAGGCCGGCCACCACGGGCACGGCCAGGAACCGCCGGAACCTCACATGTCCTCCATCGCCTCAGGCATACAAACCCCGACAGCGTACCGGCCCCGCCCCAACCGGCTTAAATCCAGGATTGGAACCACATCCGCAGCTGCCACTGCGACTGGGTGAGCAGGCCGTCGGTGAGGATCGGATAGAAGAAGGCGAAGTTGAGTGCGACCAGGGCCACGAACACCCCGGCGATGATGGCCCCGATTCTTCGGCGTTCACCACCGTCGGCGGGGCCGATGAGTCTGCCGATCACCAGCGCGACCGCGATGCAGGTGAAGGGGATGATGACGATCGCGTAGAAGAAGAACAGCGGCCGGTCGGAGTTCGGGAACCAGGTCAGCCAGGTGCTGGCCACGCCGACGACGGGTACGCCGAAGCGCCAGTCCCGACCGAGCACCCACAGCACCAGCGCCGCGAGCAGCGCGAAGATGCCGACCCACCACAGGATCGGTGTGCCGATACCGCTGATCACCCGCAGACAGGTCTCGGTGCCCTGCGGGCAACCCTGCTGGCCGGGTTTGATGTCGTTGACCGCGTCGATGCCGATCGGCCGGGCGACGAACAGCCAGCCGGCGGGCGGGGCGGAGTAGGGGTGGGTCGCCTGTTTGATGCCGTCACCGGTGTGGAACTCGAAGATCTCCTTGTGATAGGTCCACAGCGAGGCCAGCGCGGAGCCGAGGATCTTCACCGAGCGGGCCTCGGGGTGCTGCGCACCCCAGTCGCGGTCGTAACCCCCCGAGGTGGTCAGCCAGCCGGTCCAGCTGGCCAGATAGACCACCCCGGCCACCCCGACCTGGTAGACGAACGCGATCGGGGCGTCGGTGAACAGTCCCTTCCAGGCCTGCGGTCCGGCACCGGCCAACCGGCGGGCGCCGATGTCCCAGAACACCGAGAGCACCGAGAAGAACGCCAGCACATAGATGGAGTTCCACTTGGTGGCGCAGGCCATCCCGAAGACGATGCCGGCGACCAGCCGCCAGGGCCGCCAGAGGAACACGGGGCCGAATCTGCCGCCGAGGTCGGTGAGCTTGTTGGCTTCCAGATGGTCGGCGAGCTTGTCCCGGTACCAGTCCCGGTCCCGGACCAGCACCGCCACCCCGAGCACGCAGAAGAACGCCTGGAAGATGTCCAGCAGCGCGATCCGCGACATGGTGAAGTGCAGCCCGTCCAGGCTGAGCAGCAGTGCGGCGACGCCGCCGATCAGGGTGGAGCGGGCGAGCCGCCGGGTGAGGAAGAACACCACCGCGATCAGCGCGCAGCCGATGATCACCGAGGAGATCCGGAAGCCGAAGGCGTTGAAGCCGAACAGTTTGATGCCGATCGCGATCAACCATTTGCCGAGCGGCGGGTGCACGATGAACGACCCGGACTCCTTCATTCCGGAGAAGTCGCCGCGGATCACCTGCTGGTCGGCGCCCTCGGCCCAGTCGTGCTCGAAACCGGTGGTCAGCAGGGCGTACGCGTCCTTGGCGTAGTAGACCTCGTCGAAGACCATGCCCTCGGGCCGGGACAGGTTGATCAGGCGGATGATGAACGCGAACAGGGTGATCCCCAGGGCCACCATCCACGCGGTTCCCCAGTCGTTCGGCATCGCGTTGCGGAGCCGATCGATGGTCGAGACCGGGGTGCTGATCTGCTGCGCGCCGGTCACCGGATGCGGCTCGTCGTACCAGCGGCGGGTGGGCGTATCGTCCGCGAGTTCCTGAGTCACGCCGGTCATCCTATGCTGGCCGGGTTCGTTGTCCGCAGGTCTTCGCAGGAGTCGGGAGGTGCAGGGTGCTGGTGCTCGCCGGTACGCCGATCGGCAGCGCCGAGGACGCCTCCCCGCGGTTGCTGCGGACGCTCGCCGAGGCCGAGGTGATCGCTGCCGAGGACACCCGGCGGCTGCAGGGTCTGCTGCAGCGGCTCGGGATCTCCACCGCTGCGCGGGTGATCTCCTACTTCGAGGGCAATGAGGCGGCACGCACCCCCGAGCTGCTCGAGGAGCTGCGCGCCGGGCGTACGGTCGTGCTGGTCACCGATGCCGGGATGCCCTCGGTCTCCGATCCGGGATACCGGCTGGTCGCCGCCGCGGTCGCGGCCGAGTTGCCGGTGACCGCGGTGCCGGGGCCGTCGGCGGTGCTCACCGCACTGGCCGTCTCCGGGTTGCCGGTGGACCGGTTCACCTTCGAGGGTTTCCTGCCGCGCAAGGCGGGGGAGCGGAGCCGGCGGCTGGCCCGGTTGGCGACCGAGGAACGGACGATGGTCTTCTTCGAGGCGCCGCACCGGCTGGCCGATTTCCTCCGCGATGCCGCCGAGGTGCTCGGTGCCGAGCGGTCGGCGGCGGTCTGCCGGGAGCTGACCAAGACCTATGAGGAGGTACGCCGCGGCGGGCTCGCCGAGTTGGCCGACTGGGCCGCCGAGCATGCCCGCGGGGAGATCACCGTGGTGGTGGCCGGGGCGCCGGCCGCCGACGCCGATCCGGCCGCGGCGGTCGCCGAGGTGGAGCGGCTGATGGCCGAGGGGCAGCGGATGAAGGCCGCCGTCGCCGAGGTCGCGGAGCGTGCCCAGGTGGCCCGCAATGCCCTTTATCAGGCGGTGCTGGCGGCGCGGAAGGGCTGAATCGGCAAGACCCCTCGACAAATTAGTGGACGTCCACTAATAATTGCGGAGGCGCGGTCGACCCGTGTCACCTCAGTACCGAGGAGCCCCATGAGTGCAGCGCAGCGTTCATCCGTCCCCGAGCCGGGGGACCCCACCATCTCCGCGACCGGCAGCCCGAATCTGATCGGGCCGCGATTGAGCGTCCCCTACCTGGGGCAGCGGCCGCAGGAGCGCCGCCCGGCGTGGTTCATCGGCGGGGTCTTCCTGGCCCAGTTCGGGATCTTCCTGGCGCTGCTCGGGCCGGCCACCGTGTCGATCGCGCTCAAGGTGACCACGCTCACCTCCGATCCGGCGCAGCAGGCCGCCTGGACCGGTACGGCGCTGGCACCCGGGGCGCTCGCCGCGGTGATCTTCAACGCGGTCGGCGGGCGGATCTCCGATCGCACCACCTCTCGCTTCGGCCGGCGGCGACCCTGGCTGGTGATCGGCTTCGTCGGCTTCCTGGTCGCGATGCTGGTGATCGCGCTCGGCACCAATGTGCTGATGCTGGCCGTCGGCTGGTTCCTGGCCCAGATGTGCGCGAATGTGGCGTTCGCCGCCTTCCTCGCCTCGCTGTCGGATCAGCTGCCGCAGCAGCAGTACGGCAAGACCTCGGGCATCGTCGGGATCGCGCAGAACGTCGGCATCATGGGTGCGACCTGGGTGAGCTCGTGGTTCGAATCCAACATGCTGCTGCTGTTCCTGGTGCCGGCCGTCATCGGGTTCGTGCTGGTCGTGGCGTACGCCCTCACCCTGCCCGAACCGGTGCTCAAGCAGAACCGGCACCCGTTCAACCTGCGGGAGTTCCTCGGCACCTTCTGGACCAATCCGATCAGACACCCGGACTTCGCCCTGGCCTGGTGGGGGCGGTTCATGATCATCCTGGCGTCCTACCTGTTCGTCACCTTCCGGTTGTTCTACATGACCAACCATCTGGGGCTGGACCGGTCCCGGGCGGCCGCCGCCGTGGCGCTCGGGGTCACCATCTACACCGTCGCCTCGATGGTCGCCAGCCTGCTCGCCGGCTGGATCTCCGATGCCACCGGCCGGCGCAAGGTGCTCGTCGCCGCCGCCATCCTGCTGTTCGCCATCGGCACCTACCTGCTGCTGCATGTTGACTCGGTGACCGGGTTCTACGTCGTCGAGGCGGTGATGGGGTTCGCCTACGGCTCCTATGTCGCGGTGGACCTGGCGCTGGTCTTCGAGGTGCTGCCGGACCGGGAGAACAACGGCAAGGACCTGGGGGTGTTCAACATGGCCAACGCCCTCCCGCAGTCGATCGCCCCCGCCGTCGGTGGCGTCCTGCTGTCGCGGCTCGGGGGCGGTACGGACTTCACCGCTCTGCTGATCACCGCCGCCGCGGTCGGCGTACTCGGCGCGATCCTCACCATGTTCATCCGGTCCGTCCGCTGACCACCACGATCCGAACCCACGATCCGAAGGAATGCCGATGCCCACCATCGACGAACTCATCGCCCGTCTCGATCTGAACCAGAAGGTACGCCTGCTCACCGGCTCGGCGGCGTTCTCGCTCGCCCCCGAACCCGCCATCGACCTGGCCCGGGTGGACATCTCCGACGGCCCGACCGGGGTCCGTGGCCTCAAGTTCATCGGCGGGGACCGGGTGGTGCTGTTCCCCAGCGCCACCGTGCTGGCCTCGGCCTGGGACGAGGAGCTGATCGAGGAGGTAGGCCGGGTGGTCGCCGACGAGGCGGAACGCCAGCAGATCGCCACCGTCCTCGGGCCGACCATCAATCTGCACCGCACCCCACTCGGTGGCCGGTTGTTCGAGCAGTATTCCGAGGACCCGCTGCTCACCGGCCGGATCGCCGCCGGGTATGTCCGCGGCATCCAGCAGCAGGGGATCGGGGCCTGCCTGAAACACCTCGCCGCCAACGAGGCGGAGACCGAACGCAACACTGTCGACTCGGTGCTGGATGAGCGCACCCTGCGAGAGGTCTATCTGCTGCCGTTCGAGATCGCGATCGCCGAGGACCCGTGGATGGTGATGGCCTCCTACAACAAGGTGAACGGCACCACCGCCACCGAGAACGCGCAGCTGCTCCGGGGAGTGCTCCGCGACGACTGGGACTGGGATGGCGTCGTCGTCTCCGACTGGTACGCGACCCGAACCACCGTCGAGTCCGCGGCCGGCGGGCTGGATCTGGTGATGCCCGGCCCGCACGGACCCTGGGGGGACGCGCTGGTGGCCGCGGTGCGCGAGGGCCGGCTGGCGGAGTCGGTGATCGATGAGAAGGTACGCCGGGTGCTGGCGCACGCCGACCGGGCCGGGCTGCTGGGTCGGGAGCGGACCTGGCGGGACGGTATCCCCGCCCCGGATTCACCCGAGCGGGTGGCGCAGCTCACCGGGTTCGCCGCCGCCGGGTTCACGCTGCTCAAGAACGACGGGGTGCTGCCGCTGGAACCGGGCACCCGGGTTGCCGCGATCGGTCGACCGGTCGTGCAGACCGTCGGCATGGGAGGCGGATCGGCGACGGTGAACGCCCCCTATCAGCGGTCCATCGCCGAGGGACTCACCGGTGTGTCCGACCGGCTCGGATCGCTGGTGGTGGTCGACGGCGTGGAGGTGCGGGACCGGGCGGTGACGGCTGGTCCCGGGACCCTGATCGACCCGGTGACCGGAAGCGAAGGCGTCCGGGCCCGCTACTTCGACGCGGCCGGGGAGCTGCTCGCCGAGGTGCACAGCGATGTCGCCTCGGTGAGCGTGGGCTTCGACGACGACCTGCCGCGGCCGGCCACCGCGGTCGAGCTGCGCGGCGTCCTCACCCGGGGCGGACTGCTCGAGGTCGGGGCACTCGGCTCGGGGGCCTGGCAGCTGCTGGTGGGCGATCAGCGGTCCGAACTGATCCTGAGCATCAGCGGTCACGACCCGGGTGAGGCGATGCTCAAACCGCCGAGCCGGAGCACGCCGATGCAGGTCGCCGAGGGCACCGAGATCGTCGCCCGGGTGGACATCACCGGCGGTGCCGGCACCGCGTCGAGCGCCGACAACGCCGAGCTGGATGCGCTGAACGCCTCCGGTGCCGGGCCGAAGGGGATCGTTGCCGGCCCGGTCGCGCGCCCGGTCGAGGAGGTCATCGCCGAGGCGGTCGCCGCGGCCCGGGCGGCCGATGTCGCGATCGTCGGGGTGGGGCTCACCGAGGAGCAGGAGACCGAGGCCGTCGACAAGAACACCCTCGCGCTGCCGGGGGAGCAGGACCGGTTGGTCCGCGAGGTCGCCGCGGTGGCACCGCGGACGGTGGTCGTGGTCAACGCCTCGACCCCGGTCCTGATGCCGTGGGAGGACGAGGTGGACGCGGTGCTGGTCGTCGGCCTGCCCGGCCAGGAGGGTGGGCTGGCCATCGCCCGGGTGCTGCTGGGCGAGCTGGAGCCGGCGGGCCGGCTGGTCACCACCTGGCCGGTGGCCGACGGGGCGACCCCGGCCTGGGAGGTGGTGCCCGAGAACGGCCGGCTGGTCTATCGCGAGGGCACCTTCGTCGGGCACCGCGGCCACCAGCCCTACGGTCTGGCACCCCGGCCGGCGCACTGGTTCGGTGAGGGGCTGGGCTGGGGGGACTTCTCCTACGGCGAGCCCGAACTGGGCACCGACGCCGACGGCCGCCACGTGGTCTCCGTCGAGGTGCACAATGCCGCCGATCGGGCCTCCCGGGAAGTGGTGCAGGTCTATCTGCGGCCCAGCGACCCGGCCGAACCGGTGCGGCTGGTCGGTTTCGCCGCGGCGCGGATCCCCGCCGGTGAGCAGGCGCGGGTCGAGGTGGTCTGCGACCCGCGGCTGTGGCGGAGCTGGGATGAACAGGCCGGTGGGTGGAGCGAGCTTGCTCCCGGTGGGGAACTGTTGGTGGCCCGCGGGCTCGGCGACGTACGCGGCCGGGTGCCGCTGGCGGCCTCGGTCTCCTCCTGACCCGGCGGGTGAGTGGGAGGATGACCGCGTGCCGAAGCCTGATCGCGTACCCGAACCCGAACCCGATCCCGGGCCCGACCCCGGGCCCGACCCCGGGCCCCGGCGAGGTCCGGGGCGCCCGCGCGGTGGCGACTCCGCCGAGGTCCGTGCGCGGATCGTGCGGGCCGCCATCGAGCTGATCGGGCGGCAGGGTTACCGCGCCACCTCGATGGCCCAGATCGCCAAGGTGGCAGGCATCTCCGCGACGGGGCTGGTGCACCACTTCCCGGCCAAGGAGGAGCTGTACGCCGCCGTGCTGCGCGAACGCGACGAGCTCGACCGGATCATGTTCCGGCCCACCGAGGCGGTGCCGTGGGCGGCGCTGGAATCGGTGGTCTCCCTGGCCAGCGCCAATGCGCAGCGCCCGGAGATGGTCCGGTTGTTCGCGTCGGTGGCCGGTGAGGCGACGGAGGGGACCCACCCCGGAAACACCTGGCTGCGGGAGCATTACGAGCAAACCTTCGGCCAACTGTGCTCGGCGATGCGGGCGGACCAGCAGGCCGGGGTGGCCCGGGCGGACATGCCGGTGGAGCGGATCGCCCGGGAGATCGCGGCGCTGATGGACGGATACCAGACCCAGTGGCTGCTCGATCCGAGCGTCGACATGGCCGCCCTGCTCGACGAGCGGATCGCCGAGATCCGGGCCGTCTGGTCGGTGCAGTCGTAGCAGCCCGGGGTCGCGCATCCTCCAGGGGGGCGGCGCTGGCGGCGCGGAAGGGCTGAGGAGTAAAGTCCCGGACCCCGGTACAACCCCGCACCGGGCCACCCCGGGGAGGTTTCATGGATCCCGCAGTCCGCCTGGACGCCCAATGGATCGACTATCTGTTGATCCTGGTCTATTTCATCTTCGTGCTCGGCGTCGGCTGGTTTGCCCGCCGGGGCGTCTCCAGCAGTATCGAGTTCTTCCTCTCCGGGCGGTCGCTGCCCGCCTGGGTGACCGGGTTGGCGTTCATCTCCGCCAACCTGGGCGCGGTCGAGATCATGGGCATGTCGGCGACCGGTGCGCAATACGGCTATCCGACGATGCACTACTTCTGGGTCGGCGCGATCCCGGCCATGCTGTTCCTCGGCGTGGTGATGATGCCCTTCTACTACGGCTCCAAGGTGCGCTCGGTGCCCGAGTTCATGCGCCGGCGGTTCGGTACCGGCGCGCACCTGGTGAACGCGCTCTCCTTCGCGGTGGCCCAGGTGCTGATCGCCGGGGTGAACCTGTTCCTGCTCGGCAGCATCGTGCAGCGGTTGCTCGGCTGGCCGCTCTGGCTGGCGCTGATCGTCGCCGCCGCGATCGTGCTGTCCTACATCACCCTGGGTGGTCTGTCGGCGGCGATCTACAACGAGGTGCTGCAGTTCTTCGTGATCGTGGCGGCGCTGCTGCCGCTGACGTTGATCGGTCTGCACCGGCTCGGTGGTTGGAACGGCTTCAAGCAGGCGGTGGCCAATGACGGCGGGCTCGGCGCGACCCAGCTGCACACCTGGCCGGGCGAGCAGCTCTCCGGTTTCACCAACCCGGTGCTGTCGGTGGTCGGCATCGTCTTCGGTCTGGGCTTCGTGCTGTCCTTCGGTTACTGGACGACCAACTTCGTCGAGGTGCAGCGGGCGATGGCGTCCAAGGACATCACCTCGGCCCGGTTGACGCCGATCATCGGCGCCTTCCCGAAGATGTTCATCCCGTTCATCGTGATCATCCCCGGCATGATCGCCGCGGTCCTGGTGCCGCAGCTGGCCGAGTTCAAACGGCTCTACCCGCAGGGTGAGGCGGCGGCCCAGGCGGCCACCGGGGTGACCTACAACGACGCGCTGCTGCTGTTGATGCGCGAGACCCTGCCGAATGGTCTGCTGGGTGTGGCGATCGCCGGTCTGCTGGCGGCGTTCATGGCCGGCATGGCGGCCAACGTGTCGGCGTTCAACACCGTCTTTTCCTACGACCTGTGGCAGCAGTACGTGAAGAAGGACAAGCCGGACGACTACTACCTGAAGGTGGGCCGGCTCGCGACCATCGCGGCCTGTGTGATCGCGATCTTCACCGCGCTGATCGCGGCGAACTTCTCCAACCTGATGGACTATCTGCAGACGCTGTTCGGCTTCTTCAACGCGCCGCTGTTCGCCACCTTCATCCTCGGCATGTTCTGGAAGCGGGCGACGCCGACGGCGGGCTGGGTCGGCCTGGTCGGCGGCACGCTGTCCGCGGTCGCGGTGTTCATCCTGAGCGAGACCGGGGTGATCGACCTGCCCGGCCAGGGCGCGGCCTTCCTGGCGGCGAGCGCGGCGTTCGTGGTGGACATCGTGCTGATGGTGATCGTCTCGCTGGTGACGACGCCCAAGCCGGCGAGCGAGTTGCGCGGGCTGGTCTATTCCGAGACCCCGCGCAGCGACCTGGTGGACGCCGACGCCGCGCGGCACCGCTGGTACCAGAAGCCGACCGTGGTCGCCGGTATCGCGCTGGTGATGGTCATCGCGCTCAATGTGATCTTCCGCTGAGGGGTTGGAAATGAGTGACACACATCGCACCCGGGCCCATTCCGCCGGCGCTTTCGACGTCCGGAACTTCATCGCCCTGCTGATCGGCATCTACGGAGTGGTGGTGCTGCTGCTCGGCCTGTTCGCCTTCAACGCCGAGGAATCCGCCCGTACCGACGGGATGAACGCCAACCTGTGGGCCGGCATCGTGATGATCGCCTTCGCGGTGCTCTTCGCGCTCTGGGCGAGGGTACGCCCGGTCAAGGTCGTGGAGACCGAGCAATTGGAGAATCCGGAGTAGGGTCGGGTCGGGTGGGTCCCGGGCTCGTCCCGGTGCGGTGGATCATCCAGCGCCGCACGAACCTCGGATGGGCAAGACTTGCGAGCAGTATCTGACCATCTCCGAAGATCGGGGCCAGATGACCTCCGCAACCCGGACCGCCCACCGACCCCGACTGCTCCGCCGCGCGATGGTGGTCGGCGCCGTCCTGTTCACCCTGATCGGCCTCCCATTCACCGTCGTCGGCGCGATCCAGGGCAATGACTATTTCGCGGTCCCCGATGCGTCGCTGAGCACGGATTCGGCGGCCATGGTCACCCGCGAGATCGATGTCGAGGGCCGTCGTCCGACGGATCCGCAGAACGATCCAGGTGATCTGTCCCGGGTCAGGATCCAGGTCCGACCTGCCGATCCGAACAGGCCGGTGTTCGTCGGCATCGGAAGACGCGCCGACGTCGAGCGATATCTGCGGGGCGTCGCCTACGACGAGATGGCGACCTTCACCACCGACCCGCTCCGGGTGACCTGGCAGCGGCATCCGGGTGGCGCGGCCGCGTCCCCGCCGGCCGCTCAGTCGTTCTGGGCAGCCACCTCGAAGGTGGTGGCTCCCGGTGTCGTCGAGCTGGAATGGGACAAGTCGCTGGGTGAGTGGATGGCCGTCGCCATGAACGCGGACGGTTCCCCCGGTCTGGTGGTCTCGGCCAACATCGGTCTGCGCTGGGGTTTCCTGCTGCCCGTGGGAATCGGGTGCCTGGTTCTCGCGACGACCCTCGTCGGGGGACTCATCCTCCTCACCCGGAGAGCGGCGAAGCGGTGATCCTGAGCTTGAGCATGGATTCCTCCCCGTTGGCTGCGTGACGTTCATCGAGTAGGTCGCGCAGCGACCGTGTCCTTCACGTTCATCGAGTAGGTCGCGCAGCGACCGTGTCGAGATGAATCCCATGCTCGCTGAGCGAGCGAGGGATGCCTTCCCACGTTGGCTGAGCGAGGAGGAACGACGAGTCGAAGCCACGGCCTCTGGGTGACGGTGGTTTCGACTCGTCGCTGCGCTCCTCACTCAACCAACGTGGGTGTTGACTGCGCGCTCCTGTGGTCGGGGCATGGGAGTTCGGTTGGGGCATGGCACACCATGCTCGGACCGAAGGACGATGCCCCGACCGAATCAG
>NZ_SNXA01000013.1:0-282027 GCF_004362375.1 Enemella evansiae
TCGAACGGACCATAGATCGAACGGTTTCAGCACCCAGCCGACCACCCCCACCCCATTCTCAGCCCGGAACGGGCGCCCCGCCAGGGGCACAGTGGCTACTCGAGGAACGTGAGAGACGCGGTCGCTGCGCGACCTACTCGAGGACCATGAAGCCGGCGTACCTCACCACTGCCAGGTGTGCGCGACCCGGGCGGCCAGTTCGGTGAGCTCGTCGGCGCCGATGTCGGCCACACTCGGATCGTCGACCAGGGTGGCGCGTGCCTCGCGGACGGCGTACGCGGACTCGATGCCCATGGTGCGCATTTCGCGCGAACCGATCACCATCTCCCCGGCCAGCGCGATGCACGGCGTTCCGGCCAACTCGGCCTGCTCGGCGACGTACCGCATCACTCCCCCGCCGCGGGAGGCGAAGTCGAACCGCGACGACCCGGTCACCACCAGATCGGCCAGCAGCATCGTCTCGGTGAACCCGTTCGGTGCACCGGCCTCGACCAACCCGACCAGTTCCGCGCAGGCCTGCGGACCACTCAGGATCCGTCCGCCCAGCGCCGCCACAGCATAGGCCGCACCGCCGCAGGCCCCGGCCCCCGGCAGCCCGGACGCCTCCGGATCGGCGAGCGCCGCGAATCGCTCCAGGGTCGCATCGATCGCCAGCATCTCGGCGGCATCGGTGTTCGTCTCCCGGCCCCGCAGCGAGGTGATCCCGCGCAGCCCGAGCAGCGGCTGGGTCAGCTCATCGTCCGGTACCACGGCGACCAGCTCGATCCCCGCCAGCCGCTCCCGGACTGGATGCAGATCGAGATGCGCGATCCCCTCCATGGCCGCCACGCCCCGATCCAGCGGCCGGTCCGCGGTCGCGCCGAGCGCGGACAGCAACCCGGCACCGCCGTCGTGACAGCGCAGGGTCGCCAGATCGATCAGCAGCCGATCCGGCCGATCGGGCTGCAGGGCCTGCGCTGCGGCGTACCCGATCCCCACCGACGACCCGTCGACCGGAATTCCCCGCTCGCCACCGGCCGGTCCCAACGGCTCCAGCCCGACCACCCGGGTTCGATCGCCGCGGGCCAGCAGGCCGACTCCGCCATCGGCCTCGCCGCTCAGCTCGACCTCGCGGCCGATCGTGGCAGCCGCCGCGGACAGGAACTCCCCGCCGGCCTCGCCGAGCGGGGCGACGGCCAACTCGGCGGCCGGCTGGGTACGCTGCCAGCCCGCCGCGATCGCCACCCCGGCCTCGGCGGCACTCAGCGTTCCGATCCGGTCGGTGGCCACGAGAATTCGCACCCGGGGAGTCTATTGCCCGGCCCTGTCAGTGACACGGGAGAAACCGTCAGTGACACGGGAGATGATCGAACCATGCGGATCTCGATGACCTTCGATTGCGCCGACGCCCGCGCCCAGGCCCGCTTCTGGGCCACCGCGCTGGACTACGAGGAAGCGCCCCCGCCGGAGGGCTGGACGAATTGGGACGACTGGCTGCGTGACAACTACATCTCCGAGACCGAATGGAACGACGGCGCCTGGCTCCGCGATCCCGAGGGGGTACGCCCGGCGATCTCGTTCCTCAAGGTGCCCGAGCCGAAGACGGCGAAGAACCGGATCCATATCGACCTGCAGGTCTCCGGCGGCCGGCACCTCGATCAGGCCGAACGCGAGCAGGCGATCCGGGCCAAGACCGAGCAACTGCTCGCACTCGGCGCGACGGTCCTCACCGAGGCGATGGGTCCGCGCGGGCTCGACCACTACGTGCTCGCCGACCCCGAGGGCAACGAGTTCTGCGTCGCCTGAGATCGGTCGACCCTCAGTAGATGCCGTTCTCCACGAACTGGTACAGCCCGACGGCGAACCCGATGACGATGAACGCCACCGTGATCGGCCAGGTCAGCTCACCACGGTCCCGCCGGTCGGTGAGCGCCCATACGCCCGGGCCGAGGGCAGCCATCACCCCGCAGGCGATCAGCACCGGCAACATCTTCCAGGTGTCCACCGGCCGGCACTGGTAGTCGCAGATCACCAGGCTGGTCAGCGCGAAGGTGGCCGCGCCGGCCGCGATCCCGAAGATCCCGGCGAGCACCGGCAGCACGATCCGCACCCAGCGCGGCGGCGTCCAGCTCTTGAACAACGGAACGGCGATCATCAGCAACAGAGTCGCCAGCACCGCACCGGCGGCGGGAATCGCCAGCGGTGCGGTGTCCGGCGCCCCGATCATCGACAGGAACCAGGTCACGGTGTTGCCGACCCCGAACAGCCCGATCAGGGCGCAGATCGCCGACAGCACCAGCCAACCGGTACCGAGCCGTTTCAGCTTCAGTGCCACTCAGATCCGCTCAGGCGTCGGCGCGTCCGGGGATCAGGCCCTCGGAACTGCCGCTGTCCTCCAGCCAACCCTTGACGTCGTCGAGGGTGGCCTCCTCATCGGGGACGATCAGGTCCGAATCCTCCAGGGAGTCGTCCGGGAGCTCCTGACCGAGCCGGCGAATGGTCTCGATCAGCGAGTTCAGCGCCGCGGTGAGCGCCGCCTGGTCCTCGGCGTCGACGGCCTGCTCGACCTTGTCGTCACAGGCGTTCAACTCGGGCAGATGATCATCGGTGAGCCGGAACTGGCCCTCGTTCAGCACCCGGATGATCACCGCTGCCCCTCCCAGCCCTGCTGACCCTGACCCTGCCCCTGGGTCGGGTACGCCTGGAAGGGCTCCTGCGGGGCCTGCTGCTGCCCCTGACCCTGCGGAATCGCCTGCCCCTGCTGGGTCGGCTGACCCTGCTGGGCCTGCTGACCCGGGCCCTGGCCGATCGCCTGCCGCTGCTCGGCACCGCCGCTGCCGAGCTGGGCCTTCATCTGCTCCAGCTCGCTCTCCACATCCGAGGTCGAGGACAGCGCCTCGAGCTCGCGGGTGAGGTCGTCCTGGGTGGAACCGGTGGCGTCGTCGAGTACGCCGGAGGCCAGCAGCTCGTCCATCGCGCCGGCGCGGGCCTGCATCTGCGCGGTCTTGTCCTCGGCCCGCTGGATCGCCAGGCCGACGTCGCCCATCTCCTCGCCGATGCCGGAGAACGCCTCGTTGATCCGGGTCTGCGCCTCGGCCGCCGAGTAGGTCGCCTTGATGGTCTCCTTGCGGGTCCGGAAGGCATCCACCTTGGCCTGCAGCCGCTGCGAGGCCTTGACCAGCTTCTCCTCCTCGCCCTGCAGCTGGGCGTGCTGGGTCTGCAGGTCACCGAGCTGCGACTGCAGCCCGGACTTGCGGGTCAGCGCCTCGCGTGCCAGATCCTCGCGGCCGACACCGAGCGCCTTCTGCGCCTGGCCGTTCAGCTTGTCGATCTGGGTGTTCAACTGGTTGGCCTGCAGCTCGACGCGCTTGCGGCTGGTCGCCACATCGGCCACGCCCCGGCGTACCTTCTGCAACAGCTCGAGCTGACGCTGATAGGAGTAGTCAAGGGTCTCGCGGGGGTCCTCAACCTTGTCCAGTGCCTTGTCTGCCTTGGCACGGAACACGGTGGACATCCGCTGGAAAAATCCGCTCATCTGGGGCCCGGTCCTTCCGATTCCGAACGCGTACTGCGCTCCAGCCTAGGCGCTCGCAGGTAACCACGGCAGCCCGGGCACGCGTTGGATTCGAAATCCGGGGGCGACCGGTGAGAGAATCGGGGTCCACCCCGAGTCACGGTGGCCGGGGTCGAGGTGCGCGAGGTTGTCCATGGGTCTGTTCTCTTCCTCCCGGAAGACCGCGAAGTCGGAGTCGGCTGTCAGCGACCCCGAGCCGGTCGTCAACGAGCCGCGCCCGCGCGGCCCCCGGAAGAAGGACGCCCCCACCCCCACCCGCAGGCAGGCCGAGGCCGCGCGGATGGCGCGGGTCAATCCGCAGGTCTCCCGCAAGGAGGCCAAGCGCAAGGCCGCGGCCGCCAACCGGGAACGCCGGATGGCCGCCATGGAGGCCCGTGACTCCACCCCGGAGAAGCAGCTGATGCGCGACATGGTCGACTCCCGCTGGAATCTCGGCGAGTTCCTGCTGCCGGCGATGGTGCTGATGCTCGCGCTGAGCTTCATGCAGGAGGTCTACCGGTCGATGTCGACGATCGCGCTGGTCGCGATGTATGGCTTCCTGGCGATCGTGCTGCTCGACCTCTTCCTGCTCTGGCGCCGGTTCAAGAAGATCCTCGCCGAACGGCATCCGGGTGTCAGCCCGAAGGGCAAGGGCCTGATGATGTACGGCTTCAACCGCTCCATCCAGATGCGCCGGCTGCGGATGCCGAAGCCGACCATCAAGCGCGGCGAGAAGTTCTAGTCATGGCGATCCCGTATCTGCATCCGGGTGCCCAGTTCTCCTACCAGGGCAACCCCTACACGGTGGCCGGCACCGTCTGGCTGAACGAGGACGGCGACACCTGGACCGAGCACAAGGCGACCGGTGGCCCGCAGCCGATCTGGTTCACCGTGGAGGATGACGAGGTGACCCGCTGGACCCAGCGTCCCGACCTGGCCGCCTCGCTCACCCCGGGCGCCCGCTCGGTGACCGCCGACGACGGCACGTTCCGCCTCGAGGAGTCGGGTACCGCCAGCTACACCGCCCAGGGCGATACCGACACCAATCCCTCGGGCACCGTCGACTATCACGACTACTCCTCCCCCGACGGGGCGCGGCTCAGCTTCGAGCGCTTCGACGGGCGCGGGTGGGAGGTCGCGACCGGGCGGCTGGTACGCCCCGAGGAGTTCGGCGGCCTGCGCTGAGCCACCTGCACTGAGGGCGTACGCCCGATCAGAGCGGTATCGCGGCCAGCACCGGCATCGTCGGGGTCTGCGAGCCACCGGCCGGCTCCATGGTGATCGCCACCGCCGCGGCCCCGTTGGGGTCGCCCCGCAGCCAGATCCGGCCGTCGGCGTCGAAGGTGGCATCCGGCACCGGCGTCCCGTCCTTCATCAGCCAGAGCTGGTACGCCCGCCCCGTCGGCGGGGCGGACATCGACCCGGCCAGGAACATCGCCTGACCGCGGGAGCGGGACACCACCACACTGCCCCGGCCGCCATCGGGCAGCTGCACCGGGCGGACCACCGCATCGGGCGCGGTCAACAGATCCGCCTCCCGCTGCGCCTCGACCGCGCGGACACCGGCCTGCTGCCGGGCATCGAGCTGCTGATTGATCGCCCAGCCGCCGGCGATCACCGCGACCAGCGCGGCCGCCGCGGCGACCACCCGCCAGCCCCAGGGGGAGCGGCGTGCGGTGACGCGCACCGGTTCGTTGGGCGGCAGCGGACGGATCTCCCGGGCCCGGGCGAGCACCTGCTCGCGCAGCGCCGGCGGCGGAGCGGTGGCGGTCAGCCGGGACACCTCGGCCAGGCTCTCCCGCAGTTCACCCACCTCGGCCCGGCAGTCCGGGCAGGACGCCAGGTGCCGTTCGAACTGCTGGCGTTCGACATCGGTCAGCGCATCCAGCAGGTATCCCCCGAGCAGGCCGTGCAGATCGGCCGGGATGCGTTCGTCAGTCATGGTCCCCCCTCAACACATCGCGCAGGCGGGTCAGGCCATCGCGCATCCGGGACTTCACGGTGCCCAGTGGTACCTCGAGCAGGCTGGCCACCTGCTGCTGCGTGTAACCGCCGTAGTAGGCCAGCTGCAGGGCCTCGCGTTGCAATCCGGTCAACTCGTCCATCCCCCGGCGGACCCGCTCGGCCTCCAGCGAGGACTCCGCCTGCTGCCAGGTCTGGTCACGCTCGGTCTCCAGCTCATCACCGGCCCAGCGGGTGTCGCGCTGCCGCTCCCGCTCCACCGAACGGACCCGGTCCACCGCCCGCCGGTGCGCCAGGGTGGTCAGCCAGGCCCACACGCTGCCGCGCTCGGGCCGGTACCGCGCCGAGGTCTGCCAGACCTCCAGATAGATCTCCTGGGTCACCTCGGCGGCCAGGTCCGGCGCCCGGACGACCCGGAGCACCAGCCCGTACACCCGCGCCGAGGTCAGGTCGTAGAACTCGGCGAAGGCCCCGTCGTCACCGCGGGCGCACCGCCCGAGCAGTTCGGCGGGTCGGTCGAGTGAGCCCGGGACGGGGCGCAGTACGCCCCGTCCCGGTTCCGGATGCTGCACACTCACAGTGTCCCCGATCAGCTGGGCAGCAGCACCTGGTCAATGATGTAGACCGTCGCGTTCGCGGTCTGCACGTTGCCACAGATGACCGTGGCCTTGTCGTTCACCTTGAAGTTGGTGCCCGATCCGGTCACCTTGACCTTCTGGCTGGAGTTCAGGGTCTGGTGCTCACCGGCGAGCTGGTTCGGGGCAAGTTTCCCTTGCACCACGTGCATCGTGAGCACATCGGTGAGCAGCTTCTTGTCGCCCATCGCCTTCTGCAGGGTGGCCTGGTCCATCGCCTTGAAGGCGTCGTTGGCCGGCGCGAAGACGGTGATGTCCTTGGCGTTGTTCAAGGTGTCGACCAGGCCCGCCTGACCGACTGCGGAGACCAGCGTCGACAGCACCGGGTTGTTGCTGGCCGCGGTGGCCACCGGATCCTTGCTCATCCCGTCGAAGGATCCCTTACCGTCCTTCGGTACCGCCGAGCAGGCCGAGCCGAAGGCCGCGGTCGCGGCGCCACCGCCGGACGCGCTCGCGCTCGCCGACGACGCGGCGGACGAGCTGGCCGAGGACGCGGTGGAGGCGGGCGCCGAGCTCGCCGCCGGCTGGGAGCTGGCGCCACCGCCGGCCGCGGGGGTGGAGCTGCTGCCGCTCATCCCGCCGCTGCAGGCCGCCAGGCCGACGGTCAGGGTGAGCGCGCCGCCGGCCACGGCGGCCCGGCGGATGAGGGCGGTGCGGCTGATGCTGCGCAGGTGCTTCGACATGGTGTCGTTCCTCTCGGGTCGTTGACGTCGTGTCACAGCTGGTTCGACGCCGTGGCCGGTTCGGATTGCCGTGCTGGCAGAAAATCTTTCGGATCTCTGCCCGCCCGGCCGAGGAACTACTGCGCGGTGAACTGGATGGTGTGCCAGCCGGTGGCCCCACCGGGGAAGACCCGGCGGCGCTGGCTGGGTTGGGTGGCACCGGTGCCGTCGGTGGCCCGGACGCTGGCGCTGTGCCGGCCCGGGGCCCCGTGATAAGGGAACCACCACTGCCGCCACTGGTCGATGCCCGCGTCGTCGGCCAGTCGGGCCTCCTGCCAGGGACCGTCGTCGATCTGCACCTCGACCTTGGCGATGCCGCGATGCTGCGCCCAGGCCACCCCGGCGAGCAGCCGCTTGTCCCCGCCGATCGTGCCCAGCGACTGCGGCACGTCGATCCGGGACTGGGTGAGCACCGCGGCCTGCTCGTCCCAGCCGCGTTCGGTCCAGTACGCCGGCTTTCCCCAGGTGGTGAACTCCAGTCGGGCCAGCCATTTGGTCGCCGAGACGTAGCCGAACAGCCCCGGTACCACCATCCGCGCCGGGAAACCGTTCTTCTCCGGCAGCACCTCACCGTTCATCCCGACCGCGACCATCGCGTCGCGGCCGTCGCTGACAGCGGCGTACGGGGTCGAGCAGGTGTACCCGCCGTCGCGGCTGTGGCTGAACACCTGCTGGGTGGCGGGATCGACACCGGCCAGCTCGATCAGGTGGGAGAACGGTACGCCGAGCCAGCGGGCGTTGCCGACGTACGGCCCGCCGACCTCGTTGGAGACGCAGGCGAGCGTGATCGTGCGCTCGATCATCGGCAGTTCCAGCAACTGCGGATAGCTGAGCCGCAACGGGTTGCGCACCATGCCGTCGATCACCAGCTCCCAGTCGCCCGGGTCGATCCGCGGGGTGACCAGGGCGATGTCGACGCGGTAGAAGTCCGGGATCGGGGTGACGAACGGCGGCAGCACCGGCACCTGGGCGCCGGCCGGGATCGGCGGGGCGGGCGAGGTCGGGGCCGGCAGCGAGACCGGCGTCCGCGGCGTACTCGTCCGCCCGCCGACCAGACCGCCGGCCACCGCCAGCGCACCCAGTCCGGCCACGCCGAGCAGGGTCCGCCGGTCGGCCCGCACCAGCGCCGAGGGCGCCTCGGGTTCCGCCCGGTCGATCGACCCGGCCGGGCCGGTCGGTTCGGGATCCGCGGCGTCATCGGCGGCACCACGAGGACGGGTCAGCAGATGCAGCGCCAGCATCCCGACCACGATGGTGGCCACCCCGGGCAGGAAGCGCTCCACCCCACCGGGACGACCGGCCGCCGCGGCCAGCCCGAGGACGCCGAGCAGCGCGATCCCGGCCAGCGCCAGGCCGCGCCGGGTCCAGGCGATCAGGCCGATGACCGCCGCCAGGATCGCGATCACGACGATCATCCCGCCGATCAGCACCGCCTTGTCCGCGGTCCCGAAGGTGGCGACCGCGAACTCCTTCACCGGCGTGGGCGCCAGATCGATCGCGGCACCGCCGACCGCGACCAGCGGGGAGGAGGCCGACCCGGTGAGGGCGGCGATCCCGTGCCCCACCCCGAGACCGGCGGCGGCGCTGGCGATCCCCGCCAGAGCGCGTACCCAGGCCGACGGCCTGATCTCGCGCCGCGTATCGAGCCGTTCCATGGTCGTGTCCATACTCCATCTTCGTCCCCACCGGCCGTTCGGATGGGTCCAGACCGCCGGAGAGCTACAGTCGGATCCATGTGGCACTGGAAGAGCGACGGTGGCGAGATCAACCAGGACTTCGCCGATCAGGCCGCGGCCGAGGAGTGGCTGACCGCGCACTACGAGGACCTGCTCGATGAGGGCATCCTCTGCGTCACCCTGTGCGAGGGCGACCGGGAGGTCTACGGGCCGATGTCGCTCGAGCCGGCCTGAGGCGTACGCCCCGGCGGGTCAGCGGACCCGCAACCGGCCCGCGCTCCACAGGTACGCCCGTGACGCGATCTGGCCGCGGCTGGCACGGTAGGCCTCGGCCACCCGGCCGTCCAGTTCGCGCGCCTGCTCGGCGACCGCCTGCGGGGCGATCGGCAGCAGCCACAGCTCCCGCGAGCTCGGTACGCCGATGAATACGTCGGCGTTCTCCGCCAGCCCGACGCCGCGTAGCAGTCCGGGCACATCCAGCAGCCGGGACGCGGTGTAGAGATCACCGGACACCAGCACCGCCAGATGCGGGCCCCAGCGTTCCGGTTGCACCGAGACCGGTTCGGCCAGCGTCGCCGGCAGGGCCGCCACCCCGATCCGTTCCAGATCGTTGCCGCCGGGCACCCCCTCGGCCGCCAGCCGGTCGCCGAGCACCGACACCTGGCTGCTGGTCAGCCGGGTCGCCGAGTCGGCGGTGTCGTGCACCGGATAGACGATCAACTCGGCCGGGCCCGGCAGCGTACCGTCCCGGGGCAGCAGGTCGGGATGGGTGATCCGCAACCGCACCTGCCCGATCGGCGGCACCTCACCGGCGAGCAGCCGCTGCTCGCGGGCGAACAGATCCGCCAGCACCCGATCGGCCGCGGCCTCCGGCGGACCGGAGATGCTCAACGCCTGCCGGGCGGCGTAGGCCAGATCGGCCAGTCGCTGCGCCAGTCCCGAATCGAGCACCAGATACTGGTCCCGCTCGATCCGATAGCGGCGGCCGTGCCGCTGCAGCGCCGCCAGCACCCATCCGACGGCCTCATCGCCCGGCTCCTGCACCGCGTCCCCCACCCATCCGCCCTCTCGGTCAGTCGCCGCGTACGCCGGGGGTGACGAACGGCGGCTTCACGATCTCGAAGTCCTCGGTGCGATTGCGCACCTGCACCCGGACCGGATCGCCCGCGGAAAGTTTCGCATCGATCAGGGCCAGTCCGATACCGGTACCCAGGGTCGGCGAGTGGGTGCCGGAGGTGACCTCACCGACCTCGGCACCCTCGGCGTCCAGCACCGACATGTGCGGCCGCGGGATCGCCCGGCCCACCGCCCTGATCCCCCACAGCCGGCGTGTCGGCCCGGCCTCCTTCTCCGCCCGCAGCGCCTCGTGCCCGCGGAAGGACGGCTTCTTCCAACCGATCGCCCAACCCGACCGGGCCTGCACCGGCGAGATCTCGGGCGAGATGTCCTGACCGTGCAGCGGGTAACCCATCTCGGTGCGCAACGTGTCCCGCGCGCCGAGCCCGCAGGGGCGTACCCCGAGATCGGCACCGGCCTGCATCAGCCGCTGCCAGAGCGCGGGCGCGTCGGCGGCCGCACAGACCAGTTCGTAACCGCGTTCGCCAGTGTAGCCGGTGCGGCAGACGGTCAGTGCCGCACCGTCCAGTTCGGCGGTGGCGAAGGACATGTAGTCGTGCCCGGTGGGCAGGCCGAGCAGTTCGAGCAGCTCATCGGACTTCGGGCCCTGGACCGCGAGCACGGCGTAGTCGTCGTGCTGGTCGGTGATCTCGACACCGTCGGGCGCACCCTCGGCGAGCACCCGGACCACCTCGGCGGTGTTGGCGGCGTTCGGGATCAGGAAGACATGATCGTCGGCGAAGCGGTAGGCGATCAGGTCGTCGACGACCCCACCGGTGGGGGTGCAGAGCAGCGTGTACTGGGCCTTGCCGGCGCCGATCCGGTCCAGGTCGTTGCTCAGCTGGGTGTTCAGGTACGCCGCCGCGCCCGGTCCGCGGACGGTCGCCTTGCCCAGGTGGGAGACGTCGAAGATGCCGACGGCCTGCCGGACCGCATGGTGCTCGGCGACCACGCCACCACCGGCGTACTGCAACGGCATCGACCAGCCGCCGAACTCGGCGAACTTGGCACCGGCGTCGACGTGCTGCTGGTGCAGCGGGGAGTGCTTCAGGGCGTCGTTCATGAACCTGACCCTAGTGGGGATTGGGCGCGCGGGCGCGAGCCGACCGATAACCTGACCCGGCAACCGATGATCGAGTTCGTTCGAGGAGTAACCGTGGTCAACCCTGTCCTGCCCCAGCTCAATGCCGCGAAGGCGATGCCCGCCGACACCCAGGTGCTGGTGATCGGGTTGACCGGTGACGGGGACACCCCGCGGCTGGTCGGGCTGCCGGTCGAGGTCGGCAAGGCGTATGCGAAGCGGTTCGGTGCGGAGCTGGCGACCACGCTGGTCGAGCTGAAGGCGAGCACCAAGGTGGGCAGCACCACCGTCGTACCGCTGGGGGCCGGGCTGCGCGTGGTCGCGGTCGGCCTGGGCCAGGACGGCGAGGCGACCCCGGGCGTGCTGCGCCGCGCCGCCGGTGCGGCGGCCCGCGCGGCGGTCGGCCTGGGCGAGGGCGTACGCGTGGCAGTGGCACTGCCCACCGAGGAGCCGGAACAGCTGAAGGCGGTCGCCGAGGGCAGTGTGCTCGGTCAGTACGCCTGGGCGCCGATCTCGGCGAAGGCCGAGGAGCGCACCGCGCCGCGGATCACCCTGCTCACCCCGCGCGCCGACAAGGCCACCAAGGACGCGCTGACCGCGGTCGGCGCCATCACCTGGGCGCAGCTCGTCGCCCGGGACTGGGTGAACCTGCCGGCGAATCTGCTCTATCCGGAGACCTTCGCCGCCGAGGCCAAGGAGCTGTTCGCCGGCAGCAAGGTCTCGGTCGAGGTGCTCGATGACAAGCAGTTGGCCGCCAAGGGTTACGGCGGGCTGACCGCGGTCGGCGGCGGGTCCTCGCACACCCCGCGGCTGGTCCGGCTGAGCTATGCCCCGCGCGGCGCCACCGCGCATCTGGCGCTGGTCGGCAAGGGCATCACCTTCGACTCGGGCGGTCTGAACCTCAAGCCCGGCGACTCGATGTACACGATGAAGTGCGACATGGGCGGCGCCGCCGCGGTGTTCGCCGCGGTCCGCGCGATCGCCGATCTCGGGCTGAAGGTGAAGGTCACCGCCTACGGCTGCCTGGCCGAGAACCTGCCGTCGGACACCGCCTACCGGCCCTCGGACGTGCTCACCATCTACGGCGGCACCACGGTGGAGAACTACAACACCGACGCCGAGGGCCGGCTGGTGATGGCCGACGGGCTGGCGCGCAGCAACGAGGACAACCCGGATCTGGTGGTCGACGTGGCCACCCTGACCGGTGCCGCGATGGTCGCCCTGGGCGGCAAGATCTACGGCGTCTTCTCCGACTCCGACGAGGTCGCCGACCGGCTGCTCGGTGCCGCCGAGACCGCCGGTGAGGACGCCTGGCGGCTGCCGATGGGCGAATGGTCGGCCGAACCGCTGGAGTCGAAGGTCGCCGATCTGCGCTCGGGTGGGCAGCGGATGGGTGGCGCCTCGGTGGCGGCCTCCTTCCTGCGTCGCTTCGTCGACGAGGGCACCGACTGGGGCCACCTGGACATCGCCGGCGTCGGTTTCAACGAGGGCGCGCCGAGCGGCGAGGTGCCCGCCGGTGGCACCGGGGTGGGCGTGCGCACCCTGGTCGAGCTGGCCCGCTCGATGCAGTCCTGATTCGACTGCCGTGACCGTCCTGATCGATCCGCCGTTGTGGCCGGCGCACCAGACGGTGTTCTCGCATCTGGTCTCGGACACCTCGTTGGCAGAGTTGCACGAGGTGGCCGAGGCCGCCGGGTTGCCACCGCGGGCGTTCGATCGGGACCACTACGACGTGCCGGAGTGGAAGTACGCCGACTGTCTCGCGGCGGGTGCGGTGGCGGTGTCGGCCCGGGAGCTGGTGACCGCGTTGCGGGCGAGCGGGCTGCGGCGTACCAAGGCGGTGGTACGCGCGGAAACCGTTGCTCGAAAGGAAATGCTGCTCGATCGCTGGCCGCTGGAGGGTGCCTCTGAGGTGGCGGTCGAGCTGCTGGATCGCTGGTCGGCGCGCGGGCGCTATTACCACGATCTGCGGCATCTCGAACACTGCTTGGATTCGCTGGCCCTGGTGGCGGGTCCCGGTGGTGCCGGACCGGTGGTCGAGGCGGCAGTCTGGTTCCACGACGCGGTGTACGCCGGCCGCGCCGGCCAGGACGAGGAGGAGTCGGCCGTCCTCGCCGAGACCCGGCTGGCCGGGGTACTCCCGGCGGCCGAGATCGCGGAGGTGGCGCGGTTGGTACGCCTCACCGCCGGCCACTCCCCCGCCGCCGGTGATGAACGCGGGGAACTGTTGTGTGATGCGGATCTGGCGATCCTGGGCGCCGAGGCGGAGCGGTACGAGACCTATCGCCGCGACGTCCGCCGGGAGTACGCCGACCTCCCGCTCCCCGACTTCCGGAAGGGCCGGGCACAGGTGCTGGAGCATCTGCTCGCCCTCGACCCGCTCTACCGCACCGAGGCCGGCGCCCAGCTCTGGAGCGCGGCGGCCCGCTGGAACCTCAGCGCCGAGCTCGCGTCGCTCGGGAACGTCGGCTGAGCGAGCGAACGAAGCCACCCGGCAAAGAAGTTATCCACAGATTTCGGAATTCCCTTCCTGAACCGCGAATCCGACCCAGAACTGTCAGACCCGATCTGTTGAATGGCGGGTATGGATGGCAGTGCGGCTACCTTCGTCGAGACCGTGGAGACGGTCGACGAACTGCTGCGCCGACTCCTCGACGAAAGTGATGACCGGCTGCTCACGGACGAACAACGACTGCACGTCGCCGAGGTCAACGAGCGGATCGCCGCCCGCCTCCATGCGCACTCCACCCGTACCCTGGCCAGCATCGACGCCCATGAGGCGACCCGGCACGTGCATGGGGTCCGGACCACCACCTGGATGCGGGAACGCCATGGATACGCGGCAAATCAGGCCGCCGGGGCGCTGCGAGAAGCCATCCGCACCAGCAACGCACCGATCGTGTGGCAGGCACTGGCCAGGGCGACCATCTCGTCCCGGCAGGCCACGGCGATCCTGGAGTCGCTGCAACACCTGCCACCGGACCTCGCACCGCAGCAGGAGATCGCAGCGCAGCAGACGATGATCGACCAGGCCCAACGGTGGGATCCGACCGAACTGCGGGAACTGGGCAATCGTCCCGTTGAGGTCGTCGACCCCGATCACGCCGACGCCCTGCTGGAACGCCGCCTCGAGCAAGAAGAACAGGCCGCCCGTCGCAACCGGGGCCTCCACCTGCATCACGACGGCCACGGCACCACCCGGATCAAGGGCCAGTTGCCGTGCGCTGACGGCGAGAACCTCACCGCCCTGCTGGATTCGCTGGCCGACCGACATCGCGATGACGAGCCACCATTGTGTGGCTCATCGTGCACCGGCCCCTCCTGCGGGCTCTGCGGCGGTCGACCCTCGCGTGCGATGCGGCGCGCCGACGCACTGATCGAACTCGCGCAGGCGTATGCCGATTCTCGGCACGCACCGTCGCGCGGCAACGACCGCGCGCGGGTGAATGTGACCGTCGACCTCGACGCTCTGGTCCGGGGCATCGGCTGCACCGACACCACGGCAGGTCCGATGTCCGCACAGCAGCTCCGTCTGCTGGCCTGCGACGCCGAGATCATCCCCATCGTCCTCAACGGCTTCGGCATCCCCTTGGATGTCGGCCAACTGCACCGGTTCTTCGAAGGCGAACTCCGCGCCGCGCTGGTCGCCCGCGACGGTGGCTGCATCTTCCCGGGCTGCGACCAGCCCGCCCGCCGCTGCGAGGCGCACCACATCCGGCCCTGGTGGCTGCACGGACCGACGCGTCTGGACAACGGCGTGCTGCTCTGCCCACACCATCACGCTCTGGTCGAACCAGCGCGGCAACGACTGCACAATGAGAACCGGTGGGAGGTCCGCCTCGATCCGGGTGATCGGCTTCCGGAGTTCCTGCCACCACGGGCATTGGACCGAAACCGCCGGCCCCGCCGCCATCTGCGGCACCGCCTCCGCACCAGACCGTCCGGTGGCGACGACCGAGAACCGTCGAGCTGAACCAGTCCTCGGTAGGTTGAACCATGCTCGAGTTCGTCCTGTTCTGCATCCCGACGCTCATCTACGTGCTGGTGGTGTCGCGGAAGCCGGATGAGACGGCCCGCTCGGCATTCGGCCGTGCCGGTGGGACCTGGGGCCCGGCATCGGGCTACGGATGGGCGTTGACGATACTGCCGCCGCTCCTACTCACCGCCTGGCTGGCGATCGTGCTGATCCCCGCCGAGGTGCTGCAGACACCGGGGGTGACGATCGCCCGACTGACCTCGGTCACCGCGGTGATCGGGGTCATTCTCCGCGCCGTCGGTGAGGAGGTCTTCTTCCGCGGGCTGCTCGGCGGCGTACTCATCCGACGGCTCGGTTTCACCCTGGGCAACACGGTGCAGGCGATCATCTTCTTCCTGCCGCACCTGCCGTTGCTGCTGATCGACGCCCGGACCTGGCCGATCCTGCCGGTCCAGTTCGCCACCGGCTGGCTGCTCGGCTGGCTGCGGAACAGGACCGGCAGCTTCGTCCCCGGTGCGATCGTGCA
Organism: Enemella evansiae; assembly: GCF_004362375.1. Lineage (NCBI taxonomy): Bacteria > Bacillati > Actinomycetota > Actinomycetes > Propionibacteriales > Propionibacteriaceae > Enemella > Enemella evansiae. The sequence continues at coordinate 15,227 of NZ_SNXA01000013.1, forward strand.
CACCGTGGCCAACGTCGCGGCCGGGCTCATCGTGCTGCTCTGACCGATTCTTGGGGTCACTGCCACTAACCCGACTCCACCTCTCGACACGGCCGCAGGCGGCCTACTCGAGGTACGTGATGTGACTAGCGCCAGTCGGTGATGACGTTCTGCACGGCGAGCACGTCGGCGTGGATGTCCTCGGGTGAGCGGGGCTGGGTGACCGGGTGGGCCTTGATCGCCTGCAACGGTTCGGTGGCCCGGCCGAAGGCCTCGCGCGCCCGGCGTACCTGCGGATGCCAGCAGGCGCCGAGCACCAGATAACCGAGGGTGGCGACGGCCTGGAACATCTCCAGATAGGGCCGCACCCGCTTCGGTTCGTCGGCGAGCGACTGGTTCACCTGCTGCTCCAGCTCGAGCAGCTCGTAGTAGAGGTGCCGCCGGTTCATCCGGGCCGCTGCGCTCGCGTACCGGCTCTCCGCCAGATCCCGCATCACCGACTCGGTGGCCAGGATGCAGCGCCGGGCATGCGCCCGGGCGAACAGCAGCGCCGTCCCGCGGCCGACCAGCCAGAGCACCAGCAGCGCGACCGCCACCGCGAGCACGGTGTCCAGCCCCCGTTCGCTCATCGCCGAGACCCCACCGGCCCAGCCACCACCGGCGGCCGCGATGGTCAGCGCCAACGGGGTGATGAACACCACCGCCGCCGCATAGTTGCGCAGGATCAGCAGCTCCACCACGACCTGCAGGCAGAACAGCAGCAGTGCCAGCCACACCCCGCCCGGCTGCCACCACAGCACCAGCCCGAACAGGCCCAGCCCGAGCACGGTGCCGAGCAGCCGCTGCAGCCCACGGACCGTCTGCGCATGCCGGGTACCGCCCTGGTGCAGCACCAGGGTCGCGAACGCCACCGCCCAATAGGGATGGGAAGCACCGACGAGCATCGCCAGCACCCCGGCGAGCAGGGTCGCCACCCCGACCCGCGCACCGATCAGCCAGACCTCGGAGGGCCCACGGCCACCGGTCCGCACCAGATAGGTCGGGTCCGGGCGCCCCAGCGAGGAATCGCGCAGCTGCTCGGATTCGAAGTCGGGCTCGAAGACCGCGGCCTCGGCCGAGGACTCCTCGCCCTCCACGCTGCCCCAGGGCTGGGCCTCGCTCCCGCCCAGGGCAGGGTCGACCAGTGCCGCGCTGCGCCGGGTGTAGCGGGTCTGCAGGATGCCGATCCGTTCGAACACCTCCTCGGCGGCCGGGGACAGCGGCCGCTCCCCCACGCTGTCCCGGAAGGTGGTCCAGGCGTGGTGCAGCGCCCGGGAGGCGGCCGGGCGGACCTGGCGGATCTCCTCGGGTTCAGCCGCTTCGAACCGGGTCACCGCCTCCTCGGCGGCCGCCACCGCCTGCCGCTCGGGGCGATGCGGATACCAGATCAGGTCGATCATCCCGATCAGCACCGCGGCCGCACCGCCGGCCGCGGTCAGCCCGACGAGCTGACCGAGCGGGACCCCGCTGGAGGCCAGATAACCCGACACCCCGCAGACCAGCACGAAGAAATACGAGCCCGGCGGCGGCACCTTGAGCAGCGCACAGGCCACCGCGGCCAACGCGGCCAACGGCACCATCACCACCAACAGGGCCACCGGATGGCCGGCGGTCACACCCCCCAGCAGCGCGGAGAGCACCAACCCGATCGCCGCGAAGGACATCAGCCGGAACCGGAACCGGCCGGGCGTCTGCGGCCCGTAGAGCACCGCGAAGGCCCCCAGGCTCATCACCAGTCCGATTTCGGTACGCCCCAGCAGGGCGGCCACGAAAACCGGGCCGGCCACCGCGAGTGCTGTCTTCAGGGCCGCCGGCCAACGCCGGGAGACCCTCTGGAACCGCAGAACGGCGCGCGCATGCGAGCCTGGTGACACCTGAACCTCCATTCACCCCGGGGCCATTGTGCCGGAAGTCCTACCGAGCTTCAGTTCGCGACCACCCGGCGGTCATTCGGCGGGGCCTGCGATGATGCGGCCCATGACTTCCAACTATGACGTCGTGGTGCTGGGTGCCGGCAGCGGCGGGTACGCCACCGCGCTGCGCGCCGCCCAGCTCGGCCTCTCGGTCGCCCTGGTCGAGAAGGACAAACTGGGTGGCACCTGCCTGCACCGGGGCTGCATCCCGACGAAAGCCTGGCTGCACGCCGCCGAACTCGCCGACCAGACCCGGGAGAGCGAACAGTTCGGGATCCGGGCCAGCCTGGACGGGGTCGATGCCGCCGGTGTCCGACGTTACTCCGACGGTGTGGTCGACCGCTTGTTCAAGGGCCTCACCGGCCTGCTCGACCAGCCCGCGATCGATGTCGTGGTCGGCGACGGGGTGCTCACTCCGGACGGCGTGCAGGTCGGTGAGCAGCTGCTGAGCGGCCGCTACACCGTCCTCGCCAGCGGCTCCTATTCCCGCACCCTGGGACTGCCGGTGGACGGGGAACGAATCCTGACCAGCGAGCACGCGCTGCGCCTCGACGAGCTGCCGAAGTCGGCGATCGTGCTCGGCGGCGGCGTGATCGGTGTCGAGTTCGCCTCCGCCTGGCGCTCCCTCGGGGTCGAGGTGACCGTCGTCGAGGCGCTGGACCGGTTGGTACCGGCCGAGGACCCGGAGGTCTCCAAGACCCTGGCCCGGGCGTTCCGCAAGCGCGGCATCACCGCTGTCACCGGAACCCCGATGGCCTCCGCCGAGGTCGTTGACGGTGGCGTACGACTGACCCTGGAGAACAGGGAGACCCACCAGGCCGAGGTGCTGCTGGTCGCCGTCGGCCGCGGGCCGAACTCGGGCGGACTGGGCTATGCGGAGTCCGGGGTACGCCTGGAGCGGGACTTCGTGACCACCGACGAGCGGCTGCGGACCAGCCGGGAGAACACCTATGCCGTCGGTGATCTGGTCGCGGGTCTCCAACTGGCGCACCGTGGGTTCGCACACGGCATCTTCGTCGCCGAGGACATCGGGTACGCCGAGGGCAAGCTGGATCGTGCCCCGGTCCCGGTGCAGGATCTGCAGATTCCGAAGGTCACCTACTGCGATCCGGAGATCGCCTCGGTCGGGCACACCGAGGAATCGGCTCGGGAGGCCTTCGGCGAGGTGCAGAGCTACAGCTACAACCTGGGCGGCAACGGCCGCTCGCAGATCCTCAAGACGGCCGGTTTCGTGAAGGTGATCCGGCGTCCCGGTGCGGAAGTGGTGGGAATCACCATGATCGGCGCCCGGGTCGGCGAGCTCGTCGGCGAGGCCCAGCTGATCACCGCCTGGGGGGCGTACCCCGAGGAGGTCGCGGAACTGATCCACGCCCACCCGACCCAGAACGAAGCCATCGGCGAGGCGCACCTGGCGCTCGCCGGCAAACCCCTCCATGCACACGCCTGACTTCTGGCGGGTGGGCTCGCCTGACGCCGGCGTGGGGTCGGGGCTAGGCTGACCACTGCAACTGAACTTTGACCAAGGAGCCTCGTACTCATCATGTCGACCGATGTAACCCTTCCCGCACTGGGCGAAAGCGTCACCGAAGGCACCGTCTCCCGCTGGCTCAAGCAGGTCGGCGATCAGGTGGAGACCGACGAGGCCCTGCTCGAGATCTCCACCGACAAGGTGGACACCGAGATCCCCAGCCCGACCAGCGGTGTGCTGCTCGAGATCAAGGTGGACGAGGACGAGACCGTCGAGGTCGGTGCCGTGCTCGCGGTGATCGGTGAGGAGGGCGAGTCGGCCGGCTCCGATTCCGGTTCCGACGACCAGTCCGCCGACGACGACTCCGCCGATGAGGAGCCGGAGTCCGAGCCGCAGCGCGCCGCCGATGAGGACAATGACCCGACCGCCGACGAGGCCGCGGAGACCGGAGAGCAGGCCCGCAAGGAGGCCGAGTCCGACGACCAGGCGACCGCGGCCGAGCAGCCGAAGCCGACCGGTGGTACCAACAAGTCCGACTCCGGCACCGAGGTGACGCTGCCCGCGCTGGGCGAGTCGGTCACCGAGGGCACCATCTCCCGCTGGCTCAAACAGGAGGGTGACCAGGTCGAGGTCGACGAGGCACTGGTGGAGATCTCCACCGACAAGGTCGACACCGAGATCCCCTCCCCGGTCGCCGGCACCCTGCTGTCGATCAAGGCCGGTGAGGACGAGACCGTCGAGGTCGGTGCCGTGCTCGCGATCATCGGCGACGAGGGCGCCGACGGTGGGTCCGATGCGGGCGAGTCCGATGCGGGCGAGTCGGATGCGGGCAAGCCCGCCTCGTCGGCCAGCGCGCCGGCCGGCGAGGGTGCCGCCGAGGACGCCACCGACACCCAGGCGGACGATCACGACGCGCAGAGCGTCTCCGGCATCGAGGACCAGACCGAGGCCGGTGACGAGGGTGGTCAGGAGCCGATCCCGGCACCGGAGACCGACGACGAGCCGAAGCAGGAGTCCAAGCCCGAGCCGAAGCAGGAATCCAAGCCGGAGCCGAAGCAGCAGGAGACCGCCGCACCGAAGGCCGCCCCGCGCAGCCAGGGGGACGACTCGGCGTACGTGACGCCGCTGGTCCGCAAGCTGGCCGCCGAGCACGATGTGGACCTGTCCAGCCTGAAGGGCACCGGGGTCGGTGGCCGGATCCGCAAGCAGGACGTGCTGGCCGCCGCCGAGGAGGCCAAGAAGGCCGCCGCCGCTCCGGCCGAGGCCGAGGCTCCCGCGGCCGCCGCCGCACCGAGCGGGCAGACCTCCGCCGAGGCCGACGCCAAGCGCGGTACCACCGAGAAGCTGTCCCGGATGCGGCAGACCATCGCCAAGCGGATGGTGGAGTCGCTGCAGGTCTCGGCCCAGCTGACCGCGACCGTGGAGGTCGACCTGACCCTGATCTCCCGGATCCGGGCCCAGGTCAAGGACGACTTCAAGAAGCGCAACGGCGCTTCGCTGTCCTACCTGCCGTTCATCACCAAGGCCGCGGTGGAGGCGCTCCGCCAGCACCCGAAGGTGAACGCGACCATCGACACCGAGGCCGGCACGGTCACCTACTCCGATGTCGAGAACATCGGCATCGCGGTGGACACCGAGCGCGGGCTGATGGTGCCGGTGATCGCCGATGCGGGTGATCTCAACATCGGCGGGCTGGCCAAGAAGATCGCCGATCTGGCCAACCGCACCCGGACCGGCAAGGTGACCCCCGACGACCTGACCGGTGGCACCTTCACGATCACCAACTACGGGTCGGCGGGCACCCTGTTCGACACCCCGATCATCAACCAGCCGCAGGTCGCGATCCTGGGCACCGGTGCGCTGGTGAAGCGGCCGATGGTGATGACCGACAAGAACCTGGGTGAGACGATCGCGGTGCGCGACATGATGTACCTCTCGCTCACCTACGACCACCGACTGGTCGACGGCGCGGACGCCGCCCGTTACCTGTCGACGGTCAAGGAGCGGCTGGAGGAGGGTGACTTCGGGGCCGAGTTCGGTCTCTGAGTTTCAACCCAGACAAGAAAAACCAGACAGAGAAGGGCCGGTACGCCGAGGCGTACCGGCCCTTCGTCCGTTCCGATAGCGCAGCGGTTATCGGTCGGGCCGGGCAAGGTCTTGGTGCTGCCCGTTGCGGATGTCGCACGCTGGCGCCATGGATTCCTCAACCCAGAACACTGCCTCCGATTCGCATCCCACCACGACTGCGGTGACCCGTCGCCGGGTCCTCGCCGGCATCGGTCTCGGCGCTGCTGCGGCCGCCTCCGGTATCACCGGCATCCGGCCCGCAGCAGCTGCGCCGGGCACCGCAAGGGACGCCGGCCGGATCGCCGCGCTGATCGCGGACCTGGAACGACGCCATGACGTCCGGATCGGCCTGTCCGCGGCCGCGTTGACCGGCCCGTACCGCGGCCGTCGCCTGGACCACCGCGCCGACGAGCGCTTCCTGATGCTGTCGGTGTTCAAGGCGATCGCCGCCGCAGCGGTGCTGGACGGCCGGTTGATCACCCCCGATCCGAAGGTCCTCGACCGGCCGGTGTTCCTGCCGCCGGAGGCCATCTGCGAGGGCCCGGCATGGTTCGCCGAGCAGATCGCGGCCCGCCGTGCGCCCTCGGTGACCGAGGTCTGCCGGGCGGCGATCCAGCTCAGCGATTCGACCGCCGCGAACGCCCTGATGTCGCTGACCGGCGGGCCCGACTCGATCACCCGGTTCGCCCGCGACAACGGCGATCCCGTCACCCAGCTCACCGAATGGGAACCGGAGTTGAACACACCCGATGGTGACCGCAACACCACCAGCCCGCGGGCGATCGGTGCGCTGTTCGCCGCGATGATCGTCGGCCGTGCGCTGCGTACGCCGGCCCGGCGTCGCCTCACCGACTGGATGCTCGGGAACCAGACCAGCGACCAGCGGTTCCGGGCCGGTCTGCCGGCGGGCTGGACGCTTGCCGACAAGACCGGTTCCGGGATCGATGCCACCGCCAACGACGTCGGCATCGCCTTCGACCCGGCCGGCAACGCCTACCAGCTCGCGGTGCTGACCAGCTCACCGCGCCCCGACACCGAGCGGGTCAACGAGATCTTCGCGATCCTCGCGCGGGAAGCACTGGCCGAGCTGAGCAGTTGAGGCGTTGGCTTCGACTGCCGGCGTGGACTCAGTCGGTGGCGGTGCTCTTCTTGATGCCGTAGATCAGGTCGACGTAGGCCTCGTGCCGGGCGATCCAGCCCTTGATGAACGGGCAGATCGGCAGCACCTTGCGGGTGCCCTCGGCGCGCACGTCGTCGAGGGCGAACCGGGCCAGCGCCGAACCGACACCCCGGCCCTCGAACTTCGGCTCCACCTCGGTGTGGGTGAACACCACCAGTTCGTCGGTCAGCTGGTATTCGGCGAAGCCGGCGAGCTCACCGTCCAGGGTTGCTTCGTAGCGCTTCTTCTCGGGGTTGTTGCGGACTTCGACATCGGCCATCTGGGGCTCCTTCTGCTGTGTGGGTTGAAAATATGGGGGTCAGCCGCCGACGCGGCCGCGGCGGTTGCGGGGGCGGAGCCGGACGGTGGGCAGCGGGGGTGCCGGGATCCGGGATTCCGGGCCCTCGTATCCGGGCACCTCGCCGAAGCGTTCCGAGTGCCGTTCGTATTCCTCGCGGGCCGCGACGACCTCCTCGTGGGTGCGGCCGATCAGGTTCCACCACATCACGATCTCCTCGGTGAAGGGCGTACCGCCCAACAGCGCGACCCGTGCCGGCTCGGAGCCGACCTGCAGGCGTACCGAATCCGGCCCGGGATCGATGCAGCCCAGATCGGCCGGACCGAGCTGCTGCCCGGCGACGGTGAGCGTGCCGCTGTCGACCAGGAAGGCGTGCTCGAAACCCGGGTCCAGGGTCAGCTCGAACTCCGCACCCGGCGCCAGCCTCAGTTCCGCGCCGAGCAGCGGGGTCTGGGTGCGGACCGGGGAGGCCGCCACCCCGGGCAGCTCGCCGATGAACACCAGCGCGGTCCCGGCCCCGTCGGCCAGTTCGGTCTCGGTCGGCACATGGTGCTGGAAGTCCCGGGCCATCTCGCGGTCCACCTCCGGCAGCGCGACCCACAGCTGCAGCCCGTGCAGGGTGCTGGTCGCCGGGGTGGACACCTCCGAGTGCGCGATCCCGCGGCCGCTGGTCATCAGGTTGACCTCGCCGGGGCGGACCATCGCATGCACGCCGTTGGAGTCGCGGTGCTCGATCTCCCCGGCGAACAGCCAGGACACCGTCTGCAGCCCGGTGTGCGGATGCGGTGGCACGTCCATCCCGTCGCGGCTGGCATCGACGACCCGGGTGGGGCCGTAGTGGTCGACGAAGCACCAGGCGCCGATGAACGAGCGGTCCCGGTGCGGCAGGGTACGCCGGACCTCCAGTGCCCGGACGCCGCCGAGCGGCACTTCGCGCCCGCGGAGCACCTGGACGGTGGTCTGGCTCGTCGATTCGGTCATCGGAGTTCCTCCTCCTCGGTGGGTACGCCGATCCGTCCGAGCAGGGCGGTCAGCGTGACCAGGTCGTCGTCGGTCAGCCCGGCGAAGGCCCGGCGGATGGTGGCATTGTTGGTGCGGGCCGCCTCGCGACGCAGCACCCGGCCGGTATCGGTGAGCGCGATCAACACCCCGCGATCGTCGTCGTGGGCACGCGTGCGGGTCAGATACCCACGCGCGCTCAGCCGATCCACCAACCGGGTCAGCGCACTGCCGCTGAGCAGCACCCGGCCGGCCAGTTCGCGATGCCGGCAGGTCTCGGTCGGGCCCAGGTTGATCAGCACATCGAACTCGGTGACCGAGAGCCCGTGCCGGGCCTGCAATCGGCGGCCCAGCTCACCGAGCAGGTCGGCGTACACCTCGAGCAGCGCCCGCCAGACCGGTACGGCGGCGCTGCGGCGGGTCAGCTCGGCCTGCATCAGCTGTTGTCGAATTGGACGCCCTCGGCCTTGTCGAGCTGCTGTTTGCGCGGGAAGTACCAGTTCATCACCTTGCGCAGGTTGTCCGACTCCTCGCGGGCCCAGTTGCGCATCAGCTCCGAGCCGAAGGAGATCGCGGTCACCGGCTGGGCGCCGGCGGCGACCACGCGCTCGATGGCCCGGTTGTGGGAGACGGTGCTGATCCCGCCGATCGCGTCGATGACCGGGTAGACCTCGTAACCCTCGGCGAGCATGTCGAGGGTCGGGAAGGTCATGCAGACCTCGGTCCACAAGCCGGCGATCACCACCTTCTTGCGGCCGGTCTGCTCGATGGCGGCCCGGAAGTCGGCGTCCTCCCAGGAGTTCACCCCGGTGCGGTCGATCTCGGGTACGCCGGGCAGCTCGTCGCGGATCAGTTGCGCGGTGCCCTCGTTGACTCCGAGGTCGACGCCGACGGTGGAGAGCACCACCGGTACGCCGTAGGAGGTCGCCAGTCGGCAGAGGGCCACCACGTTGAGGTCGATCCGCTCCCGGGAGGTCGAGGTGATCGTGTGGTACTGCTCGGGCTGGTAGTCGATCAGCGTGAGCACGCAGTTCTCGGGCGTCAGCAGGTGATCGCTGGCCTGATCGCGTACCGGCTCCATCTCGGTCTTGGCCATCGCTGGGCTCCTCTCGACAAGTCGATGCACGTGCAACTATTCCGGTCCATCCGGCGCAGCACAACCCCCATCCGCCGCGGGCGTACACTCGCAGACATGCTCGATTTCCAGTGGTTGGGACACATCGACTACACCGAGGCGTGGGACCTGCAGCGCACGCTGCACGCCCAGGTCTCCGCGGGTGAGCGCGGCGATGTGGCGCTGCTGCTGGAACATCCGCCGGTCTACACCGCCGGGCGGCGCACCCAACCCGAGCACCGGCCGGTCGACGGCACCCCGGTCGTCGACGTGGACCGCGGTGGGTTGATCACCTGGCACGGGCCCGGTCAGCTGGTGGGGTACCCGATCGTGAAGCTGCCGGAGGACATCGGTGTGGTCGACTACATCCGCCGGGTCGAGGAGGCGCTGATCCGCTACCTGGCCTCGGTCGGCATCGAGACCGGCCGGGTCGCCGGGCGGGCCGGTGTCTGGTTGGCCGCCGACGAGCGCGGTGAGGAACGCAAGATCGGCCAGATCGGGGTACGCGTGGCGCACAAGACCTCGATGCACGGCTTCGCCCTGAACGTGGACCCGGACATGACCTGGTTCGACCGGATCGTGCCCTGCGGGATCACCGATGCCGGCGTCACCTCGATGGCCCGCGAACTCGGCGACGGCTGGTCCGGTATCGAAGGCGTCCGCCGCGCCGCCGACGGGATCACCCCGTTCCTCGCCGAACTGCTGTCCTGGCAGGATTTCGAGCGCACCCCCGACATCGCCCGCGCCACCCCCACCGACCAGGTGCAGTACGGCCTCACCGTCTGACCCTTCGACTCGTCGCTGCGCGTACCACGCCGCCCGTGCCGCCCTCCGGCCCGGCCCGCGCCAGCATTCGGTGTTGTCCATCCCGGGCAGGTGTTGTCCGTCGATCGGCTCGCCACCGCTTCCAGGTAGGCCTGCAGAACGATGCCATTCTGCATACACCCGGTAGGCAGAAAGGCACCGTTCTGAACGGACACCACAGACCGCTACGGCGATCGGGTAGCCGCCCACAATTCCGTGCTGTGACTGGTCACTCCGATCGCACCGGCGGTCAGGGCGGCCCGCACGTCGTTCTCGTCGGTGACGAAACCGGAGACGATGAACGGTTCGAACACCCGCAGGTCCTCCGGATCGATCCGCGGCACCACCGGCCCCGGCATCACCTGGACCAGATCGGGGTGGGAGGTGCGGACCGAGTCCAGGGCACGCGGCAGGTTCGAACGGTCGGTCACGAACACCTTCTGCATCGCCAACAGCTTGGCGTGCTGGATGCGCTGCATCAGCGAGCCCCGCGTCGACACCACACCGACGGCACCGAGCGCCTGCAGATAGTCCACCCCGCCACGATCCTGGGCCAGCCCCGGGATCGAGTCGATGTTGACGATGCTGAGGATTCCCTGCTGGGTCAGCACTTCCAGCGCCTTGGGCAACAGCAGCAGATCGATGTTCGCCACCACGACCGCCCGGCAGTCCGAGCCGAGCAGTGCGGGCAGGCTGTCCACCCCGTAGAGCACACCGATCACCGGATGCTGCCGGACCGCTTGCTGCAGTTGCGCGAGTCCGCTCACAGCCCCAGTTTGCCCGGGTTGAGCAGATTGTCCAGGTCGACGACCCGCTTGATGGTCTCCAGCAGCGCGAAGGATTCGCCCAGCGACTCCCGCATGTAGGGCGCGCGCAGCAGGCCCACCCCGTGGTGGTGGCTCAGCGTGGCCCCGTGCCGCAGCACCACCTCATTGGCCGCATCCCACGCCGCCCGGTACCAGTCGGCCCGCCGCTCGGGTTCGACCTTGCCGCGCAGCGAGAAATAGAGACAGCCGTCGGTGACGTAGGCGTGGGACTGGTGCGCCGAGCCGGCGAGCGTACCCGGCACCGACGTCAGCGCCTCGATCACCTCGTCATAGATCGCCGGCAGATCCCGCCAGCGGCCGGTCATCTCCAGGGTGTCGGACACGAAGCCCGGGTCGGCCTTGAACCCCTCGGCACTCTTGCCGGTCACCATCCGGGTTTCCAACCAGCGTTCGAAGATCGCGTCCCCGTCCAGCCGGGTGCCGGTCTCGGCACAGACCTCCTCGGCGATCTGCAGGCCGGCATCCACCAGGGGTTGTGGCCCCTCGTCGGCGACCAGCAGCACGTTGGTGTCCGGCAGATCGAACTGCAGGCCACTCTCCAACTCGTCATAGAGCCGCAGCGCCGCCGGGGTCGCACCGCGCTGCATGATCTCCCGGCAGGCCTCCAGTCCGTCGGCGAAACTGGCGAAGCCGTACGCGAAGGCCCGCGCATAGCTGGGCAACCGGTGCACCTGGAGGCGTACCCGGGTGATCACCCCCAGGGTGCCCTCGGACCCGATGAACAGGGCCCGCAGATCCGGCCCCACGGCCGCGCGGGCGCTGTGTCCCAGGGACAGCTCGGTGCCGTCGGGCAGCACGACGTCGAGCCCGACCACCATGTCCTCGATCTTGCCGTAGCGGGTCGACAACTGTCCGGCCCCGCGGCAGGCGACCCATCCGCCGACGGTGCTCAACCCGAACGACGACGGCCAGTGGCCGGTGGTGAATCCCTGTTGCTGCAACTGCTCCTCGAAGACGTCCCCGAACATCCCCGCCTGGACTTCGACGATCTGGCTGGTGCGGTCCAGGTCGGTGATCTCGTTGAGCGCGCAGAGGTCCAGCACGATCCCGCCCCGCAGCGGCAGCGCGGCACCGGTGACATTGGATCGGCCGGCCGAGGCGGTGACCGGAATCCCCGTGCTGCTGGCGATCCGGAGCACCTCGACGACCTGCTGCTCGGTCTCGACCCGCACGATCGCACCGACCGGTGTCGCGGGATTCCCCGAGGTCTCGGCGATCATCGAACGGGCCCACCAGTCCCGGGTGCCGTCGATCAGTTCACGTTCGGTGGTCGCGACGGTGGCCCCCGTGGCCCGCAGTTCGTCCAGCACCTCGTCGGGGACGACCACCGGATCGGTCTGCAGCGAGTGCTCCCCCGCCGCGCTGTCCGGCACCGCCCAACCGGGAGTGGTCGGTCCACCGACGGTGTATCGACCGTGGTTGTAACCGCGGCGAATCGCTTCTGCGCTGATCATTCGTGGACTCCCATCAGGATGTTGCGTTCGAGTTCGGTCGAGTTCCGGTACGCCCCGAGTTGCGCTTCCAGCGCGGCCTGGTCCAACCCGAGTTCGCTACCCAGGATCGCGGCCACCGCGCCGGCGGCTTCGGCCGAGGCGTCCCGGCGATAGAGCCGCGCCCGGGTCCGGCGCGACAGCACGTCATCGATCGTGCGAGCCATCTCGTGGCGCACCGCATGGACCGCCTCGGCGCGGATGTAGGGCAATCCGGCCACCAGCGGGTCATCGGCGCCCGGTTCGGTGAGCAGCTCGCTGACGAAGTGGCTCTCGGTGCCATAGCGTTCCCCCAGATGGGCGGCGAGCCCACCGGTGACCTGGGACGCCTGCGGGTCGAAACCGACGCCGCCGACCAGCGGCGCCTTCTGCGTGCGGCAGCGGGTCCGGCGATCCAGGACCGCGCTGACCGCGTCGACGGTCTGTTCGGCCATGTGCCGGGAGGTGGTCAGCTTGCCACCGACGACGGTGACCAGACCATCGGGATCGGTCCGGATCTCGTGGTTCCGGCTGACCTCCAGGGTCTTGCCGCCGGGTGGGGCGATCAGTGGCCGGCAGCCGGCGATCGAACCGGTGATGTCCTCGGGTTTCAGATCGACCCGGAGGGCAGAATTCGCCCCCTCCAGAAGGAAATCCCGCTCCTCGCTGGTGCAGTGCACCGAGTCCAGGTCGCCCTGGTAGTCCTCATCGGTGGTGCCGAGCACGCTGTAGTCCCCCCAGCGGGTGATCGTGGCCCGCCGGGTCCGTCCCGGTACCGGCACGGTGACCGTGCAGTCATTGCGGATCAACCGCCACGGGAGCACCACATGGACGCCCTTGGCGGGCCGGATCGGTGGCACCTCGGCCTCGGGTCCGGCCGCGGAGAAGTCCCGCAACCACACCCCGGTCGCCATCACCACGCACCGGGTGGGCACGGTGATCGTGCGATCCTCGGCCTGCACCTCGACCCCGCTGATCCGTCCCCCGCTGCGGCAGACCTCGCTGAGGCGGGCATGGTTGACCACGCAGGCACCGTGCAGGGCGGCGGTCCGGGCGACGGTGAGCGTGAGCCGGGCGTCGTCGGTGCGGGCGTCGAAATAGAGCAATCCGTAGCGCAGTTCCTCGGCCCGCAGCGTCGGGCAGCGGGCGAGCACCTCATTGCGGGACAACCGCTGGTGCAGGCGGCCCTCGCGCCAGCCACCGGCCGCGTCATAGGACCACAGCAACGCCTCGAACCCGCTGGCCAGCCGGGGGTCCAGGGCACCACCGCGGGCCAGCACCGGGAACATGAACGGCAGCCGCTGCACCAGATGCGGGGCGTTGTCGCGCAACCGTTGCCGCTCCAGCAGCGAATGCCGGACCAGCGGAAGGTTGCCCTGTTCGATGTAGCGCAGCCCGCCGTGCACCATCTTGGAGGACTTGGAGGAGGTGCCGCTGGCGAAGTCGTCCTTCTCCACCAGCGCCACCCGCAGGCCACGCAGTGCACAGTCCAGTGCGGTGTAGGCACCGGTGATCCCGCCGCCGACGACGACCACGTCGAAGCTCTCGGCGGCCAACCGGTCCAGGTTGGTGCTGCGGTCGAACGGCACCGGGCGATCCAGCACGAGTTCTCTCGCCTGCCGGCTCTCCCGGCGCCCGGGAAGACTGATCCTTTTCATGATTCCTCTCGTCCGAGTTGGACTTCCTGGTCGACGACGGCCCGCCAGGCGGACCGGGCCCGCTGCCGGGCGGCCGTCGAGATGCTGGGTTCGAAGACCCGCAGCGTGTTGTCGGGCAGATCGCCCAGGGCCGGCCAGCCGGGCAGCTGGCTGCCCGCCAGGTACGCCGCCCCGCGGAGGCTGGCGCTGGCCGCGCCGCGCACTCGATGCACCGGGATCCCCATCAGGTCGGCCTGCACCTGCAGCAGCAGGTCGCTGGCCGCGAGCCCGCCGCCGACGTTGATCCGCGTCGGGCGCACCGCGGCGGTGGAGACGTTGTCCTCATTGGCCTGGGTGACGAAGTGCGCCACCCCCTCCACCATCGCCCGGGCGACGTGCGCCGCGGTGGTGGCGGTGCTCAACCCGCGCAACGCGCCACGGGCGTGCGGTGCCATCACCGGGCTGCGCATCCCGGTGATGCTGGGCAGGAAGGTGACCCCGCCGGAATCGGCAACGCTGGCAGCGATCTCGGTCATCTGTTCGGGCGAGTCGAACCAGCCGAGCCGGTCGCAGGCCCAGCTGAGGGCCGACCCGGTGGCGGCCGCGAACGTCTCCAGGGTGTAGCTGGATCGGCCGGCCGCCCGCCACCCGGTCAGCACCAGCGTGCCGTCGGGTGCCGACTCCGCTGCCGGCCAGTCATCACCGGTGCACAGGTCGACGAAGCTGCCGGTGCCGTGCACCACCATCGCATCGCCGCTGTGGGTGCAACCCAGCCCGACCAGCGCCGCGTGCTGGTCGCCGACGGCCGCCAGGATCGGCAGCGGCCGGCCGACGAGCTCGGCATCGAGTGTGCCGACGGGCGCGGCGTCGTCGATCAGGCGGGGGGCGAGTTCGGGCGGAAATCCCAGTGTGGTGAGCCAATCCTCGAGATAGCAGAACTCGCGCAGGTCGAGCGCTCCCCCGGCGGTCGCGTTGGTGGCCGAGGTGACCAGCGCCCGTTCGGCCGAGAGGTTCCAGATCAGCCAGGTGTCGATGGTCCCGAATCCGAGCCGGCCGTCGGCGTACGCCTGACAGACGCGCGGGTTCTCCCGCAGCTGGTGCGCGGCCCACAGGTAGGGCGAGCGCACCCCGGTGGGTCGACCGGTGCGGGCGCGCAGCCGTTCGTCCCAGCTGTCGGCGTACGCCTCGGCCAGCTCGGTGGCATAGCGGGTGTCCTGCCAGACCACCGCGGGGGTGAGCGGTTCGCCGGTGACGGTGTCCCAGAGCACGGCGGTGGCCCGCTGCGTGCTGACCGCCACCCCGACCACCTGGTGCCGGGTCGGGTCGTGCTCTGACCAGGTGGCGGTGAGCACGTCGCGGGTGGCGCTCAGGATCCGGGCCGCGTCCTGTTCGACGAGACCGGGTGCTGGGCTGTCGGTGGTCAGCCGCTGGTAGTGCTCGTTGTGGGTCCGGCCGTCGGCGTCCACGATCGCCGCGCGGGTGCCGCTGGTTCCTTCGTCGATGGAGAGGATCGCCTCCGGCATTCACATCACCTTCGTCCTGGTCGGCTCGTCGCTGAAGCCGGGCGCGTCCGCCTCTTCATCGACGTCGACCGCGGCGCGGGTCGGTTCCCAGCGCACCACCCAGCAGATGATGGCGGCGATCAGTGGCACGACGGCGAGGATCAGGAACGTGTTGCCGAGTCCGTAGTTCTCCCGGAAGATCGGGAAGACGGTGAGACCGAGGGCTGCGCCGAGGCCGCCCATCGCTCCGATCAGCCCGTTGGCACCGGCACGGAGTTCGCTGCGGAAGGACAGGGTCGAGATCGACTTGCCGTTGGCACCCGGGCCGCCGGAGTGGAACAGGATGAACAGCGACGGGACAAGGAAGGCCAACCACAGCGGCATCTTCTGGAATCCGAGGCCGAGGATCACCAGCAGCACGAACACCACGGTGAAACCGATCGCCGAGGCCCGCCGCAGGCCGAGCTTCTTCCCGATCCATGGGGATGCGAAACCGCCGATGATGCCGAAGAGGTTGAACACGATCGTGCCGGTGGTGGCGGAGACGAAGTCGTTGCCGAACATCGCCAGGCTGATCACCGGCAGGTACCAGCCGACCGCGAAGTACTGGATGGACTGGCCGAGCTGCACCGTGGTGGCCAACACGGTCCGGGGCAGATAGATGCCGCGGAAGATCAGCAGCACGTTGCGGATGCCCTTGTTGGCCAGATTGATGATCGGCAGTCGTTCGCCCTCGGGTGCGGCGACGAACGGCTGACCATACATCTTGGTCATCGACTCGGCGGCTCGCTCCAGATTCCCGTGCCGGGCCAGCCAGGCCGGGCTCTCCACCAGAAAGGTCAACTGCAGCACGAAGAGGAGGATCGCGACGACCCCGGTGGCACCGATCGCATAGCGCCAGATCGCGTCACCGACGTCCAGGTTGTAGAAGGCCAGCGCCAGCAGCAGGTTGCTGGTCACCGCGGTGTACCAGATTCCCTGCCAGGTGTTGATCCGGGAGCTGAACTTCTTCGGTGTCAGTTCGCCGAGCAGCGCCATCGCGATCGCGAAGTCCATGCCGTAGGCGGCACCGACGAAGAACCGTCCGGCGACGACCAGTTCGAAGCTGGGTGCGAAGGTGGCCAGCGCCGCACCGACCACGTAGAGCACCTTGGCGGCCACGATCGGGATCACCCGGCCGAACCTGTCGGCCAGCCAGCCACCGATCGGATTGAAGAAGATCGAGATCCAGGAGGCCATCGAGGTGAGCAGCGCGACCTGCGCGGCGGAGAGCTGGAGGTCCCTGGTCATCGGCGCCAGACCGGCGCTCAGTGCGGAATTGGAGAAGGCGTCGAGGAACAGACCTGCGAGCGCCAGCCACCAGATGACTCCGGCCCGACCGCTGATCCGTGGCCGGGAGTTGGTGAACTGGATGACGTCGTGCACGCCCCGGATCGTCGTCGGGGGCGCCGGTGTGGCTGCCAAGGACATGCTCTGACCTCTCTGTCAGCGGGCTGAGCGGCCGAGCGCGCGACCTGCTGACAGGCACACCAAGACCGCGCAGGATGTCTTGGCGTCTGGTCCCTGCGGGCCCCATCTTCGGCGCACCCGGTTCACGCTGTCAAGGGTTCACGGGGCACTCCGGCAGAGCGAACGACGATGTCAGCGGGCCACGCTGGCCGGGAACAGATAGTCCAGGAAGCGCTGCACCACCGGCTGCGGCTCGTGGTTCGCCAGGCCGGGGCGTTCGTTGGCCTCGATGAAGACGTAGTCACCGCCGCGCACATCGGGGACCAGCAGATCGACCCCCGACACCGGGATGCCGATGGCCCGGGCCGCGGTCACCGCGGCCTCCTTGAGCTCCGGTGCCACCTGGTCGGTGACATCGTGGATGGTGCCGCCGGTGTGCAGGTTCGCGGTCCGGCGGACCAGGATCCGCTCCCCGGCCGGGGGCACGTCGTCGAGTTCCCAGCCCTCCTCGCGGACGGTGGCGATCGTCAACTCATCAAGGGGAATCCGGGATTCTCCACCGGAGGCACGGGAGCGGCGGCGCGAGTGCACCTCGATCAGCTCGCGGACGGTCCGCTCCCCCGTCCCGACGACCTCGGCGGGCCGGCGGACCGCGGCTGCCGCGACCTGCCCGTCGATGACCACCAGACGCAGATCCTCACCCTCGACATGCTCCTCGATCAGCACCTCGGTGCCGGGACCACCGGCGCGACCGAGCGCGGTGTCCAACTGCTCGTCGGTGGTCACCCGGACGGTGATCCCGACCCCCTGCTCACCGCGTACCGGCTTGATCACGACCGTGCCGACCTCGGCGAGGAACTCGTGGTCCGCCTCGTCGAAGGTCGCCACTTTTCCTTGCGGTACGCGGATTCCGGCCTCCTCGACGACCCGGCGGGAGACCCGTTTGTCGTCGCAGCGGCTCATCGCCACTGCGGTGGTGTACTGCGACAGCGACTCGCGGGTGATCACCGTCCGCCCGCCGTATTCGAGTTGCAGATAACCGGTCCCGGCGTCCAGCACGATCACCCGGATGCCGCGCCGCAGCGCCTCGTCGGCGATGATCCGGGCATAGGGGTTGAGTGCGTCCAGATCCTCCGGTGGCCCGCCGGCGAACAGCCGCTCGTTGATCGCGTTCTTGCGCTTCACCACCAACTCGGGCACCTTGGCGAAGCCCATCCGCTCGTAGAGGCCGATCGCGGCGGTGTTGTCGTGCAGCACCGACAGGTCCATCCGCCGCAGCCCCCGCTCGGCGAAGGCCGCGACCAGGGCCCGGGTCAACGCCGCCCCGACCCCGGGGACGGTGGCCTGCGGATCGACCGCCAGGCACCACAGGCTGGAACCGCGCTCCGGGTCCCCCCACAGCGCCGCGTGGTCGACCCCGGTGACCGTGCCGATGATCTGGCCGCTGGTGCTGTCCACCGCGTTCAGATAGAGCACCTGCTCGGTGTCCAGCTGCCGCGCCATCCCGTCGATATCGGCGGTCACCATCTGGCAACGGCCGTAGATGGCGTTCATCGCGGCCAGGTCGTCCCGGTCCCGGGCCGGCCGGATCTCCAGCAGGGCAGGCAATTCCGCGTACCCCGGGTCCCGCTGTTCCGCTCCGAAGGTGAGCCGATGGGTCAGGCTCGGGTCGATGAAGAACTCCTGCGGATGCTGCGCGATGAACACGTGCGCATCGGGCAGATAGACACAGCAGTCGCGGCGTCCGGTGGCCTCGTCGCGGAGCAGATCGCCGAGCTGGTCGTGACTGGCGAAGGTGTTGCCGAAGACGAGCCGCCCCCAGCCTAGATCCAGCACCACATCGCGTCCGGTCTCCACGGGAGCGCTGCTCACGCGCCGATTCCGTCCGGGTTGGCCGCACCCTCACCGGCTCGGTCCACGTGCCGCTGCAGCCACAGCTCCAGCAGGCCGATCTGCCACAGCGGATTCCCGCGCAGCGGTGTCAGCCGCTCGTTGGGTGCGGCGAGCAGCGCGTCGATCGCCTCCGGCCGGAACAACCCACGCTCCTTGGCCGCCGGCGCGTGCAGCGCATCGCGGACCAGCTCCAGCGGCCGCCCCGACAGATGGGTCAGCGCCGGTACCGGGAAATAGCCCTTCGGCCGGTCGATCACCCCGGCCGGGATCACCCGGCGGGCCGCCTGCTTGAGCACCCCCTTGCCGTCGTGGGCGGTCTTCAGCTCCGGCGGGCAGGTGGCGGCGAGCTCGACCAGCTCGTGGTCCAGGAACGGCACCCGGCCCTCCAACCCCCAGGCCATCGTCATGTTGTCGACCCGCTTCACCGGATCGTCGACGAGCATCACCCGGGTGTCCAGCCGCAGTGCCCGGTCGGTCGCGGTCGCGGCCCCCGGTGCGGCGAAGTGGTCCCGGACGAAATCCTCGGCGGCGTACGCCCCGATCTGCCAGTCCGGTGCGATCAGTGCATCCAGACCGGCGCGATCCCTGTCGAAGAAGGCTTTCTGGTAGCGGCGCAGGGCGTCGTCGACATCCCCGTCGGCGGCCGCCGCCATCGGCGGATACCAGTGGTAGCCGGCGAAGATCTCATCGGCGCCCTGCCCGGACTGCACCACCTTGACGTGCTTGCTGACCTCCTGGCTGAGCAGATAGAAGGCGACCACGTCATGGCTCACCATCGGCTCGCTCATCGACTCGATCGCACCATCCAGCGCCGGCAGCATCCGATCGGCGGAAATCCTTATCTGGTGGTGATCGGTGTCGTACTCGCGGGCGATGATGTCGCTGTAGCGGAACTCGTCACCCTCCTGGCCACCCGCGGATTCGAAGCCGATCGAGAAGGTCTTCAGGCCGTGCTGGCCGGCCTCGGCCAGCAGCCCGACGATCAGCGAGGAGTCCAACCCGCCGGAGAGCAGGCAGCCGACCGGGACATCGGCGACCAGCCGGCGTTCGACCGCGGTGCGCAGCGATGCGAGCACCGCGTCCTCCCAGTCGCGTTCGCTCCAGTCGCTGCGGGCGTCGTCGCGGCTGAAATCGGCCTCCCAGTAGGTCTGCTCCTGCCGCCGACCGTCGGGTTCGATGGTCATGATGGTCGCCGGCGGCAACCGGTGCACCCCGGCCAGGATCGTCCGCGGCGAGGGCACCACCGAGTGGAAACTCAGATAGTGCTGCAGCGCCACCGGGTCCACCGTGTCATCGATCCCGCCGCCCTCGAGCAGCGCGGGCAGGGTGGAGGCGAAGCGGATCGCGCCATCGACCTCGGCCCAGTAGAGCGGCTTGATGCCGAGCCGGTCACGGACCAGCAGCACCCGCCCGGAATCGCGTTCGGCGATCGCGAACGCGAACATCCCCTGCAACCGGTCGACCACCGCCGGGCCCCACTCGGCGTACCCCTTGAGCACCACCTCGGTGTCGGAGTGCGAGGCGAACCGATGGCCGCGCCCGGCCAGGTCGGCACGCAGTTCCCGGTAGTTGTAGATGCAGCCGTTGAACGCGATCGTCAACCCGAGCTCGGCGTCGTGGATCGGCTGGGTGCCGGAGGGACTGAGGTCGATGATCGACAGCCGACGATGACCGAGGGCGACCTGGTTCTGCGACCAGACCCCTTGTCCATCGGGGCCGCGAGGGGCCAACCGTCGTGTCATCGCGGCAACCGCGGACACGTCGGCTGCTCGGTGGAACGCGATCTCTCCAGCCAGGCCGCACATGGGGCACCAGCCTAGCGGGCCACCCGGTGGGTGGAACCAATCGACCGACGGACAGAACCTTTCGGCGCGCACAATGCGTGGTGTGACCATGAGCGAGAGCGGCACCGGCCAGTGGGCCATCGAGGTGGATGGGCTGGTCAAGAGCTTCGGTGGGCGGCAGGGCGACCGGCTGGCCCTCGACGGACTGACCATGCGCGTCCCGCACCGCGGTGTGCACGGCTTCCTGGGCCCGAACGGGGCCGGCAAATCGACCACCATCCGCGCCCTGGTCGGTCTGGTCCGGGCGAACGCCGGCACGATGCGGATCCTGGGTCGCCCGGTGCCGCAGCAGCTGCCGGAGATCATCGGTCAGGTCGGCGCGATCGTCGAGCGGCCCCGGTTCTTCAACGAGTTCGACGGCCGCAAGAACCTGCGGCTGCTGGCCGCCTCGATCGGTCAGCCCGCTCATCGCGTCGATGCGGTGCTCGAGCACGTCGGGCTCACCGAACGCGCCCGGGACCGGTACGCCCACTACTCGCTCGGCATGAAGCAGCGACTCGCGGTCGCCGCCACCCTGCTCAAGGATCCGCAGGTGCTGATCTTCGACGAGCCGACCAACGGCCTCGACCCCTCCGGCATCCGGGAGATGCGGCAGACGATGCGCGCGCTCGCCGATCAGGGCCGGGCGGTCCTGGTCTCCAGCCACCTGATCGGCGAACTGGAGCAGGTCGTCGACTCGGTCACCGTGATCCGCGCCGGCCGGGCGGTCGCCCAGGGCCCGCTGGCCGAGGTGCTCGGCGGCAGGCTGAGCGGCAGCTGGGTGCGGGTGACCGACCCGGACCGCGCGGCGGCGGTGCTGCGAAAGCACGGGTGGGCCGTCGCGGTACGCCCCCGCGGCCTGGAGGTGACCGGTGACCTGCCGCCGGTCGCCATCACCCGGCAGTTGGCCGCGCACGACCTGTGGGTGGAGGAGCTGCACCCGATCCGCACCTCGCTGGAGGAACGCTTCCTCGAGCTGACCAGCACCCCCGAACCCTTCGTCACCGGTCCCTGGAGGTCTGTATGAGCACCCTGCTGCGCCCGGAGTTGGAACGCTTCCTGACCCGCCCGGTCACCTGGATCGGTGCGCTCACCGCGTCGGTCCTGATCGTCCTGATCGGGTGGGCCACCGGCACCCCGAATCGGTTCTACGACCAGGTCCCGCGCCCGGCGATGAACATGAATGATGGGGTGAACACGCTCATGGTGGTCGCCCTGTTCGCCTCGGCGCTGGCCTACTGGACCGCGGCCTCCTACGCCGGTTCCGAACTCTCCAGCGGGGTGCTCGGCACCTGGCTGACGTTCACGCCACGGCGGGTCCCGGTCTATCTGGCGAAGGTGGTGACGGTGGCCCTACCGTCCTTCGGCTTCGCACTGCTGTTCGCCCTGGTTCTGCTCGGCCTGCAGCACCTGCGGACACCAGGATCCGGCAGCACGCTGCAGGAACTGGTCGGACTCGCGGTGCGGATCGCGGTCACGGCGGCGAGCTTCGCGATCCTCGGCCTGGTGGCCGCCATCATCGGGCGGAGCACCCTCAGCGCGCTCGGCATCCTGCTGGGTTACCTCGTGCTGATGATGACGCAGGCCTGGTTGATCAACTCCATGAACACCGATCATGATGACTGGTTCGGCCCGGAGCGGGTGCTCGGGCAGTTCCTTCTCACCCGTGCCCCGGTCGACGGTCTGCCGCACATGCCGGGCAGCGCACCGCGGGTCGATCTCTACTTCGACTATTCCCCGATCGCACTGGCCGGTTTCGGCTGGCTGCTGATCATGGCCGCCGTCGTCGCGGTCGGCGGCCTCGTGTTCGCCCGTCGCGATGTCAACTGAACGCCCGGCGTACCACCGGGACACTCGGCGTACCATGGCGGGGTGACTGTAACGCCCGAAGGACGCAAGCTGCTCCGGCTCGAGGTGCGCAATGCGCAGACCCCGATCGAGAAGAAGCCGAAGTGGATCAAGACCACCGCGAAGATGGGGCCGCAGTACCGCGAACTGCAGAAACTCGTGAAGGACGAGAGCCTGCACACGGTCTGCCAGGAGGCCGGTTGTCCCAACATCTTCGAGTGCTGGGAGGACCGCGAGGCCACCTTCCTGATCGGTGGCGACTCCTGCACCCGGCGTTGCGACTTCTGCCAGATCGAGTCGAAGAAGCCCGAGGCCTACGACACCGGTGAGCCGCTGCGGGTGGCCGAGAACGTGCAGACGATGGGCCTGAAGTACGCCACCATCACCGGCGTCTGCCGCGACGACCAGCCCGATCTCGGGGCCTGGTTGTACGCCGAGACGATCCGGCAGGTGCACGAGCTCAACCCGGGCGTCGGCGTGGAGATGCTGGCGCCGGACTTCAACGGCCGCCCCGAGCTGCTGCAGCAGCTGTTCGAGCAGCAGCCGGAGGTGTTCGCCCACAACGTGGAGACCGTGCCGAGGATCTTCAAGCGGATCCGCCCCGGCTTCCGCTACGAGCGCTCGCTCGACGTGCTCACCCAGTCCCGCGCTGCCGGCCTGGTCACCAAGTCCAATCTGATCCTCGGCATGGGCGAGACCCGCGAGGAGGTCAGCCAGGCGCTGCAGGACCTCTACGACGCCGGTTGCGAGATCATCACCATCACCCAGTACCTGCGCCCGAGCCAGCTGCACCACCCGATCGAGCGCTGGGTCACCCCCGACGAGTTCACCGAGCTGGCCGACGAGGCGCGGGCGATCGGCTATGCGGGCGTGATGAGCGGGCCGCTGGTGCGTTCGTCCTACCGGGCCGGTCGGCTCTATCGTGAGGCCCTGAGCGCTCGGGACACCCGGCGTACCGCCTAGGAACCACGACCAGAGAGAGACCATGGCCGACAAGCAGAGCGCGAAGCAGGCCCAGGCACAGGCGAAGGCCGACGCCAGGGCCGCGCGCCGGGCGGCGAAGGAACGCCGCCGCACGACCACCGACCCCAACGAGATGGGCCGGTTCCGGCAGATCTACCGGGCGTACCAGCTGACCCACGAGTACGACAAACCGCTGCCCTGGCTGCTGCTCGGGGCCTTCGCGGTGCCGATCGTGCTGGCCGTGGTGATCGCGCTGCTGTTCGCAGGAGGCTCGGTCTTCTCCTGGATCATGTTCGTGCTCACCGGCATCATGCTCGGCATCCTGCTGGCGCTGCTGCTGCTCACCAACCGCACCAAGAAGGCGACCTTCAAGCGGTACGCCGGCCAGGTCGGCTCGGCCGAGGTGGCGCTGCAGATGCTCGGCAACAAGTGGGTGCACGATCCGGTGATCGCGGCCACCAAGCACCAGGATGTGGTGCACCGGGCGATCGGCCCGGGCGGGATCGTGCTGGTCTCCGAGGGCGACCCGAACCGGGCCAAGCAGCTGCTGGCCAGCGAGGAGCGCAAGCACGAGAAGTTCATCTCCGGGGTGGTCATCTCCACCTTCCAGATGGGCGACAAGCCCGGCCAGGTGTCGAACGACAAGCTGGCCAACGCGGTGAAGAAGCTGCCGAAGACGCTGCAGGCGCATCAGGTCACCGACGTCCGCAACCGGCTCCGCGCGATCGACGCGGTCCGCCCGAAGGTGCCGGTCCCCCGCGGCCCGATGCCGACCAACATGAAGGGCGCCCGCAAGGGCATGCGGGGCCGCTGACCCCGGCTAGACTGGTTCCTCGTGCCAGCAGCCAACCTCGTCAACGCCGAGAAGATCAGCAAGGTCTATGGCACCCGGACCATCCTCGATGAGGTCTCGGTCGGGCTGGGCCGCGGTGATGTGATCGGTGTCGTCGGCCGCAACGGCGACGGCAAGTCCACCCTGCTGGGTGCGCTGACCGGCCGGATCGAGCCGGACTCCGGGCGGGTCACCCGCACCGGCAGCGTGTCGATCGGCAGCCTCGACCAGGTCGATTCGTACGCCCCCAGCGCCACCGTCCGCGAGGTGATCGTGGACGGCCAGCCCGACCACGTCTGGGCCGCCGACAGCTACCGCCGCGGCGTGGTCCAGCACCTGCTCGCCGACATCGACCTGGACGCCGAGCTCGGCCGGCTCTCCGGCGGTGAACGCCGGCGTACCGCGCTGGTCGCGGTGATGCTCGGCCAGCACGACCTGCTGGTCCTCGACGAGCCGACCAACCACCTGGACGTGGAGGCCGTCGCCTGGCTGGCCGAACACCTGCGTACCCTGCAGCAGCGCGATGTGGCGATGCTGGTGGTCAGCCACGACCGCTGGTTCCTGGACGCGATCTGCACCCGGATCTGGGAGGTGCACGACGGCGTCGTGGACGCCTACGAGGGCGGCTATGCGGCGTACACCCTGGCCCGCGCGGAACGCTCCCGGCAGGCCGTCGCCAACGAGGCCCGCCGACAGAATCTGGTCCGCAAGGAACTGGCCTGGCTGCGGCGCGGTGCCCCCGCGCGCACCTCCAAGCCGAAGTTCCGGATCGAGGAGGCGAACCGGCTGATCGAAGACGTCCCGCCGCCGCGGGACAAGCTCGCCCTGGAACGGTTCGCGGTCACCCGGCTCGGCAAGGATGTCTTCGACCTGACCGAGATGAGCTATGCCCTGCCCGATGCGCCCGGGTCCGACGGCCGGGTGCTGTTCGACCACCTGAACTGGTCGATCGGCCCCGGGGATCGGATCGGGCTGGTCGGGGTGAACGGCGCCGGCAAGACCACCCTGCTCAAACTGCTGTCCGGTGAGCTCTCCCCCGGCTCCGGCCGGGTCAAACAGGGCAAGACGCTGCGGCTGGGCCACCTCACCCAGGCGGTCCGCGAACTGGACGACAGCGACCGGGTGCTGGACAACGTCAACCGGTTGAAGGCCGAGACCAAGCTGGCCACCGGGCGGGAGGCCAGCGCCTCCCAGCTGCTGGAGGAGTTCGGCTTCACCGGCAACCGGCTGACCACCAGGATCGGTGACCTCTCCGGCGGTGAGCGGCGCCGGCTGCAGCTGCTGCGGCTGCTGATGAGCGAGCCCAATGTGCTGCTGCTCGACGAGCCGACCAACGACCTGGACATCGACACCCTGACCGTCGTCGAGGACTATCTCGATTCCTGGCCGGGCACGCTGATCGTGGTCTCCCACGACCGCTATTTCCTGGAGCGGGTCACCGATGTGACCTATGCGCTGATGGGTGACGGCAGCTGCGTGCTGCTGCCCGGTGGGGTCGAGCAGTATCTGGATCATCGCCGCAGTCGTCCGCAATCGGGTCCCCAGCGCACCGAGCGCTCGGCGGCCGCGCAACCGTCGGCGCCGGCCGGGCCGTCGGCGGCCGCACTGCGCCAGGCGAAGAAGGACCTGGCCCGGTTGGAACAGCAGTTGGCCAGGCTGTCGGGGCGGATCGACGCCCTGCACGGCCAGATGGCGGAGGCGGCGAGCGACTACCAGCGGCTCGCCGAACTGCAGGCCGAGGCGGACCGGTTGCAGGCCGAGCATGACCAGCTCGAGGAGGACTGGCTGGCCGTGGCCGAGCTGGTCGAGTCCTGAGTGGCTTATCCATTTTAGGCGTCTCTCGACGCCGAGACCGAGCACATATCCCGCGCCCCCATTGGTATCGCGGGCACAAAATCCTGCGGGATAAGCCAATTCCCAGACGGTCAGTTCCACGCTGCTCTTGACTAGCCGTGTGCGGCCTCTACCATTGTGGCTAGTCCACTACAACGATGTTTGAGGAAGAGGCACACCGTGACTGCACACACGCTTGGCTGGCTCGGCACCGGCCGGATGGGATCGGCGATGGCGCGGCGGTTGCTCGCCGCCGAGCACAAGGTGGCCGTCTGGAACCGCACCAGGTCCAAGGCCGAGGCCCTGCAGGCCGACGGCGCCACCGTGGCCGACACGATAGGCGAGCTGGCCGATCAGGATGTCGTCTTCGTGATGGTGTCCACCCCGAAGGACCTGGAGGAGGTCGTGCTCGGTGAGAACGGCCTGCTGAGCGGATCCAACAAGCCCCAGGTGATCGTGGACTGCTCCACGGTGAACACCGAGACCTCCAAGAAGATCCGCGACGCCGTGGTCGCGGCCGGTTCGGAGTTCCTCGCCGCCCCGATCAGCGGCAACCCGCACATGGTCGACGAGGGCACCTCGGTGATGGTCGCCTCCGGACCCGAGGAGACCTACGAGAAGGTACGCCCCTACCTCGAGGCGATCGGCAAGGCGTCGGTGCACGCCGGTGAGGACGAGCAGTCCCGGTTGGTCAAGCTCTGCCACAACCTCTACCTCGGCCTGATCGTCCAGTCGGTCTCCGAGGTCACCACGCTGGCGGAGAAGGCCGGGGTGCCGCGCGCGGCGTTCCTGGAGTTCCTGAACAACACCGTGCTGGGCACCGAATGGGTGCGCCGGCGCACCCCCGACATGCTGTCGCTGGATCTCACCCCGACCTTCACCACCGAGCTGTTGCGCAAGGACTTCGATCTCGGCCTGGCCGCCGCGCGCGAGCACGAGGTGACGATGCCGCTGGCCGGCAGCGTCTTCCAGCTGCTGCAGGCCGCGATCGGCCGCGGCTACCGCGATGACGACTTCCTGTCCCTCTTCGCGGTCGAGGCCGCCTCCTCGGGACTGACGCTCGAACCGCAGACCGCCGAGTCCGACGAATCCCAGTCCTGAAAGGAAAATCGCATGTCTCTGCAGGAGTTTCTCCCGACCCCGGAGTTCGACGAGTACAGCGAGTTCTTCAAGGACTTCTTCAAGATGACCCGCCGCGACGACGGCGTCCTGCTGGTGGAGATGCACACCCAGGGCGGCCCGGTGCAGCTCAGCGTGCAGAACCACCGGGCACTCGGCCAGATGCTCAAGGTCGTCGGCGCCGATCCGAAGAACGAGGTGCTGATCCTCACCGGCTCGGGCGAGGAGTTCATGATGGACTCCGATCCGGAGGGTTTCCAGCTGGAGCAGGACGACCTGCCCCACTGGGCCTACGAATACGCCTACAAGGACGGTCGGATCAACGTCAGCTCGCTGGTCAACGATCTGGAGATCCCGACCATCGGCCTGTTCAACGGATCCGGTTTCCACAGCGAGATCGTGCTGATGTGCGACATCACCCTGGCCGCCAAGGGTGCGGTCTTCTTCGACCTGCACTACAACATCGGTTCGGTTCCCGGTGACGGCATCCACAGCGCCTTCCTGGAAGTGCTCGGCACCAAGCGCGGGGCGTACGCCCTGCTCACCGGTGAGGCGATCGACGCCGACAAGGCACTCGACTACGGGATGGTCAACGAGGTGGTGCCGCGGGAGGACCTGATCGCCCGCGGGTACACGATCGCGGACCACATCATGACCCAGCCGCGCACCCTGCGCCGGCTGACCACCCAGATCGTCCGCCGGCCCTGGAAGCAGCGCATCGTCAACGACCTGGACGGCGGTTTCGGCATCCAGATGTTCGGCCACGTCGCCGGCGCCGGCAGCCACCACGGCCGCGACCACATCAGCAACTCCAACGACTACGTGCGCGAAGGCCGGAAGAACAACTTCGACAACTAGTCGGCACACCCAGCAAGGCAGTTCAAGGGGCCAACCATGAACCAAGAAGTCAACGCGGACCTGGTTCTCCGCAACGCCCGGATCACCACCTTCGACAGCGAGGTGCCCACAGCCGAGTCGATCGCGATCCGGGACGGCAGGGTCCTGGCGATCGGTTCCGACGAGGAGCTCGCAGCGCTCGCCGAGACCGCGGCCCGGACGATCGATCTCGGCGGCCGCTCGGTCCTGCCGGGGCTGAACGATTCCCACATCCACGCCGTGCGCGGCGGGGTCGGGTGGGACACCTGCCTGCAGTGGGAGGGCATCCGCAGCCAGGCGGAAGCCCTGGCCAGTGTGCGGGACGCGGTCGCCGCGCGTGCCCCCGGGGAGTGGATCAGCGTGATCGGTGGTTGGCACGAGCGACAGTTCAGCGACGCCGGAATGCCAACCAGGGAACAACTTGACGAGATCGCACCGGTGCATCCGGTCTATCTGCAGGAGCTCTATGGCCGGGCGGTGCTGAACTCGGCCGCACTCGCCGCGGTCGGCTGGGACGATGACACCCAGCCCCCACCGGGGGCCGAGTTCCTGCGCGACGACGACGGCCGGCTCACCGGTGAGGTACGCGGCCCGGCGGCGTACGCCCGGCCGAATGCGCTCACCCTGGACCTCCCGCTGGAGACGGCGGTGCAGGCGACGGCGGCGATGACCAGCGAGTTCGCCGCGCACGGCCTGACCGGGGTCGTCGACGCCGGCGGCTTCCAGGTCACCCCGCACGACTACGACGCGCTCTATGAACTGTGGCGCCGTGGCGGGCTCGGGGTCCGCTTCCGGCTCTACATCTGCGCCTGGAGCCGCGGGGACGAGGTGCACGACTATGAGCAGCTCACCCTGCTCTCCCAACCGGACTTCGGCGACGGCATGCTCAAGATCGCCGGGCTCGGCGAGATGCCTCACATGGCCTGCCACGACTTCGAGGGTTTCGACCCCGCCTTCACGATCGCCGACGACGCCCATTCCGAACTGGTCGAGATCTGCCGGATGGCGGTCGAGCACGGTTGGCGGTTGTCGGTGCATGCGGTGCTGAACAACTCCCTGAGCCGGATTCTCGACGCCTGGGAACTCGTCGACCGGGAGAGCGGCGGCCGGGTCAGCGAGCTGCGCTGGTCGATCGTGCACGCCGACGAGGCCTCGGAGGAGAACCTGCGCCGGATCGCCGCGCTCGGGGCCGGGATCCAGGTGCAGAACCGGATGGTGCTGCAGGGCGCCGACTATGTGGATCTGTGGGGTCAGGACGGCGCCGACGCCGCCCCGCCGATCGGGGCGATGAAGCGGCTCGGGATCCAGATCGGCGCGGGCACCGACGGGACCCGCGCCAACTCCTGGTATCCGTGGACCTCGATCGCCTGGCTGGTGTCCGGTGAGTCGATCGACCGACGGACCCGGCGCGCGGAGCACGACCGGCTCTCCCGCTTCGACGCGATCGCGGCGTACACCCGCGACAGCGCCTGGTTCAGCGGCGAGGAGGACACCCGGGGCCGGCTCGCACCGGGTTTCGACGCCGACCTCTGCGTACCGACCATGGACCCGTTCAGCTGTTCGATCGAGGAGCTGCGGGAGCTGCGCAGCGAGCTGACCATGGTCGGCGGGCGGATCACCCATGCCGCCCCCGCGTTCACCGAGCTGGTCGGGTGACGATGCCCGCAATCGTTGCCCTGGTGGCGATAGGCTGAGCCGATGGTCCGGGTGAAGAACGTCGACGGGGCGGAGATCTGGGAGCCGTTGCGTCGCCTCACCGAGCGACCCGAGGGCGAACCGGTCTCCGCCGACGAGATCGCCGGTCACATCGAGCAGTTGATCGTCACCGCCTGCCTGACCGAGGGCACCAGGCTCCCCTCGGAGCGGGACCTGGTGCAGTTGACCGGGACCAGCCGACCCACGGTGAGCCAGGCGATCCGGATCCTGGTGGTCAAGGGGCTGGTGGAGTCCCGCCGCGGCTCCGGGGCGTACGTGCGCCGCAAGCCCGAGTTCAGTCTGGCCGCCTCGGTGGACCTGATGCTCAATCTCAACCAGCAGTCGGTCGGGCAGCTGGCCGATCTGCGGCTCTGGCTGGAGACGGTCGGCATCACCCGGGCCATCGAGGTCGGCAGCGAGGACGAGGTGGCGGCCGGTGAGCGCGCGCTGGAGGAGATGATCGCGAATGCCGGGGACACCGCCGCCTGGATGAGCGCGGACACCCATTTCCACGCCACCCTGGTGCGAGCCGGGCACAATCCCTATCTGTCCTCGATCTACGAGAGCATCCACGAGACGCTGATCAACTATGAATACCGGTCCTGGATCAGCGACGGGACCGTGCCGAAGTGGCTGCAACCCGCCGCGATCAACGGCATCGTGGCGCTGCACACCCCGATCCTGGACGCGGTCCGCAATCGCGACGAGGAGGCCGGCCGGATCGCGGTGCTGCACCACCACTATGTGATGGCCCAGCACCTCCAGCTGGCCAGCCGGGACTGACCGGGACGCTCAGCCGTTCGCGCACTTGCCGGCGATCAGCAACTCCGCGGTGGTCCGCTGCCGCTCCCCGGTGATCAGCTGTTCGGGTACCGGGTCGTCGCTGGTGGGCAGGTCACCGAGATTGAACACCGCCACCGTCGAGGGATAGGCGCGTTGCCGGAACAGCTCCTGCCGCTCCCCCGCGTTGTGCGCGACCAGGGTCCGCCCGGTCGGCAGCGGCCGGTTGCTGCGCAGCGTGAAACCCGGCGCCGGCCGCCCCACCTCGTGCACGGTCACCGGGTCGCTGCTGGGTCCACTGGCGGCGTACAACTCCTCGCCGACGCGCCCGTCCCAGGTGGCGATCCGCGGTTCCTCGGTGCGCTCCCCCAGACACCAGGCGGTGACCATCACCAGCGAACCGTCGCTGCGCCGGGCCATCCCGACGACGCTGCGACCGCCGGCATCGGAGGCCGAGCGGGAGACCTGACCGGGTTGACCGGCGCAGCCGGTGAGCAGCAACGCCACCCCAGCCAGGGCCAGCGGCAGTCGGAGTCCGGTCACCTGACCAGTCTGTCAAAGGAGGGGTCGGTACGCCCGGTGTGGCGCGGTTCCAGCGGATCGGTGGGTGAGAGTTCGCTCAGCGGCGGTTGACCACGACGGTGCCGACGGCGAGATCGTGCAACCCCCGGCGGTGCGCACCGATCACCATCGCCGGCAGCGCCAGGCAGACCAGCACCGCCCGCGCGAGGGCACGCAGGAAGCCCAGCGGCTGGTGGTCCAGCCGGACGACCGCGATCCGGGTGATCAGCTGGCCGACGGTGCCGCCGATGAAGGTGGTGAGCAGGGTCGACATCACGAAGAACAGGCCGAGAGTGGTGAAGGAGCGCCAGCTGCCGCCACGCATCGCCAGCGGCCCGAATATCGCCCAGGCGGCCACCGAGCAGATCGCCCAGTCGAGGACGATCGCGGTGATCCGGGCGCGCCAGCTGGCCAACGAGCCGCGGCCGGCCTCGGGCAGCCCGAGTTCTTCTCCGGGCCAGGCTTCCACGGATTCGGTCGGCGCGCTCACGGGGCGAGTCTACCGGGGCGCCCGCACCCGCCCCCGGTGCGCGGATCAGGCGCGGTCCAGGCGCTGCGCCCATTCGATGAACAGGCGGGTCTCCGCCGGGCCCAGCACCTCGGGGTTCGCGGCCGCCCGTTCGATCAGCGAGCGGGTGGCGACCTGCGGATCCTCGGACCGGGCACTGCCGGTGATGGCGGCGATCGCTCCCTCGCGTACGCCGACCGACAGCTTCCGATCGGCGCGGGCCAGCACGATCTGGCGCAGCGTCACCCCGATGTTGGTGACCAGCACGTGGGCGGCCGCCTGCTCGGCGGAGACCACCAGCCGGCCCTGGTCCGCCGCCTGCCGGGTGATCGCCCGCAGCATGTCGCTGGCCCGGGCCTGGGCCGCGGGAGAGTATCCGGGCCGCACCTTGCCGTACATCAGGGTGTAGAAGCCGGGGTTCGCGAGCCCGAAGGCGACATGGGAGTCCCAGCCGGCGCGGAGGTCCTGGATCGGGTCACCGGAGGATTCGGCGGCGGCCTTGGCCCCCAGATACATGTCGAAACCGCGCTCGATGACGGCGTCGATCAGGCCCTGTTTGCTGCCGAAGAA
Source organism: Enemella evansiae (assembly GCF_004362375.1). Lineage (NCBI taxonomy): Bacteria > Bacillati > Actinomycetota > Actinomycetes > Propionibacteriales > Propionibacteriaceae > Enemella > Enemella evansiae. The sequence goes on from NZ_SNXA01000013.1 coordinate 47,252, forward strand.
GTGGTAGAGCGTGGGCATCTTGACCCCGGCCGCGTCGCAGACCGCCCGCAGCGACACCTCTTCACCGGGGGACGCGGCGATCAGGTCGGCCGCGGCATTCAACAACCGGCTTCGTGTATCGCTTCGGACATCCTCTGTCATGGTGCTACATTAGCGTCTGTAGCGCTGATACAGCGTTGCATCACACAGCTATACGAGGGAGACCAAGATGGCCGAACACACTCTCAAGGGCAAGAACGTGCTGATCGCCGGTGGCGCGAAGAACCTCGGCGGACTGATCGCCCGGGAGGCCGCCCGGGCCGGTGCGAACGTCGCGATCCACTACAACTCCGAATCCAGCAGGCCGGAGGCCGAGAAGACCCTGACCGAGATCGAGCAGGCCGGCGTCCGCGGCGTGGTGCTCTCCGGTGATCTGACCAGGCCTGCGAACGTCGAGAAGCTGTTCACCGATGCGACCGAGGCACTGGGGCAGATCGATGTCGCGGTGAACACCGTCGGCAAGGTGCTGCGCAAGCCGATCGTCGAGACCACCGAGGAGGAATACGACTCGATGTTCGACATCAACTCCAAGGCGGCGTACTTCTTCATCAAGGAGGCCGGCAAGCAGCTGGCCGACAACGGCAAGGTCATCACGATCGTCACCGCCCTGCTGGCCGCCTTCACCGACGGCTACTCCACCTATGCCGGCGGGAAGAGCCCGGTCGAGCACTTCACCCGGGCCGCCTCCAAGGAATTCGCCGAGCGCGGCATCTCGGTGAACTCGGTCGCCCCGGGCCCGATGGACACCCCGTTCTTCTACGGCCAGGAGACCCCGGAGCGGGTCGAGTTCCACAAGTCGCAGGCGCTCGGCGGCCAGCTCACCAAGATCGAGGACATCGCCCCGCTGGTGCTCTTCCTGGCCGGTCCGGGCTGGTGGATCACCGGCCAGACGGTCTTCGCCAACGGCGGCTACACCACCCGCTGATCACCAGATCCGAACCACAGGAGACTGACATGACCGAACCCACCATTCCCGAGCCCGTGGCCTCGTTCATCGAGGCGGTGAACCGGCACGACGAGAGCGCGTTCCTGGACGCCTTCACCGACGACGGCGCCGTCGACGACTGGGGCCGGACCTTCACCGGCCGCCAGCAGATCAAGGGCTGGAGCGACAAGGAGTTCATCGGCTCCGAGGGCACCCTCTCCCCCGAGGAGGTCTCCACCGACGGCGAGGACCTCGTGGTGATCGGCGACTGGCGCAGCAACTACGCCAACGGCCGCAGCCGGTTCACCTTCCAGGTCGCCGGCGACAAGCTGAAGAAGATGACGATCCGCGAGGGCTGACCGCAACCGCGAACGCTGGGACATGCAGTAGTCGATCTCGAGGCCCCGACAAACCCAGTCCCACTGGGTTTGATCATGGAAACCTGCGACTACTGCATGTCCTGGCGCACGCCCCCGGCGGCGCAGCCCCCAGCTGCAGCGCGCGGGCGGAGCCCCCGTTGGTTGTTACACGGCTGAAACATTTGCGCAAAGCACCGGAAACGCCACCGCCCTAGGTTGAGGGCAGTCAGCAATCGTTCCGATGGAGGAAACCATGTTCCAAGGTGCCGAAGACCTTCAGAAGTATCTGAAGGACGAAGATGTCGAGATGGTCGACATCCGCTTCTGCGACCTGCCCGGCGTCATGCAGCACTTCACTGTCCCAGCCAAGGCCTTCGACGACTCCGTGTTCTCCGAGGGGCTGAACTTCGACGGTTCCTCGGTGCGTGGTTTCCAGAAGATCCACGAGTCGGACATGTCGCTGCTCCCCGACCCCACGACGGCGTACGTCGATCCGTTCCGGCAGGCGAAGACGTTGTGCGTGAACTTCTTCGTGCACGATCCGCTGACCAAGGAGCCCTACAGCCGCGACCCGCGCAACATCGCGCGCAAGGCGCAGGCGTACCTGCAGTCCACCGGCATCGGTGACACCGCCTACTTCGCCCCGGAGGCCGAGTTCTACGTCTTCGACGACGTGCGCTTCGAGACCAAGCAGAACGCCGGTTTCTACTACATCGACTCCGAGGCGGGTGCCTGGAACACCGGCCGCGAGGAGGACGGCGGCAACCGCGGTTACAAGGTCAAGTACAAGGGCGGCTACTTCCCCGTCGCGCCGACCGACCACTTCGGTGACCTGCGCGACGAAATCGTTCTGCACATGGAAAACCTGGGTCTCGAGGTGGAGCGGGCGCACCACGAGGTGGGTACCGCCGGCCAGGCCGAGATCAACTGGCGCTTCGACACCCTGCTCAAGGCCGCCGACGATGTGATGAAGTTCAAGTACATCGTCAAGAACACCGCCTGGGCCAACGGCAAGACCGCCACCTTCATGCCGAAGCCGATCTTCGGCGACAACGGCTCCGGCATGCACGTGCACTCCTCGATCTGGAACGGTGGCGAACCGCTGTTCTATGACGAGGGCGGGTACGCCGGTCTGTCCGATCTAGCGCGCTGGTACATCGGCGGCCTGCTCAAGCACGCCCCGAGCCTGCTGGCGTTCACCAACCCGACGGTGAACTCCTACCACCGCCTGGTGCCGGGCTTCGAGGCGCCGGTCAACCTGGTCTACAGCCAGCGCAACCGCTCGGCCTGCATCCGGATCCCGATCACCGGCTCCAACCCGAAGGCCAAGCGCGTCGAGTTCCGCTGCCCGGACCCGTCGTCCAACCCCTACCTGGCGTTCTCGGCGATGCTGCTCGCCGGCCTGGACGGCATCGAGAACCGGATCGAGCCGGCCGAGCCGGTCGACAAGGACCTCTACGAGCTGCCCCCGGACGAGCACGCCGACATCAACACCGTGCCCGCCTCGCTCGACGCCGTCCTCGACAAGCTGGAGACCGACCACGAGTTCCTGCTCGCCGGCGACGTCTTCACCAGCGACCTGATCGAGAGCTGGATCGACCTGAAGCGCGCCGACATCGACGCCATCCGGCTGCGTCCGCACCCGCACGAGTTCGAGATGTACTACGACATGTGAGTGACCTGGCTGGTCGGAGTCATCTGCACTTCGCCTGGTCCGCAGACAGGTCCGCAAGAACCTGAAGCATGGAGCCGGCTCCCACCATCTGGTGGGAGCCGGTTCGTTCGTTCAGCACGCTGGAGCGATGACGTGTTGCCCTTGAGGTTGCAGGAGCAGTCAGCCTCGACGCCCGGCTCGCTCCGCGAAGACGTCCAGGGCGTCGATGACCTCACCGGCCAACCAGACGCATGGTGCATGAACGAACCTTGCACCACTTTGTTGACCAAAGTGGTGCAAGGCGGCAGACGACGATCGCCGGCTCAGGCCCGTTGCGTATCCGGACGTGAATCCGCCGCGGCCACCGCCGCCGACCCCGTACCGTCCACCCGCGCGTCCAACTCGGTCAGCTCGATCCGGGAGCGATCCGGCGCGAGCACCAGCGCGATCAGGCTGATCAGGATCACCCCACCCCAGACGACACCGAGGGACCACAGCGACCCGCCCGCACCGGCGACCAGTGCGGTCGCGATCAGCGGTGCGAAGCCGGCCAGCGTGGAGGCGGTCTGATAGCTGATCGAGGCGCCGGTGTAGCGGACCCGGGTCGGGAAAAGCTCGCTCGCGTACGCCCCGTAGGGCCCGGAGACGAATCCCTGGATGGTGCTCAGGCCGAGCAGGATCGCGGCCATGAACGCGAGCATCGTGCCCGCCTGGAGCAGCAGCAGGACCGGGACGACCAGCGCGATCGCGAGCAGGTTGCCCAGGATCAGCACCCGGCGCCGGCCGAACCGGTCCGAGAGGCGCGCGCCGATCAGCACCATCGTCAGCGTGCCGATCGTCCCCAGCGCCTTGGCGTTCAGCACCCCGCTCTGCGAGATCGCGGCCTGCTGGATCGCGTAGGTGAGCGCCCAGATCCCCATGATCCCCTGGGTCATCTGGCCCGACAGCGCGGCAGCGATGCCGGTGAGCAGGGCCCGCGGGTGCCGGGTGAACAGTTCGGCAACCGGAACGCGTGGCTGCTCCTCCGCCTTTTCCAACAGGGCTTGGAAAACTGGCGCATCGCTGACCTTGGCGCGGATGAACAGGCCGATCCCCATCAGCACCAGCGAGAACACGAACGGCACCCGCCAGCCCCAGGCCAGGAAGTCCTGGCGCGGCATCATCGACATCCAGCTGAGGATCAACGTGCCGGCCAGGGTGCCGGCCGGTGCCCCGATGTAGGCGAACGCGGCCGCGAAACCGCGGCTCTGCTTCTTCGCGCTCTCGAAGGCCAGCAGGGTCGCACCACCCCACTCACCACCGACCGCGATCCCCTGCAGTATCCGCAGGGTGACCAGCAGCAGCGGTGCCGCCACTCCGATCATCGCCGTCGTCGGCAGCAGTCCGATCAGGGTGGAGGAGATGCCCATCATCAACACGGTGATGATGAGCACCTTCTTGCGCCCGACCCGGTCCCCGATGTGGCCGAAGATCACCCCGCCCAGGGGCCGGGCGAGATAGCCGACCGCCAGGGTGCCGAAGGAGACCAGCAGGGCGACCGTCGGCCCGAGCCCGGCGAAGAAGACGTGGTTGAAGACCAGGCCCGCCGCGGTGGCGTACAGGATGAAGTCGTAGTACTCGATCGTGGTGCCCATGAAGCTGGAGAACAGGATCCGGCGCATCTGCCGATCCGAGGTGGGCGTGGTCGCAGCGCTCTGAGTCATCGCCGGACCTCCCCGGCGCCACGGACGGCGAGCTCAACGGTCTCGCCGTCGTCGGGAACCAGCAGCTCCCCGGAGTAGGTCGACCGGGCCTGCTGCCAGGCCTCCTCGGGTGCCCAGGCGGGTACCAGGTGGTGCAGCGCGAGCCGACGGGCGCCGGCCCGCTCGGCGATCTCGCCCGCTTCGGCCGGGGTGGTGTGCGCCCGCCGGTGGTGCGCCATCGCGGCCCGCTGCGCCGGTGAGGAGTCGTGGGTCCGCTCCATCTGCTCGATCGCGATCGCCTCGTGCAGCAGCAGATCGGTGCCCCGGGCGAGCCGGACGAGGTTGTCACACGGCGCGGTGTCACCGGAGATCGTCACCGACACCCCGGCGAGATCGAAGCGGAAGGCGTACGCCGGGGCGGTCGGGTGGTGCGAGACCAGGGTCGCGCTGACCACGACCTGCTCATCGGAGAAGACCACCAACGGCTCCATCGGCGGTGCGACGGCATCGTTGGGGTCGAAGCCCACCTCGGCGGGGATGGCGATCTCCACCACCTGGAGCAGCGCATCGGGGGTCGGCACCAGGGAGTCGAAGATCCGGTCGTTCAGGTCGGTCGCGTACGCCCGCACCAGACCGTCGACCAGGCCCCGGGTGCCCGGTGTCGGATTGTCCGGAGCGACCGGCTGGGGCGTGCTGGCGGCGCTGCTCGCGACCGGCGGCAGCTTGCCCCGGTCCCCCGGTCCGATGATCGGCACCGGTGGCACCTCCCGGCCGCGGAAATGAATCGGCGCGAAGAGCAGCAGCGATGCCAGGTCGACCACATGATCGGAGTGCAGGTGGGTGAGGAACACCCCTCGCAGCCGCGCCAGATCGAGCCCGGCGGCGGCCGCCTGGAAGAAGGCTCCGGTACCGCAGTCGACCAGGTACCAGTCCTCACCGAGCACGATCGCGGTGGCGATACCGAACCGCGGCCGGCCGATCTGATCCCGCCACCAGCGGGGGCCGCCGGCGGTCCCGAGGGTGATCACCCGGGGCACCGCGACGGTTTCGTCCGCACCCGAGGAGGCCGAGTCGGACAGGACAGACGATTGCTGGGACGTCATGGTTGGCTCCTTTGCCAGCCGGGAAAGTCGTGTCCCAACAGGTTGTGGCCCACCCACTCATTTGACAAACTAAATCCTCTGAGGCTGCACTTAGGAGAAACTTATGGGTGAGCCCACGCTGCGCCAACTGGAGTACTTCGCGGCGGTCGCCGCCAGCGAGTCGGTGAGCGCGGCGGCCCGGGAGTGCGGGGTCAGCCAGGCCGCGGTCAGCCTGGCCGTCGCGCAGTTGGAGCGCGCCCTCGACACCGCCCTGGTGGTCCGCCGCCCCGGCCACGGCATCGCGCTCACCGAGGAGGGGCGGGCGATCGGGCAGCAGGCCCGCCGGATCTGCGACGACGTGGCCGAGCTGCCGACGCTGGGCCGGACCAGCGAGGAGCTCACCGGGCGCCTGGTGGTGGGCATCTTCCGGGCCAACATCACCTACATCGCACCGGACCTGATCGAGTGGTTCCATCGCCGGCATCCCCAAGTGCGGTTGGAAATCGTCGAAGGAACCGCCACCCAGCTCCAGCAGTCGGCACTGGCCGGACACGTGCACGTCTGCCTGGTCTCCCATGTGCAGCGGATGCCCGGACTGGACTTCGAGCCACTGGTCGATCGCTACCGCCGGGTGGTGGTCAGCACCGAGCATCCGCTGGCCGCGCTGCCCCGGGTCAGCTATCGCGATCTCGCCCAGCATGCCGGCGCGCTGCTCGATCTGGAACCCGCCCTGGAACGGGCCCTGGCCGAGTTCGCCCGCAACGGCGAGGTCCCCGATGTGCGCTGGAAGCTGACCGATGTGGCGAGCATCTATGAGCTGGTCGAGCGCGGCATCGCCTATTCCCTGCTGCTCGAACCGGGTCTGCCGCGGCCCGCGGACGCGCCGTTGCTGTGGCTGCCCCTCGCCCACGAGGAGCCGAGCAATCCGCTGGTCGCCGTCTGGCCGGCCGGACGGCCACCCAGTCGGCTGGTCGAGGAACTGCTCACCTGCCTGCGGACGAAATGGGCGCCGTCCCCGGCGGGCTGAGACTCAGGACCTGGTGTACGCGGTGATCTCCAGCCACCACGCGCCCGGTGCCTCGACCAGCGGCTCGACCCCGATCGAGCGATAGGGGTGCCCCGCCGGCCAGCCGCCGAGGTTGCGCCACAGCATCAGCCCCACCGCGGCCGGATCCTCGGCCTGCCAGCGCAGGTGCAGCAACGCCTCCCCGTCGAGGACGTACGCCTCGGCCGGCGTACCCGGTCCGGCCAGACCGCGCAGGATGGCACAGCGCGCGGTGCCGTCGTCGGGGCCGAACTGGGACAGATCGGTCTCGCCGAACATCGGCCAGGCCGCTTCGGTCGCCTGGCCCGGGCGGGGCTGATCGAGCACCAGCATCGACCCGGCACCGGGCAGCACCAACTCGGCGGCCTCGGACAACTGCAGCAACAGGTGCACCGCCCCGGTCACCGGCGCCGTCGGGCTGCCGTCGTCGCGGGTCCAGGCGGCCTCGTTCGGCTCGATCAGGTAGTCCAGTCGCACGGTACCGTCGCGGTCGGAGATGGTCCGGCTGAGCACCCCGAAATCGGTCTCGGCACGGGCCGTCACCCGGGCACCGTCCCAGACCCGGGTCCAGGCGTCGCCATGGTCGGGATTGCCACGGATACAGGGAAAACACTCCTCCGCACCACCCGCGTCGACGAATGCGTCACCGGGCCGCACCTCGAGTCGTTCCGCCGCGATCGCCCCATCCGGATTGGTCCACAGCCACTCGCGCTGACCGGCGGTGAGCGCCCACCAGCGGCCGCCGTGATCCAGGTCGGTCGCCAGCGCCAGCGGGACCGACGCCCAGCCTTCCTCCTCGATCATCCTCGCTCCTTAGCGATCGCTCAGAACTGACGGGACCACCCGCATCCCAGATGCACGCTACCGCTCCGGCGGCACAGATCAATCAGAAGGTTGATCCGCGCGCACCCCGGTCGGCATAGCCTCGAAGACAGTAAGCCCGAAGGAGCCCGATGTCCCAGTCCCCGACCGATCTCGAGACCGTGCCACTGTCCACCGCCCTGCGCGAGCACACCGCGGACGCCCATGCCCGCGCCGAGGAGTCGCCGTTCATGGCCGACCTGCTCGCGGGCCGGCTCGGCACCGAGGCGCTGGTCGCCCTGCTCGCCCAGTCACTGCCGATCTATGCCGCACTGGAGGATGCCTGTCGCGTCCACGCCGACGATCCGGTGCTGGCCCCGCTGCTCGATCCGCGACTGGAGCGTACGCCGGCCCTGCGCGCCGATCTGGCCGCCCAGGCGGCCGCCGGGTGCCGCTTCGACACGGTGCTGCCGGCGGCCGAGGCGTACGCCGCAGAGCTCGCGACGCTCGGACCGGCCGGCCTGCTCGCTCATCACTACGTGCGCTATCTCGGTGACCTGTCCGGTGGCCAGATCATCGCGCGGTTGACCCAGCGGCACTACGGCACCGACCCGGCCGTCCTCACCTTCTATGCCTTCGACATCGAGAAGCCGAAGACCTACAAGGACCGCTATCGCACCACCCTGGACACCCTGCCGCTGACCGCCGCACAGCGCGCCGAAACGCTGGCCGCCGCGGCGCGCGGCTTCGAACTGAACCGGTGGTTGTTCGACGAACTGCACCAGGAATTCCCTGCCTGAGCAAGGATTCCCGCCCAACCGGAGACAGCGCGATGCCGGCCCGGTGATCCGGGCCGGCATCGGCATCAGGGGTTGACTCGCGGACTCAGACGCCCGTGCTGGCGAGACCGCCGACGCTCGCCTTCGACGGCTGGGCGGCCGGCGTGGTCGGTGAGACCTTGGCGGCAACCACCGCGGCCGGCTTCACCTTCGGCATCTGGGACAGCGCACCGGCCTTGGCCGGATCCTGCGGCTCCTGGGCCCGGACCTTGGCCGGGTCGAGGGACGGCGACGGGGTCGCGGTCGCGGTCTTCGACGGAGTGGCCGTCACCCGCGGCGAGGCGGACTTCACCGGGGTCGCGGTCGCCGACGGGGTCGGGGTCGCCGTCCGGCTCGGGGTCGCGGTCGGCGTGGCCGTCTTCGTCGGCGTCGCGGTCCGGGTCGGGGTGGCCGTCCGGGTCGGGGTCGCCGACTTGGTCGGGGTCGCCGTCTTCGTCGGGGTCGCGGACCGGGTCGGTGTCGCCGACCGGGTCGTCGCCGGCTTCGTGGTGGTCGGCTTCGCCGTGGTCGGCGCCGGCTTCGTGGTGGTCGGCTTCGTCGTCGGGTTCGAACCCTTGTTGTCGTACTGGTAGAGGTTGTAGTCGTCCATCAGTCCGACGACCAGCGAGGTGTACTTCGGGTCGGTCGCGTACCCGGCCCTGGCCACCTCGGCGATGAACCGCTTCGCATCGGTCGGATAGCGGAACGCGTTGCCGTAACGGCTGTTGTTGCTCAGGAACCAGCCGTGGTCGTAGAACGAGTCCTGCGCGTTCTTGTAGGTGCGGAAGCCCGAGGTGGTCGTGTACTTGCCGTTGTCGTACTCGGTGGTCTTCATGTAGAGGCACCCGGTGGCATACGGCCCCATGTTGGAGGAGCACTTGATGCCGAAGTAGGCATTGCCCTTGGTGGTCAGACCGGACTTGCCCCAGTCACTCTCCATGATCGACTGGGCGATCGCCACCGAGGCGGGTACGCGGTACTTGCTCTGGTTCGCCTGGGCCAGGGGGGCGACGGATTTGATGTAGGCGGATCGGCTGGAGTTGTCCACGGCCCCGGCGGGCCCGGACAGCACCGCTCCGGTGACGGCAGCGGTCGAACCGATCACAACGGCGCTCATCGTGACGACGGCGCTCTTGCTCAGGCCGGCTAGAAACTTCATCTCGAACTCTCTGCTGGGGGAAGCGGACGCTGCGAGGCTAGGCGCGCGGCGAGCCCTGATGCACCTGAAAGAAATCCAAGAAATCGGCCCTGACTAGGAGTTACACCGGTGTCGTTCCGCACCGGGCGGCGCTCTGCGGGCCATCAGGGGAATCCCCGACCATCCCCTAAGTAACCTGAACCTCAACCGGAACTTGAACCTCCAGCACCCCTTATGTCCCAACAAGCTCACCAGTCACAGGGGCATCGGGTTCAACCGCGTACCGCGCCCCAGCCCAGCACCAGCGCCAGTCCCAGCGCGCTGCGCGGGTCATAGGCCCCGCGCCACAGTCCCCCGTGCACCGCCTTCTCGGCCTCGTGCTGCCAGGGCGCCGCGGTGACCGGCAGCGCGGAGCCGCCGGTGTTCAGATCGTGCACCAGGAGCGCGGCCATCAGCGTGTTCGAGGTGGCCGGGTCGAAGACCTCGATTCCGAAATGGTGCGCACCGGCGTACGCCGCGGCGAGCGCCCGGTTGCGGGTCACCGAGCGGGTCTTGGTCGGCGGCGCGACCCGCAGCGACACCTCCACCCCGTCGCGGCGGGCCACCGCGGCCCGCCAGCGGTGCAGCCGTTTCGCCAGGATGTAGTTGGGGCCCTGCTGCGGGATCATCGCGTCCGCGATGCCCGGGCTGGTACCCGGGCGATGGTTCCGCTTCAGCAACCTGCCACCACTGACCCCCTTGATCAGCGGGCGGAACGCGCGCAGGCCGCGATGGTCGTACGCCTCGGCGGACGCCTCGACCACCTCGGGCGGTACCGCGAAGACATCGGTCGGGGTCGCCAGCCAGGCCAGTGCCACATCGTCGCGGGCCCCGGTCAACCGGGTGGCGAGCAGGTCGGTGGCCGCGGACAGCCGCAGGTTCACCGCCCCGTCGGCGTACACGTAATTGCCGAGCACCAGCGGCCCGTCCAGCCCGCCCAGCCAGTCGGCGACCGCGGGCAGATCCTGCAGCAGGTCGGCACCGGGGCCGTCCTGCTGCTCGGGCAGCATCAGCACCCCGGCCGAGGAGCGCGCCAGCTTCTCCAGCCGCTGCCACAACTCCGGGCGCGGCAGGTCCACCGCCACCACCTCGGCACCCCAGGACAGCAGCGCGCGCAGCGGTCCCATCTCGGCCGAGGCACCCAGGACCACCACCCGCCGTCCGCGCAGCGCCAGCCACTCCGGGTGGGCGGCGACCTCGCGGACCGCGTCGGCCGCCGACGGTTCGAGGATCCCGGACCGCTCCCAGGCGGCCAGCCGCTCCAGCAGCTTGTCCCCGGTCAGCCGGCGGCCGGCGTGCGGCAGACTGAACTCCTCGGCCGGCGCCTGGGTGCCGTGCACGGTGCGGGTGTGCAGCGGCCGGGCCGCGGGCCGCTCCAGCGCCTCGGCCAGCGGCGCCTCGCCGGAGTCGGTGGTGATCCGCAGCCGGTCCCGGACGGCGGTCAGACCCGCCTCGGCGATCGCCAGTTCATCCCGGGTACGCCCCAGCCCGGCCTCCACCAACCGGCGGGCGTGCACCGGATAGCCGTTGCGCCAGTCGACCTCCCGCAGCGCCGCCGCGGCACCCACCGGATCGACCGGATCCAGGGCCGCCGCCGTCACCTCCCGGCCGAGCCGGCTGGAGGAGCGTCGCCCCTCGGCGTCGGCGGGGATCACCACCCCGCTGTCCTCGGTGGCGGCGCCGGGTCCGGGGGTCTTCTTCATGGCTCGCGAGCCTAGTGGGAGCCCTACTCGCCCCAGAACACCCGGTCGACCACCGAGCGGGCATGCCGGGCGACGCGCATCCAGTCGGCCACCAGGTGCGAGGCCTCCCCCGCCTCGTAACCCATCAGCTCGGCCACCGCGGCCAGCTCCCGGGAGTCATTGGGCAGCGAGTCGGAGGCCTTGGCGCGGACCAGCATGATCCGGTCCCGGATCCGGCTGGCCATCGTCCAGGCCTCGGCCAGGGTGTCGGCGTCCTCGGCCGCCAGCAGCCCGAGCTCGCGGGCCGCACCCAACGCGGTCAGGGTCCGGGTGGTGCGCAGCTCCGGATGGGCGGCGGCGTGCTGGAGCTGCAGCACCTGCACGGTCCACTCGACATCGGACAGGCCACCGGGGCCGAGCTTCAGGTGCCGCTTCGGATCGGCGCCGCGCGGCAGCCGCTCCCCCTCCATCCGGGCCTTCAGCCGGCGGATCTCGGACAGCTGCTCCCGGCTCAGCCCGCCCTCGGGCCAGCGCAGCGGGTCCACCAGGGTGAGCAACTCGTCGGCCAGGTCGTCGCTGCCCGCGCCCCGGTCGGCCCGCACCAGGGCCTGCGATTCCCAGGTCGAGGACCAGCGCCCGTAGTAGCCGGCGTACGACTTCAACGAACGCACCATCGGCCCGCCCTTGCCCTCGGGGCGCAGGTCGACATCCAGTTCCAGCTTGGGTTCGGGGCCCGGGCGGGCGAGCAGTGCACGGAGGTCGGTGACGATCTCGGCGGCGGTCTTCCGGGCCTCCTCCGAATCGTCGGACACCACGAACATCGCATCCGCATCGGAGGAGTAGGACAGCTCGTGGCCACCCCACCGGCCCATCGCGATCACCGACATGGTCAGCTCCGGCCGGTTCCGGCCGGCGATCCGCAGCGCCGCGGAGATGGTGGCCGAGGCCAGATCGCTGAGCCCCTGCCCGACCTCGGCCAGCTCGGTCACCCCGAGCACATCGCCGACCCCGATCCGGAAGAGTTCGCGGCGGCGTACGCCCCGGACGGCGTCGATGGCCTCCTTCGGGTCGGTGCGCCGGCCGGCGACCAGCCGCATCTCCCGCTCCAGCACCGGCAGCGGCCGCGGGGTCAGCTCGGCCTCGTCGGCCAGCATCTGCAGGATCTCCGGGTTGCGGGTCAGCAGATCGACCAGGTAGCGGCTGGAGGACAGGATCCGCGCCAGCCGTTCGGCCATCGCACCCTCGTCGCGCAGCCCGCGCAGGTACCAGGGGGTGGCGCCGAGGGCCTCGGACACCTGCCGGAAGGCGAGCAGCCCGTGATCGGGGTTGGGGCCCTCGGCGAACCAACCGAGCATCGCCGGCAGCAGCTGCCGTTGGATCTCGGCCTGCCGGCTCATCCCGCGGCTGAGTGCCTGGATGTGCCCCAGCGCGGAGCGCGGATCGGCATACCCGAGCGCGGCGAGCCGGTCCCGGGCCGCGTCGGTGGTGAGCCGCACCTCGCCGGAGGGGATCTTGGCGACCGCCTCCAGCAGCGGGGAGTAGAACAGCCGCCGATGCAGGGTCAGCACCCGCCGGGACCGCCGCCGCCAGCCCTCGGTGACCTGGTCGGGGGCCAGCCCGATCGGTCGGCCGATGCGGCGCAGATCGTCCTCGGCGGTCGGCAGCAGATGGGTCCGGCGCAACCGGAAGAGCTGGCTGCGGTGCTCCAGATAGCGGATGAAGCGGTACGCCTCGGCCATCTCGGCACCATCGGAGCGGCCGACGTAGCCGTGATCCACCAGCGCCCGCAGCCCGGCCAGGGTGGAGCGGGTGCGCAGCCGTTCGTCGGTGCGGCCGTGCACCAGTTGCAGCAGCTGCACGGTGAACTCCACATCGCGCAGCCCGCCCTGGCCGAGTTTGAGTTCGCGGTCGGTCTGGCTCTTGGGGATGTTGGCGATCACCCGGCGACGCATCGCCTGGGTCTCGGCGACGAAATTGTCGGCCTCGGCGACCCGCCACACCTTCGGCTGCACCATCTCCACGAACTCGCCGGCCAGCTCCAGATCCCCGGCCATCGGCCGCGCCTTGAGCATCGCCTGGAACTCCCAGTTCTTCGCCCATTTCGCGTAGTACTGGGTGTGGCTGGCGAGGGTACGCACCAGCGGCCCGGCCTTGCCCTCGGGGCGCAGCGCCGCGTCCACCTGCCAGATGGTGCCGGCCGAGGTGTGCGCCGAGCAGATCCGGGTGAGCGCCGAGGCGAGCCGGGTGGCCACCTCGATCGCCCGGTCGCCGGACAGCTCCTCCCCCGCCCCCTCCTCGGTCCCGGCAGCGGGGACGGCGGCAGGTTCGGCGACGTAGAGCACGTCCACATCGGAGACGTAGTTGAGTTCCTGGGCACCGGTCTTGCCGAGCGCGACGATGCCGAGCCGGACCCGCTCCGCGTCCGGGCCGACCTGCTGGCGGGCCAGCGCCAGCGCCGCCTCGATGGTGGCATCGGCCAGATCCGCGAGTTCGGCGGCGACGTCCTCCATCGCCTCGTAACCGTCGGCGGCGAGTAGGTCGCGGGCGGTGATCCGCAGCAGTTCGGCCCGGTACGCCAGCCGCAGCGGGTCACCGGGGTCGGCGCACTCGGGATCCGGGTCGGCGGCGACCGGGGCGGCGGCCTCCGGGTCGGCGCCGACCGCGCGCAGCAGCGCCGCACGCAGGTCGGCGGCGCTGCGGCGTACCGCCCGGGGACGCAGCACCTCCAGCTGGTCGGGGTGGGCGACCAGATGCTGCTGCAGCGCGGCGCTGGCCGCCAGCACCGCGGTCACCTGCTGGGCCCAGGCGCGTTCCGCGGCGAGCTCGGCGAGCACACCGGGGCGGGCCCGCTGCAGCTTGTCCAGACCCTCCACGGCCAGATCCGGATCGGCCGAGACCGCCGCCAGATCGACCAGCAGATCCTGATCGGCGGTCGCCAATCCCCACTGCGGCAACCGCTCGGCGGCCGCGGCGGCATCGTGGAAACCGCGGCGGGCCAACACTCCGGTCAGCGAACTGACTCTCACCCACGGCATGCTACTGGGCGCCGACGCGGCGGCGGGGTGGCGTCCGTGACGCTCGAAGTTCGCCCGTTCGCAACCGAGTGGCAACATGGCCTGACTACGTTGAGGGGGTGGCAGTCATCGCACGAGCGCAGCACCAGCGCCGGACTGTCGCCGGCATGGTCGAACAGGCCGGATATCTCGCGGACTTCCTGTCCCTGATCCGGCCGGACGACCTGGGCCGGCCGACGGTACGCCCGGGCTGGGACGTCGGTGTCCTGGTGGCCTATCCGGTGGTGATGCAGGCGGCGGCGCTGAGCGCCCTGGACCGGCCCACCACGGCCCGACCGGCGGGGTTGAACGACTACTTCACCGGGTTGCGCCCGTGGTTGCGCCGGCAGCAGGATCTGGCGGTCGAGTTGGCCCAGCACGGTACGGCGGAGAGCCTGGCCACCCGCTTCCGGCAGGATGCCACCGAACTGGCGGCCCGACTGGGTGACGACCTGGCACCGGCCGCGGTGCAGACCGACCAGCATCCGATGCGCACCCTGGATCTGGTGCGGCTGCTCTGCGTGCAACTGGTCACCCACTGCGACGACCTGGTCGAATCACTGCCGGACCGGGGGCCGCTGCGCTGGTCGCGGGCCTGCCGCGCCGAGGCCGTGCGTACCCTCGCCGATGTGATCGCGACCCGCCACCCGGGCCAGTCGGTGGAGCTGCGTATCCCACCGTTCGCCGCCGTGCAGTGCGGCACCGGGGAGGACGATCCGAAGCACACCCGCGGCACCCCGCCCAATGTCGTCGAGTGCGATCCGCTCACCCTGGTCCGGCTCTGCGTGGGCCGGATCGAGTTCGCCGAGGCGGTGCGCACCGGCAGGGTGCGGGCCTCGGGCAGCCGCTCCGATCTGTCGGACTGGCTGCCGCTGTTCTGAGCGGTGCCGTCGGGTCAGAGCAGGGGCAGGTACCGCGACAGCTCCATCGGGGTGACCTGGGCGCGGTACTCGTTGAACTCGGCGCGCTTGTTGCGCAGGAAGAACTCGTGCACGTGCTCGCCCAGGGTGTCGATGGCGAGCTCGGAGTTCTCCATCGCCCGGATCGCCTCGTCCAGGTTCCGCGGCAGCGGCCGGATGCCGAGCGCCTGGCGCTCCCGTTCGGTCAGCGACCAGACGTCGTCCTCGGCCTCCTCCGGCAGTTCGTATTCACCCTCGACCCCGGCCAGTCCGGCGTTGATGATCAGCGCGTACGCCAGGTAGGGATTGCAGGCCGGGTCGATGGAGCGCAGCTCGAAGCGTGCCGAGGAACCCTTGTTGGGCTTGTAGAGCGGCACCCGGATCAGCGCGGAACGGTTGTTGCGGCCCCAGCAGACGTAGCTGGGCGCCTCACCGCCCATGAACGCCAGCCGCTTGTAGGAGTTCACCCACTGGTTGGTGACCGCGGTGATCTCCTCGGAGTGCCGCAGCACGCCGGCGATGAAGTGCTCGGCGGTCTTGGAGAGCCGGTAGTCCTCACCGGCGTCGTAGAAGGCGTTGGTGTCACCGGTGAACAGCGACATGTGGGTGTGCATCCCCGAACCGGCGTAGTCGCTGAACGGCTTGGGCATGAAGGAGGCCCGGATGCCGGCCTGCTCGGCGACCTCCTTGACCACCACCCGGAAGGTCATGATGTTGTCGGCCATCGACAGCGCATCGGCGTAGCGCAGATCGATCTCCTGCTGCCCGGGCGCGGTCTCGTGGTGGGAGAACTCCACCGAGATGCCCATCTGCTCCAGCGTGGTGATCGCCTGCCGGCGGAAATCGCTGCCGGTGCTGGAGACCACATGGTCGAAGTAGCCGGAGCTGTCCACCGGGATCGGCTCGCCGTTGGGCGTGGTTCCCTTCTCCAGCAGGAAGAACTCGATCTCGGGATGGGTGTAGACGGTGAACCCGAGGTCGGCGGCCTTCTGCAGCGACCGCTTGAGCACATAGCGCGGGTCGGCGTAGGAGGGCGAGCCGTCGGGCAGGGTGATGTCGCAGAACATCCGCGCCGTGCCACCGCCCGCGTCGTGACTGCGCCAGGGCAGCACCTGGAAGGTGGCCGGATCGGGGTGGGCGACCATGTCGGACTCGTAGATCCGCGCGAACCCCTCGATCGCCGATCCGTCGAAGCCGATGCCCTCCTCGAAGGCACCCTCCAGCTCGGCCGGCGCGATCGCCACCGATTTCAGAAAACCGAGGACGTCAGTGAACCAGAGCCGGATGAAGCGGATGTCCCGCTCCTCGATGGCCCGCAACACATACTCGGTCTGCTTGTCCATGGGACCAAGTCTGCCTGCTGATGTGTTTCAACCGCGTTACAGGTCACGACCTGATGCCGACCGGGCCGAATTGCTGCCCCCGCGCGGGTCTGCGGCCTACGATCTCAGATGACGGCGGCTGAGCGAGCGAGCCGAAGCCCCGGAGAGGAGCGTGCCATGGCGGCACCCGGCTGGTACCCGGACCCGGCGGGCAATTCCGGCCTGCAGCGGCTCTGGGACGGTGAGGGCTGGACCACCCAGGTCCGCCCGGTGGGTACGCCGCGGCCGCGTCGCGGGCGGTTGCTGGTCGGTGCCGCAGCGGTCGTGGTGCTCACGGTGGCCGGGGTGTCCGGCATCGTGCTGAGCCGAGAGGCCCCGTTCACCGAGGCCGCCGGGGGTGGCGCGCCGAAGGCGCAGCCGGTCGGGTTGATCGAAGCGCCGGCGTACTGCACCGGTGGCGAACCCACCCATCGGGCCACCTACCCGGAGAACGGCTGGCTGCACGGCGGCGGGCTGACCACCCGGACTCCCGGTGCGTGGCGCCCCGGCGAGGTGTCGCGGGTGCCGTTCGCCAGCGATGTCGTGGTCGGCGAGACCACCGAGGCCACCATCGTGGTGGCCGCGCTGCGCCTCGACGATGTCTTCGAATCGCCCGAGGAGGCGGTACCGGCGGTGGAGACCTGCCTGCGGGCCCGGAATCCGCTGACCAGCGGGATGCTCACCCCGGCCGGCAAGGCCTATCCGACCCAGGTGGCGGGAGCGCGGGCGGCCCAGCGTCGAGACTACGAGCTCACCGGCAGTACGCCCGGGCGGGTCAGCATCATCGTCGTCGATGCCGGGCAGCCGGAATCGCTGGGCCTGCTGGTCACCGTCGCGACCGGCGCCCCGGACGGCGCCCAGGCCGCCGCCGTGGCGATCGATCAACTCCGCGCCGGTCAGTGACGCTCATCGAGTAGCAGTCCCGGCGCAGCGAAGCGGAGCCGGGACTGCGTGTCGAGATGAGCCGCCGTGGGCCCCCGCCTCACTCGTCCTTGTCGTTCCACTTCGGGTCGTCATCCCAGGCCTCATTGCGCTCCTGGACCGTCTCCAGCGCGTTCTGTGCGGCCTCCTTGGTCGGGTACGGACCAAGGCGATCCTCGGCCCGGCCGCCGTCGCCGTGTTCGACCTGACGGGTCTTGAGGTTGTAGTACCAGAGGTCTTCGCGCTCGCTCATCCTGCTCCTTCTCATCGGCCCTGTTCGCCGACCGCTGGCCGGCTGGTGGAACGGCATATCATCGCTGCCGTGACCGTAGTGCAACAGTATCCGGTGAGCCCCGTCCGCCCCGTCCCGGCGCGCATTCCGCGTCCGCCGTATGTCGGCAAGGACCGGCCGGAGCCCTACACCGGGCCGAACGTGCAGTCGGCGGAGGTCATCGAGAAGATGCGGGTGGCCGGGAAGCTGGCGGCACAGGCACTGGCCGAGACCGGCAGGCATGTCGCCCCTGGGGTGACCACCGACGAGCTGGACGCGATCGCGCACGAGTTCATCTGCGATCACGGCGCCTATCCCTCGACGGTCGGCTACCGCGGTTTCCCGAAGGCGATCTGCACCTCGATCAACGAGGTGATCTGCCACGGGATCCCCGACCAGCGGCCCCTCGAGGACGGCGATCTGGTCAAGATCGACCTCACCGCCCACCTCGACGGCGTGCACGGCGACAACTGCGCCACTTTCTTCTGTGGTGAGGTTTCCGAGGAATCGAGACTGCTCTCGGAGCGCACCCACGAGGCGATGATGCGCGGCATCCGCGCGGCCAGGCCGGGCCGCCAGGTGAACGTGATCGGCCGGGTGATCGAGGCGTACGCCAAGCGCTTCGGCTATGGCGTGGTGCGTGACTACACCGGGCACGGGGTGCACACCGCATTCCATTCCGGGCTGGTGATCCCGCACTACGACGCGCCACAGTTCGACGATGTGATCGAGGTCGGGATGACTTTCACCATCGAGCCGATGATCACCCTGGGCGGCATCGACTGGGAGATGTGGGACGACGGCTGGACCGTGCTCACCACCGACCGCTCCCGGGTCGCCCAGTGGGAGCACACCGTGGTGATCAACCCCGACGGTGCGGAGATCCTCACCCTGCCCTGAGCTGGAGGACGAGGCAGCCGGTAAGCCGGATTCTGTCGAGGGCGATCATCCATCTGCGACCGTTGTCACCAACGGCCTGGTGCGACCTACCCGGCAGCTCGGGCGAGCAACCCTCGAACGCTGCCTGTCTGGTCTTGCTCCGGGTGGGGTTTACCAGGCCACCCCGGTCACCCGGGGTGCCGGTGGTCTCTTACACCGCCTTTTCACCCTTACCCCGGCGCGAACGCCGGGGCGGTCTGTTTTCTGTGGCACTGGCCCGCGGGTCACCCCGGGTGGGCGTTACCCACCACCCTGCTCTGTGGAGTCCGGACTTTCCTCGACACCATCGGTGCCGCGATCGCCTGGCTGCCTCGTCTCCGCACGATTCTAGGGCGGCCCCGACCGCGCGACCAATCCACACTGTCAACCGACGACGACCACGAGACAGGCGGCCAGGAAGACCACCTGGGTCAGCGTCCGCGCCCACAGCGGCATCGAGACCATCGGGCTCTGCCCGAACTTCGTCTGGGCGCGCCAGTTCGCCGGGAACATCACCACCAGCAGCAGCGCCAGGCAGCCCGCAGCGAGACCGCGGGTGAGCGGGACCAGCAGGCCGACCGCACCGGCGAGTTCGAGAATGCCGGTGATGGTCACCAACAGCTCCGGCCGCGGAAGCACCGGCGGGACCATCATCACCATTCCCCGGCGCTTGGCCGGAGTGAAGTGGGCGGACCCGGTGACCAGGAACATGGCCGCCAGCCCGAGGGCCACGGCCGCGCTCCAGCCGTCCAGCGGCGCGTACCAGAGCCAGCCGACCAACCGGGCGAGACCGGTCGTCACGAGCAGGATGAGCAACGGCGCCATGATCGGACTCCCCGAATCTAGACATTGACTAGATTGAGTGTCGGCGACCGAACTTGCCAGTGTCAAGTTTCCGATCTAGGTTGCCGCCATGACGCCATCGGGAACGAGCTATCACCATGGCAATCTGCGGGCCGAGCTGCTGGACCACGCCGCAGCCATGGTTGCCGAGGTGGGCCCGGATCGGGTGACGCTGCGCCGACTGGCCACCGCTGCCGGGGTGTCCCATGCCGCTCCGGCGCACCACTTCGGCGACCGGCGCGGGCTGTTCACCGCCCTGGCCGCTCAGGGCTTCGAGCGGTTGGCGGACGCACTCGGCGAGAGTGTGCAGGATTTTGCGGGGCAGGCGGTTCGCTACGTCCGGTTCGCCCTCGATCACCCCGGTCACTATCCGGTGATGTTCGACGCCGCCCTGGTGCACACCGACGATCCCGCGCTGGTCGCCGCCATGGCAGCAGCCCGGGCACGGCTCGACTCAGGCGCCGCCCAGGTCGCCGACGAGCAGCGGATCGACACCGTGCGGCTCGTCGGATTCTCCGTGGTGCATGGTTTTGCGACGCTCTGGCTGAACGGGGCACTCGATCCGCGGTACACCGCCGAGGACCCCGAGACCTGGGTGCGGCGGATGACCGCAGCACTCTTCACCCCCGCCGGGACTCAGGCGGACTGAGGAGCCTGCCCCGGGCCCACCTCGAAGCGGACCTCACCCTTGGCCACGTCCGCCTTGACCAGGGTCGCGGTGACCTGCTCACCCAGCGGCAGCTTCTTCCCCGTCACGTTCGCCTCGACGGCGGGGTCGGCGACGACCAGGCGGCCCTTGGACCCGTCCTCGTCGATGCTGACCACGGTGCCGGTGAACTGTTCCCCGACCCGGGTCGAGAGCACCAGCGCCTCGGTCAGGTCGACGATGCCGCGTTCGTACTGCTTGGCCCGCCGGTCCGAGGCGGCCATCGTCTCGGGCAACCCGTCGAGTTCGCTGGTCACCCACTCCGGTACCGGCTCCCCCGCGCTGATCGCGACACAGATCTCCCCGGTGTAGCGGTCGATCAGCCGGCGCAGCGGCGCGGTGCAGTGGGCGTACTCGATCGCCAGCGCGGCGTGCTGCGCCTGCTCAGGCACCGTGCCGTTGAAGGCCGCGTAACCGGCCCCGCGGAACAGTGTCGTGCAGGCGTACATCATCGCCGCATCCCTGCTCCTGCTGGGATCCAGGCTGCGCACGAACTCCGGATAGTCCATCTCGGCCGGCCAGTCGATGCCGAGCGCACGGGCGGTGGTGCGGAGCTTGCGCAGCGAGCCCTCATCGGCCGGCGGCAGGGTGCGGACGATGCCGATCTTGGCGGCCAGCATCAGCTGCGCGGCCGCCATCCCGGTGAGCAGCGAGATCTGTGCGTTCCAGCCCTCCACCGGCAGCGTGGAGCGGAACGCCAGCACCCAGGAGCCGTCGTCGGCGACGTGCACCTCCTGTTCGGGAATGTTCAGGCTGACCCCGCCGCGTTCGCGCTCCACCTGTTCGCGCAACAGCCCGACCTCCTTGAGCAGCTGCAACGATTCCCCGGCGGTGCCGTCGTCGAGCTGGGCCTGCACCTGCTCGTAGGTCAGCCGGGCCCGGCTGCGGACCAGCGCCCGCTGCACACTCGGTTCGGTGCACTGGCCGCGCTCGTCGACCGGCAACCGCCACAGCTGCGCCGGGCGCACCTGGTCCTCCAGCAGACTGGCGGCATCCTCCGACAGCTCCGGCGGATGCAGCGCGGTGCGCTGGTGCGGGGCATAGAAGGTCTGCCCGCGGCGGTGCGCCTCCGCATCGATCGGGCCGCCGGGCTCGACGAAGGCGGCGACGTCCGCGATCGCATACCAGACCAGGTAACCGCTGCCGTCGCGCTCGATGAACAGCGCCTGATCCAGATCCATCGAACCGGGCGGGTCGATGGTGACGAACTCCAGATCGGTCCGATCGGTCTGCGGCAGCCGCGGCGCGGCGGCGGCCCGCTCGGCCGCGGCGGTCACCTCCGGTGGGAAACCGTCGGGGACGCCCAGCTCGGTCCGGAGTCGCTCCAGTCCCTCGGCCAGTTCCGGCGGCACGGTCTGGAGAATCGGCGCAGGACGGATGGGCATCGTTGCTCTCCTTCGTCAGGCTCGGTGTTCGGGGCGGAGTACCGGGGCGAAACTACAGGCCCGAGTTCGCGGTGCGCACCAGGATCCGGCCGCACTCCTCGCAGCGCAGCACCTCATCGGCGGGTGCGGCGGCGTACGCCCGCAGGTCGGCGGCGTTCAGGTCGAGCCGGCATCCGCTGCAGCGGCCGTGCACCAGTTCAGCCGCGCCGACCCCGCCCTTGCTGGCGCGGGTCTTCTCGTACGCCGCCAGCAGGGCCTCGGGGATCTTGGCGGCGATGGTCGCCCGCTCGGTACCGGCGTGTTCGATCTTGGTGTCCAGTTCGCCGACCTGACCGTCCCGGGTCCGCATCAGCGCCCGGATCTCATCCTCCAGGGTGCCGCGCCGCTGCTGCAGCTCGCCGAACCGGCTGGTCGCCTGCTCGAGTTCCTCCATCACCTCGAGCTCGGCGTCCTCCAGATCCGAGATCCGCCGGGTGAGGTGCTCGACCTCGTCGATCAGGCCGCGCAGCGCCTTCGGGTCGGTGATCGCACCGGAGTCGATCCGCTCCTGGTCGCGGACCTTGCGGGCCCGGACCGGCTCCAGGTCGGCCTCGGCCTTCGCCTGGTCGCGCTGCAGGTCGCTGACCCGGGTCTCGGCCTCGGTGTAGTCGCCGAGCAGCTGCTTGCGGTCGGCCAGCATCCCGGCGATCTGCTGATGTTCGGGCAGGGCGCCGCGCTGGTGCTGCAACTGCGCGATCTCGGTGTCCACACCCTGCAGGGTGAGCAGTTGCTGCTGGGCTGCTGGTTCGGCTTTGATGTCGGCTCCCCTGTGGACTGGAACATAGGACTCGTGCCCCGCGATCCTAGCGCGCGGGAACCGGGGCGTTCAGCGTTCGGTGGTCAGGTTCCAGCGCCGGATCGCCGGCGATTCCTTCTCCCAGCCGAGCACCGAGATCGAGGCGGTCTCCAGCGGGAAGCTCGCCCCGTGTTCGATGCCCAGGCCCAGCCAGGCCAGCGTCAACACCCGCAGTGAGTGCCCGTGGCCGAAGCAGATGGCGCGGTCGACTCCGCTGCGGCGTACCCGGTCGACGACCCGACCCAGCCGCTGCAGCATCTCCTCGGCCGTCTCCCCGCCGGGGACCGCACCGGTCCAGATCCGCCAGTCCGGCACCTGCTCGCGGATCTGCGCCGAGGTGAGCCCCTCGTAGTCGCCGTAGTCCCACTCGGCCAGGTCCTCGGTGACCTCGTAGCGCCCGCCGAAACCGGCCAGGTCGGCGGTGTGCCGGGCCCGCAGCCGCGGGCTGCTCAGCACCAGGCCGAAGTCGCGGCCGCGCAGCAGCGGTTCCAGCGCGCTCGCCTGCATGGCGCCGACCGCGGTCAGATCCAGATCGGTGCGCCCGGTGTGCCGGCCCGACTGGCTCCACTCGGTCTGCCCGTGCCGGACCAGATAGAGCTCGGTTTGGTCAGCCATGTGCAGAGAGTATCCCGGTCCGGACCTGCCAGTGCTGCCCCGCGGCCAACCGGTCGGCGACCAACCGTTCCAGGCTGGTACGCCGCGGCAGCGCGGCCGGATCGGTGGTTCCCCGGCGCCGGTAGGTGAAGAAGATCGCGTCGGCGTCCCCGGGGCTGGTGCCCTGCTCGGTCAGCGCGAACCGCTCGGCGAAGCTCGCGATGTTGCTGCCCGGCAGTCCGGCGCCCAGTTCCGGGTCGAGCAGCCAGCTGGTGCAGCGGTAGCGCACCGGCAGCCGGTCCGGGAAGTGGCGGGCGAAGAACTCCTCGGCGAGGGCGAGCGATTCGTCGACCGCGGCCGGGGTCAGCGAACCGGTCTGCGGGATGTGGATGGACGCCTCCCACCCGCCGCCGTCGAGTGCGGCCAGTTCGTACTGCAACCGGCCCAGCCAGAACAGTCGACCGGCCCAGGCGATCCGCAACCAGCGATGGGTGTGCAACCCGAACTCCCCGAAGGTCTGCCGGTGCACCCAGACCTGCTGACCCAGATCGGACAGCGAACGCCAACCCAGCTCGTCGGGGATCTCGCGTTCCCGCAGCCGCTGCACCACATCGTCGGCGGTGGCGATCATCGCCAGCATCGGCAGCAGCCCGGCGCCCAGCGGGTGGTCGGCGTCGTCGTCGGTGTAGAGCTCGGCGCCGGGGTCGTCCAGGTGCGCCACCAGGCCGGCGGCGAGCTCGTTCAGCCGGGCCACCGCGGCGGGGTCAGCGCCGATGGCCGGGATCCGGGTCAGCAGATCGAAGAGGTCGTCGTCGTGGAATCCGAGCAGCGGCAGGCGGGGGTCGAGGTGCTCCTCGCGGAGACGGAGGCGTACGTCCACCCGGCCTATGATGCCCAATATGAGTGAGCAGCAGCCGAAACAGCCCGCCCGCGGAGTGCCGTTCTCCGAGGCGTTCAAGGAGTTCATCCCGACCGGATGGGCGCCCTACGCCACCGAACTGCCCGAGCCGCTGGCCACCGCCGCGTGGACCCCGGCGCGCCGGAACAAGGTCAGCGAGCAGTTCCCCGGTGACCGGCTGGTGATCCCCGCCGGTGGGCTCAAGGTGCGCTCCAACGACACCGACTACCGCTACCGCCCACACTCGGCGTTCGCACACCTGAGCGGGTTGGGCAGCGACCGGGAACCGGACGCGGTGCTGGTGCTGGAGCCGACCGACGACGGCCACGAGGCGACCCTGTATTTCAAGCCGCGGGCACCGCGGGAGGCCGAGGAGTTCTACGCCGACGCCCGCTATGGCGAGATGTGGGTCGGCCAGCGCGAGTCGCTGGCCGAGATGGAAGCGCTCACCGGGGTGTCGGTCGCCGATATCGCCGATCTGGAGGACGCGCTGGCGAAGAACCTCGGCAGCACCCGGGTGCGGATCGTCCGGGACGCCGATCCGGGGCTCACCGAACGGCTGGATTCGCTGCGCAGCAAGGAGACCGAGGCCGCGGTGACCGAGGCCGAGGAGGCCGACCAGCAGCTGGCGACCGCACTCAGCGAGCTGCGGTTGGTCAAGGACGAGTTCGAGGTGGAGCAGCTGCGGCAGGCCTGCGCCGAGTCGGCCAAGGCGTTCGAGGCGGTCGTCCGGGATCTGCCCGAGGCGGTCCGTCGGGGCCGCGGTGAGCGCTGGGTGGAGGGCGTCTTCGGGCTGCACGCCCGGCACGCCGGCAATGCCGTCGGTTACGACACCATCGCCGCCGCCGGCAACCATGCCTGCACCCTGCACTGGATCCGCAACGACGGCGACATCCGAGGCGACGAGCTGCTGCTGATGGACGCCGGGGTGGAGCTGGACACCCTCTACACCGCCGACATCACCCGGACCCTGCCGGTCGGTGGCCGGTTCACCGACGCCCAGCGCGAGGTCTACGAGGCGGTGCTGGAGGCCCAGCAGGCCGGGATCGAGGCCGCTCGGGCGGGTGCGAAGTTCCTGGACGTGCACAATGCGGCGATCGCGGTGATCGCGAAACACCTGCACCAGTGGGGAATCCTGCCGGTCGAGGTCGCCGGGACCCTCGACCCGGAGACCGGCGGCCAGCACCGCCGCTGGATGGTGCACGGCACCTCGCACCATCTGGGCATCGACGTGCACGACTGCGCCCAGGCTCGCCGGGAGATGTACCGCGAGGGTACGCTGCTCCCCGGCATGGTGATCACCGTCGAACCGGGTATCTACTTCCGCGAGAACGATCTGCTGGTACCCGAGCGGTTCCGCGGGATCGGCGTACGGATCGAGGATGACATCCTGATCACCGAGGACGGCAACGAGAATCTGTCGGCGATGCTGCCGCGCAGCGCGGCCGAGGTGGAGTCGTGGATGGCTCCACTGCTCGACGCCGACCGGGGCTGAGGGACAGCCGAGGGGTCGATCACCGGGCCACCGTCGTGAAGGAGCATCGAGTGCAGTCCGAAGGAGGTCACCATGGCAGACCAAGGCCCGCGCCGGCCGGCGACTCAGCCGACGCGTCCCCGCTACCCCTCCCCGCTCCGCGGACTGAGCAGACCGAAACCCCGGATGCTGCAACCGGAGGGTTCGGCACCGCCGAGCTCGGTGGTGGCCTGGGCGCACTACGTGGACGGGGTGCGGGACGACTGCACCGAGCTGGAGGTGGCCACCGAGCGCGCCCTGCGTGGTGAGGGGTTCGTCTGGCTGGGGTTGAAGGATCCCTCCGATGAGGACATGTCCGGCTTCGCCAAGCAGTTCAACCTGCACCCGCTGGCGATCGAGGACGCGGTCGAGGGCCACACCCGCTCCAAGCTGGAGCAGTTCGGCGACACCCTGTTCGCGGTGATCTCGACGGTCGCCTATGTCGATCACACCGAGCTCACCGATTCCTCCGAGATCGTCTCCACCGGCCAGGTGATGATCTTCGTCGGCAGCAACTTCGTGATGACGGTACGCCGCGGTGAGCATGCCCAGCTGCGGACGCTGCGATCCCGGCTGGAGGCCGATCCGGGGCGGCTGATGCGCGGCCCGGCCGAGGTGCTCTATTCGGTGATGGACAAGATCATCGACGACTACATGGGGGTGGTCGCGGAGTTCGAGAAGGACATCGACGAGATCGAGGGGCTGGTGTTCTCCCGGCAGGGGGCGCACGAGATCAACCGGGTCTACAACCTCAAACGCGAGCTGATCGAGTTCAAGCGCTCGGTGGTGCCGCTCGGCGCCCCGCTGCAGGCGCTGGCATCGCGGCCGATCGTCACCATCCCCGAGGACGCCCGGGCGTACTTCCGCGAACTGAGCGACCATCATCTGGAAGCCCGGGAAGCGGTGCAGTCCTTCGACGAGGTGCTGTCCACGATCCTGTCGGCGGCGCTGGCGCGGGCCAGCGTCGAGGACAACCAGGACATGCGCAAGATCTCTGCCTGGGTTGCGATCGTGGCGGTTCCGACGATGATCGCCGGCATCTATGGGATGAACTTCGAGAACATGCCGGAGCTGAGTTGGAAGTATGGCTACTTCCTGGTCCTCGGGTTGATCGCGATCGTGATGCTCTCCCTCTACTTCGGCTTCCGCCGCAACCGCTGGCTCTAGGAGGCCGAACATGTTCGAGGGGTTCGCCCGCCAGTGGACGCCGGTGCTGCCGCTGCGCCGGATCGGCTCCCGGCCGCAGCGAGTGGCGGTGGCGGGTGAACAGCTCGTCGTCTGGCGGGTCGCTGCGCACCGGGTCGGGGTGCTGCTGGATCGCTGTCCGCACCGCAGCGTCTCCCTGGCGCTGGGCAGTCGGACCACCGACGGTGACATCCAGTGCGCCTTCCACGGTTGGCGTTTCGACGCTTCGGGCAGCTGCACGCGGATCCCGTTCAACCCGGATCTGACGGCCGGTCACGGCCGGGACCGGCGCGGTGCGACGGCGCTGCCGCACCGCGAACTGGGTGGGCTGCTGTGGGTGTTCACCGGGTTCGATCCGGACACCGAACCGCAGCTGCCCGAGACCCTGCTGGACGAGTCGCTGATCCGCTTCACCCATACCGAGACCTGGGATGCGCACTGGACCCGGGCGATGGAGAACATGCTCGACTATCCCCATCTGCCCTATGTGCACCGCAACACCATCGGCCGGTTCGTGCGGGCCAAGCAGACGCCGGATTCCCAACTGCACCAGGAGATCCGGGACACCGGTTTCGGTTACGACCTGGTCCCCTGGCTGGACGAGAACGACCCCGGGGCGACGCTGAAGTGGTACGCCCCGAACTCGATGGTGCTGGACACCCTGCCGGCGCCGCGGATGATGCGGATCCAGGTCTACTGCATCCCGGCCGAGACCGACCGGGTCCGGATGCTGCTGATCACCACCCGCAACTTCGCCCGCAATCCCGCCGCCTCGCTGGCGTTCAACCGGTTCAACACCCTGGTGCTGCACCAGGACCGGGCGGTGGTGGAGTCCTCGGATCCGGTCGTGGTGCCGCGCGGCGCGGTGGAGACCTCGGTCCCGACCGACCGGGCCACGTTACGGTTCCGCAGCTGGTTCAACCGGGAGCTGCGCGACAGCGTGGTGGCCGATCCGCGGGCTCAGCGGCCCGCGGAACGATAGGAGCGGACGCAGGCCGCGAATCGTTCGGTGATCTCGGCCAGGCCCGTCGACCGGGTGGTGGCGTCGCGGTGCAGTTCCTGCAGCGCATGCCACCAGACCGCCTGGCCCACCGCGAAACCGGAGAACCCTTCGCCGGCGGCCTGCGCGATCCGCTCCTCCAGCACGGCGATGCCGCGGCCGGTGCCGGTGACCAGCAGGCACTCCGCGCCCTGCTCGTCGGCGATCTCCCGCAGCATCCGGTACGCCGCAGCGCCCGCCTGCGGGGGCACGGCCCAGAAGTCCACCTCAACAGCCCCACCCAGGGCGCGCATCGCGGCCGCCGTCGATTCCGCCAGCTCCGGGTCGTCGGTGTCGGCGCCGGCGACCCGCAGTTCCACCAGCACGTTGGCGTCGGCGGCATGGGCGGCCCGGCAGGTCTCGGCGAGTCGCCGCCGCATCGTCTCCGGGGCCGCACGATCGCCGGAATCGTGACGGAGCAACACTTTCACGTGGTCGGGCCGGTAGCGCCGCAGCAGGTCCGGGAGCTCCTCCGGGCCGGGGTCGTCATCCCCGGCCGCGTCGAGCGCGATCGGCAACGCGAGCTGGAGCCGGTGGGCCCGTGCGCGCTCACCGATTCCCGGTTCCAGCCGATGGTCGATGACCAGACCGGTCCCCCGCCGACCACCGGCGGCCGGCACCAACCCGTCGAGCACCAACCGGATGGCCTCGGTGACGAACGGTTGCTCCCCCGCCTGCGGCGGCCCATCGTGACCGAACAGTTGCCGGATCAGCCACCGACGGTCGTCGACGGCGAGCAGCAGCAGATCGGCCACGGACGACTCACTGGAAGTCGGCGGCGCGGGCGCCGGGCAGCTTGGCCAGCTCCTCACGGGCCTGGGCGGCGACCTTGTGCTCGCAGAGGATCTCGTATTTCGAGGGGACGGTGGTGCGGACCGAGTTGAAGTCGCGCTTGCCACCGGTCATCGAATAGGCGAGGCCACCGAAGATGATGCTGATCACCACCGCGACCAGGATCGCGACGAGCAGCATCACCAGGAAGTTGTTGCCCTGGGTGAACAGCGACAGCAGGATGCCGACGAGCAGACCGGTGCTGATCCCCGACAGCGCCGAGGACCGGATCACCGTGGCCCAGCTCTTGCGGCCGGTGACCCGCTCGATGAGCTTCAGGTCGGTGCCGACGATCGCCAGGTTCTGCACCGGGAATCGGTTGTCGGCAAGGAAATCCACGGCTCGCTGGGCGTCTTCATACTTCTCGTAGACCCCGACCGACTGCGGGAACTCGAGTTCGAAGCTCAGCCCCTGGAATGGTACGGACATGGTTTCCTCCCGGGTTCGGCGTGGGGCCCAGTCTACCGAGACCGATCAGTCCTCGGCGAACACGCAGAACTCGTTGCCCTCCGGGTCGGCGAGCACGTCCCAGGGCCGGTCGTCGGCGCGCGGCGACACGATCCTCGCACCGGCGTCGGTGAACTCCTCGACGCTGCCCCAGACATCCCAGTGCAACCGGTTCTTCCCCTGCCTGGGTTCCGGTACGCCGACGAACACCATGCTCTCGAACGGCAGCCCGGCACCGGTGATCCACCACCAGTCGACATCCGGTTCGGTGTCGGCGGGTACGCCGAACCGCTCACCCCACCAGCGGGCCTGGGCGGCCGGATCGGCACAGTCCAGTACCAGTTCGTACAACCGGTACGTCGGCACCGTCTCCCGCACGAACACGCAGAGCTCGAGCCCGTCGGGTGCGCGCAGCACCGTCCAATCGGGATGTTCGGCGATCACCTCGGCACCGAGTGAGGTGACCTCCTCCACCGAGGCCGCATGCACATCCAGGTGGGCTCGGGCCTTCTGCGTCTTCGGTTCGGGCACCACGTTCACCCAGACGGTCTCCTCCGCGACACTCCCGCGCAGCGGCTGCGGCTCCCCCGGATCGCGCAGGTCGGCGTCCAGGCCGAGCACCGCCGCCCAGAACTCCACCGAGGTCGCCTGGTCGTCGGTGTCCAGAGCCAGATCCTTGAAGCGCGCCATCTTCACTCCCCGTCGTAGATGTCGGTGCCGGCATCCCGGGCACCGTCGTCCAGCCCGGCCGCGCGGCCCTTGGCGACGATCCGCTGGGCGATCTTCATCCCGGCCTCGTCGACCATCTCGTCGTCCACCACGATCGCCCCGACCGCGCCACCGGCGGACGCGGTCGCTGCGGCGTACGCCTCGATCATTCGTTGCGAGCGTTCGAAATCGGACCGGCTGGGGGTGAAGATCTCGTTGCCGGCCGCGACCTGGTCGGGGTGCAGCACCCATTTGCCGTCATAGCCGAGGGCGGCGCTGCGCCGGGCCGAGCGGCGGAACCCCTCCAGATCGCGGATCGCGACGAACGGCCCGTCGATCGCGGCCAACCCGTACGCCCGGGCGGCGACCAGGATGGTGAACAGCACGTGGTGGAAGGCGTCGGCGTCGTAACCGGCCGGCTGCTCCCCCACATTGGTGGAGGCCATCCCGACCGAGGCCATGAAATCCCCCGGCCCGAAGACCAGCGACCGCATCCGCGGGCTGGCACCGGCGATCGCCTCGACCGCGAGCAGCCCGCGGGCGTCCTCGATCTGGGCCTCGATCCCGATCCGGCCCACCTCGAGACCCTGCCCCCGTTCGAGCTGGGTGAGCAGCAGATCCAGGGCGACGACCTGGTCGGCGGACTGCACCTTCGGCAGCACCAGCGCATCGATCCGCGCGCCGGCGCCGGTGACCACCTCGATCACATCGGCATAGGTCCACTCGGTGCTCCAGTCGTTGACCCGCACCGTCAGCAGCGGCGCCGCCCAGTCCTGCTGGAGCGCGGCCACGATCCGCTGCCGCGCCTCCACCTTGGCGGTCGGCGCCACCGCGTCCTCCAGGTCGAGGAAGACCGCATCGACGCTCAGCCCGCGGGCCTTGGCGAGGAAACGGTCCGACGACCCGGGCACCGCCAGCACCGTGCGGCGTACCTGTTCAGCGTCCATGCCACGACCCTAGACCGGACACATCCGCTGGTCGGTAGGCAGTAACCTTCCCGGGTGACTTCCTCGACCTCCATCTTCATCTCCCGGATCCGCGGCATGAATGTCGTGGACGCCGGCGGTGACCAGATCGGCAAGGTCCGCGACGTGGTCATCCAGGTCCGTACCGAGGGCCGGGCGCCGCGGGCGAAGGGCCTGGTGGTGGAGCTGTTCGCCCGGCAACGGATCTTCGTGAACATGGCCCGGGTGCACTCCATCGACGCACAGCAGGTGGTCATCTCCGGCACCATCAACACCCGCCGGTTCACCCGCCACGAGG
This sequence comes from Enemella evansiae, assembly GCF_004362375.1. Classification (NCBI taxonomy): domain Bacteria; kingdom Bacillati; phylum Actinomycetota; class Actinomycetes; order Propionibacteriales; family Propionibacteriaceae; genus Enemella; species Enemella evansiae. The sequence continues at coordinate 78,186 of NZ_SNXA01000013.1, forward strand.
CCGAGACGCTGGTGATCGACGACCTCTTCGACCGCCGGGTGCACCGGCGCAACCACACCGAACCGGTGACGGTCTACGACATCTCGATGCAGCAGGTCCGGGGCCGGGAGTGGGAGCTGGCCGAGGTCGCGGTGGCCGAGGTCGCCGGCCGCGGATTCCGGCGCAAGCCGCACGTCACGATCGTCGACTGGTCCGATGTCGATGTGCTGCGTCCCTCCCCGCAGAGCCGGGAGCACGACCAGGTGCTGGCGGAGCTGGAGGACATGCACGCCGCCGATGTCGCCCGCGAGCTGCACGACATGGATCCCGAACGCCGTGCCCAGGTGGTCGAGGCGCTCGACGACGCCCGGTTGGCCGATGCCCTGGAGGAGCTGCCGGAGAGCGAGCAGATCGAGGTGATCTCCAGCATGGAGGTCGAGCGCGCCGCCGACATCCTCGAGGAGATGGACCCCGACGACGCGGCCGACCTGATCGCGGGGCTCGGGGAGGAGAAGGCCGAGGAGTTGCTCGGCCGGATGCAGCCCGAGGACGCCTCCGACGTCCGCCGCCTGCTGGTCTATGAGGAGTCCACCGCCGGTGGCCTGATGACGCCGGAACCGGTGATCATGCCGCCCGACGCCACCGTCGCCGATGCGCTGGCGAAGGTCCGGATCGCCGAGCTGACCCCGGCCCTGGCCTGCATGGTGCACGTCTGCCGCAGCCCGCTGGAGACCCCGACCGGACGCTACGTCGGCGGCGTACACATCCAACGCCTGCTCCGCGAACCCCCGTCGACGCTGATCTCCCAGCTGATCGACGACGACCTGGAACCGCTGCCGGCCGATGCACCGCTGACCGCGGTGAGCCGCCACTTCGCCACCTACAACCTGGTGAACGCGGCGGTGGTGGATGCCGACCAGCACCTGGTCGGTGCGGTCACCGTCGATGACGTGTTGGACCACATGCTGCCCGCCGACTGGCGCGGTCAGCACATGGAGGGAGGTGACTGATGGCCCGCGAACGCACCGAGAAGCGAGACCGGCCCGAGAAGCGGGATCGGGACAAGGGCGACCGCGACCGGCTGAACACACCGGGACGGGAGAGCAGTCGATTCCCCCGGATCCGGATGGACGGCGACACCTTCGGCGAGTTCGCCGAGGCCTTCGCACGGTTCATGGGCACCGCCGGCTTCCTGATGTGGATGACGATCATCATCATCCTCTGGATCGCCTGGAACACCCTGGCGCCCGAGTCGGTGCGCTTCGACCCGTTCCCGTTCATCTTCTTGACCCTGGTGCTGTCCCTGCAGGCGTCCTACGCCGCCCCGCTGATCCTGTTGGCGCAGAACCGGCAGGAGGCGCGGGATCGGATCTCGGTCGAGGACGATCGCCGGCAGGCCGCACAGAGCCGGGCCGACATGGACTTCCTGGCCCGCGAGATCGCCAGCGTCCGGATGAACGTCGGTGAGCTGGCCACCCGCGACTACATCCGTTCCGAGCTGCGCAAGGAACTGCGCGAGCTGCTGGCCGAGCACGACGAGCCCGCAGCTGGTCCCGAACGCGGTTCGGTCGGGGGTTGATCCCGAGATAGGCTGGCACTCATGTCCGAAGCGCCGACCATCCAGTACGCCGATCCGGATCACCCCCTCGTACCGCGGGTGACGACCGCCCTGGCGACGGTCAACGACCCCGAGATCAAACGCCCGATCACCGATCTGGGGATGGTCGAGCGGGTGGACATCGACGCGGCCGGTGAGGTGTTCGTCGGCATCCTGCTGACCACGGCCGGCTGCCCGTTGAAGGGCCCGATCGAGCGCGACGTGACCAATGCGGTGTCCCGGATCGCCGGGGTGTCGGGGGTACGCGTCCAGCTGGGCGTGATGACCGAGGAGCAGCGCGCCGAACTGCGCAAGACCCTCAACGGTGGCCGGGCGCCGCGGGAGATCCCGTTCGCCCGCCCCGATTCGCTGACCCGGGTGATCTGCGTCGCCTCCGGCAAGGGCGGGGTCGGCAAGTCCTCGGTGACCACCAACCTGGCGCTCGCGCTGACCGCCCAGGGCAAGAAGGTCGGCGTACTCGATGCCGACATCTATGGCCACTCGATCCCTGCCATGCTTGGGATCGCCGACGCCCGGCCGACCTCGATCGGCGATGAGAACGAGTCGATGATCCTGCCGGTGCCGACCAACGGCCTGCAGGTGATGTCGATCGGCATGCTGAAGCCGGAGCGCTCCCAGGTGGTCGCCTGGCGCGGCCCGATCCTGGACCGGGCGCTGACCCAGATGCTGGCCGATGTGCACTGGGGCGATCTGGATTTCCTGCTGGTCGACATGCCGCCGGGTACCGGTGATGTGCAGATCTCGATGGGCCAGAAGCTGCCGAACGCCGAGGTGATCGTGGTGACCACCCCGCAGGCGGCGGCCGCCGAGGTCGCCGAGCGGGCCGGCACGATGGCCTCGATGATGAACCAGCGGGTGATCGGGGTGGTGGAGAACATGGCCTACCTCGACTTCACCGCCCCCGACACCGGTGCGAACTATCGGATCGAGTTGTTCGGCTCCGGTGGCGGCGAGCAGGTGGCGCAGACGCTGAGCACCCGGCTCGGCTATCCGGTGGCGCTGCTCGGCCAGGTCCCGCTGGACGAGTCACTGCGTGCCGGTGGCGATGAGGGTACGCCGGTCGTCGAGTCCGCGCCCGAGCACCCGGCCGCGGTCGCGCTGACCGAGCTGGCCGCCGGCATCGGCGCCAAGAAGAAGTCGGTGGTCGGCATGCAGTTGGGGCTCAGCCCGGTGGGTCGCTGACGCGCGGGCGAGACACCAAAAGCTGACACGAGGCCCCAGTTGCAACTGGGGCCTCGTGTCAGTTTCTGGTGTCTCGCGCGGAGGGGTGGCTCGGTCGAGTCAGGCGATCGGGGCCGGGGCCTCGACGGCCTCCCGGCGGCGCATCAGGACCCGCTCGATCCCCCACATGGCGAGCACGACGGCGACACCGACCACGAAGAGCCCGATCGCCGACCACGGCGCGGCGGGCACGGCGAGCAGCGAACCGTCGGCGGCCTGCCAGGGCCAGAGCGCTCGCAGCGAACCGGCCATCAGGCCGAGCATCACCAGCAGCGTCCAGCGGCGGTGCGAGCGGAGCAGCCAGTTGAGCACCTGCACGAAGGTGCCGAGCCCGACGATCGCGCCCAGTGCGAACACCGCGAGGTAGCCGAAGTCGCGCCCGCTGACCGCGGCCAGCGTCGGGGCGTACAGGCCCATCGTCAGCAGCAGGAAGGACCCGGAGACACCGGGCACGACCAGCGCGCAGATCGCCAGGGCGGCGGCGACGAAGACGAAGACCGGGGAGGGATCGGTCGCGGCCGCGCCCGGATCCCGCAGGCCGAGCAGCAGGAACAGCCCGGCCGCGACGATCACGACGACGGCGAGTTCGAGGACCCGGTTGCCGGCCCCGCCGGGCGCGCGGGTCTGGGCGCCCAGCATCGAGATCGGTACCAGCAGGCTGGCCAGCACCATCCCGGCGAAGAGCGCCCGCGACAGCTCCGGGCTGCCCTCGACGAAGCCGTGCATCACGCTGGACAGCGCGACGATGGCGGTGCCCATGCCGATCACCACCGGAATCACCAGGGACCAGCGCACCGCTCCGATCTGCTCGCGGAATGCCTGCGCCCGCGTCTTTCCCTCCGGCGGGCGGATCAGCGCGACGAAACCGCGGACCACACGGGAGGCCGATCCGATCAGGTCGTCGTAGCAGCCGACGACCAGAGCGACGGTGCCGCCGGAGACCCCGGGTACCAGCTCGGCCATGCCGATGACGATGCCGCGCAGCCAGTTGATCAGCAGGGCGAATGGGGATCGCCGCGGTGCACTGGGTCGGGCGTCGGACTCTGGGCGCGTTTCGACAGTCATGAGGCTCCGCGGAGAGGGTGACAAAGTCCAAACCGTACCCGCGGTTCACCGTCAACCCAAGGAATTGTGAGGAACACCACGGGATCGGGCCACCACCTGGTCGAGGGCGGCCGCCAGTCGTGCCCGGTCTACCGGACCCAGCCAGGCGTGTCGAACCAGTTCATTGATCCCGCCCGGCGTCTCGTGATCGCCGACCAGGACGGCCAGCGATCGCCCCGGATCGGCGAGCGACTCACCCAACCCCAGCGCCATCCCGCGGACGAATCCCTCGGCAACGGCCGGTTCCAGCCCGCGGCCGGACAGCCAGTCGGCAATGGCCGCCAACAGGCCGAGCTGGCTGGAGAGCGTCGCAGTGGCCGCCGACAGGGCTTCGAACCGGTCCTCGTCGACCGGCACCAGCACCTCGCCCAGGGATGCGAACACCTCCTTGCTCGTTCGATGATCCGGAAAGATGACCGTGACCCCGCGGTGCGCCCGCACCGCGGGAAGCGGGATCACTCGCATCACCTGCGGCTGATTCGGCAGCAGCCGCTTCAAGTTGGCCAATGAAACACCGGCTGCCGCGCTGACGAGCACGCGGTCGGCCGGGACGTACAGTCCTTCGAGCACGGCGGTGATCGCCCCCGGTGGGACCGTCAGCAGCACCAGTTCGCACCGATCCACCACCGCCTGATTGCTGAGTTCAACCCGTACCGTGCCGTAGCGAGCGGCGAGCGCGCCCGCGGTCCGCGCTCCCCGTGGCGAAAGAGAGATGCCCGGGGGTTGTTCGGTAGTGGCCAGGCCGTCGACGATCGCCTCGGCGATGGCACCGACACCGATGATGCCGATTTGCATCAGATCTCACCCATTGCCGGATTCCGGTTGGCGCCGGTGATGATCGTTGCGATCCGTTCCCCACCGGTGCGGCCGGCGGCGATCGCGGCGATGCCGGCGGCACCGGCCGGTTCGGCGCGCAGAGCCAGGTGCCGTTCGATGAGCGCCATCCCGGTCCGCAGCTCGGCATCGCTGACCAGCACGATGTCGTCCACGGCATCGGTGACGCGGGTGAGCGCCTCGGGGTGCGGGCGTGGGATCGTGATGCCCTCGGCCAGCGCCGAGGTCGGGCGCACCGCGATCGGCCGCCCGGCCCGCCAGCTCTCGCGCATGGTCGGCGCGGTGGCCGGGTTGACGCCGACGATCCGGACGTTCGGGGCGTACGCCCGCAGCCCGAGCGCCAGACCGGTGACCAGGCTGCCGTCCCCGATCGGTGCGACCAGGGTGTCGAACTCGGCAGCGGCGAGCTCGTGGGCGATCGTCGCCGCACCTTCGGCGATGGCCGGGTCGACACCGTCGACGATGAGGCGTACGCCGTCTCCCTCCGCCTCGGCGGCGGCGCGTTCGCGGGCGGCATCGAACCCCTCGGCCACCTCGATCACCGTCGCGCCGAAGGCCGCCATCCGTTCCCGTTTCACCGGGTTCAACTCCGTGTGCGCGTACACCCGCGCGGCCGCACCGCGCGCCGCTGCGGCGTACGCCACGGCCTGGCCGAAGTTTCCGCTGGAGGCGCAGACCACCGTCTCGCCCGGGGTCAGGTCGCGCAGCGCGAAGCTGACCCCGCGGCCCTTGAAGGAGCGCAGCGGATTCAGCGTCTCCACCTTGAGCGTGACCCGAACACCGAGCGCGGCGGAGAGCAGGGGGTCCTCGAACTGCGGGCTGTCGAGGAACACCGCGGGAATCGCTTGCCTGATTGACGAATCATCAAAGTCCATGCCGCCAAACCTAGGGATCATCGCCCGGGTACCGCTTGCAAAGTTTGCGCCATGACGCAACAATTTTGCGTGCCCGGAATCCGTCTGCAACTCGACGAGATCGACCTCCGTCTGCTCGACGAACTGCAGGCCGACGCCGATCGCACACTGCGCGAACTCGGTGAGCTGGTCGGCCTGTCGCCCAGTGCGGTGCAGCGACGGATCCAGCGGTACAAGAACAGCGGGCTCATCCGCACGGTCGCCCGGATCGCACCGGACCAGGCTCCTCAGGTCACCCGCGCGCTGGTTCTGCTCTCGCTGGCCGACGAATCGGTGGAACACCACCGGCGGCTGGCGGACACCCTGCGCGCACATCCGGCGGTGCAGCAGTGCTTCCTGCTGTCGGGCCGCTACGACTATGCGGTCCTGGTGTCAGCCGCCTCGATCCCCGAGCTGCGCGACCTGGGTAACGAGCTGTTCAAATCCGACGACAACATCCGCCGCTACGACACGATGTTCGTGCTGGATTCGGTGAAGGAGGAACTGGCGCTGCCGGCGCGGTTGCTGCTGGGTTGACCTTGCCGCAGCGGCAATGTCTAGCGTCATGCGCCATGACCATCTCGGTGATTGATTCGGCGGCCCTGATGACCGGCATCCTCGACGCCCCCGCCACGGAGCGACCGGAGTTGGTGCGGCGGATGTGGGCTCCGATGGCTGGCATGTACCGGTTCGCACCCGGTGAGATCGATCTCGCCGAGGCGCATCGGCAGAGCTTCGGTTTCGACTGGGGTGACGACGCCGACGAGGTGCGGCAGGCCGTGCGGGCCCTCGCCGACGCCGACGCATGGCGCCGGATCCGGGCAGGGCTGGAGCGCGGCGTCGAGACGTTGCGCAGGGCCGATCCCGAGGCGGGGATCCCCGATCTGACCGTGCTGCTGATCGTCGGCGACCCAGACAACCCGCACTTCATCGACGAGGTGCAGGGGCTGTCGGCATTCGGTGGCATCAGCGGATACATCTCGCTCACCCTGTGGCCCACGGAGACGGTGCTGGAGCGATTGGAAGCGGTCGCGGCGCATGAGCTGCATCACAATGTGCGCTACTCCCCCGGCGGCGTGCGTTGGGATCCGGCGACCGTGGCGGTCGGTGAACAGGTGGTCGCCGAAGGGTTGGCAGACGTGTTCGCCGCCGAGCTGTACGGCGACCTCGGTTACTCACATTTCGTGGCGTCCGCGACCCGGACCGACGACACCGTGCTCGCGAAGGTCGCGAGCGGTCTGGAGGTGACGGGGATGGCGAACTTCACCGCCTGGATCCACGGCGACGCCAGTGCGCGATTGTTCGGCACCGAACCGTTGGGGCTGCCGACCGGTGCCGGGTACGCGGCCGGTGCCCGGTTCGTTCGGGCGTACCTCGACGCCATCGAGGGTACGGCCGCGAGTGCCGTGCGTACGCCGGCCGCCGAGATCCTCGACGTCGCCCGGAACCGTCTGCTCTGAGACGATCTCGGCATGGAGTGGACGGTGCACGAGTTGGCCGCGCGGGCCGGGATCAGCGGTCGCACGCTGCGGCACTACCACCGGATCGGGTTGCTGGAGCCGGATCGGATCGGCAGCAACGGGTACCGCTTCTACGGGCCGGTCGCCGTTGCTCGCCTGCAACGGATCCTGCTGCTGCGGGATACCGGCATGTCCCTGGCCGACATCGCCTCGGTGGTGGACGCTGCCGATTCGACCGAGGCCGAGGTGGCCGCCCTCGAAATGCATCTGGGTCGGCTCGCACACGAGCGGGCGGTGATCGATCGCCGGACGCGTGCCGTCGAACACACCCTGGCCATGCGGCGCGCCGGCCGGGAACCGCGGATGGAGGTGATGCTCGATGGCTTCAATGACCGCTACGAGGATGAGGTTGTCTCCCGCTGGGGGCGGGAGGCATTCGATGCCGCCGACCGCTGGTGGCATGACAAGAACATCGATCAGCGACGCCGGTGGCAGCGCGAGGCGGAGGCACTGCTCTCCCACTGGGGAGAGCTGTGCGAGGCCGGACACGCGGTGGACTCCGAACCGGTCCGCGAACAGACCCGCGCCCACCTCGACTGGCTGGCAGCGATTCCGGGCACACCGACCCACAGCGGTGACGCGGAGCGCTCACGGAAGATGATCTGCGGCCTGACCGACCTCTACGAGAGCGAGCCCGACTTCCATGGCTCCTTCGGCGGCCGGACTGCCGCCGAGTACGCGGCCCGCGCCCTCCGCAGCGAATTCGCCGCCGACAGTTGACGCGGGCGGTGCAGGCTCATCTCGACACGCGACCCATTGCTCCGCTTCGCTGCGCATGGCTCGCTACTCGATGAGCGGGAAAATCGGAGGCGAGCGTCGAGGGGGCTACAGCGCCGCCGCGCGAGCCGACAGAAACCGGAGGCGAGCGTCGAGGCGGCGCGCCCCGCGATGCAGGCCCACCAAGGAGAAATCCCGCGTCAGCCAACCCGTCCACACCAGAAACCGACGCGAGGATTTCGACGACTGGGCCGAAGAGCGGGGCTACAGCGCCGCCGCGCGAGCCGACAGAACTATGTCGCCTCGGGGTCGAAGGGGGCCATGCCGAGGCCGGAGCCGACCTTCTCATCGCGGGCGTCGCTGAGGTTGCTGCGGACCTGGGCGACCTCGGCCCGGACGTCGGCGTCGGCCTGCTGCAGGTCGCGCTTCACATCGTCGATGACCGGCTGCACCTCATCGAGGAGATGCTTCTGCACGAAGGCGCGGGGGTTCAGGTCGCGGATGTCCACATCGGTACCGAGCTCGCGGGACAGCGTGGACTGCGCATTGTTGGCGACCCCGCGCAGGTAGTGCAGCACCCGCGCCGCCTTCTTCGCGAACTCCGGCAGCTTCTCGGGGCCGAAGAGGATGACTGCCAGCACCACCAGCAGCACGAATTCCCCGGGGCCGACATCGAACATGGGGGCCAGCCTAGCCGCTCAGCCGACCCTCGATCCCAGGGTGACCGCGACCTCACCCCGGCCACGGATCGACAGCTTCACCTGCTCGGTCGGCCGGTGGCTGCGGACCCGCACGATCAGCTCCGTGGCGGTGTTCACCGCCTTGCCGTCCACCGACTCCACGATGTCACCGCTGCGCAGCCCGGCGGCGGCGCTCGGCCCACCCGCCTGCACCGAGGCGAGCCGCACCACCCCGTCTGCGTCGGCGCTCACCGAGGCACCGATCACCGGATAGGTGGCCCGGCCCTCGCGAACCAGTTGATCGGAGATCTCCCGCACCTGGTTGATCGGGATCGCGAAGCCCAGACCGATGTTGCCGCCGCGGTCTGCGGACGAGCTGCCACCCAGGGTGAGGATCGCCGAGTTCACCCCGACGATCCGGCCCTGTGCGTCGGCCAGCGGCCCGCCCGAGTTGCCCGGGTTGATGGAGGCGTCGGTCTGGATCCCGTTGATGTACGCCACCGCGTCGTCGGCGCTCTGCCCGCCACCGACGCTGAGGGGCCGCTCGACGGCGGAGACGATCCCCGAGGTCACGGTGCCGCCGAGGCCGAGCGGGGCGCCCACCGCGACGACCGGCTGGCCGGGGCGTACCGAATCGGAATCGCCGAGCTGGACCGGTACCAGCTGATCGCGCTGCGCGACCCGGATCACCGCCAGGTCGTAGCTGGGGCTGCGGCCGACGATCTCCGCCGGCACCCGTTCCCCGCTGGGCAGCTGGACCTGCAGCTCGCCGCCGCCGGAGGCCGGTTCGACGACGTGGTTGTTGGTGATCAGCAGGCCACCGGGCCCATCGATCACGAACCCCGACCCGGTACCGGTGCGGCCGGCGTTGCGGAAGGCGATGGTGACCGTGCTCGGCAGCACCGCCTCGGCGACCTGGCTGACATCGCTCGGGGCACCGGCCGGTCCACCGGGTGCCCGGGCGGGCGTCGGCCGGGTGCTGCTCGCCCCGGCCGGTGCCGGCAGCGCGGTCGGCGCGCCACCGGTCGCCACCGGCGCACCGGGGCCGGTCGAGCGCGCCAACCACATCCCGCCATAACCGGCGCCGCCACCGACGAGCAGCGCGGTCACCGCGGAGACCGCGACCACCGTGGCGAGCCGGGGCCGCGGCGGCGACTGCCGAGCGGGCGGCGGCAGCGGAGCGGTCGGTTGCAGCGGAGCGGTCGGGCCGGGTGGCACCGGCTGGTACTGCGGCTGCGATGGGGGCGGCGGGGTGACGTGCTGCCAGGGTTCGGGTCCCCAGGACGGGCGCTGGAACGACGGCTGCTGATCTCCCCCGTGATCACCGCCGGGCCACTGGCTCACTGTCGACTCCCGGACATCAGCCACCGCCCAGGATCCGCTGCCAGCCGTCGACCACCCGCTGGGTCCGGGTCCGCAGCACCGGCGGGTCGTGCGGCAACGACGCGACGGCGGTGGCCGCCACCTCCTCCGACCCGTCGGTGACCACGGTGATCACGGTGTCGCCGCTCTGCCAGAGGAGTGTGGTGGTGATCCCCAGACTCCGGTACGCACGCAGCTGCGGATCCCAGACGAAGCCCTCGGGCGCACCGCCGAGCGCGCCACGCTGCTGGATCACACTCAGCGTGGTCACCCCGTCGCCATAGACCGTGTGCAGGGTCTCCTCACCACCGCCGGCAGCGTTGTCGATCTCACCGCGGCGAACCTGCACCAGATCCAGTCCGGCCAACCGGTCCGAGCAGCTCCAGCCCTGCTGGGTCAGCACCCGTGCCTGGGCCGGGCCGGTCCCGGAGAGGGTGAGGGTGTCCTGGGCAGCCAGGGCCTGGACGCCACCGGAGGCCGCCCCGGCACCGATCCGTACCCGGCTGAAACCGGCGGAGAGCACGGTCTGCCCCCGCTCGTCGAAGGTCTGCTGCCACAGCACCACCGCGGTCTGCCGGTCCAGCCACCAGCGGGCGACGACCCGGCCGCTCTCGTTGCGGGCCTCGACCACCTGACTGTCATGGCCGGCGATCACCGGTCCGGGCGCGGTCGCCAGCTCGTGGTGGGCGGCGGCCAGTTCGGCGGCCGTGGCCCCGGGGGTCGCACCGGGGGCGGGCCACCAGCTCTGCGCGGTCTGCTTGTCGGAACCGGCCGCCAGCACCCGGGTCCCGGTGGCCGGGTCGGTGACCACCTGCGCGCTGGCGACCCAGTAGCCGTTGAGGTGCCGCACCTGGACCTGCTGGGTGCCGGAGATCGGGGTCGCGGTGCCGGCGCTGTCGGCGCGCTGCAACCACTGCCTCGCCTCGGGGCCGGGGACCAGCACGGTCGGCACCGGGGGCGCCACGGCGCTCTCCACCCGGGGGCCGCCGCGATCGGTGCCCCGCACCGCGGCCACCGCCCGGTTGCCGATCCCGTCGTCGGCGAGCACGGCAGCGAACTCCCGGCGCGCGGTCGAGGTCGGGTCGATGGCGGGGGTGTGGGTGGGCGGCGCGGCGACCCAGCCGACACCGACTGCCCCGACCAGTCCCAGACAACTACCGGCGACCGTGCCCAGGGCCAGCACCCGGACCCGGCGGCGTCGGCTCGGCAACCGGGTGCCACCGCGCGGCGCGCGGGACCGGCCGGCGTCGAAGGGGCGGGCATAGAGCGGGGTGGCGTGGCCGTCCCCGGCGATCGCGGTCAACCGGTCGGCGAGATCGCGTGGCGCCGCGGGGTCGGGGGCGCTGGAGCGTACCCGGTCCTGGAGCCGGCGCAGCTCATCGAGCTCCTCGCGGCAGCCGGGGCAGTCACTGAGATGGGCGAGCAGGCGTTGCCGATCGGGGTCGCCGAGCGCGCCGTCGACGAATGCCGACAGCGCATCGTGCCGGTCGGGGCAACCACCGCCCCGCCGGTGCCCGCCCGAAGCGGTCACCCCTGTTCTGCCTCCACGCCCAGGTAACGACGGCGGGCGCCGGTGGGTTCCCGATGGGCGAGGGCGGAACGCAGTTGCGCCCGGCCGCGGTGGATCCGGCTTCGCACGGTGCCCAGCTTCAGATCGAGCACCTCGGCGATCTCCTCGTAGCTGAGCCCCTCGATGTCGCAGAGCACGACGCAGGCCCGGAACTCCGGCGACAGGCCGGCCAGGGCGCGGGCCACATCATGATCGAGATCGGCGTCGGCGACCGCGTCCTGCGGTTGCCGGGCGTCCCCGCCGAGCCGCTCCTCGGGGTTGTCGCCGAGCCCGTCGAAGCGGATCCGGCGCCCGCGGCGGGCCTGATCGAGGAAGAGGTTGGTGGTGATCCGGTGCAGCCAGCCCTCCAGGGTGCCGGGCTGGAACCGGTGCAGCGAGCGGAAGACGCGGATGAACGCGTCCTGCGTGAGGTCCTCGGCATCGTGCGGATTGCCGGTCAGTCGGTACGCCAACCGGTAGACCCGGGCGGAATGGTCGCGGACCAGCTCCTCCCAGGTGGGCGGCACCCAGTCGGGATCGGCCGCGGGGTCGGGCTTCTGGCGTCGCCTGGCGTTGGTGGTCTCGGGATCCTGCTCAACCGTGGTCGACTGAGCGCGCCAGCGTCCGGTCAGCGGCATCGATCCCCCTCTCGACGTCATCGGGTCCTCATCATGGCGGATGAACCTGTGCGTCACCTGTGAGCGGCTGTGGGGACCCCTAGAGCAGACCGGAGGAGGTCAGGACGTCGGCGAAGGTACGCCGCTGCTCGTCGGTGGCCTCGATCATCGGCGGCCGCAGTCCACCGACCCCGCGGCCCTGCAGCTCGAGGCCGGCCTTCACCATGATGCAGCCCTGGGTGGCGAAGACCCCGGTGAAGGTGGGTTCCAGCCGGCGGTGCAGCTCCAGCGCCTCGGCGACCTCGCCGGCCACGAACCGTTCGATCATCTGCTTGGCCAGCGCCCCGGTGAAGTGCGTCGAGGTGCCGACCAGTCCGACGCCGCCGATGGATAGCAGCGGCAGGGTGGCGGCATCGTCACCGGAATAGAAGGCCAGGTCGGTCGCGGCCATCACCCGACCGGATTCGGTCAGGTTGCCCTTGGCGTCCTTCACCGCCACGATCCGCGGGTGCTCGGCGAGCCGCTTCAGGGTGTCGGTGGCGATCTCGGCACCGGAGCGGTGCGGGATGTCATAGAGCATGATCGGCAGCTCGGTCGCCTCGGCGACGGTGCTGAAGTGCTGTACCAGCGCCGGCTGCGGCGGCTTGGAGTAATAAGGGGTCACCACCAGCAGACCGTCGGCGCCGGCGGCCGCGGCCTGCTCGGCCAGCTCGACGGTGTGCCGGGTGCTGAACGTGCCGACCCCGGCCAGCACCTGGGCCCGGTCCCCGACCGCGGCGACCACGGTGCGCAGCAGGTCGGCCTTCTCCGCATCGGTGGTGGTCGGCGACTCACCGGTGGTGCCGGAGATGACCAGCGCATCGTTGGCCATCTCATCGACCAGGTACGCCGCCAGCTCGGCCGCCTTCTCGTGGTCCACCGCACCCTGCGCATCGAAGGGTGTGACCATCGCGGTCAGCAGGCGGCCGAAGGGCAGATTGGCGGTTGGCATGGAGGCGATGTTACTCGTCGGCATCGGTCGGGCGTGGGTACTACCCACCCGTGTGCCGACGCTAGGCTGACCTGTGTGAATGCGAACCCAGGCGGCAACAGCAGTTCTCGTACCGCGAGCAATCGCGGCCGGTCCGGCAACCAGGCGGCACCGCGCGCCGCGTCCTGGTCGTTCGCCGAGGACTTCGCGGCCGAGCCCGACGGCGCGGCCGATGCCCGGGTGGAGGCCGGCGAGCTCGGGGTCACCCCGGTCTCCCGCGGTGCGGCCAGCCTGCTGACGGTGCTGGCGAAGTCGATCGGCGCCCGTGCGGTCGTCGAGATCGGCACCGGCGGTGGCGTGTCCGGGCTGGCCTTCTTCGCCGGCATGGGCGAGCAGGGCATCCTGACCAGCGTCGACCCGGAGCACGACCACCAGACCGCGGCCCGGAACGCGTTCACCTCCGCCGGGATCGCGAACCGCCGCTTCCGGTTGATCGCCGGTCAGCCGCTGGACGTGCTGCCCAAGCTGAGCGATGGGGCGTACGACCTGGTCTGGATCAACGGCGACAAGCTGGAGTACGGCGAGTTCGTCGCCGAGGCGATGCGGTTGCTGCGGCACGGCGGTCTGCTGGTGCTGCACAACGCCCTGTGGGGCAACAAGGTCGCCGATCCCAACAACACCGAGGACGAGACGATCGTGATCCGCGAGGCGCTCACCGGCATCCAGACCGATGAGGATCTGACCGTGTCCCTGGTGCCGGTCGGCGACGGCCTGCTGGTGGCCGTCAAGGCGTGAGCGACCCCGTCCTGCGGCTGGTCCGTGAGGACGATGCCGCCGAACTGGCGGCGCTGCTGACCTCGAATCGGGAATTCCTGGCGCCGTGGGAGCCGTTGCGCGACCCGGGCTGGTTCACCGAGGCCGGCCAGCTGACCGCCCTCACCGATGCGCTGCTGCGGCACGCCCAGGGCAGCAGCTATCCGATGGTGATCGAGCTGGCCGACCGGATCGTCGGGCGGGCCAACCTCAACTCGATCGTCCGTGGCGCCGGACAGTACGCGAGCGTCGGCTACTGGGTGGCCGAATCGGTCACCGGCCGCGGCATCGCCACCGCTGCGGTCGCCGAGCTGCGGCGTACCGCCTTCGCCGGCTTGAATCTGCACCGCCTGGAGGCGGGCACGCTGCCGGACAACCTGGCCTCCCAGCGGGTGCTGGAACGCAACGGTTTCACCCGCTACGGGTTCGCGCCGGATTACGTCCGGATCGCCGGCCGCTGGCAGGACCACGTCCTCTACCAGGCACTGAACCCGGACTGGTCCCCCGGTCCCGCCGAGGCGTACGCCGGCTGAGCGATCGAAGCCGAGCCCGCCCCCGGTGGGCGGTCAGTCGCGGGTGACGTGCACACCCTTGCCCACGACGGTCACCCCGTTGGGCGAGATGGTGAAACCGCGGGCGCGGTCCTTCTCGGCATCGACGCCGACCTCGCAGCCCTCGTCCACGACCACGTTCTTGTCCAGGATCGCCTTGCGTACCACGGCATTGCGGCCGATCCGCACGTTGTCCATGATCACCGAGTGCTCCACGTTGGCCCACTTGTCGACGCGCACGTTCGGCGAGAGCACCGAGGCGTCGACATCGCCACCGGAGATGATGCACCCGGCCGAGACGATCGAGTCCTCGGCGTTGCCGCGGAGCACGAACTTCGCCCCCGGGCGCTGCGGCTGATAGGTCCAGATCGGCCATTCGTCGTTGTAGACCGAGAAGTTCGGGTTCACCGACACCAGATCCATGTGCGCCTCGTGGTAGGCGTCGATGGTGCCGACGTCGCGCCAGTAGTTCTGGTCCTTCGCGGTCGCACCGGGCACGCTGTTGGTGGTGAAGTCGTGCACCTGGGCCTGCCCCCGCTCGACGAACCGCGGGATGATGTCGCCGCCCATGTCGTGGCGGGCGTTGGTGTCGGCCGCGTCGGCCTCCAACGCCTCCACCAGCGCATCGCGGGTGAAGATGTAGTTGCCCATCGAGGCGAACGATTCCTCCGGCGAATCCGGCAGGCCGGGTGGATCGGCGGGCTTCTCCAGGAATTCTTTGATCTTGTTGTCCGTGCCGGCGTCGATGATGCCGAAGGCGCTCGCCTCCCGCCGCGGCACCCGGATCCCGGCGACCGTGCAGCCCAGCCCGGATTCGATGTGCTGGTTGAGCATCTGCGAGACATCCATCCGATAGATGTTGTCCGCACCGAAGACCACCACATAGTCGGGATCGTCGTCGTTGATCAGGTTCATCGACTGGAAGATCGCATCGGCGCTGCCCTGGTACCAGCGCGGGCCGAGCCGCTGCTGGGCCGGCACCGGGGTGACGTAATTCCCCAGCATGGTTGACATCCGCCAGGTCAGCGAGATGTGCCGGTCGAGGGAATGCGACTTGTACTGGGTGAGCACGCAGATCTGGCGCAGATCACTGTTCACCAGGTTGGAGAGCACGAAGTCGATCAACCGGTAGGTCCCGCCGAACGGGACGGCCGGCTTCGCCCGGTCGGCCGTCAACGGCATCAGGCGCTTGCCCTCGCCGCCGGCGAGGACGATGGACAACACCCGGGGACGCCCTCCTGTCATGACACGAACCTATGGGCCGGTGGTCCCGCCAGACAAGCCCAGTGAGCCCATGGGACGAACTTTCCTTTCCCGGGGTGAGAATTCACTTTCCGATGATTCCTGCGGACCGGGCACCTGCTGTGCCACGATCAATGCCATGACCATGCGCATCGCCGTCTTCACGCGGGAATATCCCCCTTCGATCTACGGCGGCGCGGGCGTGCACGTCGCCCAGCTGGTACCGCAGTTGCGTCGGCTCGCCGAGGTCGACGTGCAGTGCATGGGTGAGCCCCGCGAGGGTGCCACCGCGCACCCGGAGAACTTCCCCGCGGGCGCGAATCCGGCGCTGCGGGTCTTCGGTGCCGACCTGGCGATGACGGCCGCGGTGCCCGAGGTCGATGTGGTGCATTCCCATACCTGGTACGCCAATCTGGGTGGCCATCTGACCGGGCTCTTCCAGAACATTCCGCATGTGGTCACCTCGCACTCCCTGGAGCCGGACCGGCCCTGGAAGGCGGAGCAGCTGGGTGGCGGTTATCGGCTCAGCTCCTGGGCCGAGCGGACGGCGTACGAGGGTGCCGACGCGGTGATCGCGGTCAGCGAGGCGATGCGCCCGGCGATCCTGAATGCCTATCCCGATGTCGATCCCGACAGGATCCATGTGGTGAAGAACGGGATCGACCCCGAGGAGTTCAAGCCCGATCCGGACACCTCGGTGCTCACCGGACTGGGGGTCGATCTGGACCGGCCGGTGGTCACCTTCGTCGGCCGGATCACCCGGCAGAAGGGGCTGGTGCATCTGGTCCGAGCGGCCGAGCAGTTCGACCCGGACACCCAGCTGCTGCTGCTCGCCGGTGCCCCGGACACCCCCGAGATCGCGGCCGAGTTCAACGACGCCTTCGCCCACCTCAAGCACGCCCGCTCCGGTGGGGTGATCTGGGTGCAGGAGATGCTGCCGCGGGCGAGCGTACGCCAGGTGCTGTCGCATTCGACGGTGTTCGCCTGCCCCTCGATCTACGAACCGTTGGGCATCGTGAACCTGGAGGCGATGGCCTGTGAGACCGCGGTGGTCGCCTCGGCGGTCGGCGGCATTCCCGAGGTGGTCGCCGATCAGCAGACCGGGTTGCTGGTCGACTACGACCCGGCGCGGGCCGACGATCCGGAGTTCGTCGCGGGCTTCGAGGCCGACTTCGCGGCGAAGGTGAACGAGTTGACCCGCGACCCCGCCCGGGCCGCGGAGATGGGCCGCGCCGGCCGGCAGCGCTGCATCGACGAGTTCTCCTGGGAGAAGATCGCGCAACAGACGATGGATGTGTACGCCGCAGCGATCGAGGCGCATGCCGCCCGCACGCGCTGACTCCGAATGATCATGGAATATTCGGCCCTTCATCTGCAAACATACGTATGCAGGTACGAATATTCCATGATCATTCGCTGCCGGGACCGCGATGCATGAAAAACGGACCCCGGGAAACGATCCCGGGGCCCGATCACATGGCTGGCGAGGGTGGGTCAGCCGACGACTCCCTTGAGAGCTGCGGCGAGCTCCTCCGCCTCCTGCGCGTTCATCTCCACCACCAGGCGCCCGCCACCTTCGAGGGGGACCCGCATGACGATCCCGCGACCCTCCTTGGTGACTTCCATCGGGCCGTCTCCGGTTCGCGGCTTCATAGCTGCCATCGCGCATCCTCATCTCTCGTCAGTGGACCTCATGCTCGGGTCCCCAGGGTGACTCGGCACCCATTATTCCGCATTCGGGCCCGTTGCGGTTGATTGACCCCTGCTGGGCGTGTGATGCTGCCCCGCCACAGCTCGGGGGGTGCACTCAGGGGGCGTCGGTGCGGGTGCTGCCGCCGGATCCGGAGCCCGGCCGGTACTGCGCCCAGTCCGACTCGTCCTCGTTCTTGCCGCGCCACCGGTCCGCCTTCTGCCGGGTCTCCGGATCCGGCTCGGGGTCCTCGTCCTCCGCCTCGGCGCGGTCTTCGAGCCACTCGACCCGATCCCCCGGTTCCTTCGTCACGCTGGCCCGGCCGGGCACCCGGCCCTCGCCCAACTCGCTGATCCGGCGGTCCCGCTCGTCCAGTTCCCGCGCCATCCGGGCCATCAGGTCGTCGACCTCGGCCATGTCGTAGCCACGAGCCTGCACCCCGAACCGGACCCCCTCGAGGTCGTCACCGTGCAGCTCGCCGTCGGCCGGCAGCGGCGGTTCGTAGACATCGCGGACCGGTTCGGCCTTCATCTCCCCCAGCTTGCCGGCGGCGACCATGGCGGCCAGTCCGAGCACGACAACCGCCACGATGACGATCACCATTTCCATCAGGGGCCCTCCTCGGCCGGGGTGTTGCGTTCCACCATGATGGCCACCGCCTCGTCCACATCATCGACGATCGGCAGCAGATCGACATCCTTGGGTGAGATGTATCCCTCGCCCAGGGCCTTGTCGACGAGCCACTGCTTCAGCCCGCCCCAGTAGTCCGAGCCGAACAGCACCACCGGGAAGTCGGTGACCTTGCGGGTCTGCACCAGGGTCAACGCCTCGAACAGCTCGTCGAAGGTGCCGAAGCCGCCGGGCATCACCACGAACCCCTGTGAATACTTCACGAACATCGTCTTGCGGGCGAAGAAGTAGCGGAAGTTGATGCCGAGGGTCACGTATTCGTTCAGCCCGGTCTCGAACGGCAGCTCGATGCCCAGTCCGACCGAGACCCCGCCCTCGTCGCAGGCACCGCGGTTGGCGGCCTCCATGATGCCGGGGCCGCCACCGGTGATCACCCCGAATCCGGCGCGAACCAGCTTGGCACCCAGATCCTGCGCGGCGGCGTACATCGGATGGTCCCGCGGGGTCCGTGCCGAGCCGAAGACGCTGATGGCGGTGCCCAGTTCGGCGAGCGTGCCGAAACCCTCGACGAACTCCGACTGGATCCGCAGCACCCGCCAGGGGTCGGTGTGCACCCAGTCCGAGGGGCCGCGGGATTCCAGCAGCCGCTGGTCGGTGGTGGTCGGCTGCACCATGTCGCGGGAGCGGAACACCGGCCCCTGCTGGCGACGCTCGTGGTCGTCCAGCCCGCGCTGCGGCGGCAACTGCGGGGTCATCGTGCACCCCCCGAGAGCCAGCCGCCGAGCACCTCGCGGCAGCGATGGAGCTGGTCGATCGGGCAGTACTCGTCGTCGGTGTGTGCCTTGATCGGGTCCGCCGGCCCGAAGTTCACCGCGGGTACGCCGAGAGCGGCGAATCGCGACACGTCGGTCCAGCCGTACTTGGCACGCGGCTCGCCGCCGACGGCCGCCAGGAAGCCCTGGGCGACCGGCAGGTCGAGCCCCGGCCGGGCACCGGCGGCCTTGTCGGTGATCCGGAAATCCAAGCCCTGCAGGAAATCGGTGAGGTACGCCTCGGCAGCCGCCAGGTCCTTGTCGGGTGCGAACCGGTAGTTCAGCTCGATCTCGCAGCGATCCGGGATCACGTTGCCGGCGATGCCGCCGGTGATCCGGACCGCGTTCAGGCCCTCGTGGTATTCGAGCCCGTCGACGACCGGTTTCTCCGGCTCGTAGGCGGTCAGCCGGTTCAGCAGCTCGGCGGCGTCGTTGATCGCGTTGTGGCCCATCCAGGCGCGGGCCGAGTGCGCCGCGGTGCCCGTGAAGGTGACCACCGCCCGCATCGTGCCCTGGCAGCCGCCCTCGACCCGGGCGCCGGTCGGCTCACCGAGCACGGCGAAGTCGGCGGCGAGCAGTTCGGGGCGCTCGGCGGCCACCTTGTTCAACCCGTTCTTGGCGGCCTCGACCTCTTCGTTGTCGTAGCAGACCCAGGTCACGTCATGGACCGGTTCGGTGAGCTCGGCAGCCAGGTTGAGCGCCACCGCGACCCCGCCCTTCATGTCACAGGTGCCGCGGCCGATCAGGATCCGGTCGGCGCCGCTGCCCTCGAAGCGGGAGGGCAGGTTCGGCTCGGGGGTGGTCAGCGGGACGGTGTCGGTGTGCCCGGCGACCAGCACCCGGTTGTCGCGGCCGAGCTCGGTGCGGGCGATCAGGGTGTTCCCGATCCGGTCGGTCTTCAGGTGGGGCTGGTTCTGCAGGGCCGCCTCGATGGCGTCGGTGATCGGCCCCTCATTGCCAGAGACGGATTCGATGTCGACCAGTGTCTGGAAGAGGTCGACGACGTCACCGGACAAGTCGAGGTCACTCATGGCCCCCACCCTAGCCATCCGAGGGTTGGCGCACCTCGAACAACTCCCCCGGCGTGCAGTCGAGCGCGTCACACAGCGCGGTCAGGGTGGAGAAGCGGATCGCCTTGGCGCGATCGTTTTTCAGCACCGACAGATTCACCAGGCTGACCCCGACGCGTTCGCTCAGTGCGGTCAGGGTCAGTCCGCGCTCGGCCAGCAGCCGGTCGAGATGGCAGACCACCCGGTGCGGTTCCTCGACCGGCATCAGACCAGCCCGGCCACGTCGTCGGCCAGTCGCTGCCCGCGCCGGAAGGCGTACGCGATGGCCACCAGCAACAGGCCGAGCACCAGCGGTGCCAGATAACCGCCCAGCGAGAACGGTGCGACGCTGAACTCGGCGACCTGGTCGGTCCGCGACTGCAGTTGCGCGAACAGTGAACCGCCGAAGCGCAGCATCGGCGCGGCGGCTCCCCAGACCATCAGCAGCAGCCCGAGCAGCCCGAGCAACCGGGCGCTGCGCGGCGCGAACGGCTCGGCCCGCAACTGCCGGACCAGCCGATCCAGCAGCAACACCCCGACGGCGAGCGCCACCAGGGTCAGCACCGGTTCGATCAGCAGGACCGCCAGCAGGCCCGGCTCGGGATCGATCAGCCAGGTCTGCTGCGACCAGTGCACCGACACCCCCGGCGCCTGCCCGGCCTCGACCGCTGGCCCGGTGAGGACCGGCACCTCGAGTGGGTAGCGGCCGGTCAACAGGGCCGCCACCTGTGCGAACGGCCCGCCGCCGGCCAGCAGACCGGCAACCAACCACGGCAGCACCCGCAGCACGAACCAGTCCGACCGGTCGAATCGCATCCCGAGCACGCGCTCCTGATCGTTCGTCATCATCCCATCTCTCCTCATCAGCCTTATCGTTTTTCGATATTAATGTTTCTCGATAAGAGGGGCAAGAGCAGTGGGTCCGGTTGGGTAGGGTTGCCGCCATGACTGAGCAGCAGAACGCGCGCATGGCCTGGGGGTGGGGACTGGTGTCCCGGCACGACTCCGGACAGGTCCTCGACACCTGGTTCCCCGCACCCGCCCTCGGCACCCACGACGGGTCCGAGGCGCCCGAGGAGCTGGCCGCCGCGGCCGGCCGGGACGACGTGCGCCAGGTGAGCACCGCGGTCGAGCTGGTCACCATCGATCTGGACACCAAGCCGGCCGACATGCCGGATGCCTACCTGCGGCTGCATCTGCTCAGCCACACCCTGGTGCAGCCGAACACGATCAACCTGGACGGCCTGTTCGGCGTCCTGACCAATGTCGTCTGGACCTCCGCCGGCCCCTGCGCGGTGGAGGGCTTCGAGAGCACCCGGGCCCGGCTGCGCGCCGCCCGCGGCCACGTCACCGTCTTCGGGGTGGACAAATTCCCGCGACTGGTCGACTACGTGATCCCCACCGGGGTGCGGATCGGCGACGCCGACCGGGTACGCCTCGGCGCCCACCTGTCCCCCGGCACCACTGTGATGCACGAGGGCTTCGTCAACTTCAACGCCGGCACCCTGGGCACCTCGATGGTCGAGGGCCGGATCTCCCAGGGCGTGGTGGTCGGCGACGGGTCCGACATCGGCGGCGGCGCCTCCACGATGGGCACGCTCTCCGGTGGCGGCACCGAGCGGGTCTCGATCGGTGAGCGCTGCCTGCTGGGCGCGGAATCCGGCATCGGCATCGCCCTCGGCGACGACTGCGTGGTCGAGGCGGGGCTCTATGTCACCGCCGGCACCAAGGTGGATGTGGGCGGTGAGGTCGTCAAGGCCGCCACCTTGTCCGGCAAGGACGGCCTGCTGTTCCTGCGCAACTCCCAGACCGGCGCCGTCGAGGTGCGCGATCGCACCGGGCGCACCGTCGCGCTCAACGACATCCTGCACGCCAACTGAGCTCGATGGCACGCGCGACCAGCACCGGGCGAACCGGCCGAGCCGGGCGGACCGTCGGCTGTTTCGCGGTGGTGATCCTGATCGTGATCGCGGTGGGCGTGCTCGGGCTCGCCTTCCTCCGGGACCGGCAGCAGTTGCCGCCGACGCAGTTCGAGCAGCGCTGCGTGGCGACCGCCGACGGCCGCTCGGTGACACTGACCCGTGAGCAGGCGTACCTCACCGCGATCATCGTCGGCGTCTCGGTGCAGCGCCAGCTCGATCCGCAGGCGGCCACGATCGCGATGGCGACCGCCTATCAGGAGAGCGGGATCCGCAACCTCACCTATGGCGACCGGGACTCGATCGGGTTGTTCCAGCAGCGCCCCTCGCAGGACTGGGGCACCCAGCAGCAGATCATGGATCCCTGGTATGCCAGCAATGCCTTCTACAACGCGCTGGTGAAGATCCCGAACTGGCAGAACGGTGACGTCAACGACACCGCCCAGGCCGTGCAGAAGTCCGGCTTCCCGGACGCGTACCGCAAGCACGAGCAGAACGCGGTGGTGCTGAGCAAGGTGTTCACCGGTCAGGCACCCGGCGGGTTGTCCTGCTTCGACGAGCGCAGCAACGCGGGTCAGCCCGACGCGTTCGGCACCCAGCTGGCACTCACCCACGGCAAGCTCAGCACCCGCACCTCCGGCAAGACACTGACGATCACCGCCCGCAATCCCCAGCAGGCCTGGTCGATCGCGCATTACGCCACCGCGAACGCCGGCCTGCAGGGCATCGCCCGGGTGGAGACCAATGCCCGCACCTGGGAACCCGACGGCAACTCGATGCCGAAGTGGATCAGCGCCGGCAGCAGCGGCGAACGGACGGTCATCGTCACCTTCCGCTGACCCGACGCTGATCGAAGGTGTCGAGATGCACGCCGTGGACAACCGGTGAACTGCACGAACCCGGCGGCCAAGCGACCGAAGCCGTCCAAATGAACGCTGTTGTCGCCCGCCGATCCGGACGGGGTTCAGCCGGCGACGGCGGCCAGCCGCTGGGCTGCGGCGTCGATGCGCTCATCGGTGGCGGTCAGCGCGACCCGCAGATGGTCGGCCGAGTCGTTGCCATAGAAGTCCCCCGGCGCGGCCAGGATTCCCTGCTCGGCAAGGAAATCCAGCGATGCACGACCGGACTCCCCGCGGGTCACCCACAGATAGAGCCCCGCCTCCGAGTGCTCGATGGTGAACCCGACCGCCTCCAGCGCCGGCCGCAGCACCGCGCGCCGGCGCCGATAGCGTTCCCGCTGCTGTGCGACGTGCTGCTCGTCATCCAGCGCGGCCGCCATCGCGGCCTGCACCGGCTCGGGCATGATGAACCCGGCGTGCTTGCGCACCTCCAGCAGCTCGGCCAGCAGTGCCGGGTCACCGGCGACGAACCCGGCCCGGTAACCGGCCAGGTTGGAACGCTTGGACAGCGAGTGCGCGACCAGCAGATTGGCGTGGCTGTCGCCGCAGATGTCGGGGTGCATGACCGAGACCGGATCGACCTCCCAGCCGAACTCCAGATAGCACTCGTCGGAGGCCAGGATCGCGTCATGCTCGCGGGCCCAGTTCACCCAGCCGCGCAGCAGCCCGGGATCGCTGACCGCACCGGTCGGATTGGACGGCGAGTTGATCCAGGCCATCGTCGCCGCGGGTGCGGTGTCCGGATCGTCGGTGACGACCACCCGGCTGCGGCTCAACCCCCCGCCGACGGCGTAGGTCGGGTAGGCGACGCTCGGCACGATCAGGGTGTCGTCGCTGCCGAGCCCGAGCTGGGACGGCAGATTCGCGACGATCTCCTTGGTCCCGATCGCGGGCACCCCGGCCAGCTCACCGAGACCCTGGACCCCGCAGCGCCGGACCAGGAAGTCGGCCATCGCCTGCCGCAGCCGCGGCGTACCGATGGTGACCGGATAACCCGGGGAATCCACCGCCTCGACGAGCGCCCGCTGCACCACCTCGGGAACCGGGTCGACCGGCGTACCGACCGACAGGTTGATGATCCCGTCGGGATGCGCGGCGGCCCGCTGCTTCGCGCCGGCGATGGTGTCCCAGGGAAAATCCGGGAGCGCCGCCGCGAGGGGTTGCCTGACGCGTCCGCCGCGCGGCTCGATCACTCGTCGTGTTCCTGCGGGGGCAGATCCTTGACGAACTGGTGATCGTCGTCGACGACGCCCATCTTGGACGCACCACCGGGCGAACCGTACTTGTCGAAGAACTGCACGTTCACGTCGTAGTAGTTGGCCCACTCGCTCGGAACGTCGTCCTCGTAGTAGATCGCCTCGACCGGGCAGACCGGTTCGCACGCACCGCAGTCAACGCACTCGTCGGGCTGGATGTAGAGCATGCGTGCACCCTCATAGATGCAGTCGACGGGACACTCCTCGACACAGGCACGGTCCTTAAGGTCCACGCATGGTTGAGCAATGATGTAGGTCAACGTTCCACTCCTCGTCCCGCGCCCCTTCGGCGCTGCTGTCCAACCTAGTATCGCGTCCCGCTCCCCCGCCTCGCAAAGGACCCTCCGATGGTGAGACATGACCCACTCGATCGGCTCGAGGGGGTACGCCCCGGCATGCGGCTCTCGCTCCGGCTGGGGACCGGGGGCCAGGTCACCGATCTGATCGGATTGCTGCTGTCGTTGGACGATCTGGAACTGCACATCGAGGACCGCCGCGGGGTGCGGCACACGGTGTCCCGGGGTGAGATCCTGTTCGCCCGCCGGATCCCGACGGTGCCGCGCGGCCGGAACCCGCTGGCGTTCGAGACCGGTGGCCTGAGCGCCCTGGCCCACGACGGCTGGCTCGCCGGCACCGGTGACTGCTGGGTGGCCCGGCTCGTCGATCTGGTCGATCACCTGGACGACAGCGGGGTCACCGCGGAGGCCGGCGACCGGGTGCACCGCGGTGAATCGCGGGCACTGGTGAACGGCGAGTGGGTCGCCGTGCGACTCGCCGACGCCGCCGCGCTGGAACCGCTGGCCGCCTGGGCCGCCCGCCGCGGCGCCCGCAACCTGGTCCTCACCAGCGACCTCCCCGCGACCACCCTCGCCGGGCTCGGCCTGACCGCCATCCAGTAGCGTTCCGGACATCCCATCAACCACCCCCAGCTGAGGAGAACCATGGGAGCAACACAGTTCACCCGCCGCGGCGTACTCGGTCAGGCGGCCGGTGTCGCCGCTGCCGGCACCCTGGCCGCCACCTTCGGATCGTCGTCGAAAGCGACCGCCGCGCCGGCGGACAACGGCGCCGGTCCCGCGCTGATCGGCCGCGCGAAGAAGCCGGATCTGCACGCGATGAGCTTCAACATCCGCTACGACCGGGAGGGGATCACCAAGCCCGGGGAGCCGGATTACTGGCCCGAGCGGGCACCGCTGGTGACCGAGTTCCTGAAGCGGGAGCAGCCGACGCTGCTCGGCGTCCAGGAGGCCGAGTGGAACCAGCTGCCGGCGATCGAGGCGGGCCTGGGCAAGGACCACCGGATGCTCGGTTACGGTCGCGCGGGCGGGTCGTCGGGTGAGTATTCGGCGATCTTCTATGACGACCGGCGGCTGGAGGCGCGGGAGTGGGACCAGTACTGGCTCTCCGACACCCCCGACGTGATCGGCTCGGCGACCTGGGGCAACCGGGTCACCCGGATCGTCACCTGGGTGCGCTTCACCGATCGGGAGACCGGCAAGGAGTTCCTGCACATCAACTCCCATTTCGACCACCAGTCGCAGAACGCCCAGGTGCGCAGCGCGGAGACGGTACGCGACCAGATCGCCGCCAGCGGTCTGCCGGTGATCTTCACCGCCGACACCAACGCCGCCGCCGAGCAGTCGGTGCCCTACGACGTGCTGGTCACCAACGGTGGCCTGCAGGACACCTGGCTGACCGCCGCCAGGCAGCTCACCCCGCGCGTCGGCACCTTCCCGAACTACAAGACGCCCGATCCGGCGGGAGTGCGGATCGACTGGATCCTCGCCACCAGGGGAATCCAGGTCCTTGAGGCGGCCATCAACACCTGGACCCGGCGCGGCCGCTGGCCGAGCGACCACACCCCCGTCCAGGCGCTGCTCCGGCTCCCCTGACGTTCATCGAGTAGCGCCGCCGGCGCAGCGAAGCGGAGCCGGCGGCGCGTATCGAGATGAACGTGACTAGTCGATGAGCGTGACGTCGTCGCCGAGGGTGAGTTCGCCGTCGGCGAGGGCGACCAGTGAGACCCCGAAGATCGGCTCGGGGAGGTCGAGGCCGCGGGTCAGGGTACGCAGCACGTTCAGGTCACGTTCCCCGGTGCTGGGGTTGGCGTGGGTGGCCAGGCAGCGCACCAGCGGCTGGTGCACCCGGAACCGCATCCCGCCGATGGCGATCTGGCGGCCGGCCCAGCCGAGTTCGGCCAGCGGTTCGACCCCGTCGATGATCACGTTGGAGCGGAACCTGACCTGGTCCACCTCGCCGCCGGTCGCCTCGGCGAACGCCTCGATGCTGGCCCGGCTGTGCAGGGTGACGTACCCCGGCTCGCGATCCTGCAGCTGCGGGGTGCGGCCGTCGCCGACCACACGCAGCGGCCGATGCGGTGAATCCGCCGGCAGGTCCACCTCGGGCTGGTCGGCGAGCAGGGCCGCGACCCGCTGCCGGCCGGCGGCGTCGAGGGGCTCGTCGGCGATCAGCTCGTCGCCGCGCAGCAGCCGGATCCGGTCACCGTCGGTGTGCACCGTCAACCGGGCGATCGACGGGGTGTTCATCAGCACCACCATCTGGCGCTTGGTGCCCCAGCCGTCGCCGGTCTCCTCCGCATCGGCGTACCGGAATCCCAGCACCCGGTCCCCGACGACCCGACTCTCGAGTACCGTCAACCGATCGAGGGTCTGCGGACCGAAACCCTTGACCGGGTAGCGATCCAGCCGGACGACGTGGCTTCGACTCGCTGGCGCTCGCTCAGCCATCGTGGGCCTCCCGCGCTCGCTCAACCATCGTGGCTCCCGCTCAGGGTTTGGTGCACTTGATCTCGTCGGTCGCGGAGTACTTCCAGCTCTGGTCCTCGCGCTTGACGACCTGCCCGTTGACCTTGAACAGCCGGTAGTAGCTCGCGGTGAAACCGGGCGAGGCCGACTGCGGCTCGCAGGTCGGCGAGTTGTCGGTGATCGTCTTGCCGTTGTAGAAGTTCGACTTCGTCGGCTCCGGGGACTCGATGTCCCACTTCTTGGTGCCCCAGATCTTGACCGTGATCGAACCCTTGCCGCCCGGGGAGGACCGGTTGACCGACGACTCCAGATAGATGGCGTTGTCGGTGGTGTTGCGGAACTTCACATCGATCACACCGGAATAGATCGTCGACTCCCGGCCCGCCGGGTAGCGGTCGAAGTAGAGGGTGTGCGGCTGATGCTGGACGTCTTCCAGGCCGGCGAACCAGGCCGCGTTGAACACGGTGGTGGCGGACTGGGAGATGCCGCCGGCGTTCTCCTTCTTCAGCTTGCCGCCGTCGATCACATATCCGTCGACGTAACCGGAGCTGCGGCTGCCGAGCGCCTTGTCCAGCGAGAACACCTCACCCTTGGGCACGGTGTTGCCGCTGATCCGCTGGGCGGCCAGGCCGAGGTTGGTGTTGCGGTAGTCGGCGTGCGGGTAGTAGGTGGTGAACTCCCCGATCACTTCCTTGGGCAGCTGCTGGTTGGCCTGCTCGGTGGTGAACTTCGCCGGCGCCGGGGTCAGCTCGGCCTTCACCTCGCGCTTGTCGGTCGTCGGCACCGCGGGCAGCACGGCCTTGAGGAAGTTGTCCTTGCCGAGCTGGGCACCATCGACCGAGGGCACCACCGTCGGTCGGCCGCCCTCGAACTTGAACTGGGCGTCCTTCGGTTCCTTCAGATCCAGCTTCTTGATCGCCGACTGGGCCTCCTTGAACAGCTTCTCGCCGTCGGTGCTGCCCTGCAACTTGTCGCCCTCGACCTTGATCGTGCTCGAGTTGCCGATCATCGTCGGGGTGACCTCGACGACCCCCTTGCCGGTGTCCACCTTGATCGGCCCGGAGACCGCCGGCCCGGCATAGCTGTTGACGACCTCCTCGACCTTCGCATCGGTGATCGTCGGCGGGGTGCGCTTGATCTTCGCCTCGACATCGGTCTGGTTCAGGTACGCCGACTTGAGCGTGTTGGTCAGCTCGGTCTGGCGCAGCTCGATCGCGTCCTCACCGGGGGTACGCTTCAGCTCCGCGCCGGCGAAGGCGACCGTGGCGTCCTTGGGCTCCTTGTTCACCTGACCGGCCAACTGGCCGACCGCGCCGGTGAGCTTGTTCTGGTCGACCCGGGTCACCGGCTCGATCGCGCCGCCACCGGTGAGCACCCGCCAGATGTGGGTGGGCGCCAGGCTCTTGCCGGCACCCGCCTGGTCGACGGTCTGCGGGTAGTCGACGCTCATCCCCGCGTCCGAGGGCTTCAGCTCCAGCCGTCGGCCCTCGGCGTTGATGACGAACGGCTTGTCCGCCTGGCCGGCGTATTCGGTCTGCAGCTTGCTGACCGCCTCGTCGGCGGTCAGCCCGCCGATCTGGATGCCGGCCATCGAGGTGTTCTTGGGCAGCTTGTCCCCGGCCATCGCATATCCGGCGAAGTAGATGCCACCGAGCACCAGCAGCAACCCGATCAGCACCAGAAGGATGATCCTGCCCTTGCGGGAGCGCGTTCTGGGCGCGGGTGTACTCACTTGGGTGGTCAAGTTTCTACCTTCTGACGGGAGACGAACGCGTCCGATAGTACGACAACCGAAGTCCCGGGCTGAATTCTCAACCGGGTCCGGGCAGGAAAACCCCCCGAAAATAGGTCAGCGGACGCCCGGGCCGTTCGGTGACCCAGCAGCTGTGGACGGCGCCGATCAGCAGGCTGTGATCGCCCGCCTCGACGACCCGGTCGGTGACGCATTCGAACCAGGCCAGGGACCCGAGCAGCAGCGGCGACCCGGTGATGGTCGAGATCCGGTGCGGCACGGTCTCGAACTGGCGCAGCCGGTCCCGGTGCGCGTCGGAGAAGTGCCGGGCCAGTTCCAGCTGGTCGGCGCCGAGCACCGACACCGCCCAGGCGCCGGCGTCCAGCACCGGCCGATGGAACCGCCCGCCCCGGGCCACCGAGACCATCACCAGCGGCGGGTCGAGGGAGAGCGAGGTGAACGAGTTCGCGGTCATCGCGTACTGGATCTCCCCCGCGTACGCAGTGATCACCGTCACCCCGGTGGCGAAGGTGGCCATCCCGCGGCGCAGGTGCTCTGCCGCTGGTACGCCGGCGACCAGGTCGTCGCGCGGTTCGGCCGGCTCACTCATCGCGGAGCCCGGCGAAGATGTCGGTCGCCCCGGCCGGCAACGCCTCCCCGCCGGCGTGCACGAACCACTCGTTGGCCCAGGCCTGCGGGTAGGTCTCGGCCATCTGGAAGAACGGGCTGTCGAAGGAGATCTGGGTGCGGTGGGCACGGAACGCATCCAGCTTGCGGTCGACCAGCTCGGGTGCGGACACGGTGAGCGCGATCTGGTCGTCGGGACGGACCATCGGCGGCATCGGCCCCTCGGGATCCATCCCGCCCCAGGACTCGGTGTCCCCGGCGGCCCGCATCTGGCGCAGCCCCTCGCGCATCCAGGACTCGCTCATCGTGGTCCACAGGATGCGGCGCACCTGCCATGCCTCACCGAGGTCGGGACGGTACGCCGGGATCGCGGCGAGCTGGGCGGCGTACATGGCCACCCGATGGGCCTGGATGTGGTCGGGGTGACCATAGTTGCCGTAGTCGTCGTAGGTGATCAGCACCTCGGGCCGGCGGTCCCGGATCACCGGCACCAGATCGGTCGCCGCCTCGCGCAGATCGGCGCGCCAGAAGGCCTCGTCGTGCACCAGATCCACCGGCACCACCCGACCCTGGTCGTCGGTCGCCATCCCGGAGTCGCGGTATTTGCCGTCGTGGCCCAGCCGCAGGCTGTCGGTGACCCCGAGGGCGCCGAGGGCGGCGTTCAGCTCACCGATCCGGTATTCCCCCAGGCCACCGTCCCGGTCGGCGCCCAGATGTTTGAGGTCGTCGACGACGATCTCGCCCTCCTCGCCGAGGGTGCAGGTGACCAGCGTCACCTGGGCGCCGTCGGCGACCGCCCGGGCCATCGTGACGCCGGTCGTGGTGACCTCGTCGTCGGGATGGGCGTGGACGAGCAGCAGCCGGTGCGGTTCGGGGCGCTCGGTGGTCGCGGTGTCCTCGGTGGTCGCGGTTTCGGGTGCCAGCACGGCCCCCACCCTATCGATCAGATCCACAGCAGGGTCCGGCCGATGGTCTCCCGGGCGGCGATCGCGGCGTGCGCCGCCGTGGCCTGGTCCAGGGCGAAGGTCTGTCCGACGCAGGGCACGGCGGTACCGTCGGCGACCGCGTGCAGGGCCGCGGCGTTCAGTTGGTCCCAGTCGAGCCGTGGATCGCCGGTGATCTCCAGCAGCGAGGTGCTGGTGATGTCGCCCCGCTGGGGGCCGGAGTCCTGCGCGAATGCCCCGTCGGCGGCGCCGAAGCCGAGGTACCGCCCGCCGGGTGCGACGGCCGCCAGGGCCGCGGCACCGTAGCGGCCGCCGGCGCCGTCGATGACGACCTCCGGGCGGGTGGGCAGGGCCGCGGTCCATTCCGGCTCGGTGTAGTCGACCGAGACGTCCGGGCCGAGCCGGGTGAGCAGCTCCTGCTTGCGTTGCGAGGCCGCGGTGAACACGGTGGCACCGGCGGCCCGCAGCAACTGCACGAGCAGCACCCCCACACCGCCGCCGGCCGCGGTGACCAGCACCGTTTCCCCGGGTCGCACGGCGGCACTGCGCAGCAGGGCCTGCGCGGTCTGCCCGTCGTGCACGATCGCGGTCGCGGTGACCAGGTCGACCCCGGGCGGGAGCACCCGGGCCGTCTCGTCCCGGGCGCGGGCGAGTTCGGCGTACCCGCCGATCGGCTGGCCGGAGCCGATGCCACTGGCAGCGGTCCGGGCGATGACCATCTCCCCGATACGGGCGGGGTCGACCCCGGCCCCCACAGCCACGATCTCACCGCCGACGGCGCCACCGGGAACGTAGGGCAGGGTCAGGTCGAAGAAGTCCTGACCCCAGCCGGCCCGCAGCTGGGTGTCGAGGTACATGACGTCGGCATACCGGGTGCGGATCAGCACCTCCCCCGGTCGGGGTGCGACGTCTTCGATCTCGGTCGGGGTGAGGACCTGGGGTCCGCCGAACTGCTGCACGGTGATTGCTCGCATGCTGCGAAGCTAGAACTTCAAGTTACCTTGAAGTCAACCGGGCGCTGCGGGGTACGTCTCACTTGACCCGGATGCTGCTCAGATCGAGGGTGCCGAACAGGGTCACCTTCACATCGGTGACCCGGTTCGACCAGCCGACCGGGGTGCTGGCGTACCACAGCGGCACCGAGGGCGGATCCTGGGCGAGCAGCTGCTCGGCCCTGCGGTACGCCTCATTGGCCGCTGCCTGCGAGGTGGCACCGGCCGCCTGGGTGACCAGCTGGTCGTAGCTGCCGTTGCTGTATCGGCCGACGTTGTGCCAGGCATCGGAGCGGTAGCGGCTCAGGTAGGGCTCGGGGGTCAGGTAGCCGGACAGGTCGTCGACCCCGACCATGCCGGTGGCCCGGCCGCTGCCCGCGGCGCCGAGGACCGCCGCCTGGTTCGGCAGCAGCCGCACCTGGCAGTCCAGATCGAGGGAGTTGGTGAGCTGGTTGCACAGCGCGTCGGCCCACTGCTTGTTGCCGCCGGCCGCGCTCACGGTGATCACGAACTCACCGGAGTAACCACCGGCCGCGGCATAGAGATCGCGCGCGGCGACCGGATCATAGGCACACATGTCGGCGCAGGCGTCGGTGCGATAACCGGGCACCACCGGGGAGACCCAACTGGTCGCCGGCGCCCGGGTGTTGTTGAACACCTGCCCGGCCAGCGCCTGCCGGTCGATGCCCATCGAGATCGCCCGCCGCAGCCGCGGATCGGCCAGCTGCCGATCACCCGCGGCGAAGCTGAGCTGCTGCACCGCGCGGGTGTCGCGCAGCGCGAAGCGGTTCTCCAGGTCCTTCTGCCACTGGTCGTCGATCAACTGATCGGTGGGGATCACGTCGGTGAAGTCGAGCCGGTTGGCGACCACGTCGTTGTACGCCTTGGACAGGTTGTAGTCCTTGGCGGTGTCGTCGTACATCCGCACGGTGACCTTGCGGATCTGGGCCGGGTAGCGGCCGGTGTAGCCGTCGAAGCGCTCCAGCGCGATCTCGCTGGTGGTGTTGCTGGCGATCTTGAACGGACCGGCACCCACCGGCAGCTTGCCGAAGGAGTCCTTGCCGTCGTCCTCGGCGAAGAAGGCGTCCGGCAGCGGCGCGAACACCGGGTGGCTGACCCGGGCCGCGAAGTCGGTCAGCGGCTTGGTGGTGCGCACGGTGAAGGTGTAGTCATCGAGCACCTTCAACCCGCTCATCGCGGTCGGCCGGCCGTCCTTGGAGCAGGCGGCGCCCGGTACGCAGGCGAGCTGATCGGCGCCCTCGATCGGGGCGAAGAAGCTCTGCCCCGCCATCTTGTTCGGGCCGTACGCCGCCCAGTTCCAGGCGGAGACGACGTTGCGGGCCTTGACCTCGGTGCCGTCGTGGAAGAGCCGGCCCCTGGCCAGTCGCACGGTGAAGGTCTGCGAGTCGGTGGTGTCCACCGATTCCGCCAGGTCGGGTTCGATCGCCCCGGTGTCGCTGTTCGCGCGATAGAGCCGGGAGGTCAGCGGATCCATGATCCGCAGCCCGCAGCTGTCCAGGGTGTTCGCGGGGAGCAGGGGTTGCGCGGGGGTGCAGCCGCGGATCGTGATGTCGCCGCTCACCCTGGCGCCGCCACCGCCCGCCGCGGCGCTCGCGGGCGCCTGCGGATCCGCCGGCGGAGCCGGCTCCGGCGTACAACCCACCAGCAGCAGTACACCCGCCAGTACGCCGAGCAGCAGCCGAACCATCACCCTCCTCCGTTCGCGGGTCGATGCTAGCGGAGAAGCCCAACGATCCCCGATTCGGGAACGCGAAGCCCGAACGATCCCCGAGTAACCGGGCATGCGCAGCGAAGCGGAGCAATGCCCGGCGTGTCGAGGGGCCACCGCGCCTCATCTCGACACCCGACCCATTGCTCCGCTTCGCTCGGCATGGCTCGCTACTCGATGAGCGCGGAGATCAGCGCAGCTCCTTCTCCTGGGCCAGTACATCCCGCGGCTGGGCGAAGTGGCACGCCGAGGCGTGCTCGCTGGCCCCGTCGGGACGCAGCTCGAGGATCGGCTCCTCCACCGTGCAGCGCTCCTGCGCCTTCCAGCAGCGGGTGTGGAAGCGGCAGCCGGTCGGCGGATTGGCCGGGCTCGGCACGTCACCGGTGAGCACGATCTGGTTCTTGGCCTCGCGCAGCGTCGGATCCGGCACCGGCACCGCGGACAGCAGCGCCTGGGTGTAGGGGTGCGTGGGATGGGAGTAGATCTGGTCCTCATCACCGATCTCGACAAGCTTGCCCAGATACATCACCCCGACCCGGTCGGAGATGTGGCGGACCACCGACAGATCGTGAGCGATGAAGATGTAGGCCAGCCCCAGCTCGTCCTGCAGCTTCTCCATCAGGTTGACCACCTGCGCCTGCACCGACACGTCCAGCGCCGAGACCGGCTCGTCGCAGATCAGCACCTTCGGGTTCAGCGCGATGCCGCGGGCGATCCCGACGCGCTGCCGCTGGCCGCCGGAGAACTGGTGCGGGTAGCGGTTGATGTGCTCGGGATTCAGCCCGACCATCTCCAGCAGCTCCTGCACCCGCTTGCGCCGGCCACCCTTGGGCACCGCGTCGGGGTGGATGTCATAGGCCTCCCCGATGATGTCGCCGACGGTCTTGCGCGGGTTCAGCGAGGTGTAGGGGTCCTGGAAGACGATCTGGATGTCGCGCCGCAGTCGGCGCATCGCGGCACCGGACTGGGCGTACATGTCGACGCCCTCGAAATAGGTCTTGCCCTCGGTCGGATCCTCCAGTCGCATCAGCAACCGGCCGAGGGTGGACTTGCCACACCCGGACTCCCCCACGATGCCGAGAGTCTCACCCTTGTAGAGATCCAGGGAGACACCGTCGACCGCCTTGACGTGACCGACGGTGCGCTGCAGCACCCCCTTCTTGATCGGGTAGTGCTTCTTCAGCCCCTCGGCGGAGAGGATCACCTCACGGGTCGGCGCCACCGCGGTCGAGCCACCGGAGGACGGCTGGGTCTCGGTCATCGCAACTCCTTGATCTGTTCGGGTTCGGCACCCTCGACGACCTGGTGGGCGTAGTGGCAGGCACTGGCCCGGTTGTGGCCGAGCTCCACCAGTTGCGGCGGGGCACCGGTGCGGCAGATGTCGGTGGCGAACCGGCAACGCGGGTTGAACGCGCAGCCGTCGGGGATCCGCAGCAGGTTCGGCGGCAGGCCACCGATCGCGGACAGCGTCTGCCCCTTCTGGTCCAGCCGCGGGATCGATTCCAGCAATCCCTTGGTGTAAGGGTGTCCCGGCCGGGCGTACAGATCGAAGACATCGGCGGTCTCGACCAACCGGCCGGCGTACATCACCGCGATCCGGTCGGCGACGTCGGCGACCACACCGAGGTCGTGGGTGATCAGGATCAGACCCATCTTCCGCTCGACCTGCAGTTCCTTGAGCAGCGACATGATCTGCGCCTGCACGGTGACATCGAGCGCGGTGGTCGGCTCGTCGGCGATCAGCACCGCCGGGTCGAGCGCGATCGCCATCGCGATCATGATCCGCTGCCGCATGCCGCCGGAGAACTGGTGCGGGTAGGCCCGCACCCGCTCCCGGGCGGCCGGGATGTTCACCTGCTCCATCAACCGGACGGCCTGTTTCCAGGCATCCGACTTGTTGGTGCCGCGGTGCTGGCGGAACATCTCCGCGATCTGCCAGCCCACCGGGAAGACCGGGTTCAGCGAGGACAGCGCGTCCTGGAAGATCATCGAGATCTCGGGGCCGCGGACCTGCTGCATGTCCTTCTCCTTGAGCTTCAGCAGATCGGTACCGCAGTAGCGGACCTGCCCGCCGGTGACGTAACCCGGCGGGGTGTCCAGGATGCCCATCACCGCCTGCGCGGTGACCGACTTGCCGGAACCGGACTCGCCCAGGATGGCGAGGGTCTCCCCCTCGTCGAGGCTGAAGTTCACGCCGTTGATCGCCTTGGCGACCCCGTCGCGGGTCCGGAACTCGACGTGCAGGTCCTCCACCTCGAGCAGTCGGCCGTTGATCGGCTGCCATCGCTGGCTGCGCTCGTCGATGCGCTCCACCTTGTGGGTGGAGTCCAGGGTTTCGCTGTTGCTGGCCATGGGGCTCCTCTCAGCGCAGCTTCGGATCGAGGGCGTCCCGGATCGCCTCACCCAGCAGGATGAACGCGAGCACGGTGATGGACAGGAACGCCGAGGGCACCAGCAGCATGTGCGGCGCGGCCGCGATGTAGCCGATACCGGAGGCCTCGGAGATGTCCACGCCCCAGGAGATCACCGGGGCCTGCAGGCCGATCCCGAGGAACGACAGCGTCGCCTCGGTGGCGATGTAGGCGCCCAGGTTGATGGTGGCGACCACGACGGCCGGTGCGAACGCGTTCGGCAGCACGTGGCTGAAGATCAACCGGCTGGACCCGGCGCCGAGCGCCCGGCCGGCCTGCACGTAATCGGTCGGGATCACCTGCAGCACCGAGGATCGCATCAATCGCGCGATCGTCGGCCAACCGAGCACGACGATGGCGGCCACCACCTTCAGCACCACCACCATGTAGGGGGTGTTCAGCTTGTTCGGGAAGGTGTAGAGGATGATGATGCCGCCGAGCAGCAGCGGGATGGCGAAGAAGACATCGCCCAGCCGGGACAGGATGATGTCCACCCAACCGCCGAAGTAGCCGGCGACGACACCGATCAGCGAACCCAGCAGCAACGTGCCCAGCGAGGCCAGCAGGCCCACCAGGATCGAGGACCGGGCACCGTAGACGGTGCGGGCGTACACATCGCAGCCCTGCAGGGTGTAGCCGAACAGGGTGCCGTTGGCACCCGGCTTCTTCAGCGAGTTGTTCAGGTCGCAGAAGTAGGGGTCGGCCTTGGTGAACAGCTGCGGCGCGATCGCCATCGCGACGATGAACACGATCAGCACCGCGGCGATCCAGAACATCGGGCTGCGGCGCAGCTCGAGCCAGGCATCGCCCCACAGCGAGCGGGTCTTCTCCTGCTTCGGCGACGGCGAGGGCTCGGGCGTCGGCGTGGTGTCGGTGGTCAGTTGTGTGTCAGCCATGGCTGATCCTCGGGTCCAGGAATCCGTAGAGCACGTCCACGATCAGGTTGGCGAGCAGATAGACGAGCACCAGCACGGTCACCGCACCGACCACCGACACCCCGTCCTGCTGGGTGATCGAGCGGAAGATGAAGAAACCGATGCCGTTGACGTTGAAGATCCGCTCGGTGACGATCGCCCCGCCCATCAGCGCACCCAGGTCGATACCGATCTGGGTGATCACCGGAACCAGCGAGTTGCGCAGCGTGTGTACGCCGACGGTGCGGTTGCGGGAGAGGCCCTTCGCCTTGGCGGTGCGCACATAGTCGGCGCGCAGGTTCTCCACCAGCGAGGTCCGGGTGAGCCGGGTGATGTAGGCGATCTGCAGGCTGGCCAGCACCATCGCCGGGAGCACCAGGCTGTATATCAACTCTGGTGTTATCGGCCCGTTCTGTGCTGTCACCGGGAACCACTGCAGCTTGATGCCGAAGATCATCTGGTAGAGACCGCCGATCACGAAGACCGGCATCGAGATCAGCAGCAGGGTCAGGATGGTGATCAGCACGTCGGGCAGCTTGCCCTTGGTGATGCCGGCGATCACACCGAGGGTGATGCCGATGACGATCTCCAGGATGATCGCCATGATCGCCAGGGTGAAGGTCGTCGGGAGCCGCTCGATCAGCTCCTGGCTGACCGGCTTGTTGTAGAAGTTGATGCCGAGGTCGCCGCGCAGCAGCCGGCCCAGGAAGAGCGCGTACTGCACCAGCAGCGGCTTGTCGAGGTTGTAGTCGGCCTTGAACTTCGCGATGTACGCCGCATCGCACGGGCGCTCGCCGCAGCGGCCCTCCCAGGGCTCGCCGGGCAGGGCGTACACCAGCATGAAGATCAGGAAGGTCGAGCCGAGCAGCACCGGAATCATCTGGAGCAGCCGGCGCAGGATGTAGGTGGCCATGCCGTCCTCCTTTCCACGGCCGCAGCATCACTGCAGACGGCCAGGGCGGGTGAGTGGGGTCGTCCGGACGCGGCCTCGGCCCGCCGGCTGGAGGGCCGGCGGGCCGAGGCTCGGTCAGGAGCGAATCACTTCAGGGTGATGGACGACACGTCCAGGGTGCCGAAGGGGGTCACCTTCACGTTGTCCACCTTGGTGGAGTAGCCGTAAGGCGTGGTGGAGTACCACTTCGGGACGGTCGGCAGGTCCTTGGCGAGCATCGCCTCGGCCTCCTGGTAGAGCTTGTTCGCCTCGTCGGAGGACTTGGCCGCATCGGCCTGGACGAGCTTGGCGTCGAACTCCGGGTTGGAGTACTTGAAGTCGTTCGAGGAGGCACCGGTCTTGTAGATCGGGGTCAGGAAGTTCTCGATCGACGGGTAGTCCATCTGCCAGCCGGAGCGGAACAGACCCTTCAGTTCGCCCGCCTTGATCTGGTTGCGGAGCGTCTTGAAGTCCGGGGTGATCTGCACGCGGCAGTCGATCCCGAGCACGGTGCGCCAGTTGTTGCAGGCCGCGTCGGCCCACTGCTTGTGGCCACCGTCACCGTTCACCGCCAGGGTCATCGGGCCGTTGTAACCGCCGGCCTCCTGCCAGAGCTGCTTGGCCTTGGCCTCGTCGTAGGTGCAGGCCTCGCCACACTGACCCGGCTTGGCGCCGTCGACGACCGGGGAGACCCAGCCGGTGGCCGGCACCCGGGAGCCGTTGAAGATCTGCTTGGTGACCAGGTCGCGGTTCAGCGACATGGACAGCGCCTGGCGCTTGCGGACGTCCTTGAGCTGCTCATCGTTCGGCGAGAAGGCCAGCGACTGGATGACGCCGGATTCCTTCTGCCCGTTGCGGCCGTTCAGGGTGGCCTTCCAGGCATCGCCCACCAGCTGGTCGGGCGGGATGATGTCGGTGAAGTCCAGGTTGTTGGCGACGACGTCGTTGTAGGCGGCGTTGGCGTCGTTGTAGATCTTGTAGTTGATCTTGTCGACCTTGCCGGGATCGATGCCCTTGTAGTCGGCGTTCTTCTCCAGGACGATCGCCTGCTCGTTGTTCTGGGTCACCTTGTAGGGGCCCGAACCGACCGGCATCTTGCCGTAGGCCTCAGGATCGGCGAAGAAGGAATCCGGCAGCGCGGCGAAGGCGGTGTAGCCGAGTCGCTGCGGCAGGTTGGAGACCGGCGAGGTGGTCTTGATGGTGAAGGTCCGGTCGTCGACGACGTTCAGGCCGCTCATCTTGTCCGACTTCGGGTCGCCCTCCTCGGGGGCGACGTCGGCGTAACCCTCGATCGGCTCCATGAAGTAGCCGGACACGTAGCCCTGCTTGGCGTTGGCGGAGAAGTTCCAGGCGTCGACGAAGTTCTTGGCCAGCACCGGGGTGCCGTCGGAGAACTTCATGTCCGGCTTCAGCTTCACGGTGAAGGTCTGGTTGTCGGTCGTCTCGATCGACTCGGCGAGGTCGTTCTCCGGCTTCGCGGTGTCGGCGTTGTAGCGCACGAGCTTCGCGGTCACCGCGTCGAGCACGTTGCCACCGCACACCTCGTTGGTGGCAGCCGGGATCAGCGGGTTCTGCGGGGTGCAACCACGCATCGAGATCTCGCCGCCGGTGTTGTTGCTGGTGCTACCAGAGTTGCCGCCGCCACCGCAGGCACTGAAGGCCAGCGCAACAATGCTGGCCGAGGCTGCGGCGACCATCAGGCGAGAGCGTCCTCGCATGAACATGTCCTCCTAGATCGGGGGGCGCCCGCGATACGGACGCCGCGACGTGCCATGCACGGATGTCGTGCTCGGCACTGAACTTGCGGACTTTTCTATGGCATCCGAGCATGTCTGAACAAGCGACTGCACAAAGCGCAACGCTTTTGTGACCTCCGAGTAGGCAGGTTGACCAATCGGTTGCGCTCGTGTTCACAAGCAACGCGTCTCGCTCATCAACCGACCTGATCGAACTATCGTCGATGCCTCTCAGCGGGTCGCGGCGCTCGGTGCGTACTTCTCCAGCGAGGTGACCGCGCGACGGAGCTGATCGGTCGCCTCCAGCAGCGGCCGACGCAACCGGGGATCGAGGTCCTCGGTGGCCAGGGTCTGCTCGGCCAGTTCGAGGGTGGTACGCCGGCTCGCCGAGGCCGGGAAGGCCTGCAGCGCGAGCCGGGACAGCGACCAGCCGCGCCGGAACGCGGCGGTGGAGTTGATGCCGGCGAAGAACCGCTGCACATACGGCTCGGTGAGCTCGGCCTGCTCGGGGGCGAAGAAGCCCTCCGCGGTGGCGTACAACTCGTAGGCCGAGAGCTGCGAGGGCCGCATCAGCTGCCAGAACGCCTCCTCCTTGGCCTCCGGATCGGGCAGGCTCGCCAGCGCCCGGGCGCGGTGCACCCGGCCCGAGGCCGAGCGATCCAGCCGGTACGCCTCGGCGATCGCCGCGCGCGCCCGGTCCAGCGCCGGCTCCCCCGCCGCCAGCGTCGCCAGCCGCCAGACCGCCGCCCAGCGCAGCTCCGCGTCCAGCTCGAGTCCCGGTGGCGGCGGCGCCCCGTCCAGCCAGGCCGCGAGCTGGGCGACGTCATCGGTGCAGCGCAGCAGGCCGCGCCAGGCGACCAGCTGACGGTCCGAACCGGGTGCGGCGCCGTCCAGCAGTCGCTGTGCCAACTCGGCCAGCCGATGCAACCGGGGCGCACGGTCCGCCGGGGCTGCGTACGGCCCGGCGAGCACGCCGTGCGCCCAGGCCAGGATCGCGGTGACCACCACATCGTCGGGTTCGTCGGCGAGCTGGCCGGTCACCACGTCCAGCGCCACGGCCGGATCGACCTCGGCGGCGCGCACCTGATCCCGCAGGCTGTTCCAGAGCACCACCCGCAGCATCGGGTCGGTCACCGCGGCCAGCGGCGGCCACTGTTCGACCGGTGCGGATGGCCGGATCCGGGCCCAGGTCTCGTCGCCGGCGTCCGGCACCCAGAAGCCGTCCGGCAGCTCGAGCGGGGTCTCCTCGCTGGTCGCGGTCACCTCGACCCGATCCTGCTCGGCGGCGTCCGCGGCCAGGCTGACGAGCTGCACGGTGTGGGTACGCTCCCCCGCCGCTCCGGCGTGCCGGTGCAGCACACCGGAGCGACCGGCGCGCTGCTCCGCCCGCAGCAGGTCCATGCCGCTGGTGTTCAGCCAGGCGTCCGCCCACGCGGGCAGTTCGCTGGCACCGGCCCGTTGCCAGCACGCCAGCAGGTCGACGAAGCGGGCATTGCCGTGCGCGTACCGGTCGAAGTAGTCCCGCAGACCGGCCAGGAAGACCTCGGGGGTGATCGTGGCGACCAGCTGTTTGAGCACCCCGGCGCCCTTGGCATAGGAGATGCCGTCGAACTGGGCCAGCGCCTGCTGGGCGTCGGCGGCGCCGTTGCCGGCGACCGGGTGGCTGGCCGGCCCCTGATCCGCGATCGCACCCCAGTCCTTGCGCTGGATGCCGAACTCGACCCAGAGCGGATAGTCGGTGAAGTCGCTGCACACCCAGTGCGCCATCAGCTCGGCGAAGGACTCGTTCAGCCACAGGTCGTCCCACCAGCTCATCGTGACCAGATCGCCGAACCACTGGTGCGCCAGCTCGTGCACCAGGGTGCCCGCCCGGTGGCCCCGCTCCGCGTCGGTCACCGAACCGCGGAACAGGTACTGGTCGCGCAGGGTCACACAGCCCGGGTTCTCCATCGCACCGGCGTTGAAGTCGGGCACGAACACCTGGTGGTAGTCGCCGAATGCGTACCGTCGTTGGAAAAGCTCGTGGTAAGCATCGAAGGCCTGCCCGGTGACCCGCAGGATGTCCTCGGACTCGGCGGCCAGCTCGGGGGCGAGCGAGGCCCGGGTGTGCACACCGAGCCGGATGCCGTCGTGCTCGGCGTGCACCGAGACGTAGGGCCCGGCGACCAGGGTGACGAAATAGGAGGCCAGTGGCGGGGTCTCCTCGGTGAGCCGCCAGTCACCCGGTTCGGCCTCGGTGAAGCGGCCGTTGCCGAGCACGGTCCAGTCCGGTGGGGTGTGCACCCGCATCAGGTAGGGGCATTTCAGGTCGGGTTGGTCGAAGCTGGCGAACCAGCGCGGGCCGGCGTCCAGGAAGCTCATCGCATAGAGATAGGGCTGATCGTCGGCGGGGTCGAGATGTCGATGCAGCCCCTCGCCGTCGTTGGAATAGGCCATCTCGCCGACCACCTCGAGGGTGTTCTCGGCCAGCAGCCCGGGCAGCTGCAATCGCTGCTCGGACAGGGATTCCGGCGGCAGGTCGGTGCCGTTGAGGGTGGCCCGGAGCAGCCGTTCCGGGGCGATGTCGACGAAGCTGCCCGCCCCGGGTTCGGCGCAGCCGAAGTCGATCCGGGTGCTGCTGGTGAAGGTGTCGGCGCCGGGTTCGCGCAGGTCCACCTCGACGCTGGCCCGGTGCACGGTCAGCAGCGTGGCTCGGGCCTCGGCCTCGATGCGCGTCAGTGGCGGCATGGTGGGCACGCTATACCGATTCGATGGACGCGCCGGCCCCGGTCTGCAAGGGTCGATCCGTGGACATCCTCCGACTCACCGACGACGCGTTCGCACCGCGCGCCGATGCCATCGCCCGGCTGCGCCACGAAGCCTTCGGCATGCCCGTCGAAGAGGCCCGGCGCTCGGTGCCGGCGCCTGCGGGGGTGACCCGGTACGCCGCCGACGACGGCGGCCGGCCGCTGGCGCTGGCGAACCTGCTGGACCACCGGGCCTGGTTCGGTGGCCGGCCGGTGCCGCAGGCTGGGATCGGCGGGGTCACCGTGGCTGCCGAGGCTCGCGGCCGGGGTCTGCTGCGCCCGCTGCTGAGCCAGCTGTTGCGCGACGCGCGCGAGCGCGGTGCGGCAGTGTCGGGGCTGTTCCCGACCGCGCCGGGGATCTATCGCGGACTGGGCTATGAGCTCGTCACCGCCCGACTGACCGTGCCGGTGGAGACCGGTGAGCTGGCGGCGATCCGTCCGGTCGATGGGCTGGAGTTGCGGCGGCTCAGCGGGGTGGACCTGCCGGTGCTGAACGAGTTGCAGGATCGCTGGGCGCGGGAGCAGAACTGCGTCCTGGAGCGCAGCCACGGTGCCGGCGGTCTGGACGTGGAGCTCGACCACGGCGCCCAGTGCTCCGGCGCGTATGCCGACGGGGAGCTGATCGGACAGCTCACCTGGCGCCGTGGTGGCGGGCCGGGGCCGCGCGACGGCTCCGCGCTCTCCGCGCTGGAACTGGTCGCGTTGGATCGCGGGGCGGCCACCTCACTGCTGGCCCTGCTCGGCAGCTTCTCCTCGGTGGCGCAGCGGGTGGAACTGCGCATCGGCGAGCGCGATCCGTGGCGGTTGCTGCTGCGTTCGGTCGCGACGCGGGTGGTCGATCGGGAGGACTACATGCTGCGCGTCCTCGACGTGCCGGCGGCATGGACGGGTCGGGGCGTGGCGGCCGGAATCGACGCCACAGTGGAGTTTCGCTGCATCGGGGATCCGTTGGGGATGACCGACGGAAGCTACCGGCTGACCGCCGCGGGGGGGCGTACTCGACTGTGCGGTGGTTGCCGCGGCCGACCCCGACCTGCCCACCTTCACCCCCGGTGGCCTCGCCTGCTGGTACGCCGCCGCGCATTCGTGTGCGACGCTGCGCCGCCTCGGTCTGCTGTCCGGGGGCGACCCCGGACAGGACCCGGTGCTGGACGCGCTGACCGGTGAGCGCCGCCCCGACGTCCGCGACCACTTCTGAGTTCTCTAGGGTTGGGGCATGAGATTCGGCGTATTCATTCCGCAGGGCTGGCGCTTCGACCTGGTCGGCATCGAACCGGACTCCCAGTGGTCGGTGATGAAGTCGCTGGCCCAGCAGGTCGATGCCGAACCGGGTTGGGAGAGCGTCTGGGTCTACGACCACTTCCACACCACCCCGCAGCCGAGCGATCAGGCCACCCACGAGGCGTGGACGCTGATGGCCGGGCTGGGTGCGGTCACCGACCGGGTGCGGCTCGGCCAGATGTGCACCTGCATGGGTTATCGCAATCCGGCGTATCTGGCGAAGGTCGCGGCCACCTGTGACCACATCTCCGGCGGCCGGATCGAGATGGGCATCGGCGGCGGCTGGTACGAGCACGAGTGGAAGGCCTACGGTTACGGCTTCCCGCGCGCCGGCGTACGGCTCGGGATGCTCGACGAGGGTGTCCAGATCTTCAAGCAGGCCTGGGAAACCGGGACCGCGACGCTGGACGGGAAGTACTACCAGGTGGACGGCGCGATCGTCGAACCGCGGCCGGTGCAGTCGCCGCGGATCCCGCTGTGGATCGCCGGTGGCGGTGAGAAGGTGACGCTGAAGATCGCCGCGAAGTACGCCGACTACACCAACTTCGCCGGCACCCCGGACGACTTCGAGCACAAGTCGCAGGTGCTGGCCGAGCATTGCCGCGAGGTCGGCACCGATTTCGACGCGATCACCCGCTCCGCGAACTACAACGTGTTCATCGGCCGCGACGAGGACGAGGTCGCCGAGCGGCGGGCCGCCTACATCGACCGGGTCAAGGGCTATCTGAGCGAGGAGCAGCTGGCCGGCCAGTTGCGTGCCTACGACGGGATGCCCGGGGTCGGTACGCCGGAGCAGATCGTGGAGAACCTGCGGGGCCTCAAGGCCAAGGGCCTCGGTTACGCCATCACCTACTTCCCCGAGGCCGCCTACGACACCTCCGGCATGGAGCTCTTCGCCCGCGAGGTCATCCCCGCCCTCCAGGACTGACGCCCGGCCAGCGTGTCGAGATGAGCCCTGCTCGCACCGGGCACCCAATTGTGCGACCGGGCACCCGATCCGGCCTGACTGGATCGGGTGCCCGGTGTCACTCTCAGGTGCCCGGACGGGTACGCCGGTTCACGCGGCCCGATCGGCCAGCTCGAACGCCCGGGTCAGCAGCCGCCCGAACGCCTGCCGATCGTCCAGGTCCTTCCAGATCCACCGGCTCATCCACGGCCCCTGGCGCCGGATCGCCTCCTCGCGGTGCTTCTCGAACAGCACGACGTCCTGCACCGACTGCCCGGGCTTCAGCTTGCGCCCATACTTCACCAGGCCGTCGAATTCACCGACCAGGTTGTACCGCTCCCAGTAGAAGTCACAGCGGGCAACGAACTCCCCGTCGGGGGTGAAGAACTCCTTCTGCAGTTCGGGTTCTGGGAGCCCGAGCTCATGGATCAGCCAGCGGGAATGGGACTCCCCGACCGATTCGCTGGCGGGATTCGCGAACCGGACGAGCCGCCGCGCCTGGATGCTGCCGGTCAGGTGCGGACGAGCCAGGATCGCCAGGATCTCATCCCGATCTGCTCCCTTGGCCAGCGCCACATCGAGCGCGGCCACGGCGTGCACCGCGGGCAGCGAGCGCGCCAGGTCCGCGGCGGTCCACTCCAGCGAGGTGACCACACCTGACTCGGTCTGCCGCTGATGTTCCGCGGGGACCAGAGCGCGATGCAGGTGCATCCCGGCGCGGACCTTGCCACCGTGTCCGGGGCGGGTGATGTGCACCGGCCCGAGCCGGCGCTCC
Source organism: Enemella evansiae (assembly GCF_004362375.1). Classification (NCBI taxonomy): domain Bacteria; kingdom Bacillati; phylum Actinomycetota; class Actinomycetes; order Propionibacteriales; family Propionibacteriaceae; genus Enemella; species Enemella evansiae. The sequence goes on from NZ_SNXA01000013.1 coordinate 122,680, forward strand.
GGCACCGGGAGTTCATGGACGATCGCGGCGGAGAGATGGCTCAGCACCCCGCCGGGCCTCACCCGCGGCAGCGTCGCTTCGATCCGGCGGAGATGTTCGGCGCAGCGGTCCAGTTCGTCTGGTTCACCGAACCCGGCACGCCAGTAGACGCCATTGCGTACCCGGGTCAGCTCCCCCTTCCGCACGAGCGCCCGGATCTCATGGGTGCACAGGCCCTCGTCGAGCAGCTCTGCGGTGCGGATCAACATGGAACCCAGTCCAGCGCACCCGACGCACCCGTGGGGTTCCCCGGAAGCGGTTATCCACAAGAAATCCGAGCCGCCGTCACGCGTGCCCGACCGGGCACGCCCTCATCACCAGCTCATGCGCGCGGGTTCGCACCCCTCACTCGGCGAGCGCACGGTCCTTCTGCTCGGGCATCGTGAGAGCGGCGAGCGCGCCGATCGCGAAGGCGGCGGCGAAGGTGGCGAAGACCAGCCAGTTGGAACCACCGGCGGCCTTGACCAGCACCGGTACCAGCAGTGGGGCGACGATCGAGGCGATCCGGCCGAACCCGGCGGCGGCACCGGTCGCCGAGCCGCGTACCGCGGTCGGATAGAGCTCGGGGCCGATCGCGTACAGCGCACCCCAGGCGCCCAGGTTGAAGAAGGAGAGCGCGCACCCGGTGGCGATCAGCGTCGCCGGCGTACCAGCCAGGCCGAACAGCCCCGCGGCGACCGCCGAACCGATCAGGAAGGTGGCCAGCGTCGGGCGCCTCCCCCAGCGTTCGATCAGGTAGGCCGCGGCGGCGTACCCGGGCAGCTGGGCCAGCGTGATGATCAGCGTGTACTCGAAGGATTTGAGCAGCCCGAAGCCCTGATTCACCAGCAGCGTCGGCAGCCAGATGAACGCGCCGTAGTAGCTGAGGTTGATGCAGAACCAGACGATCCAGAGCGCCGCGGTACGCCCCCGCAGCCGCGGGGACCAGATCGACATCGGGTTCGCCGGGGGCTCCTCGGCCGCCGGCGGTGACGGCACCGGTGCCACCCCGGCCGACTCCTCGAAGGTGCGGACCGCCCGCTCGGCCTCGTCGATCCGTCCCCGCTTTTCCAGATAGCGCACCGATTCCGGCAATCCGAAGCGCACCACTGCGGCGTACACGGTGGGGACCAGACCGACGGCCAGCGCCCATCGCCAGCCGTCCGGCACATTCGGGATGAGGAGGTAACCGAGCAGTGCCGCGAGGATCCAGCCGACGGCCCAGAACGCCTCCAGCGCCACCACGATCCGACCGCGGATGTGGCGGGGGGCGTACTCGCTGACCAGGGTGGAGGCGACCGGCAGCTCCGCCCCGAGGCCGAGCCCGACCAGGAAGCGCAGCGCGATCAGCACCGCGACCGAGCCGGCGAGCGCCGACGCCCCGGTCGCCAACCCGTAGACCAGCAGGGTCAGCGCGAACACCTGACGCCGGCCGAAACGGTCGGCGAGCAGCCCGCCGAGGGTGGCCCCGACGGCCATCCCGACGAAGCCGATGGAGCCGATCCAACCGAGGGTGGTGGCGCCGAGTCCCCATTCCTTGGCCAGGGCGGCCATCACGAACGAGATCAGCCCGACATCCATCGCATCGAGCGCCCAGCCGATCCCGGAACCGCCGAGCAGCCGGCCGTGTGCGCGGGTGAACGGCAACCGGTCCAGCCGCTCGGAGCGGGTCAGGCTGGTGGTGTCTTGCGGAGTGCTGGTCACGGTGGCTCCTCGTTCCCGCCCGGGCGGGCGCGACGTTCGCCCGGCAGGGCGCGACAGGTGGGGTCAACCTATCGCGCCCCGGAGGCGATTATTCGCCGGTTCGTACCGTGTGCAGCGCCCGGGAGAGCTGCTCGAGTTGATCAAGCTCGCCGGCCAGGTCCGCGGCGTGCCGGGCATCGGGGTCGAATCCGTTCGGCCCGAAGTCGTTGAACAGCGACAGCGACACCTGGTCGCGGACCGCGATCAGCCGCAGGTTGGCGGCGATCACGCGCCACTGCTCGATCGCGCGTACGCCGCCGGCGGCGCCGTAGCCGACCAACCCGAGCGCCTTGTCGCTCCACTCCGAACCGAGCAGATCGAAGGCGTTCTTCAGCGCGGCCGGAACGCCGTGGTTGTACTCCGGGGTGACGAAGACATAGCCGTCGTAGGAGTCGACCACCTTGCTCCACTCCCGGGTCTGCGGGTTCTCGTACTGCTTGTTCGCCGCACCGGGCACCGTCGGCTCCGCGAGCAGGGTGAGGTTGAAGTCGGCGAGGTCGACCAACTCGTAGTCGGCACCCGCCCGGTTGGCGGCCTGCGCGGCCACCCAGTTGGCCACGGATTCGCCCAGCCGGCCGGGCCGGGTGCTGCCGATGATGATGGCGATCTTCAGGTTCATGGGTCTCCTCGTCCTTGGTGGTTGAGCGTTCGATTCCCGGGTCGGCAACCGTACGCCCCCGCCGCAGTATTCCGTACCGGCCCGGCCCGGTGAACGCCGGTGAGCAACCTCACGGCCGCCCCGCTGGCGCTCGCTTGTCGGCACCCTCTACAGTGGCAATGATTTCTCTCAGGTGTTTCTCAGGAGTGACTGGTGTCCCGACCGGCCCGACGTGCGGCAGGCCCCCTTCCCGCAGCCGACCCCGGTGACGGCCGACCCCGCCGCGCCCAGGCCCAGCCGGCCCGCGCCGCTCGGTCCGCCTCCGCCTCCGGCAGCCTGCGCCCCCGGGCGCTGCGCGTCGGCCTGCTGAGCGCCAGTCTGACGATGATCGCGGTGGCTGCGGTCGCCGTCACCCCCGACCTGATGGCCGGCCGGCTGAGCGAGACCCCGGCTCCGGTCGCCGCCCGGGTCGACCTGGCGCCCGCGGTCGTCCCGGGCGTCGCCCCGGAACTGCCGATCGCGCCGGCCGAGCAGCGCGCCGAGCGACCGGATCGCGACCTGGTCCGCCCGGAGCTGCCGATCGCGCCCTCGCCGGCACCGGTGCCCACCACCGCGCCACCGGCCCCGGTCGCACCCCCGCAGACCAGCAAGCCGGCTCCCCCGCCGCCCCCGCCCCCGAAGCCGGAGGTGGCAGGCATACCCAACCCGTGTTCGATCGACCTGCCGATCACCGATTCGATGAGCGCCGCGACGATCGCCGACCGGGCAGAACGCCAGTGGGGGTTCACCCTCACCGGCCCGCAGTGGCGCGACAACAGCTACCGCCCGGTGGTCAAGCTGTTCGCCGAGACCCTGGACTCGGTCGACTGCACCGACTATCTGAACCGCGTCAAGGCCGGCAACGGCGGCAGCCTGGAGATCAACTCGCGCTCCACGAACTCCTGGGCCTGGGGTGACTACGGACTCTCCCGCGCCGGTGTGGTCACCCTCGACCTGACCAAGTTCAAGCAGGGGTACGCCGATGGCGACCGGGGCCGGTTGGTCCGGTTGATCATCCACGAGATGGCCCACTCGCTGAACGCCGACCGTGGCGAGGAGCCGGCGTACTGGCAGCGCTATCAGCGCGTCTGGTCGGCCAACGGGCCGGTCACCGACTACGGCAGCAACCAGACCGAGGGGTTCGCCGACGCGGTCGGCTACTACGTCGCCCGTTGCGCCGCGGACAACCCGTACGCCACCACCAAGCAGCGCGCCTACTACGAGTTCGTGAAGACCAACATTTTCGGCGGCCGGGAGTTCGGTGGCCCGGTGGGCACCGGGCAGAGCTGCGACGGCGAGGGCCGCTGACCCTCCCCGACGGCGGTTGAGCGAGTGCAAGCACCCCCACACACGGCGGCTGAGCGAGCGCAGCGAGTCGAAGCCCCGTACCCCCAAGACCGGCCGGCCGACTGGTGTCGATCCGATACGCTGCCCAGTGGACAAGACCTGTAATCGGCAGCCGAGGGAGACACCACACCGATGCCAAAAATCATCTACACCCTGACCGATGAAGCGCCGATGCTGGCGACCTTCTCGTTCAAGCCGATCGTGGACGCGTTCGCCGCCGCGGCAGGCGTCGAGGTGGAGGCCCGGGACATCTCGCTGGCCGGCCGGATCCTGGCCGCATTCGCCGACCGACTGCCCAGCGATCAGCGGGTCGCCGACGCGCTGGCCGAGCTCGGCGAGCTGGCGAAGACCCCGGACGCGAACATCATCAAGCTCCCCAACATCTCCGCCTCGGTCCCCCAGCTGAAGGCTGCGGTCGCCGAGCTCAAGGCCCAGGGATTCGACCTGCCGGACTACCCGGAATCGCCGCAATCCGAAGCAGACAAGGAGATCCGGGCCCGCTACGATGCGGTCAAGGGTTCTGCGGTGAACCCGGTGCTGCGCGAGGGCAACTCCGATCGCCGCGCCCCCGCGGCGGTCAAGAACTATGCCCGCAAGCACCCGCACTCGATGGGTGCGTGGACCCCGGAGTCGAAGACCGAGGTCGCCACAATGAGCGATCACGACTTCCGGCACAACGAGGATTCGGTGATCATCCCGGCCGCCGACACCCTGCAGATCCGGCTGGAGGCCAACGACGGCAGCACCACCGTGCTCAAGGAGAGCATCCCGGTGCTCGAGGGCGAGGTCATCGACGCCACCTTCCTGAGCGCCGGTGAACTCGATGAGTTCCTGGCCGAGCAGATCCGCCGCGCCAAGGAGCAGGACCTGCTGTTCTCGGTGCACCTGAAGGCGACGATGATGAAGGTCTCCGACCCGATCATCTTCGGCCACGTGATCAAGATCTTCTTCGACGAGGTCTTCGCCAAGTACGGCGACGATCTCGCCGCCGCCGGGCTCAGCCCCAACGACGGTCTGGCCGCGATCTTCGCCGGCCTGGAGAAGCTGCCCAACGGTGCCGAGATCCGGGCCGCCTTCGATCAGGCGATCGCCGACGGGCCACGGCTGGCGATGGTGAACTCCGACAAGGGGATCACCAACCTGCACGTGCCCAGCGATGTGATCGTGGACGCCTCGATGCCGGCGATGATCCGCACCTCGGGCCAGATGTGGGGCCCGGACGGCAACCAGGCCGACACCCTGGCGGTGATCCCGGACAGCTCCTACGCCGGCATCTACCAGGCCGTGATCGACGACTGCCGCAAGCACGGGGCGTACGACCCGACCACCATGGGCTCGGTCCCCAACGTCGGGCTGATGGCCCAGAAGGCCGAGGAATACGGCTCGCACGACAAGACCTTCGAGATCCCGGCCGCCGGCCGCGTGCAGATCGTCAACTCCACCGGTGAGGTGCTCACCGAGCACCAGGTCGAGGCCGGCGACATCTGGCGTGCCTGCCAGACCAAGGACGCCCCGATCCGGGACTGGGTGAAGCTGGCCGTCGACCGGGCCCGCGCCTCCGAGACCCCGGCGGTGTTCTGGCTGGACGAGACCCGCAGCCACGACCAGAACCTGATCACCCTGGTGCAGAAGTACCTGGCCGAGCTGGACACCGACGGTCTGGACATCCAGATCATGTCCCCGATCGATGCCGCCCGCTTCTCGGTGGAGCGGATCCGCGAGGGCAAGGACACCATCTCGGTGACCGGCAACGTGCTGCGTGACTACAACACCGACCTGTTCCCGATCCTGGAGCTCGGCACCTCGGCCAAGATGCTGTCGGTGGTGCCGCTGATGGCCGGCGGTGGCCTGTTCGAGACCGGGGCCGGCGGTTCGGCACCCAAGCACGTGCAGCAGTTGATCGCCGAGGACTACCTGCGCTGGGATTCGCTCGGCGAGTTCCTGGCGCTGGCGGAGAGCCTGCGGCACCTGGCCGGCACCTACGACAACGCCGGCGCCCGGGTGCTCGGCGATGCGCTGGACAAGGCGACCGAGACGCTGCTGAACGAGAACAAGTCCCCCGCCCGCAAGCTCGGCCAGATCGACAACCGCGGCAGCCACTTCTGGCTGGCCCGCTACTGGGCCGAGGAGTTGGCCAAGCAGACCGAGGATCCCGAGCTGGCGAAGAAGTTCCAGCCGGTCGCCGAGCAGCTGGTCGCCCAGACCGATGCCATCGACGCCGAGCTGATCGGGGTCCAGGGCAAGCCCGCCGACATCGGCGGCTACTACCGCCCCGATGAGGACAAGACGATCGCGGTGATGCGGCCCTCGCAGACCCTCAACGAGATCATCGACCAGCTTCGCTGACCTCAACCCCCGACGCTCATCGAGCAGCAACCCCGGCACCGCGAAGCGGAGCCGGGGTTGCGTGTCGAGATGCCCCGCTCGCTCAGGGAACGGAACGGGCTGGGGGCGCTAGCATCCGACTCGTGCCGACGATCACCGTGCTGCAACCCGATCCCGAGGTCCCGCTGGGCCGCTTCGAGCCCTGGCTCAGCGAAGCCGGGATGCAGCTCGAGCTGGTACCGCTGTGGAACGCGGAGCTCCCGCAGATCGCCGACGGGCTGCTGATCCTGGGCGGTCGGATGAACTGCCACGCCGAGGCCGAGCACCCCTGGCTGCCCGGTGTACGCCGACTGGTCGCCTCCGCGGTCGAGAACGGTACGCCGACCCTGGGCATCTGCCTGGGGCACCAGATCCTCGCCGAGGCGCTCGGCGGCGCCGTCACCGTCGACCATCCCGACGGCCGCGAGGAAGGACCCCAGGAGCTGCACTGGTCCCCCACCGCCGGCTCCGACCCGATGCTGGGATCCCTTGCCACCCAGGGATCCTGCCCGGTCGCGATGTCCCACCGGGACGTGGTCACCAGGCTGCCCCCGGGTGCGATCGAGCTGGCCCGCACCGACCGCTTCACCCACCAGGTGTTCCGCGCCGGCTCCGCGGTCGGCGTGCAGTTCCATCCCGAGGCGTCACCGGAGCAGGTGGCCCGCTGGGCCGAACTGACCGGCGGTGATGCCGCCGGCGATCGGGCCGCGCTGACCGCGGTCGACACCGAGGTGTCCGCCGCGGCCCGCGCGGTGGCGTACGGCTTCGCCGATCGGCTCGGCGCGACCCGCACGACCCGCTGAGGGTCAGTCCTCGGGGACTTCTTCCTGCTCGACCTCCCAGTCCCGGTCCGGGACGTGCGAATAGACCCACATCGAATAGCGCTCGGCCCCGATCCGCTGGTAGGCCCGCAGCAGTCCCTCGCGCTGGTAACCGGCGTCCTCCGCGGCGCGCCAGGAACCCTCGTTCTGCGGTTCGACGTGCAACTCGACGCGACCGATCTCATCGATCGTGTCGGCCCAGTCGGTGATCAGCCGGAGCGCCGCGGCGGCGTACCCCTTGCGGCGATAGCGTTTCGCGATCCAGTAACCGACACCCGCACGGCCGTGCTGGACCTCATGGGTGCGCAGGATGATGTGCCCGACCGGGGCGTCGGTCTCCAGATCGGCGATCGCGAAGGCGTACCCGTAACCGGTCACCATCCGCTCGTGCTGGCGGGCGATCCACTCCATCGCGTCGTCGTGGCGGCCGCTCGTGGGGACGGTGGTGATCAGCGGGATCAGCGGATCGTCGGCCACCTCGCGGACGATGGGCACATCGTCGTCACGCCAGGGGCGCAGCCGGACCGGGCGCCGTTCCAGTATCGGCAGTTCCTGTGGCAGCGCCATCCTCACCCCTGTTTCTTCGCGGCCAGCAACGTGGCCTCGTCGCGGGCGATGTGCCTGTGGCCCACTGTCTCATAACCGACCACCGACACCCACGGCGCCAGCATCACCACGATCAGGCACCAGCCGATCGAGACACCCCGGCTGGCCATCAGCATCGCGACCGCGATCACCGCACAGGTGACGATCACCAGCATTCCGTGGAACCCCTGATGGCCGCCGTGTGCACCGCGATAGACCGCGTAGTAGAAGGCGTTCACCGACAGCACGAAGAGCAGCACCGGAATCGCGACCGCCCCGACCACCTGGAACTCGGAGATGGTCGCCTCTCTGGTGATCCAGTAGGACGAGACGTGCAGGCCGGCGCCCACCGCGGCGATGCTGATGAAGACGGGGAAATGCAGATAGGCGAAACTCAGCACACGTTCCCGGTAGTACTCCAGGATGGTCGCCGAGTTGGCCGCGTAGTAGACCCACCACATGGCGAAGGTGAGGCCGATACCAGCGATCACGACCAGCACGGCCTCGAAGGACCAGTTGTCGTTGCCGACCACCGCGCTCAGGCTGGCCACCGTGCCGATGACGCCCTCGCCGAGGGTGACGATCGCCAGCAACCCGTAGCGTTCGGCGATGTGCTCGGGATGCCAGGGGGTGCCCACCCGTCCGCGCTCGGCGAAGACCGGTCCGATGAGTTCCAGAACGACCAGCACCACGCTGATCCCGAGGCCGACCGGCAGGCTGAACGGGACCAGCGCGACCACGATCCAGCCGGCCTGCGCGATCACCAGGTTGGTCAGGTAGGCGTTGATCTGCGAGCGCCGCTCGGGATCGTTCCTGCGCGCCCGCAGCCAACCGACCAGCAGGGCCAGCCGCATCACCACATAACCGAGCACGATGGTGCGGTTGTTGAGGTGGTCACCCTCCTCCACCGACTTGAACATCGGGGGGATGCCGAGCGCGAAGATCACCACGCCGACCATCACGATCATCGCCTGCAATCGCGAACCCCAGTCGTCGTTGTCATAGGCGCTGGCGAACCAGGAGTAGTTGATCCAGGCCCAGATGATGCAGAAACAGGCGAAGGTCATCCCGAGCAGCGCCGGCCTGAGTTCACCCTTGGCGAGCAGTTCGGCGAACTGGGTGCCGGCGACGGAGAAGGCGGCGGCGAAGGTGAGGTCGAACAGCAGCTCCAGCGGTGAGGAACTGCGGCCCTTCTCGTTCGGGTCACGCGGGACCAGTGGCCGCAAGCGATGCAGGGTGCCCGGGGAGGTGCTCTCCTGGTTGCTCATCTTGACATTCTCGCCGATCGGTCGAGGAATTCGGAGAGGGATTCTGCTGCACATACAGCGGTCGTGTGACCGGCGAGCACCAGCGAGCCGAGGCCGTGCACCAGGGCCATCGATTCGCGTGCCAGCCCGGCCGCCTCGTCCTCGGTGAGTATCGGGTCGGTGCGCCGCCAGAGTTCGGTCAGCTGACCGGCCAGCTCTGCGAGATGGGCCCGGTACGCCTCCGCGGCGGGTGAGTTGGTGGTGATGGCGAGCAGCTCGAGGGAGACCCCCACTCGATGCAGGGAACTGCTCGCCTCGTCGGTCGGCAATGCCGCGAGCAGGAAACTCTCCAGCGCCCGGGTCGGATCGTCGATGGCGTCGGAGGCGGCTCGCCAGCGCGCGATGCCACGGGTGGAGAGTCGGGTCAGCGCGGCGTGCAGGAGTTCGTCCTTGCTGTTCCCGTAGTACTGCACCAGCCGCAGCGAGACCCCGGCGCGCGCGGCCACGGCGCGCATCGTCACGGCATCGAGGCCACCCTCACCGAGCAGCGCCTCGACGGCGTCCAGGATCTGGCTGGTTCGGTCCTCCGCGGCCATGGGTACGCCTCCTGATCAGCTTGATACGTTTGTATCAGTTATACGCACGTATCAAGGAGGCGTGGTGTCGGAGCGGTTGACGTTGTGGGTGGCTTCGGTGGCTCAGCTGGTGGTGGTGCTCGACGTCTCGGTGATGAACGTCGCGCTGCCGGCGATCCGGCGGGATCTGGGCCTCGGCCCGATCGGCACCTCCTGGGTCGCGATGGGTTACAGCATCGCCTTCGCCGGAGCCCTGCTGGCCGCCGCACGGCTGGCGGATTCCTTCGGCGCGGCCCGGGTGCTGCTGGTCAGCGTCCTCGGATTCACCATCTCCAGTGTGATCGGCGGGTTGGCGACCAGCGGGTGGCTGCTGGTGGCCGCCCGGGTCGGGCAGGGGTTGTCCGCGGCCGCGATCTCACCGGCCACCTTCACCTTGCTCACCGTCACCTTCGCCGAGGGTCTGGAGCGCTCGCGCGCGATCGCGATCTGGACCGCCGTCGGTGTGGCGGGTGGCGGCATCGGCAACATCCTCAGTGGGGTGCTGACCGAGCTCGTCTCCTGGCGTGCGGTGCTGTTGATCAACCTGCCTATCGGGCTCGTGGTGACCGCTGGGGCGTACCGATTGGTGAGGGGACGGCCGACGGAGCACCCGACTCACGGGCGGCCCGACTGGCGCACGGTGCTCGCATCCCTGGTGGCGATGGGCGCCCTGGTCCAGGGACTCTCGCTGCTGTCCGAGGATGGCCCCAGCGCGAGCACGGGTGGCGCTCTGTTCATCGCGGTGGCGGCCGGTGCGGTCTGGCGGCGGCTGGATCACCGCAGCCACGTGCCGCTGATACCGCAACGGTTGTGGCGGCGAACGAACATCGCGCTCGCCACGCTCGCAACCCTGTTGACCGCATTCTGTTTCCAGGTGGGGATCTGGTACTTCCTCACCTTCCGCCTGCAGGACGGGTGGGGTTACTCGCCGATCCGGACCGGGCTGGCGTTCCTCCCGCTGACCGGGGCAGTACTGGCGGTCAATCTGTTGCTGGTGCCGCGACTGCTGGGGTGCTTCGGTCCGCGGTTGCTGATCGGAACGGGCGCCCTGCTGGCCGCGGCCGGCGTGCTGTGGTTGGCGTACGCACCCGAGGGCGGAGTCTGGGTGGGGCTGGTGCTGCCCTCGCTCGTGGTCGGCGCCGGGGGTGGGTTGTTGAACACCCCGCTGGCCACCGTCATCAGCTCCGGGGTCCCGAGCGACGAGGCGGGTGCCGCGTCCGGGTTGTTGAACACCGCGAAGCAGTTCGGCGGGGCGCTCGGGTTGGCGACGGCGAACATCGCGCGGGTGCTGTCCGGTGATCCCGACGCACCGTTTCTGCTGATGGCCGGTGCACTGGTGCTGGTGAGCGGGTCGTCGGTTCTCCTCCGCCGGCCGATCGGGCCCTAGACTCATCCCATGGCCATCACACCTCCTCCGGCGAACGCGCCGCACGTCGATTCGTGGCTGACCGATATGGACGGCGTCCTGGTGCGCGAGGAGCATGCGATCGGTGGCGCGGCGGAGTTCATCGAGGCGCTGCAGAGCAACGGGTTGAAGTTCCAGGTGCTCACGAACAACTCGATCTACACCCCGCGGGATCTGCGGGCGCGGTTGCTGGGCAGCGGGATCGACGTCCCGGAGGACCACATCTGGACCTCGGCACTGGCGACCGCGAGCTTCCTGGCCGAGCAGCGGCCGGGCGGCACGGCGTACGTGATCGGCGAAGCGGGGTTGACGACCGCGCTCTACGAGGCCGGTTACACGATGTCGGTACGCGACCCCGATTACGTGGTGCTGGGTGAGACCCGGACCTACTCCTTCGAGGCGATCACCCGGGCGATCCGGTTGATCGAGAACGGTGCCCGCTTCATCGCGACCAACCCTGACGTGTCCGGGCCGTCGGCCGAGGGCACGCTGCCGGCGACCGGTTCGGTGGCCGCGCTGATCACTGCGGCGACCGGCCGAAAGCCTTACTACGTGGGAAAGCCGAACCCGTTGATGATGCGCACCGCGCTCAATCGGATCGAGGCGCACTCCGAGCACACGGTGATGATCGGCGATCGCATGGACACCGATATCGTCAGCGGGCTGGAGGCCGGGTTGCGGACGATCCTGGTGCTCACCGGTTCCACCTCCCCCGCCGACATCGAGAAGTTCCCCTATCGCGCGACCCGGGTCGCCGACTCGATCGCCGATGTGGTGGATGTGGTGCATGAGCGCACCCCCTCCGCCGGCTGAGCGAACCCAGTCAGCCGAGGAGTGCGCGCAGCGTCCGCCGGATCAGTTCGGCCGGCAGCGGTTCGGTCAGCGTGAACCAGAGCGTTCCCTTGCCCCGTTGAAAAGGCGCCAGTTCGGCGGCCAACTCGTCATCACCGGGAATCGGGTAGATCGCGACGTGGTCCCGCCAGCCGGAGATGTACGCCCGGCCCTTGCGACCCGGCTCCTGGTAGCCGAGGATCCCGTAGCTGAGCACCTCGGTCGCGGCCGGTAGGGACTCCCGGGCCAGTCGCCGCAGCTCGTCGAAATGCTCCCGGGACGCCGCCGGCACCGATTCGACGTATTCGTCGACCGTCTGGGGCTTGTTCTCGGCCATGGCGGCATCCTACGGTGAGGAGAAGCGTCGACCTGCAGGGAGCGAGCAATGGCCGAGGATCCAGACACCGAGCGCGAGGCCACGGCCGAGTTCGACATCGAGATGACGCCCGGTGATCCGCTGCTGACCACCACCGGGCGCCTCGATTTCACCAAGACCTGGACCAGTGGGATGGTCGGCACCGGCCGCGGGGTGATGATCTCCGGTGGTGATCCCGGAGCCGGTGAGGCGGGATACGTCTGCCTGGAGATCTTCGAGGGCAGCATCGATGGTCGCGAGGGATCCATCGCGTTCCAACAGTTCGGGAAGATGTCCGACGGCAACAGCGAGCTGCGTTACGAGATCGTGCCGGGCTCCGGCACCGCCGAGCTGTCCGGGATCACCGGGGTCGTCGAGCTCGAGGTCGATCAGCAGGGTCAGCATCACGTGCGACTGCGGTATCGCGGTTGAGCCGATCCAGCGGTCAACGGGCGGTCGGCACACCGACCGGAATGCAGATCCACCCTTCGCGGGATGCCTTGTCCTGCAGGGATTCCGGCGCCCGGTGATAGTTGCCGCGAGCCACCTCGCGGGCGATCAGCGCCGCGAGCACGGCATCCAGCGCGTTGTCATCGGCCACGCACAGCTCGCGGTGACCGTTCCAGTCCAACCAGGGCAGCAGCTCGGTCAGGGCGCCGACGAGTTCGGTACGCCGAGCCAGGTTCTTGGCGGCCTTGTAGCCACGATGAGCCAGTCCCCAGCTGGCGAGGACACCCGCCGGGTATGCCTCGACGACCACGCCCGTGCCGTCGCGGGTCAGGTCCGATCCGTGCTCACGCAACCGCGCCTCGATCCCGGCCCAGCGCAGGGCGGGGTGGGCGATCCGGTCGGCGGCCACGCTCAACGGTGTCAGCCCGAACTGCTCGTGCACCCACCGGTCCGTCGCGCGCAGCACGTGCTCACGCCGCCAGTCCGGGCCGGTGGATTCGGGTGCCGCCAACTCACCGGCCGCGTGGCGGCGTACCAACTCCACAAAGGAATCCGGCCAGCCGATCGGCACGTCCACCCCGACCCGGTCGGCATCAGCGACCGCGTCGATGATCGCGTCATCCTCGACCCCAACCACCACCCGCTCGACGACCACCCCGGCGGCGGACTCACGCAGGGCCGCCAATCCGGTGCGCACCGGATCGGCCGCCAGATCCACGCCGACGAACACGGCTCCGCTCACCGCTCGGACCGCCGCCCGGTGGTGTCGCGGTCGACACCGGCCAGGAAGCGTTCCACATCCGCGGTCGTCCGCAGTCGGTGGAAGGCGAGGTCCGCGTTCGCCGGGTCGTCCATCGCGGCGAGGTAGCGGCGCCGGTTCTGCGGGTAGGTCGTCCAGGCCCACCACAGGATGGATTCCTCACCACGCCAGAACATCAGCGCGCGCCAGCTCTCCCGGTTGCTGCCCCACAGTTCCTCCCGGGTGAGGATCCGGCCCAGCACTCGCGTGAAGGATCGCCACATCACCAGCCAGCGGGGCGGGTCGACCCAGATGACGGTGTCGGCGCGGTCCCAGACCAGCCTGCCGAGCTTGCTCTCGTAGTTGCCGTCCACGACCCAGCCGTCACCGCGAGTGGCCTCGGCGACCAGCTGCTGCAGGTCCTCGGCCGTGGCGGCCACCCAGTCCGGGCCCCAGTGCAACGCGTCCAGTTCGACGTGCGGCATGCCGAGGGCGTCCGCGAGCCGCCGGGAGACGGTCGACTTGCCCGAACCGGAGGTGCCGACCACCGAGATCCGCTGCATCAGTTGGCTTTCCGAAGCGACGGCAGCCACCGGGGCACGCGCCGGGCGTACCCCTCGAACTCGGAGCCGAACTTCTGTCCGAGGGCGCGCTCCTCGGCGGGGATCTGGATGCGGTCGATGACCAGCAGGAACCCGGCGAGGGGTACGCCCGCCGCCCAGGACCGGCGGCCGACGGCGTGGGCGAGCAGCAGGCCGGCCATCCCGAGATAGATCGGATTGCGCGTGAGGCCGAAAACCCCGGTCTGCACCAGCGTGGTGGCCTGATCGGGTTCGTGCGGATTCAGCGTGGTGTCCGCGCGCCGGAAGCTCAGCACCGAGGCGCCCATCAGGCCTGCCGAGGCACCCGTGAGCAATCCGGCGACGATCCGGGAGCCCTGCGTACCCTGCGATCCGCATGCCAGCAGCGTCTGCAGGGCCGCCGCAGCCGCAGCGAAGACCGGCGGCGGAACCCTCGGCTGATCCTGCTGCATGATGCGATCCTGCCAAAGGATGGGCCGGCTGTCGCCCCTGCTTGAGATGCTGGGTCCATGGACGAGTTGGACGCGCGCCTGGAACGGATCGGGCGGCATCATTTCCGTGCCCGTTTCGCGCTGCGCGGCCGGGATCGGGCGGTGGTCGAACTGCGCGGCATCGACACGGTGCGCAAGCACGCGCACCAGTTGATCGCCGACCGGTTGGCCCCGGCCGAACCCCGCAACGACGGCCGGCAGACGCCCTACCGTGGCCACCCGGTCTTCGTCGCCCAGCATGCGACCGCCACCTGCTGCCGCACCTGCCTGTCCCGCTGGCACGGGATTCCCGCCGGCCGACCGCTGGATGCGGCCGAGCAGGACTATGTGGTGGAGGCCATCTGCCGGTGGATCACCGGGCAGTATGCACCCGGCCGGCCGCCGCAGTGAGCGGCGGCGACTTAAGATGTCGTCATGGCCGACGAAGAATCCTGGTGCACCTGGACCGAACTCGTCACCGACAACGCCGGGGCGCGCTCGGCGGTCAGGCAGTCGGTCGATGATCCGCAGGGTTATTTCACCGAGCACGAGGACGAGCTCGCGGGCGGCCGCGGGATCGAGGATGCCGAGGAACTGGAAGGCGTCATCCCGGTCGTCGAGGCCCTCCAGGACGCCGGAGAACTGGCGTACCTCGATTGGGAGGAACCGGCCGACGAGGTCGTCGGGAAACTCGCGGGATTGCCGCGGGTCGCGCAGTCCGGTGTCGATCTCGCGCCGTTGACCGACTCCGAGGATTCCGTGGAGCAGGTGGCGGCTCAGGCGAACGAACTGTTGCGGCCGGCCGGAGTGGTGATCGTCGTGCTGGATGAGGACTCGGACGCGTTCCCGTTGGTCGCGGTCCCGGTGGACCGGGCCGAACAAGTGGTCGCGCTCGGTCAGCAGCTCGGCTCGGATGTACGCGTGCCCTGATGACCATCCGGATGGACAACATGGGCATCGTCGTCGAGGATCTCGATTCCGCGATCGAGTTCTTCACCGTTCTCGGCCTGGAGCTCGAAGGCCGTGGGATGGTCGAGGGCGAGTGGGCCGGGAGGGTCACCGGGCTCATCGGTCAGCGCGTGGAGATCGCGATGCTGCGTACGCCAGCTGGACCAGGAAAACTGGAACTCTCCCGCTTCGTCGAACCCGCGGTGGTCGCTGATCACCGCACCGCCCCGGTCAACGCGTTGGGCTATCTGCGGGTGATGTTCGAGGTGGACGATCTCGACGCGACACTGGACCGGTTGAGCAGGTTCGGTACGGAACTGGTCAGCACCGAGGTCGTCCGGTTCGAGGACGTGTACCGGCTCTGTTACATCCGTGGGCCGGAGGGTGTGCTGATCGGCCTGGCCGAGGAAATCGTATGAGGGCTAGGAATCACCGAATCTGCTGAGGATCGATTCGACAATCGGCTTGGTCAGATTGGCGTCGATGTAGTCGTTCCGGGGTTGGGTGTCCTGGTTGCCGGTGGTGAACGAGACGATCTCGCCATTGCGGTCGTAGCGGCTCGGATCCTTCAGATTCGGACCGTGGTGCGGCAGCTGGAAGTTGAGTCGGAACTGGATCCGTCCGGAGTCGTCCACGCACTGGATATCGGTGTCCACCGGTTCGCAGGTTCCGCCCTTGATGTCGCCCGTCGTCGGCCCGGTGCCCTTGCGCTTGTTGCGCTGCACGAAATCCGGGGATCCGGCGAGCATGATGTCGGTGTGCACGGTGCCTGCGTTGTTGGCGAGCATTCCCACGGGGATGTAGAACCTGGTGGTGCAGCGCGCCTCGGGCACGTTGATCTCACCGGGCACCTTGGTCATGTCCGGTGCGGTGATCTCGTACCTCCGCGCCTCCGGCTCCCGGGTGATGTTGCCGATCTGGGGCAGCAACGATCTGAGGGTCTGGTCGGTCACCAGCTCGCAGGCCGATGGCCAGTCACGGAACGAGCCATAGGGATCGAGTTCACCGTTCAGCGGGATCACCGGGCCGACGTCGGCAGGCAGTGTGCCGATTGTGACCGGCGGCGTGCTCGGCTTGGAGGAACAGCCGGCCAGCAGTACGCCGAAGGCCAGGACTGCGGTCGCGGCGGTGGTCCGGAGGGAGGAAGTCACCCGGAAAGGGTGCCAGCCGAGCGGCTCATCTCTGACCCGGGCCGGTGGCGTCGAACCAGTCACGGCGCAACAGCCCGTACAGCCAGGAATCCGAGACCTCGCCATCGACGATGCAGTCCTCGCGCAGCGTCCCCTCGCGGACGAAACCGAGCTTCTCCAGCACCCGGGCGGAGGCCAGATTGCGCGTGTCGGTCTCGGCCTGGACCCGATTCAGGTCGAGGGTGGCGTACGCCCAGCCGAGCAGCGCGCGCGCCGCCTCTGTGGCGTACCCCTTCCCCCACGAGGACGGGGTGAGACAGTAGCCCAGGGAGGCGCTGCGGAAGTCCGGATTCCAACTGTTGAAGGTGATCCAGCCGACGAAAGACCGGTCGTCGGAGCGCTCGATCGCCACCCGGGTACCGCTCCCCTCCTCCGCGAATCGCCGGCAGCCCGCCAGGAAGCGCGCCACGTCGGACCGATCGGTCCAGGGCGGGGAATCCCAATAGCGCAAGGCAAATCGATCACTCTGCAGCGCGAACAGGTCATCGCCGTCGGCATCAGTGAACGGCCGCAACCGCAGCCGCTCGGTGCTCAGGGTCGGCGTGGGCAGGGACATCGCAACCTCACCGGACGGCGGTGCGGAGTGCCTCGAAGGCCTCGGCGACGAGCCGGTAGTGGGCCCACTTGCCGCGCTGTTCCCGCGTGACCAGACCGGCCTCCGCGAGCACCTTCATGTGGTGCGAGACCGTCGGCTGGCTCAGACCCACCGGCTCGGTCAGGTCACAGATGCAGGCCTCGGCCCCCTCGGCGGCGGCGATCAAGGAGACGAGCCGAACCCTGGTGGGATCACCGAGCGCCTTGAACACCCGCGCCAGCTGCTGCGCGGATTCCTGATCGAGGACGCCCCCGGTCAGGGATGAGCAGCACGCCTCGATGCCCGTCGGCGGGGTCGGCAGCTTGGACACGGCGCTCATGACACTCATGGTACGCATCATATTGACGTACGTCGATGGATGGCCCGATGATGTTCGCATCGATGGTCGTCAATAGGAGGTCGCCGTGACCGAAAGCAGCAACGAGACCCGCGAACAGGTCCGCGCGCGTTATGCCGCCGCTGCATCTGCCGTCGCGAGGGGCGCGCGGGACGTCTTGTCGGTCGTCGACGCGGACCAGTCCTGCTGCAGCGGAGGCGGCGAGGTGGACGACGCCTTCGGATCGGCACGCTATTCCTCGGACGAGCAGGGCGAACTGCCCGCCGAGGCGGTCGCCGCATCGCTGGGCTGCGGGAACCCGATGCTGGTCGCCGAACTGCACGAGGGTGAGAAGGTGCTCGATCTGGGTTCCGGCGGCGGCATCGACGTGCTGCTCTCGGCGCGGCGCGTCGGCCCGACCGGATTCGCCTACGGCGTGGACATGACCGACGAGATGCTCGAGCTCGCGAACTCCAACAAGGCAAGGGCGGGCGCCACGAATGTCGAGTTCCTCAAGGGCACCATCGAGGCCGTCCCGCTACCCGATGCCGCGGTGGACGTGGTGATCTCCAACTGCGTCATCAATCTGTCCACCGACAAGCCCTCGGTGCTGGCCGAGATGTACCGGGTCCTGATCCCGGGTGGCCGGATCGGCATCTCCGACGTCGTGGCCGAGGACCACCTGACCCCGGCCGATCGCGCCGAGCTGGGCTCCCACGTCGGTTGCATCGCGGGCGCGCTCTCCCGCGGCGAGTACCTGGCGGGGCTCGCGTCCGTCGGATTCGCCGAGGCCGAGGTGACGTTCACCCACGAGGCGGCGCCGGGAATGCACGCCGCACTGATCCGCGCCGTCAAGCCGAGCAGGGGCGCCTGACTTCGTGCGGCTGATCGCCGGCCCGCTCGACGACCGAAACGCGGAACGGCAATTCCCAGGCGAGGATCGACTCCACGACTGAGTCGATGGACAGGCGCAGCCAACCCGTGCGCGCTGCCAAGATCTCAGCAACGCTGGACTTTCCGACACCGGGAAGACCGGAGATCACGATGAGATGTCCGGTCTCGCGATCTTCAACGGGGTGATCGCAGCGATCTGCTCGCCTGCGATGTCCTCCGCGCGGTCCAGCTCATAGTGACTTTGCAGGTTGATCCAGAACTCCGCAGACGTGCCGAAGTACTTCGCCAAGCGGAACGCGGTGTCCGCCGTGATTCCACGCTTGCCATGGACGATCTCGTTGATACGCCGAGGCGGCACTCCGATCGACACGGCGAGCTTGTTCTGCGTGATCCCGAAGCCCTCGATGAAGTCCTCCATGAGGACCTCTCCGGGATGAATCGGTTCGATCCTGTCAGTGGTAGTCAACGATCGCCACCTCCTCCGGTCCGGCGTCTGTCCATACGAAACAGATCCGCCACTGGTCGTTGATCCTGATGCTGTGCTGCCCGACCCGATCGCCCTTGAGAGCTTCGAGCCGGTTGCCGGGCGGGATGCGGAGGTCCTCGATGGGCTCCGCGGATCCCACCTATATGACCGCGCCAACCGCACCCAACCCCGGTGGCGACCTCAATCAGCCACCGCGGCAATCGCGGGCGGGTAGACGACCCGTCCGCGAACGTGCCCGTCGTACTTCAACAATGGGTAAATCTGCGCAGCCTCGCGGGGCGCCCACTCGGGCAGTTCGATGTGGATGCCGATGTCGGCTGCGAACCTGAACCCGAGTCGGCCGTAGTAACGCGGACTCCCCTCCAGAACAACGAGGGGCTCGTGGCGGCCATCCGCCTCCGCGATCACAGTACGCACCAGCGCCGCACCGATGCCACGGCGCTGGAACTCAGGCGCCACCGCCAAGGGAGTCAGCGTAAGAGCATCCCGGTTCGTCCCGTCGTCGGCAACGAGGTCCGTACCGCTGCACATCACGAAGCCCACGATCTGACCCCCGTAACGAGCAACGAGGGCGAGCCCGCTCCGGTAGCGGGGCGACTGTCTGATCGACGAAACATGTCGACCAGGTGCGGCTCGTCGACGAACGCGCGGCGTATGACTTCGGCGACGGCAGCGTGATCGGATGCCTGCTCGGCTTCGATCGAGACGTCCATGGCCCGTGACGATAGGCGCTGCCCCACTGTGCGGCAATTGAGTTTCGCGCGCCTCCGGATCTGACGTCAGACCGCCCCGCGACTACACATTGAACCTGAATTCCGCTGCGCCCTGATGGAGTATCCGGGGATTCCGGATTTCAGGGTGTCCTGGTGGTCACTCTGGCGCGCACTCTGTCCAGTCCGATCTGGTCTTGAACTTGGCACTTTGGTGAGCACAGCCACCTCTCTGTCGCTGCTGCTCGGCTCCGGCTGTCTACGGCTCGGTCGTCGGCTGCTGGCCGCTGCGCGGCGGCCTTGGATCGTGTATGCCACCCCGGGCCGTCCGCCCGGGAGTCCGGTCACTCGAACTGCGCGTCGGGTCCGTACAGGTGGGTGGAGACGACCGCGTCTTTCGTGAGCACGTGGTCCACCAATGCCCAGAACTCACCGGTCATGGGGTGCGCCAGCGCTTCTTCTCGGGTCAACTTGTGACCGAATGTGGCGGAGTCGTTGAACGCGCCAGCCGCCGTCACGAGGGAGGCTGCTGGCTCCCTCTGCCCAGCAACCGCACCGACGCGACAGCCGAAGGTGAAGCGGTCGTCTACGTCGTCAGCCCATGTCGGCGAGAACACCGCGTCGATCCAGACCTCGTGGCCGTCATGGTGGTAACAGGAGGCGAAGTAGATCGCGTAGGCGTCACCGTCCCGGTAAATGAACCCCGTCACGCGGGTCATAGGCTCGCCGCAGTGCTCGCAAGTCGCTTCGACTACCTTTGCGCCCGGCTCGATCTCAAGCATGGCCCCTACTTTGACGTGTAATGGTGTCGGAACTCCACCACGTTCCGATGGATAGAGCCATCACACGGTCGACGGCTGCGCTTTACCCGTCCACGGGTCGATCAGCGCGATGCCCGTGCGCACGAAGTCCTTCGTGTTGCGCGTCGCGCACGTCGCGTCGTGCGCTCGGCAGATCGCCGCGATCTGGGCGTCACCCGTCGCGATCGGAAGGCCCGCGCTCTCCCGCGCCGCAAGGATGTCGGCATACCGAGGCGCAGCCGCCGCATCGAACGCGATAATCCCCCCAGCCTCGCGATAGGGCAGAATCGCGGCCTCCACCCGAGCGGTGAGATCTCCCTTGCGGTTGCCACCAGGCAGGCGTCGGAGTCCCGCCAGCAGCTCCGCGAGAGTGACCGCGGTGATCGCCACGTCGTCGGTCACAGACTCCAGCCACGCAACTACACGTGCGTCGGGCTGGGGTCTAAGCACTTCGGACACGACGTTGGTGTCGAGGATGATCACGAGAAGTCAGCCGCCCGAGCGGTGTCGGCACGGTCCGGCACTGGCAACTCGTCGACGCCGCCCGCGGACTGCCCGGCCTCCAGAAGCGCAAGCCCAATGTTGGGGCGGGTCGCGGCCTTGGTCAGGATGTCCCTGACTTCGGCCTCCATGGATCGACCGTGCTCTTTCGCCTGAGCGGCAAGCCTTGCCTTGACAGACTCGTCGAGGCCACGAACGACAATGGACGACACGTCAATCACCTCCACCCTGATTGCATCGATGCTAGCACTCGGTACCGCAACATTCGCCTCGCGAACACAGCCCTGGTGTATGACACTGCTACACTGGCTGTCATACACCACTACGAAGGGGTATCAACATGGCCGTGCTGAACATCAGAGTCGACGACCGCGTCCGCGACCAGCTGAAGGAGTTGGCCGACGATCAGGGCGTCTCGCTGAGCGAGTACGTCCGCGACCTGCTCATGGAGGCGGTCGTCCCTGTCTACGAGCAGGGAGTGAAGCACGGCGACGAGCCGCCGGCCGAGAGCATGCGCATCGCCGACCGCCAGATGCTCTCGCTGCTGCACCGGATCCTGGCGCGTGTGCTGCCGGTGGACTCCAACGACGTCGACGGCGACCTCGACTACCAGCTCATGCTCGCCAAGATCCTCGAGGAGGGCTACACCGGTGAGTACTGGTACGAGACCGCAGGGTTCAGCACCGAGCTGTCGAAGCGGGACTGCGGGCGGGTCAAGGACATCCTGGACATGTTCCGCATCTGCACCTACAGCATCGATCACCTCCGCAAGGAGGGCGTCGAGCTCGACGACCAACTCGCCTACGAGCTCCAGTTCATGGGCTTCGACCACAACGATGCCCTGGAGGGCCACATGGCGAGCTACGTGGAGTTCCTCATGCGCGGCGGCGAAAGGTGGACCGAGCTGCAGCCCCAGGTCGAGAGCAACGACGGCGGGAACTCGCACTCGCTGATGCTCGACACTTACCTGCGCATGCTCGCGGAGTATCGGCGGATCATGGATGGCCGCAAGCGGGGCTTCAGCCGCCTCGACTACTTGCTGAGCCAGGATGAGCTCGTGCGGGTCGCCGAGGCCCGCGTCCACCCGGCCAACCGCCGCGCGGCCGAGGACTGAAACATGCCACGATCATGCGTCGCGCTCCCCGAGCAGGACTACCTCGCCCGAATCGGAGAGATCGCCTACACCGTCTCGTCCTTCGAATGGACGATCCTCGGCGACCTGCATCGACTCGAGGAGCAGCTGCCGGACGACCTCGTCCTCAGCCGACTGGAGCCGATGATGACCTCGCAGATCGCATCGGCGGTGAGGAGCGCGTCGAAGGAGATGACCGAAGGCCCCATGAAGGACTACCTAGTCGCCGTGTACCGCGCCCTCTTCGTCGCGGCCGACCTCCGCAGCGACGTCCTGCACGCCCGGCCGGCCACGCACCCCGATCAGGGTCAGCGCCTGAACCGGGCCGAGGTGCGGGACCAGAAGACCACGGGCAAGCGATTCTGGATCGACGACGAGTGGTTCGACACTGCGATCACCGAGCTCAACGGGCAGCTGTCCGCGGTATCGCAGGCGCGGCCGCCGGTCACGCCCGTCACGGAGGAGCAGCGATGACCGAGGGACAGGAGCCGGCCGTGCCGGACGCCGAGCGACGGAAGTTCGACCATAATCATCGAGAACGGCGGCCGGCTCGCCGCGCCTCGTCATCGAACCCGTCCCCTTCTGCTGGTTCAGCGACCGCACGGCGGGGACGAGGTCGAAGGAGCACATCTTCCCGCAGTGGCTCCTCCGGCACCACGATGCGGATGGACGAACGAGTCCACCCCATCCGCGTCAGTCTTCCGTTAGGCGGTGCAATCGCGTCCGTACGCGGTGAGCGGCCGCTTCGCGCGCACTTCAACGGGCGAGGTGTGCGCCGTCATCAAGCCGGCGCTGACGGCGCCGATTACGGACCGCTACGAACACCCAGACGTTAAAGCGCGAATCTCCATTCGACCGAGTTCCGACACGGAAAGTCATCTCCGCTCAAACTGAACCGTCACGGGTTGGGGCCACCTATCAATAGTCCATGTTGTCGATCATCATCTGCCGGTAGGAGTGCGCGTCGATCAACCCCTTCAGGCTGCCGTCGGACGCGAGACGGCCGTCCACCTGCGCCCTGAACTCCGCGTCAAATTGGACGTCGAGGCAGGAGTCGATCCACTCCATCGCGTGGGGAAACGTCTTGGCCAGGTAGGCGTCGATCTCGTCGAACAGCGCGAAGATGCCTGCGACGTCCGTCTCGAACACCGAGTGGAACGAGAACAGTGGACTGTCGCGGATGCTCGTCAGGCCGACCGGCAGAGCGCCCAGACCGGGCGTGTGCAGATAGATGGTGGCGCTGTGTCCCTTCTCGAAACCGCCATGCGAGTAGGGGTTGCGCCACCGCTCGACTACCTCGGCCAGGCGCCCACGGAGGCGCGCCGCCTCCGGGTCAGAGTGGCCAACCACGCGCCGCCACTTCTCGCCCCAGCGGTCGCCGATGATCTTGGTCAGGTCGTCCGTGCTCGGGTCGAAGTCGAGGAAGGGCAGCGCCAGGACGAGGTCGTGCTCCAGCGAACTCAGGAAGGCCGAGATCGCAGCCACGAGGTCGTGGGACGCGTTCAACGCCATGATGTTCGAGCCGAGCAAGAACGTGGACCACTCACCGGTCTCGCTCACACCGGTCTCGTGCACGTCCTCGACCACGTCGGGATTGGTTGCCCGCTCTCGGAAGTAGTCGTACGCCCTGCGCAACTGTCGGTGCTGGTTCACGACCGTCACCTTCCCGGCGTTGAGGATGTCACCTGCCGTCGCGGCCAGCAGACACTCCACCGTCTTGACGGCCGACACCAACTTCTTCCGCATCTCCCCCAGCAGTTCGCCCGCCTGCTCTTTGGTGAGGTCGCCGCCGATGCGCAGCTGGAGGCCGAACTTCTGGTGGGCGAGTTCGCAGGGGTATCCCTTGTACGTGAACGATACCCACCACGCCACCTTCTCACCGGGTCCGTTGTGGCGTATCCCGATGAGGGTCAGGGCGTGCCGCATCAACACCGGGACCGGCGCCTCGCCCGGCAGCAGCGTCACCCGGTAGGACGACTGGCCGTAGTCGCGCTCCTCCTGCGGTATCGGCTGGTCGAAGTCCCGCAGCGCCGTCTTGGACAGGCGCTCCCCTGCCACTTGTTCCGGAGTTGACACGCCTCAGAGGATGCCAGATGAGGCCGACACCGGACGGTCCGTTTCTGATGGTCGGTCCCGCTGGCTCAGCGTGAAGTAGACGGCTTTCCTAAGCGAAACTCCGCCGATTTCCGACACGGGAAGCGTCTGCGCCCCAGAGGCAGCACGTCACCCGCCGCAGTGCCGCGTCGACCGCTCGGAGCGGGATGAGTTCAAGACAGCACGCACCGCGGAGAGCGTGCCCTCGCCGCCAGATGTCAGTTTGAAAATCTGAATTCGACCACGTCACCGTCGGACATCACATAGTCCTTGCCCTCCAGGCGCATCTTGCCGGCGGCCTTGGCGGCCTGTTCGGAGCCAGCGGCGACGAGGTCGTCGAAGTGCACGATCTCGGCCTTGATGAAGCCCTTCTGGAAATCGGTGTGGATCACGCCGGCGGCCTCGGGGGCGGTCGCGCCCTTGCGGATCGTCCAGGCGCGGGCCTCCTTGGGGCCGGCGGTGAGGTAGCTCTGCAGACCCAGCGTCTCGTAACCCACCCGGGCCAGCACATCGAGTCCGGGTTCGTCGATTCCCATCTCGGCAAGGAATTCCCGAGCCTCGTCGGGTTCCATCTCGGCGAGCTCGGCCTCGATCTTGGCGTCCAGGAAGATCGCCTCGGCGGGGGCGACCAGGTCACGCATCCGCTGCTTCAGTTCCTCGTTGGCGAGCTCGTCCTGGTCGCAGTTGAACACGTAGAGGAACGGCTTCGCGGTGAGCAGGAACAGCTCCTTCAGCGGTTCGCGGTCCAGCCCTGCGGCGTACACACCCTTGCCGGAGTTGAGCACCTCGAGCGCCTCCTGCCAGGCGGCGAGCTTGGGCTGAGACTCCTTCTTGATCCGGGCTTCCTTCTCCAGCCGCGGCAGCGCCTTCTCCAGGGTCTGGATGTCGGCCAGGATCAGCTCGGTGGTGATCGTGTCGATGTCCTTGCCGGGATCGACCGAACCGTCGACATGGGTCACATCGGCGTCGGCGAACACCCGGGTCACCTGGCAGATCGCGTCGGCCTCGCGGATGTTGGCGAGGAACGCGTTGCCCATCCCCTCGCCCTGGGAGGCGCCCTTGACGATGCCGGCGATGTCCACGAACGACACCGTCGCCGGGATGATCTCCTTGGAGGAGTAGATCTCGGCGAGCTTCGCCAGCCGCGGTTCGGGTACGCCGACCACGCCGACGTTGGGCTCGATGGTCGCGAACGGATAGTTCGCGGCGAGCACGTCGTTGCGGGTCAGCGCGTTGAACAGGGTCGACTTGCCGGCGTTCGGGAGGCCGACGATTCCGATGGTGAGTGCCACGCCGGACCACTTTAGCCGAGCTTGGAAGTGCGCGTAGCCGGACGTGCAGTACCCCGAGAACACCCCTCCCGAAACCCAGTCCCACTGGGTTTGATCATGGACCGCGACGGCTACTGCACGTCCGGTTACGCGCATCTCGACACGGCAGCCATTGCTCCGCTGCGCTCCGCATGGCTGCCTACTCGATGAGCGTAGGAGTTGGTGGCTTCGACTCGCTGGCGCTCGCTCAGCCAGCGTCGAGGGTCAGCAGCCAGAGGCCCTCGATGGCGTCGGGGCGGAAGCCGAGGACGTCGTTGATGGCGAGCATGTGTGCGTTCTCGTCGGCATTCCAGGTCCGCACCCGGCGTACGCCCGGATGCTCGGCCCGCAGCCGGCGCAGGTTTGCCGTCTTCACCAGCAACCCGAGCCGATGGCCGCGGTGATCGGGGCGGACCAGGGTGTCCTCCTGCCAGGCCAGGCCCGGTTTCTCCTGCGGTACCGACAGGAAGGTGTGCGCGACCGGTTCACCGCTCCCCCGGTGCACCGCGACCGCCCACAGGTCGTCGAGCCGCTCGCGGCGATGCAGATCGTCGAGTTCGCGGACCCGGTCGGCGTCCCAGCTCTCGGCGTCCCGCGGCAGGTCACCGGTCGGTACGTCGGTCGACATCCGGCCACGCAGCACCGCCAACCCCGCACGCAGCTCCGGCGGCGTCGGCCCGCTCCACTGCACCAGCTCGTAATCCCCGCTCGCCTGCTCGGCCTGCGCCTGCAGCGCATCCAGATCACCGAGCCCGTCGGGGATCCGCAGCAGCCCGCTGCGCTCGACCTGGTCCAGCAGGAACCCGGTCCGCAGCAGCCAGCGCGCGGTCTCGTCCAACCGAACAGCACCGGACCCGGTGGACGGCACGACCGTCTCAACCTCCGCACCCGGAGCCATGATCGGGTCCGACACCCACAGCGAGACCGCGGTCCGCCGCTCGGACCGCAGCACCGGGCGTACCGTCTCCCACAACGCCCCGAGCACAGCCACCGGATCGGCGGACGGATCCACGCACGGCTCCAGATCGGCCAGATGCTCGTTCTCACCCAACGGCAGATCGAGCTGCAGCGAGCCGACCACCCGCTCCCCCTCGCGTACCACCCACATCCGCCGTGCCACCCGCGACGTGCCGGTCAGACGATGCGCCAGCCCGGTCGGCCCGTGCTGGAAGTCGTCGTGCCCGAAGCGATCCTCACCCCAACGCCGCCACAGCTCGATCACCTCGGCCAGCTCGGGGTTCGGGGCGCCGTCAGTCAGCGGCGGGGCGATCTCGGTGACGGCCACCGTCATTCCGCTCCCAGCTCCAGCTGCCAGACCCCGCCGACGACAGCCGGCCGGAAGCCGAGGGCGGTGTTGATGGAACGCATGTGGGCGTTCTCGTCGGCATTGCCGGTGAGGATCCGGCGCACCCCGGGTGCCTGCTCGCGCAACTGCGCCAGGTTCGCCAGCTTGATCCGCATCCCGAGCCGGTGCCCGCGGTGCGCGGCGGCGACCAGGGTGTCGTTCTGCCAGGCGAGTTCGGGGACCTCGTCGACCACGGACAACTGGGTGTACGCCGCCAGCTCACCCGAGTCGCGGTGCCGGGCGACCATCCACAACGTGCGGCGACCCATCAGCTCCTGCAGCGCGTCGGCGTACCGGATCCGGTCCGCATCCCAGCTCTCCTCCTCCATCGCCAGGTCACCGGCCGGCACATCGGTGCTCATCCGGGCCCGCAGTTCGGTCATCGCGGGAATGAGTTCGGCCGGTGTCGGCCCGACCCACCCCTTCACCTGGTACGCCTCAGAGGCCGCCTCCGCGTCCGCGGTCAGCGCCGCGAAATCCTTCCCCACAAGGGAATCGTCAACCTCCAGGCGGGCCAGCACCTCGACCTGTTCCAGCCCGAACCCCGTGCCCGCAAGCCAATCGGCGGTCTCGTCGGCGATCACCGCGCCCGAGCCGGTACGCGGCTCCAGTTGCGCCTCACCCGCGTCGGGAATCGCGGTGATGTGCCAGAACCAGACCAGGCCGCGCCCCCGGCGTACCAGCTCCTCCCGGGCCTGATCCCAGAGCGCATCGAACAACTCCGACGCCCGCTCCGCGTACTCCGGGTCGAGGATCAGCCAGCCGTCGGCCAACCGCAGATTGTCCTGCAGGGGCAGGCCGAACTGCATCGCCGCGACCACGCGGCCGTCCGCCACGGCCAGCCAGAGCAACTGGTCGGTCTGCTCCCGGGCGACCCACATCGCCGCCCATTCCGAGGCCCGGAACTGATAATCCACAGACCCGAGCCGCGTCTGGTGCGACCGGTCGGAGAGCGCGACGAACTCCTTCAGCCCGGTGGTCCAGCCAGGGGTCGGCGCGTCGGGGGCTCGAACGATCTGCACATCACTCACCCGGTCAGCCTGTCAGCCGGCCGGGTCGCCGCCAATCGATTTTCTGCCCGACCAGCTCTCGCACCGGCCGGGTCAGGCGCCCGCCCAGTAGGCCTGCAGGGCACGGGTGAGGAAGTAGAGGTCATCGACGCCGGCCATCTCGCGGACCGAGTGCATGCTGAGCAGCGGTACCCCGACATCGACGGTGGTGATCCCGAGCCGGGTCGCGGTCAGCGGGCCGATCGTCGACCCGCACGGCACCTGGTTGTTGGACACGAACTGCTGCACCGGCACCCCGGCCACCGCGCAGGCCCGCCGCCACAGCGTCTCCCCCACCGCATCGGAGGCGTACCGCTGGTTGGCGTTGATCTTCAGCAGCGGACCCTCGTTCAGCAGCGGCCGATGCACCGGGTCGTGATGGCCGACATAGTTCGGATGCACCGCGTGCCCGGCATCGGCGGATACGCAGGAGGAGCGTTGCAGCATCTGCCGATACTCATCGGGGGTCGCGCCGAGCGCGGTCGCGGTGCGCACCAGCACGTCCTCCAGCAGCGGTCCGCAGGCACCGGACCGGGTTCCCGAACCGACCTCCTCGTGGTCGAAGGCCGCCAGCACCGCGATGTCGCCGCCGGTGTCGTCGGTGTTCAGCATGGCGATCAGCGAGGCGTGCACGCTGGACAGGTTGTCCAACCGCCCGCAGGCCAGGAACGAGTCGTCGGCGCCGAAGAGCTTGGGCTTCGCGGTGTCGAAGGCGACCAGGTCATGACCGGCGACGTCATCGGAAGTGAGGCCGTCGGGGAAACGGACGTCGTCGGCGAAGTCGGTGACCAGGTCGAGCACCTGCAGATCCGGGCGCCGGACGCTGAACACCGGCTGGGTCTGGAACTGCTTGTCCAGCTTCAGCCCCTCGTCGTTCACCCCGCGGTTGAGATGGATGGCGAGCTGCGGGATCCGCATCACCGCATCGGTCTTGACCAGTACCCGCTCCCCGCGCGGGGTGACGATCCGGCCGGCGATGCCGAGCTCCCGGTCGGTCCAGGAGGCGATCAGCGGGCCGCCATAGACCTCGACACCGACCTGCTGCCAGCCCGCGGCACCGTAGGTGGGGTCAGGCTTGAGCTTGAAGGTCGGCGAATCGGTGTGCGAACCGACGATCCGGAATCCCGAGCGCGGCCCAGCGATCTGCGGCACCCACCAGGCGACCAGCGCGCCGTCGCGGACCAGGAAATGGCCGCCCGGGGAGGCGTCCCAGTCCTCGGTCTCGAGCTGCTCGGTGAAACCGGCCTCGCGGAGCGCCCGGGCCAGTTCGGCGGCGGCGTGGAACGAACTCGGGGAGGCCACCACGAAGGCGGCCAGGTCGGCGACGTGTTTCTGGGAGTCGGCGTGCGGCATGGTGTCATCAAACCATCGACCGGCGTGTGGCGTCAGTACGCCCGATCGCCCGGCGATCCGGTGGCGATCCGGGACCCGACGGAGCGCCTGGCGGAAACTGTCAGACCCCTCGTGCAGGATCGAAGACATGGAGATCACCGCCGTCCTGATGCTGGTCATCGGCCTCGCGCTCGGCGCCGCCGGGGCCTGGTTCGCGCTGCGCGCCCGCGCCTCCGCGGCCGCCGCCGAGGACCGCACGATCGCCGCCACCTCCCGGGCCGAGGCCGCCGATGCCCGCGCCCAGGCCGCTGATGCGCGCACCGAGACCGCCACCCTGCGGGCCCAGCTGCACCGACTGGAGGCGAACGCCGCGGAGGTGCGCGGTCAGGTCGCCGAGGCCCGCGCCGAGACCGCCCAGGCCCAGTCGGAGGCCGCCGAGGTGTCCTCCCAGCTGGCCGCGGCCCGCGCCGAGCGGGATGCCGCCCGGGAACGCGCCCAACGGCTCGCCGAGGACCGGGAGGCGCTGGCCAACCAGTTCAAGGTGCTCTCCGGGGAGACCCTGGAGCGGCAGGGCAAGGCCACCGACGAGAAGACCCGGGCCATCATCGACCCGCTGACCGAGCTGATGACGAAGTTCGCCGAGCGACTCAACGCGGTGGAGAAGGATCGGGTGGCGATGGCCACCGATCTGCGCAACCAGGTGACCGCGGTGCAGGCGACCGGTGAGCACCTGCGCCGGGAGACCCATGCGCTGGCGACCGCGCTGCGCAAGCCGCAGGTGCGTGGCGCCTGGGGTGAGCTACAGCTGCGTCGGGTCGCGGAGTACGCCGGGATGGTCGAGCGCTGCGATTTCGACGAGCAGGCCAGCACCACCACCTCCGCCGACCGGGCGATCCGCCCCGACATGCGCGTCAACCTGTCCGACGGCAAGTTCCTCTATGTCGACGCCAAGGTGCCGCTGAGCGCCTTCCTGGAGGCGCACGAGACCGAGGACGAGCGGCTGCGCGCCGAGAAGCTCACGCTGTTCGGCCGCAACGTGAAGACCCACGTGGATCAGCTGTCCCGCAAGGAATACTGGAAGGCCGACACCGGTACGCCCGAGTTCGTGGTGATGTTCCTGCCGAATGAGCAGTTCCTGTTCTCCGCGCTCGAGCAGCTGCCCGACCTGCACGAGTACGCCGCGGCGCGCGATGTGGTGGTGGCGACGCCGAACACGCTGATCGCGATGCTGCGCGCGGTCGCCTATGGCTGGAAGCAGGCTGCGCTGGCCGAGTCGGCCGCCGAGGTGTTCACCCTGGGCCGGGAACTGCACGACCGGCTGGCGGCGATGGGGGGCCACTTGGACAAGGTGGGCCGCTCGCTGAAGGCCGCGGTGGGGGCGTACAACTCGACCGTCGGTTCGCTGGAGGCCCGGGTGCTGGTCACCGCCCGCCGCTTCCGTGACCTCAAGGTCACCGACGCCGAGCTGACCGCACCGCAGAGCGTCGACGAGTCCACCCGCGACATCGCCGCCCCTGAGCTGGTGGAGGACGCCGCGCGGGTCGAGCCGATGATCGGCCGCGGCGCGAAGCGCCGCAAGGCCCTGCCCGAACGCGACGAGCTCGCCCGCGAGCAGCCCGATCTGCTCGGCTGGGCCGACCCGCCGACCGAACGCCGCCGCGGTACCGGCACGGACTGAAGCGGGTCGGCCACAACACAGCCCCCGCGATCCAGCGAATCTTAAGTACATATCCCTAGCCCTAGAGGGCTCGCTGAATGCACTTTGGGTTCGCTGGATCGCGATCGGGCGCGCGGGCGCGGGCGCGGGCCGACAACAGACAGTACGCTGAGCGTCGTGGCCGAGATCGAGCTGGATGCGATCGAACAACGGGTGCTGGGGTCCCTGCTGGAGAAGCAGAAGACGGTTCCCGCGAGCTATCCGCTGTCGCTGAACGCGCTGCGCACCGCCTGCAATCAGACCTCCAGCAGGGAGCCGGTCAGCGACTACGACGACCAGCAGCTCGACATCTGCCTGCGTGGTCTCAAGGACCGCGAGCTGGTCCGCTTCGTCTGGGCCGGCAAGGGGTCCCGCGCGCTGAAGTACCACCAACGGCTCGACGAGCAGCTCGAACTCGCCGACGACGAGCGCGCGCTGATCACCGTGCTGCTGCTCCGCGGCCCGCAGTCCGCCGGCGAACTCAAGACGCGCACCGACCGGCTCTTTCCGTTCCCGGACAAGGAATCCGCCGACCAGGTGCTGCGCCGGCTGGCCGAGCGGGACACCCCGCTGACCCGCGAGCTGGAGCGGCTCCCCGGTCACCGCGACCCGCGTTGGGTGCATCTGTTGGGCCCGGTCGAGGGCATCGCGGAACCCACTCCGGCCGCCGCGGCGGTGGACCGGGATCAGGTCCTCGCCGACGGCTCCCAGGCCCGCGACGAACGGGTCCGCGAAAGCTACGACGCGCTCGCCGAGGCGTACGCGGAACGCTTCGGCGACGAACTCGCCGGCAAACCGTTCGACCGCTGGCTGCTCACCCGGCTGGCTGCCGAGTCCACCGGCCCGATCGCCGACATCGGCACCGGCCCGGGCCAGACCACCCGCGTGCTCGCCGACGCCGGCGCCGAGGTCACCGGGTTCGACCTCTCCCCCGAGATGATCCGGGTCGCCCGCGAGAACCATCCCGACCTGCGGTTCGAGGTCGCCGACTTCAACCGGCTGCTCCGACCGCCGAACGCGGCGGCCTGGGGCACGATCGTCGCCTGGTACGCCGCGGTGCACCTGTCCGGCTCCGAGCTGGCGCCCTGGTTCGCCGCCCTGGCCCGGATCCTGGCCCGCGGTGGCCGGATCGCGGTCGCGCTGCATGCCGGGGCCGAGGTCCGGCACACCGAGGAGTATCTCGACCGGGCCGTCTCGCTCGATTTCGTGCTGCACGACCCCGAGGAGATCAAGCGGGCCGCCGAACAGGCCGGCCTGGAGATCGAGGAGTGGTATCTGCGCGGCCCGCTGGCCGGCATGGAACCGGAGACCGACCGGTTCTATCTGGTGGCACAGCAGCCCTGAGGTCGTCCGACGACGGCACAATGACCCGAATGAAGCAGAACGACGTCACCGCGGCCGATATCTCCGACGCCTGCACCCGGCTGCGCGGCGTGATCACCGAGACCCCGCTGCAGCGCAATCTGCGGCTGTCGCTGCGCACCGGCGCCAACGTCTGGCTGAAGCGGGAGGACCTGCAACCGGTCCGCTCCTACAAGATCCGCGGCGCCTACAACCTGATCTCCCAGCTCTCGACGGCCGAGCGGCAGGCCGGGGTGGTCTGCGCCTCCGCCGGCAACCACGGCCAGGGGGTGGCGTACGCCTGCGCCCGGCTCGGCATCAGGGCCCGGATCTTCGTCCCCTCCACCACCCCGCGGCAGAAGCGGGACCGGATGCGGCAACTGGGCGGGGCCCATGTCGAACTGGTGGTGACCGGTGACACCTACGACGAGGCCGCGCAGGGGGCGTACACCGAGGTCTGGGAGTCCGGCGCGACGATGGTGCCGGCCTTCGACGACCCGCGCACCGTCGCCGGCCAGGGCACGCTGGCCGCCGAGGTGGTCGATCAACTCGGCCACGCACCGGACGTGCTGGTGGTGCCGGTCGGTGGCGGCGGGATGCTCGGCGGCTGTCTGGTCTGGTTCGCCGAACACCACCCCGACACCCGGATCGTCGCGGTCGAACCGGCCGGCGCGGCCAATCTGGCGGCGGCGATGGCGCACGGCGCCCCGGTCACCCTGGACCACATCGAGACCTTCGTCGACGGCGCAGCGGTGCGCCGGGCCGGGGATCTGACCACCGCACTCGCACTGGCTCACCAGCCGGAGCCGGTCGCGGTGCCGGAGGGCCAGATCTGTTCGGAGATGCTGGAGCTCTACCAGACCGACGGCATCATCGCCGAGCCAGCCGGCGCACTCGCCGCAGCCAGCCTGGGCCGCCAGCTCACCATCGGCGACGGGCAGAGCGTGGTGGCGATCCTCTCCGGTGGCAACAACGACGTCTCCCGCTATTCGGAGATCGTCGAGCGGTCGCTGGTCTGGGAAGGCCGCAAGCACTACTTCCTGGTGAACTTCCCGCAGGAGCCCGGCGCGCTGCGCCGCTTCCTCGACGAGGTGCTCGGCCCGGACGACGACATCGCGCTGTTCGAGTACGTGAAGCGCTCCAACCGGGAGACCGGGCCGGCGCTGGTCGGCATCGAGCTCGGCAACCCGGATGATCTGGACGGCCTGCTGGAGCGGATGGAACGCTCCCCGATGACCGTCGAACAGGTCGACCCGACGAGCCCGTTCTACCGCTTCCTGGTCTAGGTGAGTTAGGCGATCAGTGCACGGATCTGGTCGCGCTGCTGGGCGATCTCGCGGGACTGGCTGAGCAAGGCGTCAAGCTTCTCGTGCACCACGCCGGCGACCTGCGGGCAGATGTCGATCCGCGCCGGGTCCTCGTCCATGCAGGGCAGCAGGATCGCGACCTCGGCGAGATTGAAACCGGCGCCCAGCAGCCGCCGGATCCGCTGCACCCGTTCGATGGTCCCGGTCCGATAGCGGCGGTAGTCACTGCTGTCCCGCTCCGCGCTGATCAACCCGTTGGCCTCGTAGTGGCGCAGCGATCGGGCCGAGGCTCCGGTCGCCTCGGCGAGTCGACCGATCGTCATCGTTGCCGTGGCGTTGCTCACATCGGCCTTGACCTTGTCACCCATGTCAATGCCTAGCGTCGACGCCATGAGTGATTATTCCTTGCACAGCTTCGGTTCCGGCCCGGTCCTCGCGCTCGCCCACGGTGCGGGCGGCGGCATCGAGGCCAACTTCGCCGAACTCGCGGCGCACCTGCCGGGGCGTACGCTGACCGGTCGCGACTATCCCGGCAGCGGATCCCGACCGCCCGCGGCCACCCCGTTGACGCTGGCCGGGTTGGCCGACGAGTTGGTCGAGGCCCAGCTCCGGGCCGGCAACGACCGCTTCCCGATCCTCGGCCTCTCACTCGGCACCACGGTCGCCATCACCGCGGCAGCCCGGCATCCGGAGCGGGTCAGCGGGTTGATCCTGACCGTCGGGATGGCCGAGATCGACGTCCAGGGTGCGAACTTCGCCACCTTGTTCGCCGACCTCGCCCGGGCCGAACGCTGGCACGACCTGGCCCGGGTGATGCTGCTCAGCGTCGGCACCCCCGCCCAACTCGCGACCCTCGATGCGGACGCCGCGGCGCGCGCGATCGCTGCCACCGTGGCAGATCTGCAGGTCGGTGGGTCGGCCCTGATCCCGCAGATGGAGCTCGTCCGCACCGTCGACGTGCGCCAGGAGGCCGCAGCGATCGGCGTACCGACGTTGGTCATCGGCGCCGGCCAGGACCGGACCGTGCTGCCGAGCTCCACCCGGCGACTGGCCGAGCTGATCCCCGGCGCCGAATACGTCGAGCTGCCGGAGGCGGGGCACATCTTCACCCCCGCGGAGACGCCGACCTGGGCCGCGCAGATCAGCGCGTTCCTGGCGAAGCACCGGTTGTGACCTCGGAGAGAGACGGTACGCCCGGCCGGGCACTCGCCGCCCTGGCCGGGGTCGTCTTCGTCTTCCTGGTGGCCGAACTGCTGCCGGTCGGGCAGCTGCCCCAGCTGCAGGCCGATCTGGACGCCACCCCGGCCCAGGTGGGTGCGCTGATCTCCGGTTACGCACTGGTCGCCGGGGTCTTCGGCATCCCCCTCACCCTGCTGACCCGCCGACTGCCCCGGCGCACCGTGCTCTGCGCCGCGCTGGTCTGGTTGGCAGCCGGTCAGCTGGTGCTCGCCGCCGCCCCGACCCTGGCCGTCGCCGCGGCGGCTCGGGCCGGGATCGCGCTGGTGCACGTGCCGGTCTGGGGACTGGCGCCGCTGGTGGCGGCCGAGTTGGTCGAGCCGGGCCGGCAGGCGTGGGCATCGTCCCGGGTCTTCCTCGGCACCAGCCTTGCCCTGCTGGCCGGCGTACCGATCGCGACCTTGGCCAGTCAGCAGCTCGGTTGGCGTCCGGTGACTGGGGCGGTGGCGATCGCGGCGGTGGTGCTGGCCGCAACACTCTGGCGCCAACTACCACCGGGTCGCGCGGAGCGGGGCCCCGCCGACCCACCGCCGGCCAATCGGGCGGACCGGGCGGGAACGCAGGGCACCGTCGCGATCACCGGCGGGACCCTGTTGGTGGTCACCGCGCTGTATCTGAGCTACCCCTACCTGAGCGTCTTCGCCGCCCGAGTGGATATCGAGCGGGCAGGGTACGCGGCATTGCTCACCGGCTGCGGTATCGGCAGCCTGGCCGCGGTCTGGCTCGCCGGCCGGTGGATCGACGAACGACCGTGGCGAACCAGCGTGCTCACCCTGCTCCTGGTCGGTGTCCTGCAACCCGGCCTGCTCGCCGAGGCTCCCGCGGTGGTCGCGGTCACGGCCGTGCTCTGGGCGGGCAGCATCGCCGCGGCTCCGGTGGTGCTGCAGGCCGCGGTGATCCGGGTCGCCGGACCGGGCGGTGACCTCACCTCCTCGGCATACGTGGTCGCCTACCAGGCCGGGATCGCACTCGGCACCTGGGTCGGCGGTCTGCTGATCGGGCGGGGCCTGCTGGTTCCCGCACTCGCCATCGCGCTGGCGGTGCTGTCGATCCCACTGCTCGCCCGTACGGTGCCCGGTCACCGTCCTCTGCCAAGATGAGGCGGTGCGAGATGATCAGCGGTGACAGATGAAGCGGTGACCCGAGCCGGCGTCGGTCTGCGCTCCGAACGCGGACCGGTCCTGCTGGCGGTGATGCTCAGCACCGGCCTGGTCGCCATCGACGCCACCATCCTGGCGACCGCGGTGAACGCGATCGTCGGCGACCTGGGTGGGTTCACCCAGTTCCCGTGGCTGTTCTCGGTCTATCTGCTCGGGCAGGCGGTCGCGGTGCCGATCTACGGCAAGATCGCCGACCTGGTCGGGCGCAAGAAGGTGATGCTCTTCGGCGTCGGCATGTTCGTCCTCGGTTCGATCCTGTGCGGTTCGGCCTGGAACATGACGGCGCTGATCGCCTTCCGCGCGATCCAGGGGCTGGGTGCCGGGGCCGTGCAGCCGATCGGGATGACGATCATCGGCGACATCTACACCGTCGCCGAACGGGCCAAGGTGCAGGGTTATCTGGCCGGGGTGTGGGCGGCCGCGTCGGTGATCGGGCCGACGCTCGGCGGCTTCTTCGCCGACTACGCGGGCTGGCGCTGGATCTTCTGGATCAACATCCCGCTGGGCGCCGCGGCCGCGATCGTGCTGATCCGGCGATTCCACGAGAACGTCACCCCGACCCGGCACCGGATCGACTACGCCGGCGCGGGGTTGCTGGCGATCGGCAGCGCGCTGCTGGTGCTGGCGCTGCTGGAGGGTGGTACGCGGTGGAGCTGGGTCTCCTGGGAGAGCGGCCTGGTGCTGGGCGGCGCGGCCGTCGCCCTGCTGGCGGCGGTCATCGTGGAACGACGCGCGGCGGAACCGATCCTGCCGGGGTGGGTGCTCGGCGAACGCACCCAGGGCCCAGCCAATCTGGCCGCGCTGCTGGTCGGGGTGGTGCTGATCTCGCTGACCACCTACATCCCTCTCTACGGCCAGTCCGCACTGCGCACCTCGGCCCTGGTCGCCGGGCTGGCGCTGGCCGCGCTCACCATGGGCTGGCCGGTGGCGGCCGCCAACGCCGGCCGGCTCTATCTGCGGATCGGTTTCCGGGCCACCGCCCTGGTCGGCGCGCTCGTGGTGACCGCCGGGTCGGCGTCGCTGCTGCTGCTGACCGCCACCAGCTCGATCTGGCAGGTCGCGGCATCCTGCTTCGTCACCGGTATCGGCCTGGGTCTGCTGGCCCCCTCGACGATGGTCGCCCTGCAGTCCGCGGTCCCCTGGGAACGCCGCGGGGTGGCCACCGGCGCCAACATGTTCGCCCGGTCCCTGGGCAGCGCCCTCGGGGCGGCGATGGCCGGCGCGCTGGCCAATGCGGCCCTGGCGGTCCCGGTGGGATCGACCGGCATCCAGCCGGGCATGTTCACCCCCGAACAGATCAGCACCGCGGCCCGGACCGTGTTCCTCGGCACCACTGTCGCGGCCGCGATCGCTATCGGGGCGGTGCTGCTGATGCCCCGCGGCGGTGCCGGGAAGTCGGAGCGAACGACTCCGGAAGCCTCGCCCGGCCGCCGGTGACCAGCTCGGCGACCGCGTTCCCGATGGCCGGTGCCATCTTGAACCCCTTGCCCGAGAAACCGGTCGCGCAGAACACCCCCGGCAACCCCGGTACCGGGCCGACCACCGGCATCGCATCGGGGGTGTAGAGGTCGGTGTAGGCGTCGGCACGGATCGGGTCCGGGCGCAGCCCGGGCAGGAACCGGGTGACCGCATCGACCATCACCTCGGTCTCCCAGGTGTCGTGGCGCCGTTGCACCGCGTCCGGATCGGTGATGTCGCGGGCTCGGACCGCGCCCGCCACCTTCACCGCGCCCCCGTCCACGGCCGGGGCGCCATAGAGATGCACCCCCTCGCTCTCCCGGATGAAGACCGGGAACCGGTCCGGCCCCCACAGACCCGGGTCCAGCGGCGAGAACCAGGACAGTGGCACCCGGCGGGGCGCGAGCTCCAACCCGGGCAGGAAATGCGCGCTCCAGGAGCCAGCGGTGATCACCGCGGTACGCACCCGCCAGACACCGTCCCGGGTGCGGATGCTCACCCCCTGCTCGTCGGCGGTGAAGTCCTGCACCGGTGCGTACCGCTGCACCCGCGCCCCCTGCTGTCTGGCCCGGTCGGTGGCGACCACGACCGCCAGATCCGAGCGGACGAATCCCGCCGACGGATCGTGCACGACGATCTCACCGGGCAGCAGGGCATGCTGCGGCCAGCGCCGTTGCGCCTCGTCGGCGCCGACCGATTCGACCTCGATCCGGGAGGCCCGGGCCGAATCCAGCAGCCCCCGCAGGTAGGCCCCGGCCGGGTCGCCGATCGACAGCCCGCCGATCTGCTGCAGCAGCGATGCCCCGGACACCCGCTCCAGCTCACGCCACAGTTCCCGGGCCTCGCTGAGCAGACCGGCGAACGCGCTCCCCTCGGCGTACGCCATCCGGAAGAGCCGGGTCTCCCCGCCGGCCGCACCGCGATCGTGGCCGGGGGCGTACGCCTCGAACCCGACCACGTCGATCCCGCGGTCCGCCAGCTGCCACAGCGTCATGCTGCCGACCGTGCCGCAGCCGATCACCGCGACCTCGGCGTCGAAACCCATCAGAGCACCTTGGCCAGGAAAGAACGGGTGCGTTCGTGCTGCGGGGCGGTGAGCACCTCACGCGGGTGCCCCTGTTCGACGACCATCCCCTCGTCCATGAACAGCAGCGAGTCGCCGACCTCGCGGGCGAAACCCATCTCGTGGGTGACCACGATCATCGTCATCCCGGCCTCGGCGAGGCCACGCATCACATCGAGCACCTCCCCGACCAGCTCCGGATCGAGCGCCGAGGTCGGCTCATCGAAGAGCATCACCTTGGGCTTCATCGCCAGCGCCCGCGCGATCGCCACCCGCTGCTGTTGTCCGCCGGAAAGCGAAGCAGGATAGGAATCGGCCTTGTCCGCCAGCCCGACCCGCTCCAGCAGCTCGGTCGTCAGCGCCGCACCGCTGCGGCGGGTCTCCCGGCCGAGCACGGTCGGCGCATAGGCCACGTTCTCCCCGACCGTCATGTGCGGGAACAGGTTGAACCGCTGGAACACCATGCCGATCTCGGTACGCTGCCGGGCGGCGTCGGATTCGGTCATCTCGTACAGCTTGTCACCGCGCCGGCGATAGCCGACCACCTCGCCATTGACGGTGATCCGGCCGGCGTCGATCTTCTCCAGGTGGTTGATGCAGCGCAGGATCGTCGACTTGCCGGATCCGCTCGGACCGATCAGGCAGCACACCTGGCCGGCGGACACCTCGAAGTCGATGCCCTTGAGCACCTCCAGCGGCCCGAACGATTTGTGCACGCCACGGACCGTCACCAGCGGGGTCATCGCGCCTTTCCTTCCACGCTTCGATTCCTGCGTTTCCGGGTCCGGGCGACCAGGGTGGTGCTGCCGCGGCCGAAGTGTCGTTCGATGTAGTGCTGGCCGATGCCGAGCACGGTGGTGAAGACCAGGTACCACAGCGAGGCCACGATCAGCAGCGGGATCGTCTGATAGGTGCGGGAGTAGACGATCTGCGCGCTGTGCAACAGATCCCCGACGCCGAGCACCGAGACCAGCGAGGTGTTCTTCAGCATCGAGATCGCCTGGTTGCCGGTCGGCGGGATGATCACCCGCATCGCCTGCGGCAGCACGATCCGCCCCAGGATCCGACCACGGCCCAGCCCGAGCGCCTGGGCCGCCTCGGTCTGCCCGCGGTCGACGCCGAGCAGACCGCCGCGGACGATCTCGGCCATGTACGCCGCCTCGTTCAGCGTCAGCCCCAGCAGGGCGGCGCTGAGCGGGGTGATGAACGCATTCGCGCTGCCGCTGTAGAACGTCGGACCGAACGGGATCCCGATGGTGATCACCGGGAACAGGGCGGCCAGGTTGAACCAGAAGATCAACTGGATCAGCAGCGGCGTACCGCGGAAGAACCAGATGTAGAGACCGGCCGCCCCGGAGACCAGCGGATTCCGGGTCATCCGCATCACCGCCAGGACGACGCCGAGCAGCACGCCGAGCACCATCGAGATGACCGTCAGTTCGAGCGTGAGCAGCGCACCCCGGGCGATCGCCTTGTGGGTGAAGTAGTGCCGGACCACACCCCACTCGAAGCGTGGGTTGGTGGCCAGGATCCACAGCAGCCAGGCGCCCAGCAGCGCCACCACGACCGCACCGATGATGGTGCCGGTGCTGCGCCGCGGGACGATCTGCAGTTCCTCCTCCGGGGTCGCGGACCGGGTGGCCGATTCCACGGTGGACATCACGCGCTGCCCGTTTCCTTGACCGCCTCGGTCACCACCGCGTTGTCCATCCCCCACTTGGCGTAGATCTGCTGGTATTCGGGACGCTGGATCAGGGTCTGCATCGCCGCCTGAACGGCCGGTGTCAGATCGGAGTCCTTGGGCAGTGCGATGTCGACCGCACCCTTGTTCATCTCATCGACCAGTTCGATGGTGCCGGGCCGCTGTTTCGCTGCCCAGGCGAGGATCGGTGAATCGGCGAGCACCGCGTCGATACGTCCGGTGGTCAGCTGCAGGATCGCCGCGGTCTGGTCCGGCAGCACCACCTGGTTGATCGCCGGCTTGCCCTCCTTGGTGCATCCGTCGGACAGTTCGGGCAGCCGCTGGGTGTGCTGGATCGATCCCTGCTGGACGGCGACCGAGGCGCCGCACAGGTTCTTGGTGGTGAGCGCCTTCGCGTTGCCCTGCTGGACCGCCAGCGACGTCCCCCAGGCGCCGTAGCGGACCATGTCGAGCACCTTGATGCGTTCGGCACTCGGGGCCATCGAGGAGACCGCCATGTCGTACCGCTTCGACTGCAGGCCCGGGATGATGCCGTCGAACTGGACATCGGAGATCGTCACCTCGACACCGAGCAGCTTGCCCAGGGCCTGGGCGATGTCCGGGTTCAACCCGACGATGGTGGTGTTGTCCTCGGCGCGGAACTTGGTCGGTGCACTGGACACGTTCATCACCACGGTGACCTTCTTGGCCTGCTTCACCCGCTCCGGCAGTTTGTCCGCCGCGGCCTGGTCGACGGTGAGCGTGTTCAGATCGACCCCGGTGGTGTTGGCACCGCCCGGCTGGGCTCCCGTGTCACCGCCCGAGCTCGGCGCCGGGCCCTCGGTGCAGGCACTCAGCGCGACCAGGCTGAGGGCGGCGGCGACGGCCACCGCCCTGGGTGCCGTCGCCCTTGACCAACGAGACCGCGTGGATTGACAGATCATGGTGCCCTCCTCGTCGAGCGTTTCGGCCAATGGTGGCCAACACCCCCGTCGCTTGGCCATGCTCCGGGTCTCAGCGATCTGTTCATAAACTGTCAATCATTTGCTGATGGACACCGAGGAATCACCGAGGGCTCGATGCTGAACCCGATCCACCTGCGGACGCTCGCCGCCGTGCTCGAACACGGCACGTTCTCCGCTGCCGCCCAGTCGCTGGGTTACACCACCCAGGCGGTTTCGCAGCACATCGCGGCACTGGAGAAGTCCACCGGATTGGCACTGTTCGAACGGCTGCCACGGGGCATCCAGCCGACGTGGTCGGCGCGCTATCTGCACGACTCCACCGCGAATGCGCTCGCCACCTTGATGGCGGTCGAGCGGGACGCGATCTCGATCGCCGCCGGAGACCGTGGCGAGATCCGGCTCGGCGGATTCCCGACCGCGAGCCGCCAACTCATCCCGGTCGCACTGGCGCGCTTCACAGCCGAGCATCCGGATGCGATCGTCTCCTTCGATCAGGGCAGCCTGGAGGAGATCCTGACGATGGTCACCGAGGGAGTGCTGGACCTGGGGGTGGTGTTCGAGAACGATCTGGGCACCCCGGAGGTCCCGGAAAGCCTGGACCGGTTGAAGTTGATGACCGAGACCCGCTCCTTGCTGGTGCCGGCCACCCATCGGTTCGCGGGACGGGACGCGGTGGGGATCGAGGAGCTGGCCGAGGAGACCTGGGTGGCCAGCCAGCAGTCACCGGTGCTGCAGCGGTTGTGCTCCGCGCACGGTTTCGAGCCGCGGATCGCCCACCGTACCGACGATTTCGATGTGATGCGGGCCCTGGTCGGTGCCGGTCTGGGGGTGGCGGTGGTGCCGGCGCTGGGGCTGCTGCCCGAACGTGATGTGGTCATCGTCGCGACGCGTACGCCGCTGCCGTCGCGTCGGGTGGGGGTGGTCTGGCGCCGCTCCAACACCAACCCGCTGCTGCCGAAGCTCGTCGAGGCTCTGCGGACCGGGGTCGAGCACTACTTCCAGACCTCGCACCCCTAGTGCAGGGCCGCG
The DNA here is from genome assembly GCF_004362375.1 of Enemella evansiae. Taxonomy (NCBI): domain Bacteria; kingdom Bacillati; phylum Actinomycetota; class Actinomycetes; order Propionibacteriales; family Propionibacteriaceae; genus Enemella; species Enemella evansiae. The sequence continues at coordinate 164,526 of NZ_SNXA01000013.1, forward strand.
GTGATCGTGTCCGCATCGAGCGGGCGATCGGCATAGATCTCGTGGAACCGATCCAGGTCGGTCAGCACCGGGGTGCGCAGTCGCAGCCGACCCCGTTCCACGCACTCGTTCGACACATCGGCCACGCTATCGCCCCCGGACGGGAGCACACCGCATCACTCGCGTCGGTCACGCCACTGGCCGACCAACTCGACCAGCGCCCGGGCCGCCGCGCTCGGCGTACGGTCCTCGCGCACCGCCAGGAACACCGGCCAGTCGAGATCGGCCTGTCCGCCCACCGGCACCACGACGACCCCGGCCGGTAGATCACCGGAGAGCAGATAGTCCGGCAGCAGCGCGATCCCGAGCCCGTGCCGCACATAGTCCAGGCCGGTGGACAGATCGGCGATCTCGAGGGTCACCCGACGCTGCACGCCGGCCTCGGCGAATGCGGCATCGGTGACCGCGCGGGTGCCGTACCCCTCGGGTCCGTCGATGAAGTCGCGGCCGGCGAGCTCCCCCAGCTCGATCCGGTCGCGGCCGGCCAACTCGTCACCGGCCGGCACCACCAACCGGAGCACCGACTCGGCCACCTTGATCCGCCGGATCCCCGGTGGCGCGCCGCGGGTGGACAGGAAGGCCAGATCGATGCGTCGCTCGTGCAGCGCGGTCAGCAACCCCTGTGAACCGGAGGCGGCGGCGCTCATCAGCACCTGCACCTGCGGATGGCGACGGTGGTACTCCCCCAGGATCGCGGGCACATCGATCAACCGGATCGCGGTCATCGTGCCCAGCCGCAGGGTCCCGGTCAGCTCGCCCTCGTCCCCGGCGGCCGCCTCGCGGGCCTGCTGGGCGGCATCGAGGACGGCGTACGCCTCGGCCATGAACCGCGTCCCGGCCTCGGTCAACCGCACCTGCCGGGCGCTGCGGTCGAGCAGCAGGACCCCCAGGTCGCGTTCCAGGTTCTTGATCGAGGCGGAGACCCCGGACTGCACCACATGCAACCGCTGCGCGGCCCGGGTGAAGCTCAGTTCCTCCGCCACTGCCAGGAAGTGCTCCAGCTGCCGCAGCTCCACCTGCCACCACCTATCTGAATCAGTGATCATTTCTAGCAGATTTGTTCGTTGGATTTGCTGAGTTGCATGCCGCAGAGTGGTTCCTGAAGCAGTACGCGCGCCCGAAAGGTCACCCCGTTGTCCGCCAGCACCCTTGATCAGATCGCCAGCAGTCGAACCGATTCCGCCCGGCACGGCCGGGGCTTCTGGTTCGTCACCTTCGCCTTCCTGGTCGGGATGGCGTTCTCGACCGTGCCGACGCCGCTCTATCCGCTCTACATGCAGGCCGACGGCTTCTCCACCTTCATGGTGACCGTGGTCTTCGCTGTCTATGCGGTGGGTGTGGTGATCAGTCTGCTGCTGGCCGGCCACGTCTCGGACTGGGTGGGCCGCAAGCGGATCCTGGTCCCGGCGCTCGGGCTGGAACTCATCGCCGCACTGATCTTTCTCACCAGCACAGCACTTCCGGCGCTCATCGTCGCCCGGATCATCACCGGCCTCGGGGTCGGCATGCTGACCGCCACGGCGACCGCCCACCTGCACGAACTGCACTCCGCACACCGCCCGCACGCCTCTCCCCAGCGGTTCCAGATCGTCTCGACCGCGGCGAACATCGGCGGTCTCGGCGCGGGCACTCTGGTCGCCGGCATCCTCGCGCAGTGGCTGCCGGTCCCGCTGCGCACCCAGTATCTGGTCTTCGCCGCGCTGCTGCTGGTCTCGATCGTCGGCATCGCACTCACCCCGGAAACCGTGTCGGTGCAGCTGCAGCGCCGCTATCGCCCGCAGCGGGTCAGCATCGACCACGGGGACCGGGCCGGATACCTGGCGGCCGCCGCCGCGGCGATCGCGGCCTTCTCGGTGTTCGGCCTGTTCACCTCGGTCGCGCCGGGTTTCGTCGCCGGTGACCTGCACCGTCCGTCCCGGGCGCTGGCCGGGGTGATCGTCTTCGCGGTCTTCGGCGCCGCGGCGATCGCGCAGACCGGCACCGGCCGGCTCCGCGAGACCGCGCGCCGCCCACTCGGCCTGCTGCTGCAACTGGTCGGGCTGGCGGCCCTGGTGACCGGGATGCTGCTGGCCAGCCTGGCGTTCTTCCTGATCGGGGGCGTCCTCAGCGGCGCCGGGGCGGGCGTGCTGTTCAAGGACGCCGTCGGCAAGGTGATCGCGATGTCGACCCCCGAACGCCGCGGCGAGGCGCTGGCCGGGCTCTTCCTGATCGGCTATCTCGGCCTGATCGTACCCGCCCTGGGCATCGGGCTGGCCGCCGTCGAATTCCCTGCCAGCACGGTGATGATCGGATTCTCGGTGCTGCTGGTGGTGCTGCTCGCCGCCATCGCGCTCAGCGATGCGCGGCGGCGGACGGCCGCGGCCTGAGCCTCACTCGATCGGCTCCGGCAGCACCCGGATGGCGTAGGCCACCTCGATGGTCCCACCGGTGACCGGGTCGGCGAGCTCGACCCGCCAGCGGTCGGCGAACTGGTCCACTCCCTCGATCATCAGCACGGTGCCCGACATCAGCACCGTGCCCGGTTCGGCCAGGCCCCGCTCGGCGAGCACCCCGAGCCAGTGGTCGGGGGTCAGCAGGTCCGCGCAGCTGCCGTCGGAGATCAGCTCCTCCGAGCCCTCGCCATGGGTCACCCAGGCGCGCAGACTGATCTGGTCCAGGTGGTCCCGCACGTCCCGCAGGGACCAGGCCCGGTCGGCCAGCACGTCGGGGCTGGCGTTCTTCGACCAGGCGACACCGTGCACCTCGAGTGCCCGGTCGGTGTGGTCGCAGGCGGCGGTGAGCAGCACCTCCCCGTCGTCGGCGATCACCAGCGCCCACTCGGCCTCCCCCGAGGTGCGGGCGTGCTGCACCTCGACCAGGTCGACCTGCTGGGCGAGATAGGGCGAGATCGGATAGAGGGTCGGCACCGTCGAGGGTCCGGGTACGCCGAGTTCGGCCAGTTCGTCGATGTGTGCCTGCACCGCTGCGGTGTCCCGGCCGGCATAGCCGGCGTTGAGGGTACGCCGGACCTCGACCCGGCGGGTCGATCCATCCGGGAGCGTGAAGCTGAGGGTGGTCATGCGGGCGTACCTCCGAGGTGACGAGTTGGCTACGGACCGATGCAAGGCTGTTCAATCCCCACTAGGTATGCCTAATGTATACAGCTAGTATCGAGACGAGGGAGTCCCCATGGCCGAAAGCAGCACCGCGCTGCCACCGCAGACCGCCGAGGAACGGCGGAATCTGCGCAAGGCATTCGCCGCCAGCCTCTCCGGCACCTCCCTGGAGTGGTACGACTTCGCGCTCTTCGGCGCCGTCACCGGCACCGTGTTCAGCCGGCTCTTCTTCGAGGGCTCGGATCCGGCGATGGACACCATCAAGGCCTTCCTCACCTATGGCGCCGGGTACGTCGCTCGCCCGATCGGCGGCATCTTCTTCGGCCGGCTCGGTGATGTGATCGGCCGCAAGAAGGTGCTGGTCTGGACACTGCTGCTGATCGGCGTCGCCACCTTCGCGATCGGCATCCTGCCGACCTATGCCCAGGTGGGCATCTGGGCGCCGATCCTGCTGGTGCTGATGCGCTTCCTGCAGGGTGTCGGCGTGGGTGGCGAGTGGGGCGGCGCGGTGCTGCTGTCCAGCGAGTTCGCCCGACCCGGCACCCGCGGGCTGTGGGCCTCGGCCGCCCAGACCGGCGTACCGATCGGTTCGGTGGCCGCCAACCTGCTGCTGATCATCATGACCGCTTCGATGTCACCGCAGGCCTTCCTCAGCTGGGGTTGGCGGGTGGCGTTCTGCCTGTCGCTGGTGCTGGTCGGTTTCGGGCTGTGGATCCGGCACAAGCTCGAGGAGACCCCGGTCTTCCAGAAGCTCGTCGAACAGGGCGAACCGCCCAAGGCGCCGGTCACCGAGGTGCTCACCACCCAGACCCGGGCACTGCTCGGTGCGATCTTCACCCGCTTCGGCCCGGACGTGCTCTACGCCTTCTTCGCGGTCTATGTGATCACCTGGTTGCAGACCGGCCCGAACCGGCTCACCAACACCCAGGCGCTCACCTGCACGATGACCGCCGGCGCCCTGCAGATCGTCACGATGCCCTTCGCCGGTTGGCTTTCCGACCGGATCGACCGCCGCGTGCTCTACGGCGTGGCCGCGGTGCTCGGCGGCATCTGGGCCTTCGTCTTCATCGCCATGCAGACCACCCGCAGCTTCCCGCTGGCCCTGTTCGGCGTGGTCGTCGGGTTGCTCTGCCACTCGTTCATGTACGCCCCGCAGGCGGCCCACATCGCCGAGCAGTTCCATGCCCGGTTGCGCTACACCGGTTCCTCGCTGGCCTACACCTTCGCCGGCATCTTCGCCGGCGGGCTGGCACCGACGGCGTTCGCCTTCTTCATGAAGCAGTACAACAATTCCTGGCTGATCGCGGTCTACATCGCGGTGGCCTGCGTGATCACCATCATCGGACTCGCGATGGGCCGGGCCGTCGTCGACGACGCCGACGACGCCCTGGTCACCGAGAATGTCCGCTGAACGGGTGGCGGGCGGCGCGCTCGCGGACCAGCCCGCGGGTGGTGCTCAGATGATCATCGATCGCCCGGTGCGCAGCGGGCAGGTCGCCGTCGATCAGCGCGTCCAGAATCGCCTGGTGCTCGGCACACACCGACGCCATCCGGTTCGGATGCCAGAGCACCGCCTCGATGCCGACCAGCATCTGCCGGGCCCGCAGTTTGGCGTACAGGGAGGCGAAAAGCCGGTTGCCGGCCGCATCGACCAGGGCCTGGTGGAAGTCCCGGTCCAGGGTGATGAACTCCTTGAACGACGCCTGGTCGTCGACCTCCAGCTCCTGCTGACGCCCGAGCAGGTCTCCCATCGCCCGACCCGGGACGGTGCTCTCGTCGATGGTGATGCTGGCCGCGTGCTTCTCCACCACCCGGCGGACCTCGAACAGGTCACTCACCTCACGCGGCCCGACCTTGGGGATGTACGCCCCGCGCTGCGGGATCAGCTCCACCAGGTCGTCGGCGACCAGCAGCAGCAGCGCCTCCCGCACCGGCGTCCGCGACACCCCGATCTCGCTGGCGAGCTCCTGTTCGTTGAGAAAGGTGCCGTGCCGGTCGGGATCGGTGAGGATGTTGTCGCGGAGATATTCGTACGCCCGCAGCCGACCGGTGGTCGGTGCGGCCTCGGGTGTTTCCATGGTTCAGAGTTAACACCACACCCCACAGTGGACGCAGAGGACAAGGACGGATCATGAAGGTCGCAATCGCCCAGATCAGCTCCGGCCGCGAGGTCGCCGACAACCTGCGCCTGGTCGCCGAACAGACGACCGCGGCCGCCGACCGGGGCGCCGAGCTCGTGGTCTTCCCCGAGGCGACCATGCGGGCCTTCGGGAACAACCTCACCGAGATCGCCGAACCGATCGACGGCCCCTTCGGACAGGAGGTCTCCCGGATCGCCCAGGAGGCCGGAATCACCGTGGTGGTTGGGATGTTCACCCCGGGTTCGGAGGGGAAGGTGCGCAACACCCTGCTGGTCGCCGGCCCCGACGGGGAACGGATCGGCTACGACAAGATCCACCTCTACGATGCCTTCGGTTTCGCCGAGTCCGACACGGTGGACGCCGGCAGCGAGGCGGTCCGGATCCCGATCGGTGACGCCACGGTCGGGTTGTCGATCTGTTACGACGTCCGCTTCCCGCAGCTCTACATCGACCACGCCCGGGCCGGCGCCCAGGTCGTCGTGGTCAGTGCCTCCTGGGGCGCCGGGCCGGGCAAGCTGGAGCAGTGGAAGCTGGTCACCCAGGCCCGCGGAGTGGACGCCACCGCCTTCGTGGTGGCCAGCGCCCAGGCCGATCCGAAGGCCAGCGGGGTGGACGCCAGGCCGGGTGCGCCGACCGGGGTGGGGCACTCGCAGGTCATCTCGCCGTTCGGTGAGGTGCTCGCCGAGGCCGGTGCCGGCTCGGAGCTGCTGGTCGTCGACCTCGATCTCGACAGGGTCGCCGAGGCCCGCCGGAGCCTGCCGGTGTTGGAGAACGCCAGACTGAGCTGAAAGGATCAGGCCCGACATGGGGTCGAAGCGGGCGTGGGTGATCTGGTCGGCGGCGCTGTTCTCGTACAGCATCGCCGTGCTGCACCGCACCTCGCTCGGGGTCGCCGCCCCGCAGGCGGCGGAGCACTTCGGCATCCAGGCCGGATTGCTGTCAACCTTCGTGGTGCTGCAGATCGCGGTGTACGCCGGCAGCCAGATCCCGGTCGGGCTGGCGTTGGACCGGATCGGTCCACGGACCATGATCACCCTCGGTGCACTGTTGATGGCTTCGGGTCAGTCGCTGCTGGCCTTCTCGCCCTCACTGCCGCTGGCATTCACCGCACGGATCCTGGTCGGGGCCGGCGATGCGGCGACCTTCGTCTCGGCGATCCGGTTGCTGCCGTTCTGGTTCCCGGCGTACCGGATCCCGCTGCTCACCCAGCTCACCGGCGCGATCGGCCAGATCGGGCAGATCCTCAGCGCCGTGCCGCTGGTCTGGCTGCTCGGCAGCCAGGGCTGGCGGGTCGGTTTCGCGGCCTGCGCGATCGCCGGGTTGATCTCGGCGGTCTCCTGCTGGTCGCTGATCCGGGACAGCCCGCATGGCCCGGTCCGCCGACGGGAATCCAGCCCGGAGAGCTTCATCAGCCAACTGCAGGCGGTGGTCTCCCAGCCGGGGACCTGGCTCGGCTTCTTCTCCCACTACACGGTGGGTTTCGCGCCGATGGCCTTCGCGCTGATGTGGGGTTTCCCGTTCCTCACCGCCGGCGAGGGCCGCTCCCCCGCCGTGGCCGGGTTGCTGATGACCGCATTCGTGCTCGGCAGCATCATCACCGGACCGGTCGTCGGCCAGCTCACCCGGGCGCATCCGCTGCGCCGCAGCAATCTGGTACTGGCCGCCTCGATGGCGGGTCTGGTCCCGTGGGTCGTGGTGCTGCTCTGGCCCGGCCCGGCGCCGACCTGGCTGCTGGTGCTGCTGGTCGCCGGGTTGTCGATCGGCGGTCCGGGATCCTCGATCGGTTTCGACTTCGCCCGGACCGCGAACGACCAGCGCCGACTCGGTACCGCGACGGCGGTGGTGATCATGGGTGGTTTCCTCGGTGCCCTGGTCGCGGTGCTGCTGATCGGCGCGATCCTGGATGGGATCAGCGGCGTTGGCGGCGCGGGGTATGACCTGCACGCCTATCGCTGGGCGATGGCGGTCCAGGTGCCGATGTATCTGGTCGGCCTGATCGGCATCTATCGCAGCCGGCGCAGCACCCGGCGCCAGATGGCCAGCGAGGGCCTGATCGTGCCCGCCTGGTCCGAGGCCCTGCGGCGGGAGTACCGCCGGCTGCGCCGCTGACCGCCACGCTCATCGAGTAACCCGCGCAGCGAGCATTTCCTTCACGCTCCTCGAGTAGCTCGCGCAGCGAGCATTTCCTTCACGCTCCTCGAGTAGCTCGCGCAGCGAGCGTGTCGAGAGGAGCCCGAGGCGGGCTGCTCATCTCGACACGCTCGGCATTGCTCCGCTTCACTGCGCATGCCGCGCTACTCGATGAGCGTGCGGAAACCTAGCCCGGGTTGGGAATCAGGGCAGGCTGGGATTCCGAAAGGTCGCGGAGGCGTTGGGCTTTGCGGGCGCGGCGGAGCCGCTCGCGTTCGCGAGCTTCGTCGGCTGCTTGTTCGGCTTCGGCCTGTTCCCTCCCCAGTTGGGTTCGCCCGTTGCACAGGGTCTCCCAGAGAAGCTTTTCGGTTCGGGAGAGTGAGGCGGCCGGGTCGTTGATCAGGTGGTCGGGTGGGGGATGGTCCCAGGTGCCGTGGGGGCTGACCCAGGCTTCCTGCCCGGCGGGTGTTTTCCAGTGGAACACCCCGGGGGAGGGTTGTTCGACCCGGAATCCGGCGTGGGTTCTGGCGCGGTGGGCTGGCCGGTTCAGCGGCCCCAGGTTGTCCGAGCTGGTCGGTCCCTCCGGGGCGGGAATGGTGTGGTCGAGGTCGATGCCGCGGCCGAACGCGCTGCGGTTGGATCGGGGGAACATCACATACCGGTCGCGGAGTTTGATGCGCATGGCGAGCTCGTCGCTGGGTCGGTAGGTGTTCACCATCACCGGGGCGGCCAGGTCGATCACCGGCCGCACCTTCACGGTCCCACCGCAGCGCTCCAGCAGCTCTTTCAAGTGTTGCAGGGTGACCGGCCCGAGGGCGTCGCCTTCACCACCACGGCGGTTGGCGAGGTCTTTCTGGTGGACGTGCAGGATCAGCTCGGCACCGTGCCGGCACCGCTCACTGGTGGGGGTGACGATCTCGCCGTGCTTGTTGACCACCTCACCGCCAGGGGTGACGGTGGCGCCGTCGAACGATGAGGGTTGCAGCAGTTGCCGGGCACGCTCGGGATGCGCCAGGTGCCCCAGGGCTTCGACCCGCAACTCATCACGACTGGCGGTGGAACCGCCGGCCTTGAGCACATCCGCGAGGCGGTCGAGGGTGCCGTTCAGGTGTGCGGCGTCACCGGCGTCGAGGTTGGCGTAGAGGTCGGTGATTCCCGGGGTGTTCCGATTGGGTGTGAACTCCACGCGGCGCTGCCTCTTCGCGGCCTGGCGTTCGGCTTCCTTGTCATCGTTGAGCATCAACGCGACCTGAGCCTCGGTCGTCGCGACCGCTCGCTTCGGCGTCAGGGGCACCAGCCGCAACGCCCACAGGGAGTCGAACTCGCGCGCCTGGGTGAAGGACAGCTGCAACGCGGCCCGGGAGACATCGCGGGCGACCCAGACGGGAATGTCACAGTCCAAGGTGGCCTGCCACAGGATCGGATGCCGATGACGCAGGTTGAGCACATCGGCGGTCCACACCTGCGCAGTCTCCGGTGAACACCCCAGCGACATCGCCAACTCGAGATGGAAGAACTCGGTGATCCCCGGCGTACCGTCCGCACCGGGGAACACGAGCTGCTCCCCGTGGAGGACGCGGGCGGTCAACTCGTCGGTGTGGGTGTTGAGACCGGAGTAGGTGTCACAGGCGGCGGCGATCGCGACCAGGCGGCGGGCTTCGGCCTGGGCGATGGTGTCGCTTTCGGCGCGGATCGCTGCGAACACTTGGACTCGTTCGGCGGACATCTTTGGTCACCCCCTCTCGACTGCTACATCCAATATTAGTCATTGTGTTCGAATAATTCAAGAGGTTTGAGGGGATCTTTTCGGGTTCATCTCGACACGGTCGCTGCGCGACCTACTCGACGAACGTGCGTACCGGTCGCTGCGCGACCTACTCGATGAACGCTCAGCCGCGGCCGGCGAAGGGCATGCCGTTGGCCATCACCATCAACTCGGGTACCGCGACCTCGAAGGGCAGGGCGACGAGATCGGCGATCAGGGTGGCGACGTGGGCGGGGTCGAAGGTGGGCTCGGCGCGCCGGCTGCCGTCGGGTTGCAGCGCCTGCACCATGCCACTGGTCATCGCGGTCGCGGCGTTGCCGATGTCGAGCCGAGTGGCGGAGATGTTGTCGGCCCGCCCGTCCAGCGTGATCGAGCGGGTGAGCCCGGTGATCGCGTGTTTAGTGGTGGTGTAGGCCACCGACTGCGGCCTCGGCACATGGGCGGAGATCGAAGCATTGTTGATGATCCGGCCGCCGCCGGTGCGCCGCATCAGGCGTACCGCGGCCCCCGCGCAGAACACCGGACCGGACACGTTGACCTTCCAGATCTCGTCCCAGTCGGCCGCCGAGATCTCATCGACCGCACCGGGCGGGCCGAAGCTGCCGGCATTGTTGAACAACACGTCGCAGCGGCCGAAGGCCTCCTCGACGCTGGCGAACAACCGGGCGACCTGGCTCGGGTCGGTGACATCGGTCGGCACGGCGAGCGCGCGCTCCGCGGCGCTCTCCACTCCGGCGACGGTCTCGTTGAGCGCTTCGGCGCGTCGGCCGGCCAGCACCACGGTATGGCCCCGACCCAGCAGGTCCGCCGCGACGGTCCGCCCGATCCCGGAGCCCGCCCCGGTGACGACGACGACCCGCTCGGTCATCTCAGGCCCGCGACTTCGCGCCGACGGCCTTGCGCAGTTCCGGCGGCAGGGCGAAGACCAGGCTCTCCTCGGTCAGCCGCTCCTCCTCCGCCTTCGGGAATCCCTTGCTCTCCAGCAGTTCCAGCACTCCCTGCACCAGCACATCCGGTACCGAGGCGCCGGAGGTGACGCCGACCGAGGACACCCCCTCGAGCCAGGCCTCGTCGACCTCGGCGGCGGTGTCGACCCGGTGGGCGGCCTTCGCACCGGCCTCCAGGGCGACCTCGACCAGACGTACCGAATTCGAGGAGTTCGCCGAGCCGACCACGATCACCAGATCCGAGTGCGCGGCGATCTGCTTGACCGCCGCCTGCCGGTTGCTGGTGGCGTAGCAGATGTCATCGCTCGGCGGGTCGATCAGATTGGGGAACTTCTCCCGCAGCCGGCGTACCGTCGCCATCGTCTCGTCGACACTGAGCGTGGTCTGGGAGAGCCAGGCGACCTTGTCGGGATCGCGGACCTCGACACCGTCCACGTCCTCGGGCGACTCGACCAGGATGATGTTCTCCGGTGCCTCACCGGAGGTGCCCTCGACCTCCTCGTGACCGGCATGGCCGATCAGCAGGATCTGCAGGTCGTCGCGGGCGAACCGCTTCGCCTCGTGGTGCACCTTGGTGACCAGCGGGCAGGTCGCGTCGATGGTCTGCAGGTGCCGGGTCCGCGCCTCCGCGTGCACCATCGGCGAGACCCCGTGTGCGGAGAAGACCGTGATCGACCCCTCGGGAACCTCGGCGAGTTCGTCGACGAAGATCGCACCGCGCTCGGTCAGCGTCTCCACGACATGCTTGTTGTGCACGATCTGCTTGCGCACATAGACCGGCGGCCCGTAGTGGTCCAGCGCCTTCTCCACGGTGATCACGGCGCGGTCGACGCCCGCGCAATAACCCCGCGGGGCGGCCACCACGACGCGGCGGGTGGGGTCCGTCTGCTGCTCAGTCATGGCGCCCAGTCTAGGTGCCGGCCGGTACCGGGGGCCGCACTCGGGTGACTGTGCAGCAGGTCGGCGAAGAAGCGGTCCAGATGGCTGCGCACGCCGGCCTCGGCGAACTCGCCGTCCCGGTCGCGGATCGCCTGCCAGATCTGACGGTGTTCGACCTGCACCCCGTCGGCGACCCGGCGCCAGTCGGGCAGTCGGCTGTAGATCGCCACCATCTGCCGGGTGATCGCGCCGCGCAGTCCCTGCATCAGTTCGGCGGCGATCGGATTGTCGGTCATCCGGCAGATGTCCAGATGGAACTGGGCGTCCAGGTCGTTGAACTCGCGGTGTGCGCGCGCCTCGTCCATCGCGGTGATCAGCTCGGCCAGTGCGGCGACCGCCTCCGCATCCGCGACCCGGGCCGCCTCGCGGCAGCTCCACGCCTCGATCGCGATCCGCGTCCGCACGATGTCGGCCTCCCGGTAGTGGCCGAGCACGGTCTGCAGCTCCAGGGTGCTGGCGAAGGTGCTGAACGCCTCGTCGCGGACCAGGGTGCCGGAGCCCCGATCGTTGACCCGCAGCAGACCCTGTGCCTCGAGCACCCGCAGCGCCTCCCGCAGGCTGGGGCGGGAGCAACCCAGCCGGGCGGCGAGCTCGCGCTCCCCCGGCAGCTGCTGACCGGCGCGCAGCTCACCGGAGAGGATCTGGGCCCGCAACCGGTCGGCAGCCTCGCTCCAACTGGTCATCCGAAGCTGGTCTCCAGTTCGCGGCGCAGCCGCACCGTCGGATCGGCCGGGTCGAGTCGGACGTCCTCGGCGCTCACCACGGCCCCGGCGGCCACATCCCGCTCCAGCTTCAATCCGCCGGACAGGCCGAGCGGCAGTGCGCGGGCGGCCAGCGAACTGGCCGCCGGAACCACGTCACCGGTGACAGTCGCGCCACCCTCCCCGTCGAGCAGCTCACCGGCGCGCAGGTCCCGCTTGGCGACGCTGACCACATCGGCGGCGAAGTGGTCCACGTGCCCGGTCGACTCACCGCGCAGCACGGCCTGGGCGACGCTGACACCGAGCTCCAGCCCGATCAGGTGGTAGGGCCGGTAGAGGGCGGCGAACTCACCGGTGTCGTCGGTGACCATCCCGTATTCGGCGAAGCAGCGGGCGGCGTACTCGGTGGGGGCGCGGAATGTCACGTAGACACCCCAGCGCAGGTCCTGCGGCACCTCGGAACCGTCCCGGTCCAGACTGGAGACCACCTCGACGGTGCCGCTGCGGGCGAGTACGCCACCAGCGGTGCGAGGTTTCAGCGCCTGCGGCAGGTCCGGCGCACCGACCGGTGGGAACTCCAGACCGCGCTCGGGCGGCAGCAGGCCGGTGGCGTTGGCGACCGCGGCCATCTCGATCGACGACTTGGTGCCGTCCAGGAAGGAGTTGAACATCTTCGGATTGAAGTCCCCGCCGGCGAGCTGCTCGTCGGTGAAGCCGTAGTGGGACCAGACGGTCTCGGGGGTGGAGGCACGGTATTCGGGGAGGTATTTGGTGCCCTTGCCGGCGCACACGACCTCCATGCCGATGGTGCGGGCCCAGTCGACCAGCTCGGCGATCAGCGCGGGCTGGTCGCCGTAGGCCATCGTGTAGACGACCCCGGCGGCGGCCGCGCGGCGCTGCAGCAGCGGGCCGACGAGCACATCGGCCTCCACGTTGACCATCACCACGTGCCGGCCGGCGTCGATGGCGCGGATGGCGTGTTCGCACCCGGCCACCGGGTGCCCGGTGGCTTCCACGATCACCTCCACCGCGTCGCCGGTGAGGAGCTGGGTGACGTCGTCGGTGACGACGGTGGTGCCGTCGCGGCGAGCCTGGTCGAGTGAGTCCGCGGCGTACGCCTCGGCGGTCCAGCCGACCCGCTCGAGGGCCTGTCGAGCTTTGGGCACATCCAGGTCGCAGATCGCCACCACGTGCAGACCGGGGCTGGTGGGGATCTGAGCCAGGAACATCGAGGCGAACTTGCCGGCCCCGATCACCCCGACCCGGATCGGCCCCTCACGCTCGACTCGGCGTGACATCAGTTGGCTCAGGCTCACGGCGACTCCTCCTCATCGAGGTGTTCTGGTCAGACCGACCGGGGACAGATTCGGTTGGGACAGCGACGTGGCGCTGCGCACTCAGCGAAACCCGGATGGTCCGATCGTGTCAAGAGTTTTGTTGTCACGTGCCAAATGCGCGATCCAGGTATTGACACGGACTCGGGGCGGGAGGTGACGCTGGTCACACATGATCTGACCGATCTGGTCAGACCGTCGTGCCAGCAGCGGGCAGTGTCGCCCGCGGAGAGGACCGGCCATGGAGACCACCGAGAAGCCCCGCGGCGACTGGATCACCCGGATCGGCATCATCCCCGGGGCCCTGATGATCGTGCCGCTGTTCCTGGGCGCGATCGTGAACACCTGGTTCCCCGCCTTCTTGAACCTGGGCGGCTTCACCACCGGCCTGTTCAAGAACGGCACCGCGACCCTGCTCGGGCTCTGGTTCTTCTGCATGGGTGCCCAACTGAATCTGCGAACCACCGGGCCGACCCTCGAGAAGGGGTTCGCGATCCTGGTCGGCAAGGCCGGGATCGGCATCCTGATCGGCCTGCTGGTCGCCTTCTGGGTCCCCGGCGGTGTCCTGCTCGGCCTCACCCCGCTGGCCATCATCGCGGCGATGACGAACTCCAACGGCGCCCTCTACGCCGCCCTGACCCAGCAGTTCGGCAACCACACCGACCGCGGTGCGGTGTCGGTGATCTCGGTCAACGACGGCCCGTTCATCACGATGATCGCACTCGGCGCGGCGGGTCTGGCACAGTTCCCCGCCAAGGAACTGCTCGGTTCGGTGCTGCCGATCATCCTGGGCATGATCCTGGGCAATCTTTCCAAGTCAGCAAGGGAATTCCTGCGGGGTGGTGAGACCCTGCTGATCCCCTTCATGGGGTTCGCCGTCGGCCGAGGGATCGATTTCTCCTCGCTGGTGAGCAGCGGCCTGCAGGGCATCCTGCTCGGCGTCGCCACCGTCGTGCTCTCCGGCCCGGCGGCGATGCTGGTGCTCTGGCTGGTGCATCTGGCGCACCGGCGTCCGAAACCGGTACGCAACGTGGTCGCCGGAGCGGCCGAAGGCACCACCGCAGGCAATGCGATCGCCACCCCAGCAGCAATCGCGCTGGTCGATCCGGCGTACAAGGCGATCGAGGCGGTGGCCACCGCCCAGGTCGCCGCCGCCACGGTGACAACCGCCCTGCTGGCGCCCTTCGTGGTCACCGCGGTGGTCCGCTGGCAGACCCGGCGCGGGGTCGATCCCGCGATCGAGGAGGCCTATTACGCCGCCACCGACCGGCGCGCGTTCACCCGTGAACTGGAGACCACGGCCCGCAGCTGAGCGTCAGGATCGCAGCCCGACGCGGACCCAGTCGACCGAACCCAGCCCGAAGGCCCCGTAGTTGGCCACGGCCGGTTTCGCGATGACGATCTGCTGCTCCTGATAGAGCGGCACGATGCTCGCGTCCCGCTGCAGCAGGACGTCCGCCTCGTTGAGCAGCTGCGCACGGGTGGCCTCGTCCGGTGTGGCGCGGGCCCGATCCAGCAGTGTGGCCACCGACGGGTCGGCGACGGCGGTCTTGTCATAGCCGGTGCTGCCGTAGAGGCCCTGGGCGGTCGCGGCGGGGAACTGGTCGTCGAACCAGCCGTGCGCGAAGAGGTCGTAATCGCCCGTCTGCAGCCGCTTGGTGGTCTCGGCGAACGGGATCCGCTCCACCCGGACATCGATCCCGATCTCGAGGAGCTGCTTCCTCAGTTCCACGGGCATCTCGGCGCTGAAGGGCGCACGGCTGTCGGTGGTGATCATCGTCAATCGGAGCTGATCGGTGCCGCGTCGGCGAATGCTGTTGTCCTGACTCACCCAGCCGGCCTCGTCCAGCATCCGGCGGGCGGCGTCGAGATCGCGGGCGGGGCTCTGCGCGAGGTAACCGGGCTGGTTGGTGAGCAGCACCGTATTGTCCAGCGGCACCGGTTCGGGCAGTCCGCTGGTGGCCATCCGGGTCAGGGCCGGCCGATCCAGGGCGAGTTGGACGGCGCGGCGTACCGATGGTTCGATCCGCGGATTCTGCAGCAGCTGACGGCGTACGCTCGATGGCGCGAGCCGGGTCTCGCCGCCGCCGCGGCGGGCGGTCTGATAGCCGGACGCGGAGTCGAACAGCGCCACATCGGCCCGTCCGGTGGCCATCACCTCACCGGCATCGTCGTCAGAGGTGACCAGGATCCTGGTCGAGCGGGGCGGGGTCCCCCACCACCGGTCGTTGGCCACCAGGGTGACATTGCGCCGGCTGCCGGACAGCGCGGCCTCCTGCACCCGATACGGGCCGGCCTGCCAGGCCTCCGCTGGCTTCGACCAATCGGCGTCGGCCGCCATCGCCGCCTCCGGCATCGCCGACACGTAGGCGAAGGGCCGTTGCCATTCACCGTCGGCGGCCCGGTAGTCGACCTCGACGATCTGCGGGTCCGCTCCCTGCCGGACGTCGGCGACCCCCGACCAGACGTGGCTGACTCCGCAGCGATCCGCCGAACTGCAGCGACGCCAGACAGCCGCCACGTCCGCCGCCTGCAACGGGGTCCCGTCACCCCAGACGGCCGCCGGGTTGAGGGTCAGCCGGATCCGGGTGGGCTCGGTGGAGAGCACCTCCGCCCCGGTGACATAGGCGGGATCCCAGGACGGTCGGCCCCGCGGGTCGAACCGCACGAAGACCGGGAAGGTGGCGCGGACCAGGTCGAAATCGCGGGTGCTGGGTACGACATAACCCTCTGGATCGAAGGGATCGAGGGTGTCGGCGGGCATCGGCACCCCGGCCAGCCGCAGGGTACTGCCCTCCCGCAGCGAAGCCGGGTCGGCGGGGTTGATGTCGGCACCGGCCGTATCGGCGACCGGGGTCGGTGTGCCGGCGGGCGCAGTGGGTGCGGTCGGTGCGGGTGCGGGACCCGGATCGGCACGCGGGGGCAGCCGCAGGACCCCGAAGGCGAAGAGCACTGCGAGCGTGACGACCACGGCCAGCACCGCGGCGAGCACCCACGGCCACGCCGTGCGACCGGTACGCCCGGGTGGCGGCGGTGTGCCGCCGGACCGCCCCGGTGCGGGCCCGCTGGACCGCCCCGGTGCGGGCGGCGGCAGCGGCGGTTCCCCGTTCGGCCCCGCGGGTCGGACACCGGGACCGGTGCTGCCGTCGGGGTACCAGCGGGGGCCCAGTCCCGGCCCGGAATAGCTGAAGCCTTCGGCGTACGCGCTGCCCGGCCGCACATTGCGACCCAGCTCGGCCGCGCACCAGATGCAGACATCGACGCCTGCCGGTTTCACCGCACCACATCGTGGGCAGGTCGTCATTGCTCTCCCCTCGCACCCCGGGCCGTTCGGCGGGACTCTAGCCCGGTCGAGGGTTGCGGGCGAGGAGATCCGCGGTGTTGTCGGCGGTTCCCCATAGGGTGGCAGCGTGCCGATGACCTCATCCCCGACCGAGCCGCTGCCGCTGGGCCGGATCGTCGCCGCCACCAAGCAGTGGGTGGAGCGACTGGGTGAGCAGTGGGTCGAGGGACAGTTGATCGAGCTGAAACGGCGCACCGGTGCCAAATGGCACTATCTGACACTGCGCGATCGACTCGCCGAGATGTCAGCGACCGTGGCGATCCCCGATGACGTGCTGACCGAGGCCGGCCCGGTCAGCGAGGGGATGACCGTGGTCGCGCTGGTGCGGCCCTTTCTCAACCCACGCAACGGTTCGCTGAGTTTCGGCTGCCGCGAGTTGCGACCCAGTGGCGCCGGCCGGTTGCTGGCCCAGCTCGAGCAGCGCAAGCAGCTGCTCGCCGCCGAGGGTCTCTTCGACCCGGCCCGCAAGGCCCGGTTGCCGTTCCTGCCGCGCGCGATCGGGCTGGTCACCGGCGCCGACTCGGCGGCCGAGCGGGATGTCTTCGAGAACGTCCGCAATCGCTGGCCGGCGGCGGTGATCGAGGTCCGGCACGCCCTGGTCCAGGGTGACCGGGCCGCCGAGCAGGTCGCGGCCGCGGTCGTCGAGCTGGACGGCCTGGCCCACGTGCAGGTGATCATCGTGGCCCGCGGCGGGGGTTCGCTGGAGGATCTGCTGCCGTTCTCCGATGAGCACCTGATCCGCACGGTGTTCGCGGCGCGGACCCCGGTGGTCTCCGCGATCGGCCACGAGACCGACACCCCGATCCTCGACCTGGTGGCCGACCTGCGCGCCTCCACCCCGACCGACGCGGCCAAGCGCGTGGTGCCCGATGTCCGTGAGGAACTGGACCGGATCGGCCAGGCGCGGCAGCGGATCGAGCGGGCGGTGATCGCGCAGGTGCAGGCGGAGCAGCGGCATCTGGATCAGTACCGCAGCCGGCCCGCGCTGGCCAACCCGCTCTATGCCTTCGACCGGGAGCGCGACCAGCTGACCCAGCAGCGCTGGCGGTTGGACCGGGCGGTGGATCAGCTGCTCAGCCGGGAACGCACCGCGATCCAGCACGCCCGGGAGCGGGCGGTGGCGATGTCCCCGCGGCGCACCCTGGAGCGGGGGTACGCGATCCTGGCCGACGGTGCGGGCGACGGGGTCACCTCGGCGACCGAGGTGGACGAGGGTGACGATCTGCAGGTCTATCTGGCCGATGGGCAGTTGATCGTCGAGGTGCGCGAGGTGCAGACCAATGAGGAACGGATGAGTGGCGATGAGTGAGATGGGCACGGACGAGGGCGGCAGGTCCGAGGGCGAGCTGAGTTACGAGGCGGCCCGTGAGGAACTGGTCCAGGTGGTGCAGAAGCTGGAGGCCGGCGGGGTCTCGTTGGCCGAATCACTGCAGCTGTGGGAGCGCGGGGAGCGGCTCGCGGACACCTGCCAGCGGTGGCTGGACGGCGCCCGGGAGCGGATCGAGCAGGCCCGCGCCGACCGGGACAGCGGTGGCGAGGCGGCCGGGGAGACCGAGTGAGCGAGGGTTATGACGCGGTGCTGTTCGATCTGGACGGCACGCTGATCGACTCCGCACCGATCATCTGCCGGGCGATGGCGGAAACCCTTGCCCATTACGGATATCCGCGCACCGAGGAGTCGCTGCGGCCCTATGTCGGGCCGCCGCTGTGGTTCACCTTCGCCGAGGTCACCGGCGAGTCGCCCGAGGTGATCGATGCGATCGTTCGTGACTATCGGGCCCGGTACGCCGAGCTGATGCCGGCGACCCCGGTGTTCGAGCCGGTGGTCGGCCTGGTCCGCCGCCTGCACCGCCGGGGCGTACCGCTGGCGCTGGCGACCTCCAAGCAGCGGACGGCCGCCCAGCGGCTGCTGGAACTGCACGGGATGACCGACCTGTTCACCGCGGTGCAGGGCGCTGGGGACGACGCCGCGAGCGCGGCGAAGTCGACGGTGATCACCCGGGCGCTGGCCGACCTGCGGGCCGCCGGTGTGGCGGCCCGGCATCCGGTGCTGGTCGGTGATCGCAGCCATGACGTGGAGGGCGCCGCGGTGCACCGGATGCCGACGATCCTGGTGGGCTGGGGTTACGGCAGCCCGGCCGAGCGCGTGGGGGTGCCGGTCGCCGAGGATGTGGCGGAGCTGGAGGAGTTGCTCAGCGGTCGCTGAGGGTCTGCGCAAACTGTTGCAGGGTGAGGAAATCGGTGTCCGCGGAGACGATCGCGGTGGACTTCTCGCCACGCTGGACCAGCGTCCGGGTCCGCCCGTCGGGCGATTCCAGCTGCTGCCAGGGCCGTCCGTTGATCGTCGCGTCACCACCCAGCTGCTTGCCGTCGCGGGACTTCTGCGCGACCAGGTCGGTGGTGACACCGTCGGCCTGGGTCAGCGCGTAGTGCACCTTGTCCGGGCTGAGCAGGCCGAGTTCCCACTGGTTGCGCGGTGAGGGCCCGCCGTCGGTGGCCTGCCCGGTACGCGTCCAGCTCGCGGTGTTGGCGATCCAGGCGTTGGCGCCGGAATCGGGGAGCCCGCTCGGGGCGAGGACCGGCCAGCCGGCCTCGGCGCGGGCGGTGGCGAGCAGGGGTTTCCAGTCGACCGGCTTGACCTCGTAGTCCTTGGGCTCGGAGGTGAGCAGCCAGGTGATCAGCAGGATCGGGATCATGATCACCGCCAGCGAGCGGACCATGTCCCCCGCCGTCGCCCGTGCCTGGTTGTTCGCCACCGCCCCATTCTCGCCCAGCCGGGCAAGGGCACGAAATCGGCGGCGGTTCGGCGGCTGGCATGCTGACGCCATGAGCCACGAACCGCTGATCCTCACCCTGGCCGGTGACACCCCGCAGATCGACCCCAGCGCCTTCGTCGCGCCCGGTGCCCGGGTGATCGGTGCGGCCGAGCTGGGACCGGAGTCCTCGGTCTGGTACGGCGCGACGATCCGCGCGGACCGGGCCCCGATCGCCCTGGGCCGGCGCAGCAACCTGCAGGACAATGCCACCATGCACGCCGATCCGGCGTACCCCTGCACCGTCGGTGCCGAGGTGACGATCGGCCACAATGCGGTGGTGCACGGCTGCACCGTCGGTGACCGCTGCGTCATCGGGATGGGCGCGGTGATCATGAACGGCGCGGTGATCGGCGAGGAGTGCCTGGTCGCCGGCGGCGCGGTGGTCCTGGAGGGTGCCGAGATCCCGGCGGGTTCGCTGGTCGCCGGCGTCCCGGCCAAGGCACGCCGCCCGCTCACCGACGCCGAACGCGCCGCCCTCCCCCACGGCGCCACCGATTACGCCGAGAACGCCCTCCGCCACCGCACCGCCCTCGACCGACCGACTGACCCCCGGTAACCAAACTTGTCAGGGACTATGCCCAGTGTTTCGCGCGACAACTGGGCATTCGGCCCCAAGAGATGAGCTGTACGCGCGCGCCGACCAGGTCGGCGAACGTCGCGCGGGCGCGAGCCGACAGTTCAGAAGAGTCAGAGCGGCGGGGAGGGGGATCATGTTTTTCACCCCTCCCCGCCACGACACGGGGGCCTAGACGGCCTGGTCCTCCAGCATCTCGGTCACGAGCGCAGCGATCGGCGACCGCTCGGAGCGGTTCAGGGTGACGTGACCAAAGAGGGGGTGACCTTTGAGTTTCTCAACCACCGCGACGACGCCGTCGTGCCGACCGACCCGCAGGTTGTCGCGCTGGGCGACGTCGTGGGTGAGGACAACGCGGGAATCCTGCCCAATCCGGCTCAGCACTGTCAACAGGACACCCCGTTCCAGCGATTGCGCCTCATCGACGATGACGAAGGCGTCGTGCAGGGAGCGGCCGCGGATGTGGGTCAGCGGCAACACCTCGAGCAGTCCGCGGTCGATCACCTCGTCGATCACGTTCTTGTTGGTCACCGCGCCGAGGGTGTCGAAGACGGCCTGGGCCCACGGCATCATCTTCTCGTTCTCGGTGCCGGGCAGGTATCCGAGCTCCTGCCCGCCGACCGCGAACAGAGGCCGGAAGACGACGACCTTGGAGTGCTGGCGGCGTTCCAGTACCGCCTCGAGACCGGCGCAGAGCGCGAGCGCGGACTTGCCGGTACCGGCCCGGCCGCCGAGCGAAACCACCCCCACCGACTGGTCCATCAGCAGATCCAGCGCGATCCGCTGCTCCGCGGATCGGCCGTGCAGCCCGAACACCTCGCGATCGCCGCGCACCAGGCGTACCTGCTTGCCGTCGGTGACCCGACCCAGCGCCGACGAACCGGCACCCAGCAGCACCACCCCGGTGTTGCAGGGCAGGTCGCGGGCCTCGTCGATGTCGACCACCCCCGACTCGTAGAGCTGGTCCAGCACGGTGGGCGCGACATCGAGCTCGACCATCCCGGTGTAACCGGTCTCGATCACCCCGTCGGCGCGGTACTCCTCGGCG
Organism: Enemella evansiae; assembly: GCF_004362375.1. Lineage (NCBI taxonomy): Bacteria > Bacillati > Actinomycetota > Actinomycetes > Propionibacteriales > Propionibacteriaceae > Enemella > Enemella evansiae. The sequence goes on from NZ_SNXA01000013.1 coordinate 185,398, forward strand.
GTCAGTCCGACCGCCGACGCCTTGACCCGCATCGGCAGATCCTTGGAGACCAGCACCACCTCGCGCCCCTCGGTGCGGAAGTTCAGCGCGACGGCGAGGATCCGGCTGTCGTTGTCGCCGAGCCGGAACCCCGAGGGCAGCACGGTGGGATCGCTGTGGTTGAGCTCGACATGGATGGTGCCGCCCTCGTCATTGGCCGGTACCGGGGCGTCCAGCCGGCCGTGGGTGACCCGCAGATCGTCGAGGTGGCGCAGTGCGGTCCGGGCGAAGTAGCCGAGTTCGGGGTGGTGCCGTTTCGCCTCGAGCTCGGTGATCACCACGACCGGGAGCACCACATCGTGTTCGGCGAAACGGCGCATCGCATGCGGATCGCTGAGCAGGACGGAGGTGTCGATGACGTAGGTGCGGCGTTCGGTCTGGGGCACGATCGCTTCTTCCCGTGGGACCGCGCGTCACCTTCGCCCGGCCCCACCGTGTGTCAGGTGGCTGGCCGGGGGGCCTCAGGGCCTGGTGCGGGCCCGCGGGTCACGCTCGATCGAGCAGGACCATGCATGGACGAGTCCTCCGGTCGCGAACGGCTTCCCCACCGTCCGTTGTCTCGAAAGTAGTTGATGCTCACCCCGTTTCCCGGCAGGCGCGATGGTGAGCGTGTCGGCGTCATCAAGAGTTCGGATCGCGTTCACCGAACACCCGGCATACCACCTGGGCGGCAGTTCCCCGGGTGGTGACCGGCGACCCGGGTCCGATCCGCGAACCGGATGATCTGGATAGTCTGCCTCTCATGGCACGAACCGACCGGCTGCGCGAGCTGCTGGACCGGCTGCACCCTTCGGGGCTCCTCTACAGGTCCTATGAGCAGCGGTTGATGGCGGAGTTGTCACCCGACCAACTGCCCAAACATGTGGCGGTGATGGCGGACGGGAACCGGCGTTGGGCCCGGTTGAACGCCCCCGATCAGCCATTGGTGGTGGGCTATCGGGCGGGTGCGGCGAAGCTGGAGGAATTCGTTCGCTGGTGCGATGACGCCGGGATCGAGGTGGTCACCCTGTGGGTGCTCTCCACCGACAACTTCAAGCGCGCCGACGGTGACGAGGTGGCTCCCCTGCTCGGTGTGATCGAGCAGATGGTGGACGATCTCGCCGCCACCGGCCGCTGGCCGATCAAACCCGTCGGCGCCCTCGATCTGCTGCCCGAGCCCACCGCGGCCCGGTTGCGCGAGGTCGAGGAGCAGACCCGGGACAGGACCGGGATGCACGTCAACGTCGCCGTCTCCTACGGCGGCCGGCACGAGCTGCGCGACGCGGTCCGCTCATTGCTGGCGGCCGAGGCCGAGCGCGGTACCACGCTGGCGGAACTGGCCGAGACCGTCGACGTCGAGGACATCGCCCGGCACCTCTACACCGCCGGTCAGCCCGACCCGGATCTGGTGATCCGCACCTCCGGGGAACAACGCATCTCGGGCTTCTTGATCTGGCAGTCCGCGCACAGCGAGTTCTATTTCCATGAGGCGCTCTGGCCGGATTTCCGGCGGGTCGACTTCATGCGGGCCCTGCGGGCGTACGCCCAGCGGGAGCGCCGGTACGGACAATGAGCTACGCTACCTACGGAGCAGTAACTTACGGCTTCGTAGGTAGGTTCGAATCACTGCCGGAGGGAGGTCGACACCATGCCGACTGAATCACTGCCCGACCAGGTCGCCGACGCGGTACGCCCCCTCAAACCCAAGCTGCGGGGCTGGCTGCACGCCGGTTGGACGCCACTCGCCCTGATCGGCGGCCTGATCCTGGTGATCGGCGCACCGACGACGAACGGCAAGATCGGCGGCGCGGTGTTCCTGGCCGGATCGCTGCTGCTGTTCGGCACCTCCGCGATCTATCACCGCTTCACCTGGAGCGATCGCGCGAACGCGGTGCTGCGCCGGATGGACCACTCCAACATCTTCGTCTTCATCGCCGCCACCTACACCCCGCTGGCGCTGTTGCTGCTGCAGGGCCGCTCCCGGGTGCTGCTGCTCACCGTGGTCTGGGTGGCCGGGGTGCTGGGGCTGCTGTTCCGGGTGCTCTGGCTCTCGGCGCCGCGCTGGCTCTACACCGTGCTCTATCTGGTGATGGGCTGGGCCGCGGTCGGGTGGCTGAACCAGTTCTGGGCCAACGGCGGGCCGCTGATCTTCAGCCTGATCGTCGCGGGCGGGTTGTGCTATTCGCTGGGCGCGCTGGTCTACGGCCGCAAGCGTCCCGATCCCTCACCGCGCTGGTTCGGCTTCCACGAGATCTTCCACTCGTTCACCATCCTGGGTTCGGCGTGCCATTACGCGGCGATCGCGCTGGCGACGTTCCGGTAGCGATCACTCGCGCCGGGTCGGTGGCCGCAGGGCCAGCATCAGGTCCGAGAACTCCGTCACCGGCCGCTGGCAGATGAAGTCGCGGCACACATAGGCACCCTCGGTCGAGCGGTCGGCGAGCAGCGGAATCTGTGTGTCCCCGGGGTTTCCGGCGACCACGACCGAACCGGGCGGGGCGACCTGCCAGGCCTGTTGCAGCAGCTCGGGCAGGTCACCGATGACGGCGATCTCCGCCGGCGCACCGTGTTCCTGCGAGGTGTGATCCAGCAACGCCCAGCCGGCGAATCGGGGTGCGGCGGTGAGGATCGGGTCGAGGGTGGCCCGCGCCCGGTCGGCGCGTTCGGCGTACTTCCCCTCACCGGTCAGTCGGCCGAGCACCCGCAGCGCGATGACCGCGGTGCTGGTGCCGGAGGGCGTGACATTGTCGGTGAGTTCGCGGGGCCGGGCGAACAACTCCTCGGCATCGTCAGCGGTGTCGTACCAGCCACCGTCGCCGGCGGTGAAGTGCTCCTCGATCAACCCCAGCAGGAATTCCCCGCGACCCAGCCACTCCCCCGACCCGGTGGCGGCTGCCAGCCGCAGGAAGCCGAGGGCGAGCGCGGCGTGGTCCTCCAGCACCGCGGGGGCGTCACCGACCCGTCCGTCGCGGGAGGTACGCCGCAGCCGGCCATCGACCAGGTGGGTGTCCCAGAGGTGCTGGGCGGCCGTCTCGGCCGCGGCCAGCCACTCCGGTTCGGCGAAGATCATCGCGGCGGTGGTCAGCGAATCGATCAGCCAACCGTTCCAGGCCGCCACCACCTTGTCATCGCGTGCCGGGCGCGGTCGCCGGTCGCGGGCGGCGAGCAGACGCTGTCGGATCGGCTCCAGCCGATCGGGGTCGGCGCCCGCGATGTCCTGCAGGGTTGAGAATCCCTCGTCGAAGGTGCCCTCGTCGGTGACCGTGTACGCCGCAGCGGCCACCTCGGCGTCCTCGGGCCCGAGCACCTCGACGAGCTGGTCGCGGTTCCAGACATAGAAGGCGCCCTCGGTCGGCCTGCCGCTGGCGTCCAGACTGTCGGCGTCCAGCGAGGCGGCGAAGGCCCCCTGGGGCGTACGCATCTCGCGGAACAGCCACTCGACCAACCGGCGGACGGTGCGGGCATGGCGTGGGCGCTGGTCGCTCCCCCAGGTCCGGGCCAGGGTGCCGAGCAGCAGCGCGTTGTCGTAGAGCATCTTCTCGAAGTGCGGCACCACCCAGCCGGAATCCACGCTGTAGCGGGCGAATCCGCCGCCCAGCTGGTCGTGGATCCCACCACGGGTCATCGCATCCAAGGTCTGGATGGCGGCGTCGTGCGCCTCATCGATGTCATGGGCGAGCAGGCCGTCGAGCAGCAACGTCGGCGGGAACTTGGGCGCTCCGCCGAACCCGCCGTGCACCTCGTCGAAGTCGGCGAGCGCCTTCTCCTCCACATCGAGCAGGTCGACCGACGTCTGTGCCGGCTGCCGGTTCGTCAACCGGGCGAGCTCCCCGGCGATGTGGTCTCCGGAGGCGGTGACCTCCTCCCGTCGGTCCCGCCAGGCGTCGGCGATCGCGGTCACCAGCTGGGTGAACGACGGCCGGCCGTGCGCGGGGCGCGGCGGGAAGTAGGTGCCGGCATAGAACGGTTTTCCTTGTGGGGTGAGGAAAACCGACATCGGCCAACCGCCCTGCCCGGTCATCGCGGTGGTCGCGTTCATGTAGATCGCGTCGATATCGGGGCGTTCCTCGCGATCCACCTTGATGTTCACGAAGTTGCCGTTGAGCAGCTCCGCGACCGCCGGGTCCTCGAACGACTCGTGCGCCATCACATGGCACCAGTGGCAGGCGGCGTACCCCACCGACAAGAAGATCGGCACCTCCCGGCGTACCGCCTCGGCCAGCGCCTGGGCAGTCCACGGCCACCAATCGACCGGATTGTCGGCGTGCTGCAGCAGATAGGGGCTCGTGGAAGCCGCAAGACGATTCGGCATCTCTCCACTGTCGCACAGCGCTCGAACGCCGCTGACCGCAAGGGTGCGGGCAGGGGTATCGCCATTCGTCATATCATTCTGCGATACTCGGCTGCGATCCGTCATCGCCGGATCCGGGTCCCGCGGCCCACCCTCGATGGAGAGGTGTGACATGACTGAGCTCAATCCCGGTACCACCAGATTGCTGCCCCGCGCGCCCGCCCTGTCCTGGTGGACGCTGCTGATCACCACCCTGGCGATCCTGATGATCTCGGTCGATCACGGCATCCTGCCCGCCGTGCTGCCGGCGATCCAGCAGCAGTACGGGATCGGCAACGCCGAGGCCGGTCTGATCAACTCGGTCTATTTCGCCGGCCTCGTCGCGGGCGGTCTGATCTTCGGCTACGTCGCCGACCGGATCGGCACCGGATATCGCCGCACCTGGACCTGGAACGTGGCGATGCTGATCGGGATCGTCGGTGGTGCGCTGACCTATGGCCTGGCCGGGAGCTACCTCGCCTTCCTGCTGCTGCGCATCCCGATGGGGCTCAGCCGCGGGGGCTCCGAACCGGTCAACGTGGCCCTGGTCTCCGAATGGTGGCCCAAAGAGCACCGCGGGTTCGCCATCGGCGTGCATCACACCGGCTTCCCGATCGGCCAGTTCCTCACCGGTGCGCTGATCGCGGTCGTCCTCGGCGCGGCCGGCTGGCAGGAGGCCTTTCTGGTGATCCCGCTGCTGGGTATCCCGATCATCATCGCCCAGACGATCATCGGCACCCGCCGCAACCAGCAACGCGTCTATGACTGGATCGACGACCATCGGCTCACCCGCCCGCTGCCGGAGCTGTCGGTACGCAACAGCGGAAGCCTGCTCGCACCGGTCAAGGAAGCACTGCGGCACGCCAACGTGCGCTGGTCGGTGGTGCTGGTCTTCCTCTTCCTGTGGGGCGAAGCGGGGGCGGTGACCTTCCTCACCGTGCAGTTCACCGGCTTGGGCATGTCGAACGCGCAGGCCGCGCTGATCTCCGGCGCCTCCGGCATCACCGGTTGGATCGGCCAGGTGGTCTGGGGCACCGCCTCGGACCGGATCGGCCGCAAGTTCGCGATCGTCTTCCTGATCCTCGGCTGGGCGGGCACGCTGCTGGCGATGATCTTCATCTCCGGGCCGACCAGCGCCTGGATCGTGCTGCTGGCCTGGGGCCTGTTCCGCAACGCCCCGTTCCCGGTGGTGTACGCGCTGCTGATCGACTCGGTCCCGCGGGCCGCCGGCACGGCGATGGGCATCATGATCGGCGTGGCGCTCGGGGTGTCCGGCATCTTCGCCTCCCTGGTCGCCGGCATCGTCATCGACGCCTTCGGCTTCACCTGGCACTACGTGCTGCTCGCCGCGGTCTGTCTGCTGGGATTGATCCCGCTGGCCCGGATCACCGAAACCGTCGCGGTCGCCCAGCACCATTCCTGACCACCCCACACCCCGCGAAGGAGCACCCGATGACAGCACCGCAGCAGTCACCCCTGTTGGCCGAGGATGCCGAACTGACCAGGGTCGCCACCGGCGCGATCTGGGCCGAGGGCCCGGTCTGGGTGCCCCGTCGGCGGGCCGTGCGCTTCAGCGACATCCCGAACAACCGGATCCTGGAGTTCTCCGAGGAGACCGGTGAACTCGCCGTCTTCGCCGATGATGTCGAGTTCACCAATGGCCGCACCCTGGATCTCGACGGTCGGGTGGTGGAGTGCTCGCACGGGCGGCGGGCGGTGCAACGCGACACCGCCGTCGGTCCCGGGGAGGCGTACGCCCCCGAGGTGCTCGTCGACCGCTTCGGTGAGCACCGACTGAACTCCCCCAACGACCTGGTCGTCGCCTCGGACGGGGCGATCTGGTTCAGCGACCCCGCCTATGGCATCAAGCGCGCCGAGGAGGGACATCCCGGAGTCGAGGAGTACGGCGACCGGTACGTGTTCCGCTTCGATCCGACGACCGGGTCGCTGCTGCCGGTGGTGATCGACATCGAGGCGCCGAACGGGTTGGCCTTCTCCCCCGACGAGAAGTTGCTCTATGTCAGCAATTCCTCGATCGAACCCGCCGACCGCGACAACCCGGCACCGGACCGCCCGCGCGGTCACGCGATCCACGTCTACGACGTCATCGAGGGCCGGCACGCGAAGAACGGGCGGATCCTCACCGAGGTCTCCCCCGGTCTGCCCGACGGGATCCGGGTCGATGTCGACGGCAACATCTGGAGCTCCAGCGAATCCGGGGTGCAGGTGTTCACCCCCGACGGTGAGCGGGTGCTGGATCTGCCGGTGCCGGAGAAGGTCGGCAACCTCTGTTTCGGCGGCGAGGACGGCCGCACGCTCTACATCGTCGCGACCACCAGCCTCTACCGGGTGCGGACCCGTACGCGGGATGCGAGCTCCGGGCGGGGACCCGTCGCCCGCTAGATTCCCCCCATGCGTACGCTCGCCACCTTCGCCGAGCTGGTGGCCGATGCCGCCCGGATGTGGCTGACCGCCTTCCCGGCGCTGGGCATGTGGTTCTGCCTGGGGTTCGTGCTCGACCGGGGGTTGTTCCAGGCCGCGATCACCGTCGGCGGCGGGCACGCGTACCTCGCGCTGCTGCTGTTCATTCTCGGCGTGCTGGCCTCGGTCGCCGCGACCGTGCTGATGATCGGCGCACTGGAACCGCAACTCACCAGGCTGGCCCTGCTCCGCGAGCGAACGGCCAACGACCCGAAGCTGCCGGAGACCGCCACCCTCGACCCCGACACCTCGCGCGGGGTGACCCTGGCGCTCGCGCTCGGCCCCTTCCTGGCGGTGTACGCCCTGTGGGGGCTCGTCGATGACCGGATCCGAGAATTGTTCGTGGCCAACCAGATCCGCTACAGCCTGAACCCCGACGCGTGGTCGATCGACCTGCGCCGCTGGCAGGGCTATCTGCTGCTGGCGCTGATCGCCTGGCTGATCAAGTTGGCGGCCGGCGCCCTGCATCGGCGCTTCGGCAGACCCGCGCTCGCCGGCCTGGCGGTGCTCGCCGACGGGGTCTTCGTCTTCGCCTCCTTCCTCGGCCTCTACCGGGCGACCACCCAGCTCGTCGACTGGCTGACCGGCCGGGTGGTCTGGCAGTGGGTCAGCCGGGCCTGGCGGGGATTCCTGGAAGCGCTGCCGAACCTCAGGCTGCCGTTCGACCTGACCCTGCCCGAGGCGGTCGCCGACACCGGCCGCTGGCTCACCGCCACCGGCCTGCCCGCACTGGGTCAATATCTGCTGCTGCCGCTGGTCTGGCTCGCGCTGACCGCGGTCGTCTTCGGCTGGCGGACCGTGCACGAGATCGACGCCGGCAGCCGGCTCGGGCGCCTCACCGGTCGGTTGAGGAAGACCTGGGAGCCGCTGGGGCGGGTCGTCGACCTGGCCACCCTCGATGTCCGGGAGAAGTACCTGCCGGTCTGGCGCGCGCTGCGCCTGATCGCGGCCGCCGGCCCACGGTTCATCGGCTGCTACCTGCTGGCCGCGACCGCACTCAGCTGGCTGCGGGGTGGCTTCGAGATGCTCACCACCACCGTGATCGGCCCCGTACCGGCCGAGCAGATGTTGTTCCTCGGCCCGCTCACCGAGTTGCTCACCGGGCTGGTGTTCAGCACCCTGGCGATCGCCCTGTACGCCGCCGCGTTCGACCGCTGCCTGCTCACCGCCCGGCGGGTACGGGAGCCGTCGAGGGCTGCGGTACGCGGACGTCAGCCGGGTAGCGGCACCCGCACCCGGGTACCGGCATCGCGGCCGAGCTGAAAGGTCAGGTCGCTGGTCCCCGGCGGCACCTCGAACCCTTCGACCAGAGTGATCACCGGCGGCCGCGGCGACCCGTCGCTGGGTTTCCAGCCGCAGTGCGAGGGGTCGTCGAAACTGGTCAGCCCGATCAGCGAACTCTTGCTCCACTCGCGCTGGTCCGGGCCGCCGAGGCCGGCGTACAGACCCGTGCTGCAGAGCACCGACTGTTCCGCACCGCGATCGACCTCGTAGGCGACCCGGACGATCACCGCCCCCGCGGCCGTCGGCTCCACCAGTTTCTCGGGACGGTCGGCGTCCGGGAAGGATGGTGCGATATCGGCCCGGACGACGCGCAGCGCGATGCCGTCGGTCCGCACCCACTCGCCCATCCCGGCGGCGCGGATCGGGGTGTTCTCGCGGGTCACGCTCGGCCGGGCGGCGCGGTTGTCCATCCCGACCCAGACAGCGGTCGCCACCGCGAGCAGCAGCGCCACCCCGAATCCGACCCAGCGCCTCATCGGGTCACCTCGGTGGTCGCCTCCGCGGGCTCGGCCAGGGCGTTCACCGGCTGGCCCAACTCCAGCCGCAGGGCGGGCAGTTCGCTGTAGGAGACCAGACCGCGAGTGGGCCGCTGGAGGGCACTCAGCGCGCGGGCGGGCAACTTCGCGCGCGGCACCTGATAGACCACCGTTCCGGTCTGGGTGAAACCCGGTTGGGCCTGCTCGGCGGGGAGCTGACTGAGCCGGGTGAAGGCATCCACCCGCAGGTCGCCCAGCACCAGTTGATGGGTCAGGGCCACGGGTTCGCGCAGCGACCGCACCTGGTAGTCGACGACGACGAAGGCGGCGTCGGGTTCGGCCGTCACCGGATCCCCATACCGGCCGGCGACCGAAGTGACGACCTGGGTCCGCACCTGGCGTACCTGCAGGTCGCGCCAGGTGAACCAGGCGTCACCTTCGGCGATCGCATAGGTACGCCGGTCCGCCTCGTCCTTCGGCATGGTCCAGATCAGCGCCACCACCGCGATCAGGCAGACCGCCAGCCCGAGCACCGCACCGCCCGGCACCCGGCGTCTCACCGGGTCCGCCGATCGACCAGCGGTACCAGCAGATGCCCGACCGGCGCGTCCGCGACCTCATAGTCGTCCGGTGAGCTCGACGCGAGGCTCTTGGTCTTCTTCTCATCGCGCACGACCACCGCGATCCGGGTTGGCGCGGTGACCGTGATTCCTTGCTGGTAAGCGATCTCGACGGTCCACGGCTGGGTGATCTGCGGGTCGACGCCGAGCTGGCCGAGGGCCCCACCGTCGCTCACCGAGTCCGGCCGTTCGGGGGTCTGCGGATCGATGGTGAGTACGCCGGGGGTCGCGCCCGGGTCCTGACCGAGCACCGTGATCGGAAACTCGTTGCTGGTCTTGTCGCCGCGATTCTCCAGGGCGAACCGCAATCGGATCGTGTCGGGGGTCTGGTAACCGCCGTCGGGGTCGACGTTGCTCAGTTCGGCATCGAGCACGGTGATCTTCCAGCGCGCCAGCCGGATCTCCTTGCCGGCGGGCAGCGCACGGCCCCGGCCTGTGTCGGCGGTCGCCGGGCGCCAGCCCCCGGCCAACCCGATCACCGTGGCCAGCACCGCCAGCACCAGCACGGTGACCAGCCAGGGCCGGGCCCTGCTCCGCAGGCCGACCCAGCGAGCAGGCGTACGCCCGGAGGCGTCGGCCTCGGCGTCGGGCTGCTCGCTGGTCTGCACGCAGGCACTGTAACGAGTCGCCAGATCAGGACCCCGCCGCGACCACCGGCGGGTTGAGCCGGGCGAACCCCTCCTGGCGTTCGTAGGGGAAGTGCGGGTAGGGCGCTGGGACCGCGCTGACCGCATCGAGGCGGCTCACCTGATCCGCGGTGAGGGCCCAGCCGACGGCACCGAGGTTGTCGCGGAGTTGGGCCTCGGTCCGGGCGCCGATGATGACCGAGGCGACACTCGGTCGGCGGAGCAGCCAGTTGATCGCCACCTGCGGCACGCTCCGGCCGGTCTCCGCGGCGATCTCGGTGAGCATCTCGACCACGTCGTACAACCGCTCGTCGGGCACCGGTGGCCCGAACTGGGCGGTCGCGTGCAGCCGACTGTCCGCCGGCAGCGGCTGGCCGCGGCGGATCTTCCCGGTCAGCCGGCCCCAGCCGAGCGGGCTCCAGACCAGCGCGCCGACCCCCTGGTCCAGCCCGAGCGGCAGCAGGTCGTGCTCGTAGTCCCGGCCGACCAGGGAGTAGTAGACCTGATGGGCCACATAGCGACTCCAGCCGTGCCGATCGGCGACGGCGAGGGATCGCATCAGCTGCCAGCCGGCGAAGTTGGACACCCCGGCGTACCGGATCTTGCCGGCGGTGACGAGGTCGTCGATGGTCGAGACCACCTCCTCGATCGGGGTGCCGGCATCGAAGGCGTGCAGCTGGAACAGGTCGAGATGGTCGGTCTGCAGTCGCCGCAGGGCGTCCTCGCAGACCCGGATCAGCCGGGCCCGGGAGGTGCCGGCGTCCTGCGGACCCTCCCCCATCGGCAGACCGGCCTTGGTCGAGATCAGCACCTCGTCGCGGCGGCCCTTCAGTGCCGCACCGAGCACCTCCTCCGAGGCGCCATCGGAATAGACATCGGCGGTGTCGAACATGGTGAGTCCCGCGTCCAGGCAGATGTCGATCAGTCGGGAGGCCTCCGTGACATCGGTGGTCCCCCAGTTACCGAACAGCGGCCCGCTGCCGCCGAAGGTCCCGGCCCCGAACGACAGCTCGGGCACGATCAGCCCCGAATCCCCGACCCTGCGATACTCCATGATCCAACTCCTAACGGTATTTTAGTTCCGTTAGTGGACGCTAGCACGGATCCGTGATTAACGGTACTGTGGTCCCGTTATGACTGAGTCGGTGGGAACGCGGCCGGGTGGCCGGACCGCGCGGGTACGCCAGGCGGTGCTGCGTGCGACCGGGGATCTGCTCGCCGAGCGGGGGTTCGCAGGTCTCGATCTGACCGAGCTCGCCGAACGCGCCGGAGTCGGGCGGACCACCGTCTATCGACGCTGGGGGTCGGCCACCGAACTGATCCGCGATCTGCTGGAGTCGATGGCCGAGGACTCCCTGCCGCGGGTCGACACCGGGTCGCTGACCGGGGACCTGCGAGCCAACGCGCGCCTGGTCCGCACGACGCTGAGCGACCCCCGCCAGGGCCGACTGTTCCGCGCGCTGATCATGGCCGGGGCCGGCGACGAGGCGGCCGCCGAGGCGCTGCACCGGTTCTATGCGACCCGGATCGATGAGTGGGCACCCTGCGTCACCGACGCCGTCGCGCGCGGCGAGCTGGCCGAGGGCACCGACGCCCGCCAGGTGATCCAGGCGGTGTCCGCGCCGCTCTACTACGCCTTCCTGGCCAGCGGCGAGCCACTCACCGAGGAGTTGGCCGACCGGGCAGCCGACGCGGCCATCGCAGCCGCCCGGGTGGGGGTGTTCGACTGATCGCTCGATTTCTGGCGGCCGTGGCTGCGCACGGCGGGCCGGGCGATGAGCGTGGGTTCAGCGCTGCTCGACGTGCTCCGGGTCCTGGTCGGGGCGGGTGTCGACGCCCTCCTCGGGGATGTCGATCTTGCGCATCTGCCGGCGCATGCTGCGGAAGAGCAGCGCCGAGGCGCCGCCCAGCACCAGGATCAGCACCAGCGGGATCCAGCCTGCGACCACCGAATTGGGGTCGATGTCCAACGGCAGCATGAGCCCTCCCTCCACGAGGAGGACTCTACGCCTGGACCGCGATCCCGGCGAACAGATCCTCCTCGGGCGTCTCCGAGCCGGTCTGGTCGATGACGAGTTCGAACTCCTCGGTCGGCCAGACCTCGCGCTGCACCTCGAGCGGCACGTGGAACCAGGCCCCGTTCGGGTCGACCTGCGTACCATGCGCGAGCAGCGCCCGGTCGCGGACCGAGAAGTAGTCGGCGCACTCGACCGCGGTGGTGATCCGCGAGTCCGGCACCCGGTTCGAGTCGTCCCAGTTGGCGAGCCGCTCGGCGTACGGCGACTCGAAGCCGCGATCCAGCATCGCCTCGTGCAGGGCGATCGTGCGCTGCCGGTTGAAGGTGTGCTGGTAGTAGACCTTGCTCACCTGCCAGGGCTCGCCGTGCTCCGGCCACTTCGTCGGATCGGCGGCCTGTTCGACGGCGATCAGGCTGATCCGGTTGGTCTGGATGTGATCGGGGTGCGGGTAGCCACCCAGCTCGTCGTAGGTGGTCAGCACCTGCGGCCGGAACTGCCGGATCACCCGGACCAGTTCCCCGGCCGCCTGCTCCGGATCCTGCAGCGCGAAGCAGCCGTCCGGCAGCGGCGGCAGCGGGTCGCCCTCGGGCAGCCCGGAGTCGACGAAGCCGAGCCAGGTCTGCTCGATGCCCAGGATCGCCCGCGCCCGATCCATCTCGCGGCGGCGCACCTCGGCGAGGTGGTTGATGATGTCGGGGCGGTCCATCGCCGGGTTGAGGATCGACCCCCGCTCGCCCCCGGTGCAGGTCGCGACCATCACCCGGACGCCCTCATCGACGTATTTCGCGGTCACCGCCGCGCCCTTGCTCGACTCGTCGTCGGGGTGCGCGTGCACGTGCAGCAGGCGGAGCTGGTCGCCGTCAGCGGTACGCCGGGGGCGGGTGGTGGTCGTGCTCGTCAAGGTCGGACTCCATGGGTGTCGAACGGTCAGCCAACCCAAGCAAACACCAGATCGGCCCGAGAGATTCCCGCCGGTCACTAACCTGTTCTCGTGAGCCTGTCCCCCGCGGAGCGGATCGCCGCCCGATACCCCGACGCCCGACGCCCCTGGTTGAAGTGGGTGGTGGCACTCATCGTGCTCCCGCTGCTGGGGGTCTGGTTGTGGATCTCGGTCGATCAGTCGAACCCGCCGGTGACCGCCCAGGTGGTCAGCTTCACCGTGACCGGCAACAACACCATCAACATCACGCTGATGATCGACCGCTCCTCCGCCGACGTCACCGGGCGCTGTCTGGTGCAGGCGACCGCGCAGGGCGGTGAGCAGGTCGGTGAGGTCTGGTACGCCGTCGCCGCCGCGGATCGCGAGGTCACCCAGGAGCAGGTCTCGCTGCGCACCTTCCGGCCGCCGGTGAGCGCCACCATCAGCAAGTGCCAGGGCGGCTGAACAGCGCGCCACGATTGCCTGGGCCGGGGGTGTTGGTAATCTTGTGCGATGGCAGAAATCACCGAGACCAACACCATCTGGCTCACCCAGGAGGCCTACGACAAGCTCGCCGACGAGCTCGCGTACCTCGAGGGTGAGGGGCGCACCGAGATCGCCAACCGGATCGCCGCGGCCCGTGACGAGGGGGACCTGCGCGAGAACGGTGGCTACCATGCCGCCCGCGAGGAGCAGGGCAAGCAGGAGGCCCGGATCGCGCAGCTGCAGGACATGCTGCGTCGTGCCGAGGTCGGCGATGCCCCCACCAATACCGACCAGGCGGTCCCGGGCACCAAGATCACCATCGCCTTCGACGGCGACCCCGACGACACCGACACCTTCCTGCTCGGCTCCCGCGAGCTGCTCGGACTGGACGATGCCGCCGACGAGGTCAACGTCTACAGCCCGCAGTCCCCGCTCGGCGCGGCGATCCTGGACAAGAAGGTGGGCGACACCGTCTCCTACGAGACGCCCAACGGGAAGTCCATCTCCGTGAAGATCACCAAGGTGGAGGCTTTCACCGGCTGAACATCGATTTCCGCCAGCAACGAGCCGCCCCGGGTGATCCGGGGCGGCTCGTTGGTTGTGCGGGGTCTCCGGGGCGTACGCCGCCCCGGACGTCGGGCGTCAGCCGGCCAGCAGCCGCTGGGCCTCGGCCGGGCTGAGTTCACCGCTGGCGACCTGGGCCAGGATCGTGTCCCGGTCCACCCCGCCCGCGGTGTCGGCGGTCGTCTCGGTCGGGGCGCTCGTCGGCTGCTCGCCCTCGCCCTCCTCGCCGGAGAGGCCGAGCTTCATCAGCAGCTGGGTGAGCCGCAGTCGCGCGGTCGGATAGGACACCCCGAGATGCTTCTCCACCTCCCGCAGGTTGCCGCGGGAGGCCAGGAAGACCCGCAGGGTCTCGATCTCGGCGGGGTTCAGTGCGCAGAACTCGCACGAGGTGAACACCCCCGCCAACTCCGATCCGCAGGTGGTGCAGCCGAGCCGGGTGACGTGCAGCTGGTCGCCGCAGACCGGGCAGTCGCTCGGCGGGCGGTGCGGTTCGTCCAGGGTCCGCTCACCGTGGGAATGCGTGCTCATCGATCGCCTCCGTTCTCGGTACCGACCCGGACCACCGCGTGGCCCATCACCACACCGACATCCAGCCGGGCGGCCCCGTTGCCCATCACCACTTCGTCACCGGCGCCGGTGTGCCCACCGGCCCAGACCACCTTGCCCAGTTGGGATTCCGCGCGCACGGTGACATTCGAGTCGTCGTCCAGCTGGACGTTCAGCGAACCGGATTCACAGCGGATCCGGGAGCGGCCGGTCGCGATCCGGCCCTTGACGGTGGCCTGACCGGCCTGCACCAGCACGTCGTGCGCCTCGCTCAATCCGGTGAGCTTGGCGCCACCGGCGGTGACCCGGACCTTGCCCAGGTAGCGGACGTCCTCACAGGTCAGCGACCCGGCGGTCAGCTCCACATCGACGATCAGGTTCGGGTTGACCCGGATGAACAGTTCCTTGCCCAGACCGAGATTGCGCACGTCGTCGAGACTGCGCGGCGGGCGGAGCAGGGTGAAGCCGTCGATCGAGGCGCCGATCTCACCGTCGGAGGAGATCTCCAGCACCGATCCATTGCGGCGCAGCACATGGGCGCCGTCGACGGAGGCGGTGGCCACCCGCGGTTCACCGACCACCCGGACCCGGCGGCCGACGGCTCGGATCGAGACCCGGTCGACGCCCTTGGTGTTGGCGGTGCGGCGGTCGGCGGTGGGGACCTCGTCGTCACCGGCGGGCGGCTCGGCACCCTCGGTACGCGGGGTCTCCGCAGTCGGCGGCGCGGTTCGCGGGTCGGCCTCGGTGTCGGGCTGGTCGCCGACGACCCGGCTGAAGGTGTCCCGGGCGTACTGCTGCCAGCGCGGCCGGGGGCGCTCCCCCGCAGCCGAGGAGTCCGCCCCGGCACCGGCCGAGGTACCGGTGCTGCCGGTGGTGGACCCGGCACTCGATCCGGCGCTGGCGCCGGCAGGAGCGCCGGTGAGCGCCTCGATGCGGCGCGAGGCCTCGGCGGAATCGATCCGCCCGGCGGCAAGATCCTCGAGGATCGGTGTGAGGTCTGGAGTGCTCATGACCCAAATGTAAAACGGACTTGCGACTATCTAAAGGGTCACTTTCCACTATCGGGTGTGGTTGGGGGAAGACCCGGGGTGACGATCAACGTGCTCGTGCCTGCGGCGACCTGCAGCCGGGCGGGTACGCCGAGCGGCACGCTCTCCGCACCCGGGCCGTGCCCGAAGCTGAAGCCCGCACCGATCGGCACCCCGAGCCCGCCGAGCAGTTCGCCGACCAGCAGGCGTACCTCGTCGACGACGCAGCCGCGCCAGCTGCCCAGCACGATGCCGGCGACACCGTCGAACCAACCGGCCCGCAACAGCGCGGTGAGATAGCCGTCCAGGTGATAGGTCTCCTCGTTGATGTCCTCGAGCAGGACCAGGGCACCGGTGTTGTCGACCGGCGGCCGGCTGCGGGCGGCCAGCGTCATCGCCAGCAGCGACAGGTTGCCGCCGATCAGCGTCCCGGTCGCGGTGCCGTCGACCAAGGCGTCCGAGCCGGCGTGATCGAGCTCGGCCGGATCGCCGAACAGTGCCTGCCGGAATGACTCGGTGGCTGCCGGATCGTCAAGCAGGTCAGCGGTTGCGGGCATCGGGGTGAACCAGCTGGGTACGCCGAGCTGTTCGCGCAGCAGCTCGTGCAGGGCGGTGATGTCGGAGCTGCCGTAGACCGGTTTGGGCGGGCAGGACCGCAGCGCCGCCAGGTCGAGGTGGTCCAGCATCCGGGCGGTGCCATAGCCACCGCGGACCGCGATGATGCCGCGGAACTGCGGATCGCACCAGGCCCGCTGGAAATCCGCGGCCCGCAGCTCGTCGGCACCGGAGAGATAACTCGCCCACCGATGGGCCGCCCGGGCCGAGGGCAGGCGTACCGGAACCAGCCCCCAACCGGTGAGCAGCTCCTCCGCCGCCGCCAACTTCTCCGGCGGCGGCGGGCCGGCCGGGCCGAGCAGCGCCACCCGGTCACCCGGCACCAACGGCCCCAGGGGGTCGGTCACCGGGGCACCCCCAGGCCGCGCGGCGCGGCGGCGAGCAGGGTCTTGGTGTAGTCGTGCTGGGGATCCAGCAGTACCTGTTCCACGGGCCCATCCTCGACGATCTGCCCGTTGCGCATCACCAGCACCCGGTCGGCGATGTTCCAGGCCAGTCCGAGATCGTGGGTGATCACCAGCGCGCCGAGCCCCAGGGTGCGGCGCAGATTCAGCAGCAGGCCGAGGATCTCACCGCGCACCGAGGCGTCCAGGGAGGCGACCGGTTCGTCGGCGACCAGATATTCCGGGTCCAGCGCGAGCGCCCCGGCGATCACCACCCGCTGCCGCTGCCCGCCGGAGAGCTCCTGCGGCAGTGCGGCGAGGAACCGCTCGGGCGGGGTCAACTCGGCGGCACGCAGCGCCCGGGAGACCCGTTCCACCTCGTCGCCACCCAGCCCGTGCACCCGGGGCCCCTCGGCGACCGCGTCGAGGACGGTGTGCTTGGGGTTGAGTGCCCCACTCGGGTCCTGCAGGACGAACTGGACCTTCCGCCGGTACGCCTTCAGCGCGGCTCCCCCGCGCGGCATCGGCCGGCCGTCGAACAGCACCTCACCGGAGGTGGGTCGCTGCAGCCCGAGCACCGTCCGGGCCAGGGTGGTCTTGCCCGACCCGGACTGACCGACCAGCGCCACCACCTCCCCCTGGCGGCACCCCAGCGAGACGTGGTCGACCGCCCGCAGCCGCTTGCCCCGGGCCCGGAAGTCGACCACCAGATCGCGCACCTGGAGCAGTTCGGCACCGAGCTCCCGGTCACGGTCCCGGGCGACGGCGTCGGGATCGAACTCCTCCTCCCGCGCGGCGCGACCGACACGCAACCGGGACCGTTCGTCACCGATCGTCGGGAACGCGGCCGCCAGCTCCCGGGTGTGCGGATGTTGCGGGTCGGCCACCACCGCAGCCGTCTCCCCCTGTTCGACGATCCGCCCGGACTGCATCACCACCAGCCGCTGGCAGACCTGGGCGAGCACCGACAGGTCGTGGCTGATCATGATCAGCGTCAACCCGCGTTCGCTGACCAACTCGGAGAGCACCTGCAGCACCTGGGCCTGGACCACCACATCGAGGGCGGTCGTCGGCTCGTCGGCGATGATGATGTCGGGGTCGCAGGCGAGCGCCATCGCGATCATCACCCGCTGCTTCTGGCCGCCGGAAAGCTCGTGTGGATAGGCATCCGCGCGATCGGCGGGCAACTCGACCCGGGCCAGCAGCTCGGTCACCCGGCGGTCGCGGGCCGCCTGGTCGGCCCAGCGTTCGTCGGCGTGCAGGCTGAGCGCCTCGGCGATCTGCCAGCGGATCCGGCGGACCGGATTGAGCGAGTGCATCGCGCCCTGGAAGACGATCGCCGCGGCGGTCCAGCGGACCGCGCGGACCCGCCCCCAGTTCATCGTGGTCACGTCCTCACCGTCGACCAGGATCTCACCGCTGACGGCGGCGCTGCGTGGCAGCAGCCGCAGCGCGGTCGCGGCGAGGGTGGACTTGCCGCAGCCGGATTCACCGGCCAGCCCCACCGATTCACCGGAGCCGATCCGCAGGCTGACATCGTCGACGGCCGGCGGGTCGTCCGCGCGGGATCGGTAGCGTACGCTCACCCCGCGCCATTCCAGGGTGGTCATCGGCGCTCCCGCAGGGTGGGGTTGACCACGGCCTCCAAGGCCCGGCCGACCAGGGTGAAACAGAGCACGACGATCACGATCGCGATCCCCGGGGGCAGCACGAACCACCAGTAGCCGGCGGTCGCCGCACCGGTGTCGAGGGCGCTCTTCAGCATCGACCCCCAGGAGATCTGCGTCGGATCACCGAGGCCGAGGAAGGACAGCGTGGACTCCGAGATGATCGCCGAGCCGACCATCAGCGTGGTGTTCGCCAGCACCAGCGGGATCACCGCCGGCAGCACGTGCCGGAGCAGCAGATGGCCGTGCCCGCCGCCGAGGGCCTGGGCCCGTTCGATGTAGGGCCGGGCCTCGATGGTGAGGGTCTGCGAGCGAACGATCCGCGCGGTCGCGGCCCAGCTGGTCAACCCGATGGCGATCACGATGGTGAGGACGCCGCGGGTCAGCATCGTGGAGAGCACGATGGCCAGCACCAGGCTGGGGATGACCAGGAAGAAGTCGATGATGCGGAGCAGCACGAGCTGGGTCACACCGGTGAAGTGACCGGCCAGCATCCCCATCAGGGTGCCGATCAGCATCGACATCAAGGTCGCGGAGAACCCGACCACCAAGGAGATCCGCGATCCCCACAGCAGCATGCCGAGCACATCGCGGCCCACCGGATCGGTGCCGAGCAGATGGGCCGCCGAGGGTGGCTGGTTGGCCGAGGCGGTCAACCGGGTGACATCGAAACTGTCGAAGGGCACCAGCAGCGGCGCCAGCAGGGCGAGCGCCAGCACGCACAGCAACCCGATCAGCCCGACCAGGCCGGCCCGGTTGGCGGCGAAGAGGGCCCAGTTCGCGGCGACCCGTTGCCGCCGCCGGCGGCTGGCGATGGCGGTCGCGGAGGTGGCCGGTCCGGTCGTCGGTTCGGAGCTCATCAGGCGACCTTCAATCTCGGGTCCAGCACCCGATAGAGCAGGTCGGCGACGAAGTTCATCAGCACCACGATGCTGGAGAAGACCACGAAGGTTCCCTGCAGCAGTGGCAGATCCGGGCCGTCGAGCGCCTGGAAGGTGAGATAACCCAGCCCCGGCCAGGAGAACACCGTCTCCACGGTGATCGCACCGCCGATCAGGTGGCCGAGGGTGAGGAAGATCAGCGTCACCGTCGGCAGCAGGGCGTTCGGGACCGCATGCCTGGTGCGGACCAGGTCCTCCCGCAGGCCCTTGGCGCGGGCGGTGGTCAGATAGTCGGCGTTCATCTCCTCCAGCACCGAGGCGCGCATCACCATCAGATACTGGGCATAGACCACCGCCACCATGGTGAGCACCGGCAGCACCAGATGTCTGGCCACGTCCAGGGCGTACGCCAACCCGGTGGCGGTGCTGCCCGGGGTGGTCATGCCGCCGGTCGGGAACCACTGCAGGGTGCCGCCGAAGAGCATCAGCAGCAGCAGACCCAGCCAGAAGGTGGGCACCGACCAGAACACCAGCGCGATCCCGGTCTGCGCCTTGTCGAAGGTGGAACCGCGCCGCCAGGCCACCCGCTGACCCAGCCACAGGCCGAGCACCACCGAGATCGCGGCCGCGGTGCCGGTGAGCAGCAGGGTGGACCCCACCCGTTCCCCGATCAGCTGGGTGACCGGGGCGTCGTAGGTGTAGGAGGTGCCCAGGTCACCGGTGACCAGCCCGGTCAGGTACTTCCAGAACTGCACCGGCAACGGCTGGTCCAGCCCGAACTGCTCGCGCAGCCGGTCCACGTCCGCGGCACTGACCCGGCGGCCGCGGGTCATCGTGATCGCCGGATCGCCAGGCAGGATTCGGAAAACGAAGAATCCGACCACCACGATGAGGATCAGGCTGATCGCGGCACCGATCGCCCGATTGAGCACATAGCGACCCAGTCCGGCGGGTGCCGGGACGTCCTCGAGCGCGCTCGGGTCGCTGGTCTCCGCCAGGCTCATTCACGATCCTCGGCGGGCTTGCGGCGACGCATGGCGAAGAATCCACCGGCCAGGGCCAGCACGGCGACGACACCGACACCGATCCACAGCCCGGTGTTCGAGCTGCCGCCGCCGGCGGTCTGTGCCTGGGTGTCACCGGCCTGCACCGGGGTGGCGCCGTAGTAGCCCCAGTAGCCGTTCTGGTTGGTGATCGTGCCGGTGTTCTCCGGCTGCTTGGTGAAGTTCGCGAACCGGTCGCTGCGGTACGCCTCCAGGTAGTCGGCGTAGTAGACGATGTCGATCACGTTGGCCTGGTAGGCGATGGTCCAGGCCTGCTTGACCAGGTCGGCCCGCTTGGCCGGATCGAGCTCGGAATGCTGCTGGGCATAGAGCTGGTCGAACTTCGGGTCACACCAGTTGTTCTCGCTGGTCGCACCCGACCCGTCGGCGTTCGGCCGCGAGGAGCACAGGTTGATCGACAGCTGGTAGTCGGGGTCGGGCCCGATGCTCCAGCCGGTGAAGTACAGGTCGTACTTGCCGAGGGTCGAGTCGTTGTTGACCTGGGTGTTGCTGACCATCGAGGTCTCGACCGGGATCCCGACATCGCTCAGCCACTGCTTCACGAAGTCGGCCAGCTGGGCATGGGTGGCATCGGAGCTGCGGCCCATCAGCCGCAGCTTGAGCGGCTTGCCCGACGGGTCGACGCGGACCCCGTCGGCGCCCCTGCGGTAGCCGGCCTGGTCGAGCAGCTGGTTGGCTTTCGCCGGGTCGAAGGTGCGCTCGCTGGCACCGGCGGCGAGGCCGAAGTAGTCGGGATAGACGGTGGGCTCCTGGGTGATGCCCGGCTTGCCCAGGCCACCGAGCACCCGCTCCAGCAGCACCTTCTTATCGATCGCGGTCAGGATCGCCTCGCGGACCTGCGGGTTCTGCAGGGCGGGATTCCCATCACCCAAAGGCTTTCCAGCCGCATCGACGGCACCGGGGTTGATCGCCAGACCCTGGTAGCGCCGGCCCTCACCGTTGTTCGCGGTGATGCCCTGCTGGTTCTTCAGCGAGTTGAACTGGGCCGGGGTGAGCCCGTTGACCAGGTCGATCTCACCGGCGCGCAGACCCTGCACCGCGGCGTCCAGGTTCTTGTAGTAGACGAAGGTGATTCCGCCGATCTTCGGTGCACCGCGGAAGAACTTCGGGTTGGCGGTGAGCTCGATCGACTGGCCCTTGACGTACTTGGTCATCAGGAACGGCCCCGAGCCGACGATCGGTTGACCGTCGGAGAGGTCGTTGTTGGTCTTGGCGGCATCGAGCTTCTCCCAGATGTGCTTGGGCACGATCGGCAGTTCGTTGCCGGGGTTGGAGGCCTGCGGTTCCTTCATGGTGATCACCACGGTCTGCGGGTCCTTCGCCTCCACCGAGGTCACATTCTCCACCAGGGAACCGTTCGCGGTCTGCAGCTCCTCCTTCTGCTGCATCTGCTGGAAGGTCCAGGCCGCGTCCTCGGCGGTGATCGGCTGGCCGTCGGACCAGCTGCGGCCGGCCGGGATGGTGAAGGTCCAGGTCTTCGCGTCCGGGCTGGCCTCCCACTTGTTCGCCAAACCCTCGGTGAGCTTGTTGTCCGGCCCCCACTGCACCAGCGGCTCATACTGCATCCGGTTGATCTGGGTGGAGGTCAGCAGCACCGTCTTGAACGGGTTGAAGTTGTCGATGTCGGCGGTCACGGCCACCTTCAGCACCGGCGCGTCGGCCGCCCGCGCGGTCGGCGTACCGACCCAGGGCAGCAGGGCGACGAGCAGCACCCCGAGGGCAGCCAGCAACCTGGACCATGACGATGTGCGACGACTGGACATGCGACCTCCTGGTGCGAGTTGCGCGCCAGACAACCGGAGCGGTGAGGCCGCGGTCAAGAGGTATGCGTCAATTGTTTCCTTCCTGAAACGTAGGTGCGTGAAATGTTGACGACGGTTTGGCAGAGTGGGAGGGGTGAGTCCTACCGAGACCGACGGTGACACCGAGACCGATGTCGTACGCCTGTGCGGTGAGCTGATCCGCTTCGACACCACGAACTGGGGCGGCGGCCGCGCCCGCGGCGAACGCGCCTGCACCGAGTTCGTCGCCGACACCCTGCGCACCGCCGGCTGGCAACCGGAGATCCTGGCCCGCCCGGACGCACCCGAGCGGACCAACCTGCTGCTCCGGGTCGCGGGCTCCGAGCCCGAGCTGCCGGGGGTGCTGGTCCAGGGCCATCTGGACGTGGTGCCGGCGGAGGCCGAGCAGTGGACACACGATCCGTTCGCCGGCGAGGTGGCCGACGGGTACCTCTACGGACGGGGCGCGCAGGACATGAAGGACGCCTGCGCGATGTCACTGAGCACCCTGCTGCAGTGGGCCCGCGACGGCGTCCGCCCACGCCGCGACGTGCTGTTCGCCTTCGTCGCCGATGAGGAGGACACCGGGGCCCACGGGGCCGAGTGGCTGGTCGACAGATATCCGGATCGGTTCGCCGGAATCGGTTGCACCATTGGCGAATCCGGCGGTCACTGCGAGGCGCTGCGGACCACGACCGGCGAGGCGGTGCACCTCTATCCGGTGGCCTGTGCGGAGCGGGGTTCGATGCATCTGCGGCTGACCGCCCACGGCGCCTCCGGCCACGGGTCGCGGCCGACCGGTGCGGATGCGATCAGCCGGTTGCTGGCGGCGGTGACCCGGCTGCGCGAGTACCGCTGGCCGCTGCACCTGGCCCCGGTGGTACGAGCTCAGCTGACCGAATCGGCGTGCGCTCTCGAGTTGCCCGCCGAGGTCGTCACCGACCTGGCGGCCACCGACGAAGCGACGGCCGAGGTGGCCGTGCGGGCGGTGATCGCCGCCCTCGGCGATGATGCCGGTCCGCTGCCGTGGACGATCCGGGCGTCGGCGACGCTGACGATGCTGAACGCCGGCTACAAGGTGAACGTGATCCCCGGGGCGGCGACCGCGGAGTTCGACGTCCGCTGCCCACCCGGTTTCGTCGACCAGCTCGACGCCACCCTGGCCGAGCTGCTCGGGCCGCGGCAGGGCGAAGCGGTCGAGTGGGAGCACAGCACCTATCAGCCACCGGTGGCCGCTCCCCTGGACGGTCCCTGGCTGGCCGCGATCCGTCGGGTGATCGGTGAGTTCGACCCGCTCGGGACGGTGATCCCCGGCTGCCTGGGCGGTGGTACCGATGCGAAGGCGTTCGCCCGGATCGGGATCCCGGGTTACGGATTCACCCCGCTCGGCCCCGACCCCGACGGTCGACGCTCCGAGGGTCAGCACGGCGTGGACGAGCGGGTACCGGTCACCTCCCTGGTCACCGGCCAGCAGATGCTGCGCCGCTTCCTCGAAACCGTCTGACCCGACGGTCATCGAGTAGCTGCCCCGGCGCAGCGAAGCCGCCCTCACGGTCATCGAGTAGCTGCCCCGGCGCAGCGAAGCGGAGCCGGGGCAGCGTGTCGAGATGACCAGACTCAGCCAGCCAGCTCATCGGCGACCGCGCGACCGATCTCCCGCATCGCCGCCAGCACCCGGTCGCGCACCTCGGGGCGCCCGTCCGCCCAGTTGGCCGCTGCGGCGTACGCCAGGGTGCGGCCGCCGGCACTCACCAGGCCGATGTCGATCCGGGCGGTCTCGATGGTGCCGGTCTTGTTCACCAGCCGTACGCCGCGGTCCGGTCCGGTGTGCGCGAGCGGGTCGAGCCCGAAGGCGCCGGCCACCATCGACAGGTCGGTATCGGTGGCCAGCCAGCCGAGCACCCGGTCGGCGGCCTCCCGACCGAGCACCTCACCGCGATGCAACCGACCCAGCAGCGCGGACAACTCGTCGGCCCGACCCACCGAGAGGGTGGGTGGATCGGTCGGGCGGCGTCCCTCGCGTACCCGGTCCAGCAGTGCCGACTCCGCGCAGCCGAGCCGCCGGGCCATCCGGCGGACCGGCTCGATGCCGACCCGGCGCAGCAGCACGTTGGTCGCCAGGTTGTCGCTGACCGCACCGATCAGCAGGCAGAGATCGGCCAGCGGCAGGGAGCGGCTGCGCAGCTGGTACCAGAGCCCGGAGTCGGCGACCCACTCGTCATCGTCCCAGCGCAACGGCTCGTCCGGATCGAGCTCCCCCGCCGCCAACCGGGCAGACACCTCGGCCAGCAGGAACACCTTGCCGACGCTGGCGGTCCGCAGCAATCGCTCCGGATGGTGGGCGTACAGCACCCGATCATCGCTCGCGTCCCGGACGCAGATGCTCCAGTCGGCCGTCGGGGGAAGTTCGATCGCGCGCACCCCGCATCCCTACCAAACTCTTGGGGCCAAACGGCCGGTCCGGCGCCGCAACACCGGCCATAACTGCTGACAAAGTGCATCGGAGTATTTGCATAGTGCAAGTAATGGATTTATGCTTGTTTGGTGCAAGCATCAGAAACACCGGCGGATGTCGCCGACCGGCTCATCGACGCGATGGTCGGAATGGCCAGGGCCGCCAAGCGGTCCCAGCGGTTCGCGGTCGATCAGGGCAGCTACTTCATGCTGCATCTGCTCGAACTGCGCGGTGAGCTCCGGCTGACCGAGCTCGCGGCGGCCGCCGAGTTGGACACCTCCACCGTCTCCCGGCACCTGCGCCAGCTCGAGGATTCGGACCTGGTCTCCAGCAAACCCGACCCGGGTGACCGGCGGGCGAAGCACTTCACGCTCACCGCCGGTGGCGAGGCGCTGCTGGAGCGGGCCCGCACCGAACGCCGGGCGCTGCTCAGCGAACGGCTGTCCACCTGGTCGACCGACGATGTGACCACCCTGGAGCGCCTGATGACCCGACTGGCCGATGAGGTGCTCCAGTCCAACCCCGCCAAGTGCCCCGAACCCGAAGACCCCGAAACCGAAGACCCCGAAACCGAAGACAAGGATCCCCTGACCCCGAATGACAATGACAACCCGCAGCACCGGAAGGAAACCCGTGGCTGAGTCCACCGCGCCGACCGCCGACGCTCCCGTGGCCAAGGAGGAGTTCCACCTGGACGCGGCCGGCAAGCGCGTCTTCATCGGCCTGATGCTGGGCATGCTGGTCGCCTCCATCAGCCAGACCATCGTCGGCCCCGCACTGCCCCGGATCGTCGCCGAACTCGGCGGCATGGAGCACTACTCCTGGCTGGCCACCGCGGCCATGCTGGTCTCGGCGATCACGGTGCCGATCGTCGGCAAGCTCTCCGACCTCTATGGTCGCCGGCCCTTCTATCTGGCCGGTCTGGTCGTGTTCATGCTCGGCTCGGTGATTTCCGGCTTCGCGCAGAACTTCTGGATGCTGGTCGGCGCCCGCGCGATCCAGGGCCTGGGCATGGGCACCCTGATGCCGCTGTCCCAGACGATCATCGGCGACCTGGTACCGCCCCGCTTCCGCGGCAAGTACCAAGGGGTGATGGGTGCGGTCTTCGGCCTCACCTCGGTCGCCGGCCCGCTCGCCGGTGGCTTCATCACCGACCACTGGGGCTGGCGCTGGCTGTTCTTCGTCACCCTGCCGATCGGCCTGGTCGCACTGGTCGCGATCGGCCGCTTCCTGCACCTGGCTCACGAACCGCGCAAGGTGAAGATCGACCTGTTCGGCATCTTCACGATGGCGATCGCGCTGATCTGCCTGCTGCTCGCCACCTCCTTCGGCGGCACCACCTGGGCCTGGTCGTCCTGGCAGATCATCACCCTGTACGCCGTGGGCCTGGTCTTCACCGGCATCTTCATCTTCGCCGAGACGCGCGCCATCGATCCGGTGCTGCCGCTGCGCCTGTTCCGCAGCTCGATCTTCACCCTCAGCTGCATCGCCAGCTTCGCCGTGGCGATCATGATGTTCGGCGCGATCATCTACATCCCGGTGTACGCCCAGGGTGTGATCGGGGTGAACGCCACCAACTCCGGGCTGATCCTGATGCCGATGATGCTCGGCCTGATCATCCTCGGCATCGTCGTCGGACAGCTGGTCACCAAGACCGGCCGCTACAAGGAATTCCTGCTGCTCGGCAACATCGTGATGCTGATCGGCTACTGGCTGCTGTCCCGGCTGCACTGGGGGTCCACCCAGCTCGACCTGACCCTGGCGATGGTCGTCATCGGCGTCGGCCTGGGCACCTGCATGCAGCTCTACACCCTGGTCATCCAGAACAACTCCCGCCGCCAGGATCTCGGCGTCTCGACCGCCTCCAGCCAGTTCTTCCGCAACGTCGGCTCCACCGTCGGGATCGCGATCTACGGCACGGTGATGACCACCACCATGCACACCGCGATCGGTAAGTACCTGCCCGCCGGTGCGGCGGCCCAGGCCGGTGGCGCGATGAACGCCTCCGCGGTGCTCGACCCGAGCGTGCTCGCCCAGCTGCCGCCGGCGATCGCCGACGCCGTCCGGCAGGGGCTGGCCGATGCGCTGCACAACACCTTCCTGATCGGCCTGCCGGTCGGTGCGCTGGCGCTGCTGGCGACCCTGTTCATCAAGGCGGTACCGCTGCGGGACACCGTGCACACCCCGACCGAGGCCGGCCGGGAGGTGCTCGACTCGATGAACCAGACCAGCGGCTCACCGAACGAGCTGGTACCGACCCTGAGCGGCCATGGCCGGACCCGGGAGCGGATCCTCGGCCTTCAGTACGCGCTGCTCGCCGAGGAGGCGGCCAAGCCGGGCCGGGAGCTGCTCCGCGAGGGCGTGACCGGCCTGGGCGACGGGGATCTGGAGCGTGGGATCGCGCTGTTGCGCTGCACCGCCGCGATGCTCTGCTCCGAGGACGAGGCGGAGGTGGCCCGCGCCGAGGGGCAGGCCGCCGAGGTCGCCGCCCGGGCCCAGAAGCCCGGCGGCGTGCTCAGCCCCGAGCTGCGCAAGGACCTGGCCGTGCTCGCCGCCGAACAGGATCGGGCGATCGTGCTGGCGCGGATCGAGGAACCGGTCGAGCAGCGCTACCAGGCCGTCGACATCGGCAAGCTGCACGAGGCCGGCAGCGACCTCGCCGCGGCGTACATGGTCGACATCCGCAACCCCGAGCCCAGCCCGCGGCACGCCGCGGACTGAGCCTGGGTCGATCGTTCCCGCTCAGGCCCTCGCCGGTTCGTCACCGGCGGGGGCCTGTCCCTTCTGATCGGCGCCAGCCAGCGGGTCGTCGACGCCCTCGGGCGTACGCCCGCTCGCGCAGTATTCGATGAAGGTCTTGCCGAACGCCATGATCGGCACCACCAGCAGCGCTCCGATGATGCCGGCGACCGAGATGCCCAGGGTGATGCCGAACATCACCGCCATCGGGTGCAGGGCGACGGCCTTGCCCATCAGCAGCGGCTGCAGCACGTTGCCCTCGAGCTGGTTCACCAGGATGATCACGCCGAGCATGATCAGCGCCTGCACCCAGCCCACCGTGACCAGGGTGACCAGCACCACGACGAAGCCGGAGACCAGCAGACCGACGATCGGCACGAAGGCGGAGAGGAACAGCAGCGCACCCAGCGCCGGCGCCATCGGTACGCCCATCACGATCGCGGCGATCAGCGGGCCGACCGCGTCCACCGCGGCCACGATCACCGTGGTCCGGACGTAGGCGACCAGCGAGGTCCACCCCACCTGGCCGGCACCATCGGTCTTCTGCCGGGCCGCGGCCGGCACCAGCTTGAGCAGGAAGTTCCAGATCCGCCGGCCGTCGTAGAGCATGAAGAACATCGCCAGCAGCGCGAGCACCAGCCCGGTGAGGAAGTTGCCGACCGCACCACCGGCGGTTGCGGCATAGGTGGCGATCCGGCTCTGCTGCTGGCGCAGGTATTCGAAGGCCTGGCTGTAGTAGGAGTTCAGCTGGTCGGCGTTGATGTGCAGGGGCCCCTGGTCGAGCCACTGGGTCAGCTGCCCCCAGCCCTGGGTGACCCGCTCACCCAACTCCGCGGACTGGCCGGCGATGGTGATCCCGATGTAGGTGAGCACACCGCTGACCACCAGCAGGCCGCCGACCAGGGTGATCAGCGCGGCCAGCACCCGGGGCATGCCGGTCTTGTTCAGCAGCTTCGCGATCGGTGACAGGCCGGCGGTGAGCATGATGCCGATGGCCAGCGGAATGGTCACCGCACTCAAGGTGGCGATCAGCCAGCCGATGCCACCGGCCAGCGCCGCGAGCAGCAGCAGCCGCCACGCCCAGGCGGCACCGATCTGCACCCCGCGCGGCACCATCCGGTCGAAGTCCCGCTGGCGCTGCTGTTCGCCGACCTCGGCTCGCCGCTCCAGATCCTGTGCGCCCTGAACCCTGGCCAGTTCCGAGCGCAGCGCCCGGTTCTCCCGTTCAGCACGGTCACCCCGGCTGCTGAAGAACATGCCCCTCCTGGTGTCGTCGTGATGGGTGGTGTCGATGTTCCGAGCACTGTAGTACCCACAGCGCGGCGGGCGAGTATCCTCGCGCGGGTGGGTAGAGGTGTGGCGCTGCGGCAGTGGGTGCGGCGGCGTACCGACCTCCCCCGCGATGTCATCGTGCTGGGCCTGATCGCCTTCTGCGTGGCGGTCGGCTTCGGGGTGCTGATCCCGGTGCTGCCGGTGTTCACCAAATCGTTCGGGGTCAACAACCTGCAGGTCGGCATGGTGGTGTCGGCGTTCGCATTGGTACGCCTGGTGACCAGCCCGTTCTGTGGCCGGATCGCCGCGGTGCTCGGCGGGCGGACCACGCTGGCGGTGGGGATCTGGATCGTCGCGGTCTCCAGTGCGCTGTCCGGATTGGCGACGAGTTATCCGTGGCTGCTGGTGACGCGCGGGCTCGGCGGCGTCGGCTCGGCGATGTTCACCGTCTCGGCGATGACGCTGCTGCTGGACTCGGTGCCGCCCCGGCTGCGCGGTCGAGCCGCCGGGTTCTTCCAGAGCGGCTTCCTGCTCGGCGGGATGACCGGGCCGGCGATCGGCGGGCTGATCTCGCAGATCTCGCTGGCCGCACCCTTCTTCTACTACGCGGTGACGCTGGCGATCGCCGGCACCGTCGGGTTGCTGATGCTGCGCAACACCGGCGAGGCGCCCGCGGCGTCGACCACGGCGGCCCCGGTACGCCCGATGCGCGAGGTGCTGCGCGACCCGCGCTACCAGGCCGCCTGCCTGGCCAACCTCGGGCAGGGCTGGAACTCGATGGGCACCCGGACCGCGCTCACCCCGGTGCTGGTCGTCGAGGTGCTGCACCGCGACACCTCCTGGACCGGGATCGCCTTCGCCGTCGCCGCGGTCGTGCAGACCCTGGCGCTGGGACCGGTGAGCCGCTTCGTCGACACCGTCGGGCGTCGGCCCGCCCTGATCGCCGCCGGGTTGATCGGCGCGGCCGGGATGCTGGCGCTGCCCTGGGTGCCGAACATCTGGGCGCTGATCGGGGTGCTGGCGGTCTATGGGCTGGCGGCGGCCGCGCTCGGCACCGCTCCCCCGGCGGCGGTCGGCGACGCGGCCGGTGCCCGCGGCGGTACCCCGGTCGCGGTCTTCTCGATGTGTTCCGACATCGGCGCGATCCTGGGCCCGATCGTCGCCGGCGCGATCGCCGATCAGGTCGGGATGCCGGCCGCGTTCGCGACCGGCGCGGTGCTGCTGCTGGCCGGTGCCGCGGTCAGCCTGCGGATGCCACCGGGCGTACCGGCCGCCGAACCAGTCACCGAATCCGATGTGGGAGAACGCCGATGACCGCGAAACCGCTGACCGAACTGATCGCACCCGACTGGGCGGAGGCACTGGCCCCGGTCGCCGGCGAGATCTCCGCGATGGGTGAGTTCCTGCGCGCCGAGATCGCCGCCGGGCGCGGTTATCTGCCCGCCGGGGAGAACGTGCTGCGCGCGTTCACACTGCCGCTGGCCGAGGTCCGGGTGCTGATCGTCGGCCAGGACCCCTATCCCACCCCCGGCCATCCGGTCGGGCTGTCGTTCTCGGTGGCCCCGGACGTGCGCCCGCTGCCCAAATCGCTGGTCAACATCTATCGCGAGTTGCACGACGATCTGGGCGTACCGCCGGCGCAGACCGGGGACCTGACACCCTGGTTCGACCAGGGGGTGCTGCTGCTGAACCGGTGTCTCACCGTGCAACCCGGCAAGTCGGCCTCGCACCGCAACAAGGGCTGGGAGAAGGTGACCCAGCGCGCCATCGAGGCGCTGGTGGAGCGCCGCGGCCCGCTGGTGGCGATCCTGTGGGGCCGCGACGCCCAGTCGCTGATCCCGATGCTGGGCGGGATGCCGCACGTGAAGTCCCCGCACCCCTCCCCGCTGTCGGCGCACAACGGCTTCTTCGGCTCCCGGCCGTTCTCCAAGGTGAACGCCCTGCTGGAGCGTCAGGGCGCCGACCCGATCGACTGGGATCTCAACTGAGACAGGGTTCGCGGCGTTTCGGGGAGAGCTGGCCGACGACCATCGCGGTGAGGGCGACGGCGAAACCGAGGAGCTGCAGCGCGCTCAGCGCCTCGCCGGCGAGCAGGACACCCAGGGTCGCGGCCATCAGCGGGGAGAGCAGGCCGAGCAGCGCCGTCGCGGTGACCGGCAGCCTGCCGATGCCGGCGAACCAGATCGTGTAGCTGAGCAGCCCGCCGGCCAGCCCCAGCCACAGGTAACCGCCGACGGCGTACGAGTCGATACCGGCGGGGATCCCGTCGATCAGCAGCGCTGGTACCAGCAGCACCAGACCGGCCGCGGTGAGCAGCCAGCCGCACAGCCCGACCGCACCGACCCCCGGCGGGCGTCCCCAGCGCTTGGTGAGCACCACCCCGACCCCCATCGACAGCGCCCCGGCGATCCCCGCGAGCACCCCGGTCAGATCCAGTCCGGCACCCGGCCCGAGGACCACCAGGCCGACCCCGAGCACCCCGACCACACCCCAACCGACCCGCCACCGGGACAACCGCTCCCGCAGGATCGCCACGGCCAGAAAGGCGACCATGATCGGCTGGGTGGCGCCGAGGGTGGCGGCGACACCGCCGGGCAGGTGCTGGGCGGCCACGAAGAGCAGCGGGAAGAACGCACCCATGTTGAGGGTGCCGAGCACCAGGCTCTTCCACCACCACGAACCACGTGGCAGCTGCCGCGCGATGAGCAGCGCGATCAGCCCGGCCGGCAGGGAGCGGAGCAGGGCGGCGAACAGGGGATGGCCGGGTGGCAGCAGCTGGGTGGTGACGATGTAGGTGCTGCCCCAGACCGCCGGGGCGAGTGCGGTGATCAGGGTGCGCCCGACGCTGCCCGAGGATGCGCTCGGGGCGGTCGCCGGTTGGTTCGGAGTGGCGGTGGCGGTGGTCATGGATCCATCGTCAGACCGATTCACTGATGAGTCCAACACATGTTTTTCATCGCTTCAATGAGTTGGATCGATCGTTCTGGGGCACACTCGGGTGATGGAACTGCAGCAGTTGCGCTATGTGCTGGCGGTGGCCGAGGAACGCAGCTTCACCCGGGCGGCCGAACGCTGTTTCGTCGTGCAGTCGGCACTGAGCCACCAGATCAAGGCCCTGGAGACCGAGCTCGGCGTACGCCTGTTCGCCCGGACCAGCCGCCGGGTGCAGCTCACCGCCGCCGGGGAGGCCTTCCTGCCCGCGGCCCGCGAGGCCCTCTCGGCGACCGACCGGGCCGCCGCCGAGGCGGCCGCCGCCGAGGGTGAGATCCGCGGCGCGCTCCGGATCGGCGTGATCCCCACGGTCACCGCGATCGACATCCCCGCCGCGATCGGCGCCTTCCACCGCGCCCACGCGGCCGTCCGGGTCGGGCTGCGGGGCGGCGCCAGCGACGAGTTCATCGCCGCGATCGCGGCCGGCAGGCTCGATGTGGCGGTGCTCGGCCTGGCCGATTCGGCCCCGCCGACCGGTGTCCGCACCCGGGTGCTGGCCCGGGAACGGCTGGTTGCGGTGGTGTCGGCGGCGCATCCGCTGGCCGGGCGCCGGCGGGTCCGGCTGACCGAGTTGGCCGAGGAGACCTTCGCCGACTTCCCGGCCGGCTCACCCGGGCGTACCCAGTCCGAACTCGCCTTCACCGCCGCCGGGATCACCCGCCAGGTGGCCTTCGAGGTGTCCGGCACCGAGCTGATGCTCGAGCTGGTGCGTCAGCGGTTGGGGGTCGCGATGTTGCCGCCGGCAGTGGTCCCGGCCGATCCCGCGTTACGCACGCTCCCGGTCACCGGGGCCCCGACCCGGATCGAGTACCTCGCCTGGAGCGACTTCAATCCCTCCCCCGCCGCGGCGGCCTTCGTCGAGCTGGCCCTGCGGCGGAGCTGAGGATTCCGGGTCGGCGGGCGCCGGACCGTGATGCACGATCCGGTGGCCGATCCGATGCCCGGCGATCACCATCAGCAACCAGAGCAGGCCGAGCAGCCAGCCGGTGACCACATCGGTGAGCCAGTGGTGGCCGAGATAGATCCGGCTGGTGCCCATCGCCAGCGAGTACGCCAGGGCGAGGACGATCACCAGCACCTGGGAGAGCCGGCGGGTGAGATGGAGGCAGATCAGGTAGGCGATCAATCCGCCGAGCGCCATCGAGTTCAGCGCATGGCCGCTGGGGAAGGACGGCGAGAACTCGTACGGCGGCACGGCCAGCTCGTGCGGCGGGCGGACCCGCTCGACGTAGTCCTTGCCGATCACGGTCATCGCCAGCGATCCGGCGCCGGCCACCAGCACCATCACCACCGGTGTCC
Organism: Enemella evansiae; assembly: GCF_004362375.1. NCBI lineage: Bacteria > Bacillati > Actinomycetota > Actinomycetes > Propionibacteriales > Propionibacteriaceae > Enemella > Enemella evansiae. The sequence goes on from NZ_SNXA01000013.1 coordinate 217,941, forward strand.
AGGAGCGCCACTTCCACGCCAGCACGATCATCACCGCGGCGGCGACGATCGGGGTGATGATCGGCCCGCCGAAGGTGGTGAACAGCGTGATCAGCTGGTTCCGCTCCGGGGTGCGGTGCGCGATCATCCAGTCCAGCATCGGCTGGTCGAATCGGGCCAGCCCGCTGTGCCGGATCACGGCCTCGTAGGTCTCGGCGACGCCCCAGGCGAGCAGGCTGATCGCCCCGACCTCGAGAAGGATCAGCGCCACGATCAGCGCCCGGGGCCGGGCGACCGGTGGGAGCCGGTTCGGCACACGGGTTGCTGGCATCCGGTGAGCGTACGCCCGATGGGCCCGATCGGGCCGCAGGGTGGGACCGGCGATCCTCGGCTGAACGCTCTCTGGTAGCCCGATCGGGCGCCGCGCAGGCTGAAGGCATGACCAGTCAGACGATCGTCGAGGTGTCAGGGCGTGGGTGGCCGAGTGACCGGCGCCGGCACCTGCTCGGTCCGCACCGGATCGTGCGCGATCCCGAACCGCTGGCTGCCGATCACGCTGAGCACCTCCAGCAACGAGCGGGCGTCGGTGCACGGCGGCGGGGTGAAGATCATGATCCGTTGACCGTCGCTGGCCGGCGAGGTGAGGGTCTGCACGTCCAGCTCGATCCGACCGACGTCGGGGTGATCGACCTTCATGGTGCCGGTCAGCCGGACCTCGACCTCGTGCTGCTCCCACAGCTCGGCGAACTCGGCGCTCTCCGCGATCAGCGTCTCGACCAGTTCGCTCGCCTCGGCGTCCGCGCCGAGCGCCAGTCGCCGGGTGTACGCCGCCCGCAGATCCGCCGCATGGGCCCGGCTGATGCAGGCGACCTCGTCGGCGGTGAACGGCGCCCGCACCAGCGGGTCGGTGAACCAGCGGCGGATGATGTTGCGCTGCTCCCCGTCAGCCGTGCAGACGCAGCCGAACAGGGCTTCGGCCACCGGGTTCTGGGTGATCAGGTTGCCCAGGTCGTCGATCACCTGGACCGGGGTGTCGACCAGCCGGTCCATGATGTGCAGCACCGCCGGGGTGACGTGCCGGCTCACCGCATCCGGGCCGAGCGGCGGTGTCTGCCCGGCCAGCAGGTAGAGGTGGTGCAGCTCGTCGCAGCTCAGCCGCAGCGCCCGACCCAGCGCACCCAGCAGCTGCGGCGAGGGCTGCGGACTGCGGCCCTGCTCCAGGCGCACGTAGTAGTCGGTCGACATCGTCGCCAGCATCGCGACCTCCTCACGCCGCAGACCCGGCGTACGCCGCCGCCCGTGGCTGCGCAGGCCCACATCGCGGGGGTCGAGCGCCTCCCGGCGCCGCCGCAGGAAATCAGCCAACTCATCGCGTCGCATCCGCATCCATCCAGTGTGACCCACCGGGCACACCCCAACCACGGACCAGGAGTCCTCCCCAGATGACCACCGATACCCGACCCGCCTCCCAGACCCGCCGCGGCACGGTGCCGCTGCTCGCCGCCGGCGTCTTCGTCGTCGGTACCTCCGAGTTCCTGCCCGCCGGCCTGTTGCCGCTGATCGCCGCCGACCTGCGGGTACCGCTGCCGGCGGTCGGCACGCTGATCAGCATGTTCGCCATCGGGATGCTGGTCGGCGCCCCGGTGATGGCCCTGCTCACCCTGCGGCTGCCGCGCCGGCTCACCCTGCTCGCCGCACTGGCCGTCTTCGGCGCGGCGCATCTGCTGCCGGTGCTGGTCGGCGGCTACGGCGTCCTGCTGGTCTCCCGCGGGATCGCCGCGGTGGCCTGCGCGACCTACTGGGCGGTGGCCTCGCTGATCGCGATCGGCACCGTCGACGAGAGCCGGGTACCGCGGGTGCTGGCGGCGCTGGTGACCGGGTTGTCGCTGGCCAACATCGTCGGGGTACCGGCCGGCACCTGGCTCGGCCAGCGGGCCGGCTGGAAGGCGGCCTTCGTCGCCGTGGCGCTGGCCAGCCTGCTGCTGTTCGTGCTGCAGGCGGTCGCGATCCGCGACCGGTCGTCGGTGCCGAGGGAACCGCTGCGGCGGTTGGCCCGCCGCGAGTTGCGGGTGCTGACCCGACCGGCCGCCCTGGTCACCCTGGGCACCACCGCGGCCTTCCAGGGTGCGGTGTTCTGCGCCTTCTCCTACCTCAGCCCGCTGCTCACCGAGGTGGCCGGCGTACCGGCCGCGATCGTGCCTCTGGTCCTGCTGGGCAACGGCGTCGGGATGCTGGTCGGGATCCGGATCGGCAACCGGCTGGTCACCGCCGGCCTGCTGGTGACGGTACGCCGCTGCCTGCTGGTGCTCGCCGGCGCGCTGCTGCTGGTGCTCGCCGCCAGCTGGCATCCGGTCGCGGTGATCGTCGCCGAGGTGCTGCTCGGGGTGGCCACCGGTCTGCTGGTACCGGCGATCAACGGCCGGATCTTCCAGGTGGCCGGCACCGCCCCCACGCTCGCCTCGGGGATGAATGTCGGGGCGTTCAACCTCGGCAACGCGGTCGGTCCCTGGCTGGGCGGGCTCACGATCGCGGCCGGCCTCGGGCTGCGCGCCCCGGTGGTGATCGGAGTCGGGCTGGCGGTGCTCGGGTTGCTGTTGACCCAGCTCTCCCGGGCGCTCGAACGGCCCGGCCCGGAGGGAGGCGCTGGGAGCCGGGGAGCATAATGGAAGACATGTTCGGACTCTCTTCCAAGCAGGCCATGGTCACCCCCGAGCGCGCCTTCCCGGGTCGCGCCGAGCCGGTGCTGGCGACCCCGACGATGCACCGGGTGCTGGGCACCGAGGTGCATTCCACGCCCGAGGGCACCGAGGAGGCGTTCTTCGCGCTGGGTTGCTTCTGGGGTGCGGAGAAACTGTTCTGGCAGCTCGACGGGGTCGAGGTGACCGCGGCCGGTTACCAGGGCGGGTTCACCCCGAACCCGAGCTATGAGGAGGTCTGCTTCGCCGGGCGGACCGGGCACGCCGAGACCGTGCGGGTGGTCTTCGACCCGCAGGTGGTCTCCTACGCCGACCTGCTCAAGGTGTTCTTCGAGAACCACGACCCGACCCAGGGGATGCGGCAGGGCAACGACGTCGGCACCCAGTACCGTTCGGCGATCTACACCACCTCGCCGGAGCAGACCAAGATCGCCACCGAGGTGCGGGACCGCTACGCCAAAGCCTTTGCCGACAAGGGATTCAGCGAGATCACCACCGAGATCGTCGAGGCCCCGGAGTTCTTCTACGCCGAGGACTACCACCAGCAGTACCTGGACGCGAACCCGAACGGTTACTGCCCGGTGCACGCCACCGGCGTCACCTGCAACTGAGCCGGCTCAGCCCCGGTACGGCGGCTGACCCCAGCCCTGATCGCCCGGGTTCTGCTGGCCCCAACCGGGCTGCTGCGGCGGCTGCTGCCAGCCCTGACCCTGATTCGGATAGCCCTGGTTCGGATAGCCCTGATTCGGGTACGCCGGCGGCGCGGGCTGGGCGCACGCCGCACCGTAGGCGCCGCGGCCGCCGTTCGGCAGTTGCGCGCGCTGGACCTGGTCGGCGTACATCACGGTCAGTACGCAGGTGAGGAACGGCACCGCCAGCAGGCTGACCAGCATCGAGAACAGCATGACGATGATCAGCCCGGGCGCCATCGCCGCCAACCCGGCGAGGACCTGGGCCGGGTCGCTGGAGCCGCTGATCTGCGAACTGCTCGGGGCCATGGCGGCCGAGACGACCTGCCCGAGCATCGACACCGCCCCATTGGCCGCACTGACGATCAGCGAGGCGACCAGGTAGTAACCCAGGGTGCGCAGCACGTTGTTCCTCGTCAGACCCCAGGAACGGCGCAGCGAGTCGATGGCCCCGGCCCCCTCGACCGCGAGCACCGGCATGAAGTAGAGGAACCGGATCTGCAGGTAGAACGCCAGCAGACCCATGGCGCCGACGATCGCCATCATCAGCAGCCAGACGCCGACGACGGCGGCGATCGCGGACTCGCCGCCGGTCCGCGAAGAGCTGATCGCGGTGAACATGGTGCCGAGCATGACCGCGACGATCACCGCGTACACCAGCACCACCACACCGATCACCAGCAGGTAGAACAGCAGCACCCGACCGACCAGCCCGCGGGTGCGGGCGGACAGATCGGCCAGGCCGGCATCCGCCCGCCCCGTGGCCGAATCATGAGCGGCGAGCGCCATCATGCCCTGGGCCTTGACGTTGATCAGCGCGGTGATCACCAGGCAGGCGAAGACCAGCACCCCGCCGAGCGCGATCAGTGGGCTGAACTCCTGCCAGCTGATCGATTGCACCATCCCGATGACCAGCGGCACGGCGGCGGCGCCGATCAGCAGGATGCCGACCGCGATCGGCAGCAGGGCCAGCACGATCAACTGCGCCAGCCGGGACTTCATCACCCGGAACGCCCCCGACAGGGTCTTCCCGAGATCGAGGGGGCTGGGCGGAAGGACGGCGACCCCGCCGGCCTGTCCGGGCGTGCTGCTGTATCCGGCGTTGCTCACGGCCCTCACCCTAGCCGCCGGTGGGCCCATCCGGCGGGTTCCGGCCATCGTCGTCGGCCCGGCTGACCGCACACCCCTTAGGCTGCCCCGGTGGGACCGAGGAGACGCTGGCCGTGGTGCTGGGCGATGCTGCTGGTCCTGATCCTGCTGGCCGGCTGCACCCGGGAGCAGCCGCGGGTGCTCGCCGACCTGTCGCTGCGCGCCACCACCCCGATCGAGGCGATGGTCCGGCACGTCACCCCCAGTTGGGCGGTGCCCTTCCGACCCGCCTCCCGACCGGCGGTCACCGAACAGGCCGTGCTCGCCTACGAGTCGGCGCGGGAGGGCCAGTTCGACCTGGTCGCCCTCGACCTGGCCGACGGCCGCGAACTGTGGCGTCGCCCGGCCAGCCTGGGCGCCGTCGCCGACGGGATCGAGCCCCGGTTGACCACCGGGAAGGTCGGCGGCCGGGAACTGGTGGCGTACCTGAGCGGCGATCCGGGTGGCCAGACCCTGCTGCTCGCCGACCCCCGGACCGGAGAGGCGGCGTACCAGCTCCCCCTCGGCACCGGCGGCAACCTGGGCAGCTGCCGGGTGATCGGCGGTATCTGCGTGGAGAAGGTCGAGGGCGGTCGCCGCACCCTGCTCCGGGTCGATCCGGACCGGGGCACGCTGGCCCCGCTGCAACTGCCCGGTGGCCCGGTGGACCAGGTCCGCCCGCTCGGCAACGGCGGTTATCTGGTACGCCGCGGCGGCGCCACGATGGTCGGGATGACCGGCGAGCTGGGCCAGTGGGAGAAACCGGTCAGCGACTGGCTCGGTACCGATGTGGACCCGGCGAGGAGCTGGCTGGAGATCACCGTCGATCAGGAGAGCACCCAGCTGCAGGTGACCGCCCGGCCGCAGCCGCTCGGCGCACCGGGGTCGGCGTTCGGGGTCGGCGAGGTCAGCCAGGCGGCGGTCAACCTGGTCGACGGTGAACTGCTCTGGTCGAAGGAGGGCCGCTCCTGGGTGTGCCCCGGTGGCGTCGCACTGGCCTGCACCGGTGACAAGCTCGGCTTCACCCGCAGCCCGAGCGGTGCGGTACGCCCCGGTGGTGCCGGGGTGACCTATCTGGCGGCCGACGCCGCCGGTGAGGAGCTGTGGCGCCGCGAGGTGGCGAATCCCGGGCCGCCGACCAGCGGCAAGCTGCCCGTCCGTGCCCCCGCGGCCACCCCGGTGCTGGCCAGCAACGGCCGGTTGATCGCCCTGGACCCGGAGTCCGGGGAACAGACCACACTCGGTGACGAGCAGTGGCTCGCCTGTGACCAGGTGCGCACCTTCCGGGCCCGGCAGCGGTCCGACCCGACCCGACCGATGGTCGATTTCCGTGTCACCACGTCGATTCCGTGCAATGCCACCGGCCGGAGCGCCGCCGAACCGGCCCAGTTCACGATCGCCGGGATCCTCGCCGTGGCGGCGACCCGGCCGCTGAACGACCGCGACCCGACGATCCCGGGGCACTACGCGGTCGCCCTCCCCGAGCAGCTCGCGCTGTATCGCTAGCCACTCGGCCGCCGGTCAGCCGCGGCGGAGGGTGGACGCGGCCTGCTCGACCTGGGCGGCGACGGGGTTGCCCTCGCGGACGAAGGTGATCAACTGGGCGAGCTTGCCGGGCTGGCCGGAATCCACCACGGTGATCGTGACCAGCAGCGGCCGGGCCTCGCTCGGCGAGTTCATCCGGGCGGTCGTCCGGTGGCCCTGCATCCCGCCGATCTCGATCGGTTCGGTGCGGGCGCCCTCGGCCTTCGTCGGCTTGTCGCTGGAGAGGGTCCCCTCCATGCAGGAGAGCACCTGCTCCCCCGCGGTCGCGGTATCGGTGAACCCGTTGCCGGCGCTCAGCCCACCGAGCACGATGCCGGCCTCCTGCCCGCCGGAATAGACCCCGAAGGCGGAGAAGTCGTCGGCCCACTCCCAGTAGCTCTTGCTGTAGCGGAAGGCGAAATTCGACGGTGCGTCGTAGCGCGCCCCGGTCGAGGAGTAGCTCGCGGCCTGCAGATTGGTGGCATTGCCGTTGCCGTTGTCGCAGCGCAACCGGACCGGTCCGCTCGGCGTACCGGCAGCGCTCGGGACCGACGGTGCGGCCGACGAGGACGGCGCCGGGCTCGGCTGGCCGCCACCGGTCCGCCACAGGGCGACCCCGATGATCACCGCGATCAGCACGAACACCGCCCCGCCGATCACCAGCGGGGTCCTCGAGCGCGGCGGCTGGGGTGCCGGACCGGTGGGGGCAGGAGGTACGCCGAGGCTCGGCCCGGCCGGTCGGTCGGCGCCCTGGCCGAGCGGTTGCAGCCCGGACCGGCCCAGTTCGGCCGGCGTCGGCCACGGGGTGTTCGGATCGCGGGTGGTGACCGGCGTCCAGACCTGACCGTCCCAGAACCGGAAACTCTGCGGTTGTCCGGACGGATCGGGGTACCAGCCTGGTGGTTGCACGGGCGGGATTCTAGTCGCACCAGGGGCGAAGCCCTTCTCGTGCGAGGGCGCGCGCAGCTCCTACCGCGTCGGGGGCTTGCGCCCCACTCTCTTGTACGCCGAGACGCTGGGTTCGTCGGCGAGCCAGAACCGCAGCGGCTCCTCCGCGGCCCGGGACACCCCGACCCGGGGCCCGGTCAGCAGCCGGATCGGGTCGGGACCCGCCGGGTCGCCCGGCTCCAGGCGTACCGCCGACCGCGGATCGAACAGGTCGGTGTCCCCGTCCGCCATCGTGATGCCGAGTGCCCTGGTCAGGCAGCCCGGGCCGCGCGCCAGCCAGGCGTCGCGCACCGACGGCCCGCGGCGCTCCCGGGCCACCTCGATGCCGTCGATCACCCGACCGGCCCGGATCAGCACGGCGTTCGCCACCCCGGCCGGGGAGGAGACCACATTGCAGCAGACGTGCCCGTGCATCTGGTAGGTGTACAGATGTCCCGCCGGGCCGAACATCACCGCGTTCCGCCGGCTCGGCCCGCGCCAGGCGTGCGAGGCCGGGTCGTCCTGCCCCTCGTACGCCTCCACCTCGGTGATCCGGACCGCCACCGGCCCGCGGCGCAGCACCGCCCCGAGCAACCGGGGCGCGGTCTCGGCGGCGGTCGGCCCCAGCGGGATGTGTGCCGGACTCACCCGGCCGCCTCCACCGCGGGCGGCCCGTCCGGGGCACCCGCCGACGGCAGCTCCTCGACCATCGCCGCCACCCGGGCCTGTTCACCGCAGACCAGCAGATATTCGGTGGTGCGGGTGTGGCTGACCCGGCCGACCTTCACCCCGGCCGGGTTGTGGATGCCGATCCGGGCGCCGACATGCCGCGCGGTGTCGAACTCCAGCACCTCGACGCTGCGTCCACCGGTGCCGCAGAGTTCCCGCAATGTCTCCAGGGGCAGGAATCCCTCGTTGTTGTAGGAGACGAGCAGCACCTCGGCGCGCAGCTCGGTGAGCACCCGGGCGAACTCGGCGGGCATCCGCCGGCGGCTGTTCCAGGGGCTGTGGGTGTGTGCGCCGCGGGCGTCGATGCGCTTGCAGGCGATCCCGTAGTGCTCGGGTTCGTCACCGCGGACCAGGGTCTCCCAGACGTGGTAGTTGGTGAAGTAGCGGTGCTGGTTGTGGGGCGGGTCGAGATAGGCCAGGTCGACCGGCGGCAGCCGGCGTACCGCCTCGTAGGCGTCCAACCGCCAGGCCGTGCCGACCCCCGGCGCCGGCACCGGGGCGCGCAGCTGCAGCGCGCGGTGGGAGCGGGTGGACCAGCTCTTCAGGAAGGCCATCTGCAACCCGACGGTCGAATCGACACGGTCCGCGGCCTCCAGCAGCGCGGTCAGCAGCAGCGGCCGCAAGCGATGATCGGCGTACCGCTCGTCGATTCCGGCGCGGATCGCGTCGATCCGCATTCCGTTGTGCGGCTGGAAATAGCGGGCCCGTTCGCAGAACACCTCGGTCACGTAACCGCGTCGGCCGGGCAGCGCCGCCAGCTCCGCCAGCGCCTCGGCGAGCTCGGCGGGGTCGACGGTCTCCGGGTCGGTCTCGACATAGCACTGGGCCAGCACCTCGGCGTACGCCGCGGTGTCGTTGGCGTGCACCGACCCGCCGCGGCGGAGGAACTCCTGGGCGACCCGGGTGGTCCCGGTGAACAGGTCGACCGCGGTCCGGGCACCGGAGCGGGCGAACAGTTCCCCGAGCACCGGCACCAGGGTCCGCTTCGATCCCAGGTACTTGATCATCGTCCTTCGAGCCTACGCGGTCGCCCCGGCCGGGTTCGGGGGTGTGCGGGGACGGTGGCCACGCAGGGTAAGTTCGTCGCGTGGAGACGCGGCACTTCCCCCGAACCTGGCGGACGCTGCTCGTGGGTCTCGCCGTGCTGATCACCGCGGTCCAGGTGGTCCGGCCGGGCATCAACCAGGACGTCCGTTACGTGCTCGGCGGGTTGCAGGTGACCGCCGGTGCGGGTCTGGGCTGGAGCGAGACCTGGGTGCACCGGCCGTTGCTCAGCCGCGGGCTGATGGCGCTGATCGGCGCCCTCTCCCCCGGTGAGTACTGGACCGAGGAGATCATGGTCCGGCTCGTCTCGATCCTGCTCGCGGTCTGTGCCGGGGTGCTGCTGTATCGCAGCCTGCGCCGCTGGGCGGGCGTCCGCGGGGCCGAGTGGATCGGGTTGGCGGCCACCGCCGCGCTGGCCTGGGCACCCGGGTGGGACTTCGCCGAACCCGAGTGGTACGCCGCAGCGCTCGCGGTGCTGGCGATCGGGGTCGCGCTGGCCCGCGACCGCAGCCGGTTCCTCGGGCCGCTGCTGGCCGGGTTGCTGCTCGCGGTGGTGGTGCTGCTGAAGTTCACCACGGCAGCGACCGCGCTGGCCGCGATCCTGCTGCTGGCCGCGCTGGATCGCCGGCTGGCGCTGCGGACCGCGGTCGTCACCGCGGTCGGCACGCTCACCCTGTTCGGGATCACGGTCGCGGTCGAACCGCGCGAATGGCAATGGCTGCAGGACATGCCGGCGCTCAACCCGCCGCTCACCGCCGCCGCACTGGCCGCCAGCGGCAAGGGGCTGGTGAACGAGCTGGTCGTCTCGCCGATCATCGTGGTGGCCCTGGTCGCCCAGGTCTGGTTGTGGCACCGCGGCGGCAGTCACCGCCGCTGGGCACTCGGCAACCTGCTGGTGATGGCGATCCTGACCGTGCCGTTCCTGGTGCAGCACCAGAACTTCCTCTACCACCTGGCGGCGCTGCCGGTCTTCTCGGCGGTCTCGGTCGCCACCATCGCGCACCGGGCGATCCGCGCCGGCGACGGCGTACCGATCGCACTGCCGATCACCGCCGCGCTCGGCTTCGCCGTCTCCTGCCTGCTGTTCGTGCCCGGTACCAGCTTCCGCACCCGGAATTCCTGGCTGGCGCTCGCCGGTGAGCTGGCCGTGGTCGCGGTCGGGGTGCTGCTGGTCTACTGGCAGCCGTCGGCGTTTCGGGAGATCTTCTCCGAACGGATCTCCTCGGGCCGGGGCTGGATGGCGATGTGCTGCCTGCTGCCGCTGGTGGTGACGCTGTCACCGCGGGCGACCTACTCGTTCTCGCTGGCGCACCGCACCGTCACCCCGGCGGTCAACCTGACCGCGGCCAAGTACGCCGGCGCCACCGCCGAGCGGGTGCATCACGTGCTGCCGCCGGATTCCCAGGTGATCTATCTGGCCTTCAACACCCAATGGGTGCTGCGCAACCCGACGCCCTGCCGGTACGCCTCCCCCACCTTCCTGCAACGCGCCACCGGCAAGCAGGCGGCGGCCATCGAGGCCACCCAGAGCTTCGCCGAGAACCTGGCCTGTCTGAGCAATCCGCGGGCCCGCTACGTGGTGATCGAGGAGAGCTGGTTCGACGTGGAGAAGGCGAACCCGCTGGTCACGGCCGCGCTGACCAACAACTTCGACTGCGAACGCCGCATCTGGGCGGCCGACGGCCTGGTGATCTGCCCGCGCCGCTGAGCCCCGGGCGTACCGCTCAGGACACCCGGGCGTTGTTGGCGAAGGTGTCGCAGCTGTTCGGATTGCCGGAGTTGTAGCCGGTGGACAGCCACTGCTTGCGCATCGCCGAGGAGCCGTGGGTCCAGGACTCCCGGTCGACCCGGCCCTGGGTCTGCTGCTGGATCCGGTCGTCACCGACGGCGATCGCGGCATCCACCGCACGGTTCAGGTCGTCCTGGGTGACCCCGGAGATCGGGCCCTGCGGGTCGGCGGTGGCGTTCTTCAGCCAGACCCCGGCGAAGCAGTCGGCCTGCAGCTCCAGGCGTACCTGCGGGGAATCCGGACCGGTCACGTTGCCGGCCGACTGGGCCTGCTGCATGGTGCCGATCTGGTTGGAGATGTGGTGGCCGTACTCGTGGGCGATGACGTACGCCTCGGCGCCGTCGCCGCCCTGGGCGCCGAGCTGGCCGGAGAGCTGGTCGAAGAAGCCGGTGTCCAGGTAGATGTACTGGTCGGCCGGGCAGTAGAACGGCCCGACCGCCGAGCTCGCGGTCCCGCAGCCGGTGGAGATCTGGCCGGTGAAGATTCGGGTCTGGGTGGTCTGGTACCCCTGCAGGGTCTGCGACCAGTAGCCCTGGATCGAGTTGGTGTACGCCACGAAGCGGCAGTCGCGGTTGGTCTGGATGTCACCACCGGTGCGGCAGTTGGCGTAGGGGTTCGGCGCGTTCGGATCCTCCTGCGGCTGGCTGCTGGTGCCGCCGGCCATGCTGGTCAGATCGACCCCGAGCAACTGGGACAGCAGGAACAGCACGATCATCATGCCGATACCACCGCCGACCGCGATCCGGCCGCCGCCGCCTCCGCCACCACCGCCGGACACCTGTCCGGGATCGAGCCGAGCGTTGTCGTTGTACTGCATCCGCACCTCCGAGGGAATCGGCAAAAGTGTAGCGTCGCCTGCCCGGCGGCTCGCTACACCTTGATCAACGCGCCATGATGGACGGATGCGGATCGTGTGCGTGTCGACCCCTGGCGGGAGGGAGCTGTTCGCCAGCGACCTCGGCCACGGTGAGGATCCGCACGTCGCGGTCTGGCAGCACGGGCTCAGCCTGACCCGCCCGCTGTCGGCCACCCGCGACGGTGAGGAGATCGTGCTCACCGTGCAGGGCGCACCGCATTCCCACGGTCAGGTCCGGCTGCGCCGCCCGCGCGGTCTGGATCCGGATCTGCACACCGAACCGGGTGAGGTGCCCCAGGTCCGGCAGCGGGTGGCGGCGTACGGGATCGTCACCTCACCCCGCGGCCTGCTGGCCACCCAGTTCTCCGACCGGACCCATGTGCCCGGCCAGTGGGGGCTGCCCGGCGGCGGGGTGGATCCGGGTGAGGAGCCGCCGCGGACGGTGGTCCGGGAGGCCTGGGAGGAGTCCGGGCAGCGGATCGAGATCGGTGACCTGGTCGCGGTGCAGTCCGACCACTGGATCGGCCGGGCGCCGAACGGCACCCTGGAGGATTTTCACGCGGTGCGCCTGGTCTATGCCGGCACCTGCGCCGAACCCACCGATCCGGTCGTGCACGACGTCGGCGGGACGACCTCAGCGGCCCAGTGGGTCGACCTGGCCGCCTGGCGCCGCGTCTGGTGGACCGCCGGCGCCCGCTCCCTGCTCGACAAGAACCTCTGAACGCCAGCGATCCAGCGAATCCTGGGTGCATACCCCCAGCCCTGCAGGGCTCGCGGGGTGCACGGTGGATTCGCTGGATCGCGAAGCTCGGGCGGGGCCTCCGACTATCGCCGGAAGTAGCTGATGATGCGCAGCAGCTCGACGTAGAGCCAGACCAGGGTCGCGGTGAGGCCGAAGGCGGCCTTCCAGGACTGGTTGGCCGGCGCACCCATCGCGACGCCGCGCTCGATGTAGTCGAAGTCCAGGATCAGGTTCAGCACCGCCAGCACCACCGCGATCGCGGAGATGAGGATGGGGAGCAGGCCGACCGGGCCGGTGACACCCGAGCGCAGACCCAGGTTGATGCCCAGGAAGGACAGCCCGAAGTTGGCGAGCAGGGCGACCGCCATCGCGATCGTCGCGATGCCGACGATCTTGGCGAACCGGCCGCTCACCTTGATGTTGAAGAACTTGTAGGTCGCCAGGGTCACCGCGGCGGCGACGAAGGTGCCGAAGACGGCCTGGACGACGATCCCGGGATAGATGGTCTCGAAGATCTTGGAGATGCCACCGACCATCACGCCCTCGAGCGCGGCGAAGACCATGACCAGCCCGACCGGCACGTGCCGACGGGCCGCGACGATGAAGGTGATCACGATGGTGGCCAGCGAGGCCCCGATGGCAGCCGGGAAGATCAGCTGATCCGGCATCATGAAGAAGGTGGCGGCGGCCACCAGCATGACCACGGCCATGGTGACCGCGGTCTTGGCGATGACGTCGTCGATCGTCATCCGCCCACCCTGCTGCTGCGGGGCGCCCTGTCGGGTTCCGCCCTGCTGCAGGTACGGCGAGAAGGCGTCGTCGCGGGAGAGAACGGGGTTCGAAGTGCGCATGGATTCCTCCGGATCGCAGGAGTGTTGCGTACCCCATGGTAGCCAACCGGACCACCGATCCGCCCCTGCTCGGGGTCGGCTCAGGGGTGCCCCCGATGGGAGTCGAACCCATACTGGGGCGGGTTTAAGCCGCCTGCCTCTGCCGTTGGGCTACGGGGGCGTACGCCCGGCCTGCTGCCGGGCCCGGCCTGCTCAGGACGGCGACTCGGTCACCCGGCGCGGCACCACGGTCTCCGGCTCGGCCGGGCTCACCGGACGACGGTACTGATCGTCGGCGGCCCGCTCCGGGGCCACCTCGTCCTCACCGATGAACAGTGCATCGAAGGGGGCGCCGAGCTCCACCGGATCGGACTCCTCGGCCGGTTGTTCCCGCGCCGGCTGAGCTGCCGCCTCCTGCTCGTCGGCGGGCGACTGGGTCGCCCCGAGCAACAGGCGGATGATCATCACGATGGAGACGACGAGCACCAGCGCCGGAATGGCCAGCACGAACCACTGCCAGGTTGCCATTGCTGCTCGTGTCCTCCTGCGTCCTGCGGGTCAGTCCCATCAGACTAACTCTGCTCGGTGGTCGTCGTGGACCGATTTCCACCCCGGATGGTACCGGAGATGCGTGTCAGGGCCATCCCGGAATCTCAAGCTTCTCTCAGGTCAGGGTGTCATGTTTTCGCATGACTCCGCACCTTCTCGGGGGTCTGAACTTTTCCTGAGCCGCTTTTCAGCTCTTGCTGAATCGTGCGGCGGCCTGCGTCAGGCAGGGCTGATCGCCGACGCTCGCGAGCGCCAGGACCGCCTCGTCGCCGAGCGGGTTGACCCCCGGCCCGACGGCGAGCGAGTGGGCGACCAGCACGTGCAGGCACTTCACCCGATCGGGCATCCCGCCGGCGGAGATGCCCTCGATCTCGGACACCTCACCGAGTTCCTGGCGGTCGGCCAGATAGGCACGGTGGGCGGCGGCGTACGCCTCGGCGAGCTCGGGGTCCTGACCGAGCCGCTCGGTCATCTCGGCCATCAGGCCGCCGGATTCCAGCGTCGAGCAGGCGGAGATCGCCCGGGCGCAGGTCAGGTAGTAGGTGGTCGGGAACGGCGTCCCGTCCGGCAGCCGTGGCCGGGTCATCAGCACCCCCGGGTGGCCCTCGGGACAGCGGTACGCGACCGCGGCCACCCCGCGCGGGGTGCGCTGCAGCTGCTCGGTCACCGCCTGCTCGTCGGCGGGGGTGAAAGGCTCTCGGCTCATCGGGTGGTCTTCTTGGGAGTCGGGGTACGCGAGGGGGTCGGCGTCCGGGTGCCGTCGGTGATCGGCGGCTTGGCCGAGGGCGGGACCGGTGGCGGCGCCGGCTGGTCCGCGGCACCGACCGAGCCCCACATCTTCTGCCACCAGGTCGCCTCCGGCGGCTTCTTGGGGTCCCGGGGCTGGGATTCGATCCGGGTGCCGACCGGCTGGCCGTCGGGCCCGATCACCCGGTAACCGGTCTCCCCCGGCACCACCCAGCCGAGCCGCTCGCGGGCCTGGGCCCGGACGTAGTCCGGATCGTCCCAGCGCTGCAGCTGGTTGTTCAGGTCGTCGATGCGGGCCTGGGAGCGCTGGATCGCCTGCTGGTTCTCCGCGTTCTGCCGCTCGGTGTCCAGATAGATCCGCAGGCTGGAGGCGTAGGACAGCACCAGCACCGCGAGCACCACGAACAGCGCGACCGCGCGCCGGGTCAACCCGAAGCGGCGGAACTGCCGGCCATCCTCGGCGGCGGGCTCGGCGGGTGCACCGGTGCGCGTCTCCAGCCGTTCGGTGACCGGCGCCGCGGTGTCCCGGGTACGGGACGCGCGGGAGCCGGTCCGGGATCGCGGCTTACCGCGCCCCGGACCGGCTCCCGCGCGTCGTGTACGTGGCTTGTCCGGCATCGGTTCCAGTCTAGAGGCGCCGACCCTCAGCCCCTGGCAGCGAACCGCGGGAACGCGGACGCACCGGCGTAGGTCGCGGCGTCGTCGAGGTCCTCCTCGATCCGCAGCAGCTGGTTGTACTTGGCGACCCGCTCGGACCGGGCCGGGGCACCGGTCTTGATCTGGCCGCAGTTGGTGGCCACCGCCAGGTCGGCGATGGTGACGTCCTCGGTCTCACCGGAGCGGTGCGACATCATGCAGCGGTAGCCGCTGCGCTGGGCCAGCTCGACCGCATCCAGGGTCTCGGTGAGCGGACCGATCTGGTTCACCTTGACCAGCAGGGCGTTGGCGGTGTCGGTGTCGATACCGCGCTGCAGCCGCTCCGGGTTGGTCACGAACAGGTCGTCACCGACCAGCTGGACCTTGTCACCGAGCTTGTCGGTGATGGTCTTCCAACCGTCCCAGTCATCCTCGTTCAGCGGGTCCTCGATCGAGACCAGCGGGTACTTGCCGACCCACTCGGCGTAGATGTCGGTCATCTCGGCGGCCGAGAGCTGCTTGCCCTCGAAGGCGTACGAGCCGTTCTCGAAGAACTCGCTGGCGGCGACGTCCAGGGCGAGCGCGACCTGGCTGCCCGGCTCGTACCCGGCGGCCTTGATCGCGACCAGGATCAGATCGAGGGCCTCGGCGTTCGAGTCCAGGTTCGGCGCGAAACCGCCCTCATCGCCCAGACCGGTGGACAGGCCCTTGTCCTTGAGCACCTTCTTCAGCGCGTGATAGACCCCGGTGCCCATCTCCAGCGCCTCGGCGAAGCTGGCCGCACCGATCGGGGCGATCATGAACTCCTGGATGTCCACATTGGAGTCGGCGTGCGAGCCGCCGTTGAGGATGTTCATCATCGGCACCGGGAGCACGTGCGCGTTCGGGCCGCCGACATAGCGGTAGAGCGGCAGTTCGGCCGACTCGGCGGCGGCGTGCGCGGTGGCCAGCGAGACCCCGAGGATCGCGTTGGCGCCGAGCTTGCCCTTGTTGTCGGTGCCGTCGAGCTCGAGCATCGCCTGGTCGACGAGGCGCTGTTCGCTGGCCTCGAAGCCGAGCACCTCGGGCCCGATCTGCTCGATCACGTTCTCCACGGCCTTGCGTACGCCCTTGCCGCCGTACCGCTCGCCGCCGTCGCGCAGTTCGACGGCCTCGAAGGCGCCGGTGGAGGCACCGGAGGGAACGGCGGCCCGCCCCTGGGAGCCGTCGTCGAGGAGGACCTCTACTTCAACGGTGGGATTGCCGCGGGAGTCGAGGATCTCGCGGGCGTCGACGAATTCGATGGTTGCCACGGTCGTGCCTTTCGAAAGAGCTGTGCGTCCGTCGGGCCGGCTTGCTTCCCGACCACGACCCCACCCTATTGGCCTCCGGCGTACGCTTCGCCCACGGCCCGATTCACAGATCGGAGAACTGATGGCGACACCTCGTCGCAGCCGGGTGCTGCTCGGTGTACTGGTGGTGCTGGTCGTCCTCGCCGCCGGGGTCGGGGCGTGGTTCGCGTTCGGACCGGGCACCGGTGGGTGGTCCGCCTCCGATGCCGCCACCCCGACCACCCAGACGGTCCGCGCGACGCTGAGCACCCAGCGGCAGACGGTCTCGGCCACCGGCACGATCGCGCCGCGCAGCCAGGCGAATCTGAACTTCGCGGTCGCCGGCACGGTGACCGCGGTACCGGTGTCGGTGGGCCAGCAGGTCAGCCGAGGGGCGATCCTGGCCCAGGTCGATCGGACCCAGCTGCAGGCCGCGCTCGAGCTCGCCCAGGCCCAGTTGGACGCGGCCTCGGCCAGCGCGAGCCAGCTGCGCGATTCGGGGAACGCGACCAGCGCCCAGCTGAGTTCGGCCGATGCGCAGGTCACCTCGGCCACCGCCAAGCGGGATCAGGCCCAGCAGTCGCTGCGGGACGCCGACCTGGTCTCCCCCATTGACGGCACGGTCGCGCTGGTCACCATCGCCGCCGGGGACCGGGTGATCGCCGGCCAGTCGAGTTCGAGCGGTCTCGGCACCTCCGCCACCGGCACCGGTTCCGCCACCGGGTCGGGTGGTTCCGGGCAGTCCGGTTCCGGGCAGGCAGGTGCAGCGGGTCAGGCGGGTGCGGCCGGTCAGGCAGGCTCCGCGGGATCGTCCGGGGTGTCCGGATCGGCCGGGTCGGGAGCCACCGGGTCCACCGCCCAGCTGGTGGTGATCGCGACCGACGCCTGGCTGGTGAACGCGCAGGTGAGCGCCGCCGACCTGCCCCGGATCAAGACCGATCAACCGGTCGAGATCACCCCGGCGGGCAGCTCGCAGAAGGCCGCCGGCACGGTCGCCCAGGTCGGTGTGATGGCCGCCAGCAGCAGCGGCGGGGCGGCCACCTTCCCGGTCACCGTGGCCGTCGCCGGCAACCCGGCGGGCCTGTACGCCGGCGGCTCGGCGAGCGTGTCGATCGTGGTCCGGCAGTACGACGACATCCTGACGGTGCCGACCGCGGCGATCCTCACCGAGAACGGGAAGACCGTGGTCCGCAAGCTGGTCGGCGGCCAGCCGGTGACCACCGAGGTCACCGTCGGCCAGGTCTTCGGCACCGATTCCGAGATCACCGGTGGCCTGCAGAACGGCGATGAGGTCCAGGTCACCGGTCGCAGCTTCCAGCGCTCCGCCAGCCCCAGCGCGAACCGCGGCCTGGGCGGCAACCACGGTCAGGGCGGTGGATGACCGAGGTGATCGACCCGGACCGCCGGGACACCGACGGCCCCGCACCGCGGGGTCTGATCAGCCTGCGCCAGGTGTCCAAGACCTACGCCTCCGGGGCGCTGCGGGTGCAGGCCCTGCGCGATGTCGATCTGGAGGTGGAGCGCGGCGACTACCTGGCCGTGATGGGCCCCTCGGGTTCGGGAAAGTCAACCCTGATGCACATTCTGGGCTGCCTCGACGTGGTGAGCAGCGGCAGCTACCACCTGGCCGGCACCGATGTGTCCGCGATGTCGGAGCGGCAGCTCGCCGAGGTCCGCAACAACGAGATCGGTTTCGTCTTCCAGCAGTTCAACCTGCTGCCCAGCCTGTCGGCGCTGCGCAATGTCGAGCTGCCGCTGATCTATGCCGGTCTGGGCCGCACCGAGCGCCGGCGCCGGGCGCTGCGCGCGCTGGACCGGGTCGGGCTGGCCGACCGGGTCGACCATCGCCCCGGTGAGCTCTCCGGCGGCCAGCAGCAGCGGGTCTCGGTGGCCCGTGCCCTGGTCACCGATCCGACCCTGATCCTGGCCGACGAGCCCACCGGCAATCTGGATTCGCACTCCACCGAGGACGTGCTCGCACTGTTCGCCGAACTGCACGCCGCCGACCGCACGATCGTGCTGATCACCCACGAACGCGAGGTCGCCGACCACGCCTCCCGGGTCGTCACCATCCGCGACGGGGAGCTCACCGAGGCCCCGGGATCGGCGCCCCGATGAATCTCGCCGAGACCCTGCGTACCGCCGTGGAATCCCTGTGGGCACGGAAGATGCGGTCGATCCTCACCATGCTGGGCATCCTGATCGGGATCGCCTCGGTGATGCTGGTGGTCGGCCTCGGCCAGGGCGCCACCGCCAAGATCACCGATCAGATCAACAAGCTGGGCACCAACCTGCTGATCGTCACCCCCGGCTCGGCCACCACCAGTTCCGGGCTCCGCGGCGGCCGCGGGTCGGCGACCACGCTGACCGCCGACGACGCCCAGGTGCTCGCCGATCCGCGGGTCGCCCCCGACGTGCTGCGGGTCGCCCCGGTCAACCAGTCCCAGCTCTCCCTCACCGTCGGCACCACCAACTGGACCAGCAATGTCGTCGGCACCACCCCCGACTGGCTGGGGGTGCGCAATCGCACGGTCAGCCAGGGCCGCTTCTTCACCACCGACGATCTGGACAACGGCCGGCTGGTCGCGGTGCTCGGCGCCACCACCGCCGGGCAGCTGTTCGGCGGCCGGGATCCGATCGGCCAACAGGTCACCGCGAACGGGCAGAGCTTCACCGTGCTCGGCGTGCTGGACCCGGTCGGCGCCTCGATGATCACCGACGAGGACGACCAGCTGGTGGTGCCGCGGACCACCTTCGCCACCCGGTTGTCCAGCAGCGCCAACACCCGCCAGGTGTCGGCGATCTATCTGGAGGCCCGCGACCAGGCCAGTCTCTCGGCGGCGTACCAGGAGGTCACCACCGCCCTGCTGAACACCCACGGCACGACGCTCGCCGACCAGGACTTCCAGGTCAGCAGCCAGCAGTCGCTGGTCGACACGGTGCAGTCCACGGCCGCGACGTTGACGCTGCTGCTGGCCAGCATCGCCGGGATCGCGCTGCTGGTGGGTGGTATCGGGGTGATGAACATCATGCTGGTCTCGGTCTCCGAGCGGGTCCGGGAGATCGGGCTGCGCAAGGCCCTGGGTGCGACCCCGCTGGTGATCCTGCGGCAGTTCCTGGTCGAGGCCGGGTTGCTCGGGTTGATCGGCGGGATGCTCGGGGTCGGTCTCGGCATCGCCGGTGCGCTGACGCTGCCGAAGCTGCTCGACCAACCGGTCGCGGTGTCCCTGCCGGCCACCGCGATCGCACTCGGGGTGTCGCTGCTGATCGGCACGGTCGCCGGGGTCTACCCGGCCTCGCGGGCCGCCCGGCTGGCCCCGATCGACGCGCTGAGGAGCGAATGATGCAGGATCGACGAACCGCGATCCGCGTCGGCGGCGCCGTCCTCGGACTGGCGGTCCTCGCCGCGGGTGGGGTCGGCGTGGCCCGGGCACTCACCCGGCCCGCGGACCCGAACGCGTCGCTGCGGACCGCGGTGGTCTCGCGGGGCACGGTGCAGCAGGTGCTGCCGCTGACCGGGTCGGTGCGTCGCGTCGATCAGGTGCGGGCGAGCTTCCCGGTGGCCGGCACGATCAGCGGGGTGAACGTCGCCGTCGGCGATCAGGTGCGGCAGGGTGACGTGCTCGCCACCATGGATCCGCTGCCGCTGCAGACGGCGCTGCTGGACGCCCGGGCACAGCTCGCGCAGGCGCAGGCCCAGCTGGACAGCGACCAGAATCCGACCGCCCCGCCCCGGTTGCCCCAACCGGGTGCCGGGGCGGTACGCCCGGGCGCACCGGGCGTACCCGATGGTGCGGGCATACCCGGTGGTGCGGGCGTTCCGCAGGTCCCGGTACCGAGCGACCTGCCCCGGCCGACGCCCCCGGAATCGGTGACCCGGCTGCCGGCCGCGATGACCGCGGTGCACGAGGCGCTGGCCGCCCAGCAGGACGCCTGCCGACCGATCCTGACCGCCGTCACCGACGGCTGGCCGGCACCGGTCGAGCGGCCGCCCGCGAGCCCGAACCGGACCTGGTCACCGACGCCGAGCCGGTCGGCCGGCCCGAGCGCGTCCCCCACCACCCGCAGTGCGTCCCCCGCCCCGAGCGCCTCCCCCGCCCCGAGCGCGAGCCCCACGCCGGCACCGACCGCGGACCCGACCCCGAGCACCTCGGCGGCCGCTCCCCGGGAGCAACGACTGACCAACCCGCCGCCGATCCCGCCCGGGCTCGATCCGGCGCAGTTCACCGCCTGCAGCGACGCACTGCAGCGGCTGGTCGCCAGCCAGCAGCAGGCGGCGACGCTGATCACCGAGGCCGCCACCGCGCTGAACGCCCCCGCGGTGAACGCCGGCGTACCCCAGCCCCCGGCCCAGCAACGGCCCGTTCCCCAGCCGCCCGCCGGCGTACCCGCCGGCGTACCCTCCGCCGCGCTGCCGACCGCCACCCCGACCGTGGACCAGGCGAAGGTCGCCACCGACCGCGCCGCGGTGCTCGCCGCCGAGCAGGCGATCGCACAGGCCCGGTCGAATCTCGACGCCGCCACCCTCAGGGCGCCGATCGCCGGCACCGTGGGCACGATCGGTTTCACCGCCGGCACCGCGGCCACCCCGAATGCCGCGATCACCGTGGTCGGCGGGGGTGCCGCGGAGGTGACCGTGCCGGTGCCGCTGACCAACCGGCCGCAGGTCCAGCTCGGCCAGGAGGTCCGGGTGAACGCCCCCGGCAGCCTGACCGCGGATCCGGGCACGATCACCGAGATCTCCCCGCTGCCGGTCAGCGCGACCGCGAGCACCCCGAGCTACAACGTCACGGTGCTGGTCGCCGACCCCGGACCGGGGTTGGCCAGTGGCGGCCGGGCCGATACCGGGATCGTCGTCGGGCGGGTAGCCGACGCGGTCACCGTGCCGGTCTCCGCGGTGACCCGGGTGGCCACCGGTACCGGCACGGTCCGGGTGCTGGACGGCACCGGGGTGCGCGATGCGACCGTCGCGACAGGCCTGGTCGGCGGGGGCCTGGTCGAGATCACCGGCGGGCTCACCGCCGGGCAGCGGGTCGTGCTCGCCGACGGCGCCCAGCCACTGCCGACGACCCAGCTGCGTAACCTGCGCGGCGGCCAGAGCGGGAGCGGGCAGAACGGGAGCGGGCAGCAGACCCCGAGCGCCCAGCCGAGCTGAGCGGCGTCAGGACGCGGAATCGGTCTCGCTGCGGCGTACCTCGTCCTCCAGGCCGCGCAGCGCGTCCCGGACCGCCTGCTCGGCGTCGATGCCGCTGGCCCGGGCCCGGGAGACCAGGGCGAGCGCCTGTGCGCCGACCTCGTCGGCGGTGATCGGCTCCTCCGGCAGATCGAGCGGTACGCCGTGACTGGCGCTGCGTGACATCACCTTGTCCGCCCGGGCCAGCGCGGACAGTGCGGTGGGGATGCCGTCCAGGCTGGAGGTGCGCCCCTTCTCGGCCTTCTTGCCGGCCTCCCAGGTGGCGTTCAGGTCGTCGGGTACGCCGGTGTCGGCGAAGACCCACGGGTGCCGACCGACGAGCTTGTCGCCGATCCCGCGGGCCACGTCATCGATGTCGAAGCGCTGCTGCTCGGCGGCGATGGCGGCATGGAAGACGACCTGCAGCAACAGATCCCCGAGCTCCTCGCGCAGATCGGTGTCGTCACCGGCCTCGATCGCGTCGACGACCTCACCGGTCTCCTCGATCAGATAGTGCACCAGCGAGCGGTGGGTCTGCCGGGCATCCCAGGGGCAGTCGACCCGCAGCCGGGCCATCACCGCGACCAGCCGGTCCAGCTCGGACGGTGTGGTCTCGCCGGTGCTCATCGTCAGCGGGCGGCCGGCTGGGAGAGCGAGCCGCTGCCGATCGCCTGCTGGTCGTTGGCGACGTCCTCCAGCCCCTGCAGCCCGTAGCGCGGGTTGACGGTGACCGGGATGAAGCCCATCGCCGCGGCCAGTTCACCCTGGCCCAGCTTCTGCCCGAGCGCGTCCACCTTGACCAGGTCCCGCACCAGCTGGTTGCCGGCCGGGTTGGCCATCAGCTCCGGCGGGATCTGCAGCTGCGGCAGCAGCGCCTGGGTCTCGGTGTCCAGGTTGATGTTGCGGGACTGTGCGATCTGTTCGGCGGCGGCGGCGCGCATCTTCACGCTGAGCACCAGGGCCGGCTCGGCGATCTTGGGGTTGATCGCGGTCAGCTCGCGGGAGGTGTCGGCGACCTCGCTGGTGGTGATGGTGCGGTCCCCGACCGTTGCGGCGGTGGACGGGCTGTTCGCGCAGCCACCCAGCCCCATCGCGACCACGACGGCCGCGGCGGCCAGCCCCGCAGTCACTCGACCTCGGAAACCTGTCCCTGCCATGCACCCACTCCTTGTCGCGACCCCCGGTGTCCCGGGCCGCGGTCAGTCTAGTGCGTCGGTTCCGATGGTCGAGCCAACTGCCGGTCCGAGATCCGGGGTGTCAGCCCCGGTCCCACACCCGATGCTCGGCGAGCAGTTCGGCGAGCGCGGTGACCGCCGTGGCGGGATCACCGGTGACCACACCGGTGGCCGCCGCGTTGAGACCGAGCGTCGCGGGATCCACGCCGTCGAGAACCGCGATCGCCTTGCCGTGCCGGTACGCCTCATCCAGCAGCCGGATGATCTTGGCGTCGTCGGCGGGGTTGGGTCCGGCCGATGGGTCGGCGGCCACCACGACACCGTCCCACTCGATCGAGGCCGCGGTCGGGTAGCTGCGCTCGATCGGCTGGTCACCCAGGGTGCCGCCGTTCGGTGCGGTCAGCAGGGGCACCATGCCGGCGGCCCGGATCGCCTCGACCGTCTGCGCGGCGACCGCGGCATCATCCGGCCCGGCGACGATGACCGCGACCTTGCGGCCGGTGACCGGCCAGCTCCTGCCGAGCTGGCTGAGCGCCGGGCTCGGATCGACCTTGGCCGGCTTGGTGTCGGCCTTCGGCACCGAGAGACCCAGGCCGGTGGCGACGGCTTCGGCCAGGTCGGTGTCGATGGCGGCCAGGCAACCCAGCTGGCGGGTCTTGATGGCCTCCTCGTAGCACTTGCCGAGCTCGAAGGTGTACGCGTCGATCACGTGCTGCTGTTCGACCTCGGTGAGCGAGGTGTAGAACAACCGGGCCTGGCTGTAGTGGTCCTCGAAGCTGGCCGAGAGCTCCCGCACCTTCTCGCCCTGCACCGGGGTCGGCACGTCGATGAACGCCCCCTCGGCCGTCCCGGCGGTGAAGGGGCAACCCCCGTCGAGCGAGTTCGGCCGGTACGGGGCGACTCCCCCGTGGTCGGCGGCCTGGTGGTGGCCGTCGCGCTGGAGATCGTTGACCGGTGCATGCGGCCGGTTGATCGGGATCTGGGAGAAGTTCGGCCCGCCGAGCCGGCTGAGCTGGGTGTCGATGTAGGAGAACAGCCGGACCTGCAGCAGCGGGTCGTTGGTGACGTCGATACCCGGGACGAGGTTGCCGGGATTGAACATCACCTGCTCGGTCTCGGCGAAGTAGTTGATCGGGTTCCGATTCAGCGTCATCGTGCCGATGATCTGCACCTCGCACAGTTCCTCGGGCACGAGCTTGGTCGGGTCGAGCAGGTCGATGCCCTCGAAGGTCTCCTCGGGGGTGTCCGGCATCACCTGGACGCCCAGGTCCCAGACCGGGTACGCCCCGGCCTCGATCGCGTCGGCCAGGTCGCGGCGGTGGAAGTCCGGGTCCATGCCGGCGGTCAGCAGGGCCTCCTCCCAGACCTGGGAGTGCACCCCCTGGCGCGGCTTCCAGTGGAACTTCACCAGGCTGGTCCCACCGTCGGCGTTCACCATCCGGAAGGTGTGGATGCCGAAGCCCTCCATGGTGCGGAAGGAGCGCGGGATGCCGCGGTCGGACATGTTCCAGATCGTGTGGTGCTGCGCCTCGGAGTGCAGCGAGACGAAATCCCAGAAGGTGTCGTGCGCGCTCTGCGCCTGCGGGATCTCCCGATCCGGCTGCGGTTTGGCCGCGTGCACCACGTCGGGGAACTTGATCCCGTCCTGGATGAAGAAGACCGGGATGTTGTTGCCGACCAGGTCGTAGTTGCCCTCGCTGGTGTAGAACTTCGTCGCGAACCCGCGGGTGTCGCGCACCGTGTCGGCCGACCCGCGGGAGCCGAGGACGGTGGAGAAGCGCACGAAGACCGGCGTTTCCGCACCCTCGGCGAGGAAGGCCGCGCGGCTGATCCTGCTGGCGGCGCCGTTGGCGACGAAGGTGCCGTGGGCCGCGGCTCCGCGCGCGTGCACGACGCGCTCGGGGATCCGCTCGTGGTCGAAGTGGGTGATCTTCTCCCGCAGGTGGTGGTCCTGCAGCAGGACCGGGCCGCGGCGGCCGGCTTTCAGCGAGTGATCGGTGTCGCGCAGCCGCACTCCGGTCGACGTGGTCAGGTACGCCCCCGCCTGGGCGTTGGTCTCGGGTGACGAGCCGTAGTCGACGCCGGTCGGCGACACATTCGCCGGGCCGGCCTGATCCGGCTTGGGCGGCAGCGGATCGCGCGCCTTGGTGGGCTCGTCCAGTGCGGGCGGTTCCGAGGTCGGACCAGCCGGCGGGTTCAACTCTACGGCCTCACTTCGTTCGGCTTCATTTCGATCGGCCTTCTGCCGTGCCATGACATCCTCCTGGTCGAAATCTGTGCAGTTCACGGGTACGCCCCGTCGCCTCGCCGGCTGGCGAGACCGCGCCCGACGACTTCCTACCCAGCCCCGGGCAGCTGGAAACGGTGCTGTCCGCGCATCGGGCGAATCCGTCGCGGGGCGAGCCGGTCAGATCTCAGATGTCCCCGCGAACGTGTACCGAAGTGCTGCCGTCCTGGCAGCACTTCGTCAGCCTCTACGGGCAGCCCTGCCCCACCCCGACCCACCGAGAAAAGTTACGGGGATGGCGGGTGGAGGCGGAGGCGCTGCGCGACCTACTCGATGAGCGTGGAGGATCAGCCGACGGGGGCGGGTTCGAGAGCGAAGATGTCGGCGACGACCTGGCTGCACCAGTCGAGCAATTCCCTGTCGGTGGGCGGTTTCCCGCCGATGGTGGCGGCCATCGGGCGCGGGATCAGCAGGTGCCCGGTCTTCACCACCGTCCGCGGATGCAGCCGCTTCAACCGCAGCATCCGCGACTCCTGCAACTCATAGGGCCCGAAGCGGATGTAGTTGCCCTGGGCGACGACCTCGGTCAGCCCGACCGCCCGGGCGGCGTTGCGGAACTCGGCCACCGCGAGCAGCGCCTCGACCGGCTCCGGCGGCGCACCGTAACGATCGGTCAGCTCGGCGCGCACCTCGGCCAGATCCTCGGCGGTCCGCACCTCGGCGAGCCGCTTGTACATCTCCAGCCGCAACCGCTCCGACTCCACATAGTCCGCGGGCAGGTGCGCATCCACCGGCAGCTCGATCCGCAGCTCCGGTTCGGCCACCACGTCCTCGCCGTCGCTGCGGAACTCGGTGACCGCCTCCCCCACCAATCGGATGTAGAGGTCGAAACCGACATCGGCGATGTGCCCGGACTGCTCACCACCCAACAGATTCCCGGCGCCACGGATCTCCAGGTCACGCATCGCGATCTGCATGCCGGCGCCCAGCTCGGCGTTCGCCGCCATCGTCGCCAACCGGTCGTGGGCGGTCTCGGTGAGCGGCTTCTCCGGCGGATACAGCAGGTACGCATAACCGCGCTCCCGGCTCCGGCCGACCCGGCCGCGCAACTGGTGCAGCTGGGACAGCCCGAGCAGGTCCGCCCGCTCGATGATCAGCGTGTTCGCACTCGAGATGTCCAGTCCCGCCTCGACGATCGTGGTGCAGACCAGCACATCGGCCTTGCGGTCGGCGAAGTCGAGCATCACCTGCTCCAGCTTGTGCTCCCCCATCTGACCGTGTGCGGTGACCACCCGGGCCTCCGGCACCAGTTCGCGCAACTGGCCGGCCACCTTCTCGATCGACTGCACCCGGTTGTGGATGTAGAAGACCTGGCCCTCGCGCATCAG
This sequence comes from Enemella evansiae, assembly GCF_004362375.1. Lineage (NCBI taxonomy): Bacteria > Bacillati > Actinomycetota > Actinomycetes > Propionibacteriales > Propionibacteriaceae > Enemella > Enemella evansiae. The sequence goes on from NZ_SNXA01000013.1 coordinate 244,079, forward strand.
CTCACGGCGGATCGCCGCACCGACCTGGGCCCGGTCGTAGGGCCCGACAAAGGTGAGCACCGGATGCCGTTCCTCGGGCGGGGTGGCGATGGTGGACATCTCCCGGATGCCGGTGACCGCCATCTCCAGGGTCCGCGGGATCGGGGTCGCCGACATGGCCAGCACATCGACGTTCAACCGCAGCTTCTTCAGCGCCTCCTTGTGCTCCACCCCGAACCGCTGTTCCTCGTCGATGATCACCAGCCCGACGTCAGAGAACTCGACCTCACCGGACAGCAACCGGTGGGTGCCGACGACGACATCGACCTTGCCGGCCTTCACCGCCTCCTTCACCTCGCGGGATTCCTTCTCCGACTGGAATCGCGACAACTGCGCGACCCGGATCGGGAAGCCCGCGTACCGCTCGGCGAAGGTGTTCGCATGCTGCTGCACCAGGATCGTGGTCGGCACCAGCACCGCGACCTGCTTGCCGTCCTGGACGGCCTTGAACGCGGCCCGCACCGCGATCTCGGTCTTGCCATAACCGACGTCCCCACAGATCAGCCGGTCCATCGGCACGACCTGTTCCATGTCGTGTTTGACCTCGGAGATCGCGCCCAACTGGTCGGGGGTCTCCACATAGGCGAAGGCATCCTCGAGTTCCCGCTGCCACGGGGTGTCGGTGGCGAACGCATGCCCACGGGAGGCCTGGCGGGCGGCGTACAACTTGATCAGCTCCGCGGCGATCTCCTTGACCGCCTTCTTCGCCCGGCCCTTGCGGCGATGCCAGTCGGCGCCGCCCATCCTGTCCAGGCTGGGATTCTCGCCACCGACGTAACGCGACAACAGATGCAGCTGGTCCATCGGCACGAACAGCCGGTCCCCCGGCTGCCCGCGCTTGGAGGGGGCGTACTCGACGACCAGATATTCCCGCACCGAGTCCGAGCCCTTCGCCGCCCGCTGGATCATCTCCACATAGCGGCCCACGCCGTGCTGCTCGTGCACCACCGGATCCCCGGCGGTCAGCTCCAGCGGGTCGATCTGGTTCTTCCGGCGACTCGGCATCCGGCGCAGCGACTTGTCCGCGGGACCGCGACCGGACAGATCACCGGAGGTCCAGACCGCCAGCTTCGCCGAATCCAGCCGGAACCCGTGCGGCAGCTCGGCCAGCGCGACGGTGACCAGGTCGGCAGCCGGCGGCTTGTTCAGCACCCGGACCGCCTTGGTGCCGATCTCCTGCTCGCGCAGGATCTCCACCATCCGCTTGACCATGCCCTTGCCCTCGGCGATCAGCACCACCCGCCAGCCGTCGGCCATCGCCTGCTTGATCGCGGCCACCGCGGCCTCGGTGTCCCCGCGCCAGGACTCGGTGGCATGGGCGGCGACCGTGAAGGTCGGGATCGTCGCATTCCCTGCCCGGGTTGAATTGTCCAGCGCCGAGGAGAGGTCGATGATCTCGCCGTCCTCAGTCCGCATCGGCTCGCTCGGCCCGGCATCCGGCCCGGCGCTGTACTGGGACAGCGACCACCAGGCCTGCCCGTTGGCGAGCGCGGCATGGCGGACATCGGCCAGGGTCCGGTACGCCGAGGCGCCCAGATCGATCGGGGCGCGGCCGCCCCCGGCCGCCGCCGCCCAGGAGGCCTGCAGGAATTCCTCGCTGGTGGTGACCAGGTCGCCGGCCCGGCCGCGGACGAGTTCCGGATCGCAGACCGCGATCAGGGCGTCGGCGGGCAGCACATCGACGAGCAGTTCCATCCCGTCCACCAGGACCGGGGCGAGCGCCTCCATGCCCTCGACCGCATGGCCCTGGGCCATCGGCTCGAGCATCTCGGCCAGCTCCGGATGCTGCTCCGCGAGCGTCGCGGCCCTGGCACGCACCGTGTCGTCGAGCAGCAGCTCCCGGCAGGGGTCGGCGACGACCTCGCTCAGCACCAGGTCGGTGGAGCGCTGGTCGGCCACGGTGAAGTGCCGGATCTCCTCGACGGTGTCCCCGAAGAAGTCGATCCGCACCGGATGTTCCAACGTGGGTGGGAAAATATCGACGATGCCGCCGCGGACCGCGAACTCGCCGCGCCGCTCCACCAGGTCGACCCGGTGGTAGGCGGCGCCGACCAGCGCCGTCGCCAGGTCGCCGAGATCGAAGTCCTCACCGGCCACGATCCGGACCGGGGTGAGCTCGGCCAGCCCCTTCACCTGCGGCTGCAGCACCGCGCGGACCGGGGCGACCACCACCCGGGGCCGCGCATCCGGATCCACCAGCCGACGCAGCACCGACAACCGTCGCCCGACGGTGTCCGAGCGCGGGCTGAGCCGCTCGTGCGGCAGCGTCTCCCAGGCCGGATAGTAGGCGACCTGGTCCTCACCGAGCACCGCGCCGATGGCGGTGGTCAGGTTCTCCGCCTCGCGATAGGTGGCGGTCACCAGCAGCACCGTGCGGGTCTCCGACAGCAGCGCGGCGAGGAAGGGCCGCAGCGCGGGCGGGGCGGTGACATCGGCGGCCGAGAGGGTACGCGAGCGCGCGCCATCGCTGACCTCAGCGACGGCGGGGTCGGTGCCAACGAGCTGGACCAGTCCCGGAAGGGTCACCGGAACAGGCTACTCGCTCACCCCCAGCCGGAATTCCAGCACCGGGCAGGCCCCCTCAGCGGGCCGGCGTCGCCGGAGATCAGGCCCCATTCCGCCACAGCGAATCCAGCAGGGCGTACGCCGCATCCGGATCCGGTTCCCGGCCGGCGGCCAGCTCGGCCAACGCCCAGCGGTCGATCTCGGTGAGCACGGCCAGGCTGACGTCGATCAGCAGGCCGGTGTCCAGATCATCGCGGACCACCCCGATCCGTTGGCCGTCGGCGATCAGCGCGGTCATCCAGACCCGCGGCCCCTCCCCCGACACCCCGCGGGCCAGGCAGTGCGGCGCCAGCGCCAGCAACACCTCATCGCCGCGCAGCGCCTCGGCCAACCGGGTCACCCCGGCCCGCCACTGCTCCGCGAAGTCCGCGGCGTCGCGGCTGGGCCGCCACACCCCGAGCACCCCGAGCAGATCGCCGGCCACCTCGTGCAGCACCGCCTCGAGCAGGTCGGCGCGGGAGTCGAAGTACTGATACGCCGAGGCCTTGGAGATGCCGGCCTCGGCCAGGATCGCGTTGTAGGAGGCGGCCTCGGGCCCGTCGGTGGCGAAGTGTCGGGCGGCGACGGTGAGGATCGCGGCCCGCTTCGCCTCGGGCAGCCGGGAGAATCGCGGCAACGGCATGTACTGATGGTACACCCCAGTGGTTCAGAAGCGCTGTCGACATTCTGTAGAATGCGGATGATCCACCACGCATCCATCTCACCCATCGACCAGGCGGGCCCTTGCTGACACTCCTGATCGTCCACTTCGTAGTGGCCGCGTCCTCCCCGGCCCTGGTGCGCCTGCTGGGCCGCCGGGCGTTCTGGGTGTTGGCACTGCCGAGTGCGGTGACCGCCGGTTGGGCCCTGCTGCAGGCGGGCCGGGTACGCGAGGGTGCGCTGGAGCAGACCTTCGCCTGGGTCCCGGGTATCGACCTGACGATCCAGCTGCGGATGGACACCCTGTCCTGGCTGCTCACCCTGGTGATCTCGGTGATCGGGCTGCTGGTGCTGGCCTACTGCGCGGGTTACTTCACCGACGACGAACCGGGTCTGGACCGCTTCGGTGTCCACCTGGCCGCCTTCGCCGGTGCGATGCTCGGCCTGGTCTGGAGCGACAACCTGCTGCTGCTCTACCTCTTCTGGGAGCTCACCACGGTGCTCTCCTATCTGCTGGTCGGCCATTTCAGCGAGCAGGAGGACTCCCGCCGGGCGGCCACCATGGCCCTGGTGGTGACCACCTTCGGTGGCCTGTCGATGCTCGTCGGGCTGGTCCTGCTCGGCCTCGCCGGCGGCTCCTACCGGCTCAGCGAACTGCTCGCCAGCCCGCCCGAGCCGACCGCGGTGGTGCAGGTCGCGATCGTGCTCGTGCTGGTGGGCGCGATCAGCAAGTCCGCGCTGGTCCCCTTCCACTTCTGGCTGCCGGGCGCGATGGCCGCCCCGACGCCGGTCTCGGCGTACCTGCACGCCGCCGCGATGGTGAAGGCCGGTGTCTATCTGGTCGCCCGGCTCGCACCCGGCTACGCCACCATGCCGGTCTGGCACCCGGTGGTCTTCGGGCTCGGCGCGGCGACCATGCTGATCGGCGGCTACCGCGCGCTGCGGCAGTTCGACCTGAAGCTGCTGCTCGCCTACGGCACGGTCAGCCAGCTCGGTTTCCTGGTGCTGCTGGTCGGCGGCGGCACCAAGAATCTGGCGCTGGCCGGCATCGCGATGCTGCTCACCCACTCGATCTTCAAGGCCTGCCTGTTCCTCACCGTCGGCGCCATCGACCACGCCACCGGGACCCGGGATCTGCGGATCCTGGACAACCTGCGCCGCCGGATGCCGGTGCTCGCGGTCGCCTCCACCCTCGCCGCCGCCTCGATGGCCGGCGTACCGCCGCTGCTCGGTTTCGTCTCCAAGGAGGCCGCCTACGCCGCCCTGTTGAACGAGCCCGGCCCGTGGGCGCTGCCGCTGCTGATCGCGGTGGTGACCGGATCGGTGCTCACCTTCGGCTACAGCGCCCGCTTCGTCTGGGGCGCCTGGGGCCCGGCGCGCGCGGGTGCGACCGAGATGGCCGAACCGCATGCCAACCCGTGGGTGGTCACCGCGGTACCGGTGCTGCTCGGCGCCGCCAGCTTGGTGCTCGCACCCTTCGCCTCCGAGGCCGAGCCCTGGTTCGCCGGCTGGGTCGACCTGCTCGCGCCCACGGCCTACACCGTGCATCTGGAGCTGTGGCCCGGGCTCAACCTCGGCCTGCTGCTGTCGCTGGTGACCCTGGCACTGGGTGCCGGGCTGTTCGCGCTGCGCAGCCGGGTGGAGGCCGTGCAGAAGGCGCTGCCCCATCCGCCGGCCGCGGTGTCGGCGTACCGGCTCGTGATGCGCGGACTGGACCGGATCTCGCTCGAGGTGACCGGCCTGCTGCACCGCGGCTCGCTGCCGCTGTCGCTCTCACTGATCCTGGTGGTGCTGCTGGTCGGCCCGGGCGCGGCGATGGTCCGCGCGCTCAACGGCGCGCTGTCCGGCCCCGATCGGCCGGTGCGCTGGTTCGACACCCCGGCCCAGGTCGCGGTGGCGATCGTCATCTCGATCGCGGCGATCGCGGCGGTACGCTCCCGCCGCCGATTCCGGGCGGTCTTCCTGGTCGGGGTCACCGGTTACGGGGTGGCGCTGCTGTTCCTGTTGCAGGGCTCCCCCGACCTGGCCCTCACCCAGCTGCTGGTGGAGACCGTCTCGGTGGTCGTCTTCATCCTGGTGCTGCGCCGCTTCACCGGCCGCTTCCGCGACACCCGCGAGGAGCGCCGCGGGCGGCCGCGCCGGATCCTGCTCGGCGTCGGGGCCGGGGTGGTCGTCGCCGGCGCCAGCCTGGTCGCCGCCACCGCCCGGACCGCCACCCCGGACTCGGTCACGATGCCGCGCAGCTCGGTCGAGTTCGGCGGCGGCTACAACGTCGTCAACGTGATCCTGGTCGACATCCGTGCCTGGGACACCATGGGTGAGATCTCGGTGGTGCTGGTCGCCGCGACCGGTATCGCCTCGCTGATCTTCCAGCAGAGCGATCGGATGCGGGAGCTGCGCCAGCGGCTGCGCCGCAGCCGCACCCGGCGCAAGGAGCGGCGCGGCATGACCACCGGTGACCTCGGCTGGCTCTCCGCGATCCGGGCCACCCCCGCCGAGCACCGCTCACTGCTGCTCGAGGTGGTCACCCGGCTGATCTTCCACACCGTGATGGTCTGGTCGGCGTTCCTGTTGTTCACCGGCCACAACGATCCCGGCGGTGGTTTCGCGGCCGGTCTGGTCGCCGGCCTGGCGCTGACCATCCGCTATCTGGCCGGTGGCGCCCAGGAGCTGCGCGCCGCGCTGCCGGTGATGCCCGGCACCCTGCTCGGTATCGGCCTGTTCCTCTCGGCCGGTTTCGGGTTGATCTCGATGCTGGTCGGCGGTGATGTGCTGCAGTCCTGGACGTTCATCTTCGAGGTGCCGCTGATCGGTGAGGTCAAACTCGTCACCTCGATGTTCTTCGACATCGGCGTCTATCTGGTGGTGATCGGACTGATGCTGGACATCCTGCGCTCGCTGGGGTCCGGGCTGGACTCCGAGATCGCCCCGACCCACGCCGGACAGGTGGTCAGCGATCCGCTGGCCGGAGAGCGGGGCGGTCGATGATCGCGAACCTCACCCTCTGCATCCTGATCGGCGTACTCGTCGCCTGCGGTGTCACCCTGCTGCTCTCCCGCTCGCTGGTCCGCTCGCTGCTCGGCGTCCTGCTCGTCTCCAACGGCGTCAACCTGGTCTTCATGGTCGCCTCCGGGGCACCCGGCCGGCCGCCGATCGTGTCCAGCAGCAACCTCGATCCACCGATCGGGCCCGGTGGGATCAGCGACCCGCTGCCGCAGGCGATGGTGCTGACCGCGATCGTGATCACCCTCGCGGTGACGGCCTACTTCCTGGCGCTGGCGCACCGCTCCTGGCAGCTGCGCAACACCGATGAGGTGGCCGACGACGACGAGGGTGTCCGCACCCACGACCGGGCCGTCGCCAATGACATGTCCGACTCCGACTTCACCGACAGCTCCGATCCGGACACCGAGGAGGTCGAGAAGTGAACTTCACCCTCGAGTTCCTGGTGCCGCTGGTCGTGGTGCTGCCGCTCTGCGGTGCCGGTGCGACCGTGGTCGCCGGCGCCCACAAGCACCTGCAGCGGTGGATCTCCGGCACCGTGCTGGCCTCGGTGGTCGGGGTCTCCGCGGCGCTGCTCTGGGCGGCCGATCAGCGGCGTACGCTGGTGGTGCGGGTCGGCGGTTGGCCGCTGGATGAGGGCATCACCCTGGTGGTGGACCGGCTGTCCGGGCTGATGCTGCTGATCTCCACCGTCGTCACCTTCGCGGTGATGCTCTATTCCTCCGGCCAGGGCCGGCGCTCCGACGACGAGTTCGACGGCGGCGCCCCACTGCCGATCTTCCACCCCACCCTGCTGGTGCTGTCCGCCGGCGTCTCCACCACCTTCATCTCCGGTGACCTGTTCCACCTCTATGTGGGCTTCGAGATGCTGCTGTTCGCGAGCTTCGTGCTGCTCACCCTGGGCGCCACCGAGGAACGGGTCCGGGCCGGCATCAACTACGTGATCGTGAACCTGCTCTCCTCGCTGGTCTTCCTGACCTCGATCGGGCTCGTCTACGGCGCCACCGGCACGGTCAACCTGGCGCGGGTGGCGAGCCGGTTGGACACCCTCTCGCCGCAGACGACGCTGTTGCTGGAATCGCTGCTGCTGCTCGGTTTCTGCATCAAGGCGGCGGTCTTCCCGATGTCCGGCTGGCTGCCGGATTCCTATCCGACCGCCCCGGCACCGGTGACCGCGGTGTTCGCCGGCCTGCTCACCAAGGTCGGTGTCTATGCGATCATCCGCACCCGGACCCTGCTCTTCCCCGACGACCGACTGAACTCGCTGCTGATGTGGGCGGCGCTGCTGACCATGCTGGTCGGCATCCTGGGCGCGGTCGCCCAGGACGACATCAAACGGATGCTGTCCTTCACCCTGGTCTCGCACATCGGCTACATGCTCTTCGGTGTCGCCCTGGGGTCGGTGATCGGCCTCGGCGCCGCGATCTACTACGTCGCCCACCACATCACCATCCAGACGACCCTGTTCCTGGTGGTCGGGTTGATCGAGATGAAACGTGGCACCACCTCGCTGCAGAAACTCGGCGGCCTGCTGGTCACCGCCCCGGTGGTCGCGGTGCTGTTCTTCGTGCCCGCGATGAATCTGGCCGGCATCCCGCCGCTGTCGGGATTCATCGGCAAGGTCGGTCTGCTGCAGGCCGGCGCCGAACAGGGCGGCTGGTTGGCGTACCTGCTGATGGCCGGGTCGGTGCTGACCAGCCTGCTCACCCTGTACGCCGTCTCCCGCGTCTGGTCGCGGGCGTTCTGGCGGGCCCCGGTACCGGCGGTGGCCGGTGGCGCCCGGCGCCTCACCCCGGGTGTCATCGTGCCCACCCTGGCGCTGGTGCTGTTCGGTCTCGGGCTGACCGTCTTCGGCGGTCCGCTCTACGGGGTCGCCGACCGGGCCGCGCAGGAACTGCTGGCGCGTACGCCGTATCTGACCGCCGTCCTCGGGACGGGGGGCCAGTGATGAAGGTCCTGCGCAAGATCCGGCTCGGCTCACTGCTCGGGCTGACCGCGGTCTGGATGCTGCTCTGGGGGCGGCCCAGCTGGGGCACCTTCTTCCTCGGGTTGTTCGTTGCCGCGACCGTGCTGGCGGTCTTCCCGATGCCGCGCGCGGCGAGCCGGATCAGGATCCGGCCGCTGGCGCTGCTGTGGCTGGTCGGCAACTTCCTGCGCGAGCTGACCATCGCCAGCGTGCACGTCGCCTGGCTGGCCGTCCGCCCGGCGCCGCTGCGGCCGGGCCGGATCGCGGTGGTGCATCTGCACGATGACGACGACTTCCGGCGCACCGTCGTCGCCGAGCTCACCTCGCTGGTACCCGGCTCGGTGGTGATGGATCTGGATCCGGTACGCAGCGAGCTGCTGGTGCACTTCATCGACCACACCGACGATGAGCGACTGGCTCGCGAGGTGGCGCACATCCACCGCCGCGAGCGCGAGGTCGCCCGCGCGTTCGGCGCGCCCGCTCCCGAGGGCTGCGGCGGTGCCCACGACACCTGGACCCGGGAGGTGCAGTGATGATCGAGTTCGTCGACCAGGCGCAGGTGATCGTCGGTTGGATCGTCGGGGTGCTGCTGTTCACCTCCGCGGTGCTGACGGTGATCCGGATCATCCGGGGGCCGTCGGTGCTGAACCGGACCCTGGCCACCGACGTGCTGGTGACCACCCTGATCTGCGCGGTGGCAGCCGAGGCGACCCTGGCCCGGCACGAGACCACGCTGCCGATCATCGTCACGCTGGCGCTGGTCGCCTTCGTCGGGTCGGTGTCGGTCGCCCGGTTCGTGGCCCGCGACACCGACCGCAGCGAGGACCCGGGTGGCCGGTCGACCGGTGACCGCAGCGAGGAAGGGAGCACCGAGCGATGAGTCCCACCGTGGCAGCGATCGTCGACCTGCTGGCGCTGCTCTGCCTGCTCGCCGGCGCCCTGCTCTGCCTGCTCGCCGCGATCGGCCTGCTGCGCTTCCCCGATCTGCTGTCCCGGATGCATGCGGCGACCAAGCCGCAGGTGCTCGGGGTGCTGCTGGTGCTCTTCGGTGTCGCGCTCGGGCTGCGCTCGGTACCGGCGCTGGGGATGATCGCGCTGGCCGGGGTGTTCCAGCTGATCACCGCCCCGGTGGCCTCCCAGATGATGAGCCGGGCCGCCGCCCGTACCGATCAGATCGACATGCAGACCGGCGAGGACATCAAGGACTGAACCGCCGCTCGCGATCCATCGATCCCTGGGTGCATCCATCGCGCGCTGCAGTACGCGATGGATGGACCGTGGATTCGATGGATCGCGGGAGCAGGAGTCAGCTCGCCAGGAAGGCCGGTACGCGGTCCTTGGGGCGGCCGATGATCGCCCGCTTCCCCTTCACCAGCACGGGCCGCTGCATCAGCTTCGGGTGGGCGGTGAGCACCTCGACGACCTGATCCTCGGTGGCCACATCGGCGTCGGTCAGACCCAGCTCCTTGAAGTGCCCGTCCCGGCGTACCAGGTCGGTCGCCGGATCCTCCAGCTTGCCGAGCAGCTCGCGCAGGGCCGCCTCATCGAGCGGATTCTTCAGGTACTGCACGATCTCCACCTCGGTGCCGGCGTCGACGACCGCCTCCTTGGCGGCGCAGGAGGTGGAGCAGTTCTGGTTGTGATAGAGCGTCACATCGGCCATGCCGGCCAGCTTAGGGCGTTGCCCTCGACACGCACCCATTGCACCGCTTCGCTGCGCATGGGTGCTACTCGGGCAGCGTGAGGTCAGCGCGCGTCAACCGTTGTAGCGGTTCTGCGCGGCGGCGAGCCCGTCGTTGATCAGCGACTCCACGGCATCGGCGGCGCGGTCGATGTCGACCGCCAGGTCGGCCCGTTGTGCGGCCGGGAAGTCGGAGAGCACGAAGTCGGCCGGGGCCTGCCGACCGGGCGGGCGGCCGATGCCGAAGCGGACCCGGTGGAAGTCCCCGGTACCGAGGCTTTTGCGGATCGACTTCAGCCCGTTGTGGCCGTTGTCGCCACCACCGAGTTTCAGTCGGAGTACGCCGGGCTCGAGATCGAGCTCGTCGTGGATCGCGATCACCCGTTCGGGCGGCACCTTGTGGTACGCCGCGAGCTGGGCGACCGGTCCCCCGGTCTCGTTCATGTAGGTCCGGGACTTCATCAGCACCATCGGCTCGGCATCGGCACCGACCGCCCCGGTCCCGAGCGGTCCGATCCGGGTCTGCAGCACCTCGGCCCGCATCCCGCGCGGCGCGGCGAACCGGCCCCCGGCCCGGCGGGCCAGTTCCTCGACCACCAGATAGCCGATGTTGTGCCGGTGTCGCTGGTAGGTCGGGCCCGGATTCCCGAGCCCGACCACCAGCCAGCTGCCGCTGGGCATACCTCGATCGCTGCCCATCGGCGGCATGAAACCCTTACTCCTCGGACTTGTCCTCGTCGGACTCGCCGTCGCCGTCTTCGCCCTCGGCCTCCGCGGCGGCCTTCTCCTCGTCGGTCTCCTCGCGCTCGATACCGGCCTCGGCCTCGGCCTCGGCCAGCTCGGCCTCCAGCGCCTCGGCGGACTGCTGCTGGGTGACGTTGACGATCAGGGTCTCCTCGTCACCGGCGAAGGTGGCGCCCTCGGGCAGCACCAGGTCCTTGGCCAGCACCTGCGAACCGGCCTCCAGGCCCTCGACGGAGACCTCGATGCTCTCGGGGATGTTGGTGGCCGGGGCCTCGATGGACACGGTCTGGGCGTCCAGCACGACGACGGTCTCCGGGCCGGCCTCACCGGTCACGTTGACCCAGACGTCGACGGTGACCTTCTCGCCACGGCGGACGATCACGAAGTCGACGTGCTCGATGAAGCCCTTGATCGGGTCACGCTGCACCTGCTTGGCCAGCGCCAGGTGCTCCTTGCCGTCGATGTTGATCGACAGCACCGCGTTGTTGACGCGAAGCGCCAGCAGGGTCTCGTGGCCGGGCAGCGAGACGTGCAGCGGGTCCATGCCGTGGCCGTAGAGCACGGCGGGCACCTTGTCGGCGCGGCGGATCCGGCGGGCAGCGCCCTTGCCGAACTCGGTACGCAGTTCGCCGCTGAGCTTGGTCTGGGAAGACGGGGACACGATTTTCTCCTCAAGTCGAGACACAGAACGGACGAGGAGGTTTCCAGTCGATCACGGACCAGCGGTCCCTCGCCAAGACGGTTGTGAATCCTAGTCGCTCGCCCCCGTGGCCAGCAAACGCGCGGGCCCGCAGGGAATATCCCGAAGTGGTTGAGAGTTCAATGACCCATGAGCAACAGCGACACGCACACCATCGGGGTCATCATCGGCAGCACCCGACCCGTCCGCATCGGCCCGCAGCTGGCCGAGCAGGTGGCGAACCGGATCAGCGCACTCGACCCGCGGGCCGAGGTCGAGATCATCGACCTGCGCGAGGTGGATCTGCCCTTCCTCGACGAACCGAAGATGCCGGCCCTCGGCGACTACCAGCACGATCACACCAGGCGCTGGGCGCAGCAGGTCGACCGTCTCGACGGTGTCGTGCTGCTCACCCCGCAGTACAACGGCGGCATCCCCGCTCCGCTGAAGAACGCGATCGACACGATCTACGCCGAATGGAACGGCCTGCCGACCCTGGTGGTCAGCTACGGCGGCCGCGGTGGCCAGATGGCCGCCGACGCACTGAAGAATGTCTTCCTGGTCACCCAGGCGGACGCGGTCGCCGCCAATGTCGCGCTGACCATCCCCCGCGACGGTTACGGCCCCGACGGTCAACTGCTCGACCCGGCGGGCGTCGTCGGCTCGCACGGCGCCGACCTGGACCGCGGCCTCGGCGAACTGCTGACCAAGGTCGAGGGTCGCGAGCCCGCCACCGCCGACGCCTGAGATTCGCGTACGCCTGGATCGCGCCCGAATCTCGCGTACGCCGACCTCAGCCGGGTGGGCGGACGCAGAAGGTGCGCGGCGGCTCGGGGTAGACCATCTCCCGGGCCGGCTCGGGACACTGCGCATCGGCCCGGTCGGTGACCGAGTCCACCCGGAACGAGGCGGCCTGCCCGCAGGGCACCGCCTGGTATCCCAGCGTGCTGTCGTCGTCGGCGTAACAGGTGTCGGGCCGGTAGTTCGGCACCAGGCAGGTGGTCCACTGCCGCTGCTCGGTCGGATTGGCCCGCGAGGTCTGGCCGACCTGGTAGTACTCCACGTAGTCGGTCGTCGGGCAGGACTGCTCCCCCGGCCCGACGGTCGCCACCGTGTAGGTCATCGGGGTCGGCCCGGCATCGCAGGCGACCTCCTCGTGGCCGACGGTCAGCGAGCCGTCGCGGGCCGGTTCGGAGTTGCCGACCGCCACCAGCCGGATGCAGTCACCGGCCGAGAGCGCACGGAACTGGTTGTCCGGCAGCGGCAGCCGACCGGCGAACAGCCCCCAGGCGGTCAGCCCGATCAGCGCCACGACCAGCAACCCGATCCCCAACCGGGTGCGGGTGCGGATCCGGGGCGATGCGGCGGCAGCGGGCACGGTTCAGCTCTGGCCGCCGAACAGCGAGGTCACCGAACCGTCGGTGAACACCTCGTGGATGGCCTGGGCGATCAGCGGGCCGATGGAGAGCACGGTCAGCTTGTCGACCTTGACGTCGTCGGCGATCGGCAGGGTGTTGGTGACCACCACCTCGGTGAACGCCGAGTCGTTGAGCCGCTGGGCGGCTGGCCCGGACAGGATCGGGTGGGTCGCGGCGGCGATCACCTGCCGGGCGCCGCGCGCCTTCAGGGCGTCGGCGGCCTGGCAGATGGTGCCGGCGGTGTCGATCATGTCGTCGACCAGCAGGCACACCTTGCCCTCGACGTCACCGACGACCTCGTGCACCGCGACCTGGTTGGCGACATCGGGGTCGCGGCGCTTGTGGATGATCGCCAGCGGGCAGTTCAGCTTGTCGGTCCACAGATCGGCCAAGCGGACCCGGCCGGCGTCCGGCGAGACGACGACGAGGTCCTCCTTGCCGTATTTGCTCTCGATGTAGTCCGAGAGCACCGGCAGCGCCCACAGGTGGTCCACCGGGCCGTCGAAGAAGCCCTGGATCTGCGCGGCGTGCAGGTCCACCGACATGATCCGGTCCGCGCCGGCGGTCTTGTAGAGGTCGGCGATCAGCCGGGCCGAGATCGGTTCGCGACCGAGGTGCTTCTTGTCCTGGCGGGCGTAGGGATAGAACGGCGAGACGACGGTGATCCGGTCGGCGGAGGCGCGTTTCAGCGCATCCACCATGATCAGCTGCTCCATCAGCCACTCGTTCACCGGGGCCGGGTGGGCCTGGATGACGAACGCGTCGCAGCCGCGCACCGACTCCTCGAACCGCACATAGATCTCGGAGTTGGCGTAGGTCACCGAGCGGGTCGGGGTGAGCTCGACGTCGAGCAGCTCGGCGACCTCTTCGGCCAGCGCCGGGTTGGCCCGGCCGCTGAACAGCATCAGGTGCTTCTCGCGGTTCTCCTTGATCCCACTCACCGGTCCTGGCCCTTCTGCTGGTCGGCGACCTTCTCGTTCACCCGGTACGCCGCAGCGGCCTCGACGGCGGCGGCGAACTTGCTGTCCGGCTTGCGGCGGCGTACCCAGTCCGCGGAATCATGCTGCCGACCGCGCGCCACCGCAAGGTCCCCGGGCGGGACGTTCTCGGTGACCGCGGATCCGGCGGCCACGAATGCACCGTCGCCGATGTCGACCGGCGCCACCAGCACCGAGTTCGAACCGATGAAGGCCTGCCGGCCGACGTGGGTGTGCCACTTCTGCTCGCCGTCATAGTTGGCGAAGATGGTGCCGGCACCGATGTTCGCGCCGGCATCGATGACCGCGTCGCCGGCGTAGCACAGGTGCGGCACCTTGGCGCCGTCGCCGACGGTGGTGTTCTTGGTCTCCACGAAGGTGCCGACCTTGCCACCCATCCCGATCCGGGTGCCCGGGCGCAGATAGGCGAACGGTCCGACGCTGGCCTGCTCACCGATCACCGCGAGCTCGCCGTGGCAGCGCACCACGCTGGCTCCGGGGCCCACCTCGACATCGCGCAGCGTGGTGTCGGGGCCGATGGTCGCACCCTCGCCGACCAGGGTCGCGCCCTCCAGCGATGTGCCGGGCAGCAGGGTGACGTCGCGGGCCAGGTCGACATCGGGCTGGATCCAGGTGCTGGCCGGATCGATGATCGTCACGCCCTCGCGCATCCAGCGTTCGCAGATCCGGCGGTTCAGCTCGGCGTTCATCGCGGCGAGCTGGACCCGGTCGTTGACGCCCTCGGTCTGCCACAGGTCGTCGATGGTCAGGGTGCCGATCCGCTGGCCGTCGCCGCGGGCGATGCCGAGCACGTCGGTGACGTAGAGCTCGCCCTGGGCATTCGACGGGTTCAGCCGGGAGAGGCCGTCGCGGAGCACCCGGGCGTCGAAGACGTAGATGCCGGAGTTGATCTCGGTGATCGCGAGTTCCTCGGCGTTCGCGTCGCGGGCCTCGACGATCCGCTCGAAACCGCCGGTGGCGTCGCGGACGATTCGGCCGTAGTTGCCGGCATCGGCGAGCTGCCCGGTGAGCACGCTGGCCCCGGCCCCGGCGGCGCGGTGCGCGAGGACGAGTTCCTGCAGCGTCTCCCCGCTGAGCAGCGGCACGTCGCCGTAGGTGACGACCACATCGCCGGTCAGCGACTCCAGGCCCGGCGCACCCAGCCCGCAGGACACCGCATGCCCGGTGCCGCGCTGTTCGTCCTGCACCGCGGTGACCGCCTCGGGGGCGATCTCGGCGAGATGCTCGATCACCTGCTCGCGCTGGTGCCCGACGACCACGACCAGGTGCTCGGGCTGCAAGGCCTCCGCCGCGGACACGGCGTAGGACAGCATCGAGCGGCCGCCGATCTCGTGCAGCAGCTTCGACCTGGTCGACTTCATCCGGGTGCCGGCACCGGCGGCCAGCACGATCACGGCGGCGACCGGCTGGGGCTGTTCCAGCTGGGACGGGTCTGACAAGAGGGCTCCCCTCACATCTGGCGGGCGTTCTCGCTCCCCGGGCAGGAGTCGAACCTGCGTCGCTCAATCCTGATTCAAAGTCAGGCGGGCCCTGCCGACAGACCAACCGGGGATCAACCGCTTACGGCCGCACCAGACTAGCGTGCCGTCGGCAGATCTTCAGTCAGCCCTTTCTGCGAGGATGGCCGGGTGGCAGCAGAACGCGAGACGACCCGCCGCCGGGTCCGGATGACCGGTCAGGAACGCCGGGAGCAACTGATCAGCATCGCGCGTCCGCTGTTCGCCGACCGCGGTTTCGAGGGCACCTCGGTCGAGGAGATCGCCGCCCGCGCACAGGTCTCCAAGCCGGTCGTCTACGAACACTTCGGCGGCAAGGAGGGCCTCTACGCGGTCGTCGTCGACCGCGAGGTGCGCACCCTGCTCGAGTCGATCCGCTCCTCCCTGAAGCACCCCGGCAGCCAGCGGGATCTGATCGAGTACGCCACCGTGGCGCTGCTCGACTACGTGGAGAACCACACCGACGGTTTCCGGATCCTGGTCCGCGACTCCAATGTCGGCCAGACCTCGGGCTCCTTCGCCAGCATCCTCTCCGATGTCGCCTCCCAGGTCACCGATCTGCTGGTCCGCGAGTTCAAGACCCGCAAGCTGGACGCGAAGGCCGCCCCGATCTATGCCCAGATGCTGGTCGGGATGGTCGGTCTGACCGGCCAGTGGTGGTTGGACAACCGCAAGCAGTCCAAGCAGGCGGTGGCCGCACATCTGGTGAACCTGGCCTGGAACGGACTGCGGCACCTGGAGCCGAAACCGGGCCTGCGCGCCAAGCACGACAAGTGACCAACGGTAGATCTGACCGATCGGTTGACACCGCCAGTCGGTGACCGGCAGACTCGTTCGCATCGTCTGAATCGTTACAGCACATCTCTTTCGACCGCCGGGAGCGCCGCCGTGTCCACCCTGACCGCCAACCGTCTCGCGGGCCGCGCCGCCCTCGGTTCGGTGATCCTGCTGTTCCTGGTCAACGGCCTGGTGATCGGCGGGTACGCCGCAGCCCTCCCGACGCTGCGCGACCGGCACCAGATGACCGGTTGGCAGTTCCCGGGCGTGCTGTTCGCCGCCGGCGTGTTCGGCATCATCTCGATGCAGATCGGTGGCCGGCTGGCCGACCGGATCGGCGCCCGCGCGGTGGCACTCGGGTCGCTGCCGCTGCTCGGGGCCGGCATCCTGATCCTCTGCCTGAGCCCGGCGTACCCGGTCGCGATCATCGGTGCGGCGGTCCTCGGCCTCGGCAACGGCGCCCTCGACGTGGCGATGAACGCCTACGGCGTGCAGGTCGAGCAGGCCCGGCACCGGCCGGTGATGAGCCGGCTGCACGCGATGTGGTCGCTGGGCAACTTCGCCGGCGCCGGGCTGGTGCTGCTGCTGGCGCTGATCCCCGGACTGGCCGGTGCCGGCATCCTCCCCTGGCTCGGCCTGATCGCCGCGGTGTCCTCGTTGGTCGCGCTGGTCCTGCTGCTCCGCCTCGCCCCGCCGGCCGCACCGCTGTCCCACCACGACGAGCAGACCGGCGGCCGCACCAGGATCCCGGCGGCCGCCTGGCTGCTCGGCCTGATGGCGATCGCCTTCGGCCTCGGCGAGGGCACCGCCTTCGACTGGTCCTCGGTGCACGTCACCGATGTGGCGCAGGTGTCCCCGACGACCGGGGCCCTCGGCCTGACCACGGTGGCGGGCGCGATGTTCCTGATCCGGCTGACCGGCGACGCCCTGGTGGCCCGCTTCGGCCGCCGTACCGTCGTCCGCTTCGGCGGCGTCTGCGCCGCCCTCGGCTATCTGCTGGTGGCCACCTTGACCCCGCTGCCGGTGCTGGTCCTCGGCTGGGCGCTGGTCGGGCTGGGGATGGGCATGATCGCCCCGCAGGTGTACGCCGTCGCCGGGCACATGGGTGGTGGCCGGGTGCTGGCGATGGTGGTCACCTTCGGGTACGCGACCTTCCTCGCCGGCCCCGGTGTGATGGGCGGCCTGGTCCAGCTGCTGGGGATCCAGCACGCGATGTTCGTTCCCGCGGCACTGCTCACCGGCCTGCTGTTCCTGGCCGTGGTGATGCCGAAGGAGGACCGCGACCTGAACCGGTGAGCGGCGGGTGACCAACCGGTTGCCACGAAGTCTGTCCAGTCATTCGTCATACTCTTGACCGCCGCAATTCACCGGGGGCACAGTTACCCCACACGACACGTGCGTGCACAGATGCACGCCCAGGGGGTGCCTCGATGGAGCAGTCCGGCCGCTCCGACGCCTTTTCACTCGCGGACCGTCGCATCCTGCTGATCGGCGTCGGCGGGATCGGTGCCGAGGTCGCGGAGGCGCTGGCCCGCAGGGGCGCCCAGCTGCTCTGCGCCGACGTGTCCGCCGAGACCGCGGAGCGGGTCGCCGCCGAGCATCCGGGAGCGACGGCGTACCGGTTGGATGCCACCGACCGGGCCGCGGTGCTGGCACTGGCCGACGAGATCGGGCCGGTGGACGCCCTGGTGGTGACCGTGGGTGCGAACGTGCGGCAGCGGATCACCGACTACACCGAGGCCGATCTGGACAAGGTGCTCGCGCTCAACCTGAAGGCCCCCTTCTGGGCGATCCAGGCGTTCGCGCCGGGGATGGCCGAGCGGGGCCGGGGCAGCATCGTGGTCTTCTCCTCGGTCCGTGCGCTCACCGTCGAACCGGGCCAGTCGGCGTACGCCGCCGCGAAGGCGGGTGCGGTGCAACTGGTGCGGACCGCCGCCGCCGAGTTCGGCCCCCGGGGCGTACGCGTGAACGCGGTGCTGCCCGGGGTGGTGGAGACCCCGCTCACCGAACAGATCAAGGCCTCCCCCGACTGGTACCAGGCCTACGCCACCAAGGGTGCGCTGGGCCGCTGGGCGCAACCCGAGGAGATCGCCGGCGCGGTGGTCTTCCTGACCAGCGACGCGGCCAGCTTCATCAGCGGGACCGCGCTCACCGTCGACGGCGGCTGGACCGCGGTCGACGGCCGGTTCACTCCCCCGCTGCCCGCCCCGAAGAACCCAGAGCCCACCCCGCCCGATTCCCGGGCCCCAGCCGACCCCTCGCCCGGTTCCGGTGCGATCCACTAGAAAGGCACGCCCATGAGTACGGCCCAATCCTCCGGCCACCTCACCGATGGGGACTCGCCCGAGCTCCGCGCGACGGTGAGCAAGGCTGCCAAGCGGCTGATCCCCTTCCTGGGGCTGCTGTATTTCATCAACTACCTCGACCGCACCAACATCGCCTTCGCCGGCCCGAACGGCATGAACCGGGACCTGGGGCTGAACGCCACCCAGTTCGGCATCGCCTCCGGCCTGTTCTTCATCGGCTACCTGATCCTCGAGGTGCCGTCGAACATCATGCTGCACAAGGTCGGGGCCCGGCGCTGGATCGCCCGGATCATGGTGTCCTGGGGCATCGTCGCGACGGCATTCGCGTTCGTACCGAACACCACCTGGCTCTACATCCTGCGCCTGGTGCTCGGTATCGCCGAGGCCGGTTTCTTCCCCGGCATCATCCTCTACCTCACCTACTGGTTCCCGCAGCGGGACCGGGCGAAGTACACCGCGCTGTTCATGACCGCGATCCCGATCTCCTCGGCCCTCGGTGCGACCGTCTCGTCGTTGATCATCCAGTACAGCCACGGGCAGATCTTCGGCCTGGCCGGTTGGCGCTCGATGTTCATGCTGGAAGGCATTCCGGCGGTCATCCTCGGTGTGGTCTGCTGGTTCTTCCTCACCGACAACCCGCGGGCGGCGAAGTGGCTGAAGCCGAACGAGCAGGAGCTGCTGCAGGCCCAGCTGGATCTGGAGCACCAGGAGAAGGAGAGCACCTATCAGGTCACGATGGGTCAGGCGCTGGCGATGCCGCGGGTCTGGGCGCTGTCCTTCGTCTACTTCGGCGGCGTGTATGGCCTGTACTCATTGAGTTTCTTCATGCCGAGCATCGTCGCCGGGTTCAAGAACGAATACCAGGTGCAGTGGTCGGTGGTCGAGCAGGGGTTGGTGACCGCGATCCCCTATGTCTGCGGCCTGGTCGCGATGCTCTTCTGGTCAAGGAGATCCGACCGCACCGGTGAACGGGTGTGGCACAACGTGATCCCGCTGACCATCGGCGCGCTGCTGATCCCGATCACCAGTTACATGCCGGGGCCGGTGTCGAAGATGGCACTGCTCAGTGTGGTGACGATGTGCATCATGGCGTTCCTGCCGACCTTCTGGTCGCTGCCGACCGCCTTCCTCACCGGCGCATCGGCCGCCACCGGCATCGCCCTGGTGAACTCGATCGGCAACCTGTCCGGATTCGCCGGCCCCTACATCACCGGTTATCTGAAGGACCTCACCGGCACCGACCGGGCCGGCATGTACGCCATCGGCATCGCGATGATCATCGCCGCGGTGATCACCCTGATCCTGAAGGCCGCCCCGGCGCCCAAGGATCCCGATCCGAGCAGGATGGTCAAGGGCGGCCACGGCGCCCACTGACGCCCAGGTCGAGACTGACGTCGGCTGAGCGAGCGCCAGCGAGTCGAAGCCACGTCCCTGAAACCACCCTTCCTGACACGAAACCCCTGCTGCAGTGGGGGTTTCACCCCAGGGAGGGTGGTTTCACGAACGCGGGCTCGGGCGGAGCGGGATCATCTCGACACGCTCGCTGAGCTAGCTCTTCGATGAACGTGGGGGCCAGCCGGCGTCGGGTTGCTCGAAGCGCAGCATCAGCGCCCGGAGCAGCCCGGAGAGCTGTTCCCGCTCGCCCCGGTCCAGCGCATCGAGCAGCTCGGATTCGTGTCTGAGCAGGGTTTCCAGCGCCCCGTCGACGACATCGCGGCCGGCATCGGTGAGGCTGACCAGCACCCCGCGACGGTCGCTGGGGTCGGGGCTGCGGCGCACCAGACCCCGGGTGACCAGCCGGTCGACGCGGTTGGTCATGGTGCCGGAGGTGACCAAGGTCTCGCGCAGCAAGCGGCCCGGGGAGAGCTGATAGGGCTCCCCCGCGCGGCGCAGCGCGGCCAGCACGTCGAACTCCCAGGCGACCACCCCGTGCGCTGCGAAGGCGTCCTGGCGGGCCCGGTCGAGGAGCCGGCTGAGCCGGGTCACCCGGCTCAGCACCGCCATCGGCGACAGGTCGAGATCGGCCCGCTCGCGACCCCAGTCGGCGAGCAGCCGGTCGACGTCGTCCTGGGCGCTCATGCGCTCATCGTACGCCGACCTCTTGACATCGAGAATCTTGACCCATGTATCTTGATGTCAAGACAGTTTGGAACTGCTCGGTGAGGAGCGGCCGTGGGTGACTGGAATCCCGATCTCTATCTGCGGTACGCCGATCAGCGCGGCCGGCCGTTCATCGACCTGGTCGCCCGGATCGGTGCCACCGATCCCGCCACCGTGGTCGACCTGGGGTGCGGGCCGGGCAACCTGACCAGCACCCTGGCGCAGCGCTGGCCGGGATCGAGGGTGCTCGGCGTCGACTCCTCCGCGGCGATGATCGATCGCGCCCGCGCCACCCACGGCGACAGCGACCGACTGCGCTGGCAGCGGGCCGATCTGCGTGACTGGCAGCCCGAACAACTGGTCGATGTGATCGTCTCGAATGCCACCCTGCAATGGATTCCGGAGCATCAGGGGTTGCTGCCCAGGCTGGTCGGGATGCTCGCCCCCGGTGGCTGGCTCGCCTACCAGGTGCCGATCAACTTCGACGAGCCGAGCCACCGGCTGCTCCGCGAGGTCGCCGCCGACCCGCGCTTCGCCGGCCACGTCGAGGGTGTCGCCCGGACCGCGCAGTATCCGACCGTCGACGCGGTCGCCGTCCTCACCGCGCTGGGGTGCACGGTGGACGCGTGGGAGACCACCTATCTGCATCTTCTGCCGGGCCCCGACCCGGTCTTCGAGTGGATCTCGGGCACCGGTGCGCGGCCGATCCTGGACCGGCTGACCGAACCGCTGCGTGCCGAGTTCAGCCAGGCGTACAAGGAAAAGCTCCGGATCGCCTACCCCGCACAGGACTTCGGGACGGTGCTGCGCTTCCCGCGCGCGTTCGTGGTGGCCCGGCGGGCCGGGACGCTCAGCGATTGACCTCGTCGCGCCAGGCGACCAGGTCGCGTACCGGGCCGAGGTCGTAGTCGGGGCCGTTCACCCCGAGGGTGAACAACCGGGCTCCGGCGGCGTGCTTGGCGGCGGCGTCGGCCTGCGGGTCATCGGCCTCCACCCCGATCGAGCGCTCGATCTCGGCGGAGTCCCGACCGACCGCGGCGCAATGCTCGTCGAGGATCCCGCTCTTGCGGGTGAAGGTCTCCACATCGCCGAAGCTGTGCCAGATCTGGGCCTGCTCGGCGACGATCCGCAGCGTCTTCTTCTCCCCGCCGCCACCGATCAGCACCGGGATCTCCCGGGTCGGCGCCGGATTGAGTTCGGCCCACCGCTGCTTGATCAGCGGCAGATCCCGGGCGAGCGCGTTCAACCGGCCGCCGGCGGTGCCGAAGTCATAGCCGTAGGCATCGTAGTCGCGCTTGAACCAGCCCGAACCGATGCCCAGGATCAACCGCCCGACCGCGCCGTCGCGCGCCGAGATGTGATCGACGGTGCGGGCCATGTCGGCCAGCAATTGCGGGTTGCGGTAGGAGTTGCAGGTCACCAGGGCACCGAGCTGGACCCGTTCGGTGGCCTCCGCCCAGGCGGCCAGCATCGTCCAGCACTCGAAGTGCTTGCCGTCCGGATCACCGAACAGCGGGAAGAAGTGATCCCAGTTGAAGACCGCATCCACCCCGGCCTCCTCGGCGGCGGCGACCGCCCGGCGGATGTCCGCGTAGTCGGCGTGCTGCGGTTGCAGCTGGACCGCGATCCGAACCTGTCCGTTGTCTGTGGCCATCTGGCTCTCCTCGTTGAGTGCTTCTCGTCGACTGCTGGGTTCAGCTGATCAGCCGAGCCCCCGGCACCGGCCCACGCACCCGGCGTACCGCCCGCGCCACCCCTTCGGCGCCGAGGCGTACGCTCAGCGCGACCGCCGCTTCCTCGTTACGACAAAGGAAAGCACAGGTGGGTCCGGAGCCGGACACGATGGCCCCCAGGGCCCCGAACTCGAGCCCGGCGTCGAGGGTCTGCTGCAGCTGCGGGCGCAGGTCGATGGCCGCCTCGGCCAGATCATTGTGCAGATGCCGC
Organism: Enemella evansiae; assembly: GCF_004362375.1. Classification (NCBI taxonomy): domain Bacteria; kingdom Bacillati; phylum Actinomycetota; class Actinomycetes; order Propionibacteriales; family Propionibacteriaceae; genus Enemella; species Enemella evansiae. The sequence continues at coordinate 266,434 of NZ_SNXA01000013.1, forward strand.
CCGAGTGCCACCGAATCACCGGAGGCCAGTGCGTTGAGCAGCTCGGTCGGCATCGCCAGATCGCAGCCACCGGGCTGGAGTTCGTCGAAGCGCCGGAACACCGTCGGAGTGGAGAGCCCGACATCGGCGACCGCGAGCACCCAGTGGTGTGCACCCCGGGTCAGCACCGGTACCAGCTCATCGCCGCGGCCGGTACCGATCGCGGTCCCGCCCAGCATCGAGAACGGCACATCGGCACCCAGCTCTCCACCGAGTTCGCGCAGCTCCTCGAGATCGGCGTCCAGATCCCACAGCACCGAACAGGCCAGCAGCGCGGCGGCCGCATCCGCGGAACCACCCGCCATCCCCCCGGCGACCGGGATCGACTTCTTCACCGTCATCCGCACACCCAGGGCGCTCTCCGGGCCGAACCGCTCGGCCACCAGCCGGGCCGCCCGCATCGCCAGATTCGAGTCGTCGGCGGCGACCAGATCGGTGCCCTCCCCCGACATCGCGATCGAGAACAGTCCGGGCTCGTCCCACTGGGCGGTGAGCTCGTCGTGCAGCGACACCGCCTGGAAGACCGTGGTCAGCCGGTGGTAGCCGTCGGCGTCCACGCCGCCGACACCCAGCGCCAGATTGATCTTGGCCGGGACGCGGACGCGGATCGTCGCAGGTCCGGGAGCTACAGGTGTCGCCACGGGCCACACCCTAGTCAGGACCCCGCGCGTACCATCGAATGGGTGACGACGACGACGCGCGAAACGCCCCGGAATCGGGCGCCCGAGATCCGTACCGTTGGCGAGCTCCGGGCCAGCGGCCACCAGCAGCAGAGCCTGCGTGCCGAGCTCCGCGCCAACCTGCTCTCCGCACTCGCCGCGGGCACCGATCCCTGGCCCGGGCTGCACGGATTCGAGGGCACCGTGATCCCCCAGGTCGAGCGGGCCCTGCTCGCCGGCCACGACATCGTGCTGCTCGGTGAGCGCGGCCAGGGCAAGACCCGGTTGCTGCGCAGCCTGGTCGGTCTGCTCGATGAGTGGACCCCGGTCATCGAGGGTTCCGAACTCAGCGAGCACCCCTATGAGCCGATCACCGCGGCCTCGCAGCGCCGCGCCGCCGAGCTGGGCGATGACCTGCCGGTCGCCTGGCGGCACCGCGACGAGCGGTACGCCGAGAAGCTCGCCACCCCGGACACCAGCGTCGGCGACCTGGTCGGCGACGTGGACCCGATGAAGGTGGCCGAGGGCCGCAGCCTGGGCGATCCGGAGACCATCCACTTCGGCCTGGTGCCGCGGGCCCATCGCGGAATCGTGGCGATCAACGAGCTGCCGGACCTGGCCGAACGGATCCAGGTGGCGCTGCTCAATGTGATGGAGGAACGCGACATCCAGATCCGCGGTTATCTGCTGCGGTTGCCGCTGGATGTGTTGGTGGTGGCCTCGGCGAACCCGGAGGACTACACCAACCGCGGCCGGATCATCACCCCGCTGAAGGACCGCTTCGGCGCCGAGATCCGCACCCACTACCCGCTGGAGATCGCCGACGAGATCGCGGTGATCCGGCAGGAGGCGGAACTGGTCGCCGAGGTGCCCGATGTGCTGCTGGAGGTGCTCGCCCGCTTCACCCGCGAACTGCGTTCCTCCTCCGCGGTCGACCAGCGCTCCGGTGTCTCGGCCCGCTTCGCGATCGCCGGTGCCGAGACCGTCGCGGCGGCCGCGCTGCACCGCGCCACGGTGCGCGGCGAGCAGGAGGCGGTGGCCCGGTTGGTCGACCTGTCGGCCGCGGTCGACGTGCTGACGGGCAAGATCGAGTTCGAGGTCGGCGAGGAGGGTCGCGAGACCGAGATCCTCACCCACCTGCTGCGTCAGGCGACCGCGGCCACGGTCCGGGAGAAGCTCCGCGGACTGGATCTGGCCGAACTGGTGGCGGCGATGGACGGCTCCCGGCTGGTCACCACCGGTGACCGGGTGACCGCCACCGAGCTGCTGGATTCCCTGCCCAGCCTGGATTCCGACCTCTATGACCGGATCTCCGAACGTGTCCAGGCCGACGGTGTCGGGGCCCGCGCCGGGGCGGCCGAGCTGGCACTGGAGGGCCTCTACCTGGCCCGACGGATCAGCAAGGAGAGCGGCGACCAGGGAGCGGTGTACGGCTGATGGCCGGCTTCGGGAGGCGTCCGGACCCGCACCGTTCGGCGTACGGGCCCTATCACGACGGGCCGGACCCGCTGGCCCCGCCGGTGGATCTGGCCGAGGCACTGGAGCAGATCGGTCGCGACGTGATGGAGGGCACCTCTCCGCAGCGGGCGATGCAGGAGTTCCTGCGGCGTGGCGATCGGAACCGTACCGGCCTGGACGAGTTGGCCCGCCGGGTCGCGGAGAAGCGGCAGCAGCTGCTGCAGCGGCATCGCCTCGACGGCACCCTCGACGAGGTACGCGAGCTGCTCGACCAGGCGGTGCTCGCCGAACGCAAGCAGCTGGCCCGTGACCTGGACGACGATGCCCGATTCTCCGAACTGCAGTTGGAGAATCTGCCGCCCTCGACCGCCGCCGCGGTGAACGAACTGCGTGATTACCAGTGGCGCTCGAGTGAGGCCCGGGAGGCGTACCAGAAGATCTCCGATCTGCTCGGCCGAGAGCAGCTCGACCAGCGTTTCGCCGGCATGAAGCAGGCCCTGGAGAATGCCACCGATGAGGATCGAGCGCGGGTGCAGGAGATGGTCGATGACCTGAACTCCCTGCTGCAGAAGCATTCCCGCGGTGAGGACACCCAGGCCGACTTCGACGAGTTCATGGCCAGGCACGGCGAATTCTTCCCGGAGAACCCGCAGACCATCGACGAGCTGCTGGACACCCTCGCCCAGCGGGCGGCCGCCGCACAGCGGATGCGCAACTCGCTCTCCCCCGAGCAGCGGGCCGAGCTGGACGCACTGGCGCAACAGGCGTTCGGATCCCCGCAGTTGATGCAATCCCTGTCCCAGTTGGACAGCACGCTGCGCGGGCTGCGCCCCGGTGAGGACTGGGGCTCATCGGAGGAGTTCGGCGGCGAGCAGGGGGTCGGGCTGGGTGAGGCCGCTGGGATGATGCAGGACCTGGCCGATCTGGACGCGCTGGCCGAGCAGCTCGCCCAGCAGCACGCCGGGGCGTCGCTGGACGATGTGGATCTGGAGAAGCTGGCCGGCCAGCTCGGACCGGAGGCCGCCGTCGATGCCCGCACCCTGGCAGAACTCGAACGAGCGTTGAAGAATTCGGGCTATCTGACCCGCGGCCCGGATCAGGCGCTGCGGTTGTCGCCGAAGGCGATGCGGCACCTGGGCCGGGCGCTGCTGCGGCAGGTCGCGCGGCGACTCTCGGGGCGTACCGGGGCCCGGGAGACCCGGCGGGCCGGTGCGGCCGGTGATCGCACCGGCGCCGCCCGCGCCTGGGAGTTCGGTGACAGCGAACCGTGGGACGTCACCCGGTCGGTCCAGAACGCCGTGCTGCGCGCCGCCTCCGAAGGTGGCGCCGAGGCGCGCAGCGCACGCGCCGGCGGTGGTGTCCGCCTGCAGATGGACGACATCGAGGTCGCCGAGACCGAGGACCGCACCCAGGCTGCGGTGGCGCTGCTGGTGGACACCTCGTTCTCGATGGCGATCGAGGGACGCTGGGTGCCGATGAAGCAGACCGCGCTGGCGCTGCACCAGCTGATCAGCACCCGGTTCCGCGGGGACTCGCTGGAACTCATCGGGTTCGGCCGCCACGCCGAACGCCTCGACATCGGTGAGCTCACCGCGATGGAGTCCAACTGGGGCATCCAAGGCACCAACCTGCACCACGGGTTGCTGCTCGCGAACCGCTTCTTCCGCAGGCATCCCTCGGGCCAGCCGGTGCTGCTGGTCGTCACCGACGGTGAGCCGACCGCGCACCTGGAACCGGACGGCGAGGCGATCTTCGGCTATCCCCCGTCGCCCTACACGATCGCGCTCACCGTGCAGGAACTGGACGCCTCCCGACGGCTCGGTGCCAACGTGACCTTTTTCCGCCTGGGCAGCGATCCCGGGCTGACCCGCTTCATCGAGGGACTGGTCCGCCGGGTCGAGGGCGAGGTCGTCGCCCCGGATCTGGACGACCTCGGGGCCGCCGTCGTCGGGTCCTATCTGGGCGGCCGCGACCGCGAGTTCTAGAGTGGGGCTCCCAGAGCAGAACCACGGACAGGAGTCGCTCAATGCCCACTCGCACCGCACGTACCGCCTGGAACGGAACCCTGCAGGAGGGGTCCGGACAGGTCGAGCTGACCAGCTCGGGCCTCGGCACCTTCGAGATGTCCTTCCCCAAGCGCGCCGCCGACGAGGCCGACGGCACCACCAGCCCCGAGGAGCTGATCGCCGCGGCGCACTCCGCCTGCTTCGCCATGCAGCTGTCGGCGGCGATCGCCGAGCAGGGCGGTACGCCGCAGTCGCTCGAGGTGACCGCCGACGTCTCCCTCGGACCGGACAAGGAGAACGGCGGCTTCAAGCTCACCGGCATCACCCTGAAGGTCAGCGGCGAGGTCGACGGTCTTGATGCCGCGGGGTTCGATCAGGCGGCCAACTTCGCCAAGGCCAACTGCCCGGTGAGCAAGGCGCTGACCGGCGTCGACATCACGATGGAGTCCACGCTGGAGAGCTGATTCGGCGGCATTACCACCGTCACACGCCCCGTCGCCACCCGGCTGCGGGGCGTGTCTCATTATTTGACCGCAATAAAGTTTTTCGAAAATGCTGTGCTGGACGTGTCGGGCATGACATAGTTCCGCCGTGGAGCCAACGGGGGCTCCTATCGGGGATCAATCAATGCAACGCACCCTTGTGGTGAGCCGTTTTGTCGCGCTCACCGCCGCCTCCATGCTGTTACTGGCGCCCATCAGGGCGATGGCGGACGACACCACCCTCACCGGCGACGGGGTCACCCCCGTCAGCGGCGGCTCAACCATCGACCTCGGCACCGTCTGTGTCGGCGGGTCGGTCACCAAGGATGTCCTGGTCTCGGTGACCCGCCAGGGTCAGGGCCAGGTCTTCGCCAACGGCAGCACGGTCACCGTGACCGCCAGCGCCACCGGAACCGGCCTCACCGCCGCACTCGGGTCCAACACCATCAAGCTCCCGGCCAACTGGGAGAAGCTGGCCAACCGGACCCAGTCCGGGACCGTCTCGGCCGCTCTGACGCTCAGCCCGACCACGGCCGGGGCCTTCAGCGGCAGCGTCGCCTTCGACGCGACCGGAGCGAGCACCGACAAGGGCACGATCACCCGGTCCGCGACCCTCGCGGTCACCGGCACCGCCAGGAACTGCAACACCGCGCCGACCATCATCGTCAACGACGTCACCCTCGAGGGCAACACCCTCGGCGGGCGCACGCTGGTCTTCGGTGAGATCGGCAGCGCGACCGACGCCGAGGATCAGAACGCTCCCGCGGTCAGCTGCATGCCGGCCACCGGCTCGGTGCTGCCGCTCGGTGCCAACCGGGTCAGCTGCACCGCCACCGACAGCGCCGGCCTGACCGCGACCGCCACCGGCACCGTCACCGTGGTCGACACCGCGGCACCCGTGCTCACCGAGCTGCCCGCCAGCGCAACCATCGAGGCCACCTCGGCCGCGGGGGCGGCGTACACCTATCAGACTCCGAAGGCGCAGGACGTGGTCTGGGGCGACGTCCCGGTCAGCTGTACGCCGGCCTCCGGCGGCACCTTCCCGGTCGGTTCGACCACCATCACCTGCACCGCCACCGACGGCTCCGGCCAGGTCGGTTCGGGCAGCTTCGTGGTCAACGTCGTCGACACCACCGCGCCGGTGATCACGGTCTCCGATGTGACCGCCGAGGGCAACACCCGCGGCGGCGCCACGGTCGATTTCACCCTGCCGACCGCCACCGACACGGTCGACGGCAGCACCGTCGTGACCTGCGACAAGAGCTCCGGCGACCTCTTCCCGGTCGGTGACACCACCGTCACCTGCACCAGCACCGACAGCGCGGGCAACCTGGCCACCGCGGCTTTCGTGGTGCGCGTCACCGACACCACCGCCCCGGTGATCTCGGCCAAGAACCTCACGGTCGAGGGCAACACCACCGGCGGCGCCACCGTCACCTTCGACCAGCCGACCGCCACCGACATCGTCGACGGCGCGACCACCGTCAGCTGCAGCAAGAACTCCGGCGACTTCTTCGACCTGGGCGAGAACACCGTCACCTGCACCAGCGTGGACAGGTCCGGCAACCAGGCCACCGCCACCTTCACCGTGACCGTGACCGACAGCACCGCACCGGTGCTGACCGGGATGCCGCAGGACGCCACCGTCGAGGGCAACACCCTCGGTGGCGCCAACTGGTCCTACGTCGCCCCGACCGCGACCGATGTCGTCGATGCCAACCCCGGCGTCACCTGCGAACCGGGCGACTCGGCCTTCTATCCGCTCGGGAAGACCACGGTCACCTGCACCGCCACCGACGCCTCCGGCAACAAGACCTCGGCCAGCTTCACCGTGACCGTCGTCGACACCGCCGCCCCGGTGATCGAACTGACCGGTGTCACCCCGGCACCGAATGCCGCCGGGTGGAACAACGGTGCGGTGACGGTGACCTGGACCTGCACCGACAGCGTTTCCGGCGCCTCGACGGTGACCGAGACGGTGAGCACCGAGGGTGCCAACCAGTCGGTGACGGGCACCTGCACCGACAAGTCCGGCAACAGCGCCAGCAACACCGTGTCCGGCATCAACATCGACAAGACCGCCCCGGTGCTGACCGTCAACGGCCCGGAGAACGGCAGCACGATCAGCTCCTGCACCCCGACCGCGCCGGCGCGGCCGACGTTCACCGCGACCGACGCACTCTCCGGGGTGGCCGACCAGGGTGACAACTGGACCACGCCGGCCAGCGGTGTGGTGGGCAGCTACACCTACACCGCCTGGGCGATCGACAACGCCGGCAACCGGGCCGAGCAGACCCGCCGCTTCACCGTGGCGACCAAGCCGGCCACGATGAGCGCCTTCTCCCAACCCATCAATGCCGACGGGTCCAGCCGGTTCAAGCTGGGCAGCACCATCCCGGTGAAGATCCAGGTGACCTGTGATGGCAAACCGGTCACCGATGCGGTGGTCAAGCTGACCGTGCAGAAGCTGAGCGACAGCACCAGTGCCGGGGAGCAGGAGGCCGTCTCGACCTCGGCCGCCACCACCGGGAACCTGTTCCGCTACAGCGATCCGCAGTACATCTTCAACCTGAGCACGAAGTCCGGTTACAGCACCGGCAGCTACCAGCTCACCGCGACGCTGGCCGACGGCCAGACCAGGACCGTCACGGTCCAGCTGGTGAAGTGACGCCGGTCGACTGACTGCTGAACCACCACCCGAAGGCCCGGTCCCCCGCGGGGGCCGGGCCTTCGGATGTTCAGCCGGTGGTGTCGAAGACCTGCTCGGCGATCCGCGCGAAATCCTGCACCAGCAGGGATTCACCGCGAGCCTGCGGATCCACCCCGGCCCGCTCCAGGGCCTCGGTGGCCGCCGCCGAGGAACCGCAGATCCCGGACAGGGCGGAGCGCAGCATCTTGCGGCGCTGGGCGAAGGCCAGGTCGATGACGGTGAAGACCTGCTCCCGGGTGGCGGTGGTGGGCGGCGGCTCCCGGCGGACCATCCGGACCAGGCCGGAGTCGACATTGGGCACCGGCCAGAACACCGACGGCGGCACCGTGCCGACGCGACGCGCCTCGCACCACCAGGCCAGCTTCACCGACGGCACGCCGTAGATCTTCGACCCCGGTGCGGCGACCAACCGGTCCGCCACCTCGAGCTGCACCATCACCAGACCCCGTTGCAGGGAAGGGAAAGTCGCCAGCAGATGCAGCAGCACCGGGACACTCACGTTGTAGGGCAGATTGGCGACCACCGTCGTCGGCGCCGGTCCGGGCAGCTCGGTGACCCGCAGCGCATCGGCGTGCACCACGTCCAGCCGGTCGGCGCGGTCCGGCATCCGTGTCCGGACCGTCAGCGGCAACTGGGCGGCGAGCGAGTCCTCGATCTCCACCACCGTGACGTGCCGGGCCACCTCCAGCAGCCCGAGGGTCAGCGAACCGAGCCCGGGCCCGATCTCCAGGGCGACATCATCGCCGGACAACTCGGCAGCCTTGACGATCCGACGGACCGTGTTGCCGTCGATGACGAAATTCTGACCGCGCTGCTTGGTCGGTCGAAGCTCCAGCTTCGCCGCGAGCTCCCGCACGGTGCGCGCATCGAGCAGGCCGCTCACCCCGGTTCTCCCCACTGCCCCCAGTGCACCTGCTGCTCCCGCGGGACCCGTTGGCGCCGACGCGGCGAGCCCGACCGGGTCTCACCCGGGCGGGGCCAACCGAGACTGATCACCCCGACGCTGAGCTGCTCGGCCGGTACGCCGAAACCGGCGCGGACCGCGTCCACCTTGCCCGGCGGGATACCGAAGAAGCAGGCGCCCAGGCCGCGATCCACCACGCCGAGCAGGATGTTCTCCGCGGCCATGCCGGCGTCCACATACCAGTAGGGCGCGGTCCAGCGGGTCTCGTCGCGGTCGGTCCAGCCCTTGTCGGGTTCGGCGTACCGGTCCAGATAGGCCGCCTTGCTGGCCCAGACCAGGATCAGCACCCGGGCGGTCCGCATCCGTTCCAACCAACGACTTCCGGCGTCCACGGTCAGCTCCCAGAAGCGGTCCACCGCGGCACCGTCGAGGGTCTGCAGGCTGACGCCCTGACTGAATCCGGCCGAGGGGGCGCGGACACCGAGATCGAGCAGCTCCTCGACCAGCGCGCGCGGGACGGGCGCGTCGGCGTACTCCCGCACCATCCGCCGCCGCCGGATCGCGGTGTCGAGGTTCACCACGCGCCCCCGAACGCCGCAAAGGCGTTGCTGGTCAGGGAATCGCAGAGCTCGTCCAGATCGTCACCGCGTTCTGCTGCCATGAAACGCACGGTGTGCGGGATCAGGTAGGAGGCGTTCGGATAACCGCGCCACGGCACCGGCACCAGAAAGGGGGCGTCGGTCTCGGTGAGCAACCGGTCCGCCGGGGTGATCCGCAGCGCCTCCCGCAGCGCCGAATTCGCCTTGTAGGTCACGGGTCCGGGGAAGGAGAGCCACGCCCCGCGGTCCAGGCAGGCGCGGGCGAAATCCGCGTCCCCGGAGAAGCAGTGCATCACGACCCGCTCCGGCACTCCTTCGGCGTCCAGCACCGCGAGGATGTCGTCGTGGGCGTCGCGGTCGTGGATCACCAGGGTGCGGTCGTGGCGGGTGGCCATCGCGATGTGGGCGGCGAAGGATTCCTGCTGCAGTTGTTGCAGCTCGGTTTCGGTGGTGCGGAAGTAGTCCAGGCCGGTCTCCCCCACCCCGCGTACCCGGTCCTCACCGGCCAACCGGTCGATCTCGGCGAGCGCGTCGGGCAGTCCGGTACGCCCCAGGCGGGCCGCATCGTTGGGGTGGATGGACACCGTCGCCACCACCGTGTCGAAGCGTCGGGCCGCCTCGACCGCCCACCGGGAGCCCTCGACATCGGTGCCGACCTGCACGATCCGGGTGATGTTCACCGCGGCCGCGCGCTCCAGCGCGTCGGCCGGGTCGAGTCCGGTGACCTGCTCGGCGGTGTCCAGATGGCAGTGCGAGTCGATCACCGGTCGCGGCAGCGGGTCCGGGCTCGGCGGCAGTTCGTCCTTCACCCGCGTCAGTGTAGTGAGCCGCGCTCAGTTCACCGCGACGCCGCGACCCCGGTGGTTGCGGAAGATCAGCGAGGTCTGCGCGTGCACCACCCCCGCCCGGGCGGTGAGGTGGGTGAGCACGAAATCGCGCAGCTCGTCGGGGGTGGCGCAGGCGACGTGCACCACGAAGTCCTCGGCGCCGGAGACATTCCAGACCTCGATCACCCCGGGCAGTTCGGCCACCTCGATCCCGAAGGCGTCGACCTGCGCCATATCGTGACCCGCCAGCCGGACCGCGACCATCGCCCGGACCGGGGCGCCGAGGCGTACCGGATCGAGGACCGTGGTGAAGCCCTCGATGATGCCGCGCTGCACCAGAGCGCGGACGCGGGCGCTGCAGGTGGATTCGGCGATCCCGACGGCGGCGGCCAGGGCCGCGTTGGAGATCCGGGCGTCGGCGGTCAGCTCCCGGACCAGGGCGGCATCGATCTCGTCCAACCTGGGGCGTTCCCGCGGGGCCGGACCGGGGTCGAGGCGGCGACGTTGCGGCTTCTTCGGCACCCGGCCAGCCTAACGGGCCGGTTTCGCAGAATCCATGATTGGGCGATCTCGAGCCGTGGATATCACGGAACTCTGGTCGTGCTGCCGCGTATTCCGCACCATGAGGGAATGCGTTTCGATGATGATTCCTACCAGCTGGACAGTTCCCTGCCGGACACGATGGCGGTCCATGCGGGACGCGAGGACCTCACCGCGCGCGGGGTGCACGTGTCCCCGATCGACCTGTCCAGCACCTATCCGGTGAGCGATCTGGACAGCGGTGGAGAGGCCTACGAGACGCTGGCCGGCGGTGGCCGGCCCGGGTCCGGGCAGAGCCTAGTCTATCAGCGGCTCTGGAACCCGAACGTGGATCGGTTCGAGCGCGGGTTGGCAGCCCTGGAGGGCACCGAGGAGGCGGTGGCGTACGCCTCCGGGATGGCGGCGCTGTCGGCCGTGCTGTTGGCACTGGTGCAGGCCGGTACGCCCCATGTGGTGGCGGTCCGGCCGCTCTACGGTGGCACCGATCATGTGCTGGCCACCGGGCTGCTGGGCACGACGGTGACCTGGGCGGAGCCGGACACCGTCGCCGAGTCGATCACCCCGCAGACCGGGCTGGTGATCGTGGAGACCCCGGCCAATCCGTCGTTGGAACTGGTCGATCTGGCCGCGATCGTCGCGCAGGCCGGTTCGGTACCGGTGCTGGCCGACAACACCTTCGCCACCCCGGTGCTGCAGCAGCCGCGCCGACAGGGGGTGCGCCTGGTGCTGCACTCGGCGACCAAGTATCTCGGCGGCCACGGTGATCTGCTCGGTGGTGTGGTGGCCTGCGATGCCGAGTGGGCGACGCGGTTGCGCGGGGTACGCGCGCTGACCGGGGCGCTGCTGTATCCGCTGGCGGCGTACCAGCTGCATCGCGGGTTGCAGACCCTGCCGGTACGGATGCGGGCCCAGCAGGACAATGCCCAGGTCATCGCGCAGTGGTTGGCCGGGCAGCCACAGGTGGACCGGGTCTGCTATCCGGGACTGGCAGGCCAGGACCCGCAATCCCTGCTGGGCAGGCAGTTGCGCGGACCTGGGGCGATGATCGCGTTCTCCATGACCGGTGGGTTCGAGGCCGCTTCCGGGTTGGTGACCGGGCTCCGATTGATCACCCATGCGGTGTCCCTGGGCGGGGTCGATTCGCTGATCCAGCATCCGGCATCGCTGACCCACCGCCCGGTCGCACCGGAGGCCCGGCCGCATGCCGATCTGCTCCGATTGTCCGTGGGGCTTGAGGATCCGAGCGATCTGATCGCCGATCTGGCGCAGGCGATGGGTGCGTCCGGTGCTCAGAGCCGTTCGAATGCGAGGGTGCGCACCACCGCGGTACCGACCTGATCGCTGGCGGGCAGGTCGACCTCGGCCAGGATCCGCCAGTCGTGGTTGCCCTCGGGGTCGTCGAGCACCTGGGTGACCTCCCAGCGAGTGCGGTGCTTCTCGATCCGCAGCAGCGCCGGTCCGCGGGCATCGGCGCCGGTGCGGAGTTCGTCGTGCTCGTCCCAATAACCGCCGAGCGCCTCGTCCCAGGCGTCGGCGGTCATCAACACCGGCAGCTCGGGTTCGGGCAGCGCGGCGGCCGCGGCGTCCAGGTTGGCGAGCTCCTGCCAGCGGTCCCGGGCCGCGAGTTCGACCCGGCGGAACATCGCATTGCGAACCATGGTGGTGAAAACCCGCTCGTTTCCGGTCACCGGACGGGGCGGCGGGGGTGGCGTGCCGGCGGCGCGGGCGGCCGCCTCGGCGGCGACCTTGTCCGGGTCGGTGAGGGCCTCCCACTCGTCCAGCAGGGACGAGTCGGTCTGGCGGACCAGCTCCCCCAGCCACTCGATCAGGGTGTCCAGTTCCTCGCTGTGGAAGGAATCCGGCACGGTCTGGCGCAGGGCGCGGTAGCAGTCGGTGAGGTAGCGCAGTACGACGCCCTCGGAGCGTTGCAGCTGGTAGAAGCCGATGAACTGGGTGAAGTCCATGGCGCGTTCCCACAGGTCGCGGACGATCGACTTCGGTGACAGCGCGCTCGGATCGACCCAGGGGTGGGACTGGGCGTACGCCTGCAGCGCGTGCTCGAGCAGTTCGGCCAGCGGCTTGGGCCAGGTGACCTCCTCGAGCAGCTGCATCCGCTCCTCGTATTCGATGCCGTCGGCCTTCATCTCCGCGATCGCGGCGCCCCGTTCCTTGTGCTGCTGGGCGAGCAGCACCACGAACGGATCCTCCAGCACCGACTCGATCACCGACACCACATCGAGCGGGTAGCTGTCGGCCTCGGGATCGAGGAGTTCCAATGCGGCAACGGCGAAGGGCGCGAGCGGCTGGTTCAGCGCGAAGTCCTCCCCGACGGTGTCGGCCAGCGCACAGGTGCGCCCGTCGGCGGCCGGCGGGTCGAGTTTGACCAGGACGCCGGATTCGAGCAGGCCGCGGGTCAGCGAGAGTGCGCGGCGGGAGAGCTGGCGGGTACGCCGCCACTGCTCGTGGTTGTCCTGCAGCAGGGACCGCATCGCCTGCCACGGGTCGCCCGGACGTTGCACGATGTTGAGGATCATCGAGTGGGTGACCCGCATCCGGCTCTGCAGCGGTTCGGGTTCGGCGTCGATCAGCTTGGTGAAGGTCTCCTCGTTCCAGGAGACGAAGCCCTCGGGGGGTTTGCGGCGCTGGAATTTCTTGCGCTTCTTGGGATCGTCGCCGATCTTCGCGAGGGCGCGTTCGTTCTCGATGACATGTTCGGGGGCCTGCACGACCACGTAGCCGATGGTGTCGAACCCGGCCCGCCCGGCCCGGCCGGCGATCTGGTGGAACTCGCGGGCCTTGAGCCGGCGCACCTTGCGGCCGTCGTATTTGCTGAGGCCGGTGAGCAGCACGGTACGGATCGGGACGTTGACCCCGACACCGAGGGTGTCGGTGCCACAGATCACCTTGAGCAGGCCGGTCTGGGCGAGTTGCTCGACCAGGCGGCGATATTTGGGCAGCATGCCGGCGTGGTGCACGCCGATGCCGCGGCGTACCAGCTTGGAGAGCACCTTGCCGAAACCGGGTCCGAACTGGAAGGCGCCGATCTCCGCGGCGATCCGTTCGGCCGCACCGGATGGCAGCAACGGCAAGGAGAGCAGGGATTGTGCGCGTTCCAGTGCCTCGGCCTGGGTGAAGTGCACCAGGTAGACCGGCGCCCTGTCGTCGCGGACGAGTTCGACGACCTTGTCCTGCAGCGGGGTCATCGACCACTCGAACTCCAGCGGGACGGGGCGTTCGGCGCCGGCGATGACGGCGGTGGTACGCCCGGTGCGCTCGGTCAGGTCGGTGACGAACTGGTCGACCTCGCCGAGGGTGGCCGACATCAGCAGGAACTGGGCCTGCGGCAGTTCCAGCAGCGGTACCTGCCAGGCCCAACCGCGGTCGGGTTCGGAATAGAAGTGGAACTCATCCATCACCACCAGGCCGACGTCGGCGTCCTTGCCCTCGCGCAGCGAGAGGTTGGCGAGGATCTCGGCGGTGCAGCAGATGATCGGGGCGTCGGCGTTTACCGAGGCGTCGCCGGTGACCATGCCGACGTTGTCGGCGCCGAAGATCTCACACAGGCTGAAGAATTTCTCGCTGACCAGGGCCTTGATCGGTGCGGTGTAGAAGCTGACCCGGTCGGTGGCGAGTGCCGCGAAGTGCGCCGCGACCGCGACCAGCGATTTCCCCGACCCGGTCGGCGTGGCGAGAATCAGGTTGTTGCCGCTGAACAGCTCGATCGCGGCCTCGTCCTGGTGCGGATACAGCTCGAGCCCCCGCTCCAGCGTCCACTCGGTGAAGCGGTCATAGAGGCTGTCGGCATCGGCGGCCACTCGATCGGTCAACTTCACCCGCCGATCCTAGCGGCCCGGTACGCCGCCCCACGTTCATCGAGTAGGTCGCGCAGCGACCGTGTCGAGATGAACCCGGCACACCCCTGCGCCCTCACGTTCATCGAGTAGGTCGCGCAGCGACCGTGTCGAGATGAACCCGAAAAAATCTCCCCAAACCCCTTGAGTTATTCGAACACAATGACTAATGTGGGACTAGCAGTTGAAAGGAGGTGACCACAGATGACCACCGAACGAGCCCAAGTGCTCGCAGCGATCCGCGCCGAAAGCGAGACCATCGCCCAGGCCGAAGCCCGCCGGCTGGTTGCGATCGCCGCCGCCTGCGACACCTACTCCGGCCTCAACACCCACACCGACGAACTCACCGCCCGCGTCCTCCACGGTGAACAACTCGTGTTCCCCGGTGCCGACGGTACGCCCGGGATCACCGAGTTCTTTCACCTCGAGTTGGCGATGTCGCTGGGGTGTTCACCGGAGACCGCGCAGGTCTGGACCGCCGACGTGCTCAACCTGCGGCATCGGCATCCGATCCTGTGGCAGGCCACCCTCGACTGCGACATCCCCGTCTGGGTCGCCCGCGACATCACCCGCGCCGCCCTGCAGCTGAACTTCACCCAGGCCCGCGAGTTCGACTCCCTCTGGTCACTGCGCCTGGTCAACCTCACCCCCAAGCGTGCGGTCGCGACGACCGAGGCCCAGGTCGCGTTGATCCTCAACGACGACAAAGAAGCCGAACGGCAAGCCGCCAAGAAGCAACGCCGTGTCGAGTTCACCCCCAGCCGGACCATCGCCGGGATCACCGACCTCTACGCGAACCTCGACGCCGGCGACGCGCAGCAGCTCAACGGCACGCTGGACCGCCTCGCCGACGTGTTGAAGGCCGGTGGCTCGACGGCCTCCCGTGACGAGCTCCGCGCGGAAGCCCTGGGTCACCTCGCACATCCCGACCGGGCCCGGCAACTGCTCCAGCCCTCGCTGTTCGACGGCGCCACCGTCACGCCTACGGGTGAGGTGGTCAACAAGCACGGGGAGATCGTCACACCCACATCCGAACGCTGCCGGCACGGTGCCGAATTGATCCTTCACATGACCTCCCGCGACCTCGCGAATGGCCGCGGCGGCGAAGGCGAAGCCCTCGGACCGGTCACCCTCCAGCACTTGAAGGAGCTGCTCGCCCAGTGCGCTGGCACCGTGAAGGTGCGGCCGGTGATTGACCTGGCCGCACCGGTGATGGTCAACACCTACCGACCCAGTGACGAACTCGCCCAGCGGGTGAAGCTGCGCGACCGGTATGTGATGTTCCCCCGATCGAATCGCAGCGCGTTCGGCCGCGTGATCGACCTGGACCACACGATCCCCGCACCGGAGGGGCCGACCAGTTCGGACAACCTGGGGCCGTTGACCCGGGCCTCGCACCGCGCACGAACCCACGCCGGCTATCAGGTCGAGCAACCCTCCCCCGGGGTGTTCCACTGGAAAACACCCGCCGGGCAGGAGGCCTGGGTCAGCGCACATGGCACCTGGGACCATCCACCAC
>NZ_SNXA01000014.1:0-175418 GCF_004362375.1 Enemella evansiae
CATGCCACGCCTCAAGACCCGACCCCGGTGGTGGCCGGGGTCGATACTCATCAACGCACCCATCACGCGGTCGTGCTCACCGAGACCGGGGTGTTCGGCATCACCGTCCCGGTCAACGGCGGCTGGGCGCCCTGGGTCGATGACGGCAAACCCTTCCCCGATCGCCACGATCTCTTCGACTACGTGCGTTACGAGACCTTCGACCCGGCCGCCTGTACGCCCTATGGCGCGATCGGCGAGCTGGCACGGACCCGGCCCGACCTCGGCCAGCAGACCGGTTGCGAGACCAATGCCGCGGTACCCGGGGCACGGGTGCAGACCTTCCAGAACGGGCGCGTCTACTGGTCGCCGGACACCGGGGCCAATGTGGTGAAGGGCGCGATCCTGGAGGCCTATGACGCCGCCGGCGGCGACAAGGCGCTCGGTCTGCCGCTGCAGAGCGAGATGGCCGTTCGCGGTGGCGCCTCACAGCGCTTCCAGAACGTGACCATGTTCTGGTCCCCGGGGACCGGGGCGCACTGGATGCGTGGCCGGATCCTGGACAAGTACGCCGAGATGGGCTGGGAGAACAGCAACATCGGCTTCCCGACCACCGATGAGATCTGCGGGATCCGTGACGGTGGATGTTTCCAGCGGTTCCAGGGCGAGAACGGGCACATCTACTGGTCGCCGGCCACCGACGCGCACTTCGTCCGCGGTGCCATCTTCGGGCGTTACGGGGCGATGGGTTGGGAGACCGGCTCGTTCGGCTATCCGATCAGCGATGAGATCTGCGGGATCCGTGACGGTGGATGTTTCCAACGCTTCCAGGGCGAGAACGGACACATCTACTGGTCCCCGGCCAGTGGGGCCTGGGGTGTCCAGGGATTGATCTTCGACCACTACGGCCGCGCCGGGTGGGAGACAGGCCGGTTCGGTTACCCGGTCGGCCCCGAGGAATGCCGCAATCTCCCCGATGCCAGGGAATGCACGCAGACCTTCCAGGGTGGCCGCATCGTGTGGAACTCGCGGTACGGGTTGAGCGGCTGACCTCCACGGTCCTCGAGTAGCTCGCGCAGCGAGCGTTCGTTCCCACGGTCCTCGAGTAGCTCGCGCAGCGAGCGTTCGTTCCCACGGTCCTCGAGTAGCTCGCGCAGCGAGCGTGTCGAGAGGACCTGCGTTGGTCTGGCTCATCTCGACACGCGAGCCATTGCTCCGCTTCGCTGCGCATGGCTCGCTACTCGATGAGCGTGGGTGGGGTGCTGCGCATGGCTCGCTACTCGATGAGCGTGGGCAGGCTTGACCCTGACGTGGCGTCAGGGTCGGACGATGGGCGGCATGCCGCGTACCCGTCTGTCCTTACCGTTGTTCCTGCTCGCCGAGGCGTCCTCGCTGTTCGGCAATTCGGCGATCTCGATCGTGCTGCCCTGGCTGGTCCTGGCGCGTACCGGTGATCCGGCCGCGGCCGGTCTGGTCGCCACGATCTCCAGCCTGCCGGCGATTCTCGCCACCCTGGTCGGTGGCCACCTGATCGACCTGATCGGCCGGCGGCGGATCGCGGTCCTCGCCGACTGCGGGTCGGCGATCTCGGTCGCCGCCCTGGCGATCGTCGACGCGGTCGTCGGGCTGAACCTCGGGTGGTTCATCGCGCTCGGCGTCCTCGGGGCGCTCTTCGACGTGCCCGGGATGACGGCCCGACAGACCCTGATCGCCAACGTGTCCGAGGCCACCGGGATCAGCGTGGAACGGATCTCCGGGCTGCGGCAGACGGTCTTCGGGCTCAGCTTCCTGGCCGGCCCGGGGATCGCCGGTGCGCTGATGGCGGTCCTCGACCCGATCCGGGTGGTCTGGTTGACCGCCGGTTGCTCCGCCCTGGCCGCGCTCTGCACCGCGCTGATGCCGCTGGCCGGATCGACGAACACACCGGCGGCGGAGGCCGACCGGAATCCGTTCAGCGGCTTCCACCTGATCCGCCGCGACCGCGGGCTGTTCGCGATGCTGCTGATCGGCTCGCTCGCGACCATCCCGGTGGCTCCGCTGCTCGGGGTGATCCTGCCCGCCCACTTCCAGCGGATGGGTGCGCCCACCCTGCTCGGGGTGACCCTGTCGGCGTACGCCGTCGGCACGGTCGCCGGATCGGTGCTGTGGACCGCCGGCATGTCGCGCTGGCGGTGGCCGACCTGGCTGGTGGCGAATCTGCTGCTCGGCGGCTCGTTCTTCCTGATCGCCACCCTGGCCGGCTTCTGGCCGGTGGCCGTCGGCATCTTCCTGGCCGGCCTGGGCGGTGGTCTGGTCGGCCCGATGTTCACCGTCGCGATGACCGAGAAGGTGCCGGATGCGTTGCGTGGCCGGGTGATGGCGGTCTATGGCGGGATGACCATGCTCGGTGCGCCGATCGGGCTCGGGCTGATGTCGATGCTGCTCGTCGGTGGGTCGATCGGGGTCGGCGCCTGGGTCTGCGCGATCGCCTACCTGCCGGTTCTGGTCTACTCGTTGGTGGCGCCGGGGCTGCGTGATTTCGTGGTACCGCCGGTGGAGCCCGAGCCCGAACCCGTGGAGGATGCGTGCTGACGATCGGCCAGCTGGCGGCGTACGCCGAGGTGAGCGTACGCACGGTGCGGCACTACCACCAGATCGGCCTGCTGCCCGAGCCGGACCGGGACGCGTCGGGCTATCGGCGGTACGCCGCGGCGGACCTGGTGGCGCTGGTCCGGATCCGTACCCTGGCCGACTCCGGCGTACCGCTGAGCCGGATCGCCGAACTGATCGATGCCCCGCAGGCCGAGCTGGACCAGGCGGTGACCGAGATCGACCGCGAGCTGCGGGTCCGGATCACCGAACTGCAGCAGACGCGGAAACGGTTGGCCCGGTTGCGCGAGGGTGGCGAGCTGGTGCTGCCGCCGAATGCGGTCCGGTTGTTCGAACGGATGCGGGAGATCGGGGTCGATGAGGACGCGGTACGGATCGAGCGGGAGTCCTGGATCCTGATGCGGGCGGTGCATCCCGACGGTCTGGACGACTGGGCCGACCGCCAACTGCGCGCGCTGGAGGATCCACTCGGGCAGCGGCTCTATCCGCTGATGACCGCCTGCCGGAGCTGGGCGGCCGACGATCCGCGGCTCGAGGAGGTGATCGAGTTGTCTGTCGAGCTGACCCAACGCCACTTCCCGCCCGAACTCGCCAACGACCCGCGCTGGCAGATCAACGACCAGGTCGGGATCGACATGGTGAACACCCACTCGCTCGGGGATTCACCCGCCTGGCAACGGGTCTCCCGCGAGGTCGCCGCGCGGCTCAAGGAGCACGGGTACGGCTGAACCTTCGTAGGGGCTCCTCTCGACACGGCCGCGGGCGGCCTACTCGAGGAGCGTCAGAGTTCGAGGCCGGGGTAGAGCGGGTGGTTGCCCAGCAGCTCCGTGGACTGCGCCTTGACCCGGTCGGCGACGCCGTCGGCCAGGGTGTACTTGGCCTTGCCCGGCTTGCCGGTCGAGGCGGTCACCGGCTCGGTGTTCTGCAGCACCTCGACGATCAGCTCGGCGACCTTGTCGAACTCGTCGGCACCGAAGCCGCGGGAGGTGAGGGCCGGCGTACCGATCCGGACACCGGAGGTGTACCAGGCGCCGTTCGGGTCGTTGGGCACCGCGTTGCGGTTGGTGACCACCCCGGCGTCCAGCAGCGCCGACTCGGCCTGCCGCCCGGTGAGCCCGAAGTTGTTCACATCGATCAGCACGAGGTGGTTGTCGGTACCGCCGGTGACCAGCTTCGCGCCCCGGGACAGCAACCCCTCTGCCAGCGACTTGGCGTTGTCGGCCACGTCCCGGGCGTACGCCTGGAAGTCGGGGGTGCGGGCCTCGGCCAGCGCCACCGCCTTGGCCGCCATCACATGCGACAGCGGACCGCCGAGCACCAGCGGGCACCCGCGGTCGACGCTGGGGGC
This sequence comes from Enemella evansiae, assembly GCF_004362375.1. Classification (NCBI taxonomy): domain Bacteria; kingdom Bacillati; phylum Actinomycetota; class Actinomycetes; order Propionibacteriales; family Propionibacteriaceae; genus Enemella; species Enemella evansiae. The sequence continues at coordinate 3,917 of NZ_SNXA01000014.1, forward strand.
GTACTCCTCGGTGGCCAGGATCAGGCCACCGCGCGGGCCGCGCAGCGACTTGTGGGTGGTGGTGGTGACCACATGGGCGTGCGGCACCGGATCCTCATCACCGGTGAACACCTTGCCGGCGACCAGGCCGGCGAAGTGCGCCATGTCGACCAGCAGCGTCGCACCGACCTCGTCGGCGATCTCGCGCATGGTGGCGAAGTTGATCCGCCGCGGGTACGCCGAGTAGCCGGCGACCAGCACCAGCGGCTTGAACTCCCGCACCGCCTCGCGGACCTTGTCGTAGTCCAGCAGCTGGGTCTCGGGGTCGGTGCCGTAGGAGCGCTGGTGGAACATCTTGCCCGAGATGTTCGGCCGGAAACCGTGGGTCAGGTGACCGCCGGCGTCCAGCGACATGCCCATCAGCCGCTGCTCACCGAACTCCTTGCGCAGCGTCTCCCAGTCGGCCTCGGAGAGGTCGTTGACGTTCTTCGCGCCGAACTCGGCCAGCCGCGGCTGCTCCACCCGGTGCGCCAGGATCGCCCAGAAGGCGGTCAGGTTGGCATCGATACCCGAGTGCGGCTGGGCGTAGGCGTACTCGGCGCCGAACAGCTCGCGGGCGTGCTCGGTGGCCACCGACTCGACGGTGTCCACGTTCTGGCAACCCGCATAGAAGCGGTGTCCGACGGTGCCCTCGGCGTACTTGTCGGAGAACCAGGTGCCCATGGTGGCCAGCACCGGCAGCGAGGCATAGTTCTCCGAGGCGATCAGCTTCAGCGACTCGCGCTGATCGGTCAGCTCGGCCCGGGTGGCGTCGGCGATCCGCGGCTCGATCTGGTCGATCACCGACAGGATCGTGCGGTACGCGCTGGACAGCTCCCGATTCACATCGGTTGAGGACACATCTGCTCCTGAAGTTCGGCGGCACACGCAAATCTAGTGTGGACCTCCCACTTACCGGGCATTAGGGTGACGCGGGTCTCACAGGGAGGTGTGCAGGATGAGCGTGCTGGACAAGCAACACATCGTAGCCAGACCGGGGTACAGCAAGTGGCTGATTCCACCGGCTGCGCTGGCGGTGCATCTGTCCATCGGACAGGTGTATGCCTTCTCGGTCTTCAAGAACTCGCTCGTCGCCCATTTCCAGTCCTCGCAGACCGCGGTGGCCTGGATCTTCTCGATCGCGATCCTGATGCTCGGCCTGTCGGCCGCGATCTTCGGCACCTGGGTGGAGCGCAACGGACCGCGCAAGGCGATGCTGGTCGCCGCGATCTGCTGGTCGGTCGGCTTCCTCGTCGGCGCCGCCGGCATCGCCACCGGCCAGCTGTGGCTGCTCTATCTGGGTTATGGCGTGATCGGCGGCATCGGCCTCGGCATCGGCTACATCTCGCCGGTCTCCACGCTGATCAAGTGGTTCCCCGACCGGCCAGGGCTGGCCACCGGGATGGCGATCATGGGATTCGGCGGTGGCGCGCTGGTCGCCTCGCCGCTGTCCAACGCGCTGCTGCGGACCTACGACCCGGCCTTCGATCCGAGCGGCCGCGGTGCGCTCGCCAACGGCACCGCGCTCTGGCAGACCTTCCTCACCCTGGGCATCGTCTACGGGTTGTTCATGATGATCGGGGTGGCGCTGATCCGGCTCCCACAGGGTTATGCCGACGATGCGACCGCACCCCACAAGGCGGGCCGCGGCGGGGCGCTGGTGCGGGCCAATCTGGGCATCCGTACGCCGCAGTTCTGGCTGTTGTGGGTGGTGCTGTTCTGCAACGTCACCGCCGGTATCGGCATCCTCGAGCAGGCCTCGCCGATGATCCAGGACTTCTTCCGCAACGAGAACGGCACCTCCACGGTGACCGCGGCGGTGGCCGGTGGCTTCGTCGGCATCCTCAGCCTGGCCAACATGGGCGGCCGGTTCGCCTGGTCGACGCTGTCCGATGTGATCGGCCGGCCGCGGATCTACATGTTCTATCTGGGGCTGGGGGCGGTGCTCTATCTGATCCTGGCGTTCCTCGGCAGCACCCATACCGCACTGTTCGTGATCCTGGCGCTGTTCATCATCTCCTTCTACGGCGGTGGTTTCGCGACCGTGCCGGCCTATCTGAAGGACCTCTTCGGCACCCTCGAGGTGGGTGCCATCCACGGCCGGCTGCTCACCGCCTGGTCCGCTGCCGGCATCGCCGGGCCGCTGATCGTGAACGGCTTCCTGGACGCCGCCGGCAAGCCCGGTGAGCTGATGGCGGCCGACTACCGCCCGGCGCTGCTGACCATGGTGGTGCTGCTGGTGATCGGCTTCGTCTGCAACCTGCTGATCAAGGACGTGCCGGAGCGCTTCCACGACACCGAGGCCATCGCCACCCTGCGTGGTGCCGGCGATCACGGGGCCACCCGTCACCGCGAGTCCGCGGCCGAGACCACCGGAGGACACGAATGAGCGAGCACGATCAGACGGCCGGGGATGCCCGGTCCACACCGGCCTTCCTGGTGCTGCTGGCCTGGCTGGCCGTCGGCATCCCGCTGGCGTACGGCCTCTGGCAGACGCTGCTGAAGGCTTCCGCGCTCTTCCTCGGCTGACCCGCTTCCAAACGCTACGGAAGTGCTGCCACAGCGGCAGCACTTCCGTACACGTTGGCGGGCCTACTCTGGGGAGGCAGGGGAGGTAGCGGATGAGCAATCCGGTGGAGCCGAGCGTCGCACGGGTGCTGTGGTTGGCGCGGGCCGAGTGGCCCGATGAGGTCGCGGGGCGACAGGCGTGGATCGGTGCTCTGGGGTTCGAATCGGCGGTGGTGTTCGACCCCTTCGACAAGAACCCCGGTCTGGCGGATGGGCTGGTCCATGTTCATGGAACGAAGGTGGTCTCGGTCGGCTGGTTCGAGAAGCACCCCCGCCATGCGGCCCGAACTCGAGCGAGCGGCACGCGAACGCAGCCGGCGTGAACAACGCTCGCGGCGCGACGGCCGGTAGTCACAGGCGCAGCGCGGCGTACGCCCGGTGGCTCGGCCATGTGGTTGTCTGGGTCGGAGCCGGCAGACCTGGAGCAGTTGCGTGACATCTCGAGCAGCCGACGCGGATGAGAGCGTCGACGAACCCACCGCGGGTGCCACCCGGGTCACCGGGCCCGGACCCGGACCCGGACGATGGCGCCCGGATCTGGCCAAGTGGCGCAAGGTGCTGCTGATCTTCCTGATCTGCAAGGTGGCGGCCTTCGGGGTCGGTGCGGTCGCGGTGACGGTGATGGAGTTCCCGCGCCAGCAGCTCCTGCCGAGCGGCCAGCTGTGGCCCGACGAGCTCAGCGAGGCCAACTTCGGCCCGGTGATGATGTGGCAGCACTTCGACTCGGAGCACTACATCGCGCTCGTCGACCGGGACTATCTTGCGCCGCTCACCCCCGAGGAGCAGACGCTGATCCAGCGCGCGGAGGCGGGGGAGCGGTTCTCGGTGCCCGGTTCGCTGCATCGCTTCACCTTCGGCCCGCTCTATCCGCTGCTGGGTAAACCGCTGGCCCCGCTGGTCGGCGCGGCCACCTCGCTGTGGATCGTGTCCAACCTGGCGATGCTGGCCTGCATCGCGCTGATGTACGACCTCACCCACACCGTCTTCACACGGCGCGGTCCTGGGTCGTCACCGGGCGCCGAACGCGCCGGCCCGCGCGCCGCCGGGGTGACCCCGCTCGATGCGACCACCTGGCTGGTGGTGCTGCCGAGCGCCTTCCTGCTGCAGGCCGTGCTCACCGAATCCCTGTTCCTGGCGCTGGTGCTGGCCGCGTTCGTGCTCGCCGAGAAACGTCGCTGGGGCTGGGCGATCCTGGCCTGCGTCGGGTTCGCGCTGACCCGATCCTCGGGCTTCGTGCTGGCCCTGCCGCTCGGTCTGATCGCGCTGCGCCAGGGCGGCTACTCGTTCGTCCGTTGGGAATCCTGGAAGAACTATCTGAAGGCCGCGCCGGCGGTGCTCGCGCCGATCCTCGCCTGGGCCGGGTTCCTGCTCTACTGCCGCTGGATGACCGGTGACCTGCTCGCCTACAGCCATCTGCAGTACGCCGGTTGGGGGGTGGTCGCCGAACCGCCGACCGATTTCTGGCAGCCGCTGCTCACCGGCCAGTTCGGCCGACCGATGGTCAAGATGCTCTCGGTGCTGCTGATCGGGGCACTGCTGATCTCCGGGATACGACTGCTGCCGCTCGCCTACCAGGTGACCGGCTGGCTGCTGCTGCTCATCCCGCTGATGATCGGGGAGAAGTGGCAGCAGTCCATCTGGCGGTACGCCGTGGAGATCTTCCCGCTGGCCTGGGTGCTGACGCACTGGCTGCGCACACCCGGCAGCCGGCTCGCCGGCATCGCCACCTCATCGGCCTTGCAGGGCGTGCTGCTGCTGGCCTGGCTGATGAGTTGGACCCGGATGATCGTGTGATCCCGGCCTCGTTGATCGGTAGTGCTGGCAGCCGACACCGCTCTGGGATAGGTTCGCCGATGGCCGGGGCGCCTCGTCGCGGTCACCGGGGGGAGGGCCGATGGCGATGACCGAGCTGTCCTCTCGGCGTACCCTTTTCGACCGCGCCCGCTCCGCACTGAGCCGCGGCAACAACCGGGTGCTGGCCCAGATGATCCGCTACGGTTTCGTCTCCGGGCTGGCCTTCCTGGTCGACTTCTTCAGCATGTACGCCGGCATCCACGCCTTCAAGCTGCCGGTGCTCCTCGCCACCACGATCGCGTTCAGCCTCGGCATCATCGTGAATTTCATCACCAGCACGCTCTGGGTGTTCGACTCCTCCGCGCGGCGGCGGCACGTCGAGATGGGCCTGTTCCTGCTGGTCGGTGTCACCGGACTCGGGCTGAACGCCCTGATCGTCTGGTTCGGCCACGAGGTGCTCGGGATCTGGGCGATGGTCGCCAAGCTGATCTCGACCGCGGTCGTCTTCTTCTGGAACTTCCTGCTCCGCCGTTTCCTGATCTACACCCCCAAGCCTTCATCCCATGCACCAGAGGAATGACCAGATGTCAGACAAGAAGACCGCAATCATCATCGGGGCCGGCCCGGCCGGGCTGACCGCGGCCTACGAACTGCTGCAGCACACCGACATCCACCCGATCGTGGTGGAGGCCTCCGACGAGATCGGTGGCATCTCGAAAACCGTGAACCACAAGGGGAATCGGATCGACATCGGCGGTCACCGGTTCTTCTCCAAGTCCGATCGGGTGATGGAGTGGTGGACCTCGATCATGCCGATCGAGCAGACGCCCGAGGGCCGGAAGTTCACGATGCGCTACCGCGGTCAGCAACGGGATCTGCCCGCGGGCGGGACCGCCGACCCGGAGCAGACCGACGAGGTGATGCTGGTCCGCAGCCGGCTCTCGCGGATCTACTACAACCGCCGCTTCTTCAACTATCCGGTCACGCTGGAGCCGGAGACGATCCGCAACCTGGGACTGGCGAAGATGGCGAAGATCGGCTTCTCCTATCTGAAGGCGCGGGTGCATCCGCTGACCGAGCAGTCGCTGGAGGAGTTCTATGTGAACCGCTTCGGCCGCGAGCTCTACAACACCTTCTTCCGCGACTACACCGAGAAGGTGTGGGGGGTGAAGGTGAACCAGATCGCGCCCGACTGGGGTGCGCAACGGGTCAAGGGGCTGTCCATCTCGGGCACCCTGGCGCACGCCGGCAAGAAGATCTATTCCGACAAGATCGCGCCGAGGCTCGGCCGCGAGGTCGAGAAGGACCTCTCCCAGAAGGATGTCGAGACCTCACTGATCGAAGCCTTCCTCTATCCGAAGTTCGGTCCCGGTCAGATGTGGGAAACCGTGGCCCGCAAGGTGGTCGAGGCCGGTGGCGAGGTGCGGATGAAGCAGGCCGTCACCAAGGTCTGTGCCGAGCAGGGCCGGATCACCGCGGTCGAACTCACCGACTGGGACGGCAACGTCGAACGGCTGGCGGGGGATCACTTCTTCTCCACGATGCCGGTCGCCGACCTGATCGCCGCCGTCGACGGTGTCCAGGTGCCGGCGAAGGTCGCCGAGATCGCCGGATCCCTGCCCTACCGCGACTTCCTGACCGTCGGCGTACTCGCCAAGCAGCTGAAGATCCGCAACAACACCGACCGGGAGACCCGCTTCCACCTGGTGCCGGACAACTGGATCTACATCCAGGAACCGGATGTGAAGGTCGGCCGGTTGCAGATCTTCAACAACTGGAGTCCGTGGATGGTCGCCGATGAGCGCAATGTCTGGCTGGGCATGGAATATTTCGTCGACGAGGGCGATGAGCTGTGGAGCGCATCCGATGAGGAGATGGCGAAGTTCGGTGTCGAGGAGCTCGCCAGGATCGGCGTGGTCAACAGTGAGGATGTGTTGGACACCTGCGTGATCCGGGTGCCGAAGACCTACCCCGCATACTTCGGGTCCTATGCCGAGTTCGACCGGATTCGCGAGTTCACCGACCGGTTCGAGAACCTGTGGCTGCTGGGCCGCAACGGCCAGCACCGCTACAACAACGCCGACCATTCGATGCTCACCGCGATGGTGGCGGTGGACAACATCGTCGCCGGCAGCACCGACAAGGATTCGGTCTGGGACGTCAACGTCGAGCAGGAGTACCACGAGGAGAAGTGAGCTCCGGTCAGCCGCCCACGCCGAGCTGGTCGAAGACCGGTTTTCCCTCGAGCAGGGTGAGCACCGAGCGGATCTCGCTGATCTCGGTCTCCGGGATCGTCAGGTAGGGGCGATCGAGCACTGCCAGGTCGGCCAGCTTGCCCGGCTCGATCGAGCCGCGATCCGCATCAGCAAAGGAAAGCCAGGCCGAGTTGGTGGTGTAGAGCCGAAGCGCCTCCATCCGGTTCAGTCGCTGGTCGACCGGGCGGACCACGGCATCGCCGGGGGAGGCGCCGGTGACGTTGTATTCCAGCGCCGGCCAGATCCGGTAGTCACCGATCCGGGTCGCGTCGCTGCCACCCGCGGCGAGCACCCCGGCGTCCAGTGCCATCCGGGTGGCCGAACGACCGGCCACCTCCGGACCGTTCGCGGCCTGGATCGCCGGCCCTTCGAAATAGGGGCCCATCTGCACCGAGAACGCCATCCCCAGCGCCTGCATCCGCCGGATCGTCTCCGGCGACCCGGTGTTCAGGTGCGCCATCGCCCAGCGCAGATCCTTGATCGGATACTGCGCGTTCACCCGCTCGAGCACACCCAGGATCTGTGCCGCCGCATCATCGGTGTAGGCGTGCAGCTCCATCGGGATCCGCCGCGACGCTGCCAGGGTCGCGACCTCTTCCAAGCTGGCCAAGGGATTCCGGGGAGGCGACGAAACCGGGGCCCATCGTCACCCCGTCGTTGACGCCGGCGACCGGGCCTTCGCCGATCCCCAGGAACGGGGTCATCCCCTCCGGTTGGGTCGGCGCCCGATAGGCCATCTGGGTCTCGAAGAACTCGGCCTCCCTGCCCGGTGTCGGGGCCGAGAGTCGGAAGCCGGTCCGCACCGTCAACCGGCCGGTGTCGCGCAGCGTCCAGAGCGGCTGGTACGCCTCGGCCGGGCCGGCGCTGTCGTCGATGACGGCGGTGATGCCGCGACTGTTCAGATCCTGGAGGTACTTCTGCAGGCTCTGTTCGCGTTTCGGCGCGTCGGCGGCGAGCAGCCGCGAGGTGAGCGCGTTGAAGGAACCGATGGTGCCGGTCAGCTTGCCGGTGGCCCGACCCTGGGGGTCGCGTTCGACGACGATCCCGGGCACCGGTGGTTCGGTGCTGGCGTTCAACCCGAGAGCGTCGATGCCGGACTGGTTCACCAGCGCCCAGTCGTAGAGATATTGCACATAGGCAGGATTGTTCGGCACCGCGGCGGACAGTTCCTCCACCGTCGGCACCCGATTCTCGGCGAACTGGTTCGGCACCCAGGAGCCGACCACGGCCACCCACTGGTTCGGCTCGCGGTCCCGGGCCGCGGTGGTCAGCTGACCGAGGGCGTCGGTCAGGGAGGTGGCGTCCAGCCAGTAGGTCTCCTGATCGAAGGTCTGGCCGCCGCGGATCGCGTGGGTGTGGCCGTCGGTCAATCCGGGGACGACGGTGCGACCGGCCAGATCGACGGTCTTCGTCGTGGATCCGGCGAGCCGGTCGATCTCCGCGCTGCTGCCGACCGCGGTGATCCGTCCGTCGTCGATGGCCACCGCCTGCTGGGTGGTGGAGCCGGCGTCCATGGTCAGCACCTCACCGTTGGTGAGGATCAGATCGGGGGCGACGGTGCTCGGTGCCTGGGTGCACCCGGTGACGACGAGCACCGCCCCGGCGAGCAGTGCGCTCGCGCGGCGCACGGTTGGCTTGGGCATCCGGGTGACCTCCTGGCCGTCGGGGGTGTCGGCTATCTGGTTGAAAAAGATCGTATCCAACGCCCCCAAGCGGGCTCAGTGCCGAGAATCCAACGGTCAGCGGTGCCGGCTCACCTCGTAGAGCGCGATCCCGGTGGCGACGCCGGCGTTCAACGATTCGACATCGCTGGCGCTCGGGATCGAGGCGAGCACGTCGCAGTTCTCCCGGACCAGCCGGGACAGGCCCTCGCCCTCGGAGCCGACGACCAGCACCAGCGGGCCGTCGACGCCGGGCACACCCTCGATGTCGGTGTCGCCGTCACCGGCCAGGCCGACGATGGTGAAACCGGCCTTGGCGTACGCCTGCAGCGTGCGGTTCAGGTTGGTGGCCCGCGCGATCGGCAGCCGGGCCGCCGCCCCCGCCGAGGTCTTCCAGGCCGCCGCGGTCATCGAGGCCGAGCGGCGCTCGGGAATCACCACCCCGTTCGCACCGAAGGCGGCCGCGGACCGCACGATCGCACCGAGGTTGCGCGGGTCGGTGATCTGATCGAGCATCACCACCAGCGGCGGCTCCTCCGAATCCAGCGCGTCGGCCAGCAGGTCGTCGGGGTGGGCGTACTCGTATTCCGGCAGCTTGAGCGCCACCGACTGGTGGATCGCGCCGCCGGTCATCCGGTCCAGATCGGTCCGGGTCGCCTGCATCAGCGGGATCGAGTGATCCGCGCAGAACTTCATGATCTCGCGCAACCGGTCGTCGCGGTCCGCGCCCTCGGCCACAAACGCTGTCTGCACAGGGATCCCGGCCTGCAGCGCCTCCAACACCGGATTGCGACCGGCCACCCATTCCGGGCCCGAACCGGGGCGTCCGGTGCGCGGGGCCTGGCTGCGCGGGCGCTGCCCACCACCACCGCTGGATTGGCGCTGCTTCTGCTTGTGCGCCTTGTGATACGGGCGATCCTCGGCCTTCGGCGTCGGACCCTTGCCCTCCAGGCCGCGACGGACCCGGCCGCCGGAACCGGCGGTGTTGCCGCGGCCCTTGCGACGGACCGCGCCCTTTCGCTGCGAGTTCCCGGGCATCAGGCTCCCTTCGGCTCGAGGCTCCAGGTGGAGCCATCGGGGGTGTCGGTGATCTTCAGGCCGAGCTCGGCCAGGGTGTCGCGGACCGCATCGGCGGCCGCCCAATCCTTGCGGCTACGGGCTTCCTGGCGCTGGGTGAGCAGCGCCTGCACCAACCCGTCGACGACCGGTTCCAGGGCCTGCTCGGTGCGGTCGGTGTCCTGCCAGGTCGTCGAATCCGGATCCAGGCCGAGGACATCGAGCATCCGGGTCACCTGGTCCAACACCTGCGCCAGCTCCGCCTGGTCCCCCTCGGTGAGCAGCTGGTTGCCGCGCCGGATCGCCGCGAACAACGCGGCCACCGCCTGCGGCGTACCCAGATCGTCATCCATGGCGCGGGCGAAGTCGTCCCAGAAGGGGGCCCCCTCCCCGTTCCCCGAGCGAGCGGAGCGAGTCGAGGGGTCCTCAGCCGATGTGGCTGCGCGGGCGCGGTGGACGAAGGAATCGATGCGCTCGATGGCCTTCTCGGCCTCGGCGAGCGATCCCTTCGTCTCCTCATCGGCGGGGGAGAACTCGATCGTCGAGCGGTAGTGCGGCGCCAGCAGGAAATACCGCACCGCGCGCGGATCGTTGGTGCGGGTCACCTCGGCGACCAGGGCGGTGTTGCCGAGCGACTTCGACATCTTCTCCCCGGCCATCGTGACCCAGGCATTGTGCATCCAGTAACGCGCGAACGGGCGACCCGCCGCCGCCGACTGGGCCAGCTCGTTCTCGTGGTGCGGGAAGCGCAGATCGATGCCGCCACCGTGGATGTCGAACTCCGGGCCGAGATACTTCCCGGCCATCGCCGAGCACTCGATGTGCCAACCCGGCCGGCCCCGCCCCCAGGGCGAGGGCCAGCTCGCCGTCTCCGGTTCGGATTCCTTGTGTCCCTTCCACAGTGCGAAATCCCGGGGATCGCGCTTGCCGCGCGGGTCGGCATCGGTGGCCGCCTCCATCTCGTCGACCCGCATCCCGGACAGCTCGCCGTAGCGGGGCCAGGACAGCACATCGAAGTAGACATCCCCCGAACCGTCGGTGGCCGGATAGGCGTGCCCGGACTCGATCAGCTCACCGATCAGCTCCACCATCTCCGGGATGTGGCCGGTCGCCCGCGGCTCATAGGTCGGTGGGATGCAGCCCAGGGCGGCGTACGCCTCGTGCAGCTCCCGCTCGAAGCGGTACGCCCAGGCGTACCAGGGCTCACCGGCCTCGGCGGACTTGTTCAGGATCTTGTCGTCGATGTCGGTGACGTTGGCGATCACACTGACCCGGTAGCCGCTGTGGCTCAGCCAGCGGCGCAGCACATCGAAGACCACCTCCTTGCGGATGTGGCCGACATGCGGAGCCGACTGCACCGTCAGCCCGCAGTGATAGATGGACACGGCGCCGGGTTGCAGCGGGACGAACTCGCGCACCTGGCGGGTGGCGGTGTCATAGAGGTGGAACGTCACCCGGCAAGCCTATCGGCGTCACCCAGTTCGGCGAGCAATCTGTCGACATCGGCGTCGTTGGTGTAGGGCGCCAGGCCCACGCGTACCCCGCCGGCGGTGCCCAGGCCGAGCGCCGTCGCGCACTCGATCGCATAGAAGCTGCCGGCCGGTGCGTTCACCCCACGGCTCGCCAACCGGGTCGCAAGGGCGGCGGGTTCGCTGCCGGGCAAGGAGAACAGCAGGGTCGGGGTACGCCGGCCCGCGCGCGACCAGACGGTCGCTCCCAGCTCGGTCAGCCGCGTCTCGATCCGCTCCCGGAGCCGCAGCTCGTGCCGTTCCAGGGCGGCGAAACTGCGCGCCAGGCGTTCGCGGCGGGAACCCGGGCCCGGTGCCAGGTCGGCCAGGAAATCCACCGTCGCCGTGCAGCCGGCGAGCACCTCGTAAGGGAGGGTGCCCAGCTCGAAGCGCTCCGGCACCTGCTCGCTGGACGGCTTCAGCTTGTCCGGATGCAGGGTCTCCAGCAGCGCCGGGTCGCCGGCGAGTACGCCGCAGTGCGGCCCGCAGAACTTGTAGGGCGAGCAGACCAGCAGGTCGGCGCCGAGGGCCTTGCGATCCACCAGCTCATGGGCCGCGTAGTGCACCGCGTCGACGAAGAACACCGCACCGGCCGCGTGCACCGCGGCGGCGATGGCCGGCAGGTCCGGCATCGTACCGAGCAGGTTCGAGGCCGCGGTGACCGCGACCAACCGGGTCCGCGGGCTCAGTTGGGCGGTGACCGCCTCGACCGGCAGCTCGCCGGTCGCCAGTTCGAACTCGGCCCAGCGGACCACCGCGCCGACGCGCTCGGCGGCGATCAGCCAGGGGCGGATGTTCGCGTCGTGATCGAGGCGGCTGACCACGATCTCGTCGCCCGGCTGCCAGGTCTGGGCCAGGGTGCGCGCGAGGTCCATCGTCAGCTGGGTCATCGAGCGGCCGAAGACGATGCCCTCGGGCTCGGAGCCGAGCAGGTCGGCCAGCGCCTGCCGGGCGGCCCGCACGGTCTCCTCCGCGTTCCGTTCGGCGAGCGTGTTCCGGCCGCGATTGGCGAGTGGTGCGGTGAGGGTGTCGGCGATCGCCCGGGCCACCGGGGTGGGCGTCTGCGAGCCACCCGGCCCGTCGAAATGGGCCGCCGCGTCGGGGCCCTGCAGCGACGGGAACTGGGCGCGGATCCGCTCGACATCGAGCTCGGGGTCAGCCATGGGTCCTCTCTAGCACGACGCTCAGCGAGTGGCGAGCCACGATCCCTGTGCCGGTGTCACCGCGAGACCGATCCTGGTATCGTTATCATCGTGTCCGACCTCACTCCGCCCAGCCACCGGCGCCCCACCACCGAAGTGACCCGCCCCTGGGGTCGCTTCCTGCAGTGGGCGCACAACGAACCGGTCACCGTCAGCCTGATGCACGTCGATGAGGGGAAGCGGCTCAGCTATCAGTCGCATCCCGGCAGGGCAGAGCTGTGGATCGTGCTCGATGAGGGTGCGGTGGTCACGGTCGATGACAAGGTGTGGCGCCCCGTCGTCGGCGAGGAGATCTTCATTCCGGCCAACGGCAAGCACCGGCTGGCCAGTGAGCGCGGCACCGTGCGGGTGCTGGAGGTCGCATTCGGCGACTGGCAGCAGGACGACATCGTCCGCTACGACGACGACTTTGGGCGCCCGGCCTCCGGCGACTGACCGAGACGCGGCCCGCTCAGGCGCGGACGGCGGCCAGCACGAGCTGGGCGAGCTGGGCGTACGCCTCGGCATCATCGAGGCCGGTGTTGGACTGCACCCGGCCGGAGCCGATCCGCTGCATGGTCGCGGTGACCACCTCGACCAGGAAGTCGGCCTGCACCTCACGGAAGGCGCCGGCGGCGGTGCCCTCGTCGACCAGGCTGCGCAACCGGGCGGCCGCGGCGGTGGTGTTCTCGACATAGATCTCGCGGGTCGGGGTGAGCCGGGAGAGGTCGTTCAGGAACTGCCGGGACGCCGGCCGCAGCGCCTCGGCGACAGCCTCCAGATAACCGGTGACCCGCCGCTCGGGGGAGCGCAACCGGGCGATCGCGGCCTCCACCTGGTCGGTCGCGCGGCGGAAGAACAACCGGGTCACCGAGGTGGCGAGCTGTTCCTTGCTGTCGGCCAGGGCATAGAGCGTCCGCTTGGAGCAACCGAGCTTGCCGGCCAGGTCGTCGAGGGTGAAATCGACGAACCCCTCGGCCAGGAACAACCGCAGCAGCTGGTCGCGGAGCTGCTCCTGGCGGCCCGTCAGTCGAATCACATTGCCCGGTGAAATGTCCCCGGAGATGCTGGCAGAGGAACCCATAGTGGTACTACAGTACTGCTTTGAGTACCGCTGATGAATCCCCTGCCCGAGGTGTGAGATGGCCGTAGACCGCCTGTTGCCCGACGAGGACGCCCGCGAACTGGTCGATCTGGTGGCCGCATTCTCCCGCGCCGAACTGCAACCGGTCGCCGCCGCGGCCGAGAAGGCGGAGGAGTTCCCGCGGGAGATGTTCCGCCGGCTGGGGGGGCTCGGCCTGCTCGGCATGCCCTACCCGGATGAGTTCGGCGGGATGGACCAGCCCTACGAGGTCTATCTGCAGGCACTCGAGGAGGTCTCCGCGGCCTGGCTGAGCGTCGGCGTCGGGGTGTCGGTGCACATCATGACCTGTTTCCCGCTGCTGAAATTCGGTACGCCGCAGCAGCGCGAGCGGTTCGCCGGAGACCTGATCGGCGGGCGACTGCTGGGGGCGTACGCCCTCTCCGAGGCCCAGGCGGGCAGCGACATCACCTCGATGACGACCACCGCCAAGGCCGACGGTGACGACTATCTGCTGACCGGCGCGAAGGCCTGGATCACCCACGCCTCGCACGCCGACTACTACACGACCTTCGCCCGCACCGGTCCGGGGCTGCGCGACCTGTCCTGTTTCCTGGTCCCGGCCGATGCCGAGGGGCTGAGCTTCGGCGCCCCGGAGCAGAAGATGGGGCTGACCGCCTCGACCACCGCGGCCGTCTATTTCGACGGGGTCCGGGTGGCGGCGGACCGCCGGATCGGCGAGGAGGGGCAGGGCATGCGGATCGCCCTCTCCGCCCTCGACAACGGCCGGCTGGGGATCGCCGCCTGCGCCACCGGACTGGCCCAGGCCGCCCTGGACAATGCGGTGGCCTACGCGAAGGAACGCCAGCAGTTCGGGCAGCGGATCGCCGACTTCCAGGGTCTGCAGTTCCTGCTCGCCGACATGGAGGCCGCCGTGGCGACCGCCCGCGCGACCTATCTCGATGCCGCCCGCCGCCGCGACGCCGGCCAGGACTTCACCCGGGCCGCGGCGGTCGCCAAGCTGGTCGCCACCGATGCCGCGATGAAGGTCACCACCGACGCCGTGCAGGTGCTGGGCGGATACGGCTACACCAAGGAATTCCCGCTGGAGCGCTTCATGCGCGAGGCCAAGGTCACCCAGATCTTCGAGGGCACCAACCAGATCCAGCGGATGGTGATCGCGCGCCGATTGCTGGGGTGAGCGGCGCTCAGCTCGCGGGGCTCATCTCGACACGCTGCCCCGGCTCCGCTTCGCTGCGCCGGGCCAGCTACTCGATGAGCGTGGGGCCAGCTGCTCGATGAGCGTCAGGCCTTGCGGGCGGCGGCCTTGGCGCGCAGGGCGTTGATGTCGAGGTAGCCGCTGGGTTCGGGTTCCTCGGCGGCGGTGACCTCCCAGGGGTCGACCGGGATCGGGCCGGTGTCCTGCTCGTCCTCGTAACCCTGGCTGGGATCGAAGGGGTTCGCCAGCCGGCGCCCGCCCTCGGTGACCACCGGCGTGAGGTTGTCGGTGGAGACCTCCTCATCGGGCAGTTTCTCCAGCACATCACCGATGTAGCCGTCCACGGCCTCGGTGAGCGGGATCTCCTCACCGGCCTCCTCCGAGCGGTACCAGCGGTACTCCAGCACCTCGTGATAGATCTGCGCCGCCTCCAGCTTGCCGCGCAGATCGTCGGGGATCGCGTGCACCACCGGTTCGAAGCAGCGGGTCAGCCACTGGTGCGCGACGACCGCCTCGTCGGCGTTCTGCTGCCCGGTCCGCGCGCGATAGGTGTCCAGATCGTTCAGCAGTCGACGCGCCTGGTTCTCCTCGGTGTCCAGACCGGTGAGCCGCAGCAGTCGGCGGGAGTGGTGACCGGCGTCCACCACCTTCGGCTGGATCCGGATCGTGGTCCCGTCCAGGTCGGTGGTGATGTCCAGCTCGGCGACGTCGAAGCCCAACGCATTCAACCGGCGTACCCGCCGCTCGATCCGATAGATCTGGCTGTCGTCGAACTCCTCGACCCCGGTCAACTCCTGCCACAGCTCCCGGTAGCGGGACTCGATCAACTCCACCAATGCCTTGGGCTGCAGGGATTCATCCAACATCCCGCCGGCTTCCAGGTCGCAGAACTCGCCGAACAGATTGGTCCGTGCGATCGCCAGATCGTGCTCGCGCTGGCCGTCGGTCAACTGGTCGTGCAGCTCACCGGTCTCGGCATCCACCAGGTAGGCCGCGAACTCGCCCGCGTCGCGCCGGAACAGCGTGTTCGACAGCGATACGTCACCCCACAGGAAACCGACCAGATGCAACCGGGCCAGCAGCACCACCATCGCATCGACCAACCGGTTCACCGTCTCGGTGCGGACACCACGGTTGAACAGCGAGCGATAGGGCAGCGAGAACTGCAGATGCTTGGTCACCAGCACCGGATCGAGCGGGTTGCCGTCGCGATCCACCCGCCCGGTGACCACCGCGACCGGCTGCACCGCCGGGGTGTTCATCCGGACCAGATCGTGCAGCAGCCGGTACTCGTGGATCGCCAGATGCTCCAGCACCTCCTTGGCGGCATCCACCTCGGAACCGACCTTGATGAAGCGCACCACGTGCCGGGAGATGCCGCGCGGCAGCGCCACCAGATGCTCCAGCGGCCACTCCGCGAGCGGCACCTCCCACGGCAGCGGGATCAACCGGGCATCCGGCTTGGCGGACAGGAATCGAGGCACCGGCACATTCTCCCACGGGTGAAAAGCGGCACAAGCGGTTGGGCGTCTCATTCGCGATCAGGCAGCAGTCGATCGCGCAGCTCGGCGCGCCGCGCCAGGCGTTCGTCGTGGCGGTGCCGATGCTCGCCGAGCACCGCGGCCAGCACCGCTTCGGGGGCCGCCTGGGCCGGTGGCTGGGGGGAGAGTTCCCGGCACAGCCGGGTGGCCAGGTCGGTGGCGATGGCGGCCCGGGCGGCCGGGGTGAGCTGCTCGGTACGCGCCAGGAAGGCGCGCGCGGCGATCAACGTCGCCGGTTGCAGTGCGCCGAGATCGCAGCCCTGCACCCAGCGGGTCAGCTCCGGTGCGGGCGTGCTCGGGGCCGGTGGCTGCTGCCAGCGGACCCGCTCGGAGACCACATAGGTGCCGGCCAGGTGATCGCCGAGACGCTGCCCGCGCCGGCCGGCCACCGCCGCCACCAGCGCCGGCAACCCCGCCATGCCCCAGATCTCGACCGATCCCATCAGGGCCCGGGCCAGCGACTGCCGGGCCCGGACCGGGCCACCGTCGGTGCGCACCACCCGGGTGCCCAGCGCCCACTTGCCGAGGCTGCGGCCCCCGCTGAGCTGTTCGCAGAGCAGCGGCCAGCCGACCAGCCAGAAGATGCTGATCACCAGGCTGGTGGTGCCGGCGAGCGCCGCATCGAGATTGCGGGTGATCCGGTCGGCCAGCGTCAGGGACAGGATCAGGCCGAGCACCAGCACCACGCCGTCGATCAGGGTCGCCGCGATCCGCACCCCCGCTCCGGCGGCGGGCACCTCGAGGGCGACCGCGTCACCTGTCACCACGTCATCGGCGTACCTGGGCTCAGCCACGGGTCAGCTCCTCGGTGCCGCGGTCGAACTCGCGCAGGTCCCCGGTCACCCCGCGGTTCGCGGCCCGCCGGCCGGGACCGGCCACATAGGCGACGAAGAGCGCCAGCGCCAGGACACCGATCCCGATCCGGGTCCAGGCCGGCAGCCCCGAGGGGGTGACGAAGGCCTCGATCAGCCCGGACAGGGCGAGCACCACCGCCAGCCCCAGCACCACGGTCATCGCGGTCCGCCCCCAGTGGGCGAGGGAGGCGCCCCGGGTCAGATCACCCGGCGCCACCCACGCCCAGAACAGCCGCAACCCCACCGCCGCCGCGCAGAACACCACCGTCAGCTCCAGCAACCCGTGCGGCAGGATCAACCCGAAGAACAGGTCCGCCCGGTCGTGCCGGATCATCACCGAGGCGATCACCGCCAGGTTCATCAGGTTGCGGAACAGGATCATGATCACCGGGAAGCCGAGCACTCCGACGACGATGCACTGCGCCGCCACCCAGGCGTTGTTGGTCCACACCCGCAGCGCGAAGCTGCCGGCCGCGTTCTCGCTGTAGTACTTCTCGAAGTCCACCTCGATCAGCGACTGGAGCTGTTCGGGTGACATCAGCGCGTTCTCGATCCGCGGATTCGCCAGGAACCACCAGGTGAGCAGGACCACGGCGAGCACGTTCAGCCCCCAGCTCCAGCACAGCCAGCGGCGCATCCGCCACAGGGCGGCCGGGAAGTCCTGGCCGAGGAACCGGCCGATGGTGGCCGGGCCGAGCGGCTGGGCGGGGGCGGTCCGGTGCCGGGCCCGGGCCAGCAGGGCGGACAGCCAGGCCACCAGTGCGGGGTCGGGGGAGGCCGCGCGCAGTTCGGCCAGCTGGGAGCCGACCCGGGCGTACAGATCGAGCATCCGGTCCGCTTCGGCGGCGGTGAGCCGGCGCCGTTTCAGCAGCTCCTCGAGTTCGCGCCACTGCGGTTCGTTGGCGGTGATGAAGGCATCCAGATCCATCAGAGCCTCCCCTGGGCCTTGAGCAGCAGATAGTGGTCGGCGAGCCGGGCCGGGAGCTCGTCGGGGGCGGCGTCCAGCACGGTCACCCCGAGCCCGGACAGCACCTCGATCATCCGCATCCGCTCGGCCAGCGAGCGTTCGGCGGCCGCGGCGGTGTAGACCTGATCGACCGAGTCGTACGCCACCTCCCCGGCCAGGGCGTCCAGGCCCGGATCGCGGACCGAGGCGATCACGATCCGCGAGCGGTGTGTCATCCCCGCCAGTACCGGCAGCAGCGATTCGCGGACCGGTTGCGGTTCCAGCGGGGTGACCAGCACGATCAGCGAGGCCCGGCGGCCGGCGCGGGCGATCTCACCGCCCAGGCTGGTCCAGTCGGCCTCCGAGAGCGCCGCCTGCAGCGGGCTCATGCTGCGGCTCAGGGCGGGCAGCAGGTCATGGCGGGCCAGCCCGCTGACCCGGGCCCGCAGCCGCCGGTCGCCGGCCAGGAAGGTGACCTTGTCACCGGCACGCGCGCTCAGCGCGCTGAGCAGCAGGACCGCATCCATGCCGGCGTCGAGGCGGGGGATGTCGGTGTCCGGATCGGCCCGCCGGGCGGCGTCGGCGCTCGGGGCGACCCGGCCGGCGGAGAGCCGGGAGGTGTCCAGCAGCACGGTGATCCGGCGGTCGCGTTCGGGCTGCCAGGTCCGCACCACCAGCTCGCGGCGTCGGGCGCTGGCCCGCCAGTCGAGGGAGCGCACATCATCGCCGCGGACGTAGTCGCGCAGGGAGTCGAACTCGGTGCCCTGGCCGCGGGTACGCACCGCCGAGCGGCCGTCGAGTTCGCGGAGCCGAGCCAGCCGGCTCGGCAGTTGGCGGCGGGACTCGAAGGCGGGCAGCACCTGCAGCTCCCCGGGCACCTCGATACTGCGCTGGCGGGCGGCCAAGCCGAGCGGGCCGAACAGCCGCAGGGTCACCCGGTCGCTGCGCAGCAGGCCGCGCCGGGTCGGGGTCAGCCGGGTCCGGAACCGGGCCAGCCCGCGGGCCGCTACGGCGAGCCGGTGCCGGTCGCCGGCCGGTTCGGCGGCACCGGCCGAGGGCTGCCAGGCATCGCGCAGCACCCCGCGGAGCCGGCGTTCGGCGTACACCCGCAGCTCGGTCTCGACGCTCTCCCCCCAACGGATCGGGCCGAGCGGCGCACGGGACAGCCGCACCTGCTGCGGTGCCGGGGCCAACACCAGATCGAGCACCGTGAGCAGCAGGCACAACCCCACCCACACCAGCACCGTGATGCGCGTCGGCCAGACCAGCACCGGCAGCAGACCGGCCAGCAGCAGCCAGATCAGCCGTGGCGAAACGGCCATCAGCGCGGTACCGGGACGGATTCGATGGCGCTGGTCAGGACCGAGTCGATCGTGGTGCCCTCCAGTTCGGCCTCCGGGCGCAGGCTCAACCGGTGCGCCCAGGTCGCCGAGGCGAGCGCCTTCACATCATCGGGAGTGACGAAGTCGCGGCCGGCGAGCCAGGCCCAGGCGCGGCCGGTGGCCAGCAGTGCGGTGGCCGCCCGCGGGCTCACCCCGGCGGCCAGCGACGGCAGCGCCCGGGTGGCGCGGGCGAGATCGACGATGTAGGCCACCACCTCCGGAGCGACGGCCACCGACCGGACGCTCTGCTGGGCCCGGTCGATGTCCTCGGCGCCGGCGAGCGGCTCGATCGGCAACTGGCGCGGATCGAATCCGGCCGCGTGTCGGCTGACCACCTCGATCTCCGCCGCGCGCGGCGGGATCGGCAGGATCGCCTTGATCAGGAACCGGTCCAGCTGCGCCTCCGGCAGGGGATAGGTGCCCTCCTGCTCCAGCGGGTTCTGGGTGGCGGCCACCAGGAAGGGTTCGGGCAGTGCGCGGGTCACCCCGTCGGCCGACACCTGCCGCTCCTCCATCGCCTCCAGCAACGCCGCCTGGGTCTTCGGCGGGGTGCGGTTGATCTCATCGGCCAGCAGGATCTGGGTGAACACCGGGCCGGGGCGGAAGCTGAAATCGGCGCTGCGGTTGTCATAGACCAATGAACCGGTGACATCACCGGGCATCATGTCGGCGGTGAACTGGATCCGCCGGGTGGTCAGCGACAGGGAGGCGGCCAGGGTGCGGATCAGCAGGGTCTTGGCCACCCCCGGTACGCCCTCCAGCAGCACGTGGCCGCGGGCGATCAGGCCGATCAGCAGGCCGGCGACCGCCTGGTCCTGGCCGAGGACCACCGAGGCGACCTGATCGCGGACCGCCTGGATCCGTGCGCGGGCCAGATCGGCCTCAGTCCTGGGGAGCTGGTCGGTCATGACGGTCCTTTCCTGGGTGCGGTTCGGTGGCATCGGTGGGGCCGCCGTGCGGGGCGGTCAGAGCGGCGAGCGCCCGGGCCTGCTCCAGCAGCTCCCGGTCGGTGGCGGGGGCGGGGCCGGTGAGCAGCTCGGCGATCTCGGCGCTCGGTCGGCCGGTCTCGGCGGCGGCGTGGCGGATGAGGTCGGCGGTCGGGGCGTCGCGGCCCAACCGGGCGCGGCGGGCCAGTCGGCGTCGGCAGCCCTCGCGGAGTCTGGCCAGGGCGTACGCCCGATCTCCGGAGCGTTGATAGAGGCGGCCGCGGCCCAGGGTGGTCTCGATGGCGCGGACCACCACCGGCATCGGCTCGGTGGCCAGCGGGCCCAGCCGGCGACCGGCGACGAACACCAGGGCCACCGCGGCCAGCCCGGCCAGCCAGACCGCGGGACCGAACCAGTCCGGGATCGGGGAGGCGGCCTCACCCGGGACCAGATCGTCGGGGGAGGGGACGTACCAGATCACCCGTGGCCGTTCGCCGAGCAGCCGCAGCGCGAACGCGGCATTGTCCTGGTCGATCACCTGGGCGTTGCTGAAGGCCTCGCTGGTACCGACCAGGGTCGTCTGCCCGAGGGTCAGCACCCCGGCGCCCGCGGGGTCAGCGAAACAGCCGCCGGCGGGGGCCGGGTCCGGGGCGGGATCGGTTCGGGTGTAGCTCTGTTCGAACCCGGACACCCGGCCGGGGAAGCGATCGCAGCCGGCCGCCCGGGTGTCGACCAGCGGCTCCTCGATCCGGACCCCGTCGATGCCCAGATCGGTCAGGGTGCGCGGTGTCGGGGTGAGCAGCACCAACTGCCCGGCCGAGGAGGCCCGGTCGGCCAGGTCCGCGGCGGCGGATTCGGTGAGTCGGTCGGTGCGGCCGACGAGCACGGTGGTGTTCGCGTCCACGGCGGTGAGCTGGTCGCGGCGACGCGCCTCGTCGACCTGGATGCCCTGCTGGCGGAGCACCTGGGCCACCGCCCGGGTGCCGGGGCGGCCGAAGTTGTCCGGATCGCCGGCGACCTGGTTCCCCCGATCGGGGGTGAGCAGGGTGATGCCGAGCACCACGAGCAGCAGCACCAGCGGGGCCAGCAGCCACGCCAGCTTCCGGCGCCGGGTCACACGGCCGCCAGGTCGGGGGCGGCCTCGCGCAGCCGGTGCTCCAGCTCGCTGACCCGCGCCAGGTCCGCCGCGGAGCAGAGCTGCTGGGGCCCGTCGGGATGATGCACCGCGTAGCGGGCCAGGGCGAACCGGTCGGCGGCGAACCCGAGATCGGTCTCCTGCGGGAACACCGCGCCGAGTTGTTCGGCCGCTTCGCGGATCGTCATGCCGTCGTGCAGGTCGAGCAGGCCGCGTTCGGCCGAACCGGCGATCAGGGCCCGCACGGTCTCCAGGACCGCACGGTCCGACTCGCCGGCCTCGGCGGCGGCGTCCGCGTCCCGGCGATGGTCCGCGGCGCTGCGCCGGGCCTCGGTCACCGGCGGATCGGCCGGTGTGCCCGACCGGGCCGCACGGGGCCAGAATCTGCGTACCAGAAGAAAAAGTGCGATGATCGCGACGGCGAGCACGACGGCCACCACCGCGGTCTCCTGCCAGGCCGAGGTGCCGCGGCCGCGGAACAACGAGGCGAGCAGATTCTGCAGCCACTCCTGCAGCAGGGTCAGCGGATTCACACCCAGCCGGTAGTCACCGTTGGCCAGCTCCTCGCGCAGCAGCCGCTCCGCGGTCTCGGGATCCGGGGTCAGCGGGGGTGCCACGGGGTGCCTTCGGGTGCCGGTCGGTGGGCGGCGATCAGTTCGGCATCGTAGGCCTCCGCCCGCATCCGCCGGTCGACGTAGATCATTGTCCGGATCGACGCCAGATAGGGCTGGGTGAGGGCGACGGTGATGGCCTGGGTCAGCGCGATGGTGACGATGGCGAGTCGCGGGACCTGCTCCTGGCCGCCGGTCGCGGTCGCCACCAGCGGCAGGATGAAGCTGACCGCGGTGCTCAGCACCTGCGCGGCGGTGCTGGCGATCAGGCTGGCCACCAGGATGGTCGCGAAGGTGATCCAGAAGGCTCGCCGGGTCAGGGCGAAGGAGCGCCTGATGGCCGAGATGATGCCGACCCGTTCCACGATCACCAGGATCGGGCTGAGCAGCAGCCGGATGCTGAGCCAGGTCACCGCCACCACGCTGGCCAGCAGCAGCGCGATGCCGCCGATCAGCAGACCCAGGTCTGGGTCACCGTCACCGCTCAGCACCAGGGCGGCGATCAGCAGGCCGGTGCCCAGGGTGAGGATGAGCAGTTGGGCGAGGCTGAGCACCACGGCGACGAGCAGGTAGGGCAGGATCCGGCCGCGGACCCGGCGCCAGAGTTCACCGAGGCCGGGGCGGTGCCCCTCTACGCCGGCCATCGTGGCCCCGGCGGCGAGCGGGGTGATCGCCAGATCGGCGAGCAGCGGCAGCAGCATCGGCACCATCAGCAGCCCCACGGCCCGCGACAGTGCGCCCAGATCGGGGTTGTCGGTGTCGAGGAAGTTCAGGTCGGCGCTGGCCAGCCAGGCCAGCGGGGTGGTGATGACCGCGATCACGCCGAGCAGGAGCAGCGGGACCAGCACCATTGCCTTCGGGCTCCAGCGGTAGGTGCGGAACGCGCCCTCCAGGACCCCGGTGAAACCCAGCGGGCGCAGCGGGACGGTACCGGGCCGCAGCCAGTTCTGGACGGGTGGGCGGCCGACCGGTGGCCGCGGCGGCAGCTGGTTCGGCCCACCGGGGGGTCCGGGAGGGAACGCCGAGGGGCCGGACGGGGACGGGCCGGACGGGGATTGGCCGGGCGGGGTCGGTCGGTCTGCTCCGGGGGCCTCACCCCAGGGGTGGGGTACCGGTCCGGTTCCGGGCGGTGGCGAACTCGACATCCAGCTCCTTGCGCGTCGGGTCCGGCCAACCTAACAGAACTCTCATATTGAGTGGAGTCGGCGTACGCGGCCCGCTGGAAAGGCCGTGGAGACGCGAAACCGGCGGCCGGCCCGTGGGCCGACCGCCGGTTCGGCGGTGCATGTTCATCCCCGGGTGCCGGGGTGTGGGGCGGTGCCCCGCCGGGTCAGCTGACGCGGTCCCCGGTCTTGTTCGAGAACACGTGGATGTGATCGGGATCCACGCCGAGCCGCACCTGGGTGCCGCGCTGCGGTGGGCGCCGGGAGGAGATCCGGGCGACGATCTGCGGTGCCTGCAGCTGCTGGTCCTCGGTCAGCCCGGCCGGGGTGCCGTAGAGGTAGGCGTCCGCACCGAGTTCCTCGACCACGGCCACGTCCAGGCCGATGCCGGCGCCGTCGGAGAGGGAGAAGTTCTCCGGGCGGATGCCCAGGGTGACATCGGTCTCGCTGCCCAGGTTGCCGAGCACCTCACGCGGCACCGGAACGACGAAGTCGCCGACCTTGACGCCGCCCTCGCTGACGGTGCCCTCCATCAGGTTCATCGCGGGCGAGCCGATGAAGCCGGCCACGAAGAGATTCTTCGGGGTGTCGTAGAGCGCCAGCGGGCTGTCCACCTGCTGCAGGATGCCGTCCTTCATCACCGCGACCCGGTCACCCATCGTCATCGCCTCGACCTGGTCGTGGGTGACGTAGACGGTGGTGACGCCGAGCCGGGTCTGCAGGGCGGCGATCTGGGTGCGGGTCGAGACGCGCAGCTTGGCGTCCAGGTTCGACAGCGGCTCGTCCATCAGGAAGACCTGCGGCTGCCGGACGATCGCGCGGCCCATCGCGACACGCTGTCGCTGACCACCCGAGAGCGCCTTCGGCTTGCGGCTCAGGTATTCCTCCAGGCCGAGCAGCTTCGCGGCCTCGGCGACGCGCTGCTCGCGCTCGGCCTTGGGCACGTTCTGCATCTTCAGGGCGAAGCCCATGTTCTCGCCCACCGTCATGTGCGGGTAGAGCGCGTAGTTCTGGAACACCATCGCGATGTCGCGGTCCTTGGGCGGCAGCGTGGTGACGTTCTTGTCGCCGATCATGATGTCACCGGCGTTGACCTCTTCGAGGCCGGCGAGCATCCGCAGCGAGGTGGACTTTCCGCAACCGGACGGTCCGACCAGGACCATGAACTCGCCGTCACCGATCTCAAGATTGAGCTTGTCGACGGCGGGGTGGTCGGCGCCGGGGTAGACCCGGGTCGCGTCCCTGAAGCTGACTGAGGCCATGGGGCCACATCCTTTCCACGGGCAGGTACGTGCCCGACGATCCGTAGTGGAAATAAACGACAAGCCGACCACTCCGGTGGGGTCGGCGGGACCCATTGTTGCATCGCGTGTGGAACAGGTCACGTCGTCCGACCAGTTGAGACGGCTCCGTTATCTGTTACCGGTGGTCAGGATCGGCTCCGTCCTGCCATCCATCGAACCCTCGGCGTACCAGTCGATTGCTGCGGGGCGCGATGGGTGCACCCAGGGATCGATGGATCGCGGGAAGGGTCAGCATTCGACGATGTTCACCGCCAGGCCACCGCGCGCGGTCTCCTTGTACTTGACCTTCATGTCCGCTCCGGTCTGCATCATCGTGCGGACCACCTGGTCCAGGCTGACCTTCTGCGTGCCCTGGCCGTGCAGCGCCAACCGGGCGGCGGTGATCGCCTTGATCGATCCGACCGCATTCCGTTCGATGCAAGGAATCTGGACCAGTCCGCCGACCGGATCGCAGGTCAGTCCGAGGTGGTGCTCCATGCCGATCTCGGC
This sequence comes from Enemella evansiae, assembly GCF_004362375.1. Classification (NCBI taxonomy): domain Bacteria; kingdom Bacillati; phylum Actinomycetota; class Actinomycetes; order Propionibacteriales; family Propionibacteriaceae; genus Enemella; species Enemella evansiae. The sequence goes on from NZ_SNXA01000014.1 coordinate 28,609, forward strand.
GGCGCACTCGACCTGCTGCGGCGTACCGCCGAGGATCTCGGCCAGTGCTCCCGCCGCCATCGAGCAGGCGGTCCCGACCTCACCCTGGCAGCCCACCTCGGCCCCGGAGATCGAGGCGGTCTGGGCATAGATCGAGCCGATCGCACCGGCGGTGAGCAGGAAGCGGCGGATCGCGGCGGCGTCCACGCCGGGTACGAACGAGACCGCATAGTGCAGCACCGCGGGGATGATCCCGGCCGCGCCGTTGGTCGGTGCGGTGACCACCCGGCCGCCGGCGGCGTTCTCCTCGTTCACCGCCAGCGCCCACAGGGTCACCCAGTCCATCGCCGCGAGCGGGTCGATCGGGCCGGGTTCACCACCGCGCCGGGTCAACCGGTGGTGCAGTTCGGCCGCGCGGCGGTGCACCTTGAGACCGCCGGGCAGGGTGCCGGTGGTCGCCTGGCCGTTGCCGATGCATTCGGCCATCACCTGCCAGATCCGGTCCAGTCCGGCATCCACCTCGGCCGGGGTGCGCCGCGCGCACTCGTTGGCGTACGCCAACTCGCTGATCGACAGGCCGCTGTCGCGGCACTGGGCGAGCAGGTCGGCTCCGGTGCTGAACGGATACGGGACCGGGGTCGGATCACGGGTCACCACCGGGGCGCCGGAACCGTCGTCGTCGAGCACGAAGCCGCCGCCGATGGAGTAGTAGGTGCGCGCGGTGAGTTCGCGGTCACCGGCCCACGCGGTGAAGGTCATCCCGTTCGGGTGGAAGGGAAGGGTACGCCGCCGGTGCAGCACCAGGTCGTGGTCGGGATCGAGGTCGATCTCGTGGCTGCCGTCGAGCAGCAACCGGTGGGTCTCGGCGATCTCGGCGCTGCGCTGCGGGGCCGTCCGGGTGTCCACGGTCTCGGGATCCTCGCCCTCCAACCCCCAGAGCACCGCACCCCGGGAACCGTGGCCGTGACCGGTCGCACCGAGCGATCCGAACAGCTCGGCGCGGACCTTCGTGACCTGATCGAGCAGCCCATCGGAGGCCAGCCCCGCGGCGAAGCGGGCAGCGGCCCGCATCGGCCCGACCGTGTGCGAACTCGACGGTCCGATGCCGATCTTGAAGAGCTCGAAAACGCTGGTCACCCGCACCAGTGTGCCCAATATTCGAGACGGACGCTACAGTCTCGGTGTGCGTGCACTGGTGAAGACCGCCCCCGGACCGGGGCTCGAACTGACCGATGTGCCGATCCCCGAACCGGGTCCGAGCGAGGTGCTGATCAAGGTTCGGCTGACCGGCATCTGCGGTACCGATCTGCACATCGATTCCTGGGACCGATGGGCGGCGGCCACCCTGACCACCCCGCGGATCGTCGGCCACGAGTTCTGCGGCGACGTGGTCGCGGTGGGGGAGGCGGTCACCGAGGTCGCGGTCGGTGACTTCGTCTCCGGTGAGGGGCATCTGGTCTGCGGGCGCTGCCGCAACTGCATGGCCGGGCGCCGACACCTGTGTGCGAACACCCGCGGTATCGGCGTCCAGGTCGACGGCTGCTTCGCCGAATACCTGGTGATGCCGGCGATGAACGTCTGGGTGCACCGGATCCCGGTCGCCCCGGAGGTGGCCGCGATCTTCGACCCGTTCGGCAACGCGGTGCACACCGCACTCAGTTTTCCCTGCCTGGGTGAGGATGTGCTGGTCACCGGCGCCGGCCCGATCGGCATCATGGCCGCGATGGTGGTCCGGCATGCCGGCGCCCGACATGTGGTGGTCTCCGATCTGTCCGCCGAACGGCTGGAGCTCGCGGGCCGGCTCGGGGCGACGCTGACGATCGACCCGCGCGACACCCCGATCCCGCAGGCGGCCGAGCAGCTCGGCATGAAGGAGGGCTTCGACATCGGGCTGGAGATGTCCGGTGCCCCGGTCGCGCTGCGCGACATGGTGGACTCGATGGCGCACGGCGGCCGGATCGCGATGCTCGGGCTGCCCGGTGAGGAGATCTCGCTGGATTTCTCCTCGGTGGTGCTGCGGATGCTCACCCTGAAAGGGATCTACGGCCGCGAGATGTTCGAGACCTGGTACGCGATGAGCGTGCTGGTCCAGGCCGGGCTCGACATCTCCGGGGTGATCACCCACCGCTTCGACCACACCGATTACGAAGAGGCCTTCGCCACCGCCCGCGGCGGACACTGCGGCAAGATCGTGATGAGCTGGGAGTGAGATGTACCGATCGCTGAAAACCCATCTGGAGCAGGAGATCGCGGGCCTGCGCGCCGACGGCACCTACAAGGTCGAGGTCCCGCTGACCACCCCGCAGGCCGCGCACATCAGCACGGAATCCTCTGCTCTGCAAGCAACCGCGGCCGAGGCAGCGGTGGTGAACTTCTGCGCCAACAACTATCTCGGCCTGGCCGACGATCCGGAGCTGATCGCCGCGGCGACCGATGCCCTGCAGCGTTGGGGTTTCGGGATGGCGTCGGTGCGCTTCATCTGCGGTACCACGACCCTGCACACCGAGCTGGAGCGCCGGATCGCCGACTTCCTCGGGCAGCAGGACGCGATCCTCTACAGCTCCTGCTTCGACGCCAACGGCGGGTTGTTCGAGGTGCTGCTCGGGGCCGAGGACGCGATCATCTCCGATGAGCTCAACCATGCCTCGATCATCGACGGCGTACGCCTGTCCAAGGCGCGTCGGTTCCGCTACAAGAATCGGGACATGGCGGATCTGGAGGCCCAGCTGCAGGCCGCCGCCGATGCCCGGTTCACGATGATCGCCACCGACGGGGTGTTCTCGATGGACGGCTATCTGGCGCCGCTGGACGAGATCTGTGACCTGGCCGAGAAGTACGACGCGCTGGTGATGGTCGACGACTCGCATGCGGTCGGGTTCACCGGTGCGACCGGTGCCGGTACGCCGGAACTGTTCGGCGTACAGGATCGGGTCGATGTGCTGACCGGAACCTTCGGCAAGGCGCTCGGTGGGGCGTCGGGTGGCTACACCGCGGCGCGCAAGGAGATCGTCGAGCTGTTGCGGCAGCGTTCCCGGCCCTACCTGTTCTCCAACTCGCTGGCCCCGTCGATCGCGGCGGCGACGCTGGCAGCGGTGGATCGGATCGAGCGCTCCGGTGACCTGCTGCAGCAGTTGCGGGACAACACGGCGTACTTCCGTGAGCGGATGGTCGCCGAGGGTTTCGAGATCCCGGAATCGGAGCATGCGATCGTTCCGGTGATGATCGGTGACGCCGCGAAGGCTGCCCGGATGGCGGATTCGGTGCTGGACAAGGGAATCTACGTGCGGGCGTTCTCCTATCCTGTGGTGCCGAAGGGCAAGGCCAGGATCCGGACCCAGATGTCGGCCGCGCACAGCCGGGAGGATCTGGACAAGGCGATCGCCGCGTTCATCGCGGCCCGAGACGAGGAGAGCTGATGCCGCGCACCGTTGCCACCAACACCGAGGTCGAGCGGGCGGAACTGCTCGAGTTCGTCCGCCCGCGCCACAAGATGCTGATCGCCACCGCGCGCCGGGACGGCCGGCCGCAGATCTCCCCGGTCAGCGGCGGGGTGGACGCCGAGGGGCGGATCGTCACCTCCACCTATCCCGGCCGGGCCAAGACGCTGAACGCCGAACGCAATCCGCAGGTGTCGGTGCTGGTGCTCTCCGATGACTGGAACGGCCCCTGGGTGCAGGTCGACGGCGACGCCGAGGTGATCCACATGCCCGAGGCCGCCGACGCCCTGGTCGACTACTTCCGCTCGATCTCCGGTGAACACCCGGACTGGGACGAATACCGCGAGGCGATGCGGCTGCAGAACAAGTCGCTGCTGCGGATCACCCCGACCCGCTGGTCCCCGATCGCCACCGGCGGATTCCCCGCCGACATCGCCGCCAAACTGGACGCCCGCGACGCCTGACCGGTCCTCGTACGCTCATCGAGTAGGTCGCGCAGCGACCATGTCCCCACGCTCATCGAGTAGGTCGCGCAGCGACCGTGTCCCCACGCTCATCGAGTAGGTCGCGCAGCGACCATGTCGAGATGACCCCTGGCTGGAGTTCATCTCGACACGCAGGCCCGGCTCCGCTTCGCTGCGCCGGGCCGGCTACTCGATGAACGGGGTTGCCCGGCTCCGCTTCGCTGCGCCGGGCCGGCTACTCGATGAACGTCGCCCGGCTCCGCTTCGCTGCGCCGGGCCGGCTACTCGATGAACGTCGCCCGGCTCCGCTTCGCTGCGCCGGGCCGAACGTGGGACGCGGTGCGCCTAGACTCGCGGGGTGACTGAGCCCCGGCGCGACGAACCAGCGGACCCCGAGGAGACCGCCGAGGAGCGCGAGCCGGAGTGGTGGGAGGACCCGCGGATGCCGTGGGGGCACAAGCCCACCCGCGCCGACATCGCCTGCTTCGCGCTGATCAGCGCCCTCGGTCTCTACGCGCTGGCGCTGCTGCCGTTCCGCGCCGTGCTGGTCACCCAGCCCTATCTGGCGGCCACCCTGACCGGTTCGCGGACCGGGGTGGTGACCATCGGCGCGCTGACCGCGACCGGGGTCGAGACCACTTGTCCGCTCTGGCTGGTGCTGGCCACCCTGAGCGTGATGAAGTTCGACCCGGTCTACTTCTGGGCCGGGAAACTGTGGGGCCAGGGCGTTTTCGAGATGGTCGCCGGTCGCTCGCCGCGGGCCCGGCGGAACGCCGAGCGCGCCGAAAAACTCGCCCGCCGCTTCGCCGTGCCGGCGATCCTGATCACCTATCTGCCGATCCCGCTGCCGTCCTCGGTGATCTATGCGACCCTCGGTGCCGCGGGGATGAGCTGGCGGAGATTCCTGACTGTGAACGTCTGCTTCGCCGCCCTGATGCAGTCGGGCTACATGTACCTCGGCTATCGGATCGGTGCGCCCGCGGTGGCGGTGGTGACCGAGTACGCGAAGTACGCCTGGTACCTCACGCTGGCGATCCTGTTCGGGATGATCGTCACCTGGTGGTGGAACCGGCGGAAGAAGGCCGCGGCCAGCGCACACGACGGCTGAGCGAGGGAGGGACGACCGAGTCGAAGCCAATTCGGCAGGCCACGTGGCTTCGACTCGCTGGCGCTCGCTCAGCCGACGTCCGGGTCAGCGACGGGGCGGAGTGGGGCCGGAGAACGGATCCGGCGGATACGGCTGCTGGGGCGGGTACGCCTGGGGCGGCTGGTTCGGCCAGGGGGTCGGGCCGGGCTGCGGCGGCGGGTGCGTCTGCGGGGGGTACGCCTGCGGCGGATAGGGCTGCGGTGGCGGCTGCTGCTGCGGCGGGGCCTGCGGGTACGGCGGCTGCTGCGGGTACGGCCGCTGCTGCGGCCAGGGTGCCGAGGACCGGCCGTGCGGCCACTGCGGGCCGGGTTGGGGCGGCTGCGGTTGGGGTGGTTGGGGTGGGTTGGGCTCGCGCGGCTGGCGTACCCACTGTCCGGATGAGGTGCTGCCGGCCGATGCCGGGGGAGCCGGGGGACCGGGAGGAGCCGGGGCCGACGGGGCGGTCGTGGTCGCGGCCGGCCCGGTCTTCGCCCCGGCCGCACCGCGGCGGCGTACCACCAGCAACACGCCCCAGGCGATCCCGGCCAGGGCGACCACGCCACCACCGATCGGGAACCCGAGGCGGCGTAGCTGCGCCTCGGCGACCATGTCCTCATAGGACTGCTTGCGCGGTACGCCCTTGCTGGTGGTCTCACAGATCTGCCCCGGCGACATCGGGGTCGACCCACAGGAGGGCGCGTTCGGATCGATGCGCAGGCCGTAACCGAGCAGCACCAACCCGATCACCACGACCAGCGCCGGTTTCCAGATGTCGGTCAGCGATCGCTTCCCAGCCAAGAGTCCCCCTCCCGCGCGCCCGGAGGCCAATCCTGTCAGGCGCGCGGGCCAGTCGGTCAGTGGGTGGGGAAGCCGAGACTGATCTGCGACTCCGAGGGCTCCGGCCAGCGGGTGGTGACCACCTTGCGGCGGGTGTAGAAGTTGAAGCCCTCCGCGCCGTACATGTGGGTGTCGCCGAACAGCGAGCGCTTCCAACCACCGAAGGAGAAGGTGCCGATCGGTACCGGGATCGGCACGTTGACCCCGACCATGCCGACCTCGATGTCGAACTCGAACTGACGCGCGGTCTTGCCGTCGCGGGTGAACACCGCGACCCCGTTGGCGTACTGGTTGGCGTTGATCAGGTCGACCGCCTCGTCATAGCTGTCCACCCGGACCACCGACAGCACCGGGCCGAAGATCTCGTCGTCATAGACCTTCATGCCGGGCTTCACGTCGTCGACCAGGGAGACACCGATGAAGAAGCCGTCGTTGTCGAACTTCTGCTCGGTGCCGTCGACGACCACCTTGGCCCCCTCGCCGCTGGCCCCCTCGACGTAACCGGCGACCCGATCGCGGGCGGCCTGGGTGATCAGCGGGCCCATCTCCGATTCCGGATCGGTGCCGTCACCGACCTTCAGCTTCGGCATCCGCTCGGCGATCTTCTCGACCAGCGCGTCGCCGGCCTCACCGACCGCGACCGCGACCGAGACCGCCATGCAGCGCTCACCGGCCGAGCCGTACGCCGCGGAGACGGCCGCGTCGGCGGCCGAGTCGAGGTCGGCGTCCGGCATCACGACCATGTGGTTCTTGGCTCCGCCGAGGGCCTGCACCCGCTTGCCGTTGGCCGCGGCCCGGGTGTAGATCTTCTCCGCGATCGGCGTGGAGCCGACGAAGGACACCGCCGAAATCGCCTTGTGGTCAAGGATCGCGTTGACGGTGTCGGCGTCGCCGTTGACGACATTGAGTACGCCGGCCGGCAGGCCCGCCTCGGCGAACGCCTCGGCCAACCAGAGCGCCGCGGAGGGATCCCGCTCCGAGGGCTTGAGGATCACCGCGTTGCCGCAGGCGATCGCGGTGGTCGCCATCCACAGCGGGATCATCACCGGGAAGTTGAACGGGGTGATGCAGGCGACCACGCCGAGCGGCTGGCGTACCGAATGCACGTCGACACCGTTCGCGACGTTCTCGGAATAGTCACCCTTGAGCTGCTGCATCAGGTTGGTGCACCAGTCGACGTTCTCCAGCCCGCGGGAGACCTCACCGGCGGCGTCGGAGACGACCTTGCCGTGCTCGGCGGTGATGATCCGGGCCAGCTCCTCCTTGCGGTCGGTGACGATCTGGCGGAGCTTGAACATGATGTCCTGCCGCTTGGACAGCGGGGTCGCGCGCCAGCCGGGCTGGGCCTTCTGCGCCGCCGAGACCGCGGTCTCGAGATCGCTCGCCGAGGCCAGCGCGACCTCACCGGTCTGCTCACCGCTGGCCGGGTTGTAGACCGGGCCGACCCGGTCGCCGCCGTCGACCTGCTGGCCGTCGACGTAATGTCCGATTCGCTTCATTTCCTTGCTCCTAACGAAATTTCGTTGCTCAGAGGTTCTCGGTACCCGGCGCCTGCGGGTCGATGTTGCGGATCACCAGGCTGCAGTCCTTGTCGGCGTACCCGTCATCCATCAGCTTCTGCAACTGGTCGTACGCCAGCTGGGCGGCCGGCAGTTCGACACCGACCTGCTTGGCACCGGCGAGCGCCAGCCCGGCATCCTTGTGGGCCAGCGAGGTGGCGAAGGTGGCATCGAAGTTGCGGTTCGCGGCGGCGGTCTCGACCACCCCGGGCACCGGGTACCAGGTGCGCAGCGCCCAGCAGTTGCCGCTGGAGACCGAGGCGATGTTCCAGAACACCTGCGCATCCAGACCGAGCTTGTTGGCCAGCACCGCACCCTCGGCGCAGGCCTGCAGTTCGATGAACAGCATCATGTTGTTGCAGATCTTGGCGGCCTGGCCGGTGGTCGGCCCGCCGGTGGCGATCATGTTGCCGGCCATCGGGTCGATGAACTGCTTGGCGGCCTCGACGTCGGTCTCCTTGCCGCCGATCATGAACGCCAGGGTGCCGGCCGCGGCACCCGAGATGCCGCCGGAGACCGGGGCGTCGACGAACCGGAAGCCCTGGTCGGCCGCCTGCTGGTGCAGCTCGCCGGCGGTCTCCACATCGATGGTGGAGGAGTCGATCAGCAGCGTGCCGGGGGCCGCGTTGGCGAAGACGCCGTCGGCGCCGGCGTACGCGCTGCGGGCGTGCTCGCCCTTGGGCAGCATGGTGAACACCACCTCGGCGCCGGAGACCGCGTCGGCGATCGAGGTGGCCGGGGTGACGCCGTTCGCGGCGGCGGTGCGCAGCGCCTCGGGGTTCAGGTCGAATCCGCGTACCTCGTGCCCGGCCTTGACCAGGTTCGCCGTCATCGGGTTGCCCATGTTGCCCAGGCCGATCCATCCGATGGTCGCCATGTGTGCTCCTCCTCCTTGAGTTCCTGCCAGTTACGGTAAGGAGCCCGACGGGTGCGGAGCAATGCACCGAATAGACTGAATTCCGCAACCTTTCCGTGCGTTTCTGCACGGCGCGGTGGAGTGGAGGAGCGTTGATGAGCAGACCGCCGGTGAGCGCCGACGACCTGCTGGTGCTGCTCACGGTGGCCCGGCTGGGCCGCTACAGTGCCGCGGCCGATGTCCTCGGGGTCAATCACACCACCGTTTCCCGGCGGATCAGTGGCCTGGAGAAGGCGCTCGGTGCCCGGGTGCTGGTGCAGACCAGCGACGGCTGGGAGCTCACCGAGGCGGGCCGCTCCATCCTGGGTGCCGCCGAGACCGTGGAGCGGGCGGTGAAATCGCTCACCGATCGCGGTGACTCGCCCGAGGGGCTGTCCGGGGTGGTCCGGTTGGCGACTCCGGACGGGTTCGGCACCCACTTCGCGGTGCCCGCGCTGGTCCGGCTGCGGGAGCAGCATCCGCAGTTGCAGACCGAGCTGATCACCGCCACCCAGCGGCTCAAGCAGCACCGCTCCGGGGTGGACATCGAGGTGATCGTCGGCGAACCGAAGGTGCACCGGGCGGTGGCGGTGCAGCTGTGCGGCTACCACCTCGGGTTGTACGCCACCGCCGACTATCTGCGCCGCAACGGGGAGCCGACGTCGCTGGCCGACCTGGCCGAGCACTGCGTCGTCTACTACATCGAGCAGTCACTGCAGGTCGACGAACTCGACCTCGCCACCGAACGGTTGCCCGCGCCCCGGCAGGCGATGCGCTCGACCTCGGTGTTCGTGCACGTGGAGACCACGCTGGCCTCGGCCGGGATCGGCATCCTGCCCGACTTCATGGCCGACCCCGAGCCGCGGCTGGTTCGGGTGCTGGCCGACGAGTACGCCCACCCGGCCGACTACTGGGCGGTGATCCGGGAGGAGTCGCTGCGCAACCCGGCGGTCGGCGTCACCATGGACGCTCTGCGCGCCGCCGTCGGTGGGGTATAACCGACCCATGAAGGCCGTAGAGCAGGAGATCCGCTTCGAGGCGCCGGTGCAGACCGTGGGCACTCAGATCATCGTCCGGCTGCCGGCCGAGGCGAGTGCGGCCCTGCCGTCGCGCGGGCAGGTGAGCGTGACCGGGACGATCGCCGGGAGGCCGTTCGAGACCGTCGTCGAACCCGACGGCGAGAAGGGGCACTGGCTGCGGATCACCGCCGAGCTGGCGCGCGCGGCGGGCGTACAGGCGGGGGATCCGGTGAGCTTCACGCTCCGGCCGACCAAGGACTGGCCCGAGCCGGAGATCCCCGCCGACCTGGCCGAGGCGCTCGCGGCGGCCTCACCCAAGGTGGCCGAGAAGTGGCGCGAGATCACCCCGATGGCGCGCTGGGAATGGGTGCGCTGGGTGCACGCCACCGCCAACCCGGCGACCCGCGCCACCCGGATCGAGAAGACCGTCTCCAAGCTGGAGGGGGAGCATCGCCGGCCGTGCTGCTTCAACCTGGCGGCCTGTACCGACCCGGAGCTGGCCAAGAGCGGGAAGCTCGTTGCGCCCCGCTAGCGGTGCCGGCCCGCTGGCCGGGCTGCGGGTGCTGGAACTGCCCGCCATCGGACCAGTCCCGCATGCCGCCATGGTGCTCGCCGACCTCGGCGCCGAGGTGCTGCGGGTGGATCGGCGGGCGGCCGCGGCGCGGCTCACCGACACCCCGCCGACCGGCCCCGAGCCGATCCTGCGCGGACGCACCACCGTGCTCGCCGACCTCAAGGATCCGGCCGAGCTGGCATCGGTACGCCGGCTCGCGGCGGCAGCGGACGTGCTGATCGAGGGATTCCGGCCCGGGGTCGCCGAACGGCTCGGACTCGGGCCCGAGGAGTGTCTGGCCGCCAATCCGCGGCTGGTCTACGGCCGGATGACCGGCTGGGGGCAGGACGGCGAGCTGGCGCCGGCGGCCGGCCACGACCTGAACTATCTCTCGCTCACCGGGTTGCTGGACAACATCGGCCGGCCGGGGGAGCGCTCGGTGCCGCCGCTGAATCTGGTCGGCGATTTCGGCGGCGGTTCGATGCTGCTGCTGGTCGGCGTGCTGGCCGCGCTGTGGGAGCGGGAACGCTCCGGGCAGGGGCAGGTGATCGACGCCGCGATGGTCGACGGGGCGAGCATGCTCGGTGCGCTGGCCTGGTCGATGCGGGCCGGCGGGGCCTGGGCGCCCGGACGGGGGCGGAACCTGGTCGATGGCTCGCACCCGTTCTATGACACCTATCTGTGTGCCGACGGCAAGCAGGTCGCGGTCGCCTGCCTGGAGCCGCAGTTCTTCGCCGCGATGGTCGAGCGGCTCGGGGTGGAGCCGGCGGAGGTGCCGGGCCAGTGGGACCGGGACCGCTGGCCGGAGCTGCGTGCCCTGCTGACCCGGGTGTTCGCGAGTCGGACCCGCGACGAGTGGGACGCGATCTATCGCGGCAGCGACGCCTGCGTGACCCCGGTACTGGACTTCGACGAGGCCGTCACCGATCCGCACCTGCACTCCCGCGGGACGCTGGTCAGCCCGGAGGGCGTGGATCAGCCGGCGCCGGCGCCCCGGTTCACTCGGACACCCGCGGAGCTGCCGCCGCCCGAGGTGCGCGCTCCCGACGGCCTGGCCGACGCGGTGGCCACCTGGGAGTCCTGAGTTACCGATCGGTCGAACCCCAGAATTCGCCTCCAGTGATCGGGGGCCGACGAGCGGATGCGGGTTTGCGGGCCGCGGGTGAGAACGCGGGGCGCATTCTGGGGTTCGACCGATCGGTAAGTGGGCGGGTGGGACCTCCCGACAACAGCAGACCCGGCCCCGCTGCGCGGAACCGGGCCTGCCTACTCTGTGAGCGGACTCAGCGGGTGAGGTTCTCGTCGACGGCGGACTGCTTGGGGGCCCGGCCTTCGGCGTCCAGGCGATCCAGTTCGTGCAGCGAGGAGCCCTTGGTCTCCTTGGCCGCGATGACCGCGATCAGCGTGATCGCCGAGCAGATCGCCAGATAGATCGCGATCGGCACCGAGGAGTTGTACCGGGCCAGCAGCGCGGTCGCGATGATCGGCGCCATCGAACCCGCGAACAGCGAGGTCACCTGGTAGCCGAGCGAGACACCGGAGTAGCGCATCCGGGTCGGGAACATCTCCGCCATGATCGCCGGCTGCCCGGCGTACATCAGCGCGTGGAACATCAGACCGATGATCACCGCGACCACGATCAGGAAATCGCTGCGGGTGTCGAACATCCGGTATGCCCAGAAGCCCCAGGTCGCGGTCAGGATCGCGCCGGCCGCGTACACCGGGCGACGACCCAGCACGTCGGTGGCCCGGCCGACCATCGGTACCACGCAGAAGTGGATGGCGTGTGCGATCAGCAGCAGCAGCAGGATCCGGGAGGTGTTCATCTTAAGGTAGGCGCTGAGATAGGTGATCGTGAAGGTCACCACCAGGTAGTAGACGACGTTCTCGGCCAGCCGCAGACCCATCGCGGTGAACACGCCGCGCGGGTACTTCTTGAACACCTCGGCCACACCGTAACCGGCGTTGGCGGCCTCGATCTGCTCCTCCTTGGCGTTCTGGAAGATCGGGGCGTCGGTGACCTTGGTGCGGATGTACCAGCCGATCAGCACGATCACCGCCGACAGCCAGAACGCGATCCGCCAGCCCCAGCTGAGGAAGGCGGCCTGGGAGAGGGTGGAGGAGAGCACCAGCAGTACGCCGGTGGCGAGCAGGTTGCCCATCGGCACCGCCGCCTGCGGCCAGGAGGCCCAGAAGCCGCGCTCCTTGTCCGGTGCGTGCTCGGCGACCAGCAGCACCGCACCGCCCCACTCGCCGCCGACCGCGAAGCCCTGGATGAAGCGCAGCACGACAAGCAGCACCGGGGCCAGGTAGCCGACCTGGTGGAAGGTGGGCAGGCAGCCCATCAGGAAGGTGGCCGCGCCGACCATGATGATCGAGACCTGCAGCAGGTGCTTGCGGCCGAACTTGTCCCCGAAGTGGCCGAACACGATGCCGCCGAGCGGGCGGGCGACGAAGCCGACGGCGTAGGTGAGGAACGCCTTGATGATCCCGTCCAGGTCCGAGCCGGTGTTGGGGAAGAACTGCCTGCCGAAGACCAGGGTGGCCGCTGCGGCGTACAGGAAGAACTCGTACCACTCGACGACGGTGCCGGCCATCGAGGCCGCCACCACCCGACGCAGCCGGGTCCGAACATTCTGCGGAGATTCGTCAGCGTGCGCTGGCTGGGACGTGCTCATCAAGCCTCCTGGGTCTACGTTGACCGACCTGCCCCGTGCAGGCTGTGGCGAGTATGGTCACTCGGAATTGTCACCCGCAACCGCCAGTTACGCAGTCGACGTCTGCAAATTTGCAGGAACGTTATTCCTGACCCGAGGTCGGTTTTCGCCGCCTGGGGAATCCGCCCGGTCGCCGGACCTCAGCCGAGCAGGGCCTGCCGGGCCGGTGCGGCGGTGAACATCCCGACCGCGTCGTGTGCCACGCCCGGTACCAGGTGCAGCTGCTGGCGGGTGCGGATCTCGGGGCCATAGACGCTCGGCAGGTACGCCCAGTAGCGCTGGCCGCGCTCCAACCGGTTCGGCCCCTCGACGTTCGCACCGCAGGACTTGTCCATCGACGACGAGCGCGGGTCCCGGTCCCGGTCACCGAGCAGATAGACGACCTTCCGCTTCCCGTAGCGCTCGGTCAACCCCTTGGGGCCGCTGGCCGCCATGTAGGGATTCAGCTGGTTCAACCCGTAGCGGTAGTCGTTGTATCCCGGGCAGCGGGCCACCTCCTCGGGCGGCGTACCCGGGCGGGCCGGGGTGAAATAGAGGTAGGAGGAGGGGTTGGCGATCACGAACCGGTCCGGCTGGCTCGCCGACCCCGCCGCGAACCGGTTCACGAACTGGCCGCCGCCGGAGAAACCCGCCACCACCACCGAGCGGTGACCGACCCGGCGGATCAGCTCGTCCAGCACCGCGTACGAGGAGATCTGGGCGCCGGGATTGACCGACGGATCGCCCTGGGACCAGCCGGAGAAGGTCCAGTAGAGCTCCTTCGCCCGGTCCTTGGTGTCCTCGGCGCTGGCGAACCGCGGCGCCACCACCAGGGTCTGCTCGCGTTGGGCGTCGGTCGCCCCGGCGAGCACCGCACCGGCCATCCCGCAGGGGCGCCGATCGTTGCCGTGCACCACGAAGACCACCCGACGCACCTCGGCCGGCGGGTCGTCCACCGGCCCGTTGGAGCAGTAGCTGAAATCCTTCTCGGCGATCATCGTGCTGCGCAGCACCACATTGCGGCTCAGCCCGCGGGTCAGGTCATCCGCCGCCGCGGCCGAGGACGGGTGCGCGGTGCTGTGCGGCAACCCGTCACCGGTGCCGTCGGTGGCCAGCTCCGCCGGGGCGGGGCTGGCGGATGCCTCGACCGCATACCGGGTGGTGGCGCGTGGCGCGAGCACCACGGTGGCGGCGAGCAGCGCCACCGCCGCCAGCACGCCGACCAGAATCCCCCGAGCCCTGGTCATCTCTCGATCACCCGCCAGAGCTGGTCCTCGAACTCCTCCTTGAGCGTGGTCACATAGGTGCGACTCAAGTGGTTGTCATCCATGTAGACGTAGACATTCCCGATCACCCCGGGACACATCCCGCCGGGGCAGATGTATTCGGTGAGGTCCATCGTCAGCATCCCCGGCGTCGGCTCCAGCGCCACCTGCGGTGAGATCGGTGCCAGCTTCTCCGAGCGCGGTTTCAGGCAGCGCGGATCCGCGGCACCGTAACGCTGCACGCACTCGGGCATCTTGAAGTCGAAGCGCGGATTGTCGCGGATGTTGACGATCTTCAACCCGGCATCGGTGAGCGGTTTGGTGGCCTCAAGATAGGTGTCCACCGCGATCTCGGGACCGTTCGCCTGGGCCCGGCTGCCGACGGTGAAGACGAAGTCCGGGCGCAGCTCGAGCAGATACTGCACCATCTCCTGGCTGTACTGCACGCAGGCCGCGTCGCTGGCCGGATTGGGCAGGGTGATCCGGCAACCCGGCCGGATCGAGGTGATCAGGTGCCACTGCTCGCGCCGGGCCAGATCGCTCATCAGCGTCAGCCACTGGTTGCTGTGCGAATCGCCCATGATCACCACGGTCTTGTGCGCCTCACCGGGCGGCTTGATCTCGGTGCACTCCGAGGCCGGCGGCTTCGGTGTCAGATCGGCCGAACACGGTGGCTGCACCTCCGGCCAGTCGGTGAGGATGATCGTGTCCCCGGGTGCGATGCTGCGGTTCGGCACGGCGGTCTCGACCGGGGCACCCGGGGTGATCGCGCGGGCACCGGGGCGGGCCTCGGCCGGGGCCGAGTTGGTCTGCTGGACATCGCGCTGCAGCACCCAGGACCAGCTGCTGATCGCGCCGAAACCGATCAGCAGACCGGTGGCGATGGTGGCCAGGCCCCAGCGCTTGGCGCCGAGGAACTTCATCTGGTTGAACCGCTGCTCGATGGTCCGGGTGGTCAGATCGGCCAGGATCAGCGAGAGCGCGATCACGATCACGCTGCCGACGATGCCCGGAGAGTTGCTGACCGTCGCGTTCAGCCAGAACATCAGCACCGGCCAGTGCCACAGATACAGGGCGTACGCCCGATCGCCCAGCCAGGCGATCGGCCGGCTGTTCAGCAGCCGGGCCGGATGCCAGGCCTCGCGGGAACTGCCGCCGATGATCACCAGCGCGGTCGCGATCGAGGGGATCAGCGCCACCGGGCCCGGGTACGGCAGATTGCCGAAGAAGACCCCGCAGAAGGTGATCACGAACAGCCCGATCCAGCTCAGCACCGCGCGCGGCAGCACCGACATCTTCGGTATCGGCATCAGCGCGAACAGGGAGGCCAGCGAGAACTCCCAGGCCCGGGCGTAGGTGTCGAAGTAGGCCGCGACCGGATTGGCGCCGACCTCGCGCAGGGCGTACGCGAAGGAGGCGATGGTGATCACCGAGAAGATCACCGTCAGCGAGATCTTGATCGGCACCTTGGCGAGCCTGAACACCAGCATCGCCAGCAGCATCAGCAGCGGCCAGACGACGAAGATCTGCCCCTGCACCGACAGCGACCAGTAGTGCTGCAGCGGGCTGGTGCCCGAACGGTCGGGGGAGGTGTAGTCGGTGGCCATGCTGATCAGCAGCCAGTTCTGCCGATAGGTGATCGAGGCGAGCGCCTGATCCAGCAGCGGATACCAGCGCACCGGCGGCAGCAGCAGCCAACCGGCACCGCAGACCAGCAGGATCACCACCGCCGAGGAGGGGATCAACCGCCGGAACCGGCCCACCAGGAAGTCGAGGACGTTGAACGCCATCCCCTTGCGGGCGAAACTGCCGACCATCAGGTACGCCGAGATCATCAGGAAGACATCGACACCGCCGGAGACCCGGCCGCCACCCCACAGGTGGTACGCCACCACCAGACCGATCGCCAGGCCGCGCAATCCGTGGATCTCACCGCGCCGCTTGGTCTTCGGCGGGGTCGTGGGTGCGGCCGTGGTGCCGCGTTGCTCCGCGGACCGGGCGCCCGGGCGGGCAGGCTGAGCCAAGGTGGCGTACTCCTCGATCTGGTCAGGGGTCGGTCGTCAACTTATCCAACGCGTGGAGCAGCACCAAAGGTTTCGACACCGTGCGGTCGGTGCGGGCATGATGGATGCCTTGCCTCCGTAGCTCAGTTGGTAGAGCGTCGCTCTTGTAAAGCGAGGGTCGCGGGTTCGAATCCTGTCGGAGGCTCGAGTTCTTGTCGGCTCGCGCCCGCGCGCCCAATCCCCGCTCTTCGGCCCAGTCGTCGAAACCCCTCGCGGTGATCATGCTGGTGGTTGCGTCGGCGACGCGGGGATTTCTCCTTGGTGGGCCTGCATCGCGGGGGCGCGCTTCCGACGCTCGCCTCCCGTCTTGTCGGCTCGCGCCCGCGCGCCCAATCCCCGCTCTTCGGCCCAGTCGTCGAAACCCCTCGCGGTGATCATGCTGGTGGATGCGTCGGCGACGCGGGGTTTCTCCTTGGTGGGCCTGCATCGCGGGGGCGCGCTTCCGACGCTCGCCTCCCGTTCTTGTCGGCTCGCGCCCGCGCGCCCAATCCCCGCTCTTCGGCCCAGTCGTCGAAACCCCTCGCGGTGATCATGCTGGTGGTTGCGGCGGCGACGCGGGGATTTCTCCTTGGTGGGTCTGCATCGCGGGGGCGCGCTTCCGACGCTCGCCTCCCGTTCTTGTCGGCTCGCGCCCGCGCGCCCTGCGTTCATCGAGTAGGCAGCCATGCGGAGCTTGCGGAGCAATGGCTGCCGTGTCGAGATGAACGGGCCTGCCTCAGATGCCGCTGGCGGCGAGGAAGCCGCGGGTGGGGCCGTCGAGGCGGACATCGTCCTCGGTGGCGCCGATGAAGGCCGCGCCGCCGCGCGGCACCTCGAGCACCTCGGAGCCCCGACGCAGGGTGGCGGTGCCGTCGACGACCAGCAGGATCCGGCCGCGGCCGGTGGCCGGCAGCGCGGCGTCGGCGCAGTCCTGCACCTCCCAGAGCGCGAACTCCGGCGCCTCGGTCGGATAGCGGCGCACCCCGTTGCCCTCATCGACCGGCGTGACCACCCCCGGGAAGCCGGGGGAGAAGTCGACCACCTGGGCCAGTTCGTCGATGTCGATGTGCTTGCCGGTCAGACCACCGCGGAGCACGTTGTCGGAGTTCGACATGATCTCGATCCCGGTACCGCGCAGGTAGGCGTGCAGATTCCCGGCGGGCATGAAGAATGCCTCGCCCGGAGCGAGGGTGATCCGGTTCAGCAGCAGCGCCGCCAGGATGCCGGCATCGTTCGGGTAGTCGGCGTTCAGCTCCACCGCGGTGCGGCAGAACCGGCCGAAGTCGGAATCCTCGGCGGCGTACGCCGACGCGGCGGTGACCACCGAGGCGACCAATTCACCCTCCTGATCGGCCAGCCCGAGGACCTCCAGGAACACCCGCGCGATGCCGTCGGGATCGGTCAGCGGTTCCATCAGCTGATCCGCCTCATCCACGCCGAGCTTCGCGAACAGTGCCCGCGTCTCCGCCGGTTCGCGGAACCCGCAGAGCCCGTGGAACTCGGTCAGCGCGACCATCGCCTCCGGCTTCGGCCAGTCGTCGCGGTAGTTCCGGTCCGGGGCGTCGAGAGCCACCCCCGCGTCGTTCTCGCGGGCGTACCCCTCGATCGCCTGGGCGCGAGAGGGATGGGCCTGCAGCGACAGGGCCTGCTTCGCCGACAGCACCTTGAGCAGGAACGGCAGCCGGTCGCCGAACCGCTCGACCGAGACGCTGCCGATCTCGGCCGGGTGGTCGGCGAGGAACCCGGCCAGATCACCCTCGGCCAGGGTGGCCGGTGCCTTCGTGTGGGCGCCCAGCCAGTATTCGGCCTGCGGCCGGCCGGTGACCTCGCGGCCGAGCACGCCGGGGATGCCGTCGGTCGACCCCCACGGGTAGTCCTGGATGACTCCGGTGATGGGCTGCATCGGTTGCCTCCTCGGCCCTTACTCTGCGGATGCTGGCATCGTAGCCCGCGACGCGCCGAAGGTAATGACACCGTTGTTGTTTCCGCCTACGATGGGGGCCATGTCAGCCCTGAACCCGCAGCCGTCCACCGGCGCCCCCGCCGCACTCAGCGAGCGGGACGCGGAGATCCTCGACTTCGAGCGCCAGTGGTGGAAGTACGCCGGCGCCAAGGAACAGGGCATCCGGGAGCGCTTCGACATGTCGACCACCCGCTACTACCAGGTGTTGAACGCCCTCATCGACAAGCCCGAGGCGCTGGCCCACGACCCGCTGCTGGTGAAGCGGCTGCGCCGGCTGCGCGCCACTCGGCAGCGCGCCCGCTCCGCGCGTCGGCTCGGGTTCGATCCCGACAAGGACTGACCTCGGCACGACCGGCGCTCAGCGTCGCAGCCCGGACAGCGCGCCGCTGACCAGGATCGGGACCGCGAGCACGCCCAGCACGCACAGCACCGTGAGCAACCCACCCGCCGAGCGATGGTCGCCGGCGACCTGCACCACCTCGGTCCGCGGGTTGCTGCTCGTCCCGACTGACCACTGGGATCGGTACGCCTCCACGGCCACCTCACCGGAGACCGGCTCCCGCGCCTCGATCGTCGCCGGCGTCCGGTAACCGTCGGGGGCCGCCCCCGGATCCCATTCCACCGTCGCCACACACCGCTGCATCAGCCAGAGCTGGCTCGGATCGGCTCGGCACTCGGTCACCGTGGCCCGGCCACGGCCGAGCAGATCCGAACTGGGTTGCAGACCGATCCAGTGGCTCGCCGCGAGCAGCGCCCAGGTCGCCGCGACCAGGGAGAGCACCCCGGCAACGATCGCGAGCACCCGCGCCCGCTCGCCGCGGCGGGCGTACGCCGAAGAACTCGGGGATGGCATCCGGGCACCCTGACGGGTCGGTTCAGCGGTCGATGTCCTGGATCTCTTCCTGGGTGTCGTTGGCCTCCAGGGTGCCGCTGGTCTGCGAGCGGTCCATCGGTTTGACCACGTTCCGGTTCACCGTGCGCAGCCGGTCATAGATCTCCCCGCCCTTTTCGCCGAACACCTCCGCGGAGGTGGTGCGTCCGGGCATCTTCGGCTTCATCGGGATCCGGTCGTTGGGGATCGAGTGCCGGCCGCGGACCGCCGGCCGGGTCGCGTCGCCGGCGATCTTCAGCCGGGCGGAGCGGGCCAGCTTCTGCGAGACCTTGGACAGGGCCCGGGCGGCGTCGTCGAAGAATTTGCTGCTCAGGTTCATCTTCTTGGCCAGCTTCGACAGGATCCGCATCAGCTTGCCCATCTTGGACGCGATCTTGGCGCCGATCATCGCCATCCGTGCGCCGAACCAACCGGTGAAGGCGGCCAGCGAGGCGCCGACCGACGGCACCGCGGCGGCCGCCGCCAGGATCGCGGCCTGCACCACCTCGGTGACGAACATCTTGATCAGGTTCCAGATGGTCTCGCGGAAGATGCCGACGACCATCCCGGCGGTGGAGACCCAGTCGGCCATCTTCGCCGCCGCGGCCGAGGCGGACCGGTAGTTGTCGTTCACCCCCTGCATCACCTGGGTGTACGCCTCCGAGGCGCGGCCCTGCCAGCCGGGCAGGTCGCCCGCGGTACCGGCGTGCTGGTTGGCGACGCCCACCAGGTCGTCGGAGATCGTCTGCCACTTCTGCGCATGGGCGTAGATCGCATCCGGGTTGCCGAGCAGGAAATCCACCGGCTCCTTCAACCACGAGACGTTCGTGACCAGGATGTCCATCAGCGAGCCGACCGCGGCACCGATCAGCGCGTTCAGCGGGTCGAGGGCGACCGACAGGATGCCGAGGCCGATGTCGGCGACCGCGGTGACGTCGCCGATGGAGGCCTCACCGTCGGCCCAGTGCTGGCTGGCGCTGGCGATGTCGTTGTAGATCGGGAGCGTGACATTGGCCGATCCGACCGAGACGAAGGGCAGACCCTGACTGGTGGCGGTCATCGGCCCGTCGCCTCCCGCATGCTCGCCAGTTCGGCGGTGATCGACTTCGCCAGATCGACATTGCTCTGCTCGGTGGCGTCGTAGAGGTCGGCGGTGGTGCCGAAACCCTCGGTCACCGTCGCACTGACCCGGCCGAGCTCGTCGATGGTCCGCCCGTGCAGCTGGTCGCCGAGCATCAGGATCGGGCAGACGATCGGGCTGGCGAAGATGCCATACATCTTCCAGTCGCCGATGCCGGTGTCCTGGGCCCGGCCGACCACGTCCTGGGTGCTGGAATCCACTGCCTGCAGGTTGCTGTGATGCGTCCGCATCTCCGGCACGCTGAAGGTCTCGGTCACGTCGACTCCTGTGGTTGCGGGGTTGGGGCCAATCTAGATTCCGGCCGGCGCGCGCGCCCGGTCAGCGGGTGTGGAAACTTCCGGCTCGTCGTTGCCTCAGAGCTCGTCCAGGAAGGGATTGCCGGCCAGGGTGTCATCGAGCTGGTCGCGCAACTGGGCCTGCGCGTCGCTGCGCGCTGCGGCGTACGCGGCGGTGAAGCGCTCGCCGAGCACCGTGGTGCCCTCGCGGTCGAAGCCGGCGCCGAAGCGGGTGCCGAGGATCACCCCGGCGGCGTTCACCCGGACCTCGACCGCACCGTCGCTGCCGGTCCCGGTGACCCGTTCCATCAGCTCCGGCAGGCGGGTGGCGCTGGCCTTGATCCGCTCGATCTCGGCGTCGAAGTCGGCCTGCAGCTGATCCGGCGGCACGCTCGAGGGGACGTAGCCGATCTCGGCCATGATCGCCGCCGGGTCGAGCGGTTCGTCGTCGCTGTCCATCCGGTTCAGGATGTCGTCCAGCAGGTCCTCCTGCTGTTCCGGTGTCATCGGCGCATCCGCCTGCGGGGAGCGGTACGCCGCAGCGCCCGCACCCGCGTCCGCGTCCACGTCCACCGGGCGCTCCTCGGGGGCGACCGCGGCCACCCCGCGGGCCGCCGCCTCGTCGCCGAAGGCGTCGCGGACCACCGCCTCGGCGTTCTTGTTGGTCTGACCCGCACCGCGGCGCAGCGCCGCGTCCAGGGTGGCGGTGAGCTGGGCCGGGGTGAGCCGCAGCGCGGCCTGGTGGAACTCGATGCCGGTCAGGTGGTTGCCGAGCAACCGCAGCGTCACCTGCTCACCGGGCACCTCGACGCTCGCCTGGCGCAGCGCCTGGTTGGTTCGTTCGGCGCGGGCCTCGAACCCGCGGACATCGGCCTGCAGCTTCGCCAGCAGCCGCCTGGGATCGGGCATCGGGGGCATCTCGGATCCGGAGGTCACGGTTGCTCAGCGTAGGGCCCCACGGTTCATCGCGAACCGGCTCGGCCGGCGGGGATAACCGCCGTCGGCCAACCCGGCGAGGCGTTCGAACGGATTCTGGCTGGCCACATCACCGGTGCTGACCACCGACCAGGCCGCCGCCACGGCGTACAGGGGCAGGAAGGGCAGGCCACCGCAGACCGCGTACTGCCAGGCATGCCGGGCCTCGTGCCGCAGCATCCGACCGTCGTCGGCGAGCAACCGGTCCAGGCCGCCGGCGGTGATCACCACGTTTCCGACGGTGAACGCGCCGGCGATCGGGAAGCCGAGCCGGTAACCCTCGGCGAGCAGCAGCCCCTGCGGTCCGGGCCGAGGTCGCGCGCCGCCGAGCAGGGCGATACCGACCCCGAGCGGGGTGGACAGGTTCACGAAGTTCAGCAGCCAGCGCAGGCCGCCGCGGGGGCGCGGGAGGAGTTTTTGAGTATCCCGGCTCACGGTCTGAGTATCGCAGGGTGCTCGCGCTGGCCCCGCCCGGTGACACCGTTGTGGCAAGGAGGACCAGATGAGCCCACAGGATCCCATGCAGCAGCTGGAGCAATCGCTCGCCGAGCTGCACCAGTTGACCGCGAAACTGAAGGTCGTCAGCCAACCCGGTGAGGGGCACGACCCCGCCGGTGTGGTGACCGCCGCGCTGGACGCCGAGCAGCGGCTGACCGCGATCACGGTCGCGGCGAAGTGGCAGGAGAAGGTCGAACCGGATGCGCTCGCGCAGGCGGTGCAGGCAGCGATCAGTGATGGGATGGTGCAGTCCTTCGGCGGCGCCGACCAGCCCGAGGTGGCGGAGTCGGGGGAGCCCGAGATCACTCCGGCGATCCGCGACGAGGCGCAGGAGATGGTCGCCGAGCGGACCCGCTATTTCGACGCGGCGGTCGCGAGCGGGGATCAGGACGCCCTGCTGGCGCAGTTCAACCAGGCGATGGCGCAGTTCGACCGGATCGCCG
This sequence comes from Enemella evansiae, assembly GCF_004362375.1. NCBI lineage: Bacteria > Bacillati > Actinomycetota > Actinomycetes > Propionibacteriales > Propionibacteriaceae > Enemella > Enemella evansiae. Next base: position 50,647 of record NZ_SNXA01000014.1, read on the forward strand.
CGGATCTCGAGCGGCGGGCGAACGAGGGCGCGCGGGTGGAGTACTTCAACAACTCCCGGCGCGCGTCGATCGTCTACGAGTCGGGCTTTCCGGTCGAGGTACGCCTGGACCGCAACTGGGTACGCGGGCTGAGCGGCAACACGATCACCACGGCCTTCGCCGAGATCCTCGAGCAGGCGGCCGAGCAGCGCCATCAACTGAGCAACTTCGGACAGTGAGCGGAGCGGGGAGATGACGACCGAGAGCAACGAGACCGACTACTGGTCGGGGTACGCCGGGGAGGGCGATGCGCCGATGGTGCAGCCGCCGGCCTCGGACACGCTGGACGAGGCGGGCCCGGCGTCGGACCTGCTGAGTGCGCCGGAGGACGCCCAGCAGGCGCCCGTCGACGACGCGGTCCTCGAGGAACAGCAGCTCCAGCAGGATCAGGTGGTCACCGAGACCGAGATCGGCACGAGCACCGAGGCGGTCGGCGATCAGGCGGTGAACCTGTCACCGGCACCGGCGCACAAGGAACGCCAGGATCCGGTGGTCGAGGTGCCGCCGGAGCACCAGGACATCAGTTCCGACACCACGCTCGCCGATGAGGAGGTCGGCGTGCTCGCTGACGGTGGGGTGGTCGACACCCGAGGCCAGGACACCGTGATCACCACCAACGGCGGGGTGCAGGTCACCCGGAAGGCCGACGGCTCGGTCACCGTCGATGCCGACATCAGCAACAACGACACTCCGGGTGCGGAGAGCGACGACGTCTCCGAACTGAACGGCGACGGCGTACTCATGACCGAGGACGGCACCAAGGTCCAGACCGACGGCGACAAGGTGACCGTCACCCAGCTCGACGGCACCCGGTTCGTCATCACCCCCGACGGCCAGGTCGAGGTCGACCTGTCCGATCGCAAACCGGACCCCGACGGCGGCAAGGATGCCGGCCAGGGCGAGGACGCGGATTCCGACGGCAAGGGCGACGAGGACAAGGCCGAGGACGAGGAAGACAAGAAGGACGACAAGGACGCCGAGGACGAGCAGGACTCGGGCGGCGGTGGTGGCAACACCGGTGGTGGCGGTGGCAACCAGGGCGGCGGTGGCGGCAACCAGGGCGGCGGTGGCGGCAACCAGGGCGGTGGCCCCGGTACCAACACGCCCCCGACCACGCCGCCCCCCACCACTCCGCCCCCGACCACTCCGCCCCCGACACCGACCCCGCCGACGAACCCGCCGGACGAACCCGGAGGGCCCAAGGAGGACACGCAGTTCAACACCGGGGACATGCGGGAGGACGCGAAGACCTACGCCGACCGGGCCAATCGGGCGGCCGGTATCGCCAAGACCTTCGGCTCACTCAAGAGCGGTGTCCCGTCCTGGGGCCTCTGGTTCGCCGCGGCCGGGCCGTACGGCGAGGCGATCGATCGCTGCGTGACCATCTATACCGACGCGGAGAAGGCGCTCGACCGGATGTCGGAGAAGCTGACCCAGACCGCGACCCAGTACGACCAGACCGAGATGCAGAACCAGCAGCAGGCGACCAGGACGGAGCCCTGAGATGACCTACATGGCAACAGAATCCCAAGACGGCGGGGCGACGGACGGTGTGCTCGCCAAGGAGTGCGATACCGGACCGCTGGGTGTCATGGTCGACGGTGTGGTCGCTGCGGTCGAAGTGCTGCAGACGATCTTCAACGGCGTGATGAACACCGTGCAGACGGCGATCGACTGGGCCAACAAGATCACGCTCGGCGTGATCCCCTGGCTCGACGACGTGCTTGCCGCCTGCCGCAAGGGGCAGGAAGCCGTCAACAAGGCCTATGACATCTATCAGCAGGCGCTCCAGGGCCTGGTGGCGCCGTGGTACATCAAGTGCATCGGTGAGAAGATCCGTGACGGCATGGGTCCGCGGACCGCCGACTTCGCCGAGTCCCTGGACCCGAGCCAGCTCAAGTCGAAGGAATCCTGGCAGGGTGCGGGCGCCGAGGCGTTCTTCAAGGCCGCCGACAAGCAGCAGGCCGCTGCCGGAGAAGCCAAGGGTGGCGTACTCACCTTCGGCGGTTCGATGGTCAAGCTGGGCGACTCCGGCATCACCGCCACCTATACCTTCCTGGTGGCGATGAGCTTCGCCGCGGTCGGCCTCGGGCTGGCCATCGGGAAGATGGCCGCGGTGCCCGCCGGTACCGCGATCGGGGCGGCCGAGATCATCGGCCTGATCGCAGCGATCGTCGCCACCATCAAGGTCTTCGTCGACCTGGTGAACTCCTTGGCCAGCCAGGCCCGCGAGTTCACCTCGGCGGTCGCCACCGTCCCGATGCAGGGCACCTGGCCGGCCGCCACGGTCTGAATCAGGCGTACCCCACCGGGCGGTCCCGACGAACCCGACGTCGGGATCGCCCGGTTTCGTCTGCCCGGATTGTTTGCACTCCACCGGTGAGAGTGCTAAACATGACTTAGCACTCGGTACGCCCGAGTGCCACCGTCAAGTCCGGTGAGGCACCCACGGGTGTCGTCCGTCGCGGGCATCGTCTTGGCGCATCACAGACAACCATGGGGCGTACGCCCCCGATGCGGGAGGACTCCCGGAACACATGGCAAAACTGATTGAGTTCAACATCGAGGCTCGCCGCGGTCTCGAGCGGGGCATGAACGTCCTCGCCGACGCGGTGAAGGTGACCCTCGGCCCCAAGGGCCGCAACGTCGTGCTGGAGAAGAAGTGGGGCGCCCCCACGATCACCAACGACGGCGTGTCGATCGCCAAGGAGATCGAGCTCGAGGAGCCGTACGAGAAGATCGGCGCCGAGCTGGTCAAGGAAGTCGCCAAGAAGACCGACGACGTCGCGGGCGACGGCACCACCACCGCGACCGTGCTGGCCCAGGCGATGGTGCGCGAGGGTCTGCGCAACGTCACCGCCGGCGCCAACCCGATGGGCCTGAAGAAGGGCATCGAGAAGGCCACCGCCGCCATCAGCGAGGAGCTGCTGGGGATGGCCACCGACATCGAGACCGAGCAGCAGATCGCTGCCACCGCGTCGATCTCCGCCGCTGACGAGACCGTCGGCAAGATCATCGCCGAGGCGATGGAGAAGGTCGGCAAGGAGGGTGTGATCACCGTCGAGGAGTCCAACACCTTCGGGCTGGACCTCGAGCTGACCGAGGGCATGCGCTTCGACAAGGGCTACATCTCGGGCTACTTCGTGACCGACACCGAGCGCATGGAGACCGTGCTCGACGATCCCTACATCCTGATCGCCAACTCCAAGATCTCCAGCCTCAAGGATCTCCTGCCGGTGCTGGAGAAGGTCATGCAGTCGGGCAAGCCGCTCGTCGTGATCGCCGAGGACGTCGACGGTGAGGCCCTGGCCGGCCTGATCGTCAACAAGATCCGCGGCACCTTCAAGTCCGTCGCCGTGAAGGCCCCGGGCTTCGGCGACCGCCGCAAGGCCATGCTCGGTGACATCGCCATCCTCACCGGTGGCCAGGTCATCTCCGAGGACGTGGGCCTGAAGCTCGACGCCGTCACCCTGGAGCTGCTGGGCACCGCCCGCCAGGTCCGCGTGACCAAGGACGAGACCACCATCGTCGACGGCGGTGGCGAGGCCGACGAGATCCAGGGGCGGGTCAAGCAGATCCGCAACGAGATCGAGAACAGCGACTCCGACTACGACCGCGAGAAGCTGCAGGAGCGGCTGGCCAAGCTGGCCGGCGGCGTTGCGGTGATCAAGGTCGGTGCGGCCACCGAGGTGGAGCTCAAGGAGCGCAAGCACCGCATCGAGGACGCCGTGCGCAACGCCAAGGCGGCCGTCGAGGAGGGCATCGTGCCCGGCGGTGGCGTGGCCCTGCTGCAGGCGACCAAGAAGTTCGACCTGGCCCAGCTGAACGGTGACGAGCTGATCGGCGCCAAGATCGTCATCGAGGCCTGCTCCGCTCCGCTGCGCCAGATCGCTGCGAACGCCGGCCTCGAGGGCGGCGTGGTGGCCGAGAAGGTGGGCTCGCTGCCCGCCGGCGAGGGCCTCAACGCGGCCACCGGCGAATACGTCGACATGATGAAGGCCGGGATCATCGACCCGGCCAAGGTGACCCGGTCGGCGCTGCAGAACGCGGCCTCGATCGCGGCCCTGTTCCTCACCACCGAGGCCGTCATCGCCGACAAGCCGGAGAAGGCTCCGGCCATGCCGGCCGGTGGCGACGAGATGGGCGGCATGGGCTTCTGAGTCCGTACGCCTGAGGCGCGCCGATGGCGCGCCGCCGAGCGACACCGCGGAGGCGGTCCCCGAACGGGGGCCGCCTCCGCCGCGTTTCGGGCACGATGGACCCATGCTGGTTCATCTGCGGCTCGTGGTGCCCGCCGAGTTGAGCACCGATGTGCGCGACCTCCTGGTGGATGACCGCCGCACCACCAATGTCACCGTGCAACCGGGTGCCTCGGTCGATCCGCCGGGCGACCTGATCGAGGCCGATGTGGCGCGCGAGGCCGCCGATGACATCTTGGCCAGCCTGGACGACCTCGGCCTCGACCAGGTCGGCGGGATCTGCGTCAGCGAACCGAGCGCCACGCCGTTCGCGGCCGCGATCCAACTGGAGCACAACGCCCATGGCGAGCCCGACGACGGGGTCATCTGGGATGTCGTGCTGCAGCAGGCGGAGAGCTCCTCGCGAGCCAGTTGGTCCTTCTACGCCTTCCTGGTGCTGGCCACCGCATTGGCCGCGGTGGCCGTGCTCACCGACGCGCCGATCATCGTGGTCGGCGCGATGGTCGTCGGCCCCGACTACGGCGTGGTGGCCGCCATCTGCGCCGGGATCGCGCTCGGCCGGCCGAAGCTGGCGGGCCGCGCCACGGTCACCCTGCTGCGCGGATTCGCGCTCAGCATCGTGCTCGTGGTGGCGGTCGCGCTGGTCGCCCGGCTGACCGGGGCGATCACACCGGCGGATCTGCTGCGACCGCGGCCGCTGACGGCGTTCATCTGGCACCCCGACTGGTGGTCCTTCGTGGTCGCGATCCTGGCCGGTACCGCCGGTGCGCTGGCGATGACCTCGGCGAAATCCAATGCCCTGGTCGGGGTGTTCATCTCGGTGACCACGGTGCCCGCCGCCGGCAACCTGGCGGTGGCCCTGGCGCTCGGGGTGGTCAGCGAGATCACCGGATCGCTGCTCCAGCTCGGCATCAATGTCGCCGGGCTGCTGATCGCCGGAGTGGCCACGATGATGGTGCAGAAGGTCACCCTGCGCCGGCACGGCCGGGCGGTGGAGAAAGTCGGCTCGGAAATCCTGCACTGACAGTAGAGTCGGGCGCATGACCACCCCGATCCCCATCGTCGACGGACACAACGATCTGCCCTGGGCGATGCGCAAGCACTGTCGTTACGACTTCGACGCCTGCGACATCGCCGTCGACCAACCCGCGCTGCAGACCGACCTGCCGCGGCTGCGCACCGGTGGCGTACGCGCCCAGTTCTGGTCGGTCTTCGTGCCCGGGGTGAAGGGCGAGGATCCCGTTGGCACAGGGGATTTCTTCGCCGACACCTGCGAGCAGATCGACGCGGTGCACCAGATGGTCGAGCGGTATGCCGGCGATCTGCGGCTGGTCACCACCGCCGACGAACTGGACGCCGTGCTGGCCGCCGGCCCGGACGCACCGATCGGGTCCCTGCTGGGCGCCGAGGGTGGGCACAGCATCGACAACTCGCTGGGCTGCCTGCGTACCCTGCACCGGCTCGGCGTGCGCTATCTGACTCTGACCCACAACCAGAACAACGAATGGGCCGACTCCGGCACCGATGAGCCGCGGCACGGCGGGCTGACCGACTTCGGCCGCGAGGTGGTCGCCGAGATGAACCGGCTCGGCATGATGGTCGACCTCTCGCACACCGCGCCGACCACGATGCGCGACGCCCTCGACGTGTCGACGGCGCCGGTGATCTTCAGCCACTCGTGCGCCCGGGCCGTGCAGGACCATCCCCGCAACGCACCCGACGACGTGCTGCAGCGGATGGCCGCCGGCGGGGGAGTGTGCATGGTCACCTTCGTCACCAAATTCCTTGCCGGTGAAGGGAATCCGGCACATCTTACCGATGTGGTGCGTCACATCGAGCACGTCCGTGAGGTGGCCGGGATCGAACACGTCGGCATCGGTGGTGACTATGACGGCACGACCCTGCTGCCGCCGGAACTGCCCGACGTCTCGCACTATCAGGAGTTGATGGCCGCGCTCGCCGATCGCGGGTGGAGCCGCGACGAGCTGGTCGCGCTCGGTTCGGGGAACATCGCCCGGGTCTTCCGTGCCGTCGAGGAATCCGCAGGCTGAGCGCGCCCTTCCGTTCGTCGAGCAGGGCGCGCAGCGCCCGTGTCGAGACGAACCCGTTCCGTACCGAACTCATCTCGACACGTCGGCCCTGCTCCGCTTCGCTGCGCAGGGCCGACTACTCGATGAGCGTGAGCCCCGAAAGCGTTTCGGGGCGGGCCTGACCCGTCAGCCGGCCGCCTCGAGTTGCGATCGCAGGGTGGTGGCCTGCAGCAACAGCCCCCGCAGGACCACCATCAGCAGCCAGAGCACGGTGATGACGGCGGTGATGAGGATCAGCAGCATCGGCATCCCGGGATCGTCGGCGTTCACTCCGACGACGACCAGCATGCCGACCACCACCAACCAGGCGGCGGCGATGGCAACGACGATCGCATCGACCCACTTCACCGAGGAATGGGTGAAGATCCGGTCCCGGCTGATCAGCGCCAGCAGTTGCCAGGTCGCGACCAGTGCCACCTGGGCGCACAGCACCAGGAAGACCGCGATGGCGGTCAGCGGCCAGCGCAGCTTCGCATCGTTCGGGTTCTGCGAGGTCTGGTATGCGATCCCGCCGGGCAGGGAGAAGAACTGGAAGACGAGCAGGATCGCGAACAGCACGACCAGGCACACCCGGAGCGCGGCGATGGCATACCTCGGCGACAACATGCCTCGACTATCGACCATCCGCCGGCCCGGGACAATCGGCCGCTGGTCTCTGACCGTGGCTACCGCAGTTCGAGGATCCGCCCGTCGAGATCGGCGGTACCGGTGAGGCGTGGCCCGTCGTCGCTGCCGGCGTAGATCTCCAGCACCGGGGTGCCGTTGCGGGATACGGCGTCGACACTGGTGGAAACCTCTCGACCGCTGCGGCGGAGAAGTTCGTCGGAGACTCGGAGCAGGCCCCGGCTGTTCACCACGGCTGGATCGAAACTCTCGGGGAAGGGTTCACCGCCCAGACGTGAACCCACCAGCGGACGATACTGATCCCGGCCCCAGATCCGGTCCTGGTCGGCCATCCGGCCCCTCAGGCCCATCGATGCCTCTTGCCGGGACAGTCGAAACAACCCGATCGAATAGGTGGCCTGTGGTCGCAAGGCCGATAGTTCGGCGAGTCCGTCGGCGACGCCCTGCTCGGTCCAGAAGTCGTATGCGGGTATCTCTCGCCCCGGTGCGACCGCGCACCGAATCCTTCTCTGGTTGGGAAAATCGCCCTGCATGATGTCAAGGATGAGCTGACCGTAGGGTTGGCCGATGGTGCCCAGGCTGCCCCCGGTGCTTTGCAACAACTCGCGCGCTCGACCGACGAGGAATGCGTCCGCCGGAAACGGCGCTGCTCGGATCGATCGAAACATGTCGGGAACGGGCGCGTCGGGTGCGATCGCGAACGGCCCACCACTGCTCACCAGGTTGCGACGATCGACGGTGGTCACATAGACCCGATCGGGATAGACCGTCAGCTGCAGGACGTCGTTGCCGATCTCGGTGAGGATGCGGTTGGTATCGGGGTCCTCGGAGGTACGCCGTTGCAGCGGGGTGGCCGAGACCGGGGCCGGATCCACCCGGAGCCGACTCGTCGGCGTACACCCCGCAGCCGCCAGACCGAGCCCCAGCCCGATCCCGCACACCGCGCGTCGCCCCACCATGACCGAACCTACTGCGTCCTGGTGATCCGCCCGCTGAGGTCGGCATCGCCGACCAGGCTGAGGCCGTCCTCGTCGGTCGCGGTGAACTCGATCCTCGGTTTCCCGTTGCGGGACAGCACGAGCAGCTCCATCCCGTTGAGTTCGCCAGTTCCGCTGCGATCGACGAGGGAACCGGCGAGGCGCATCAGGCTCTGGGTCGTCACCATGGCCGGATCGAGTGGCTCGGTGCTGCGGGGGGTGAAGAGTTCCCCGCGGGTCAACGGGCGGAACTGGTCACGCAACCACTCCTGATCCTGTTGCTCGGATCGCCCGTGCAGCACGACCGCCGTGCCCTCCTTGGCGTCGTGGCGCAGGCCGAGCGCATAGGTCTCCGTGCGCTGCACCGCACGCAGTTCGGCGAGCCCATCGGTCAGCCCCTGTTCCTCCTGGTAGCCGTAGGCGGGGACCTCCTTGTCCGGCGGGAGTGCGCAACGCACGGTCTCGTCCATGGGAAACATGCCCTGCTTCACCTCCAGCAGCACCTGGTCCTCGGAGCGGAAGACTGCACCGAAATCGCCCCCGTTGGCATCCACGATCCGGCGTACGGCCGCGACCAGGAAGGCATCGGCCGAGAGGGGATCCTGGGACAGCGGCGGAATCTGCGGATCCTTGACGGGGGCGAAGGCTCCACCGCTGCTCAGCAGCTCACGCCCATCCTCTGTGGTCACATAGATCCGGTCCGAATAGATGGTGAGCTGGGCGATCGTCCCGCCGATCTCGGTCAGGATGCGATTGGTGTCGGGATCCGACGAGGTGCGCCGCGCGGGCGTCGGGGCGGCGGCGCGGAGCTGCTCCCTGGCGGCCGGTGCCTTCGGAGTGCAGCCCGCGGCCGCCAGCCCGGCACCCAATCCGATCGCGCATACGGTGCGCCTGCCCACCATGAACCCAACCTAGGACCGGTCGGGTGAAAACTGCACCGGGACACGTCCGTCGTTGCCGGAATGTGTCCAGCGCCTGCGGCACACTGAGGTCATGAGAGGGCTGCTCGAAGTGCTCGCCCTGCACCCGGCCGACGCCCAACGGGCGGAGGAGGGCGGGGCCGACCGGGTCGTCGTGGTGGGGTCGCTGGACGACGACGGGTACGCCCCGGAGCCTGCGCTGATCGAGAAGGTGCGCGACGCCACCAGCATCCAGCTGCGGGTGCTGCTCCGGCTGCGCGCCGGCTTCGGCACCGACGGCGGGGAGTTCACCCGGTTGCGTGGTCTGGCCGCCGCCTATGTCGATGCCGGTGCCGACGGGCTGGTACTCGGATTTCTCAACGGACACAGCGAAGTGGACACCGAGGTGCTCGGCGCGCTGCTCGAGGAGGGGGACTGGCCCTGGACCTTCGACCGCGCCATCGACCAGGCCCTGGACACCGACCGCGCCTGGCGCGCACTGCGCGGACTGCCGCGGCTCGACCAGGTGCTCACCGCCGGCTCCGCCCGCGACATCGAGCACGGCCTGGACGAGGTGATCACCCGCGCCGGGGCCGACCCGCAGGTGGCCCGGCTGATCCTCGCCGGCGGCGGACTGCAACCCGAACACGTGCCATGGCTGGCGCGCGCCGGCGTACGCGCCTTCCACATCGACACCGCGGTCCGCCCGCAGTCCTCGCTCAAGGCCTACGTCGACGCCGACCTGGTGCACGGCTGGCGCAGCCTGATCGACTCCGTGATCACCCGCCAGGAGCACCGTGCCTGAACTGTGGCAGCGCGGCGCGGCCGACCTGGCTGGGGCGTACAGCGCGGGGGAGACCGACCCGAGCGAGGTCGCCGAGGCCGTGCTGGCCCGGATCGCCGAACGCGAACCGGTGCTGAACGCGTTCTGGATCCACGACACCGACCGGGTACGCGCCGAGGCCGCCGCGGCCACCGCACGCCGCCGCGCGGGCCGGCCGCTGTCCCGCTGGGACGGGGTACCGGTCACGATCAAGGAGAACATCGCCCGCGCCGGTTGGCTGATCCCCTCGGGCACCGCGTTGCCCGACCCGCCGACCGCCGCCGCGAACGCGCCGATCACCGACCGGCTCGAGGAGGCCGGCTGTGTCATCCTCGGTGCCACCGTGATGCCGGACTGGGGGATGCTCAGCTCCGGGGTTTCCAGCCGGCACGGGATTTCCCGCAATGCCTGGGATCCGGCGCTGACCACCGGTGGTTCCAGTGCCGGGGCCGGCACCGCGGCCGCGGCCGGGTTCGGGCCCTGGCACGTCGGCACCGACATCGGAGGTTCGGTACGCCTGCCCGCGACCTGGCACGGGCTCGCCTCGCTGAAACCGAGCGAAGGCCTGATCCCGCTGGACGTGCCGTATCTGGGGCGGGCCGCCGGTCCGCTCGGTCGTCGGGTCGATGACATCGCGACCCTGATGTCGGTGCTCGCCGTGCCCGATGCCCGTGACTACAGCACCCGCGGCTATCCGGGGATGGACTGGCGACTCGTCGTGGATCCGGCCGGGCTGCGCGTCGGGGTGCAGCTCGATCCGGGTTACGGGCTGCCGGTGGATCCCGTGATCACCGCTGCGGTGGAGAATGCGGCGGATGTGTTGCGCGCGGCCGGAGCCAGGGTGGAGCGGGTGGAGCCGTTCGTCACCGAGGAGATGGTGGCGGGGATCGACGGGTTCTGGCGGGCCCGCTCGCTGGCCGACCTGCGGGACCGCAGCGAGGCCGAGCAGGAGCTGGTGCTGCCCTACATTCGGGCCTGGTGTGCCGGCGGGGATCGCTTCGACGGACCGGTGACGGTGCGCAACTATCAGCAGTTCGCGGCCCTGGCCCGGGCCACCCGCGCGACCTCCGGGGCGTACGACGTGGTGCTGTCACCGGTCGCCCCGGTGCTCGCCTTCGGTGCCGAGCAGCCGATGCCGCAGGCCGACCCCGAGCTGCCGATGCAGCACGTCTCCTTCACCGTTCCCTACAACATGTCCGGCCAGCCCGCCGGCACGATCAACGCGGGCCGGGCCGACGACGGCCGGTGGATCGGCCTCCAGGTCGCCGCCGGGATCGCCCGCGACGATCTGGTCGTCGGCCTGCTGCGCTGGCTGGAGGAGCGGCTGCCACAGCCCGACTGGACCGCCGATCAGGAATGATCATGGAATATCCGCACTTATATTCGGATACTTCAGATGAGGGGTCGAATATTCCATGATCATTCCTGCGGGTCGCTGTCCACAGCCCCAGCACCGACGGCGGGTTGTCCACAGGTCGCCGGGTGCGAGCGCACGATTCCGGGCCAGCCGCCCCATGGTGCCGGCATGGACATCCATCGCCTGCTGGCCGCCAACCACGGCATCGTCTCGGTCCACCAGCTCCGCCAGCTCGGTATCGGCTTCCCCGACAGCCAGGACCTGGTCCGCCGGGGCGTGCTCAGCCCGGTCCGCCGCGGCTGGTACCGCACACCCCACTGGGTGGACCAACGGATGCTCCGGGCGGTCACGGCCGGCGGTGCCCTGACCTGCGTCAGCGCCCTCGACCTGCACGGCCTGTGGACCCCGCCGACCGCCGAGGTGCACTGCCGCCGGACGACTGCGATCACCGAGCCGCTGCCCACGGGCCTCGTCGACTGCTGGCCGACCGGTCCGCGGCCCTTGGTGCAGCGGTCGGTCGACAACCTGGGCATGGCCCTGCGCTGCGCCGCCCGCTGCCGGAGCGAGGAAGAGCTGATCGTGCTGCTCGACTCGGCGCTCAACCTGCGGCGCGCCACCCGGGCCGAGCTCGAGCAGCTGCTCGCCAACGAACCGCGGCGGGTCCGCCGCGCCCTGAGTCGGCTCGCCCCCGCCGAATCCGGCACCGAGACCATGGTCCGGCTCCGCCTGCGCGCGCGACGGATCGAGGTGCGCCCCCAGGTCCGGATCGGGTTGATCGGCCGAGTGGACTTCCTGATCGGGGAGCGGTTGATCATCGAGGTGGACAGCTACGAGCACCACTCCCGGGGCGCCGGATACGAGCGCGACCGGGAACGCGACCAGCAGCTGATCGCGCTCGGCTATCTGGTGATCCGGATCAGCTACCAGCAGGTGCTGCACCGCTGGCACGAGCCGGAGGCCGCCATCCTCGCCGCGATCCGCCGGGGTGACCACTATTGGCGCAGCTGTCGCCAGCAGGGGTGAGCGGGGTCTACTCTCCCGGCATGAGCGAACTCCTCGACTCCCTGCCCGCGGGATTGCCGATCGGTGACGAGTGGGTCGCCACCGCTGAGACGGCGACGGTGGTCTTCCCCTACGACGGCAGCACCGTGACCGAGGCACCGGTGGGCGCGGTGGCCCAGGCCGAGCAGGCACTCACCGCCGCCGAGGGCGTACGCCGGGCGATGGAGTCGGCGACCGTCGGCCAGCGCCGCGCCGTGCTGCTCGGCGTCGCGAATGCGATCCGGGAGCACGCCGAGGAGCTGGAATCCCTGCTGGTGCTGGAGACCGGCAAGCCGCTGATCGACTGCAGGGTCGAGGTCGCTCGCACCCTGTCCACCTGGGAGGCCGCCGCCGAGGAGGTCGGCCATCTGGTCGGCGAGACCGTGCCGCTGGATCTGCAACCCCCCGGTGCGGGGATGATCGGCTACTTCCAACGCAGACCGGCCGGGGTCGTCGTCGGGATCGCGGGCTTCAACTACCCGCTGCTGCTGGCCTCGCACAAGGTCGCGCCCGCGGTCGGCGCCGGCTGCCCGGTGATCTGCAAGCCGGCGCCGCAGACCCCGCTGGCGACCCTCTGGCTGGTCCAGCAGACCCGGGAACAGCTGGCCGCCAACGGATTGCCGGAGGCCGCCTGCCAGCTGGTCACCGGCGGCGTCGAGGTGGGTGACGCGCTGGTCACCGATCCCCGGGCCGCCGTCGTCTCCTTCACCGGCTCCGCCGCCGTCGGGCACCTGATCGCCAGGAACGCCGCCCCGCGCAAGGCGCTGCTCGAACTGGGCTCGAACACCGCACTGATCGTGGCCGCCGATGCCGACCTGGATCGCGCCGTCGATGCGGTGATCCGGGGTGGCTTCTATGCCAATGGGCAGGCCTGCATCTCGGTGCAGCGGCTGCTCGTGCACCGCGAGGTGGCCGAGGATTTCCTGTCCCGATTGCAGAAACGGCTTCCCGAGGTGGTCGTCGGCGACCCCCGGGACGCCGCCACCCGGGTCGCGCCGGTGATCGATCAGCGCAGCCGGGACCGGATCGCCGGCTGGTTGCGCGACGCGGTCGACCGGGGTGCCCGGGTGCTCGCCGGCGAGGACGGTACGCCCGGTGACGGTGCCTTCCGCCCCACCCTGGTCGCCGACGTACCGCGCGATGCCGACCTGTGGCGGGAGGAGGTGTTCGGCCCGGTGGTCTGCGTCACCGAGGTCGCCGACATCGACGAGGCCATCGAGATCGCCAACGACTCCCGCTACGGCCTGCAGGGATCGGTCTACACCGCCTCGTTGGCGACCGCCTTCGACGTGCTGGACCGGTTGCAGGTCGGCGGGGTGGTGGTCAACGAGATCCCCGGCTTCCGCTCCGACGTGATGCCCTACGGCGGGGTCAAGGATTCCGGCATCGGCCGGGAGGGGCCGCGCTGGGCGATGGAGGAGTTCACCGTCACGAAGATGGCGATGATCCGGCCATGACCGGTGCCGTGCCGAGTTCGGTGGGCAGATCCTCGGCGTGCAGCACGATCAGCGAGGTGACCGCGCGGGTCAGGCAGACGTAGAGCCGTCGCAACCCGGTGCGGCGATCGGCCTCCCCGGCGACGATGCCGGCCGGCTCCAGCAGCACCACGTGGTCGAACTCCAGACCCTTCGCCAGGCTCGCCGGGGCAAGCTGCACATGGGAGACGAAGCCGTCGTCGGCGCCGAGCAGCTGGTAGGTGATGCCGGCGTCCTCCAGCACCCGACGAGCATCCCGAACCAGCACATCGGGCAGGATCACCCCGATCGTGCCCTCGCGCTCGTCCAGCTCGCCGACCGCGCCCGGCAGTCCGCCCAGCGGATCCACTGCCCGCAGCTCCAGCTCGCCGCGGCCGCGGCGAACCGAGTGCGGGGGAGTGAGCCCCGGTGCGATCGTCGGCAGCAACCGCGCGGCATAGTCGATCACCGCACCGGGCACCCGGAAGCCGGCGACCAGCTCGGTCAGCTCGGCATCGGCCTTGCCCAGATGGCGCAGGGATTCCGGCCAGGAGCGGCTCGCCCACGGCGTGGTCGCCTGGGCCAGGTCACCGAGCACGGTCACCGACCCGGTGCTCACCCGTCGGCCGACCGCGCGGAGCTGCATCGGCGACAGGTCCTGGGCCTCGTCGACGATCACATGGCCGAGGCTGCCGGTGCGCTCCAGCAGGTCCCGGGCCTCGTCGATGAGCACCAGATCCGCCAGCGAGAACTTCGCCGATTTCGGGGTCCGGGCCGGTTTCCCCAACCGCAGCAGGGATTGCTCGTCCTCGGTGAGGATCCCGGTGCAGGCCTCGGCCCGGAACTCCGCATCGGTGAGCAGCCGCAGCACCAGCTGATCGGCCTTCACCTCCGGCCAGATCTCCGCGCAGTACGCCTTCACCGGCCGGCTCTTCGCCACCGCGTTCTGCACCCGGTCGTCGGGGGAGTCGCCGGCCGCCTCCATCCGCAGCAGCACCTGATGCGCCAACCGGATCGGCAGCAGTTCCCGACCCGCCTGGTACCGGACCCCGCGGGCCCGCAGTGCGGCCATGGCCTCCTCCGCCCGGTACGCCGGCACCCGCCACTGGTGCGCCCCACGCGGCACCACCAGGGTGCTGGTCGGCTCCCGGAGCTGGCCCCAGATCGCCCGGTGCAGCACCTCGGCCAGCCGCGGATCACCCTTGAGGATCGCGACCTCGGCCGGGTCCTCGGCCCGCACCGGATGCCCGGTCTCCTTCTCCAGCAGCGATTCCAGGGTTTCGGAGCGGGCATCGATCTCACCGAGCGCGGGCAGCACGTCACCGATGTAACCCAGGAAGGAGTCGTTCGGCCCGACCACCAGCACCCCGGAGCGGGACAGCTGGTTGCGGAACGAATAGAGCAGGTACGCCGCCCGGTGCAGGCCGACCGCGGTCTTCCCGGTCCCCGGGGCGCCCTGGATGCACAACGAGCGGCCGAGCTCGGTCCGCACCAGCACATCCTGCTCCGGTTGGATGGTGGCGACGATGTCGCGCATCGGCCCGGTACGGGGCCGCTCGATCTCCGACTCCAGGATCCCGCTGTGCTCATCCCCGTGCGGTGTCGTCAGCTCCTCGTCCTCGAGTGCGGTCAGCTCACCGTGGTCGAAACCGAAGCGGCGCCGCAGGCGTACCCCCATCGGTTCACCGGGCCGCGCCCGATAGAAGGGCAGGGCCATCACCGCGCGCCAGTCGATCACCAACGGCTCCCCACCGGCCTCGCCGACGACATGCCGGCGGCCCACGTAGAGCCGCTCGTCCAGCTCCGCGCCGAGCGTCCGGTCGTAGTCGAGCCGGCCGAAGAACAGCGGCACCTCCGGGTCGTCCTCCAGGGACCGCATCCGACGCCACAGGGACTCCGCAAGGATCTGGCTGGACACCTCATTGCCGCCCTGGATCCTCTTGTTGTGCAGGGATTCGGCGGCTTCCCGCATCCGGTGCAGGGTGGCCCGGGAGTGCGCCAGGTGGTCCCGCTCGGCGGTCAGCTCGGGGTCGGGAGAGTGGGGATCGGGCATCGCTGCTGCTTCCATCCGTTCGGCACGTGGCAGCGTGCCGACATCGCGGTGGGCGATGGGAGCGGGATCGGGATCCGGGGAAGACGCAGCACTCTAGACCTGCCCGGCTGCCGGTGTCGAATCCTTCGCCGTCGTAGTCTGAGGCGGGTGAGCGACCCGCAGCCCGCCGAGCAGGCCACCCGCTATCAGCCACTCCCGCCCGAACAGCGCCCGCACAAGCAACGCAGCGCCGTCCGGGTGGTGGTGCAGGCCGGGGACGAGGTGCTGCTCTTCGAGGACTCCGATCCGGGTTATCCCGGCATCACCTGGTGGGTGGTGCCCGGTGGCGGCATCGATCCCGGTGAGACCGCCGCCCGGGCCGCGGTCCGCGAGGTCGCCGAGGAGACCGGGTTGCAGATCACCGAGCACCAGCTGATCGGGCCGATCAGCCGCCGATTGGCGGTGCACGGCTATTCGGATCAGGTGCTGGAGCAGACCGAGGACTTCTATCTGGTCCGGGTGCCGCGGTTCGTGGTGGACACCGCCGGCTTCACCGAGGACGAGAAGATCACCCTGCAGTCGCACCGCTGGTGGCCGCTCGCCGAGCTGCGTACCACCACCGCCTGGATCTGGCCGCGCTACCTGCTGGAGCTGATCGGCTGGGCCGACGAACCCGAGGGCTGGGTGCACGAACTCGGCCGGGAGACCGACGAGTCGACGCTGGCGGTGTGAACCGGAGACAGACCGCGGGTGAGGCGCTAGCGTTACCGCCAAACCGTTACGCGACAGGAAGTGAGCCACACGATGTCCACCGCACGCGAACTGATGACCAGCCCCGCCCAGACCCTCGCCCCGACCGATTCGGTGGTGACCGCCGCCCAGGCGCTGGCGAAGAACGATGTCGGCTCGATGCCGGTGGTGGACGACAACGGCATCCTCGCCGGTGTCCTCACCGACCGCGATCTGGTGGTACGCGGGCTCGCCGAGGGCGTTGACCCCGAGCGCGGCACCGTCGCCGACGTGCTCACCGAGACCGTCGTGGTGGTCGAGGCCGACGACGACGAGGCCGCGGTGATCAACGCGCTCGCGCAGAACCAGGTCCGCCGCCTGCCGGTGATGGAGAACAACAAGGTGGTCGGCGTGATCAGCCAGGCCGATCTGGCCCGCGAGCTGAGCAACTCCCAGACCGGTGACGTGGTCGCGGAGATCTCCCGCAAGGAGTGACCTCAACCCCTGACGGAGCCGCCCCCTCACGAGATCGCTGTCACGAAAATCGGGGCGGCTCCGTCACAGGGGCATGACCAATCGGATCAACATCCACAAGACCAACAAGCTCGGCATCGCCGCCGTGCTCGGCATGGAGGCATACAACCGCCGCGGCATGGACGCCGGCCTCAAGGAGCTGGTGGTGCTGCGCGCCTCGCTGCTGAACGACTGCCGCTACTGCATCGCGATGCACCGCCGCGACGCGACGAAGCGCGGCGAGACCGCCGAACGCCTCGATGCGGTCGCCGACTGGCCGCAGCACCGCGAGCTGTTCACCCCGGCCGAGCAGCTGGCGCTGGAGTTCACCGACGCGGTGACCCGCATCCACGGTGAGGAATCGGTGCCCGATGAGCTCTACGACCGGGTGCAGGCGACCTTCGGTGAGGCCGGCACTGGACACCTGCTGCTGACGATCGCCACCATCAACGTGTGGAATCGGCTCGCGATCAGCACCCGGATGGACCCGGCGACGCTCAAGCCGTGAGCGACGATCTTGAACACCTTGGCGAACGCCGCCGGCTGACCGGCCTGGCCTACCGGCTCACCGGCGTCTGGGCCGACGCCGAGGAAGCCGTCGCCGAGGCGTACGCCCGCCTGCTGGCCGCCGACCCGCCGCGCGAACCCGCCGCCTGGTTGACCACCGTGACCACCCGGCTGGCCATCGACCGGTTGCGGGCCCGGCAGCGCGAGGCCTATGTCGGGCCATGGCTGCCCGAGCCCATCGACACCGCCCTGCTGCCCGAGGAATCCGTTGTGCAGCAGCAGACCCTGCGTCTCGGGCTGCTGGCCCTCTGCGAACAGCTGAAGGGCGCCGAGCGCGCGGCCTTCGTGCTGCGCGAGGCGTACGCGATGTCCTATGCCGAGATCGGGCTGGTCCTCGGTGTCGCCGAGGCGACCGCCCGCCAGCACGTCAGCCGCGCCCGGCGGCGGCTCCAGGTGCCCGACCTGGAATCGAGCGTCGCTGCGGAGACCGAGGCGCTAACCCGGCTCGCCGAGGCGCTCGCATCCGGTGAGGTGGCACAGGTGGCCGCCCTGCTCACCGACGACGCCCAGGTGTGGACCGACGGCGGTGGCGTGGTGTCGGCGGCCCGCAACGTGATCCTCGGCCCCGAGAAGTGCGCCCGGTTCCTGGTCGGCACGTCGCTGGCCAGCATCGTCGCACCGCTGACGGTGAACGGCCGTCCGGGTGTGACCGCGAACAGCAAGGGGGTACGCCGGGTCGGCTGGCTGGTGCTGCGCGGCGACCGGATCGCCCGCGTCTGCATCATGTCCAACCCGGCGAAACTGGCCCGGATCTGAGTCAGTTCGGCAGTCCCAGCGTGGTCAGCGTCTGCGCATGCCGCTTCAACCCGGCCTCGATCATCTCCGGATGGTCGGCGTACCAGGCCCGCTGGGTCTCGGCGAGCTCCTCCTCGCTGACCTGGCGGCCGTCGATCGTCCACCCGGTCCGCGCCTCGCCGTTCAGCGACAGTTCGTCGACCACCCAGTCGGGGATCGGGGCCAGCAGGCCGCCCAGCAGTTCCCGGCCGGGGTCGGCGACCGAGCCCGACAGTCCCAGCTCCTCGGCGATCCGGCCGGCGAGTCCGATCAGCACCGGATTGCCCGGATGGTTGATCACATTGGTCGCCGCGGTATCGGCCTCGGTGAGCAGATCGTCGGCCAGCAGGGTCTCGTCCTTGTCCTGGCGGCGCTTCAGCTCCTCGCGCGACTCGTCGGCGATGGTACGCACCGCGCCCGCCGGCGGTCGGTGGTCCAGCGGCGCGCCGGTCAGCACCCGCAGATCGTGGTAGGGCACCCCGGGCGGGTCACCCGCCTCACCGCGGACCAGCACCTGGAACGGGTGCAGCGGCGCCCAGAACAGCGCCGGGATCCGGACCACCCGCGCATCGTTGGTGCGTTCGGCCACCTGCGCGCTGCCCAGCGGCAGGTCGCGGTAGTCATCGCGGACCGGCTGGGCGATCAGCGCGGTGGTCTTCGCCAGGGTGCGCTCCAGATGCGGCAGGTCGTCCTCGGTCAGCTCGTGCACCGCCGGGATCCGTACCGTGGACCACTGATCCCCGACGAGCGGATCCAGCAGTACGCGCAGGGCCTCGGCCTGGCAATTGCCCCAGACCATCAGGCAGGGGCCCGAGGTCTCCCGGTGCCCGTAGAACTCTCCGTAATGCCATTCCCGCGGATCGACTCCGTCCGGCACATCAGTCATGAAGGAAATATATATGTCGACATAAGACGTGAATAGGGGCCTGACGCGGTCCTGGGATGGCGTACGCCTCAGGGCTTGGGGATCTCGGTGACGATCAGCCCGTTGATCCCCTCATCGCTGATCACCAGCAGCGCCGGACCGGGCGGCATCTCCACCGAGACCCAGCCCTCCTTGGACTGGCCGGCCTTCAACTCGTTGTCACCGAGCGGGTCCTTGCCGGCACCGATCCCCGGCAGATACTCGTTCTTGCTGGTGTCGTAGACCGCGTAGTAGTTCGGCGAGGTGAGCATCGTGCCCTCGGTGCAGTCGTAGCGCAGCTTCAGATTCAGATACTGCTTGCCCTCACCCGGGGGCAGGTCGCCCTTGTCGGACCATTCGGCCGCGGCCACCATGATCGTGCCCTTGCCGTAGAGCCCCTCGACGGTCACCCGCTGCCCGACCGAGCCGTGCTGCAGCGGTGCCGGCGTCCCGGTACGCGGGGTGAGTGTCGGGGTCGGGGAGGCATCCACGTCACCCGTCGGCTGGGTCACCTGCATCCGGATGAAGAAGAACAGCACCACCAGCGCGGCGAGCAACACCCCCGCGCCGAGCACCAGGACCGGGGTCGGGAACTTCTTCACCCGCCCGGCGGGGGCCGGCGGCGGACCAGGGGTGTGCTCGGGCTCGGCGACGTAGTCATCGTCACCGGGCATCGGTCGGTGTCCCGGTTCGGGGAGCTCGGACTCGGGGTCGGGTTGCTGCCTGCTCACTCGGAGAAGGATATGTGGGTCGGCGCCAGCGTGCCTCCCGGTCAGTCCGAGCCCGGTTCCTAATCGACGGTGTCCAGTTCCTCGGCGTCGATGATCCGGTAGGCGTACCCCTGCTCGGCCAGGAAACGCTGCCGGTGCTGGGCGAAATCGGCGTCCACGGTGTCGCGGGCCACCACCGCGTAGAAGCGGGCGGTCACCCCGTCGGACTTCGGTCGCAGCAACCGGCCGAGCCGCTGCGCCTCCTCCTGCCGGGAGCCGAACGAACCGGAGACCTGGATCGCGACCTGTGCCGAGGGCAGGTCGACCGAGAAGTTCGCCACCTTGGAGACCACCAGCAGGTCGATCTCGCCGCTGCGGAACTGGTCGTAGAGCTGCTGGCGCTGCCGGGTGGTGGTCTCACCCTTGATCAGCGGGGCGCCCAGGCGTTCGGCCAGCTCGTCCAGCTGGTCCACGTACTGCCCGATCACCAGCCGCGGGACGCCCTGGTGGTGGCGTACCAGCTCCTCGACGATCTCGGTCTTCGCCTCCGCGGTCGCGGCCAGTCGATAGCGCGCCTCCGGATCGGCCATCGCGTACGCCAACCGGTCCGCCTCGGGCAGCGTGACCCGCACCTCGACGCAGTCGGCGGGCGCGATCCAGCCCTGCGCCTCGATGTCCTTCCACGGGGCGTCGAACCGCTTCGGCCCGATCAGGGAGAACACATCGCCCTCCCGGCCGTCCTCGCGGACCAGCGTCGCGGTCAGCCCGAGCCGGCGGCGGGCCTGCAGATCGGCGGTGCGCCGGAAGACCGGCGCCGGCAGCAGGTGCACCTCGTCATAGATCACCAGCCCCCAGTCGCGGGCATCGAACAGCTCCAGGTGCTGGTGCACGCCGCCGCGCTTGGTGGTGATCACCTGGTAGGTCGCGATGGTGACCGGCCGGATCTCCTTGCGGGCACCGGAATATTCGCCGATCTCGTCCTCGGTGAGATGGGTACGCCGCAGCAGCTCGTCCTTCCACTGCCGGGCGGACACGGTGTTGGTGACCAGGATCAGCGTGGTGCTGCCGGCCATCGCCATCGCGGCGGCACCGACGATCGTCTTGCCGGCCCCGCAGGGCAGCACCACGACCCCGGAACCGCCGTGCCAGAAGGATTCCGCGGCGAGCTGCTGATAGGGGCGCAGCTCCCAGTCGGCGTCCTCACCGGCGGAGAGTTCGATGGTGTGCCGCTCGCCGTCCACGTAACCGGCGAGATCCTCCGCGGGCCAGCCCAACTTGAGCAGCACCTGCTTGAGATGGCCGCGTTCGGAGGGGTGCACCACCACGGTGTCCTCGTCGATGCGGGCGCCGACCAGCCCCTTCACCTTGGCCGAGCGCAGCACCTCGGTGAGCACCGGGCGGTCGGTGGTGACCAGCACCAGGCCGTGGGTCGGATGCTTCTCGATCCGCAACCGGCCGTAGCGGCCCATCGTGTCGGCGACATCGACCAGCAGCGAGCTCGGCACCGGATACCGCGACCAGGTGATCAGGGTGTCCACGACCTGCTCGGCGTCATGGCCGGCCGCGCGCGCGTTCCACAGCCCGAGCGGGGTGAGCCGGTAGGTGTGGATGTGTTCGGGGGCGCGCTCCAACTCGGCGAAGGGCGCGATCGCGATCCGGCACGCCTCCGCGTCGGGGTGGTCCACCTCGAGCAGCAGGGTCCGATCGGACTGGACGACCAGTGGGCCCGGCATCAGTTGGTCGGGCTCGCCGACGGTGCGGGTGCCCGGTTCACCAGGTCCCGGGTGGGGCTGCTGGTCGGCGGGGCCGTCTCGTACCAACCGGGGGACGGTGTCGGGTCATCCAGCGGCTCGGGCTCGTGGTAGGTGACGGTCGGCGCGTTGGTGCCCTGCATCCGGTCGTTGTAGGCGATCACCGTGACCGTGAACGAACCGGCCCGGGTCGGGCAGGCCAGCGTGGTCGAGGTGCCGCCGACGATCACCGAGCCCTGGTTGCTGGCGTACACGGTGTAGCGGGTCGCGCCCTCGGAGCGGCTCCATGCGACGGTGAACAGATTGCCGCCGTTGCACTCGGAAAGGCTGGTGCTGCTGATGATCTCGAAATCTCCTGGTGGTCCGTCGGGTCCTGGTGCGGTGGTCTGGGTGCCCGGTCGCGGCCGGGCCGGCGGGGCGTCGCCACCCCGGGGCGGGGCCGCCACCGGGGAGGCGGCCGCGGTGGGCGGCGCGGCGACGGTGCGGTTCGGGTCCGGTGCCGGCGTCCGGTCGGTCCGATGGGTCCGGCTCGGCGCCGGGGTGGCCTCGCGGGCGGGGGCCGTGGTGACCGGGTCCGGTGCCGGGGTCTGGGCCGGTGTCGCCGCGGCGGTCGGGCTGGGCGTCGGGGACGGGGACTGGGTCTCCACCGGGCGGCTCGCACCGCTGACCGCCTCCGGTCCCTGGTGTCTGGGCACCAGGATCAGCGCCAGCACCCCGAGGGCAATGGCGTAGCCGGCAACGATCCGGCGGACGACTTCCGGACGCACGCGCCAAGCCTACCCGAGGGGGGTGGGCGTCCCGTGGGGATTTCACCCGTTTTCCGGGCCCCGATTCCCACCGTCACCGGGCACCCGGGCCGCGGTCACCCGGGCCAGCGGCAGGCTCACCCCGGTCCCGGCGCGATCGGCTCCGGGACCGACCAGCCGGACCATCCCCGAACCGAGGTCCAGCGGCAGCAGGGTACGGCTGGTCCGGGTGCCGTCGGCCGCCACGTAGTCGACCTCGACCGGGGTCCGGGTGGTCAGCGCGTGCCGCAGCACCTCGAGGGTCTGCTCGGTGCGCATCCCGCGCTCCCGGGCCGCGGCGGCACCGGAGAGCAGGTGCTCGGCGAGCGCGCGGGGATCACCACCGGTGGGTGGGGCGGGCCGGCGGGAGCCGGCGGCCCGGGCCCTGGGCGGCGAGGTCAGCACCGCGCCCTGGGCATCCTCCGCGGCCGGTGCCATCCCGACCGCGCGGAGCAGCTGCACCACCTCGTCGGGATCGGCGTCGGCGACCAGTGTCTGCGGTCCGACCTGGCGTACGCCGAGGGCGGCGGCCTCCGGATGGGCCAGCACCGCACCGATCCGGACCGGGTCGTCGATCCGGACGTACGCCCGGGCGGTGCCGACCCGGACCGTGCCGTGCCGACGGGCGACGTCACCGACCAGGTACGCCAGCGGTTGCGGTACCGCGGTGCTGCCGTGCCGGGCCAGCCAGTCCAGCACCTGTTCGCTGTCCCACCCGGCGTCGAAGGCGCGGCGCAACGACTCGGCGGTGAAGCGGTAGACCCCGCCGCCACCGCGGGACTCCTGCTCGGCCAGCAGCCGCAGCTCGGCCGCCACCTGGTGCTCCAGCGGGCCGGGTGCGACGGCGGTCAGATCGGCCTGCAGCAGCAGCTCGGTGACCGGTTCGGGGAACAGGGTGAGCAGCTCGGTCGGCAGGTCGGCGCCGCCGGCGACCGGCAGCAGGCCGCTGACCTGATCCAGCGCGGTCAACCCGAGCCAGGCGGCCTCGGTGAGCACGGCGGCGGCCAGCTCCGCTGCGCCGATCACCCGGGCCAGGCCCGGCCGGTCCCAGTCCAGCAACCCGGCCAGCGCCACCGGGTCCGGGGCGCAGCCGACCGGCAACCGGGCCAGCACCGCGGCGCGGGCACCGGGCGCCCAGCGGGCCTCGGCCTCCTCGCCGAGCGCATGGCCGCCCTCGGCGCGGGCTGCCGCGTACCAGCGGGGGGTCTGCAACCAGCGGCGCAGCAGCACGGTGACCCGCTCCGCGACCGGCAGCGTCAGCCAGCGATCGAACTCGGTGGTCACCCGGGCCGCGGGTGGGGCGGTGGAGATCAGGTCGGCGGCGTACGCCACCTCGAGTGCGAAACCGGCGCGGGCCGGGTCGAGGCCGAGCTCGCGGGCGATCTGGGTGAGCTCGCGGACGCCGATCCCGCCGGCCCGCAGCAGCGCCGGGGAGCGGCGCTCCACCGCGTCCACCACCGCCTCCACGTCGTGGCAGAACTCGTAGGCCGCGCCGACGGCGGCGTGCGCGACCACCCGCGCCGGCCGGGTCCCCGCCGGCAGCGGATCCGGTGCGGTGTGGCCGGGGGTGCGTTGGAATCCGCCCCGCCAGGTCAGCGCCACCTCGCGCGGCAGCAGCACGGTGTCCGGTCCGGCCGGGCGCAGCAGCCCGCGGGCCAGCAGGTGCTCGACCGGGGTTGCGGGGTGGGTGATCGGGCGGTCGGCGTTGCGCACCGCGCCGGTCGGTGGACCCCAGGCGAGCCGGTCCAGGACGGCGGCCGCCCCCGGTGGCAGATCGGCGGTGGCGGCGGCGATCGTCGCCTCCGTCAGCGGTCGCGGGCTGGGTGCCGCGAGCCCGCCGGGGTGGGGTTCGAACGCCTGCCGGGCGGCCCGCACCAGGTGCAGTTCGGCGCCCTGACCCCAGACCAGCGCGAGCTCACGCAGCCGGTCCAGTGCGGCGACCACCGGTTCGTCGGGCGACCCCAGCAGGGCCGCGAGGTCGGCGGTGGTGGTCGGGTCCGGCAGGGCGGCGAGGGCCTCGCAGCAGTCCAGCTGGAAGCGGTTCAACCCGTCCAGGGCCCGGTGCACCGAGGAGGTCGTGGTCGCCCGGGCGACCAGTTCGGTGAGGTCGGCCGGCGGGGGCAGCCGCAGGTCGTCCCGGGCGGCGAGCAGACCGCTCAGCTGCTCGGCGTCCAACGAGCGCAGGGCGTCGCTGAAGCTGCGCATCAGCCCCAGCCGGGGTCGGGGTCGCGGTCCGGCTGCTCGGGCTGTTCGCCGCGGGACTGTGCCTTGGCGACCAGGGCGATCAGCGCGATCAGCACCGCCCAGCAGACGATCGCGCTCAGCTGGCTGAGCAGGTCATAGGCGAGCAGCAGATTGTCCAGACTGGACAGCACGCCGACGACCAGTGTGACCACCAGGGCCGCGGTACCGGCCAGGAAGAGATAGCGCACCCAGGCGCGGCGGTATCCGATCCGGCCCGAGGTGAGGAAGGCGGTCAGGAAGGCGAGCGGGGAGAGCCAGCCGAACAGGTCGACCAGCACGCACAACCCGCCGATCAGCAGCGCCACCGCGGTCGGGAAGGTGACCCCCTCCAGCACGCCGCTCACGCTCACCCGTTGTTGCCGGGGTGCCGGTTGTGGGCCGGGGCCGAACCACTGGGGGCTGCCCGGTGCGGGATAGTCGCTGAGCTGTTCGGGGCCGGGTTGACCGGCCGGCGCACCCTCGGGCGGTGGGAAGTCCAGGCCCTGGCGCTGGCCACCGGTGAGATGGAACGCCTGGTGCGGATCGTGGACCGGTGGGCCCGCCACGTCGGCGGGGTGGGGTACGCCGGGTACCACGCTCGGCGTGGCCGGCAGCGGGTGCCCCCCGGCGGGCGTACCGGCCGGGGGGCCGCTCGGCGGGGCCCATCCGGGGTCGGGCTGGCTGGAGCCGGTGAACCCGCTGTGCGCCGCTCCCCAGGCCGAGGCGCTGGAATCGGTCATCACACTCGAGGTCACCTCGAAGGCCTGCTGCGGATCGCGCTGCGGACCGACCTCGGGGCGGTGCTCGGTGAGCGGGGAGACCTGGTGCCGCTGCTCGAAGACCGGCCGCTGCGCCGGTGCCCCGGCCGACAACTCCTGCCGGGGCGGGGCGATGTCCAGTGCGGCGACCTCGGGTGCGGCAAAACCGGCCGGGCGCTCGCGCGGCGCGTACTCCGGTCCATCCTCCCAGGTCGCCATACCGGTGATTCTAGTCGGCGATCGGATCGGGACCCGCGCCCGGAAAATCGGTTGCGGGTCGGACCCGGGCGGAGCAGGCTCGGACCGCACCGTCGAGATTCGTGTCGTGGGCCTGCCCGCGGCAGCGGGGGAGGAGGAGTGATGGCTGTCATTCGGCTGACGCCTGCCCGACCTCAACTCCGACTCCAGGAGCCCCCGCATGTCAGAACCGTTTCCCGGGACCGGTCCACGGTCCGAAGCTGACCAGCCCTTCCACTACATCGACCACGGCGACGAACTGCCCGCTGGTCAACGGTGGTCGAGCTGGACCACGACCCCGCCACTGAATCACGGTCCGCAACCGCGCCCGGACTGGGTGATCACCACCGAGGCGATCGACACCGACCTCGGCGGCCTCAAGAGCGGCAAGGAGGCGGATTGCTTCGTCTTCGAACGCGCGACCGCCACCGCTGATCCGACCGCAGACCGCTCGGTGATCCTGGTCGCGAAGCGCTACCGCGGATCCGAGCATCGACTCTTCCATCGCAACAGCGCCTACACCGAGGGCCGACGCGGTCGCAACAGCCGTGATGCCCGGGCGCTCGCCAGGCGCAGCGAGTACGGCAGGAAGGTGGACGCCCACCAGTGGGCGTACGCCGAATGGGACGCCTTGAAACGGCTGTGGCAGCTGGGCGTCCCGGTGCCCTATCCGGTGCAGATCGACGGCCTGGAGATCGTGATGGAGTTCATTTGTGACGACGACGGTGAGGCGGCCGATCGGCTGGCCGGTTACCGCGGAACCGCCGACGAGCTCGCCGGTCTCTGGCAGCAGCTCACCGAGGCCATGCGGATGATGACCCGCGCGGGCCTGGTGCACGGCGACCTGTCGGCCTACAACATCCTCATCGCCCGCGGTGAGCGGCCGCGGTTGGTGCTCATCGACGTGCCCCAGCTGGTCGACCTGATCGCCAATCCGAACGGCTTCGATCTGCTGCACCGCGACTGCATCAACGTGGCCGACTGGTTCGTCCGGCGCGGCCTCACCGTGTCCGCCGAGGACCTGTTCGCCGGCCTGCTCGGTGAGCTGTGAGCACACCGACCAGGCGGGCGGTCACCAGCGGGACGCGGGGACGATCTGGACCCGGGGCACCCGCGCCCGGCGGACCCGAAGCGTCAGGTGCGCCTCATAGGCCATCCGGATCGCGAAACCCGCGGCGAGCAGGACGATCATCGAACCGTTCAGCAGCAGCGCACCACGCGGGCCCCAGGCGTCGACCAGGGCGCCGGAGAGCAGACCGCCGAGGGCCTGGCCGCCGATCAGCACCAGCACGTAGACGCTGATCACCCGGCCGCGTACCCACTCCGGCGCGGTCAGCTGGACCAGGGCGTTCGCCGACTGCAGGAACTGCAGCTGGACGATGCCGAACGCGACCAGGGTGACCGCGAAGATGCCAAGGCTCGGGGTGGCCGAGGAGAGGGCGAGCAGGCCACCGAGCCCGGCGGTCAGTGCGGTGAGCTCACGCAGCCGCAGGATCCGGCGGCGGCGGGCGGCCAGCTGGGCGCCCAGCACGGCACCGATGGCGACCATGCCGGTGCACAGGCCGTAACCGGAGACGCCGGCATCGAAGGCCCGGCTGGCCATCGAGCTGAGCAGCACCGGCATGCTGGCGCCGAACACCCCGACCAGCCCGACCAGGGCGATGGTCCAACCGATCTCGGGGGTCTTCAGCACCGTCCGGATGCCGTCGGAGAGCCGGCCCCGGCGGGCACCGTCGGCGCCGCGGGGTCTGGTCCGGTCGGGCGTGCGGATCAGCAGCAGGCTGGTCACCACGATCAGGCAGGTCACCGCGTTCACCGCGAAGCACCAGCCCAGGCCGACCCCGTGGATCAGCCCGCCGGCGATCAGCGGACCGGCGATGCCGGCGGACTGGAAGGCGGTGGCGTTCAGCCCGAGCGCGCTGCGCAGCCCGTCCCGGCCGACGAGCCGGTTGACCAGCTCCAGGCGGCCGGGCTGTTCGACGACCGCGGCCAGGCCGAGGCCGAGGGAGAGGCCGTAACTGGCCCAGACGGTGGCTCGGTCGGTGAGCACCAGGACGGCGAGCACGGCGGCCATCGCGGCCACCATGGACTGGCTGAGCAGCAGCAGTCTGCGGGGGTCGAAGCGGTCGACGAGGGCACCGCCGAAGAGGCCGAGGACCAGCACCGGCGCGAACTGGAGCGACACCGACAGGCCGACGGCCGAGACGCTTCCGGTGAGTTGCAGGACCAGCCAGTCGACGGCGATCCGCTGCACCCACATACCGAGGCTGCCGATCAGGAAGGCGGCGACATAGATGCGGAACTGGCTGTTGTTGAGGGCGACCAGGCCCTGCGGGAGCCGGTCGGCGATCCCGGGTGCGGTGGGTCCGGCGGCGGTGCTGGACTCGGGTGCCGGTCGGCCGGCTATCTCGGGTTCGGGATCCGGCGTGGGGGCGACGGCGGTGGCGGAGGAGGTGCCGGTCGGGGAGGTTGTGCTGGCGCTGGTGCTACGGACTGCAGGGGGAGCTGCAGGTTCTGCGGGCATGACGAACAATCACCGTTTCTGGTGTCGAGGGTTTGAAGGGTTGGCGGGCCGCGCTGCCGGGTACGAGACTATGCCCGCCCCAGTCATTGATCCAAACAATGGAGCGTATATATTCCATAAGCAACGCTTCTGACTCCGAACGGGGGAGATCGACCCGTGCCCGAGACCACGCCCGCCACCCACTTCGATCCGGCACTGCTGCGCGGCTTCCTGGCGGTCGCCGACACCGGCAGCTTCACCCGCGCGGCCGAGCAGCTCGGCATCTCCCAGCCTGCGGTCTCCCAGCAGGTACGCCGCCTCGAGCAGGCCGCTGGTCGGCAGCTGGTGGTCCGCGACACCCGCTCGGTCGCGCTCACCGACAACGGTGAGGCGATGCGCGGTTTCGCCCGGCAGATCCTGGCCGCCCACGATCAGGCGAGCAGCTACTTCTCCGGGTCGGCGATGCGCGGCCGGTTGCGCTTCGGCGCCGCCGATGAGTTCGCGCTCTCGGACCTGCCACGGATCCTGCGCGAGTTCCGCCAGCACCACCCCGGGATCCAGCTGGAGCTGACCGTCGCCCAGTCCGGCGTACTGCAACGCCGACTCGACTCCAACCATCTGGACCTGATCCTGATCAACCAGCGCCCCGACTCCGACACCGGGCGGATGGTGCACCGCGACCAGATGGTCTGGGTGGGGCTGCCGAACACCGTGCTGGAACCGGGGGAGACCGTGCCGCTGGTCACCTATCACGCGCCGAGCTGGTCCCGGCAGGCCGGGATCGACGCGTTGAACGCGCACCAGATCCCCTGGCGGATCGTCTGCAACACCCGGCAGGTGCTCGGCATCATGGCCGCGGTCCGGGCCGGGCTCGGGCTGTGCATGCTGGCCCGCACCCGGGTGCCCGGTGATCTGCGGGTGCTCAGCGGCCGATTCGGGCTGCCCGAGCTGCCGATGCTGGAGCAGGCGCTGCAGGCCAATCCGCGTTCCCCGCGGGAACCGGTCGAGGCGCTGACCAACTCGATAATGAACCTGCCGCTGGCGGCGATCCAGCGATAGACTTGGGTACGCCCTCGGCCCAGCTGTCGGGGGTTCGTCCTGTTCTCTGCATGCCCGATGCGATCTAGTGAGGTTTCTCGTGCCGACTGGCAAGGTCCGCTTCTTCGACGCCGACAAGGGTTTCGGCTTCCTGACCAAGGATGGCGGGGGTGACGTCTACGTGCGCTCCAACGCCCTGCCGGCCGGGGTGACCACCTTGAAGCCCGGTCAGAAGGTCGAGTTCGGGGTGGTCGAGGGCCGCAAGGGTGAGCAGGCGCTGTCGCTCACCCTGGTCGAGGCCCCCACCTCGCTGTCCCGGGCGAGCCGCAAGAAGCCGGAGCAGATGGCGCTGCTCACCGAGGACCTGATCAAGCTGCTCGACGGCATCGGCACCGGATACCGGCACGGCCGGCATCCGGACGCCAAGCACGCCGCCAAGACCGCGGCGCTGCTGCGCGCGGTGGCGGACGAGTTGGAGCTGTGAGCCCCCTGCCGCGAGAATGGTCGAGATGAGCAGCACCCAGATCCCGCCCCGCAGCCGGGCGCCCAAGCTTGACCAGGCCTGTGCCGATGCCGTCGACCTGGCCCGGGAGGCCGCCGAGGCGGCCACCACGGTCGTGATGAGCGTCGGTGAGCACACCGAGGTACGCGCCGAGGCCGACCGGGTGGCGACCCACTACTTCGCCTGCACCCATCCCGGTTATCGGGGCTGGCAGTGGGCGGTCACGGTGGCCCGGGCGTCCCGCGCCCGCAAGGTGACCGTCGACGAGGTCGTGCTGCTGCCCGGTCCGGACGCGCTGCTGTCCCCGGCCTGGGTGCCGTGGGCCGATCGGATCTCCGACGGCGATGTGGGGCCCGGCATCCTGATGCCGACCCCGGACAACGACCCGCGCCTGGAGCCCGGTTACACCGGTGGCGAGCGGGCCGCCGACACCGACCCGGCCGAGGCCAGCCAGCTGCGCGCCGTGGTGGCCGAGCTCGGCCTGGGACGCGAACGGGTGCTCTCGGCGTACGGTCGCGAGGAGGCCGCCGAGCGCTGGCTGGACGGCGACGGCGGGCCGCGCAACGAGATGACCCGGCAGGCGCCGGGCAGCTGCGTCAGCTGTGCCTACTTCGTCCGCCTGCAGGGCGGCCTGGGGACCGTGTTCGGGGTGTGCGCGAACCAGTACGCCCCTTCCGACGCCCATGTGGTGAGCATCGACCACGGCTGCGGCGCGCACTCCGACGTCGTCGCTCCCGAGCGCGAGGGCGAACTGCCCAACCCGGTCTGGGACACCATCTCCCTGGACGACTCGCTCTTCGACTGAGCCCCGGGCGCTCGCGAACTCGCCCCGATCGCGATCCATCGAATCTTGCGTGCATCCCGCTGTCCCTGCAGGGGTAGCGGGATGCACTGAGGATTCGATGGATGGTCGTTGCGGGCGTACGCCTCAGCGGCGGTTCTGCTGCAACTGGCCGGTGCGGAAGTTGTAGCTCAGCCAGCCGCCCTGGAACTGCTGGGTGACCACATCACCGGAGCGCACCTCGGGGCCGGTGGGGTAGCGCAACCAGCCGTTCTCCCAGCCGCTGTCCCGCCACACCTGGAAGAACAGGCCGCCGACATCCCAGGCATCGGTGCCGGGGGTCCAGTAGATGGAGCCGTTCTGGAAGTGGGTGCCGCACCCGCCGTCGCGCAGGCCGCAGAACTCGTCGCTGATGGGATAGCCGAGTCGGCCGTTCTCCCAACCGGTGGCATTCCAGCGGTCCTTGATCCGGCCGCGGACCCAGTGGGTGCCGGTGTTCGGCGACCAGTAGACCGAGCCGCCGGTGGTGTGCACACCGCAACCGCCCTGGGCGAGACCGCAGAAGCTGTCGGTGACCGCGTGGCCGACCGGCATGGTGTTGTTCTGGAACCAGCCGAGATAGCGCTGGGCGAGCGGGTAGCGGATCGCGTGCCCCCAGCCGGTCGTATCCGCTGATGGCACCGAACTGCTGCTGACGACCACGATGCCGTTCTCGTGCCGACCCCAGCAGTAGGAGCCGCAGAGGGTGCCCCAACCGCCCGGGTCCTCATAGAGCTTGCCCTCCAGATATGCACCCAGCCACGGGTTGCGGTTCCGGGCTTCCGCGTAGTTCTGGGCGAGTGCCTTGTCGTAGTAGCGCGGATCGGTCCGCGGTTCCGCGGTCCGGGGGGCAACGGTTGCCGCGCCCTTGGGTGTCGGCGTCGGGGCGGCGTGCGCCGGCGCCTGGCTGGTGATCAGGATGGTGAGTGCGGCGATGACCGCCGCTGCCAGTCGATGGGGTGACATTGGAATCCTCCGATGAGAGAGATCTCTGGCTTCTGCGGTGAACGAGTCCGGTTGGCGCCGCAGAGTTCCAATAGCCTGACGCCATGTCCAGCAGCGCGACTCAATCGGCCATCCCCACCTCCCGCCTCGACCGCTGGTTCGAGATCTCCGCCCGTGGCTCCACGATCGGTCGCGAGGTCCGCGGCGGGCTGGTCACCTTCTTCACGATGGCGTACATCATCGCCCTCAATCCGCTGATCATCGGGACCGCGGCCGATGTCAACGGCAATCTGATCACCGGTCTGCCGAAGACCGCGGAGAACATCGGCGGTTCGATCGCCGCGGTGGCCGCCGCGACCGCGCTGATCGCCGGCATCATGACGATCGCGATGGGTGTCGTCGGCCGGTTCCCGCTCGGTCTGGCGACCGGCCTCGGCCTGAATGCCCTGCTGGCGTTCGGAATCGTGCGGACGATGACCTGGCCGCAGGCGATGGGGCTGGTCGTCTGGGAGGGCATTCTCATCGCGATTCTGGTGCTGACCGGTTTCCGGCAGGCGGTCTTCCGCGCGGTGCCGCGGCCGTTGCGGATCGGCATCGCCGTCGGGCTCGGCCTGTTCATCGCCTTCGTCGGGTTGTTCGACGCCGGCATCGTCCGCAAACCGCAGGGTACGCCGCCGGTCGAGTTCGGCATCAATGGATCGCTGCTCGGCTGGCCGATGCTGGTCTTCGTGATCGGGCTGGTACTGGTCGCGGTGCTGTATGCCAGGAAGGTCCGCGGTGCGCTGCTGATCTCGATCCTGGTCAGCACGGTGCTGGCGATCATCCTGGAGGCGGTCGTCGGCATCGGCTCGATGACCGATGCCTCGGGCAAGGTGGTGAACCCGACCGGTTGGATGCTCAACGTGCCCGCGATCACCGACCTGTTCACCCTGCCGGATCTGTCGCTGCTGGGTCGGGTGGACCTGTTCGGGATGTTCACCGCGGCCAACGGTTTCGGCGGCGTACTGCTGGTGCTGCTGACCATCTTCTCGCTGCTGCTCGCCGACTTCTTCGACACCATGGGCACCGTCGTCGCGGTCGGTGCCGAGGGGGGCCTGCTGGACGCCGAGGGCAACCCGCCGCACATCACCGGGATCCTGCTGGTCGACTCGCTCGGTGCGGTCGCCGGTGGTCTGGGCTCGGTCTCCTCGAACACCACCTACATCGAATCCGCCGCCGGTGTCGGTGAGGGCGCACGGACCGGGCTCGCGTCCGTGGTCACCGGAATCGCCTTCCTGGCCTCGGTTTTCCTGGCGCCGATCGTCGATGTGGTGCCCTCCGAGGCGGCGACGCCGGTGCTGGTGTTCGTCGGCTTCCTGATGATGGCCCAGGTCGGCGGGGTCGAGTGGGACGACGTCGAACAAGGGTTGCCGGCCTTCCTCACCCTGGCGCTGATGCCGTTCACCTATTCGATCAGCATCGGCATCGGTGCGGGCTTCATTACCTTCGTGCTGCTCAAGGTGGCCCGCGGCAAGGCCCGCCAGGTGCACCCGCTGATGTATCTGGTCGCGGCCCTGTTCGTCATCTATTTCGCCCAGGGGCTGATCGGCAAGCTGGTCGGCTGAGGCCCTACTATTAGTTGAGACTGTCAAGTTAACCCGTGGGAGCGCCGATGCACCGCAACGTGATCCTGATCTGCACCGACCAGTGGCGCGGTGATGCGCTGTCGATCGAGGGGCACCCGCGGGTGAAGACCCCCTATCTCGACGAACTCGCCGACCGCGGTGCGCGCGCCGAGCGGGCGTACTCGGCATCACCCACCTGCATCCCGGCCCGGATGAGCCTGCTCACCGGGTTGGCGGCCGAGAATCACGGACGGGTCGGTTACCAGGACGGCATCGCCTTCGACATCGCGACCACGATGGCGGGTGCGTTCTCGCAGGCGGGCTACCACACCCAGGCGATCGGCAAGATGCATCTGTGGCCGGAACGGGTGCGGGCCGGTTTCGACGACGTGCTGCTGCACGACGGTTATCTGCACCACTCGCGGCGCCGGGAGCGCGATCCGCGGACCTATGACGACTATCTGACCTGGCTGCGCCGCGAGGCCGGCGAGGATGCGGTCAGCGACTACCTGGACGACGGTCTGCACTGCAACTCGATGGTGGCCCGGCCCTGGCAGCGGGCCGAGCGGCTGCATCCGACCAACTGGATCGTCAGCAGCGCCATCGACTGGCTCTATCGCCGCGACCCCACGGTGCCGTTCTTCCTCTATCTGTCCTTCCACCGCCCGCACCCGCCCTACGACCCGCCGCAGTGGGCCTTCGACATGTACCTGAACCGGCCCCCGCACCAGCCGCCGGTGGGGGACTGGGTGGAGGTGTTCGAACCCTGGCGCAACGACCATCGGGCCGACTCGCACGTGGCCGACTATCCGATGGAGGACCAGCACCGCGCCCAGGCCGGTTACTACGGCAACATGTCCCACATCGACGCCCAGATCGAGCGTTTCCTGCAGGTATTGGGAGAATTCGGTCTGGCCCAGGACTCGTTCGTCGCCTTCACCTCCGACCACGGCGAGATGATGGGCGATCACCACCTGTGGCGGAAGGGCTATCCCTATGAGGGGTCGGCCCGGATTCCCTTCCTGCTCAGCGGTCCCGGCATTCCCGAGCAGAGCGTGATCCGCGAGGTGATCGAGCTGCGCGATGTGATGCCGACGCTGCTGGACTGCGCCGAGGTCGAGATCCCCGAGGGATTGGACGGTGCCTCGGTGCTGCCGCTGATCGCCGCGGCGACCGACGCGGACTGGCGGGACCACCTGCACGGTGAGCACGCGATGATGGGTGGCAGCTTCCAGTGGATCCGCAGTGGTGACTGGAAATACATCTGGATCTCGATGACCGGTGAC
The DNA here is from genome assembly GCF_004362375.1 of Enemella evansiae. Lineage (NCBI taxonomy): Bacteria > Bacillati > Actinomycetota > Actinomycetes > Propionibacteriales > Propionibacteriaceae > Enemella > Enemella evansiae. Next base: position 84,831 of record NZ_SNXA01000014.1, read on the forward strand.
GAGCAACTTTTCAATCTGGCTGAGGATCCCGACGAGGTGCACGACCTGTCGGGAGAGGAGGCGTACGCCGACCGGCTCGCCGCGCTGCGGGAGATCCTGGTACGCCGCCTCGCTGGCCGGGAGGAGGGTTTCGTCCGCGACGGCCGGCTGGTCGCCGGTGTCGAGGCCCCGACCGCCCGTCCGTTCGCCGGTCAGCAACCGGTCCGGGTCGAGCACCCGACCCCGCAGTCCGGCATCCCCGCCCCCTGACCGGCTCCCGTTCCTCGAGTAGGTCGCGCAGCGACCGTGTCGAGAGGAATCGGCTCCAGACCCAAGCGCCCGGTGATCTCTTGGGGCCGAGTGGCCGGTCCGGGCGCCCAGCACCGGCCATTGTTGCGGATGCGTTCGGGGGGTGGGGTTCATCTCGACACGCACCGACGGCTCCGCTCCGCTGCGCCGGCGGTGCTACTCGATGAACGTCCCTGAAACAGGTTGCGCTGTGCCGGCGGTGCTGCTCGATGAACGTGGGCGGTCCGTCAGCTGCGTACCCGGGCCAGGTTGCCCAGCGGGTCGGCGAGCAGGTCGTCGATGACGCAGGCGGCGGCGGCCCGGCCGACCGAGGCGGGACCGAAGGCGCCGGAGATGACCGTGGGCAGCGTGTCCGGATCGCCGAACCCGCCGGCGAGCCCGGCGGCGACATCGGCCAGCTGATCCTCGATGGCCACCACACCGGAGGAGGCGACGACCATCGGGGAACCGGTCACCGCCGCGAGCGGGGCGACCAGCTCACCGACCCGGCGGGCGCGGTCGGCCAGCAGGCCACGCGCCTCGCCGTCCGCCTCCTCGGCGCGGGCGAGCTGCACCAGATCATCGAAAGTTCCTGTGCTGGCCAGGATTCCGCGGTCCTGGGCGCTCGCGACCACGCACCCATCGGTGAGCGTGCTGCCGGCCGTCGCGCCGGGCCGGTCGGGCACCGGCCAGTCCCACAGGTCGGAGCCGAAACCGTCGGGGCGGGCCAGGATGGCGCCGTGGGCGACCACCGACGCCTCGACGATGTTGCCGACGAAGACGTGCAGGAAACTGTCCACGCTGCCGGTCAGCCCGAACATCAGATCCGCCAGGGCGTGCGCCTGGCTGGCGGCCTCGACGACCACCGGGATGCCCTGCGGCACAAGCAGTTCCTGGAACTCGGCGCGCAACGGCACATCGTGCCAGTCCAGCAACCGGTGCTCGCGTACCACGCCACTGCGCGAATCCACCCAGCCACCGGTGATCACCCCGACCCCGCGCAGCGGGGCCAGCCCGGTCGCCAACCGGCCGACCTCACCGACCCCCGCCTCGACGGCACGCCGCGGCGTACCGTCGAAACCCACCCGGCCGGTGGTCAGCGTGTCCCCGCCGAGGGTGCACAGCGCGACCGAGACGTGTTCGGCGCCGAGGTGCACTCCGGCGACGCAACCCTGCTCGGGATCGATGGTGATCGGCACCTGCCGCCGACCGCGTCGGCCGTCGGTGACCACCGCCTCGGTCTCGGTGAGCAGTCCGGCCTCGGTCAGCGGGGCGACGACTCGCGTCATCCCGGACTGGGAGAGCCCCAGGGCCCGCGCCAGATCCCGCCGCGACATCGGACCATGGGCGATCAGCCGACGCAGCACCGACTCGACGTTCGTCTCCCGGGCCTGACCGGGGCGTACGCCGTGACGATGCCGAACCGCGGTCATCATCCTCCTCATCTGGGGGGATGAATCAGTGTACGGATTCACCGGGTGATGGCGGTCTCTTCGTCGGTCGCCTCTTCCAAGGACTTGCCAGTGGTCGACAACCAGGGATTGGCGATGCAGATGACCATGCAGATCAGGTACGCCACCGAGTAGAGGGCGACGGTCCAGAAGCCGATCCCGGTGAGCAGCATCGGCACCAGGAAGACGTTCAGGGCGATCATCAATCGGGTGACACTCTGCGCGATGCCGCTGCCGAAACCACGCAGCTGGGTCGGCATCGCCTCGGAGGACCAGACCCAGGAGAGCACCCCGGGGCCGAACCAGGTGGTGAAGGAGAAGAGCACGTAGCAGATCACCAGGATCGCCGCCGAGGTGCCGCCGAAGGCGCCGATCAGCAGCCCCAGCAGGAAAAGGGTGCCGGTGGTGATGATGCCCAACCGGCGCCGGTCGACCTTGTCGATCAGCTGCGCACCGATGAGCACCGCGACCAGCCCGAGCACGAAACCGATCAGCGACCACTGCAGTGCCCATTCCTTCGGGAAACCGGTGGCCTGCAGCACCATCGGGCCGGACACCGTCGCGATGGCGCCCGCGAATGCCTGCAGGGCGAAGAATGCGGTGACCGCGATCAGCCGGCGCAGCACCGGTCCGCGCAGCTTCACCGGCTCCCGGCGCTGCTCACGTTCACGCTGCACCGCACGGCGGGCCGGTTCGGGATCCAGTTCCAGCATCGCGAAGACCTTCTCGGCCTCGGCCTCGCGGCCGTGCTCCATCAACCAGCGTGGCGATTCCGGCAGATAGCGACGGGCCAGCAGGACACCGAATGCGGGGATCGCCGCGACGCCGAACAACCACCGCCAGGTGGAATCCCCGGCCAGCGGGGCGATCGCGATGGCCAGGATCACCGAGATGATCGCACCCGAGAGCCACATGATGTTGGGCAGCGACCCGGCCGTCCGGCCGCGGCGGGCGTCGGGGGAGATCTCGGCGAGGAAGGCCTGGGACACCGGGATGTCCATGCCGACGGCGACACCGAGCACGAAGCGGGCCAGATAGAGCTGCCAGACCTCGGTGACGAAGGCCGAGGCGATCGAGGCGACCACGAAGAAGACCAGGTTGATCATGAAGACCGGCCGTCGCCCGAACCTGTCGGTGACCTTGCCGAAGATCAGCAACCCGACCGCGGTGCCCACGAAGGCGATCGCGGTCAGCGCGCCCTTGTGGGCGTTGTCGAGTTGGAAATAGCTCTGCAGGAAGAGGATCGCCGCCCCCATCACCAAGAGGTCGTAGCCGTCGATCAGCTCGCCGAAGGCGACGAGCCGCGGCGTCCACTTCTTGACCATCCGGACCCGCTGCGGGGTGTAGGAGTCGTAGTCGGGAGCGCGCAACAAGGACATCAGGGTCCCTTCCGATGAAGTTCCGCTCAAATACTTGAGAGCTTCATTTAAATACCTCGAGGAGGGGAGCGCAAGAGGCCCGATGGGTTTTCAGGAACGCGGGTCGCGCAGCCGGACGACCGTCAGCGGCAGGAAGAGCTGGATCAGCGGGCCGATCGCCAGGGCGTACAGCACCGTCCCGATGCCGACCTGGCCACCGAGGAGCCAGCCGAGGGCGAGCACCACGACCTCGATCCCGGTGCGCACCAGGCGCAGGCTGCGGCCGGTCACCCGATGCAGTCCGGTCATCAGGCCGTCGCGCGGCCCGGGGCCGAGCTGGGCGCCGACGTAGATCGCCCCGGCCAACCCGTTCAGCACCACCCCGGCGACCAGTAGGCCGGCCCGGGGGGCCAGCCCGTCCGGCTGGGGCAGCAGCCACAGCCCCAGATCGGCAGCGACCCCGACGATCAGCGCGTTCAGCACCGTGCCGAGGCCGGGCGCCTGGCGCAACGGGATCCACAGCAGCAGCACCACGAAGGAGATCGCGATCGTGATCATGCCGAAACTGAGCGGCAGGTGCCGGCTGATGCCCTGGGTGAGCACGTCCCACGGTGCCAGCCCGAGCGCGCCGCGGACCTGCATCGCCATCGAGAAGCCATAGAGCAGCAGTCCACCGATCAGCTGCGGCAACCGGCGGCCCATCCGCCCGGCGCGCAATTGCTCGACGGGATTCAGGGGCAGCAGCAGGCTGGGCTTGGTCACCAGAGCAAACTACTCCGGCATTGGACTGGTCGAACAGGTCCAATTCTGGAACGGTGGACGGGTGGACGAACGATGGCTCCCGGGGCCCGAGCTGGCGGCCCTGCTCGGCGAGGCCCCGCTGCGCCCGCCGCGGTACGCCGATCTGGCCGATCGGATCACCCGGTTGATCATCGATGGCCGGGTACCGGCGGGCGCGCGGCTGACCAGCGAACGCGAACTGGCGGGCGAGCTCGGCGTCAGCCGGACCACCGTCACCGAGGCCTACCGCAAGCTGGTCGGCACCGGGGTGGTGCGCCCGCGGCGCGGGTCGGGCCACTGGGTGCGCGGGCGCCCGCGGCCGGCCACCAGCGACCTGCTGCCGGTCGCCGGACCCGATGAGCAGGGCCGGATCGGGCTCACGGTCGCCGCCAATCCCGCACCCGCCGCCCTCGGTCCGGCGGTGCAGCGGGCCGCCGAGCGACTGCCCCGGTTGGCCGCCGGGATCGGCTACTTCCCCGACGGGCTGCCGGAACTGCGGGCGGCGATCGCGGACCGGTACGCCACCCGCGGGCTCGCGACCCGGCCCGAGCAGATCCTGATCACCCCCGGCAGCCTGGCCGGGCTGCACGTGGTCGCCCGCACGCTGCGCCGGGGCCGCCGGCCGTTCGCGGTCGAGGCGATCAGCCACTCCGCGAGCCTGCGGATGCTGGACCAGCTCGCCTCCCTGGCCCCGTTCGACATGGCCCCCGAGGGGTGGGGTGTCGAATCGCTGCGTCAGGTGCTGGGCCGCCGGCGCCCGGTGGCGATCTCGCTGGTACCGGAGTTCCACAACCCCACCGGCCGGCTGATGCCGGAGCAGACGCGGGTGGCGATCGCCCGGGTCGCCGCGGAGGCGGGCGTACGCCTGATCGCCGACGAGACCCTGGTCGACCTCGGCTTCACCGGGCAGGCGGAGCGACCGCTGGCGGCGTACGCCCCGGACGCGGTGCTGGTCGGTTCCGCCTCCAAGTCCTTCTGGGGCGGGCTGCGGCTCGGTTGGATCCGCAGCCCCGACGATCTGATCGACCCGCTGCTGCGGGTGCGGACCCTCGACGATCACGGTGCGGCCGCGCTGGAACAACTGATCCTGCTGGAACTGCTCGCCGTCGAGGACGAGGTGACAGCGGAGCACCGGCCGCGCAATCTGGCCCGAGCCGAGCACCTGATGGGCCTGCTCGCCGCCCGGTTGCCCGAATGGCACTGGGTGGCCCCCGAGGGCGGTCACACGCTGTGGCTGGAACTGCCGGCGCCACGATCCACCGCGCTCGTCGCGGCGGCCCGCCGGCAGGGGGTGCTGCTGGCGGCCGGTCCGCAGTTCCATGCCACCGGAGCGGGGGAGCGCTGGCTGCGGGTGCCGTGGACCGCGGAGCCGCACGTCCTGGACACCGCGATCGAGCGGCTGGCCCGGGCCTGGTCCGAGGTCGCCGATACCCCCGGCACCCCGGCCGCGGCTGCCGAACCGCTCTCCTGGTGAACCCGGCGGAAGTCGCCGCCTCCGGCTCCGGGGCCTGTCGCCGACCCGCACGGAGATCTAGGCTGAAACCAGCCGCTCCGGCACCCCGCGGGAGCGGTTCTTGGGGGAAGCAATGTCAGATCAGTGGCAGCCACAGCAGCAGTGGAATCCGTACGACTCCGGGCAGGGCCCCGGTCGACAGGACTCGGGACGGGGTGCGGGTGGCAATCTCCCCGCCGTCCCGGATTCCTTTCCCACACAGGGAAACCAGCCCGCCGTCGGTGGCCCGTACCAGCAGGGATATCCGGGCCAGCAGCCCTATCCGGGCCAGCAGTCCTATCCCGGCGGGCAGTCCTATCCGGGTCAGGGCCGACCCGGCCAGCCGCAGGGTCGTCCGGGACAGCAGGGTCAGCCCTACCCCGGATACACCCAGCAGCAACCGCCGCCCTACTACCAGCAACCGCCCCAGCAGATGATGGCCTCGACCGTGGTGGTGCAGAACAACGGCGCCCCGCCGAAGTCGGTCGGGGTGGCGATCCTGCTGGCGTTCTTCTTCGGGCCGATCGGGATGCTCTATCCGACGGTGCTCGGGGCGGTCGTGATGTTCGTGATCAACCTGATCCTGCTCTTCCTGACCGCCGGGCTCGGGCTGTTCCTCTCCATTCCCGCGGGTGTCGTCTGGGCGGCCGTCGCTGCACAGCAGCACAACCGCTCGAGCACCGTGGTCGCCACCACGAACCTGCGCTGACCGGCCGGACCGACGGCTCCGCTGTCCGCCGTCAGTGAAATATTCGAATATCCGTTGACATTTCAAATATCTGGGCGCACGATGGTCTTGTCGGCGACCGGAGTGCCGCTGACCCACCGGGCCGTTCCGGCCGGTGCGAGGATCAGCAAAGGAGCTATTCCGATGGCCGACAATCCCTATCAGGGCAAGCATTTCGTGGTGATCGGCGGAACACAGGGGTTGGGCCTGGCCATCGCCGAGGCGGCCACCCGGCGCGGCGCCACGGTCACCGTCTCCGGCCGCAATGAGGAACGGAACGCGGCCGCCGCCGAGCGGCTGGGGGAGGGTGCCTCGGGTCTGCACTGCGACCTCAACGACTTCGGCAGCCTCGACCGGCTCTTCGCCCAGATCGACCGGGTGGATCACCTGATCCTGGCCGCCCTGGACCGCGACCACAACAAGTTGTCCGACTTCCGCCGCCAGGATGCGGCCCGCACCCTGATGATGAAGAACCTCGGTTACGCCGTCGCGGTCGAGGCCGCCCAGCCGAAGTTCACCGACGACGCCTCGGTGGTGCTCTTCTCCGGCCTGTCGATGTGGGTGCCGATGCCCGGCTCGACGACCATCTCGATGGCGAACGCGGGGGTGATCGGGTTGATGAACACCCTGGCCACCCAGATCGCCCCGGTGCGGGTGAACGCGATCACCCCCGGGGTCGTCGTCGGCACCGACGCGGTCGACAACGCCGCCGATGACCGCAGCGACCGCTACGAGGCGCTGCGGCAGCGTACCCCCGGGAAACGACTGCCGACCCCCGAGGACATCGTCCAGGCGACCTTCGCCCTCACCGACAACCGCGGCATCAACGCCGCGAACCTCGTTGTCGACTCCGCCATGCGACTGGCCTGAAACCCAGCTCGGAAAGGAAAAGCGAGATGAGCGAGAACGACTACACCGAAACCGATGTGCTGGTCGTCGGAGCCGGCCCGGCCGGCCTGACCGCGGCCGCACTGCTCGCCCGGGCGGGTGTGGACCACCTGGCGATCACCAAGTACCCCTCGACCGCGCACACCCCGCGGGCACACATCACCAACCAGCGCGCGATGGAGGTCTTCCGGGACCTGGGCATCGAGGCCGACGTGCTCGCCGGCGGGTACGCCAACGAGCTGATGGGTGACAACGTCTGGGCCACCTCCTTCGCCGGCAAGGAACTGGCCCGCCGCAAGGCCTGGGGGACCGGGGCCGCCCAGCGCACCGAGTACCAGGCGGCCAGCCCCACCCCGATGTGCAACATCGGCCAGCACAAGCTCGAACCGATCCTGCGCGCCGGCGCCGAACGCTACGGTGCCAACCTGCGTTTCGGGACCGAGCTGGTCTCCCTCGACCAGGACGAGCAGGGCGTGACCGCCCAGGTCCGTGAGGTCGCCACCGACACCATCAGCACGATCCGGGCGAAGTACGTGATCGGCGCCGACGGCGGGCGCAGCCTGGTCGCCAGCGAGGCCGGGATCGAGATGGAGGGGGAGACCGGGCTCGGGCACGCGGTGAACGTCTGGTTCGAGGCCGACCTCGAGAAATACCGCGCGCACCGGCCGGGCACCTTGTTCTTCACCCTGCAGCCGGGCCGCGACTTCTGGCTCGGCTCCGGCACCTTCATCACCGTCGCGCCGTGGAACGAGTGGGTGCTGATCGTGATGTACGACCCGAAGACCGAGCAGATCGACCTCAGCCCCGAGGCGATGCTGACCCGGGTGCACGCGGCGATCGGCGACGACCAGATCGACGTGCGGATCAAGGACATCAGCCAGTGGCAGATCAACCACGTGCTCGCATCCAAGTACCGGGCCGGTCGGGTGTTCCTGGTCGGCGACGCCGCGCACCGGCACCCACCGGCCAACGGGCTCGGCTCGAACACCTCGGTCCAGGACCCGTTCAACCTGGTCTGGAAACTCGCGCTGGTGCTGCAGGACAAGGCCGGGGATTCCTTGCTGGACAGCTATGCCGACGAACGCCGACCGGTCGGACGGCAGGTCATCGACCGGGCCATGGACAGTGTCGGCCAGCTCGGTCAGCTGCCCAGCGCCTTCGGCATCGTGGCCGGCCAGGACGATGCCACCGGCCAGGCCGCCCTGGATGACTATTTCGCCCCCACCCCGACAGGTGCGGAGAAGCGGCGGCTGGTCAACGAGGTCCTCGACGAGGCCGACATCCAGTTCAACGCCCACGGGGTGGAGATGAACCAGCGCTACACCTCCAGCGCGGTGATCCCCGACGGGGCCCGGCAGGGCTTCACCCGGGACGCGGAGATGCACTACCAGCCGACCACCCTGCCCGGGGCGGTGCTGCCGCACGCCTGGCTGGACCACGAGGGCGAGCAGGTCTCCACGCTCGACCTGGTCGGGCGCGGTGAGTTCACCCTGGTCGCCGGCATCGACGCCGACGAATGGGTCGCCGCGGCCGAAGCGGTCGCCGCCGAGGTGGGGATTCCGTTGCGGGTACGCCGGATCGGGATCGGGCAGGAATACCAGGACGTGCTCGGTGATTGGCAGCGGATCCGCGAGATCGACGACTCCGGTGCCCTGCTGGTCCGCCCGGACCGGCACATCGCCTGGCGGGCGGCCACCCGGCCCCAGGATCCGGTGCGTGAGCTGCGCACCGCACTCACGGCGGTCCTCGGCGTGAGTGATCGCGACCAGGCACTGGAAGGGGTCTGAGATGGAGATCGGACTGTTGCTGCTGCGCTGCTTCCTGGGCCTCCTGCTGATCGGCCATGGCAGCCAGAAACTCTTCGGCGTGCTCTCCGGCCACGGGGTCGCCGGGACCGCGCCGATCTTCGAGGCCTGGGGCCTCAAGCCCGGTCCGCTGATGGTGCGGCTGGCCGCGGTCAGCGAACTGGTCGGCGGGGTCCTGCTGATCCTCGGACTGTTCAGCCCGCTGGCCGCAGCGATGGCGATCGGCACGATGGCGGTGGCGGCCTTCGTCACCAGCGCCAAGGGATTCTGGGCGGTCACCGGCGGCGCTGAACTGGCGATCGCCTACGGAGTGCTCGGCGTGGTGCTGGCCTTCACCGGACCGGGGGCCTGGTCCGCCGACGCGGCACTCGGCTGGGGCTACCTCGGCCCGGCCGGCAACAGCATCGTGGCGCTGCTGCTCGGCCTGGTACCGGCGATCGCGCTGATGGCGTACGCCCGCACCCGCCGCGCCACCGCCGCCGCAGCGTGACCGGATCGCGGTGCATGTCACACAACCCGCTGTTGTGTGACATGGCTGCGGGTGGCATTGCAGTTTAGTGAAATCTCCGGCGGACCGATGTCATGGAAGTGCCCGATGTCAGACAAGTTCCCCTAAGCTGACATCGTGGAACTCCAGCGGTTCGGGCTGCGAACGAGTGGTGTGCTGGTGCCCATCAGCGGCACGGATCAGTCCTATGGCGAATGGACACATCGGGCATTCGTTCCTGACCCGCTGCCCGACACCACGCCGAACCTCGGGGTGGCGGCGTTCATGCGAATCGCCGACGCGCGCGCGGCCCTGGCGGCCCTGGACGGCACGGCTCGCCAGCTGGACAACCCGCAACTGCTTCGGCAGCCGACCCTGCGACGCGAGGCGCAGAGCACCTCGGCTCTGGAGGGCACCTATGCGCCTCTGGGAGACGTGCTCACCGCAGACGAACACGATGTGCAGGATCTGAATCTGCGTGAGGTCCTGAACTACGTGCGAATGGCGGATGCCGCGTACGCGGGGCTCTCCGAGGAACGGCCGCTGTCGGTCACCCGGTTGTGTGAACTGCAGAAAGTGCTCGTCGGAGGCACCAGGCACGAGGACTCCCAGAGCGGGCAGATCAGGTCGGTGCAGGTGGTGGTGGGGCAACGCCAGGACGTCGACCGTGATCTGGCCCCGATCTTTCGCTCACGTTTCGTGCCACCCCCGCCCGGGAACGATCTCCGGTTCCAGCTCGCTTCCTTGATGGAGTGGAAGGCGGCAGATCACTCGCGCCATATCGACCCGGTTGCGAAGTCGGGGATGGCCCACTACCAGTTCGAGACCCTGCACCCGTTCCACGACGGGAATGGTCGCCTGGGCCGATTTCTGATGACGGTCGATCTGCTGACGACAGGTGTCCTGAGCGAACCGACCTTGACGGTCTCACCCTGGTTCGAAGCGAGAAGGACCGAGTATTACGATCGCCTGCTCGCGGTCAGTACGGACTCGGACTGGGATGGCTGGTTGGCGTTCTACGCCGAAGGGTTGGCCGCCTCGGCGGAAGCGACAAGAACGCAGATGCTCGCCCTGCTCGAGGTGCGCGCAGAGATGACTGATGCGGTCCGGGATTCGAAGCTCCGGGCCGGTACCGCATTCGAACTCGTCGAGTATGCGGTGGCCCATCCTTCGTTCACTGTGCGGCAGGTCCAGCGCAACCTCGGATTGTCTTACGGGCGCGCGAACGGGCTGGTGGACCAACTGGTCGGTCTGGGGTTGCTGCGCGAGTTGCCGGCACGCGGGTCCGGTCGCCGCTTCTATGCCCCGCGCGTCCTGGAGGTGCTGACCTCCTGATGCCACTGCCGCCGCGAGACGTGCGACGTGGATCACTGCGGATCGATAACCTCTGACCCATGTTCGCCAAAGTACTGGTCGCCAACCGCGGCGAGATCGCCGTCCGTGCCTTCCGCGCCGCCGTCGAGCTCGGTGCCCGGACCGTTGCGGTCTTCCCCTACGAGGACCGCAACGCCGAGCATCGGATCAAGGCCGATGAGGCGTACCAGATCGGGGAGGAGGGGCACCCGGTCCGCGCCTACCTGGACATCGACGAGATCATCCGGGCCGCCAAGGAATCCGGCGCGGACGCGGTCTACCCCGGCTACGGCTTCCTGTCGGAGAACCCGGAGCTCGCCGACGCCTGCGCCCGTAACGGGCTGACCTTCATCGGCCCGCCCGCCGAGGTGCTCCGGATGGCCGGCAACAAGGTGTCCGCGGTCGCCGCGGCCCGCGCCGCCGGCGTACCGACCCTGAAGTCGACCCCGCCCGGCAAGGATCTCGACGAGCTCGTCGCCGGGGCCGAGGAGATCGGCTTCCCGGTCTTCGTGAAGGCCGTCGCCGGTGGCGGCGGCCGCGGGATGCGCCGGGTGGACCGCCCCGAGGAGCTCCGCGAGGCGCTCGGTGCGGCGATGCGGGAGGCCGAGGGTGCCTTCGGCGACCCGACGGTGTTCATCGAGCAGGCCGTGCAGCGCCCCCGCCACATCGAGGTGCAGATCCTGGCCGACACCCAGGGCCACGTGATGCACCTGTTCGAGCGGGACTGTTCGATCCAGCGCCGGCACCAGAAGGTGGTCGAGATCGCACCCGCCCCGCACATCTCCGACGAACTGCGGGAGAAGCTGTGCAGCGACGCGGTCAAGTTCGCCGAGTCGATCGACTACTCCTGCGCCGGCACCGTCGAGTTCCTGCTGGAGACCGAGGGGGAGCGGGCCGGGGAGCACGTCTTCATCGAGATGAACCCGCGGATCCAGGTCGAGCACACCGTCACCGAGGAGATCACCGACGTCGACCTGGTGCAGTCCCAGATGCGGATCGCCGCCGGTGAATCGCTCGCCGACCTCGGCCTCGACCAGGCCGACCTGAAGATCCGCGGCGCCGCGCTGCAGTGCCGGATCACCACCGAGGACCCGACCAACGGCTTCCGTCCCGATGTCGGCATGATCACCACCTACCGCTCCGCCTCCGGCGCCGGCATCCGCCTCGACGGCGGCACGGTCGGTACCGGGGTGGAGATCAGCCCCTATTTCGACTCGCTGCTGGTGAAGCTGACCGCCCGCGGCCGCACCTTCGAGCTGGCGACCGCCCGGGCCCGCCGCGCCCTGGCCGAGTTCCGGGTACGCGGGGTGACCACCAATGTGCCGTTCCTGCAGGCCGTGCTCGCCGACCCGGATTTCGTCGCCGGCAACCTGTCCACCGGCTTCATCGACGAACGACCCCAACTGCTCACCATGCGTACCCCCGCCGACCGCGGCACCCGGGTGCTGAACTGGCTCGCCGACGTCACCGTCAACCAGCCCAACGGCGCCCGGCCGATCGAGATCGACCCGGCCAGCAAACTGCCGGCGGTCGAGCTCGACCAGCCGGCCCCCGAGGGATCGCGGCAGCGGCTCGATCGGCTCGGCCCCGAGGGCTTCGCCGCCGACCTGCGCGGGGCCACCCACACCGAGGTCACCGACACCACCTTCCGCGACGCCCACCAGTCGCTGCTGGCCACCCGGATGCGCACCAAGGACCTCCTCGAGGCCGCGCCGGTGCTGGCCCGGATGCTGCCCGGCACCTTCTCGATGGAGTGCTGGGGCGGTGCCACCTACGATGTCGCGCTGCGCTTCCTCGGCGAGGACCCGTGGGAGCGGTTGGCGAAGCTGCGCGAGGCGATGCCCGGTCAGTGTCTGCAGATGCTGCTCCGCGGCCGCAACACCGTCGGTTACACGCCCTATCCGACCAAGGTCACCCAGGCCTTCGTCGCCGAGGCCGACGGGGTCGGCATCGACATCTTCCGGATCTTCGACGCCCTCAACGATGTCGAGCAGATGCGCCCGGCGATCGAGGCGGTCCGCGAGACCAACCGGTCGGTGGCCGAGGTGGCGCTCTGCTACACCTCCGACCTGACCAACCCGGGCGAGACGATCTACACCCTCGACTACTACCTGCGGCTCGCCGAGCAGATCGCCGAGGCCGGCGCGCACGTCTTCGCGATCAAGGACATGGCCGGCCTGCTCCGCCCGCCGGCCGCGCGGACGCTGGTCACCGCGCTGCGCGAGCGTTTCGACCTGCCGGTGCACCTGCACACCCACGACACCGCCGGTGGTCAGCTGGCCACCTTGATGGCGGCCATCGACGCCGGGGTGGATGCGGTCGACGTGGCCTCCGCCTCGATGGGCGGTACCACCTCCCAGGTGCCCGCCTCCGCGCTGGTCGCGGCCCTCGAACACACCGAGCGGGCCACCCGGCTGACCGCGACGGGTCAGGACGATCTGCGCGCGGTGATGGATCTGGAGCCCTACTTCGAGGCCGTGCGCAAGGCGTACGCCCCCTTCGAATCCGGGTTGCCGAGCCCGACCGGCCGGGTCTACGACACCGAGATCCCCGGCGGCCAGCTGTCCAACCTGCGCCAGCAGGCGATCGCGCTCGGGCTGGGGGAGAAGTTCGAGCAGATCGAGCAGATGTACGCCGCCGCGGACAAGATCCTCGGCCGGCCCACGAAGGTCACCCCGTCCTCGAAGGTGGTCGGCGACCTGGCACTGCATCTGGTCGCGGTGGACGCCGACCCTGCCGATTTCGAGCAGAACCCCGACAAGTACGACATCCCGGACTCGGTGATCGGCTTCCTGGGTGGCGAGCTGGGTACGCCCGAGGGCGGCTGGCCGGAGCCCTTCCGCAGCAAGGCGCTCGGTGGTCGCAAGGTGCCGGCCCGCGAGGAGGACGTGCCGGCCGACGACCTGCCGAAGCTGGAGCAGCCCGGCCGGATCCGGCAGGAAACCCTGAATCGGTTGCTGTTCCCCGCGCCCACCAAGGACTTCACCGCGAACCGGGAGACCTACGGCGACCTGTCCGCGATGCCGACGCTGGAGTTCCTCTATGGCCTCACCCCGGACACCGAGCACCACGTCCGGCTGGACAAGGGTGTCACCCTGATCGTCTCGCTGCAGTCGATCGGCGAGGCCGACAGCAAGGGCATCCGCACGGTGATGACCACGCTGAACGGCCAGCTCCGCCCGGTCCGGGTACGAGACCGTTCGATCAGCGTCGATGCGGTGCAGACCGAGCGGGCCGACCCGAACAAACCGGGCCAGGTCGCCGCCCCCTTCGCCGGGACCGTGCACGCGGTCGTCGAGGAGGGCCAGCAGGTCGCCGCCGGTGAGACGGTGGCCACCATCGAGGCGATGAAGATGGAGGCCAGCATCACCACCCCGGTGGCCGGCGTCGTCGAGCGGGTCGCGCTCTCCGGTGTGCACCAGGTCGAGGGCGGTGACCTGGTCGTGGTCGTCAAACCCGAGTGACGCTCATCGCTTGTCGAGATGAAGCGGTCGGGTCCTCTCGGCACGCGATCCATCGCTCCGCTCCGCTGCGCATGGCTCGCTACTCGAGGGCCGTGCGTCCTAGCTGAGCGGGAGGCGTACCTGGTCGCCGGCGCGCAGCGGACGCAGCTCCCGATGCCGGGTGAGGAAGGCGGCCGGATCGGCCGGGGTGAGGATCAGCGCATCGGCCTCGCGGCGGATGCCGGCCAGCTCGTCGGCGGCGATCCGGGTGCGTACCCGGGTGTGCCGGGTCAGCTCGATGCCGTCGGGGCCCAGCATCACCTGACGCAGCCGATGCGGCGGCCCGGCGAGCCACCAGACCGCGAGCGCGAACAGCGGCAGCACGATGAAGGCGCCGACCCCGTTCCACTTGCCCTGGGTGAGCAGCACCCACAGCGCCGCGAGCGACGCGACCGCCAGCAGCACGAGCAGATAGCGCAGCCGCGAGAAACCGCCGACCTGGATCGTCTCCGGCGTACCGGGCAGGCCCGTCGCGGGCACCGGGGCACCGCCGGCGGGCTCCGGGATCGGCTCGGCAGGGGTCACCCGGACAGGGTAGTGGACCCGGCACCTCGACGGCGGCCACTACGCTGTCGGGGTGAATCCGCGTGTCCGAAGGCTCATCGTGACCGGTGTGCTGGTCGTGCTGGTGCTGCTGGTCGTGGTCGGCGCGGTGCTGCAGTGGTGGCAGCGCTGACCGCGGACCGGGGCCCGGGGATTGTGACGCGGCTCATAGTATTGCCGCCCCTCATGCGCGCGACGATTCGCCAGCCGATGGCCCGGGTCGCGTAGTCTTCGCTGTTGGTGTCGCCGAGAGAGAGCGGGAGATGACGAGCACACGGATGCGGTGGTGTACCGCCATCGCCGCTTCGGTGGCGAGCCTTTCCCTCTCCCTGGCACCCGCGGCGTACGCCGATCCCTCACCCGAACCGGCGGCCCCCGCGCCCACCCCGAAGCCCGCGTTCACCATCACCGACCCGCGGATCAAGGAGTCCTCCGGGCTGACCCGCGATGTCGGCAACAACCTCTACTGGACGGTCAACGACTCCGGTGACACCGGGGTCATCTATGCGATCGGCCCGGACGGGAAGACGAAGGGCACCCTGGAGTACGCCGCCAAACCGGTCGATGTGGAAGCGGTGCTGATGGTCGGCAACCGGCTCTATGTCGGCGACATCGGTGACAACCAGCGCAAGCGCGACAAGATCACCGTCTACTACTTCGACAGCCCCGCGCCCAACGACAATCGCTCCGGCAGCTACCGTGCCTACGACTTCGTCTATCCCGATGGGCCGCACGACGCGGAGGCGATGCTGGTCGACAAGCAGGGCCGGTTGCTGTTCGTCACCAAGGAGGCCGAGGGCGATGTGTACGCCGCCCCGCGGCAGCTGCGTACCGACGCCCCGAACACCCTGACCCGGGTCGCCCAGGGCCCGTCCTTCGTCACCGACGGTGCGGTTCTGCCCGACGGTCGGCTGGTGCTGCGCAGCTACGTCGCGGTCGAGGTGCTCAGCCCCGAGATCTACAGCACCGTGACCCGGGCGCCGCTGCCGTTCCAGCCGCAGGGCGAATCGGTCGCGGTGAGCCTGGACGGCAAGTCGCTGCTGGTCGGCTCCGAGGGCGAGAACTCGGTGGTCATGTCGGTGCCGATCCCCAAGCAGTTGGAGGTCGCGCCCACCCCCGGAGCGACCCCGCCGCCGTCACCGCCGCCGAGCGAGGCACCGGTCGATGAGGCCCCGCTCGAACCGCCCAGCGCCCGCGCCAGCCGGACGGGCACCCTGGTCGCGCTGCTGCTGGCCCTGCTGGTCTCCCTCGGTGGCGCGGCGGTGGTGCTGCTGCTGGGCCGCAACCGGCCCGGTCGGGCCGCCGGACCGATGCCGCCGCGGCGCGGCGGCGCCTCGGTCGGCCAGAGCACCCCGCAGCGGTCTGCCGAAGAGGCCGAACCGGACGCCGAGCGGGCCGAGCAGCCCGACCGGGCCGAGCCGTCGGCTGATCGGGGTGCGGACAGCAGTGCCCGGCGGGCCTGGGACGCACCGGATCTCGGCCGGCCGCTCGATGACGACGACCCGACCGTGATCCGGCCCCGGCTCGGGGACGACTGGCCTCGTCGCTGAACCGGCGGCGTACCGGTCGAGTCACCGGCCGGTCGGCGTACTGGTCAGTCGGAGAGGGACTTCAGGAACCCGCGCGGCGGGACGAACAGGGTCACCCCGGTGACCGCCTTCGAGAAATCGAGGATCTTGTCGTACAGCGGCGGCGGATCGCCGACGAACATCCGCTCCAGCATCTTCTCGGTGACCCACAGGTGGCGGGAGTAGCCGATGAAGAAGGTGCCGTAGACGCCCTCACCGGGGGTCGCGAACGGCATGTTGTCGCGCAGGATGTCGTGCTCGCCCTGCTCGTCGGTGATCGTGCACAGCGTCTTGTGCGACTTCTGCTGATCGGCGCCGGCATCGGGCAGTTCGACGTTGTCGGGTTTGGTACGCCCGATGATCTGCTCCTGGGTCTCGGTCGACTGCTTGCGCCAGGCGCCCAGGTCGTGCAGGTACTTCTGGATGACGACATAGCTGCCGCCGGCGTACTGCTCGTCCTCCTCGCCGACCAGGGTCGCGGCCGGCAGCGCGAGGCCGTCGGGGTTCGCGGTGCCGTCGATGAACTCGAGCAGGTCGCGGCCGTCGAAGTAGCGGAAACCGGCGACATCGTCGACGGTGCTGACCGAATCGCCGAGCGCCTCCAGCAGCAGCTTCTCGAACTCGATGACCAGATCGGTCGAGTCGGCGCGGATGTGGAACAGCAGGTCACCCGGGGTGGCGACCGCGGTGTGTTTCGCCCCCTTGATCTCGGTGAACGGCTTGAGCTCCTTCGGCTTCGGCCGGTTGCCGGTGAGCCGGTCCCAGACGTGGTCGGAGATCCCG
The DNA here is from genome assembly GCF_004362375.1 of Enemella evansiae. Classification (NCBI taxonomy): domain Bacteria; kingdom Bacillati; phylum Actinomycetota; class Actinomycetes; order Propionibacteriales; family Propionibacteriaceae; genus Enemella; species Enemella evansiae. Next base: position 101,836 of record NZ_SNXA01000014.1, read on the forward strand.
ACGTTGCAGGTGAAGGGCCGGCCGTTGGCGCGGATCCGGACGTCCTTGATCAGGTCGTCGATGCCGGCCACGACCCCGCGTGCGGTGGTCGTGGCGTCGTCACCGTCGCCGACGGTCAGCACCAGGAAGGCGGCCGCCGTGGTCATGGGGGCGTCGATGGCCTGGGGTTCCGGCTGGGTGGGGTCCGTCATTGACCCACCCTAACCAGACCCGGCCCAGATCGACAGGGCTACAGGTCGACCCGGGTGAAACCGACCCAGATCCCGCCGTCCTCATCGCGCTGGCAGGTCATCTCCACCTGCTTGCGGGCCTGCTCCGCCACCGGGGTGTCCGGGTCGAGCACCTGCAGATAGACATCGTGCTCGGCCAGCGACCCGATCGCCCGCTGCACGTCCTCCTCGGTGACGGCCACCCGGTGCGTCGACCCGGGCCCGTTCTCGAACAGCCAGCGCGGCCGCTCCTCGGCGGGCAGGTCGGCGGTCGCGGCCACCGCCGCATTGCCGAACTCGATGTGGTCACGCTGGTTGGGTGCCTCCGGACCCCAGGCCGGCCCGCGGTAGAGGGAGAGCACCACGTCCGGGCGGCGGTCCCGGATCTCCTTGCCCAGTGCGGATCGCAGCGATTCGTCGTTGCGCAGCTCGCTGTCGGGGAAGCCGAGGAAGGTGATGTCGGTGACCCCGACGACCGCGCCCGCGCGGCGCTGCTCCTCCTCCCGCAGCGGGCCGCAGACGGCCGGTTCCATGCCGTCGATACCGGCCTCGCCACTGGTGGCCAGCACGTAGTCCACGCGCTTGCCCTCCCGCGTCCACCGCGAGATCGCGGTGGCCATGCCGTATTCGGGATCATCGGGGTGGGCGACCAGCACCAACGCCCGCTGCCAATCGGCGGGGAACTCCGGCAACCTGCTGTCCATGCGCCCATCATGGCCGACCGGCGGCAGATCCGCAGCGGTTCGTGGGGGTCAGCGGCGTACCCGCGGCAGCACCCAGTCGATGCAATGGGTGAGCGCGGTGACATCCTCCGGGTCGATCGCCGGGAACAGCCCGATCCGCAGCTGGTTGCGGCCCAGCTTGCGATAGGGCTCGGTGTCCACCACACCGTTGGCACGCAGCACCGTCGCCAGTTCGGCGGCATCGACCGACTCGTCGAAGTCGATGGTGCCGACGACCGGGGAGCGGTGCTCCGGTTCGGCGACGAACGGGGTGGTCAGCGGATTCTCCAGCGCCCAGCGATAGAGCCGCATCGACGACGCCCGGGTGCGCTGCTCGGCGTACGCCATCCCGCCGTTCTCCAGCAACCAGCTGAGCTGCTCGGCCATCAGGAAGAGGGTCGCGATCGCCGGGGTGTTCAGCGTCTGGTCCTTCAGCGAATTGTCGTACGCCGCCTTCAGCGACAACATCTCCGGGATCCACCGATCACTGGCCGCGATCCGCTCCATCCGCTCGATCGCGCGCGGCGACAGGAACGCCAGCCACAGTCCACCGTCGGAGGCAAATCCCTTCTGTGGTGCGAAATAGTAGACATCGACTGCGGTGAGATCGACCCCGACACCACCGGCGGCCGAGGTGCCGTCGATCAGCACCAGCGCCTCCTCGCCACCGATCCGGTGGACCGGGGCGAGCGCACCGGTGGAGGTCTCGTTGTGCGCCCAGGCATAGACGTCGACACCCTCGGTCGGCTCCGGCAACCGGACCGTGCCGGCGGGGGATTCGAAGACCGACGGGTCCGCAAGATGCGGTGCGGCCGCGGCCGCCTTGGCGAACTTGGACGAGAACTCGCCGAAGACACCGTGCGCCGACCGCTGCTCGATCAGCGAACAGACCGCGAGATCCCAGAAGGTGCTGGCGCCACCGTTGCCGAGCACGACCTGGTAACCGTCCGGCAACCCGTAGAGGGTGCCCAGCCCGGCGCGTACCCGATGCACCAGTTCCCGCACCGGTTCCTGCCGATGGGAGGTGCCGAGCAGGGTCGCGGCGGAATCGACCAGGGCTTCCACGGCGGCCGGGCGGACCTTCGCCGGACCACACCCGAACCGTCCGTCGCGGGGCAGCAGCAACGGGGGGATCTCGATCGGCATGGCGCAATCCTTTCACGCGCGGCACAGTGGGGGGCCATGAGCCGAGACGAGCCTGCCGACCTGAAGGGACTGCGCACCGACTACGACTCGGTACGCCTGCTGGAGGACGAGGCGGGGATGGACCCGACCCGGTTGTTCGAACGCTGGCTGGGCGACGCGCTCGCCGCGGCCGAGCGCGGCGAGGTGAAGGAACCGACGGCGATGACGGTGGCCACCGTGCGGATGACCGACGGCCGGCCGCGACCCAGCGCGCGGGTGGTGCTGCTCAAGGATTTCGGCGAGGGGTCGTTCACCTTCTACACCAACTACGACTCGAACAAGGGCAACCAGCTCGCCGAGAACCCGGGGGTGGCGGCCACCTTCTGGTGGCCGGCGCTCTATCGCTCGGTCCGCATCGAGGGCATCGTCGAGCGGGTCGGCGCGGCCGAGTCGGACGCCTACTTCGCGGTCCGACCGCGCGGCTCCCAGATCGCCGCCGCGATGTCGCGGCAGTCCCACCCGATCGCCGACGCGGCCGCACTCGCCGAGGCGTACGCCGGAGCGGAGACCGAGTACGCCGAGGGCGAGGTGCCCCGGCCGCAGCACTGGGGTGGCTTCCGGATCGTGCCGGACCGGATCGAGTTCTGGCAGGGCCGGCCGAGCCGGTTGCACGATCGGTTGCTGTTCGACCGCTACGACTACCGCTGGCGGCGTACCCGACTGCAGCCCTGAGGCCGCACGCTAGGTTGGAGCCGATGGTCCACCGCAGCCGAGCCGAGGAGCGTAGATGCCCTTCCTGACCGATGACGAGATCGGCTCCCAGCCGGAGTGCTGGCAGCGGGCCGGGGAACTGCTGCCGGAGGTGGCGCACCTGCTGCCCGCCGACGGTGAGCGGGTCGCCTTCGTCGGGACCGGCACGGCCTGGTACATCGCGCAGTCGATGGCCGCCCTCCGGGAGGCCGCCGGGATGGGGCAGTCGGACGCCTTCACCGCCTCGGAGTGCCCGCGGGACCGCGGCTACCAGCGGCTGGTGGTGCTGAGCCGCTCCGGGCGAACCACCGACATCAACCGCCTGCTCAGCGATGTCGGCGGCCGGATCCCGACCCTGGCCGTCGTCGGCGACGTGGTCCCCGAGACCTCACCGACCGCCCGGTTGGCCGAGGCCAGCATCGACCTGTCCTTCGCCGACGAGGCCTCGGTGGTGCAGACCCGCTTCGCCACCACCGCGCTCGCCCTGGTCCGGGCCTGGGTCGGCGACCCGCTCGCCGAGATGGTCCGCCAGGCCACCGAGGCGCTGCAGTACCGGCTCACCGAGGAGATGGCCGATGTCGAGCAGATCACCTATCTGGGTCATGGCTGGACGATCGGGCTGGCCCAGGAGGCGGCGCTGAAGTTCCGCCAGTGCACGCAGAGCTGGGCCGAGGCGTACCCGGCGATGGAATATCGGCACGGCCCGATCGCGGTCGCCGAACCCGGCCGGGTGGTGTGGAGCTTCGGCCGCCCGCCCTATGGTCTGGCCGCCCAGGTCCGCGACACCGGCGCCACCTTCGTCGACCACGACATCGACCCGATGGCCGATCTGATCATCGCCCAGCGGCTCGCCGTGGCCCGGGCGATGAAGCTCGGTCTGAATCCCGACGCACCGCGCAATCTGACCCGCGCGGTGGTGCTGGCGGACTGAGGTGGAACCGCTGCTGGTCGCGGGGGCCGTCACCCCGTCGGGCATGGTCGCCCCCGCCCGGATCGAGATCGCCGACGACCGGATCGCCGCCGTCGAACCCGCACCGGGTGCCGCCACCGACGACACCTGGGCCCTGCCCGGTTACATCGACACCCACACCCATGGTGGCGTCGGGGTGGACTTCGGCTCCACCGATGCCGCCGGGGTACGCCGGGTGCTCGACTTCGCCCGTTCCCGCGGCACCACCACCCAGTTCGCCAGCCTGGCCACCGACACCGTGGACAACCTGTGCCGCCAGCTGGAGATGCTGTCCGGTCTCGCCGCCGCCGGTGAGCTGGCCGGGTTGCACCTGGAGGGGCCCTTCCTGGCCGAGGCCCGCCGCGGCGCGCACGATCCGCTGCTGCTCCGCGATCCCACTCCCGAGCTGGTGGATGCCCTGCTCACCGCCGCCGACGGGCAGCTGGCGATGGTCACCCTGGCCCCCGAGCTCGATGGCGCGGTCGAGGCGATCGAGCGGTTCCGGGCCGCCGGGGTGTGTGTCGCGTTCGGGCATTCCGATACCGGGGCCGAGCTGACCCGGCGGACCATCGATGCCGGTGCGCGGGTGGCGACCCATCTGTTCAACGCGATGCAGCCGATCCATCACCGCGACCCGGGCCCGGTCCCGGTGCTCTTGGACGATCCGCGGGTCGGGGTCGAGCTGATCTGCGACGGCATCCATCTCTCACCCGAGGTGATCCGGATGTCCGCCGACGCGGCCGGTTGGGACCGGGTGTTGCTGGTCACCGACGCGATGGCCGCCGCCGGGCTCGGCGACGGTGATTACGCGCTCGGTGCGGTGCAGGCCCGGGTCAGCGGCGGGGTGGCCCGGTTGCTGGTCGCCGACGGGTCCGGGGCGCCGACCCTGGGCAGCATCGCCGGCTCCACGCTGACCATGGCGGCCGCGGTGCGGTATGTGCTCGGGCTGGGTGCCGATCTGACGGCGGTGGCCGCCGCCGCGGCCGGCAATCCGGCCCGTTGGCACGGGCTGACCGAGGTCGGTGCACTGGCGCCGGGGTACCGGGCGGATCTGGTGCTCACCGACCCCGGCGGCGGGGTACGCCGGGTGCTGCGCGGCGGTCGCTGGGTCGACTGAACGAGCAGGCCGGTCGAACAGTTCCCGGGCGTACGACCGCCCAGTAAGCTGGGGTGACCCCGCCGGCTCGACCTGCTGGGGTTAGGCCACCCGCAGACAGGCAGGACAGGAGCAGCCGCGTGAGCGACCTGATCGACACCACCGAGATGTATCTGCGCACCATCTACGAGCTCGAGGAAGAGGGTGTGGTTCCGCTGCGTGCCCGGATCGCCGAGCGGCTGCACCAGAGCGGCCCGACGGTGTCCCAGACCGTGGCCCGGATGGAACGCGACGGGTTGCTCTCGGTGCAGGGCGACCGGCATCTGGAGCTCAGCGAGGTGGGCCGCGATCGTGCCATCCGGGTGATGCGCAAGCACCGGCTCGCCGAGCGGCTGCTGGTCGATGTGATCGGCCTGGAGTGGGAGAACGTGCACGACGAGGCCTGCCGGTGGGAGCACGTCATCTCCGATGATGTGGAGCGGCGGCTGGTCTCCATCCTCGGTGACCCGATCACCTCGCCCTACGGGAACCCGATCCCGGGGCTGGCCGATCTCGGGTCCACCGCGGCCGCCGATGCCGGCGAGTCGAGCCAGGCGCTGGCGCGACTGGTCTCCGGCGGCGGGTCCACGCGGGTGCAGCTGCGCCGGATCGGGGAGAACCTGCAGACCGGGCACGAGACGATGGCGGCCTTGTTCCGTGCCGGGATCGTGCCGGGCGTGGAGGTGGACGCCGAACCGGGTGCCGGGGGCGTACGCCTGACGACCGATTCGGGGGAGAGCTACGAGGTGGACGCCGACGCGGCCGAGCAGCTGTTCGCCGTGGTGGTCGTCCGTGCCTGACGGGCCGGTCCGCGCACTGCTGGAGGGACACTGGTACGACGCGGTGGCGGCCCTGGCCCAGGACAAGCTGCCGCAGACCGGGTCGCCGCAGCGGCTGGCGAAGGTCCGCGACCTGGCGACCGCGGCGAAACGGGTGCTGGACCTGGACGCCGAGGACTTCGGCACCATCGCCGAGGGTTTCGACCGGCCGTGGGCCCTGCGGCTGGCGGAGTCCTCCTTCCCGCTGCTGCCGCGCGATCCGCAGCGCGGGGCGCTGGCCTCGCTGGTACCGCTGTACGAGTTGATGCTCGAGGTGATGCAGCTGCGCGCGCTGCGCCACGAACCGCTGCAGGTGGTGGTGACCGCGCACCTGATCGGGGAATACCTCTGCCAGCTCGCCTGGGAATCGACCCTGGGGCACGGCGGGGATCCGCTGCGGATGCGCGACAGTGTGGGGGAGCGCTGGGGCACCGACGACCGCAGCTGCCCGCATAACTCGGCGCTGCGGGCCACCGCCAAGCGGTCGCTGAACGCCTGCAACGGTGACGTGATCGGCTACACCGCCTATCTGGACAAGTTCCACTCCCGGCTCGGGGATGCACTCGCGGTCTGCGCGATGAACCACGAGACCATCGGCGCGGGGGAGCGGCCCGATGTCGGCGAGACCTGTCCGAACCCGTGCTCCTGGGCGGTCCAGGGGTCGCTGGAGCAACGCCGCGATCTGGATGCCCGGGTCCGGTTGGCGCTGCTCTACGTGGATTCGCCGATCGTGGCGCTGCGGCACCACGCACCGGTCGGGCACTTCTTCGGCGTACCGTCGGTGCAGGAGATCTCCGAGGCCTGGCTGCGGACCTGGGAGCGGCTCAGCCAGCCGTGGCCCGACGGCAGCAATCCGCTGCTGCTGCGGACGGTGCCGGGGGCCGGTACGCCGGATGAGGCGCTGCCCGGGATGTCGGCGCTGGTGTCCACCGTGGCTGGGCGGACCATCGGCGCCGGCCGGGTGATCCGTTCCATCGGTGACGACATCATGCTTACCCTTGAGGGGGAATAGCGTTCCCGGCACCGGTGTTGTGCAGGTGAGCGTGGCCCTGTGCGAATGGGCACGACCGAACTAGAGAGAGGTACGCCCGATATGGCAACCGTTGACCTGAACTCCGAGGACTTCGTGTCCACGATCAAGGAGAACGACCTGGTCCTGGTCGACTTCTGGGCCGACTGGTGTGGCCCGTGCAAGCGCTTCTCGCCGATCTACTCGAAGGTGTCGGAGTCCCACGACGATGTCGTCTTCGGCAAGGTCGACACCGAGGCCAACCAGGAGCTGTCCGGTTCGCTGGGCATCATGAGCATCCCCACGGTGATGGCGTTCCACAAGGGCAACATGGTCTTCAACCAGGCCGGCCTGCTGAACGCCTCCCAGCTGGAGAACCTGATCGAGCAGCTCAAGGGCCTCCCGGAGGAGACCCCCGCCAGCTGACCTCCAGGAGGCGAGCGTCTGGCGGCGCGTCCCCGCGATGCAGGCCCACCAAGGAGAAATCCCGCGTCACTGAGGTGACCGGCGCGGAAAGGCCGCGAGGATTTCGACGACTGGGCCGAAGAGCGGGGTCATGGCGCCGCGCGCGAGCCGACGCAGAGCGAAGGGCCCGGAACCGATCTGGTTCCGGGGCCCTTCGTCATGATTGAGGAGAGCGCCGACGAACGGGCTCACGCACCTTGTCTACCCACCCCCAGGAGACATCCATCGGCGCTCTCAATAAAAAAGATACCCACCCACGGGGTCCCAACCAAGGGCACATCCCAAAATCGGCCCAAAAGCAACTCGGACTGAGCGGAATCTCATCAAACAACGGGTGAACGTCGGGCGGCCCCAGTTGGATTCGAACCAACGACACCCGCTTTAGGAGAGCGGTGCTCTATCCCCTGAGCTATGGGGCCTCGCCGCTCGCGCGGCCGTCTCAGCCTAGCGCTCCCGCACAGCCCCACCCCAATCGAGCTCCTCGGCAGCTGTCCATCCAGAAACGATCATGGAATATCCGGCCCTTCAGCCGCAAACATACGTATGCAAGTACGAATATTCCATGATCATTCTTTGCGGACGGCGCGCGAGCCCGGTCAGCCCTCGCCGAGAGCGCGGACGTCGGAGATCGTGTCGGCCTCACCGGCCGGCTTGTCGTCGCGATAACGCACCACCCGGGCGAACCGCAGCGCCACCCCGCCCGGATAACGACGCGATCGCTGCACCCCGTCCAGGGCGATCTCAACGACCTGCTCGGGCCGCACCGTCACCACCCAGTCACCCTCGTCGACCGCCAGGTCGGTGAACCGTTCGGTCTGCCAGCGCAGCATCTCATCGGTCATCCCCTTGAAGGTCTTGCCGACCATCACGAACCCACCCGGCGGGCCGAAGCGGCCCTCGGGATCGCGCGCGCCGAGATGGATGTTCGACAGCCAGCCGCGCCGCCGGCCACTGCCGCGTTCGACCGCGAGCACCACCAGGTCGAGGGTGTGCCGCGGTTTCACCTTGATCCAGGCCGCGCCCCGGCGACCCGCGGCATAGGGCGCGTCCAGATCCTTGAGCACCACCCCCTCATGGCCGTCGGCGACCACCTGCTCGAAGAACCGGGCCGCCTCCTGTGGGTCGGTGGTGTCGGCGCGCCGGATCCGGTACTCCCGCGGCACCAGTCGGTCCAGCACCGCCAACCGGTCCACCAGCGGGCGGTCCAGCAGGGACGCGCCGTCGGCGTGGAGCACGTCGAAGAACGCCGGTACCAGCCCGGCGCCAGCCTCCGGTGCCGGACTCAGCGTGGCACTGCGCGCGGCCGTGTCCTGGAAGGGCCGCGGTTTCCCGGCCGCATCGTGGGCCAGCACCTCCCCGTCCAGCACCAGATCCCCACCGGGCAGCGCGGCCACGATCGCCGCCACCTCGGGCAGCCGGTCGGTGATGTCATCCAGGCTGCGGGTGAACAGGCGCACCCCGTCCGCACCGCGGTGCGCCTGGATCCGGATGCCGTCCAGCTTGGTGTCCAGGCTCCACCGGTCGCCGAGTTTTTCCAACGCAGCAGGAACATCCGGGGCCGAGGAGGCCAGCATCGGGCGTACTCCCTGACCGACCTGTACGCCGAACGCGGCGACCGCCTCGCTGCCGCCGGTGAGCGCGGCCACGGCCACCGGGGCCGTCGCGCCGCGGACCGTCACCGCTCGCCGCAGCTCGGTCATCGGCACCCCGGAGGCGGCGGCGACCGCGTCGAGGATCGCCGCGTCCAGCGCACCCTGACGCACCTCACCCGACAGCAGGCCGCGCAGCAACCGCTGTTCGCCCGCGGTCGCGGCACCGAACAACCGGCTCATCGCCTGCCTGCGGGCCAGCTGCGAACCCGGCCCGGCCAGCCCGGCGACCCGTTCCAGCTCGGCGTCGACCGCGGTCACCTCGAGGCTCGGTTCGGCGGCCGGATCGGGCAGCGTGCTGAGCGAGGCCCAGCCGACCCCGGTACGCCGTTGCCGCAGTTCGCCGGCGAGCCAGACGACCACGATCTCGAGGTCCTCGGCCGGGGTACGGCGCAGCAGCTCGGCCAGCAGGTCCCGCTTGGCGTTGCGGGAACGCGTCGCGGCCACCGCGGCCGAGGTGTCGGCGACCTCCTGGAGCAGCATGCCGGTCAGGCTATCCCGGGGATCAGCGCGCCGTGTGACCACCGAGCCGGCGGACCGCGAGCACGGCCAGGGTCCGCGCCACCTGGATCGTCTCGGCGATCGACACCTGTTCCCGGGGTGCATGCGCCATCGCCACATCGCCGGGGCCGTAGTGCAGCGTCGGGATCCCACCGACGCCGGTGTAGAGCCGCAGATCCGAGCCATAGGGTGCGGCCCCGAGTGCCGCCGCGCGTCCGCTCACCGCTGCGATCGCCTGCTGGGTCTCACCGATGAAGGCGTGGTCGGCCTCGATCCGTCCGGAGCCGAACTGCCCGCCGGACCAGCTGACCCGGATCGGTTGGTCACGCAGGAACGGATGCCGGGTGCAGACCTCGGCGACCGCCTGCTCCAGCTCGGCGCGCGCGGTCGCCGGGTCCTCGTCCAGGCGTACGCCCATCCGCCCCTCGGCGGTCAGCAGGTCCGGCACGCTGCTGGCCCAGTCGCCACCGCGGACCGTGCCCACCGAAATCGCGTAGGGCAACGGATTCCCGGCGAACAGCGGATCGGGATCGGCGTTGCGGCGGGCCTCCAGCTCGGCCAGCACCGGATGCAGGGTGAGGAAGTTCTCGATCGCGGAGATCCCGCTGAGCCGGGCCGATCCGTGTGCCGCCCGGCCGGGCACCTCGAGGGTGAAGGTGAGCGCACCGGCGCAGGCGGTGACCAGCCGGCCGCTGGTCGGCTCGGGGATCACCGCGACCTCACCGGTGTGACCGCGCCGCAGGGTGGCGTACGCTCCCAGCCCACCGTCCTCCTCGCTGACCACGCAGTGCAGCGCGAAGCCGCGCTCGAACCGCAGCCCGCTGTCCCGCAGCGCCTGGGCGACGGCCAGGTTGGCGGCCAGCCCCGCCTTCATGTCGCAGGCCCCGCGACCGTGCAGGATGTCCCCGGAGATCTTTGCCTGGAAGGGATCGGCGTCACCCCACTTGGCGGGATCACCGACCGGTACCACGTCCACATGGCCCTGCAGGACCAGCGCCGGGACCTCCTCGCCGGCGGTCCCGGCGGCGGTGCCGACCACCCCGTGACCCTCACCGCGCTCGGCCTCCACACCGGGGAAGTCCTCGGCGGCGTACAACTCGTCCAGCGCCAACCGCCAGCTGTCCACCTCCAGCCCGAGTGCGGTGAGCCGGCCGGCGAGCATCGCCTGCAGCTCGGACTCGGCATCGCTGCCGGTCACCGACGGCACCCGCACCAGCTCGACCAGGGTCCGGACCAGCCGCTCCTCGTCCAGGGCCGTCAGAACGCGGGACTCGGCATCGCTCCAGGTGCTCATCCGGGCAGCCTAGGGCGCGTGCCGGGTTGCGCCTAGAGTGGGACCATGGATCCCAGGGAGCAGCCGGAGTCGCTGATGGAGAGCATCCGGCCCAATCGCCGCCGCGGCCCGCTGGCCGGGTTCGGTGACCGCCATGCTCCGGTGACGGTTCCGGTCAGCCTGGTGGTGCTGGCGCTGGCGCTGCTGTTCACCTTCTTCTATCTGCCGCACTGGCAATATCTCGGCGCCGCCCTGTTGTTCGGTGTCGGCGCCGGCGCCTCCCATTTCGCGATGCGCAAGGACCACGGCCACGTCCTGCTGACCGGCATCGTCGCGGTGCTGGTGTGCGTGGTGGCGATCGTGCTGTTCGCCACCGCGCCGAACTGAACCGGCCAGCTGCAGCGACCCGGCCCGCTCTCGCTAGGTTTGACCAGACAGATGACCGATACCGCCGAGGAGGCAGGGTGAGCGCCGAGGGACTGCGCAGCGCGATCGACAAGATGACCGAAGCCGGGGTCGACCCGGTCGAGATCGAGGTCTTCCGGCACTACTACGGCGAACTGGAGTCCGGTGCGACCGGTCTGATCGCCGAGGACAGCATCAGCCCGCTGACCGAGGTGGACCGGCTCGCCGATCAGCACCCGGACCCGGAGCAGTCCCGTGAGGCGCTCGCGCAGACGGTGATGATCAAGCTGAACGGTGGCCTGGGCACCTCGATGGGGATGGACCGGGCGAAGTCGCTGCTGCCGGTGCGCGACGGGAAGACCTTCCTCGATCTGATCCTGCAGCAGGTGCGCAGTGCCCGGGAGACCCATGGCGCCCGGTTGCCGCTGCTGCTGATGGACAGCTTCCGCACCCGTGCGGACACGCTCGCCGTGCTGGCCGACCAAGCGGATCTGCCGGTCGGTGACCTGCCGCCGGATTTCCTGCAGAACTTCGAGCCGAAGCTGCGCACCGACGACCTGACCCCGGTGTCCTGGCCGGCCGACGAGTCGCTCGAGTGGTGCCCGCCGGGGCACGGGGACATCTATCCGGCGCTGCTCGGCTCCGGGATCCTGGATCGCCTGCTGGAGCAGGGATTCCGCTATGCGTCGGTATCCAACTCCGACAACCTGGGCGCGGCCCCGGACCCGGTGCTGGCCGGCTGGTTCGCCGCCAGCGGTGCACCGTACGCCGCCGAGCTGTGCCGGCGGACCGTGAACGACCGCAAGGGTGGGCATCTCGCGGTCCGCCGCAGCGATGGTCGGTTGATCCTGCGGGACACGGCCCAGACCGCCGATGACGAGATGCACTTCTTCACCGACGAGCACCGGCATCCGTTCTTCCACACCAACAATCTGTGGTGGGACCTGCAGCGACTGAGGGAGGTGCTCGTCGAGCGCCGCGGGGTGCTCGGCCTGCCGCTGATCCGCAACACCAAGACCGTCGACCCGGCCGATTCCGATTCCCCGGAGGTCTTCCAGGTGGAGACCGCGATGGGGGCGGCGATCGAGGTCTTCGAGGGGGCGACCGCGATCGTGGTGGACCGCAGCCGGTTCCTGCCGGTGAAGACCACCAATGAGCTGCTGCTGCTGCGCTCGGACTGCTACCGGGTGCGGACCGACGGCACCCTCGAGGCGACCACCGACAGCACGCCGGCGGTGAGCCTGGATTCGGCGTACTACAAGAAGATCGGCGACTTCGACGCCCGGTTCGCCGACGGTGCCCCCTCGCTGCGTGAGGCCACCTCGCTGCAGGTGCAGGGCGACTTCTCCTTCGGTGCCGATGTGGTGGTCCGGGGAAAGGTCGAGCTCGACGGCGGTGCCGAACAGCAGCGCATCGAACCCGGGACCGTGCTCGGCGGATGAGCACCGGTTGGCACCGCGTGCTCGGCTTCGCGCTCACCGGTGAGGAACTCGACCTGCCGGATCACGACACCCCGCAGCCGGAGGTGCTGCTGGCGGAGCTGGCCGGGTTGGGCTGGTCCGGTGACCGGCTCCGGGAGGCCGCGCGGCGCAATCATCAACCGACACAGCAGATGCGGGCGGGTCTGGGTGCCGCCCAGTACGCCGCGGCGATGGCCGAGGTGCGCCGGCTGCTCGGTGCCACCGGTGCGGTGTCCCGGGTGAGTTCCGGGCGTACCGGGCTGGACGCAGCCGATCGCCGCCTGCTCGCCGACCGGCCACCGCACTGGGGCTGATCGGAGCACTGGGACTGATCGGAGAAATCTCGTGTGGGCAGAGAAAAACCCCGTCACCGCACCGTGACGGGGTTTTCTGCTGCTCTGGGTCGGGGGTGGTCGAGGGTGAGGATCAGCGACCGGCGAGCAGGTCGCGGATCTCGGCCAGCAGCTCGGTCTCGGTGGCGGTCTTCTCGTCGGTGATCCCGCGCATCTTCTTGTACTGCTCGTAAGGCTTCACGACAGCGAGGTAGAGAACCAGAGCGGTGACGACGAAGCTGAACAGGGTGCTCAGGAAGTCACCGATCTTGAGGCCCCACACGACGGCGGAGCTGAAGGCCTGGCTGGGGTCGAAACCGAGGATGCGAGCAACGAGATCCATCAGCAGGGCGGCGAAGCTCTTCACCACGGCGGCGAAGGCAGTGCCCATGATGAAGGCAACGGCAAGCTCGATGAGGTTGCCCTTCATGATGAAGTCTTTGAAGCCCTTCATACTTCTTCTCCAATCAGTTCGTAGGCCCACCTTGGGCCGGAACGGCTCGCAATCTATCAGCCGGTAACCGGCGTCCCGGCTTTTCCACGCGTGTCGCGCTCAGCGCAACACGATCGAGAGCCGGCCCGAATTCTGGGCCAGACTCGGCGCCGCATCGGCCTGGACCTCGAGCAGCAGCAGCGCACCCCGACTGTCCTCGGTGGCGAACGGGCCGGCACCGGTTCCCGTGCCCGGAAGGGCCGCGACCCGGGCACCGCGGGCCACCACCCGGGCGGTGCCCTGGTCGATCGGAGTGGCCAGCACGTCGACGGCATCACCGACCCGGAGCAGGGTGGCCACCCCCGGATCGGTGAGCCGGACCGGTGCCAGCACCTGGTCGTCGGCACCGCGGCCGGCCCGCGGGCTGACCACCGAGAGCTCCGAGAGCGGCGTGCCCCCGGAGACCGGCGCGGTCAGCACCCGCCCGATCAGCGCGGCCGGGTCGGTGCTGCGTTCGGCGGGTGCGAGGCGGGTCGGATAGCTGACGACCTTGAGATCGGCTGCGCTCAGTGGGGCGCCGCCGCTCAACGGTTTCGCGGCGACCACCACGGGTACGCCGGGGTCGGGAGCGGGACGGGCGGCGAGCAGGGTGCAGAGCACCGCGGCCACCGCACAGACCACGGCCAGGGCGCGGCGGTGCCAGAGCAACCAGCGGCCGAAGCTCGCCAGGGGCGTACGCCGCGGCGGGCGCGTGCGGCGCGGGCGGAAGACGGAACCGGACTCAGCAGGCATGCCCCACCATGGGTGGCGCGTGCCGGAATCGTGCACCGCTGTCCACAGGCACCGACCGCCCCGAGAAGTTGTCCACAGGCCCCACGCTCATCGAGTGGGCCGCCATCCGCAGCGGGGCGGACCACCACGGTCGGTTACGGGAACACCCCGCGGACGCACCCTCTCGCCTGGCTCAGCCCGCCGAAATCTGCGGCTCGATTGCCGATCGGTGCCCAGATCGGTCGATTCTGCGATCGAGCCGCAGATTTCGCAGGCAGCACCGGTGGGGCGGGTCCAGCGCACCGTGGCCGGTGGCGTCCGGTATCAGGCGGAGGTGGCGGCCTTGCTGGAGCTGGACTTCGAGTCGCTGGAAGAACTGCCGGAGCTGCCCGAGCCCGAGTCGGCCTTGCTGGGCGAATCGGACTTCTTCTCCCCGGAGGAGGACCCGCCCGACGAACTCTTCGCGCCGGCGTCCTTGCGGGAGTCGGTGCGATAGAAACCGGAACCCTTGAAGTGCACGCCGACGGCGTTGTAGACCTTCCGCAGCTGCCCACCGTCACAGTTGGGGCACTCGGTCAGGGCATCGTCGGTGAACTTCTGCTGGACCTCGAGGTCGGACCCGCAGTCCTTGCAGCGGTACTGATACGTGGGCATCGTGTCTCCTTCTGGCACTCAAGCATAGCGACTGCTAATGCGGAGGTGTGAATTTCGCCATTCCGACAGCCGGTCGGCTGTCTCGGGCCCACCTCGCTCGTTAGGCTCGGGTGGGTCTCGGCCGGACCCGGCCACCGCGCACCGACCCCGCCCGAAGGATTGACTTGCGACATCTGCCGCGCTGGTTGTTCAACCTGCTGATCACCGTTGCGCTGGTGCTGGCGGCGCTGGCGAGCCTGGCGGTGGTCACGATCCGGGAATCCTTCCCGCAGACCGAGGGCAGCACGACGGTGACCCCCTTGGCCAACCCGGTCACCGTGCTCCGCGACGCCCGCGGCGTACCCCAGATCTATGCCGACACCCCCGAGGACCTGTTCGCGGCGCAGGGCTGGGTGTCCGCCCAGGACCGGTTCTTCGAGATGGACTTCCGCCGCCGCGTCACCGCGGGCCGGCTCGCCGAGTGGTTCGGCCCCTCCCAGGTCGCGACCGACAGCTATGTCCGCACCCTGGGTTGGCGCCGGGTGGCCGAGCAGGAGTTCGCGATGCTCAGCTCCAGCAGCCGGCGCTATCTGGAGTCGTACGCCGCCGGGGTGAACGCCTATCTCACCTCGCGACAGCCCAGCGACCTCGGGGTCGAGTACACCATCCTCGGCCTGCAGGGCCGTGGCGCCCGGCCCGAACCGTGGTCCGGGGTGGATTCGCTGGCCTGGTTGAAGGCGATGGCCTGGCAGTTGGACGGCAACCGCACCTCCGAGATCGAGAACGCGGTGATGCGGCAGGTGGTCGGCCCGCAGCGGGCCGCCGAACTGCGCCCGCCCTTCGACCCGCAGGTGTTCGAACCGATCGTCGGTCGGGGAGCGCCGGTGGCGGGGGAGTTCGACCCGAACGCCCGCCAGGGGCAGCAGCGCACCGCTCCGGAACTTCCCGCGGCCGCGGTACCGCAGTTGCGGGCGATCGCCGAACTGGACGGCAAGCTGCCGGCGATGGTCGCGGACCGGGACAGCGGTGGTCTGGGCTCCAACTCCTGGGTGGTCTCCGGGGAGCGCACCGCCTCCGGCAAACCCATGCTGGCCAATGATCCGCACCTGGCCACCTCGATCCCGTCGGTCTTCACCCAGGTCGGGCTGCACTGCCGCAATGTCAGCGAGGGCTGCCCGTTCGACGTCACCGGATATTCCTTCTCCGGCATGCCCGGGGTGATGATCGGCCACAACGCCGACATCGCCTGGGGGATGACCACCCCCTACGTCGACACCCAGGATCTCTACCTGGAACAGGTGCGCGGCGGCAAGGTACGCCGCGGCGAGGACTGGGTCGAGCTGGAGACCCGCACCGAGACGATCGACGTCGCCGGGGAGGAACCACGCACGATCACGGTACGCACCGGATCGCATGGCCCATTGCTCTCCGATGTGGATGCGCAACTGCGGGGTGTGCCGGCGCCCGAGACCCCCGACGGGGTGGAGAGCGCGGTCGCGCTGAGCTGGACCGCGCTCACCCCGAGCACCTCCCTGGATGCGGTGTTCGGGGTCAACGAGGCACGCAACTTCGCCGAGTTCCGGCAGGCCGCAGAACGCCTCAAGGCGCCCTCGCAGAACCTGATCTACGCCGACACCCAGGGCAACATCGGCTATCAGCTGCCCGGTGACCTGCCGCGCCGCGGGGCCGGTGACGGCACCGTCCCGATGCCCGGCTGGGATCCGGCCTACGACTGGCAGGGCCGGGTGCCGTTCGCCGAACTGCCGTACGCCTACAACCCGCCCCGGAACTACATCGTCGCCGCCAACCAGCAGATCATCGCCAACTATCCGGGGGTGCTCGGATCGGACTATTCGATGGGCTGGCGCAGTCAGCAGATCGGTGAGCGGATCAACGCCCTGCAACGGCCGATGACCGTCGAGGACAGCCAGGCGATCTTCACCGACAACCGCGTCCGGTTCGCCGACCGGATCGTGCCCTCGCTGCTGCGCGTGCCACCGGCGGAGGACTGGGTGCGGGACGGGCAGCAGGTGCTGCGTGACTGGGACCTGCAGGCCGGTCCGGATTCGGCCGGCGCCGCCTATTTCCAGTTGGTGATGAAGCATCTGCTGCGGCTCACCTTCGATGACGAGGTGCCGCCCGAACTGCGCACCGGCAATTCCGATCGCTGGTACGGGGTGCTGGCCGAGCTGCTGCGCGATCCCCGCAATCCGTGGTGGGACGACAAGAACACCGTGATCGTCGAGGACCGGGACACGATCATCGCCCAGGCGATGGTGGACGCCCGCCGTGACATCACGGTGCTGATGAGCCGGGATCCGTCGGGTTGGCAGTGGGGCAAGTCGCACCGGCTGCGGTTGCGCAACCAGACCTTCGGATCCTCGGGGATCGGTGCCCTGGAAGCGATCTTCAACCGCGGGGACGAACCGGTCGGCGGCGGGACGGCGATCGTCCAGGCCTTCGGTTTCGATGACCGCAAGTGGGGTTTCGAGGTCACCTCCGGGCCGACGATGCGGATGGTCGTCGACCTGTCCGACCTGGACAATTCGCGGTGGGTGAACCAGTCGGGGCAGTCCGGACACCCCTTCCATCCCAACTACGACGACCAGCTGGAGCTGCTGGCCCGCGGGGAGATGCCGCCCTGGCCCTATCGCCGCGAGGCCGTCGAAGCCGTCGCCGAGGAACGCCTCGAACTCCTCCCCGGCAGCTGAACCGTTCGCACCACCGCGCCCCCCGGGTGTGAGGTCATTGGGCAGAGCCGAGCATCAGGGACACGATCATCGCGACCAGCACGGAGTTGAAGACGAATGCGAGGATCCCCTGGGTCATCACCGCCCGGCGCGCCGCGGAGCTGGTGATGGCGGTGTCGGTGGTACCGAAGGTGGCCTGTACGGCCAGCGACAGATAGAGATAGTCGGTGAACTCGCGTTCGCTGTCCCGGTCGCCGGGGAACTCGAAGCCGCCATGCAGCAGATCGAAGCGGGCATAGTGGACCGCGTACATGATCGCGATGTTGGCCCAGGCCCCGGCCACCATCACCAACCCGAGCGCCAGCAGCGGGATCGAAGCGCGGAGCTGGGGAATGAAGACCATCACGACCAGTCCGACCAGCGCGAACAAGGAGATCTGGATCGACCAGGCGGGGCCGGAATCGTCATTCCGGAGCCGGTGCAGCAGACCGCGCCGTCGCGGCTCCTTCTCTGGCTGCGCCTTGGGATCGGCGGTGACCGCGGCGCCGAGGGCGGCCCCGCTGAGCCCGCCGAAGGTGCGCATGGTCAGCAGCGAATGCACCACGGTGTACATCGCCCACGACACGACCAGACCGACCAGCCACGAGTAGCGCAGGAGTTGCCGGTTGGTGAACGCGAGCGCCAGACAACCCGCGCCGGCGGGTATCAGGATGATGAACATGGCCAGGTACGCCCGACGTTGCTCGGACAGCAGCCAACGGCTCCGGGGCTGTGGCCGAATCGGTGCGCTCATGGCATTCATGGGCCAATCCTGCATTCGCGAGGGCTCAGTCGGGTGGTGGGACCAACCGGGTCGGGGTGATGAGCACATCCACCCGGCGGTCCCAGGGCTGTACCGGCAGGCTCGGCAGCACCTCGTCGTCGTTCAACGGCATGACGGTGACCGCATCCGCTGCGGCGTACTCCAGGGCGCGGTCGAACCAACCGCCGCCCATCCCGAGCCGCTCGCCGGCGGTGGTCCCGGCGAGCCCGGAGCAGACGATCACGCCCGCCTCGGCCAGTCCCTCGGCGCCGACCGGGTCGGTGGTGGGCTCGGGGATGCCCCACAACCCGGCCCGTAACCGGTCCGGGCCGGCATAGGGCGCCCAGTCCGGTTCCCGGCGTACCGACCCGTCGGCGCGCCGATCGAGCACCGGCAACAGCACCCGGACCCCGTGGGCGGCGAGCCACCCGACCGTCTCCAGGGTGCCCGGTTCGTCAGCATGGGAGAGGTACGCCGCCACCACCGAATCCGGCTGGGGCGTACCCCAGAAATCCTGCAGCAGCAGGAAACGTGCATGGTCATCCGCCAGCCGTGCGGCCTCCGGCCGGGCCCGGCGACGGGTGCGGATCGCGCCGCGCAGCATCTCCTTGGCGGACCGCAATGCCTCCTGGTCCGCTGCGGATCCGGTGTCACCGGGGCGCCTGGGCGGTCCGGGCAGGTTCATTCGCCTATCGTATGGGCCATGGCTCTGTTCGGTCGAAAGAAGAAGGCTGCCCCCGCGCCCGAGGTGGTGGAGGAAGTCCCGACCCTGCCGGAACCCCCGGCCGCCAATGACGCCGGGCTGCGGGAGTGGCAGGCGCATCGGCAGTGGGTGCTCGACCAGATCGAACCGCTGCCGCCGTTCGGCATGCAGGTGCTGGATGCGCTCGGGCTGAGCCTGTGTGAGGACATCGAGGCCGATATCGCCCTGCCGGGGTTCGACAACGCGGCGATGGACGGATACGCGGTGCAGGCCGCCGACACCTGGAACGCCAGCGAGAACGCGCCGGCGTCGCTGGCCGTGGTGGGGGAGATCGCCGCCGGCTCGGTCGCCGACCGGGCGCTCGCCCCGGGCACGGCGATGAAGATCATGACCGGGGCCCCGGTGCCCGAGGGTGCCGACGCGGTGGTGCAGTACGAGCTCACCGATCGTGGTGTCGAGGATGTGCAGATCTTCGCGCAGATCGAACAGGGCAAGAACATCCGGCTGCGCGGCTCCGACATCGAGGACGGTGAGCACCTGATGTCGGCCGGCACCCGCATCGACTCCCGCACCGTCGGGCTGCTGGCCGGGGTGGGCATCGACAAGGTGCTGGTCCGGCCGCGGCCGCGGGTGGTGGTGATCGCAACCGGCACCGAACTGGTCGAACCGGGACTGCCGCTGGGCGACAAGGGCGAACTCTATGACTCCAACTCCTACATGCTGGCCGCCGCGGCCAAGGCCGCCGGCGCCCAGGTGTTCCGGGTCGGCGCGGTCGGCGACGACGAGGAGGAGATGGCCCAGATCATCTCCGACCAGCTGGTGCGCGCCGACCTGATCGTCACCTCCGGCGGCATCTCGCAGGGTGACTGGGACGTGGTCAAGGCGGTCGCACCCAGCCTCGGTCTGGTCGACTTCGCCCAGCTCGCGATGCAGCCCGGCAAGCCGCAGGGCTTCGGCCTGATCGGCGAGGACCAGGTGCCGATGCTGATGCTGCCCGGCAACCCGGTGTCCTCGTTCGTCTCCTTCGAGGTGTTCGTACGCCCGGTGCTGCGCAAGCTGATGGGGGTCGAACCGCTGTTCCGGGAACCGGTGCGTGCGGTCACCAACACGATCATCCGCTCCGCACCCGGCAAGGCCCAGTTCCTCCGTGGTGAGGTGCGCACCGATCCCGGCGGCCGGCACACCGTCGACCTGGTCGGCGGCCCCGGTTCGCATCTGCTCGGCTCGTTGCAGAAGTCCAATGCGTTGGTCGTGCTGGAACCCGGCACCGAGGTGGTCCCCGCCGGCCAGACCGTCACCACCTGGATGCTGACCGATGACTGACCCCGCCCTCACCCACCTGGATGCCGCCGGCAACGCCCGGATGGTGGATGTCTCCGCCAAGCAGGTGACGGTCCGTACCGCGACCGCCGCCGGCCGCGTACTGCTGTCGGCCGAGTGCGTGGCACTGCTGCGTTCGGGGGACATCCCCAAGGGCGATGCTCTTGCCGTGGCACGGATCGCGGGCATCATGGGCGCCAAGAAGACCCCCGAACTGATCCCGCTGTGCCATCCGCTGATGGTCTCGGGTGTCGAGGTCGGCGTCGAGATCGTCGACGAGGGGGTCGAGTTGACCGCGACCGTGCGTACCAATGAGCGCACCGGGGTGGAGATGGAGGCGTTGACCGCGGTCTCGGTCGCCGGTCTCGCGCTGGTCGACATGGTCAAGGCGGTCGACAAGCGTGCGGTGATCTCCGACATCCGGGTCACCGCCAAGTCCGGCGGTCGCAGTGGGGACTGGCGTCGTGACTGACCTGAGCCGGGCCTGCGTGGTCGTCGCCTCCACCCGGGCGGCGACCGGTGTCTATCCGGACAAGTCGGGCCCGATCCTCAGCGAATCCCTGTCCGGGCTGGGATTCCAGGTCTCCGAGGTCGTCGTCGTACCCGACGGGGACGCCGTGGGGGAGGCCCTGCGGGCCGCGATCGGGGAGCACGATGTGGTGCTGACCAGCGGCGGTACCGGGATCACCCCGACCGATGTCACCCCGCAGCAGACCGCGCCGCTGCTGGACTACGAAGTGCCGCAGATCCCGGCGGCGATCGCCCGTTTCGGTCTGGACAAGGGAATCCCGACCGCACTGCTGAGCCGGGGGCTGGCCGGGGTGGCCGGTCGCACCCTGGTGATCAACCTGCCCGGGTCGAGCGGCGGCGCACGCGATGCGATGGAAGTCCTGGCGCCGATCCTGCCGCACGCGGTGTCCCAGCTCCGAGGTGGCGATCACTGAGATGGCCAACCGTTTCCGCACCGAGATCAGCCGCCAGGGTTCGCACCGCTGGCCGGTGACCCTGCAGCACGGCGGGGTCCGGTTGCGGCCGATGCGGGTGCGGGACCGGGCCGCGTGGGAGTCGGTACGCCGGGTCAATCGGGACTGGCTGCTGCCCTGGGAGGCGACCGTGCCGCCCGGTGGTGAGCCGGGCCCGCCGAGCTTCGGGTCGCTGGTACGCCTGCTCAACCACCAGGCGCGGCAGGGCCGGATGCTGCCCTGGCTGCTGGTCTGGGACGAATCGCTGGGGGAGGACCCGAACGCCAAAGGGGTGCTCGCCGGCTAGGTGACGGTCTCGGGGATCACCCGCGGATCGGCCAACTTCGCCCAGATCGGTTACTGGGTCGACCAGCGGCTGGCCGGCCGCGGCATCGTCCCGACGGCGGTGGCGATGGCCACCGACTACTGCTTCTTCGGGATGGGGTTGCATCGGATGGAGGTCGCGATCCGCCCCGAGAACGGGAAGTCCCTGCGGGTGGTGGAAAAACTCGGCTTCCGATACGAGGGGTTGCGGCCGGGTTATCTGCACATCAACGGCGGTTGGCGGGATCACGAGGTGTTCGCGCTGAACGCCGACGAGGTCGGTGAGGGCCTGGTGCATCGCTGGGAGCAGAGCAGCACCGCGACCTGACGTTCATCGAGTAGCCGGCGGCGCCACTCCCTACGACCTGCGCCATCTGGACTCCTCACCTTCGGTCCTGCCATCAAACATGAGTCGATTTGGGCTTGTCCGCAACGGATGTGACGACACTCCGGTTAGGGTCAGCGCGTTGGGACGGCTGCTTGCGTAGCGTCTGCCTCGTGGGAACGACGGGGCTGATCTTCGGTGCGATCGTGGTGGCCTGGCTGGCGTATCTGGTGCCGATGTACCTGCGCCGCAACCAGCAGCCGGCGCGGCCGGTCAGCGACCCCGAATCCCGGTTCTCCGATTCGGTGCAGATCATCCGCGACGGCTCGGCGCCGGCGGTGGACCAGGACCTGAATCCGATCGACGATGTGCAGATCTCCACGCCGTTGACCCGGCGTGCGGCGGTCACCGAGATCTGCCGGACCGAGAAGCGGATGGCGGCCCGGCGGCGAAATGTCCTTGGTGTGTTGGGATTGGGCCTGGTCACGCTGATCGTGCTGAGCGCGATCGGGCGTACGCCGTGGTGGAGCGTGACGATCCCGGTGGTGCTGATCGCGGCCTTCGTCGCGATCGCCCGGGTCAGCGTGCGAGCGATGCATCAGGGGTTCGAGGCTCGGCTGGCTCGTATCGAGCGCGGCGATGAGGAGGACACGGTCCGGATCAGCCGCGAGGAACTCGCCAAGGCGATGTCCGGCAAGGACGCCGGTTCGGTGAACCGGGTGGAGATCGACGCGCCCGAGGGGGCGCCGGGGACGCTCTGGGATCCGCTGCCGGTGACCCGGCCCACCTATGTGCAGGCGCCGGTCGCACCGCGCACCGTGCGCACCATCGACCTGGCGGCCCCGGTCTCGGCCAGTGAGCCCCCGGTCACCGCCGACGGCCCGGGCGCCGAGGTCGCCGCCGTCGTCGAGGCCGAGGAACAGCGCCCCCGCCCGCGCGCGGTCGGCGAGTGAGTGAGCGCAGCGAGTCGAAACCCCGTCAGTCGCGGTCGCTGACCACGTATGCGGCCCCGGCGGCCGCCGCGGTCACGGTGAGCACAGACGGCCAGGCCCCGATCTTCTTGGCCAGCGGATGCGAGGCTCCGAAGGCCAGCAGATAGCCGGCGCCGAGGCCGGCCGCCACAGCCGGCCCACGACGCGCCAGCCAGGTCCGACCGGCCAACAGTCCGAGCCCACCGAGCACCACACCGCCGAGCGCGCGGATCCCGGATTCGCGGGCCACCAGATAACCGCCGATCAGTCCCAGCGCCACCACCGGCGCGGTCTGGACATCGTCGGCGTCTCGCAGGGTCAGTTGGTTGTTCGCCATATCGCCAGCCTATGCGCGCAGCTGCCTACCGTTCATCGAGTAGGCGCCATGCGGAGCGCAGCGGAGCAATGGCGGCCGTGTCGAGATGAACCAGCCGCCCGAACGCTGGGACATGCAGTACCCGAAACCCGGCCTCCGCCAAACCCAGTCCCACTGGGTTTGATCATGGAACTCCGCGACTACTGCATGTCCCAGTGCACGCACCCCGGGGCAGGGAACGCGATTTCACCCATCGCGGGGTCGGTGCTAGTCTGAATGGGCTCACAGAGCATGGGGCTATGGCGCAGTTGGTAGCGCGTCTCGTTCGCAATGAGAAGGTCAGGGGTTCGAATCCCCTTAGCTCCACCACCTGCACGATCCCGGCCTGACAAGGCCATTCACCCCTCACCAGCAGACGGTTCACGCCGCCTGATCGGCCGCGGTGCGCCTTCCAGGACTGGTCGGGTGGAGGACCTCGGCGACTCGACCGCACCTACATCGTGATCGAGCAGTCCCGACATGCTCGCGGAGCCGCGCGGCCGGAATCGCCCGGCCTCAACCGCCTGAGGGGGCGGCGACGGGGCCATTGACAGGTAGGAAAAAACCTACGTAGATTGTCGGCATGCCACGCCGATCGAAGACCGAGCCACTGGATGAGGTGTTCGGTGCCCTGGCGAATCCCACTCGTCGCGACATCCTCGATGCGCTGCTGGGCGGGGAACTGACGGCGGGTGAGCTGGCGGCCCGGTTCGACATGGCCCGCCCGAGTGTCTCCGAACATCTCCGGGCGCTCCGCGAAGCCGGCCTGGTCACCGAGCGCCAGGACGGGCGGCACCGGTTCTATCGGGTGACGGCCGCACCGATGGCCGAGCTGATCGACTGGCTGACCCCCTACGAGCGGTTCTGGCGCGACCGGCTGACCGCACTCGGTGACGTACTCGAACAAATGGAGGAAGACCAATGACCGTTGAGAATCTGCAGGCCATCGAGGTGGACCAGTTCTTCTCGCACCCGCCGGCCAAGGTATGGCGGGCGCTCACCACGCCTGCGTTGATGGCGCAGTGGCTGATGCCCAACGACTTCGAACCGACCATCGGCCACCACTTCACCTTCCAGACTCGCCCGGTCGCCCAGACCGGCTTCTCCGGAACGATCGCCTGCGAGGTGCTCGACCTGGTACCGCAGCAGCGGCTGCGGATCAGCTGGACCGACGCCGAGCACCCCGACCAGTTGGCCACCGAGGTCACCTGGACGCTCGTCGCCGAAGGCAGCGGGACGCGGGTGTTCCTCGAGCACACGGGTTTCGATCCGGACGACGCCAACCAGCAGCTCGCCCGCCGGTTCATGGACGGCGGCTGGCGCAGCCACGTGCTGCGTCGCCTGGGCGACCTGCTCGGCACCCTCGACTAGACCAGCGCGGAGCGCGACATCAGGCCAACCTTCGCAGGACCCCTGTGCGGGCGCGCAACAGTGCACGGCACATGTGGGTCATGGCGCATCATCGGTGGCCCGCCTGCTCCAACAACTCGGCCAGTGCGGCCAACGCCGGGGTCCGATGATCGGTCCGCCAGATCAACCCCAGCTGACTGGTCGCCTCCAACCCGCGTACCGGGAGGGCCCGCAGGTCGGCGCGGGCATGATGCTCGACGAGCGGCCGGCAGACCAGCATCGCGTGTTCGCCGGAGGCGGCCAGCGCCAACCCCTGCTGGATGCTGGTGATTCCCGCGGTGGAAAGGATCGGTACCCCGGCCGGGGTCGCCGGGGGCGTACGTGCCGCCTTCCAGTAGTGCGGCGCATCCCCGATCCGATGCAGCAGATCGAGCCCGGCCAGCTCCTCGACCTCCAGCGAATCCCGGTCGGCCAACCCATGGTCGGCATGCACCAGGACGAACTGATCCTGGGCCGGGAAACGGAATCCGACGGTCAGCTCCGGCTCATGCACCGGCAGCTCGGCGATCACCGCATCCACCTCACCGTCCAGCAGCGCGGTGAACGGTGAGCCCAGCGGCAGGTCATGGGTGTGCACCGCGACCCCGTGCTGTTGGTGCAGGGCCCGGAAGGTGCCGGTGATCTCCTCGTACACCATCCCGGTGAAACCGATCCGCAGCTCCGCCAGCGCGCCGCGCATGGCCCGGTCCCGGGCGCGATCGAAGGTCCGTTGCAGTGTTCGGTACGCCGGGCGCACCTCCTGGACGAACTGCGCGCCGACACGGGTCAGGCCGACCCGCCGGCTGGTTCGCTCCACCAGCCGCGCACCGACCCGGGACTCCAGCGTGGCGATCAGCTGACTGACGCGCGACTGCGAATAACCGAGCCGATCCGCGGTCCGGCCGAAATGCAGCTCCTCGGCCAGGGTGAGCAGGCACTCCAGCTGCTGCAGATGCGCCTGATGCATGGTCGCCGAAACCGTGGTCATGGCACCACCGTAACCCGCGGATCGATGAGCTGGACTGATCGATCATTGAGCAGATCGGCGTTGTTCCCGCGCTGCCGCGGCGCTGGAATGGCGGCATGGATTCTCCCGCAGCGAGCTCCCAGGCGGTACGCCCGGAGCGCACCTCGACCGCTGGCTGGATCGCCGTCGGCGTACTGAGCCTGGCCACCTTCCTGGTCGTCACCTCCGAGATGCTGCCGGTCGGACTGCTCACCCCGATGGCCGATGGGCTGGCCATCTCGGCCGGGCTGACCGGTTCCAGCCTGACCGTCACCGGGCTGGTGTCCGCGGTCACCGCCCTGCTGGTACCTCGGCTGCTCGGGATGTTGGATCGGCGGCTGGTGCTGGCGGCGGCGATGGTGGTGCTCGCCGTCGGCAACCTGCTGACCGCGTTCGCCGGCGGCTTCGGCACGCTGGTGCTGGCCCGGGTGGTCCTCGGCCTCGGCATGGGCACTGTCTGGGGACTGGCGGCCGCGGTGGCGGGCCGCTTGGTCGCACCGGTGCACGGCGCCCGGGCCGTCTCGCTGGCGGTCGGCGGTGTCGCGGCGGCATCGGTGTTCGGCGTACCGCTGGGCACCCTGCTCGGCAACGCCGCCGGCTGGCGCGCCGCCTTCGCCACCCTCACTGCACTGGCCGCAATCCTTGCCGTGGCGCTGATTCTGGCGCTGCCACGATTGCCGCGACCGGCCGCGGCCACGGACGGCACCGACGACACGGGGCCGCGATCGCTGGCCCGCCCCGAGGTCGTCACCGGGCTGATCGTGGTGGTGCTGCTGGTCACCGCGCACTTCGCCGCGTACACCTATGTCCGCCCGATGCTGGAAGAGCTGCCGCGGCTGTCGGCGAACACCATCGCCCTGCTTCTGTTGCTCTACGGGGTTTTCGGGTTGATCGGCAACTTCGCCGCCGGCGCCCTGGCGGCCCGGCGGCCCCGGCCGACGGTGCTGCTGCTGGCCGTCAGCATCGTGGTCGCACTCGCCACCCTCGCCCTGGCCGGTACCGGCGCGCTGATCGCCGGTCTGGCGGTGGCCCTGTGGGGTGTGGCCTATGGCGGCCTGTCGGTGGGCGGCCAGCTGTGGATGACCACCGCCGCGCCGGACCGCGTCGAGCACGTCACCGGCCTCTATGTCGGCTTCTTCACCGCCTCCATCGCGCTCGGCGCCTTCCTCGGTGGCGTGGTTGTCGAGGGCGCCGGGTTGCTGCCGCTGCTGTGGGGGAGTGCCGGCCTGGCACTGCTCTCCCTGATCTTCGGGCTGCTGCGTACCTGCACCGATCGATCGCGGAAGTGAACTCAGGCGACCGCGACCGCCCGCTGCGCCGGACCGCTGTAAACGCTGGTCGGGCGGATCAGGCTGTTCGCGGCGAGCTGTTCGTTGATGTGCGCGGTCCAGCCGGTGATCCGCGCGGCCACGAAGATCGGCGTGAACACCGGGGTGTCGAAACCCATCAGGTGGTACGCCGGGCCGGCCGGGTAGTCCAGGTTGGGATGCAGCCCCTTCGCCGCGTACATGGGCTTGGCCAGCGCCTCGTAGAGGTCGAGCAGCTGCTGGCCGTTGCGCAGCTCGGCGACCTCCTGCAGGGCCTGGCGCATCGTCGGCACCCGGGAGTCGCCGTTCTTGTAGACCCGATGCCCGAAACCCATGATCTTGCGCTTCTCGGCGAGCGCCTGCTGCAGCCAGGCCTCGGCCCGGTCGGCGGAGCCGATCTCGGTGAAGATCTCCATCACGGCCTCGTTCGCACCACCGTGCAGGGGGCCCTTCAACGCACCGATCGCCGCGGTGACGGCACTGTAGAGATCCGACAGCGTCGAGGTCACCACCCGCGCGGTGAACGTGGAGGCGTTGAAGCTGTGCTCGGCATAGAGCACCAGGGAGGTCTCGAAGGCGCGCACGATCTCCGGTTCGGGCACCTCGCCCAGGGTCACGTAGAGGAAGTTCTCTGCAAAACCGAGGTCGTCGCGCGGGGTCAACGGCCGCAGGCCATGCCGGCGACGCTGGGTCAGTGCGACCACCGCCGGCAGTTTCGCGAACAGCCGCAATGCCTTTTGCTGGTTGGCTTCCACGGTGTTGACATCCTCGGTCGGATCGGTCGCGCCCAGGATGCTCACCGCGGTACGCAGGGTGTCCATCGGATGGGCGGTGTCCGGCAGGGTGAGCAGGGTCTCGGCCAGGTCGGCGGACAGGGCGCGCTGACTGCGCTCGGCCTCGTTCTGCTCGGCCAGCTGCTGCGGGGTCGGCAGCTCACCGTGCCAGAGCAGATACGCCACCTGCTCGAAGCTGCAGTGTGCCGCGAGATCCTGCACCGCGTAACCGCGATAGGTGAGCGAGTTGGTATCCGGGTTGACCATCGACACCTCGGTGGTGTCGACGACGACGCCGGCCAGGCCTTTGTGAATGGTGGGCGTGGACATGGTGGTCCCCTTGTCTGTCGGTGTGTCGGGCGTCGGACGGACCTAGACGCGGAAGTTGAAGACGTTCTCGTCGAAGGCGTTGTAGTCGGAGTAGTCGAGGAGGTCGTAGAGCTCGCGGCGGTGTTGCATGTCATCGAGCAGGCCCTGCTGGGTGCCCTGGTCGGCGAGTGCACGCAACCCGTTCTCGGCCGCCTTCATCGCGAACCGGAGCAGGGTGACCGGATAGATCACCAGATTCACCCCGATGTCGGCCAGCGTCTGCGCGTCGAGCAGTTCGCTCTTTCCGAACTCGGTCATGTTGGCCAGGATCGGCACGTCGAGCGCGGCCCGCATCGCCTCGAAGTCGGATGGACCGCGCATCGCCTCGGGAAAGATCAGGTCCGCCCCCGCATCGGCGTACGCCTTGGCGCGGTCGATCGCGTCGTCGAGGCCGTTGACCGCGGCCGCATCGGTGCGGGCGGCGATGACGAAATCGGGATCGCGGCGGGCGGCCACCGCGGCCTTGATCCGGCGTACCGCGATGTCCGCCTCGACCACGTCCTTGCCGTCCAGATGTCCACAGCGCTTGGGATTCACCTGATCCTCCAGGTGCATCCCGGCAGCACCGGCGTCCTCCAGCAGCTGCACGGTGCGGGCCGCGTTCATCGGTTCCCCGAAGCCGGTGTCGGCGTCGACCAGGGTCGGCAACTCGGTCATCCGGGCGATCTGCTGGGCGCGGCCCGCCACTTCGGTGACCGAGGTCAGGCCGATGTCCGGCAATCCGAGGTCGGCCGAGAGCACGGCGCCGGAGATGTAGACACCCTCGAATCCCTGACGCTCGATCAGCTTGGCACTGAGCGGGTTGAAGGCGCCCGGAAACCGTTGCAGAGAATCGGATTCCAGTCCCGCACGGAACTTCCTGCGCTTCTCGGCGGGAGTGCTGGTGGCCTGCAGCATCAGAAGATCCCCTTGGTGGTCGGGGCCGGGTCGATACCCGCCGGCAGGGCGAGCTCGTGCACCTCGGCGGCGCTCAGTTCGGGGAGCCGGGTGACGGTGTCCAGGAACCGGTCCTGGGCAGCCCGGGCGATGACACCCTCGGTGAGATTGCGGAACTTCGCCACGTACTGCTCGCGGGCGAAGGGCCGGGCGCCCGCCGGATGCGCGTCGGCGACCGCGATCTCATCGGTGATCGTGCTGCCATCGTTCATCGTCACCTCGACCCGACCGCCGAAGGCCGGCTCGGGTTCGTGGTAGCGCCGGGTCCACTCGGGATCCTCGACCGTGGTGATCTTCTGCCAGAGCGCGACGGTGGCCGGGCGGTTCGCGCGCTCCGGGGCGTACGAATCGACGTGGTGCCACAGGCCGTCCTCGAGCGCCACCGCGAAGATGTAGGGGATCGAGTGGTCCAGGGTCTCCCGGCTCGCCTGCGGATCGTACTTCTGCGGGTCCCCGGCACCCGAACCGATCACGTAGTGGGTGTGGTGGCTGGTGTGGATGACGATGCTGGCGACCTCGTCCAGATCACCGATCCGCGGTCCCAGCCGCCGCGCCAGGTCGATCAGCGCCTGGCTCTGGTATTCGGCCGAGTGCTCCTTGGTGTAGGTGTCCAGGATCGCCAGCTTCGCCTCACCCGGCACGGGAAGCGGCACCGTGTAGCTGGCGTCCAGGCCGCTCAGCAGCCAGGCGATCACCCCATCCTCACCCTCATAGATCGGGCTCGGTGCACCCTCACCGCGCATCGCCCGGTCGACGGCCTCGATGGCGGCCTTGCCGGCGAAAGCGGGGGCGTACGCCTTCCAGGAGGAGATCTCACCCTTGCGGGACTGGCGGGTGGTGGTCGTGGTGTGCAGCGCCTGGCCGATCGCCTGGTAGACGATCTCGGTGTCCAGATCGAGCAGGGCGCCGAGGCCGCCGGCCACCGACGGACCGAGATGGGCGATGTGGTCGATCTTGTGCTGGTGCAGGGAAATCCCGCGTACCAGGTCGACCTGGAGTTCATAACCGGCCGCGATCGCGCGCACCAGGTCGGCACCGTTGCGGCCGGTGTGCTGGGCCACGGCGAGGATCGGCGGGATGTTGTCACCGGGATGGGAGTATTCCGCGGCCAGGAAGGTGTCGTGGTAGTCGAGCTCGCGGACCGCGACACCGTTCGCCCAGGCCGCCCACTCGGGGGCGTACCGCCCGGTGATGCCGAAGACGGTCGCACCCGGCGTACCCGGATGGGCGACCGCCTGGTCGCGGGCCGCGCGGACCGGGCGACGGTTGAGGGAGGCGGCGGCCACGGCGGCGTTGTCGATGATCCGGTTGATCACCATCTCGGTCACCTCGGCGGTCACCGGCACCGGGTCGGTCGCCACGGCGGCCAGCTTCCACGCCAGTTGCTGCTCGCGGGGGAGCGGCTCGGCGGAGCGGTAGGTGCGAACGGTGTGGTCGATCATCGGGCTCCTCGTTGATGCCGGTCTGTGAAGCTTGTGCAGCTGTCAAACAGGGTCACTGGGTCGAGGTGTTGAATCAATGCTCGTGTGGTGTCACATCGTGTACACGTTGGATCCCTTCGTGTGAAGATTGTTAACGTGGGCTTGTGCAGAGGATGAAAGCCGGGGTGCGGCTGCGGAAGCTGCGCGAGGACCGCGGGATGTCCCAGGCCGACCTGGCCCGGCTGCTGGACTTCTCGCCGAGCTACGTCAGTCAGCTCGAACACAATGGGCGCCCGTTGACCATGCCGGTGCTGCTCCGACTCACCGAGCACTTCGGGGTGGATGCGGAGTTCTTCGCCGAGCAGGACACCGCCCGGCTGGTCGCCGATGTCCGCGAGGTGTTCGCCGACGACACCGTCGAGGGCAGCCTGGACGGTTTCCAGGTCGACGAGCTGACCACCCAGTTGCCGGATGTCGCACGCACCTTGGTTTCCCTGCATCACCGCTATCGCGAGGCGATGGAGAACATCGCGACCCTGGTGGCCGAACAGGGGCTGGACCGGACCAGCGCGCAACAACCGCACGAGGAGATCCGCGACTGGTTCTATCGCCGACACAATCACGTCGCCGAACTCGATGTCGCCGCCGAACGGTTGTCGGCCGAGCTGCGGCTGATCCCCGGCCAGGCTCGTGACGGGTTGACCACCGGCCTGCGGGAGCGGCACGGGATCGAGGTGGTGACCGAGTCGCTGGGTGCCGATCAGCACCGCTTCGATGCGGAACGCCGGGTGATCCAGCTGTCCCCGTCGCTGCGACCGGGACAGGCCGCGTTCCGGCTGGCCTCGGAGCTGGCGATGCTGGAAGCGGGGCAGAGCATCGACGCGCTGGTCGACGGGGGATCGTTCAGCAGTGGCACGGGTCGCCGACTGGCGCGGATCGGACTGGCCAACTATTTCGCCGGGGCGCTGGTGCTGCCATACCGGGTCTTCCTGGGGGCCGCCGAGCGCTACCGCTATGACATCAGCCGGTTGTCGGCGCATTTCGATGTGGGCTTCGAAACCGTGTGCCATCGGCTGTCGACGCTGCAGCGGCGGGGTACGCGGGGGGTGCCGTTCGCGTTCGTGCGGGTCGACCGCGCCGGGAACATCTCCAAGCGGCAGTCGGCGACCCCGTTCCACTTCTCCCGGGTCGGTGGGTCCTGCCCGCTCTGGGTGGTCTATGAGGCGTTCGGTTCGCCCGGCCGGATCGTCACCCAGATCGCGGAACTGCCGGATGGGAAGAAGTATTTCTGGTTGGCGCGCACCGTGCACCGCTCGACCGGTGGCTACGGGGACCCCGGCAAGACCTTCGCGATCGGTCTCGGCTGCGAACTGCGCCATGCCCATCGGCTGGTCTATTCCGACGGGCTCGAACTCGGGGTCGATGCCGCGATCACCGAGATCGGCATGGGTTGCAAGGTCTGCGAACGTCCGGCCTGCCCGCAGCGCGCCTTCCCCGCGATTGGCAAGGCCCTGCGCGTCGACGAACACGCCAGCAGCCTGCTGCCGTACCCACCGTCGGAGTGACGCGCGGCACGGTCATTGCGTGTCGAGTTGGACCTGGTTCGGCGGAGACGGCCCGCGCCCCGGGCATCGCGGCCGTCTCGTTCGGCCCACCGAAATTTGCGGCTCGTTTCGCGATCGGTGCCCAGATCGGCCGATTCCGCGATCGAGCCGCAAATTCCGCAGCCGGCTCACCCACTTCGCGGCTCGACTCTCACTCAGCGGCCTGCATGCGGTCCGCGGAGTGCAACTCGGGCCGCAGAGTGGGAGTTGCTGATGGCGCATGTCCTGGGGGTTTCGACTCGCTGGCGCTCGCTCAGCCGGCGTACGTGGCTCATCTCGACACGGCCGCTATTGCTCCGCTTCGCTGCGCATGGCGGCCTACTCGATGACCGTGGAGGCGCGGCGGCATGGCGGCCTGCTCGATGAGCGGCTCGCGCGGGTTCAGTTCGAGGTGAACACCTCGGGGTGCTTGGCCAGTTGCAGCCGGCTGCGCCGGATGTGGCCGGCCAGCACCCGCTCCGCCTCCTCGGCGTCGCGCTGTCGCATGGCGTTCACGATCAGGAAGTGGTCGTGGTGCACGACCCGGTTGTTCTCCTCGTAGAAGAGCCGGGTCGCGCGCCGGCGATAGTGCTGGGTGCGGTTCCACAGCGAGACGACGGTCTCGTGCAGCACGATCGTCGGCACCGATTCCAGGCAGGACAGGTGGAACGCCCGGTCGAGTTCGAGGAAGGTCTCCACGTCGTCGGAGCGCTCCATGGTCTCGGCCAGCCGTTCCAGCTCGTCGATCTGGTCGTCGCCCAACGCGGGCACATTGAGCCGCAGCAGCAGCGGTTCGAGCCGCTCGCGCATCTGATACAGCTCCTGGTATTCCTCGGGGCTGAGGCTGGAGACCCAGGCGCCGGTGTTGGCGACCAGGGTGATCAGGCCCTCGCCCTCGAGCATCCGCAGCGCCTCGCGGACCGGCAGTCGGCTCGCGCCCGACGCCTCGGCGATCTCGTCGGGACGGAGCCGCTCGCCGGGGGCGTACCGCTCGGCCAGGATGTCGGCCCGCAGGGTCTCGGCGATCCGGGCTCCGGTTGCTCCGTGCTGCGCTGTCGTGGTCACGCGTGGCCCTCTCTCATCGATGCGGATGTGCGGGGTGCCAGAGCACCCGTTCGGCCCCATTCTCGTATGCCTTGCCCTCGGGGAAGCTGACCAACTCGAACTGAAGTCCCCACGGAGCGCGGAAGTAGACCCAGCGCTGCCCCGTGGCCGACTGGGCGCTCGCCACCGGATCACCCATCACCTCGACATCGTTGGCCCGCAGGAAATCCACCGCGCGGTCCAGATCATCGACATAGAAGGCCAGATGGAAGCCACCCGGATCACTGTTCCGCGGGAACCGTACCGGGTCGTCGTCGGCGGACTGGTAGACGAAGACCTCGAAGTTCGCGCCATTGCCGAGCCGATAGAAGCGGATGTCGCGGATCTCGGTGCGCGGGTGTACGCCCAGGTGGCGGGTCATCCAGTCGTCGTCGGCCCGCTTGCCGGCCAGGTCGTAGATGTGTTCGCAACCGAGGATGTCGACCAGGAACTCATGGGCCGCCGCCATGTCCGGAACGTTGAATCCGATGTGGTCGGTACCACGCAGGCCGGGGATGCCCCGCGATCCTTCAGGCATGTGCGACTCCTCTGTCGACGGGCGATGAATGTATCCAGTCTAACCAGATCAGCCCCGTTCTACGCTACCGATACGCCGATCTGCGGTTGCATTGGATCAAATCAGCATCTACGGTGGATGTACGCACGGCCGCACCGGCCGCACCGGCCGCCCGACGACAGGGGAGTGGCAAGGATGCCCAAGAAGGAGCGACT
The DNA here is from genome assembly GCF_004362375.1 of Enemella evansiae. Classification (NCBI taxonomy): domain Bacteria; kingdom Bacillati; phylum Actinomycetota; class Actinomycetes; order Propionibacteriales; family Propionibacteriaceae; genus Enemella; species Enemella evansiae. The sequence goes on from NZ_SNXA01000014.1 coordinate 135,526, forward strand.
GCAGACCGGGGTCGACTGGTTCGAACTGTCGACCACCGACCAGGACTGGGAGGACGCTGACCCGGAACTGCTCGGCACGATGCTCAGCCAGCTGCATCTGATCCGAGCCTTCGAGGAGTCGGTGCTCGAGCTGGCCGGTGAGAGCCTGGTGCACGGGCCCGCGCACTCCAGCATTGGACAGGAGGGCGGCGCCGTCGGCTCGATCGTCGGGCTGCGGACCAGCGACGGGATCAACGGCTCCCACCGCGGACACCATCAGTTCCTCGCCAAGGCGCTCAACCACATCACCGGCGGGGTGATCGAACCGGCGAAGGCCGATGCGCCCGACATCCAGGCGGTCCTGCAGCAGACCCTCGCCGAGATCCTCGGTCTCGCCCAGGGCTTCGGCAACGGGCGTGGCGGATCCCCGCACCTGCAGTGGATGGCCGCCGGCGCACTCGGCACCAACGCGATCGTCGGTGGCGGCGCCCCGATGGCGACCGGCAACGCCTGGGCTCAGAAGCACAGCGGCACCACCGACCTCACGATCAACTATCTCGGTGACGGTGCCTCCCAGATCGGCTCCGTGCTCGAGGCGATGAACCTCGCCGCGGCCTGGCAGCTGCCGACCTGCTTCTTCATCGAGAACAACCTCTACGCGGTCTCGACCCGGGCCGATGAGGCCACCGCCGATCCGCGATTCTCCGTGCGTGGACAGGGACTCGGGATCCCCTCCTGGCGCGTCGACGGGATGGATCCGCTGGCGGTGCATCTGGCCACCCTGGAAGCGGCCGAGCGGATGCGCAGCGGTGACGGCCCGACCATCATCGAGGCCGAGGTCTACCGCTTCTTCCACCAGAACGGCCCCTACCCGGGCAGCGCCTTCGGTTACCGCACCAAGGAGGAGGAAGCCGAGTGGAAGGCCCGGGATCCGCTGGATCTCGTCGCCACCAGGATGATCGAACGGGACCTGATCACCACCGAGGAGGTCACCGAGCTGCGCGAACGCGCGCAGGCCGCGATGACCAGGGCGATCGCCGAACTCGTCGAGGACGACCCGGACAACCCCGGCAAGCGCCGGATCCGCCCCGAACTGTGGCCCGAACCCAGCTTCGTCGACGTCGGTATCCGCGGTGACGCCAGCGAGCTCGACGGCCTGCCGGAGCTGGAGTCCGCCGCCCCCGGAACACGCTCGGTCAAATTCGTCGACGCGGTCGCGCAGGTGATGGATCGGCGGATGGAGGTCGATCCCCGGATCGTGGTCCTCGGCGAGGACGTGCACAAACTCAATGGCGGCACCAATGGCGCCACCAAAGGCCTGGTCAAGAAGTACGGCACCGACCGGATCCTGGGTACGCCGATCAGCGAGAACGGCTTCATGGGACTCGCCGGCGGCCTGGCGATGGACGGCCGCTACCGGCCGGTGGTCGAGTTCATGTATCCCGACTTCCTCTGGGTCGCCGCCGACCAGGTTTTCAACCAGGTCGGCAAAGCCCGGCACATGTTCGGTGGGGAGAACCCGATGCCGCTGGTGTTGCGTACCAAGGTCGCGATGGGCACCGGCTACGGGTCCCAGCACTCGATGGACCCGGCCGGCATCTTCGCCGCCAATCCGGGCTGGCGGATCGTCGCCCCCTCGACCGCCACCGACTACGTCGGCCTGATGAACGCCGCGCTCGCGCTGCAGGATCCGGTGCTGGTGATCGAACATGTCGATCTCTACGGGCTCAAGGAAGAATTGCCCGAGGGGGACCTCGACTGGGTGATCCCACCGGGATCGGCCTCGGTCGTCCGCGAGGGGGACGACGTCACGGTGCTCAGCTACCTGTCCATGACCAGGCGGGCCGCCGAGGCGATCGACCAGACCGGCGTGGACGCCGAACTGATCGACCTGCGCTGGCTCGACGCCGCCTCGATCGACTGGGACACCATCGGTGCGAGCATCAAGAAGACCAACGCCGTGCTGATCGTCGAACAGGGCAACCGGGGGAGCTCCTACGGCGGCTGGCTGGCCGATGAGATCCAGCGCCGCTACTTCGACTGGCTGGACCAGCCCGTTGCCCGGGTGACCGGCGGGGAGGCCTCACCGAGCATCTCCCTGATCCTTGAGAAGGCCGGCATCGCCGGCACCGATGACATCGTCGAAGCGCTGGAAACGGTGCGCGCAGGATTCGGAGGCTGAGATGGCCCAGATCATTCGCATGCCAGAGGTCCTGGCCGGTGCCACCGAGGCGGTGATCCAGAGCTGGCTGGTGACACCGGGGACCACGATCGCCGAGGCGCAACCGCTGGCCGACATCGAGACCGACAAGGCCAACGTCGAGTTCCAGTCGGAGTCCGCGGGGGTGATCGGCCGCCTGCTCGCCGGTGAGGGCGATACCGTCGCGGTCGGCGCCCCCATTCTGGTGCTGCTCGCCCAGGGCGAGGACGAGTCCGCGGTCGATGGCCTGCTCGGTGCTGAGGAATCCGACGGGGCCGATGCCCGGCACGAACCGGAACCGAAGGACGTCACCGAGCAGCAGAACGAGCAGCTCGAGGCCCCCTCGGGCTCCGACACCGATGAGTTGCCGGACACTGCCGGGGCACCGGCGCCGCGCACCTCGACGGGGGCGGCCGAACCGGCCGCCGACACGGCCGGCACCGCGGTGGGCGACGCGGCCGGTGACTCGGATTCCGCACCGACACAGCAGGATCAGCCCGCCCGGGACCGGCTCTTCGCCAGCCCGCTCGTCCGCCGGCTCGCCAAGGAGCAGGACATCGACCTGCGCGCGGTGCCCGGCACCGGGCCGAATCAACGGGTCACCCGACGGGACCTGGAGAAGCACCTGTCGACCCCGCCCGAGACCGACACGGACGAGGCGCCGGCCCGGCAGACCCCGGCTCCGGCGGCGCCACCGGCAGCAGCGGCCAGCCCGCTCGGTGCCGGTCACGAGGACGTGCCGCTGGATCGGATGCGGCGCACCATCGCCCGGCGACTCACCGAGAGCAAGTCGACCGTCCCGCACTTCTACATGGTTGCCGAATGCCGCGTCGATGCTCTGCTCGCACTGCGTACCCAGCTCAACGAGGCGGCACCGCGCAAGCTGTCGGTGAACGACTTCGTCATCAAGGCGGTCGCGGGGGCGCTGACGGAGATCCCGGCGGCCAACGCCATCTGGAACGGCGACAGCATCCGGCGGTTCGACGCGGCCGACATCTCCGTCGCGGTGGCCACCGACGGGGGGTTGCTCACACCGGTGGCCCGCGATGTCGCCCGCACCCCGCTCTCGGAACTGAGCGCGACCGTGGCCGATCTGGCCGAGCGGGCGCGGTCGGGGAAGCTCAAGCAGCACGAGCTCGAGGGCGGCAGCTTCGCCGTCTCCAACCTGGGGATGTACGGGATCACCGAGTTCAGCGCGATCCTCAACCCGCCCCAGTCCGGAATCCTCGGCGTGGGCGCGGCCCGCAGGATGCCGGTGGTCAACGATCAGGGTGAGCTGGAAGCCGCGACCGTGATGACGGTCACCCTCTCGGCCGACCATCGCGTCCTCGACGGCGCGGTCGCAGCCGAGTGGTTGCGTGCCTTCCAGCGGCGGATCGAGAACCCGCTGACCATCCTCATCTGACCCTCAGCACGCCCGAGTTTCAACGACGAAACGGAAAATGGATGACCACCGACAACATGCCAGTCAGCCCGGCCGGTGCCCCGGAGAGGCAACGGATCACCCCGGGCGCCCGCCGCGCGATCTTCGCCTCGACGCTCGGCACCGTGATCGAGTGGTACGACTACGCCCTCTACGGGGTCGCCGCCGGCCTGGTGATCAGCCCGCTGTTCTTCCCCGGGCAGGTCGCCGGCCGCGGACTGCTGCTGGCGCTGGCCACCTTCGCGGTGGGCTTCCTGATCCGCCCACTCGGTGGACTGATGATCGCCCACATCGGCGATCGCTACGGCCGCCGCCCGGCGATGCTGCTCACCATCCTGCTGATGGGTGTCGCCACGGTCGGCATGGGCCTGCTGCCGACGGCCGCCACGATCGGGGTCTGGGCGCCGATCCTGCTGGTCGTGCTGCGGGCGCTGCAGGGCTTCGGCGCCGGGGCCGAACTCTCCGGTGCTCTCACGGTCGCCGCCGAATACACCCCCGAACATCGACGCGGCTTCTTCACCAGCATCATCAACATGTCCTCGGGCATCGGCAGCGCGCTGGCGATGCTCGCCTTCCTGGCGGTCTCGGCACTGCCGCAGGAGGTGCTGCTCGGTGGCGCCTGGCGGATCCCGTTCCTGCTGTCGGGCGTGCTCTTCCTGCTCGCGCTCTACATCCGCAAGCGGCTCGAGGAGACCCCGGAATACGTGGCTGCGCAGCGGAAGCACGAATCCGAGGTCGAACAGAGCGCCCCCGTGGCGGAGGTCTTCCGCGCCGACCCGAAGCGCGCGGTGCTGGCCATCCTGCTCTGGTCGGGCCACAACGCCAACACCTATGTGGTGATCACCTTCGCCCTCGGTTACCTCACCACGACCGTCGGCATGGACCGGCCGACGGCCCTGGTGATCACCGTGACGGCGGCGCTGCTCGGTGGCGCGGCCACCCCGATCTGGGGACTGGTCGCCGACCGGATCGGTTACAAGCGGCAATACCTCGGCATCATGGTCTTCGGCGTGGTCGCCGTGGTCCCCTACTTCTGGATGCTGTCCACCGGAAACGTCGTGCTGGTGTCGATCGCGATGTTCATCGCCTCCTGCCTGATCTGGGGCGCCACCCAGGCCAGCGCCGGTGCGGTGACCACCAATCTGTTCCCGGTCGAGTACCGCTTCTCCGGTGTCGCCGTCGCCAAGGAGATCAACGCCGCCGCCGTCGCCGGCCCGACGCCACTGATCGCCGCGGCGCTGGTCGCGGCGGCCGGCGGGCGCCCCTACACCGCTGCCATCTTCATCGGTGCCTGCTTCGTCGTCACGATCGTCTCGCTGCTCGCGCTCGGCAAGCGGGTCGGCGATGTGCCCGCCGAGTCCCTCACCTGACCCGCCCAACGAATCCCGAACCGAACCAGCCAAGGAGCCACCCATGGCCACCATCCGCAGTATTGACCCGACCACCGGCGCGGAGCTCGCCGCCTTCGAGGAGGACACCGACGAGGTCGTCGAGCAGAAGCTGTACGCCGCAGCGGCGGCGGTCGACGCTCTGGAGGCGGCCGGCTGGGACCTGCGGGCGGACTGGATGCGTGCCACCGCCGACCTGCTGGAGTCCGAGACCGAGCAGGTCGCGGCGATGATCACCGCAGAGATGGGCAAGCCGCTGACCCAGGCGAAGGCCGAGGTCGCGAAGTCGGCGTACGCGATGCGCTTCTATGCCGACAAGGCGCGGGACTTCCTGACCGGGGCCGAGCTGGCCGACCCGTCGGTGGTCTCGGCCTCCGGTGCCCGGACCGAGTTCGATCCGCTCGGCGTGGTGCTGGCGGTGATGCCCTGGAACTTCCCGATCTGGCAGGTGGTGCGCTTCGCGGCCCCGGCACTGATGGCCGGAAACGTCGGGATTCTCAAGCATGCTTCGAATGTTCCGCAGTCAGCGCTCTATCTGGGTGAGCTGTTCACTCGCGGCGGTTTCCCCGAGGGAGCGTTCTCGACCCTGCTGATCGGTTCCAAACGGGTCGAGGCGGTGATCCGGGATCCGCGGGTGGCCGCGGTGACGCTGACCGGATCCGAGGGGGCCGGACGATCGATCGCGGCCACCGCTGGCGACGTGCTGAAGAAGGCGGTGCTGGAACTCGGTGGTTCCGATCCCTTCATCGTGATGCCGTCGGCGAAACTGGACGATGCGGTGGAGATCGCGGTGAAGGCCCGGACCTCGAACAACGGTCAGGCCTGCATCAACGCGAAGCGCTTCATCGTGCACACCGATATCTATGACGACTTCGCGGAGAAGTTCGCCGCCCGGATGGCGGCACTGACCATCGGTGATCCGGTCGAGGCGGGCACCGAGATCGGCCCGCTGGCCACCGAGAGCGGCCGCCGCGACATCGAGGAACTCGTCGACGACGCCCGCGACAAGGGTGCCGACATCCTCACCGGCGGTGGCCGCCCCGCGGACACCGAGGGCTGGTTCTATCAACCGACCGTGATCGCCGGAATCACCGATCAGATGCGATTGTTCGCCGAGGAGGCCTTCGGGCCGGTGGCCTCGCTCTACCGGGTGGACTCACTCGAGGCGGCGCTGGAGATCGCCAACGACAGCGACTTCGGGCTCGGGTCGGCGTTCTGGAGCACCGACCAGGCCGAGATCGATCAGGCGGTCCGCCGGATCGAGGCGGGTGCGGTCTTCGTGAACGGGATGACCATCTCCTATCCGGAGCTGCCCTTCGGCGGCATCAAACACTCCGGCTACGGCCGCGAACTGTCGGCGGAGGGCATCCGCGAGTTCTGCAATCTGAAGACCGTCTGGGTGGCCTGAAACCCAACCGGCACGACGAATCTGGCCGACCGCTCCGATCGGGTGCAGGGTGGTCAGCGGTTGTCGGGCTTGACGAACAACAGCGGCATCGGGGCGTCCAACAGGATGCGTTGCACGGTGCTGCCCATCAACAGTTTGCCGACGGCGCTGCGATGTCGGCCGCCGATCACCAGCAGCTCCGCACCGGCCTGCACCGCCTGATCGATCAGCGCGCCCGCCGGGTCCATGCCCTGAGCACCCACCACCACCTGGACCTGGTCCGGATCACCCCCGGCGGCGTCCACCGCGGCTCGGGTCTCGCGTTCGGCATGGTCCCGCGCGTCGGCGCTGAGATCCTCCACGACGTGCAGCACGACGAGTCCTCGTCCGTCCCGCTTCGCCTCGGCGATTCCGGACCGGAGCGCGGCGCGCCCCGCGTCACTGCTGTTGTAGGCCACCGCAACCACACTCATGGCCGTGAAGCATAACCGTGCGCACCACGCCGGCTTGGGCAGGGTTGCCGGTCCGTGGCACAATTCACCAACCGTGAAACCGTGAATCCGACACAGGAGTCGAGTTGAAACTCCCTTTCAGGGTGCCCCGCGTCCTCACCTGGGCGGTGGGAATCATTGTGACCATGGGGTTGGTGACGGCAGCCCTGACCCAGGCGGCGGGATCGGCCCAGAACTCGGACCTGCGGACCCGGTTGACCGTGGTGGCGCCGGCGGCCGCCGGTGGCGGTTGGGACCTGGTGGCCCGGGAAACCCAACGAGCACTGCGAACCCCGGGTGGCGACTCCGGCACCGAGCTGCCGGCGATGGTCAACAACGTGCAGGTGGTGAACGTGCCCGGCGCCGGCGGCACGATCGGGTTGAGCCAGTTGGAACGGTTGACCGGTGATGCGGGCACGGTGATGGTCACCGGGACCGTGATGATGGGCAGCATCGTCCGCAACAAGTCCACCTTCACGCTGGCCGACACGACCCCGATCGCCCGGCTCGCCGAGGATTTCGAGGTGATCGCCGTCCCGCGCGATTCGGAGTTCAAGACGCTCGACGATCTGTTGCGGAAGTGGCGCGAGGACCCGGCCGCACTGCCGATCGGCGGCGGCTCGGCCGGCGGCATCGACCACATGGTCGCGGCACAGCTCGCCCGCAGCGCCGACATCGATCCGGCCAGGATCGTCTACTCGGCGTACAGCGGTGGCGGTGAGCTGACGCTGTCCCTGCTGTCCCCGCAGGCCGGCACCGTCGACGTCGGAATCAGCGGCTACAACGATTTCCGGGATCTGCTCGAGGGTGGCGACCTGCGCGCGCTGGCCGTCGTCGCCCCGGAACGCCTGCCGAACACCGACATTCCCACGATGATCGAGTTGGGATACCCCGAGGTCGATCTGGTGAACTGGCGCGGGATCGTCGCACCGCCCGGGGTGACCCCCGAGGAACGAACGGAGTTGATCAGGATCACCGAGGAGATGATCGCGACCCCGGCCTGGCGGTCGGCGGTCGAACGCAATCGTTGGAAGGACTCCTATCTCTCGGGTGATCAGTTCGGCGCCTTCCTGGCCGACGAACAGGCCCGGATCGATGGCCTGCTGCGTGATCTGGGGTTGGCATGAGCCCGGCATCGAAGGTCGAGCAGACCGAGGCCGACCGCGCTGACCGCGCCGCCGACGGTGACCGCAGCGCCCGTGGTTATGGGGCGCTGGTGATGCCGCTGCTGATGCTCGGGGCGGCGGGTTATCTGATCTACGGCCTGCTCACCATGCAGGTCGTCGAGGGTGACGAACTGCTCGGCCCGACGGCGATGCCGTGGGCCGCCGCCATCGGACTCATTGTGCTGGCGGTGATCTATGCCATCGACATCCTGCGGAATCCGGGTGACCAGCACGCGGGGGAGAGCACCCATCCGACGCCGATCAACTGGCGCAGCGTGGGGATCGCGGTCGCCAGCCTGGTCGTCTTCGCGCTGATCCTCGAGCCCATCGGCTGGTTGCTGTCGGGTGCGGTGCTGTTCTTCGGCATGACGATGGCGCTGGGGCTCGGGGATCGGGCCGCGCGCCGGCCCCTGTTCAACGCGCTGCTGGCCCTGTCGTTCTCGGCGATCGTGCAGCTCGTCTTCGCGGGGCTGCTCGGGCTCAGCCTGCCGGTCGGCATGCTCCTGGGAGGGTCGTGATGGAACAACTGCCCGATCTGCTGGCCGGCTTCGGTGCGGTGCTGACCCTGGAGAATCTGCTCTGGCTGGTCCTCGGTGCACTGCTCGGCACCGCCGTCGGGGTCCTGCCCGGGCTGGGCTCCTCGATGGCCGTCGCCCTGCTGCTGCCGATGACGTTCACCCTGTCACCGATCGCGGCGCTGATCATGTTCGCCGGGGTCTACTTCGGTGGCCTGTTCGGTGATTCGATCTCCGGCATCCTGATGAACACCCCCGGCAACTCCACCGCGATCGCCTCCACCTTCGAGGGCCACCGGATGGCGCTGTCCGGACGCGCCCCGCAGGCGCTGGCGACCTCCGCGATCGGCGCGTTCATCGGTGGCCTGCTGGCCACCGTGGTGGTGGTCTTCACCGTGCCGCTGCTCGCCGGGCTCGCCACCAGTTTCGGTCCGCCGCAATATCTGGCGCTGGCCGTCTTCGCCTTCATCGCGATCTCGGCGGTGGTCTCCGACAGCGCGATCCGCGGCCTCTGCGCACTGCTGATCGGGATCACGCTGTCCTTCGTCGGGATCGACCAGATCACCGGCACCCAACGCTTCACCGCCGGCGTACCGGCGCTGTTCGACGGGATCCACATCGTGGTGATCACGGTCTCGATCCTGGCCCTCGGTGAGGTCCTCTACCTGGCCTCCCGGGTCGGCCAAGCCGATGACAACTCGCTGATCAAGAGCAAGGGGCGCCCGTTCCTGTCCCGGAGCGAGTTCCGCAAGACGTTGCCCGCCTGGCTGCGGGGCACCGCCATCGGGCTGCCGTTCGGGGTGATCCCCGCCGGTGGCGCCGAGGTGCCGACGCTGCTCTCCTACGGTCTGGAACGCAATATCGACAAGCGATCGGAGAATCCCGAGTTCGGCAAGGGCGCCATCCGCGGCGTCGCCGCACCCGAGGCCGCCGGCAACGCGACCGCGGGCACGGCGATGGGTGCGCTGCTCGCCCTCGGCCTGCCGACCTCCGCGACCGCCGCGCTGATGCTGGCGGCATTCCAGCAGTACGGCATGCAGCCCGGCCCGCTGATCTTCGAACGCAACGGTGAGGTCGTCTGGGCGCTGCTGGCGAGCCTGTTCATCGGCCTGATCGTGCTGCTGGTGTTGAACCTGCCGTTCGCCCCGCTCTGGGCCCAGCTGCTGCGGATTCCCAAGCCCTACTTGTATTCCGGGATCACCGTCTTCGCCTGCCTGGGTGTCTACTCGGCGAGCAGCTCCACCGTCGATCTGTGGTTGATGATCGGCCTCGGCCTGGTCGGGTTCTGCATGCGGCGCTACGATGTGCCGCTCGCGCCGGTGATGATCGGCATCATTCTCGCCCCGCTCGCGGAGACCTCGTTGCGGGCCGCCATGCAGAACTCGGACAACGACTGGTCGGTGCTCACCTCGGAACCGATCACGATCACCATCTATGTCCTGCTGGCACTCGCGATCGTCTGGACGGTGGTTCGCAAGGTACGCCAACGCGGCAGCCGGGACTTCTGAGGGCCGCCCCGCACCGGAGACGGGGCGGCCCCGGGGGGCCGGGGGTGATCGCGTAGCGTGAGTGCATGAGCGACAACAAAGACATCCCCGCCATCGATCCGAGCGTGCCGCCGAGCGGTACCGGCTGTGTCGAGTGCCTGGCCACCCCGGGCGGCTGGTGGGTGCACCTGCGCCGCTGCGCCGCCTGCGGCCACATCGGCTGCTGTGACAGCTCGCCCTCCCAGCACGCCACCGCTCACTTCAAGAAGACCGGGCATCCGGTGATGGCCAGCTTCGAACCGGGGGAGGACTGGTTCTACGACTTCACCACCCAAAGGTGGCGACGGACCCGAACTCGCCCCGCCAACCAGTCACCCGGAGGACCAGGGGGCGCCGGCGCCCGCGGACCGGGTGCCGGACAACTGGATGTCGTTGATCCACCGCTGAGGCGACGATGAGCGACCAGACGACGGACGCGCCGGAAGAGTTCGACTTCATCGTCGTCGGTTCCGGCGCCGGTGGCGGCCCGCTGGCGGCGAACCTGGCACTCGCCGGGCATTCGGTGCTGGTGCTCGAGGCGGGCGGCGATCACGCCTGCCCCTACTATTCGATTCCGATCATGCAGGCGTACGCCAGCGAGGACGCCGACCTGCGCTGGGACTTCTTCGTCCAGCACTATGACGATCCGGCCCAGCAGGCCCGCGATCCCAAGCTGGTCAGCGATCCCCAGCGCGTCGGAGATCGCCCGGGAGTGCTCTATCCGCGGGGCTCGACGCTGGGTGGCAGCACCGCGGTGAGTGCGATGGTCACCATCTATCCGCACGCCAGCGACTGGGAACGCCTGGCCGAGCTGACCGGCGACCCGAGCTGGGGTGCCGAGGCGATGCGTAACCTGTTCCGCCGGCTGGAGGCGTGGCGCGGCGTCGACGCCGAACCGTTGCCCGGTGACGATGCCGCGACCCGGGACGCGAAGGCGGGGCACGGTCTCGACGGTTGGTTCGGCACCACCCGGGCCGATCCCAAGGTCGGTGGCCGGGAGCCGATGTTCCTCGACATCATCGGCGCGATGGAGCGCACCGCGCGGGACCGCTTCGGCATCCCCGAGGAGGTCTCGCTGCCCCGCGATCCCAATGCTGCCGACACTTCCCAGGATTTCCAGGGGATGACGTTCATCCCGGTGGCTGTCCGTGACGGTCACCGCAACGGCAGCCGGGAGCGGTTGCAACAGGTCACCGGGATGCGTCCGGACCGGTTGGAGATCCGGCTCGACGCACTGGTCACGCGGGTGCTCTTCGAGGGCGACCGGGCGGTCGGGGTGGAATATCTCGACGGCCCGGGCCTGTACGCCGCAGCGCCCGCGGCCGACTCGGCGCCGGCCGAGCCGCGGCGGCGTACCGTCCGGGCCCGGCACGAGGTGATCCTGGCCGGTGGGGCGTACAACACCCCGCAGCTGCTGATGCTGTCGGGTATCGGGCCACCCGATGAGCTGGACCGCCACGGGATCGAGACCCGGGTGGCTGCGCCCGGAGTCGGGGCGAACCTGCATGACCGCTACGAGGTGTCGGTCAATTTCCAAGTGAGCAAGGATTATCCGATCTTCGCGGGTTCCTCGCTGGACATCCCGGCCGACGGGCAATCCGGCGACGCGCTGTTCTCCGAATGGCAGGACGATGCCGGTGGGCCCTACTCGACGAACGGTTCGCTGGCCGCCATCATCGCCCGCTCCTCGGTCGCGGGGGAAGCCTCGGATCTGATCATCTTCTCGCTGCCGATCGATTTCCACGGCTACTATCCCGGCTATTCGCATGACGCGGTGGCCCGACACGACCAGCTTTCCCTGCTGGTGTTGAAAGGGCACACCGACAACCGCGCCGGCACCGTCACGCTGCGCTCGGCCGATCCGCGCGCGGTCCCCGAGATCCGCTTCCGCTATTTCGAGGAGGGCAGCCCCGGTTGGCAGCGCGACCTCGACGGTGTGGTCGACGGCATCGAGATCGCCCGGGACGTGGCGGCTCACCTGGACGAGGTGCAGATCGCGCGCGAGGAGCTTCCCGGTGAGCAGGTGCAGGACCGGGCCGGACTGGCGGAGTATGTGCGTGACCAGGCCTGGGGCCACCATGCCTGTGGAACCGCATGCATCGGCCGCGACGACGACCCCGAGGCCGTGCTCGACGGTGACTTCCGGGTGCGGGGTGTGCGGGGCCTGCGGGTCGTCGACGCCTCGGTCTTTCCTGACATCCCCGGATTCTTCATCGCCTCGGCGGTCTATCTGGTCTCGGAGAAGGCCAGCGATGTACTGCTCGACGAATACGGGTCAACCGCCGAGTGAGCCCAGGATCTTGGCGAAGGCGTCCTCGGTGATCACCGGGATTCCGTACGCCCGGGCCTTGGCCGCCTTGCCGCTGAGGCTGTTCGGGTCGGCGGCGACAACCAGTCGGGTCGCCCTGGCCACGCCACCCGGGACGAGTCCGGCTCGGCGTGCCAGCGCCTCCCATTCACTGCGCTCACGCTTCATCTCCCCGGTGAACGCAATGCGATCGCCGGGATTGAGGGTGAGTCCGACCATCTGCATCAGCGCATCGGTCATGCCGGCATCGTGATGTGAGCGCTCGGCATCCGCCAACGCGGTGTCGAGATCGGCCGGGCTCAGACCGAGCATCCGGGTGGCCTGGACGAGTTCGGCATGTTCGTCGTCGGTGACGACCCCGTCGTGCCACGCGACCCGAGCCATCGTCAGCAGGTATCCCGCATGCACATCCAGCACCTGACCGCGATTCAACCGCAGGCTGGTCGCGGTGTGCACGAGGTCGTCCTTCTCGCTCTCGGAGAGAAACCCGTCCAGCATGGCCATTTCCAGCACAGCCAGGTAGGCATCGACCTGCGGGGAGGCGGCGCGCGGCATCAACGAGATGATCCGGGCGAGCCACTCATCGGGGCGGTGCTGACTCACCGAACCGCGCGGCTGCAACCGGAACTCCGACCACATCCCCCAATCCGTCGGCCAGGGGTACGCGCGGGCCGAGGACAACTCGGGTCGCCACGGTGGCTCGAATTCGCAACGGTCGAGGTAGTAGGAGAGCAGGCCGGCGGTGGCGACGGCGTCACCGCCGGCGCTGTGGGCACGCTGGTTGGGAATGCCGATGGCGCTGCAGCAATCGGACAGCCCACGCCCGGGACTGGTGACGAAGCTCGGCGCCCACCGCATGGTGCAGACACCCGCGATGGGCAGTTGGCTCAGCGAGATCCCGACCCGCCCCAGTTCGGCGGCCAGGAAGCGCAGATCGAAGGATGCGTTGTGGGCGACCAGGACTCGACCTGCGATCGAGCGCATCACATAGGGGGCCAGCTCGGCGAAGGTGGGTGCCCCGACGACATCGGACGCGGTGATCCCGTGGATCCGGGTGGGTCCGACGTCCCGGCCGGGATCGATCAGGGTGCTCCACCGGTCCTGGATCTGCCCCTCGTGGGACACATAGGTGACCGCGAACTCCACGATGCGGTCGTGGCGCTCGGGAACGAGACCGGTGGTTTCGACATCGATCACGGTGTAACCAGTCATCGCAACGCCTCTCAGGGTGGGTGTGCGCTGGATGGCAGGAAGCTATCAAAAGGTGACGGTTGACACACCGATTTCGGCTGCTAGCGTGGCTGGAGCCGCTGGTGAACAACGATGTTCCCGGCGGTGCATCAGTAGGGAGCAGAACCGTCCCGGCGCGTGAAAACCCTGCAGAATCGACGCGCAACCCAGTTGTCAGCGGCGTGTCGCACGTGCGCCCGGGCCGATATCCCTACGCTGAAACAGCAACGGAAGCTCCCGAGAGAAGGACACCAATGACCAAGAAGGAACTCCTGGAAGCCATGGCCGCCCAGGCCGAGATCAGCCAGGCGGCTGCCGACAAGGCGCTCGGCGCCCTGGTCGACGCCATTGCTGCCTCGGTTGCCAAGGGTGACCGCGTGGCCATCCCCGGCCTCGGCACCTTCGAGAAGCGCGAGCGTTCCGCGCGTACCGGTCGCAACCCGCAGACCGGTGCGGAGATCAAGATCGCCGCGACCTCCGTCCCCGGTTTCAAGCCGGCCACCCAGTTCAAGGCGACCGTGGCCGACTCCAAGGCCGGCAAGAAGGCCGCCAAGAAGAAGTGAGCCACCCGGCTCGTTGACAGCGGGCAGACCCTCCGGGGTCTGCCCGCTGTTCTTTTTGTCGGCCCCCCCGGGCGTGCCCCCCATCGGCGATCCATCGAATCCTGGCTGCATTCCGCGCTCCCTCCAGGGGGAGGGAGATGCACTCAGGATTCGATGGATCGCGGCCCGGGGGCAGGGGCGGGCTGACTTTTGTCATCGGCGGATCGTGACGGCGAGTGCTGGTGGCCCGAGCCCGCCCACCAGCACGCTGGAGACATGAACGACGCGATACGCACCAGTGGGCTCACCAAGAGCTTCGGCACCCTCACCGCGGTGGATCACCTCGACCTGACGATTCCCGCCGGCCAGGTGGTCGCCCTGCTCGGTCCGAACGGGGCCGGCAAGTCCACCACCACCGAGATGATTCTCGGGCTCAGCACCCCCGATGCCGGCACGATCGAGATCTTCGGCGGCGATCCGGTCGAGGCGGTACGCCGCGGCGAGGTCGGGGCGATGCTGCAGAGCGGCCCCTTGCTCGAAGGTGTCACGGTGCGCGGCCTGCTGCAGATGATGGCCGGTCTGCACACCCACCCACTGCCGGTGACCGAAGTGGTCGAACGCGCCGGCATCGCCGACATCCTCGCCACCCGCACCGAGAAACTCTCCGGCGGCCAGGCCCAGCGGGTCCGGTTCGCGCTGGCGATCCTGCCCGACCCGCGGTTGTTGCTGCTCGACGAACCCACCGTGGCGATGGATGTCGGCACCCGCCGGGAGTTCTGGGCGCAGATGCGCGAGGTCGCCACGAGCGGGCGGACCGTCGTCTTCGCCACCCACTATCTCGACGAGGCCGACGAGTTCGCCGAGCGGATCATCATGATGGCGCGCGGCCGGGTCGTCGCCGACGACACCGGCGCGGCCATCAAGCAGCAGGTCGCCGGTCGCGCGATCACCTTCCTGGGTGAGGATTCCGCCGAACTCGGCGCACTGGCCGGGGTGACCGGGATGACCCGGTCGGGTGATCGGATCCGCTTGCACAGCACCGATTCCGATGCCACCCTCCGGGCGCTGCTGGCCAGCCCGCATCCGGCCAGCGAGATCGACATCGAGACGGTCAGCCTGGAGGACGCCTTCCTCCGGCTCACCGACGAAACCCTCACCACCGAAGGAGATCCGCGATGACCACCCTCGCCGTCACCGGCAACTATCTGCGCAGCAATCTGGCGGTATCGATGCGGCAGGTGGGCTTCCTGGTCTTCACCATCGCCATGCCGGTCGGGCTGTATCTGATGTTCTCCCAGATCTTCGGCGACCTCCCGGCCGGTGCCACCGACGTCCGCACGCTGATGATGATCGCGATGGCGATCTACGGTGCGTTCGGTGCCGCGATCAGCGCCGGCGCCCAGCTCCAGGTGGAGCGGCGCACCGGCTGGTTCCGGCAATTGATGCTCAGCGGGCTCACCCCGGCGGGATTCCTGACCGGAAAGATCGTCGGCGCGATGGTGCAGGTGCTGCCCGCGATCATCGCGGTCTTCGTCTGCGGATTCCTCACCGGGGTACGCCTGCCGGCCACCCAGTGGTTGCTGATCGGCGTGCTCATCTGGATCACGCTGCTGCCGATGGTGGTCCTCGGTGTGGTGATCGCCCTGTGGTTCGCACCCAGCACCGTTGGTGCCCTGTCCACGATCCTGCTGCTCGCGCTGTCGATGCTCGGTGGGCTCTGGGTGCCGGTGAGCCAGATGCCGGAGTCGATGCGGCGGCTCGCGGAGGCCATGCCCACCCACTGGATGAACACGATCGCGAACTGGCCCGTCC
Organism: Enemella evansiae; assembly: GCF_004362375.1. Taxonomy (NCBI): domain Bacteria; kingdom Bacillati; phylum Actinomycetota; class Actinomycetes; order Propionibacteriales; family Propionibacteriaceae; genus Enemella; species Enemella evansiae. The sequence continues at coordinate 151,493 of NZ_SNXA01000014.1, forward strand.
TCGGCGGAGACTTCCCGACCCGCGGCGTCCTGGTGCTGGGTGTGTGGCTGCTCGGCCTCGCCGTGCTCGGCGTGCTGGGGTACCGTCGGGCCGTGCGGAGCTCGAGGCGATGACCGATCCGGCGTACCCAGGCGGTTCCCGGACGTCCCGGTTGTGGCACCGGGCGATCGAGAACGGGCTGCCGATGTACGCCGGTGGGTTGGTCTTCCTCGGCTTCGCGCTGGTGCCCGCGTGGACCACCGAAACCGGACGGCCGTACCGCGCCGGGGTCACCGGGGTCAGCATCGTGATCGCTGCGCTGTATCTCGCGATCCCTCTGGTGCTTGAACTTCCGTTCCGGATCCGGGTGCTCTGGGTGTTCCTGCTGGCAGCCGGGGTCGCGGCCTTCATTCCGCTGCTCGGTGTCGGCGCGACCTATTTCACGCCCTATGTGATGATCCCGCTGGCCACCCTGCTCGGTTGGCGAGTGACCCGGTTGGCCATCCCGGTGCTCACCGTCGTGCTGGTCGCGACCGCACTGCTCGCCCGGGACTGGCTGGCGGTCTCGATCGCCCTGATGGGTGGGACGTTCGGGATCTGGATCGCGCTGGCGATCCGGCAGTCGGAACTTCGCGAGCAACTGGTGCAGGCCGAAGCGCGCAATGCGGTGCTGGCGGTGGCGGCGGAGCGGGAGCGGATCGGCCGCGACCTGCACGACATCCTCGGTCACTCGCTGACGGCGGTGGCGATCAAGGCGCAACTGGCCGCCCGGATCGCCGAGCGCGACCCGGTGGCGGCGGTGACCGAGATGGCCGAGGTCGAACGGCTGGCCCGGCAGGCCCTCACCGAGGTGCGTGCGACCGCGTCCGGGATCCGCGAGGTGCGCCTGGCGAGCGAGACCGCGAGCGCGCGGTCGGTGCTCGGGGCCGCCGGCATCGAATGCCGGGTGACCACCGCCGCCGCACTCACCGATGAGGCCAGCAGCGAACTGCTCGGCTATGTGGTCCGCGAGGCGGTCACCAATGTGGTCCGGCACTCCGGGGCCGAATGGTGCGAGATCGAACTCGCCGAGGACGGCGTACGCATCCATGACAACGGCGGCGGGCTGAAAGGCCAACCAGGAAACGGATTGCGCGGTCTGCGGGAGCGGGTGGAACAGGCCGGCGGCACCCTCACCGTCACCGGTGGTGAGGGCACGACGGTCGAGGCCCGGATCGGAGGACGAGGATGATCCGGCTGCTGCTGGCCGACGACCAGGCGATGGTGCGCAATGCGCTGGCCACGATGCTCGACCTGGAACCGGACCTGGCGGTGGTCGCCCAGGCGGGGGACTGCGAACAGGCGTACCGGTTCGCGCTCGAACACCGCCCCGATCTGGTGCTGATGGATGTCCAGATGCCGGGGGAGCCACCGCTGGTCGACGGCATCGCCACCACCGCCGCGCTGCTCGCCGACCTGCCCGAGACCCGGGTGATCATGGTGACCACCTTCGGCCGGGCCGGCTGGCTGCGCCGGGCGATGGAGGCCGGTGCGGTCGGTTACCTGGTCAAGGACGCCCCGGTGGAGCAGCTGGTCGAGGCGATCCGCCGGGTGCACGGCGGCCTCCGCGCGGTCGATCCCGAGCTCGCCGCGGCCAGCCTGTCCGCCGGGCCGAATCCGCTCTCCGACCGCGAGATCGAGGTGCTCACCGCGGCCGCCGCGGGTGGTGGCACGGCCACCATCGCGCACCGGGTGTTCCTGTCCGAGGGCACGGTGCGCAACCATCTCTCCGCGATCATCGGCAAACTCGGTGTCGCCAATCGCGGTGAGGCGGTCCGGGTCGCCACCGACAACGGCTGGCTGCCGGGACGTGGCGGTTGAGATGCCGGCCGACGATCTCGGTGCCGACGTCCCGCTCACCGGCCCGGTGCGGCGGATCTGTTCCCTGGTGCCCTCCTTGACCGAGGCGCTGGCCGCCACCGCGGTGGATCGGTTGGTCGGGGTGACCGACTGGTGCACCCATCCGGCCGAGTTGGACACGCTCGGCGTACGCCGGGTCCGCGGCACCAAGAATCCCGACCTGGCGGTGATCCGCGAACTCGCCCCCGAGCTGGTGGTGGCCAATCAGGAGGAGAACCGCGAGCTCGACGTGCGGCGGCTCCGCGAGGCCGGCATCCCGGTCTGGGTGACGCGGATCGAGACCCTCGAGGAGGCGTACGCCTCGCTGCGCCGGCTGATCACCCAGGCCCTCGGGCTCGGCGTACCCGACTGGTTGCGGGCCGCCGAGGCCGCCTGGGCCGAACCCGCGGCGGACCGGGGGACCGCGGTGGTACCGATCTGGAAGAACCCGTGGATGGTGGTCGGTGCCGACACCTTCACCGCCGACCTGCTGGCCCGGCTGGGGGTCCGCGTGCTCACCCCGGGCCCCGGCCGCTATCCGCACGCCGAACTCGACGAGCTGCACGCGTTGCGGCCGGACCGGGTACTGCTGCCCGACGAGCCGTACGCCTTCAGCGCCGACGACGGGCCCGGTGACTTCCCGGATCTGCCGACGGTGCTGCTGTCCGGGCGGGCGTTGACCTGGTACGGGCCCTCGCTGGTCACCGCGCGGTTCGAGCTGGCGGCGGCGCTGGATGGGTGAGTGTCCTGGTGGGGGTGCCCCTCGACACGCACCGCATTGCTCCGCTGCGCTCCGCCTGCGGTGCTACTCGGGGAACGTGGGTAGGGCGCGTGGGCACTGTGACGGGTGTGACTGGTGAGGCGGTGAGCCGGGGGCCGATGATTACGCTTCGGTAACCGCCGGTGGCGCGCGGGTGGCTGGGGGGCGAAGGACGGGTGGCCGCAGGGTTACAGTCGTCACGGTCGCCGACGGCGTACCTCATCCGAACGCCCCGAGGAGGCAACATCGTGACTCGCAAGACCCTTCTGGCCGTACCGGCACTGCTGGGTGCCGCCGCCCTCGCTCTCGGTGGTTGCGCGAAGCCCCCGGGTGAGGGAGGGACCGCCGCTCCCGGCGGCGCCGCCAGCCAGGCCCCGGGCGGCTCGGGCTACAAGGCCTGCATGGTCTCCGACTCCGGCGGTTTCGACGACAAGTCGTTCAACCAGACCTCCTACAAGGGTCTGACCGACGCCAAGAACCAGCTCGGCATCGAGACCGGGCAGGTCGAGTCCACCACCACCGCGGACTTCGCCAAGAACATCAAGTCGATGGTCGACGCCAACTGCAACATGATCGTCACCGTCGGCTTCCTGCTCGCCGATGACACCGTCGCCGCCGCGAAGGCGAATCCGAACGTCAACTTCGCCATCGTCGACTCCCAGCCCGAGGACACGCTGACCAACCTCAAGCCGCTGGTCTTCAACACCGCCGAGAGCTCCTTCCTCGCCGGTTACGTCGCCGCCTCCCAGTCCAAGACCGGCAAGGTCGGCACCTTCGGCGGCAAGAAGATCCCGACCGTGACCATCTTCATGGACGGCTTCGCCCAGGGCGTCGCTCAGTACAACCAGGCCAAGGGCAAGAACGTCCAGGTGCTCGGCTGGGACGCCGCCAAGCAGGACGGCCAGTTCATCCCCGGTGAGCGGTCCTTCGAGGACGTCAACGGCGGCAAGCAGACCGCGACCAACCTGGTCTCCCAGGGCGCCGATGTGATCCTGCCGGTCGCCGGCCCCGCCGGTGAGGGTGGCCTCCAGGTCGCCCAGGCCTCCGGTGGCCGGGTCAGCGCGATCTGGGTCGACACCGACGGTTGCGTGTCCGCGCAGAACTACTGCAAGTCGATCGTCACCTCGGTGGAGAAGGGCATGGACGTCGCCGTGTTCGAGGCCATCAAGGCCGGCAAGGAAGGCAGCTTCAAGGCCGATCCCTACGTCGGCAACCTGGCCAACGAGGGCACCAAGCTCGCGCCCTACAACGATTTCGAGTCGAAGGTCAGCGCCGAGACCAAGGCCGAGGTGCAGCAGCTGTCCGCCGACATCCAGGCCGGCAAGATCAAGATCGAATCGGCCAGCCAGCCCAAGTGATCACCGACTGATCGACACGCGGGTACGCGGGGGAGGAGACCAGGTCTCCTGCCCCGCGTACCACGTGGACCAGCCTCGGGCCCGACCCGGTCCGGCCCTCGACCCACAACGGTTCTGCTGCAAGGATGCCTCCGTGCCCCACACCGACCCACAGGACACTGACCCGACCACCGGCCCCGGTGAGGGCCTGCAACTGGTCGGCATCACCAAACGATTCGGTGACCTGGTCGCCAACGACTCCGTCGACCTGACCATCCGCCCCGGTGAGATCCACTGCCTGCTCGGGGAGAACGGCGCGGGCAAATCCACCCTGATGAACGTGCTCTACGGGCTGCTGCAACCCGATGAGGGTGAGATCCTCGTCGACGGCACCGCGCACTCGTTCAGCAACCCGCGCCAGGCGATGGCCGCCGGGATCGGCATGGTGCACCAGCACTTCATGCTCGTCGACGTCTTCACCGTCGCCGAGAATCTCGCGCTGGGCCGCGAACAGGGCGGCTTCGGCACCCTGGACATGCGGGCCGCGCGCTCCCAGGTCCGCGAACTCGCCGATGAGTACCGCTTCGACGTCGACCCCGACGCCGTCGTCGAGGACCTGCCGGTCGGTGTGCAGCAGCGCGTGGAGATCCTCAAGGCCCTGGCCAACGACGCCAAGTACCTGGTCTTCGACGAACCCACCGCCGTGCTCACCCCGCAGGAGATCGACGAACTGATGGCGGTGATGCAGCGGCTGAAGAGTGAGGGCCGGGCGATCGTGTTCATCACCCACAAGCTCCGCGAGGTCCGCGCGGTCGCCGACCGGATCACCGTGATCCGGCGCGGCAAGGTCGTCGGCGAGGCCGCCCCGGACGCCTCCGAGGCCGAGCTGGCCGAACTGATGGTCGGCCGCGCGGTGCAGCTCACCGTGGACAAGGAACCGCCCCAGGAGACCGAGGTGCGCCTGCAGGTGCAGGACCTGCAGGTGCTCAGCCCGAGCGGTCAGGTGATGGTCGACGACATCAGCTTCGACGTCCGCGGTGGGGAGATCCTCTGCATCGCCGGGGTCCAGGGCAACGGGCAGACCGAGCTGGCCGAGGCCCTCATCGGTACGGTGCCGGTCACCGGAGGCAGCGTCCGGCTGGACGGCCGCGACATCACCCGGGCCACTCCCAGGCAGACCATCGACGCGGGCATGGGATTCGTCCCCGAGGACCGCAAGCACGACGGCTTCGTGTCCTCCTTCAGTGTCGCCGAGAACCTGGTGCTGAACAGCTTCGACGAGAAACCCTTCGCCCGTGGGCTTTCCCTGCAGCTGAAGAAGATCCGCAGCAACGCCGACGAGCGGGTGGCGGAGTTCGACATCCGCACCCAGTCGATCGACACCCCGGTCGGTTCGCTGTCCGGCGGCAACCAGCAGAAGGTGGTGCTGGCCCGCGAACTGTCCCGGCCGCTGTCGCTGCTGATCGCCTCCCAGCCCACCCGCGGTGTCGATGTCGGCGCGATCGAGTTCCTGCACCAGCGGATCGTCGAGGAGCGGGACAACGGCACCGCGGTGATCATCGTCTCCACCGAACTCGACGAGGTCGCCGCACTGGCCGACCGGATCGCGGTGATGTATCGCGGCCGGATCGTCGGCATCGTGCCGCCGTGGACCAGCCGCGAGACCCTCGGCCTGATGATGGCCGGGGCGCCACCGGAACAGGCCGTCGCACAGAGCCAGGGAGAGAAGGAGCTGCGGTGAGCACCACTGCCCCCGAAACGACGCCGGACCAGGGGAAGCGGCCGAACCAGCCGGCGAGGCGCCGCAGCACCCGGACCGCCTGGACCGAGATCATCACCACCGCGGTCGCCTTCGTGATGGCCTTCGTGGTCGGTGCGATCGTGATGATCGTCTCCGATGCGGAGGTGATGACGAAGTGGAGCTACCTGATCTATCGCCCCGGTGACGCGCTCGCCGCCTCCTGGGAGAAGGTCTCCGGCGCCTACGGTGCCCTCTTCGTCGGTGCCCTCGGTGGCTGGGGTCCGATCACCGAGACCACCGCCCAGGCCGCGCCGCTGATCTGCGCCGGCCTCGGTGTCGGGCTCGCCTTCCGCGCCGGCCTGTTCAACATCGGCGCCCAGGGCCAGGCCATCTGGGGTGCCACGCTCGGGGCGTACGCCGGTTTCGGCTGGCACCTGCCACCGGTCATCCATCTGGTCGTGGCGATCGCCTTCGGCATGCTCGGTGGCGCGATCTGGGGCGGCATCGTCGGCGTCCTCAAGGCGCGGACCGGTGCGCACGAGGTGATCGTGACGATCATGATGAACTACATCGCCGCCAAGATGCTGGAGTGGCTGCTGACCACCCCGGCCTTCCAGCGACCCGGCCGGACCGACCCGATCTCACCGATCGTCGACTGGAACGCCACCATGCCCAGGCTCGAGGGATCCCAACTGCACCTGGGATTCTTCATCGCCCTGCTGGCCGCCGTCGCCGTCTGGTGGCTGCTGGACCGCTCCACCACCGGCTTCGCGATCCGGGCCGTCGGGCAGAACCCGCACGCCGCCGCCACCGCCGGGATGAGCGTCGCCCGCACCACCACGATCACCATGACCCTGGCCGGTGCGCTGGCCGGTCTGGCCGGGGTGATGTATGCCCTCGCCCCGGGTGTCGCGGGCACGCCGGTGCCGCTGTCCGCGGGCCTGGTCGGCACCGTCGGCTTCGACGCGATCACCGTCGCCCTGCTGGGCCGCTCGCGCCCGCTCGGCATCGTGCTCGCCGGATTGCTGTTCGGCGGTCTGCACGCCGGCGGGTTGGCGATGCAGTCGATGGCGGGCACCCCCCTCACCCTGACCACCCTGCTGCAGGCGCTGATCGTGCTGTTCGTCGCCGCACCGGGCCTGGTCCGAACCGTCTTCCCCTGGCTGAAGGGGCGGCGTACCCGCCCGGTCGCCGGGGCCGCGCAGGCAGGAGCGCTGCAGTGAGCACCAGCATCGAGACCCAGCCGACCGAGGCCCCGCACCGGGGCGAGTCGCGGCAGGCCCGCGCCCAGCGGATCTCCACCAGTGTGCTGATCGCGGTCGTCGGGCTGCTGCTGCTCGGGCTGGCGTTCAACGCCTCGGGCACCGCCCGCTTCGCCCTCAGCGACGCCTTCGACGAGGTCCAGCTGCCGGAGATCTCGCTGCCCGGGATGCCGGTGGTGCTGGTCTGCGCGCTGCTCTGTCTGATCGCCGCGGTGCTGCTGTTCGGCGGGCGGATGCCGGTGCGGGTACGCCGGTTGCTCGGCGCGGTCGCCGGGATCGCTGTGGTGCTGGGGTTCATCACCTGGGCCGCCTCCGGGCGGGATCTGCCGTTCCCGATGAGCAACCAGTTCAACGGCACCCTGAACCTGGCCACCCCGCTGATCCTGGGCGCCCTGGCGGGTGTGCTCTGTGAACGCGCCGGGGTGGTCAACGTGGCGATCGAGGGCCAGTTCCTGACCGCCGCGTTCGCCGCCGGGGTGGTCGGCTCGATCACCCAGTCGATCCCCGCCGCGATGGTCGGTGCGGTGCTCGCCGGGATGCTGATGGCCGCGCTGCTGGCGATCTTCTCGATCAAATACCTGGTCGATCAGGTGGTCCTCGGTGTGGTGATCAACCTGCTCGCCGCGGGGTTGACCGGCTTCCTGTTCGACCAGCTGGTGCAACCCGATTCCGGGTCGCTGAACAGCGCCCCGATCATGACCCCGATCGAGATCCCCGGGCTGGCCCAGATCCCGTTCCTCGGGCCGATCCTGTTCCGGCAGACGGTGCTGGCCTATCTCGCCGTCGCCTCGGTGATCCTGGTCTGGTTCCTGCTCTACCGCACCCGCTGGGGGCTACGGGTGCGGGCCGTCGGTGAGCACCCCGAGGCCGCCGACACCGTCGGCATCAAGGTGCGCGCGATGCGCTACCAGGCGGTCATCGTCGGCGGCATCTTCGCCGGCCTGGGCGGTGCCTTCTTCACCATCGGCTCGACCGGTTCGTTCGCCAAGGATTTCACCGTGGGCAAGGGCTTCATCGCCCTGGCCGCGCTGATCATGGGCCGCTGGCACCCGGTCTGGGCGGCGGTGATGGCGCTGTTCTTCGGCTTCGTCACCCAGATGGCCTCCCAGATGCAGTCGCTGAGCACCCCGGTACCGAGCCAGTTCCTGGAGCTGCTGCCCTATGTGGCGACGGTGATCGCTGTCGCCGGGCTGATCGGCCGGGTCCGCGCACCCGCCGCCGATGGGGTGCCCTATGACAAATGAGCCCGACTGGGCCGAATTGCGCCGCCGGGCGCGTGAGGTCGCGCAGCGGGCGTACGCCCCCTATTCGAGTTTCCCGGTCGGCGCGGCCGCGCTGGTCGACGACGGCCGGATCGTGGTTGGTTGCAATGTGGAGAACGCCGCCTACGGGGTGACCCTGTGCGCCGAGTGCGGACTGATCTCGGAGCTCATCGCCGGCGGCGGCGGCCGGCTCGTCGCGTTCAGCTGCACCGACGGGCAGGGGGAGTTGCTGATGCCCTGTGGGCGCTGCCGGCAGCTGCTCTGGGAGCACGGTGGCCCGGAGTTGCTGGTGGACACCCCTGAGGGCGTACAGCCGATGACCGTGGTGCTGCCGCAGGCCTTCGGCGTCGCCGATCTGGACCGGGTCGCGGGGCGCGCCGAGCGCTGAGCGGATTCGCGCGGCAGGCGGGAGCGCGGGTTGCTCGGCTGGCCAGGGATGACGGTTGTTGCTGGGCGCTTTGGTCGCGCCACGGAACACGAACAGCAGTTCCGCCTCGGCGTGCCGCACCGATTCGCGCGGCGGGCAGCGGCGCGGAAGAATGTCGGACATGGCTCAGCTTGATCTGGAAACCATCCGCGCGCTGCCCAAGGTGGCCCTGCACGACCATCTCGACGGCGGCCTGCGCGCCCAGACCGTGCTGGAGATCGCCGCCGAGATCGGGCACCCGCTGCCCGCCGACAGTGCCGACGCACTCGCCGACTGGTTCTTCGAGGCCGCCGACTCCGGGACGCTGGTCCGCTACCTGGAGACCTTCGACCACACCATCGCGGTGCTGCAGCGTCCCGAGGATCTGCGCCGGGTGGCCCGCGAGTTCGTCGTCGACCAGGCCGCCGACGGGGTGGTGTACGCCGAGGCGCGCTGGGCGCCGGAGCAGCACACGAAGGCCGGGATGTCCATGACCGAGGCGATCCACGCGGTCGGCGAGGGGCTGCGCGAGGGGGTCGCCGAGGCGGCCGCGGCCGGCCGGCAGATCACCGTGCGGCAGCTGGTCACCGGGATGCGGCAGGCGAACACCTCCACCGAGGTCGCCGAGCTCGGCCTCGAGCATGCCGATGATCTGGTCGCCGGCTTCGACATCGCGGGCCCCGAGGACGGTTTCCCGCCGCGCAACCATGCCGCCGCCTTCGACCTGATCCGCGAGCAGCTGGGCCGGGTCACCATCCATGCCGGCGAAGCGGCCGGGGTGGACTCGGTGCGCGATGCGCTGGTGCAGGGTGCGCAGCGGCTCGGCCACGGCGTCCGGATCATCGAGGACATCGACCGCACCGGTGACGAGGCGGTGCTCGGCCCGGTCGCCGCCTACGTCCGGGACCGCCGGATCCCGCTCGAGGTCTGCCCGACCTCCAACCTGCAGACCGGGATCGCCGAGGCGTACGCCGACCACCCGATCAAACCGCTCGCCGATCTCGGTTTCACGATCACCGTCTCCTGCGACAACCGGTTGATGAGCCGCACCACGCTCAGCAACGAGCTTTTCCAACTGGCACAGGCTTTCGGCTGGGGTGCAGGCGAGCTGTACGCCGTCACCCGGAACTCCATCGAGGCGGCCTTCCTGCCCTGGCAGGTCGCCGAGGAGATCCGCAGCACCCAGATCGACCCGGGGTACGCCGCGCTCTGAGGCCCGATCCGTACCCTTGCGTGATGATGCATCGCCTAGTACCTTGCATGACAAGGTACTAGGTCGGACAAAGGTGGCGCGATGACCGCCAGGTCGAACGATGGATCCGCGGATCTGTCCCAGCTCCGCAAGGGAGTGCTGGAGCTCGCGGTGCTGGCGCTGCTGCGTAGGCGACCGCACTACGGCGGTGAGCTCGCCGAGGCGCTGGCCGACAGCGAGGGGCTGGCCGCCAGCGCGGGCACCCTCTATCCGCTGCTGACCAGGCTGCGTACCGCCGGTTGGGTGGACACCAGCTGGCAGGAATCACCCAGCGGCCCGCCGCGCAAGTACTACACCCTCACCCGCGCCGGCCGGCAGCAGTTGGCCCGCCTGGAACGGTCCTGGGCGACCCTGGTCCGCTCGGTCGATGAACTCCTGGAGGAGCGATGAATCCCTACACCCGTGCCGTTTCCGGGCACCTTCGGGGCATCCGCGCGGCGGATCGCCGACAGGCGCTCAGCGATCTCGATGACCTGCTCGGCGACGGTGCGGTCACCGCCGACGAGCTGGGTCCCCCCGAGGTGTACGCCGCCAACCTGAGCGAGCAACTCGGCCGCCGATCCCGTCGCTGGGGCGGTTTCGGCCTGGGCCGGGCCACGCTGGCCCGGGTGTGGAATCCGGCCGATCCTCGACTGTTCGTGCCCCGCGCCCTCGGGTTGGGGTGGCGGCTCAACGTCGGTGCGCTCGCGGTCCGGCTCGGCTGGCTGCGACCCGATGACGCGGATCGCGACGTGCTGGCAGCGATCCCCGCCGGTGTCCGCCTGCTCCAGCAGACGATGCCGGGCGTGTTGGCCACGGTCACGGTGGTCGCCGCCGCGCGATCCTGGCGGGTCGGGGATCGGGTCCCCGCGCGCTTCGACCCGGCCGGTCGGGTCACCGGCTGGGTCGACCGTCGCTGGCTGCTGGCCCCTTCCGCGGTGGCCGTCGCCGCGGCCGGCTGGGCCTGGCTCCCGGGCACCGACGAGGACGCGGTACTGGTCCGCCCGGCCCTGGCCGCCTCGGTGGCCGCCACCACGGACACCGTGCTGTGGGTCGGGTTGCGTGCGCACCGGGAACCCACGGCAGCCCGCGTCTGGCTGGGGCCGCTGGTGTTCGCCGCGCCGGTGGTGACCGAGCTCGCCGCCACCGTGCTGCCGGTGCGCAGCGGGCTGGCCCGGATCTCCCGGGAGGAGCGGTGAACCGCGGCTGGCTGTCGATCGGTGTCTTCGTCGCCCTGGCGTACGCCCTGGCCTGGTTGATCTGCCTCCCGTTGTGGCTCGACCCCCGGCAGCTCGGTGCGCCCTATGCGCTGGTCTGCGTGGTCGCGATGATGTTCACCCCGGCGATCGCGGCGGTGCTGATGCTGAAGCTGGTCGAGCGCCGCAATTGGCGCGAACTGCTGGACGTGCTGCGGCTCCGGCTGGTCCAGCCACCGACCCGATTCCTGGTCTGGCTCGGGCTCGCCGCGGCGGTCATCTATCTGTTCGTCTTCGCCAGCCTGGCCACCTCGACGCTGCTCGGCCGGTTCCCGTTCGATCCATCGATGGGCGGGATCGCCGGGCTGCCCGGTCTGCCACCCGGCCTGCCGGTGTACCTGCTCGGGGTGATCACGCTGCTCTCGGCACTGCTGAACGGGGCGATCAACACGGTCCCGGCGGCGGGGGAGGAGATCGGCTGGCGCGGCTTCCTCTTCCCGCGCCTGCAGGAACGTGTCGGCGCGACTGGCGCGGTGCTGCTCGGCGGGGTGATCTGGGGGCTGTGGCACGCCCCGATCGTCCTGCTGGGTTACAACTATCCGCTGCATCCGGTGCTGGGCCTGATCGCCATGTGCGGCATGTGCGTGCTGATTAACGGCGCCCTGGCGTGGGTATGCCAACGCTCGGGATCGGTATGGCCCGCGGCCTACGGACACGGGGTGATGAACGCCCTGCTCGGTTCGGCGATCATCGTCTTCGCCGCTCCCGGCAGGCCGGTCGACACCCTCCAGGGGACCCTGCTCGGCTGGTCCGGCTGGTTCGTCCCGGCGCTCGTCGTGGTCGTGCTGCTGGCCCGGCGGGCGTACGCCCCACGCGGCGCGCCCGGACCGGGTGTGCCGCACCGCTCGGGTATTGCGTAAGGTCTGACGGACAGAAGGAGGTGTGCGGATGAAGCTGGGCAAGGTGATGCTGAGCTGGCCGGTGCTGCGCCAGTTCGCCAGCGGTGATCCCCTGGGTCGCGGTGCCGCGGTGACGAGCCCGCACACCCGCGAACTCACCCCGCGGACCGAGACCGCCGACCACGTCGCGCGCAGCGTCTGCCCCTACTGCGCGGTCGGTTGCGGACAGCGGGTGTTCGTCCGCGACGGTCAGGTGACCCAGATCGAGGGTGACCCCGACTCGCCGATCAGCCGCGGTCGGTTGTGCCCGAAGGGTTCTGCCAGCGAGCAGTTGGTGAACGCGCCCAACCGGCAGACCACCGTCCTCTACCGCCGCCCGCACGGCACCGAGTGGGAGCCGCTGCCGTTGGAGCGGGCGATCGACATGGTCGCCGACCGGTTCCTGGAGGCCCGGCGCAACAACTGGCAGGACACCGACGATTCCGGTCGCCGGTTGAACCGCACCATGGGCATCGCCGGACTGGGCGGCGCGACGCTGGACAATGAGGAGAACTACCTCATCAAGAAGTTGTTCACCGCTGCCGGGGCGATCCAGATCGAGAACCAGGCCCGGATATGACACTCCGCCACGGTTCCCAGTCTGGGGACCTCGTTCGGGCGCGGCGGCGCCACCCAATCGCTGCAGGATCTGAAGAACTCTGACTGCATCGTCGTGATGGGCTCCAACATGGCGGAGTGCCATCCGGTCGGTTTCCAGTGGGTGACCGAGGCGCAGCAGCGCGGCGCCCGGTTGATCCACGTCGACCCGCGGTTCACCCGCACCTCGGCGCAGGCGGATCGGCACATCCCGATCCGGGTCGGTTCCGACATCGCCCTGCTCGGCGGACTGATCAACCATGTGCTCAGCAACGAGCTGTACTTCCACGACTACGTGCAGCACTACACCAACGCGGCGGCCCTGGTGAACGAGGCCTATCAGGACACCGAGGATCTGGACGGGTTGTTCTCCGGCTTCGATGAGGAGCTGAAGGCCTACGACCCGACCACCTGGGCGTACGCCTCTCCCGAGGATGCCGCAAAACCGGCCGACGACGGGGTGCAGACCGGGGACGCCTGGGCCGATCACGGGGACAGCATCGGCGACGCCTCGCACGGCGAGTCGCACGGTTCGGGTGGCCCCGCCCTCGATCACACCCAGGTGATCCGCGACGAGACGATGACCGATCCGCGGTGCGTGCTGCAGCGGCTCAAGCGGCACTACCAGCGCTACACCCCGGAGATGGTCGCCGAGGTCGCCGGCATCAGCGTCGAGGACTTCCGCTATCTCGCCGACGCGCTCACCAGCAACTCGGGTCGGGAGCGCACGGCGTCGTTCTGCTATGCGGTGGGCTGGACCCAGCACAGCGACGGTGCCCAGATCATCCGGACCGCCTGCATCCTGCAGCTGCTGCTCGGCAACATGGGCCGCCCCGGCGGCGGGGTGATGGCGCTGCGCGGGCACGCCTCGATCCAGGGCTCCACCGACATCCCCACCCTCTACAACCTGCTGCCCGGTTACCTGCCGATGCCGTTCGCCGGCAAGCAGGACACCCTGGAGGAATACCTGCAGGCCGCGGGATCCAAGGTGCAGAAGGGATACTGGGCGAACGCCGACGCGTACGCGATCAACCTGTTGAAGGCCTGGTGGGGCGATCACGCGACCGCCGACAACGACTTCGGCTACGACCATTTGCCGCGGCTGACCGGTGCGCACGGCACCTACCAGACCACCTTGTCGATGCTCGATGACAAGGTCGACGGCTACTTCGTGATGGGCCAGAACCCGGCGGTCGGATCGGCGCACAGCCGGATCCAGCGCAAGGCGCTCGCACATCTGAAGTGGTTGGTGGTGCGCGATCTGCGGTTGATCGAGACCGCCACCTTCTGGGCCGACGGCCCCGAGATCGCCACCGGTGAACTGGTCACCGAGGACATCGGCACCGAGGTGTTCTTCCTGCCCGCGGCGAGCCATGTGGAGAAGGCCGGCACCTTCACCCAGACCCAGCGATTGCTGCAGTGGCGGGAAAAGGCGGTCGAACCACCGGGTGACGCGCAGAGCGAACTGCAGTTCTTCCACCTGCTCGGACAGCGGATCCGGGAGAAGCTGGCCGGCTCCACCGATCCCCGCGACCGCGGCCTGCTGGAGCTGACCTGGGACTACCCGGTCGACGAGCACGGCGAGATCATCCCCGAGGCGGTGCTGCAGGAGATCAACGGTCGGCACCTGAGCGGGGAGAAGGCCGGACAGCTGCTCTCGGCGTACACCGAGATGAAGGCCGACGGTTCCACCATGGGTGGCTGCTGGATCTACACCGGGGTGTTCGCCGACGACGTGAACCAGGCGAACCGGCGCAAGCCCGGTCGGGAGCAGGACGAGATCGCCTCCGAATGGGGTTGGGCGTGGCCGGCGAACCGCCGCATCCTCTACAACCGGGCCTCCGCCGATCCGGACGGAAATCCTTGGAGCGAACGGAAGAAGCTGATCTGGTGGGATGCGGAGCAGGGACGCTGGGTCGGGCCCGACGTGCCCGACTTCCCGGCCACCCTGGCGCCCGGCACCAAGGGCGAGGGCCGGGGCGGCCCGGAGGCACTGGACGGTGACGACCCGTTCATCATGCAGGCCGATGGAAAGGCCTGGCTGTTCGCGCCGAAGGGCCTGGTGGACGGCCCGCTGCCGACCCACTACGAGGCGGCCGAGTCGCCGGTGCAGAACCCTCTCTACGGCCAGCAGAGCAACCCGGCCAAGGAGGTCTTCAAGCGACCCGACAACCAGTTCGTGAACAACCGGCGGGCGGTGGAGGTGTTCCCGTATGTGTTCACCACCTATCGGCTCACCGAGCACCACACCGCCGGTGGGATGAGCCGCTTCCTGCCCTACCTGTCGGAACTGCAGCCGGAGTTCTTCTGCGAGGTGTCGCCGGAACTGGCCGAGGAACGCGGTCTCGAGTCCGGTGGCTGGGCGACGATCATCAGCCCGCGCGCGGTGGTCGAAGCCCGGGTCGAGGTCACCGACCGGATGACCCCGGTGACCTCCGGTGGGCGGGTGGTGCACCAGATCGGCCTGCCCTACCACTGGGGGGTCGGCGACCGGGCGGTGGTCAGCGGTGACGCCGCCAACGACCTGCTGGGGATCGTGCTCGATCCGAATGTGCAGATCCAGGAGTCCAAGGTCGGGATGTGTGACATCCGGCCGGGGCGCCGACCGCAGGGCAAGGGCGTCCTCGAACTGCTCGGGGAACTGCAGGGCGAGGCCGGTGAACAGGTCGATCCGGCCGGCGACAGCACAGCACTGGACGGTGAAAGGACAGGAGAAGGCTGATGGGCTTCTGGAAGCGGCAGCTGTCCGGGCCGACCAACCCGGCCACCGATGCCGGGTGGACGAGAACCGAATCCCGCAAGGGATTCTTCACCGACACCTCGATCTGCATCGGCTGCAAGGCCTGCGAGGTGGCGTGCAAGGAGTGGAACCACGTCCCGGTCCGCACCGAGGGCCGGCCGATGTTCGGCGGGGTGCTCAGCTGGGCGAACCAGTCCTATGACAACACCGGACATCTGGGTGCCGACACCTGGCGGCATGTGGCCTTCATCGAGCAGGGGCCCGAGGAGATCGCGAAGGCCCGGCGCAGCGGCGCGGTCGATCTCGGCATGCCGAGCGTCCGCGGCACCGAACCCGCCTCGGCGCTCGCCGAGCCGCCCGATCTGTCCGGGGCGGCGGCGCGGGAACCCGGGCTGAGCTCGGCACCGACCGCGCTGGCCGACCCCGACGACACCCTGCCCCCGGTGCGCTGGCTGATGAGCTCCGATGTCTGCAAGCACTGCACCCACGCCGGTTGTCTTGATGTCTGCCCGACCGGTGCGCTGTTCCGCACCGAGTTCGGCACGGTCGTGGTGCAGGCCGACGTCTGCAACGGCTGCGGCTACTGCGTCGGTGCCTGCCCGTTCGGGGTGATCGGCCGCCGCGATGACGGCCTGGTCGAGCTCGCCGACGGCAGCAGGGCCGAACCCGTCAACGGTGGCGTCGCGCAGAAGTGCACGCTCTGCTACGACCGGTTGAAGGCCGACCAGACGCCCGCCTGCGCGCAGACCTGCCCGACCACCAGCATCAAGTTCGGTGACCACGACGAGATGGTCCGGCTGGCCCGCGAACGGCTGGCCGAACTGCACGCCCAGGGGCGTACCGACGCCCGGCTCTATGGCGCGAACCCCGACGACGGGGTCGGCGGCACCGGGTCGGTGTTCCTGCTGCTGGACGAGCCCGAAGTCTACGGCCTGCCGCCGGATCCGATCGTGCCCACCGCCGTGTTGCCCAAGATGTTCACCATGGCAGGGATTGCGGGCACCGTGCTGATGGGTGCGGTGCTCGCGGTGTTCGCCGGGAACGGGGCCCGCCGATGACCACAAGGCCCTTCGACGAGGACCGCCCGCCGACCGACGGCCCACGCCGGCGGCGCTCCGACGGTCCGGGTGACGGGAAGCGTGGTGGCCGCCGGGGCGACCCCAATGCGACCGTGCCGGAGGCCGAGTTCACCAGCTACTACGGCCACAACATCGTCAAGCCGCCGCCGTGGGAATGGCCGATCCCGGCCTACCTCTTCCTCGGTGGCCTGGCCGCCGGTTCCGGGCTGGTCGCCGCCGGTGCCCACGCCACCGGGAAACCACGGCTGCGCAGCCGCAGCCGGATCACCGCGCTGGCTGCCGTCGCGGCCGGGGGAGCGGCTCTGGCTGCCGATCTGGGCCGGCCGGAGCGGGCGCTGAACATGATGCGGACGGTGAAACTGACCTCGCCGATGTCGGTCGGGTCGTGGATCCTCAGCGGATTCGGGGCCTTCACAAGTGCCGCCATCGGGCTGGAACTGGTCCGGTCCCGGTTGCAACCCGGCAGCGGCCTGGCCAAGGCGGCGGGGGTCGCGGACGGGTTGGCCAGCGCGGGCTCGGCGTTCTTCGCGCCACCGCTGGCGGCGTACACCGCCGTGCTGCTCTCCGACACCGCCGCACCGACCTGGCACGAGTCCTATCGGGAGCTGCCGTTCGTCTTCGTCTCCTCGGCGCTGGCCGCCGGCACCGGGATGTCGATGATCACCTCGCCGGTCAGCGAGACCAACGGCGCGGTCCGCCAGCTGGCCGTCGCCGGAGCGGTCTGCGAGCTCGGCGTCGGTGAACTGATGAAGCGCCGGCTCGGGGAGCTGGCCGAGCCGCTGGAACAGCCGCCGGCGAAACGCTGGCACAAGACCGCCACCGTGCTCACCGCCGCCGGGGCGATCGGGGCCGCGGTCTTCGGCGGTACGCGGATCGGCGCGGCGCTGTCGGGGGCGGCGCTGGTCGGCGGTTCGCTGGCGACCCGATTCGGGATCTTCCATGCCGGGATGACCTCGGCGAAGGATCCGCGCTACACGGTACGCCCGCAGCGCGCCCGCGCCGCGGCCGCCGCCGAACAGGGCCGCGGCATCACCCAGCCCGGCGGTGAATGGCCCACCTGAGTTTCGTGTCATCTCGACACGCTCGGCATTGCTCCGCTTCGCTGCGCATGCCGAGCTACTCGATGAGCGTGGGGTCATGCCCGGCTGATGCAGCGGGTGTGTGCTACGCGATGAGTGTCAGCGGATGGTCAGGGTGGGGCCGTCGCCGGCGGGTACCAGTTCGCCGATGACCGGGGCGCCGGGGATCTCACCGGCGAGCAGCAGGCCGCCGGAGGTCTGGGCGTCGGCGAGCAGGATCAGTTCCTCCTCGCCCAGGTCGGAGGACAGGTGGGGTGCCACCCAGTCCAGGTTGCGCCGGCTGCCGCCGGGGACGAAGCCCTCGGCCAGTGACTCGCGGGCACCGGCCAGCACCGGTACCGCGGCATGGTCGATGACCGCCGCCACCCCCGAGGCCCGGCACAGCTTGTAGAGGTGCCCGAGCAATCCGAAACCGGTGACATCGGTGGCGGCCTCGATGCCGGCGACCAGGGCCGCCTCGGCGGCGTCGGCATTGAGCGTGGTCATCGAATCGACGGCCTGGGGGAACACCTCACCGGTGGCCTTGTGCCGATTGTTCAACACCCCGACGCCGATCGGTTTCGTCAACGACAGCGGCGATCCCGGCCGTCCGGCATCGTTGCGCAGCAACCGGTCGGCGTGCCCGCGGCCGGTCACCGCCAGACCATAGATCGGTTCGGGGTTGTCGATGCTGTGGCCGCCGGCGAGCGGGGTGTTCGCCTGCCGGCAGATGTCCATGCCGCCGCGCAGCACCTCGGTCGCCACCTCGACGGGCAGCACCCCGCGCGGCCAACCGAGCAGATTGATCGCCAGCAGCGGCGTACCACCCATCGCATAGATGTCGCTCAGCGCGTTCGCCGCCGCGATCCGGCCCCAGTCGTAGGGGTCGTCGACCACCGGGGTGAAGAAGTCGGTGGTGGAGATGAGCACCGTGCCATCACCCCCGCTCGGGTCGAGCAGCACCGCGGCTGCGTCGTCACCGTCGTCCAGTCCGACGACCAGGCCGGGGGAGTCGGTGCCGGTCAGTCCGGCGACCATCTGCTCCAGTTCACCGGGCGGGATCTTGCAGGCGCAACCGCCGCCGTGGGCGTACGAAGTGAGGCGATCCATCCAGCCACCATAGAAGGCGCGCTAGGGTGCGGGATGCACAGGGAGGCGTCTGGGTTCCTGGTGGGCCCCCCGGTCTTCAAAACCGGTGAGATCGAGCACCTCGGTCTGGCGGGTTCGATTCCCGTCCGCCTCCGCCAACTGTCCCTGCGATGCTGGTTGCCGAGAAAGGGCCGGTCTGCCGAGAAAGGGAGCGAGTTGTGAGTGATCCCCGCCGGCGCATCCCGCGTACCGACGACCTGCTGGCCCGGCCGGTGATCCGCCAGGCCGCCGAACGGCTCGGTGTGGTCACCGCCCGGGATGCGGTACGCCGGGCGCAGGCCGAGGCCCGTGAGGGCCGGATCGCGCCCGAGCAGGTCGCCGAGCACGCCGAGCGGGCGCTCGCCGACCCGCCCCGGTCACGACCGGTGTTGAACGCGACCGGGATCGTGGTGCACACCAACCTGGGCCGGGCCCCGCTGTCACCGGTAGCGGTCGAGGCGCTGATCGCAGCGAGCGGCTACACCGATGTCGAGATGGATCTCGGCACCGGACGCCGCGCCCGCCGCGGTGCTGCGACGCTCGCCGCGCTGCGCGCCGCCTGCCCCGCCGCCGAGGACGCCCTGGTCGTCAACAATGGTGCCGCCGCGCTGGTCCTGGCGACCACCGCACTCGCCGCCGGCAAGGAGGTCGTGGTCTCCCGCGGGGAGCTGGTCGAGATCGGCGACGGCTTCCGACTGCCCGACCTGATCGCCTCCACCGGGGCCCGGCTCCGCGAGGTCGGCACCACCAACCGCACCCATCTCGACGACTATGCCGACGCGATCGGACCGGCGACCGGGTGCATCCTCAAGGTCCACCCGAGCAACTTCTGGGTCTCCGGATTCACTGCCAGCGTGGAACTTCCGGAGCTCGCCGGCCTCGGCGTACCGGTCATCGCCGACCTCGGATCCGGACTGCTGGAACACGACCCGGCACTGCCGGAGGAACCCGACGCGGCCAGTGCACTCACCGCCGGCGCCGACCTGGTCACCGCCAGCGGCGACAAGCTCCTCGGCGGGCCGCAGGCCGGGCTGCTGCTCGGCCGCGCGGAACTGATCGAGCGGCTGCGCCGCCACCCGCTGGCCCGCGCGCTGCGGGTCGACAAGCTCACCCTGGCGGCCCTGCAGGCGACGCTGGCCGGCCCTGTGGCACCGGTGACCGAGTGGCGGCGAATCGATCCGGGGGTGCTGCGGGAGCGCTGCGACCGGCTGGCCGCTGAACTGGGGGCCGCCGGCATCCAGGTCGAGGTGGTCGAGAGCATCGGCCACGTCGGTGGCGGGGGAGCCCCCGGCGTACCGCTGCCCGGGTGGGCGGTCGCGCTCGAGGAGGCGTACGCCGAACCGCTGCGGACCGGGGCGGTCGCGGTGCTCGCGCGGATCGAACGCGGCCGCTGCCTGGTGGACCCACGCTGCATCCCGCCGGAGCGGGATGCCGACCTGGTCGCCGCGATCGGTGCGGCGCGGGGCGCCCGGTGAGGGTCGTCGCCACCGCGGGCCATGTCGACCACGGCAAGTCGGCGCTGGTCCGCGCCCTCACCGGTACCGATCCCGATCGCTGGGAGATCGAGCACCAGCGGGGATTGACCATCGATCTCGGCTTCGCCCACACCCTGCTCGACTCGGGTGAGACGGTCGCCTTCGTCGATGTACCGGGCCATCAGCGGTTCATCGCGAACACCTTGGCCGGGGTCGGCCCGGCGCCCGCGGTGCTGTTCGTGGTCGCCGCCGACGAGGGGTGGCGGGCGCAGAGCAGCGAACACCTGGCCGCGTTGCGGGCGCTCGGCGTCCGCAACGGGTTGCTGGTGATCACCCGCAGCGATCTGGCCGACCCGGATGCGGCGCTGGCCCAGGCGAGTGCGCGGATCGCGGAGGCCGGTCTCGGTGCGTGGGAGGCGGTCAGCGTCTCCGCGCGCACCGGCGAAGGGCTGGCCGAGTTGCGGGCCGCGCTGGACCGGCTGCTGGCCGGATTGCCGGAACCGGACGTGACGGGCCGGGCCCGGCTCTGGGTGGATCGGGTGTTCACCATCCGCGGCGCCGGGACCGTGCTCACCGGCACCCTGGAGGCAGGCACCCTGACGGTCGATCAGCAGGTCGAGGTGGCCGGGTTGCGGGCCTCGATCCGCGGTCTGCAGAGCCTCGGGGAGCCGGTACGCCAGGCGCGGGCGGTGGCCCGGGTGGCGGTGAACCTGCGCGGGGTGGAGGTGGATCGGCTCGGGCGCGGTGATGTGCTCACCACCGGCAGTTGGTGGCTCACCGAGAGCGTGGACGCCCGCCTGGATGCGGGCTCAGAGGAGCCACCGGAGCAGCTGATGATGCATGTGGGGACGGCGGCGCTGCCGGTGCGGGTACGCCGGTTGGGTGGTTCGGATGAACTCGCGGTACGCCTGCAGTGGCAGGGAAAGCTGCCGCTGCACACCGGTGATCGGCTGGTGCTGCGCGACCCGGGCCGACAGCAGGTGCTCGGTGGGGCGGTGGTGCTCGATGTTGACCCGCCGGAGCTGCGGCGCCGCGGTGCCGCCAGGGCGCGGGCCGAGGCGCTCGCCGATGCCCCGGAACGGGTCGATGCGGGTCGCGAGCTGGCTCGGCGGCAGGTGCTGCGCACCGATCAGCTGGCGGCGCTCGGCGCCGACGAGACCGAACTGCCGGTGGCGACGATCCGGGTCGCCGACTGGCTGGTGCACCCCGATCGGTGGGCGACCTGGACCGCGCAGCTGAAAGCCGTGGTGGCGGCGTACACGGCCGCGAATCCTTTGCAGGCAAGGATGCCGGCGGCCACTGCGGTGACCGAGCTGGGGCTGCCCAGTGGATCGTTGATCGGGCCGCTGGCCCGGGCAGCCGGGCTGGAGCATCGCGACGGGCAGGTCGCCCAGCCCGGTGCGCAGGCCGATCTGGGTGCCGCCGAGGCTGGGGTGGCCGAGGTGGAGCAGCGGCTTGTGGTGCAGCCGTTCGCGGCACCCGAACGCGATGAGCTGACCCGGCTCGGGATCGGCCCGAAACAGGCCGCCGCCGCGGTGCGAATGGGCCGGCTGCTGGATCTGGGAGACCTGGTGCTGGTATCACCGCAGACCCCCGCGCGGGCGATGCGCGAACTGGCCGCGCTGCCGCAGCCATTCACCACCAGCCAGGCCCGGCAGGCACTCGGTACCACCCGGCGGGTGGTGATCCCACTGCTGGAACACCTGGATGCCCGCGGTTGGACCCGGCGCATCGACGCCGGGCACCGCGAAATCGTCAGGTGAGGGAACGCTCCTCGAGTAGGTCGACAGATGGGGGCTCCGCCCCCATCGCCCCCCGAACCACAACAGATGGGGGCTCCGCCCCCATCGCCCCCCGAACCACAACAGATGGGGGCTCCGCCCCCATCGCCCCCCGAACCACAACAGATGGGGGCTCCGCCCCCATCGCCCCCCGAACCACAACAGATGGGGGCTCCGCCCCCATCGCCCCCCGAACCACAACAGATGGGGGCTCCGCCCCCATCGCCCCCCGAACCACCCAGCAGCGACCGTGTCTTCACGCTCCTCGAGTAGGTCGCGCAGCGACCGTGTCGAGAGGTGCGCCTCAGCGAATCATCTCGACACGCAGCCCATTGCTCCGCTTCGCTTCGCGTGGGCTGCTTCTCGATGAGCGTGGTGGGCGCTACTGGGTGAGGGTGGCGTCGTAGGCGGCGCGGGCGCGGTCGACCTCGGGCATGTGGTTCTCGGCCCAGCATTTGATGTGCTGGATGGGTTCCAGGAAGGAGCGACCCAGCGGGGTCAACGCGTAGTCCACCCGCGGGGGTACCGCGGCGGTCACTGTGCGCGCAACGAGGCCGTCGCGTTCCAGGCTGCGCAGCGTCTGGGTGAGCATCTTCTGGCTCACCCCCGGAATCTGCCGCGCCAGCTCGGAGTAACGCATCGAGGTCTCGGAATCGCCGAGCGCACAGATGATCAGGGTCACCCACTTGTCCGAGATCCGCGCCAGCAGTTGCCGCGAGGGGCACTGGGCGAGGTAGGCGTCGTAGGCCACCTTGGCGTCGGCTCGGCGCTGCTGGGCAGTCTTCGTCGGCATAGCTCTCCTTCGGGTGGCACACGCACTTCCAGGTGCCTACTTCCCAAAAGAGAGTAACACTCGAATAGTGGGTGTCGCAAGGTTTCCAACCAGCGAAGGAGTTTTCACCATGCATGCCCTCTCCGCCGTCTCCGGCACCACCACCCCGCGGCTCGTCGAGCTGCCCGATCCGACACCGGGAACCGGTGAGGTGGTCATCGACGTGACCGCGGCCGGCATCAACCCCGCCGATGCGCAGGTCGTCGCCGGCCCGCTGCGCGAGGCGTTCGGCCTGCCCGCCGAGGTCGGCCTCGGTTGGGACGTCAGTGGGGTGGTCAGCGCGGTCGGTACCGATGTCGACGGCTTCGCGGTCGGTGACCGGGTCACTGGTCTGCACGCCGACCTGGCGGCCCCGGCTCGCGCCCAGGCTGCCCGGGTCGTGCTGCCCGCTGCCGCGGTCGCGCCGCTGCCCGACGGGCTCGACCCGGTCGCCGCCGCGAGCATCCCGCTGAACGCACTGACCGCCGCCCAGGCGCTCGACCTGCTGGGCCCGGCCGATGGCCGCTCGCTGCTGGTGACTGGTGCCGCCGGCGCGGTCGGTGGTTATGCGATCGCACTGGCGGCCGCCGCCGGTTGGCGGGTCAGCGGGCTGGCCCGGGAGAGCGACCGGGAGTTCGTCACCGGGATCACTGGGACGGACGGTACGCCGGTGGACCTGGTCACCGAGCTGCCGGAGCGCGGCTTCGATGCCGTCCTGGACGCGGCCGCGCTGCAGGAGGGTGCGCTGTCCGCGATCGTCGACGGCGGCGCCTTCGTCGGTGTCTTCCCGCCCGCGCCGGTGCAACCGGAACGTGAGATCACCGTGCAGGCTGTGTCGGTCACCACCGACGGTGCCCGGCTGGCCGAGCTCCTGCGCCGCAGCGCCTCCGGTGAGCTGGCCGTGCGCGTCGCCGCCAGCTATCCGCTTGGCGACGCCGCTGAGGCGTACCGGCGGGTGGGGGAGGGTGGATTGCGCGGACGGGTGCTGCTCACTCCGTGAGGCTGCACGCTCCTCGAGTAGGTCGTGCAGCGACCGTGTCCTCACGCTCCTTGAGTAGGTCACGCAGCGACCGTGTCCTCACGCTCCTCGAGTAGGTCGCGCAGCGACCGTGTCTTCACGCTCCTCGAGTAGGTCGCGCAGCGACCGTGTCGAGAGGTGCGTGGTCGGTTCATCTCGACACAGTGAGGATGGTGGTGGGGGTCCGGTGGCCTTGGGGATGATGTCTTTGGGGTCTGGGTTGTTCGTTTGACCGATCTCGACACTGGC
>NZ_SNXA01000015.1:0-121576 GCF_004362375.1 Enemella evansiae
GCCAGTGTCGAGATCGGTCAAACGAACAACCCAGACCCCAAAGACATCATCCCCAAGGCCACCGGACCCCCACCACCATCCTCACTGTGTCGAGATGACCGCGTCGGGCTGGGCTCAGTCGGCGCCTGCCTGGTCGAGGAGGGCCTCGGCGATCGCCAGGTCCACGGGTTCGGTGATCTTCATCGCCAGCCGGGAGCCCTCGACGAGTTCGACCGGGACGCCGATCGCCTCGCAGCAGGCGGCGTCGTCGGTGACCACTGCGCCCGCCTCGGCCACGTGCTCGTGGGCCCGGCGCAGGGTGGCCAGGTCGAATCCCTGCGGGGTCTGTACGCCGACCAACGCGCTGCGATCGACGACCGTCGATGTCCGTCCGGCCGGACCGGATGACACCCGGCGGATCGAGTCGATCACCGGCAGCACCGGTACCACGGCGGCATGGCCCGCGCGGACCGCGGCGATCACCCGCGCGACCAGCGCGGCCGGGACCAGCGGGCGGGCCGCGTCGTGCACCAGCAGCACGGCATCCCCGCCGTCCGGCGCGCAGGCGGCCAGGCCGCGGCGTACCGAATCCTGACGCTCCGCCCCGCCGACGACCAGCTCGGTCGCTATCGGTGCGCCGGCCAGGGCCGCGGTGAACTCGTCCGCCAGACCGGCCGGGACGGTGACCACGGCCCGTTGCACCCCGCCGGCGGCGAGCTGCTGCACCGACCGCCGCACCAGCGGTACCCCGCCGAGCTCGCGCAACGCCTTGGGCAGGCCGCCGCCGAGTCGGGAACCAGAACCGGCCGCCGCCACGAGGGCGACGACCGGTTTCAGTGAATCAGTCAACTCTTGCAAATCACACTGTGGTTGAAGATCAGGACGCGAGGACCTCGTCGAGCATGGTCTCGGCCTTGTCCTCCTCGACCTTCTCGGCGAGCGCGAGCTCGGACACCAGGATCTGACGGGCCTTGGCGAGCATCCGCTTCTCGCCGGCCGACAGTCCGCGGTCCTTCTCACGACGCCACAGGTCACGCACCACTTCGGCAACCTTCATCACATTGCCGGAGTGCAGCTTCTCCAGATTCGCCTTGTAACGCCGCGACCAGTTGGTGGGCTCCTCGGTGTGCGGAGCACGCAGGACGGAGAAGACCTTCTCCAGTCCGGCCGCGTCCACCACATCCCGAACCCCGACCAGATCCAGGTTGCACGCCGGCACCCGAACCACCAGGTCGTTCTGGCCGACGATCCTCAGCACCAGGTAGAGCTTGTCCTCACCCTTGATCTTGCGGGTCTCGATGTCCTCGATGACGGCCGCCCCATGATTGGGATAGACCACCGTTTCGCCGACTGTGAAGGTCATATGTTGTAACCCCTTTCCCGCAGACCAGTTTAGCACGGCCCGCGACCACACCTCCGGGCGTTTCCCGTAGCCAGAGCGGGATCGGCGCCCCTTCTCGATCTTGACAAGCCGGTCAGCGTGTGCATCGGGACGGGGCCCGGCGGATTCTTGGTACGCTGCCACCGACATTCCCAGGTGAGTCAGGAGCCCAGCAGAAGTGGACCCCGTGAAGATGAAGCGTGCCAGGTTCGCCCGCGGCGTTGCCGCCCTCGCACTGACCGGTGCCCTGGCGGGCGGGCTGGCCGGCTGCGGTGCGCCGCAGACCCTGCAGCCCTACACCCCGGCCGCCGGTGTGAACACCGACATCGGTCCCGAGGGGGCCACCCCGCTCAAGGTGCGCAACCTGCTGGTGATCAGCAGGGAGCCGGGTCAGGGCTTCCTGTCCGGGGCGATCGTGTCGCCGACCGACCAGGTCGTGCCCGAGGGGATCGTCACCCGCCGGGTGCCGGTGCCGGCGGACGCGCTGGTCGGGGTGAGCGGTGCCGCACTGGCGCCGAACGATGCCCCCGAGGGCCAGTTCGCCCCGGTCCAGACCAATGTGACGCTGCCGCCCGGCCAGCTGGTGGTGCTCACCGATCAGCAGCCCATCCAGCTCACCGCGCCCGGACTGACACCGGGCCTGCTGGCCGACGTCACGCTCACCTTCCGCAGCGGCGCGACCACCACGCTGCGGGTCCCGGTCGTCGACGGCAACCTGCCCGACTACCGCACGGTGACCCCGGGCCCGCCGGCCGGCTCGGCCTCCCCGTCCGCCGGGGCGACACCGGCCGCCGGGGCGACACCGGCCGCCGGGGCGACACCCTCCCCCGCGGCGACCCCCGGCTGAGATCCCGCGGACAGCACAACGGCCCGGTGGCGTGACCACCGGGCCGTTCGCGTTTCCCGCTCCGATCAGTTGAACAGCGAGGACACCGATTCCCCGGAGTTGTGCCGGCGGACCGCCTCGGCGAACAGCGGCGCGACCGAGCGGGTCTCCAGCTTGTCCGGGGTCCGCTCGGCGGTCAGCGGGACGGTGTTGGTGGTGACGATCTCCGACACGTCGTCCTGGTTGTTCAACCGCTCCACCGCCTTGCCGGTGAACAGGCCGTGGGTGCAGGCGATCGAGATCGACTTCACGTTCTCCTCGCGCAGCCGGTCCATCAGCTCCAGCATCGAACCGGCGGTGGCGATCTCGTCGTCGATGATGATGACGTCCTTGCCGGCGACGTCACCGACGATCCGGTCGATGACCACCTTGTCGTCGGCCATCCGCTGCTTCGAACCGGCGGCGACCGGCAGGTTCAGCAGCCGGGCGAACTGGGAGGCGACCTTGGCGTACCCGAAGTCCGGCGACACGACGACGGTGTTGCTGAGATCCTTGCTCTTGTAGTGATCGGCCAGCTCGTGCACCGCGGTCAGGTGGTCCACCGGCACCGAGAAGAAGCCGTGCACCTGCTCCGAGTGCAGCGCCATGGTGATCACTCGGGTGGCACCGGCCGCGGAGAGCATGTCGGCGACCAGCCGGCCGCCGATCGAGATCCGGGAGGCGTCCTTCTTGTCCGAGCGGGCGTAGGCGTAGTGCGGGATGACCGCGGTGATGTGGCTCGCCGACGCGCCCCGGGCGGCGTCCAGCATCAGCAGCAGCTCCACCAGGTTCTCCTGCACCGGCGGCACCAGCGGCTGGACGATGTAGACGTCCTTGCGCCGGCAGTTGGCCTGCAGCTGCACCTGGAGGCAGTCGTTGGAGAAACGGGTGATGTCCGCCGGGGAGAGTTCGACACCGAGGATGTCGCACATCTCCTTGGCGAATTCGGGAGAACCAGAGCCGGAGAAAACGGTGATGTCGTCGGTCACGGGGGCCACCCTAGCCGTTCACCTGCCGTTCAATCGACCTCACCGGTGGTGCCGAGCAGCTCACGGATCTCGCCGGTCAGCTCGGCGAAGACCGGGCTGGCCATGGTCTCGGCGTACCGGCGGTGATCGGGCAGGGGTACGCCGAAGGTCTCGACGATCCGTCCGGGTCGCGGACTCATCACCACCACCCGGTTGGCAAGGTAGACGGCCTCGGGCACCGAGTGGGTGACCATCAGCACCGTCACCCCGGTCTCCTCCCACAACCGCTGCAGTTCGACATTCATCTTCTCCCGGGTGAGCGCGTCCAGGGCACCGAAGGGTTCGTCCATCAGCAGCACCTCGGGGCGGTGCAGCAGGGCCCGGCACAGACTGACCCGTTGCTGCATGCCACCGGACAGCTCGTGCGGGTACGCCTGTTCGAAGCCGCGCAGCCCGGTCAGCTCGATCAATTCGGCGGCGCGTTGCTTCGCCTCCGCCTTCGGCATGCCGCGCATCTCGGCCTGCAGCAGGATGTTCCCCTCGGCGGTCCGCCACTCGGCCAGCGCGGCCCGCTGGAAGACGTAGCCGACATCGGTCCGCGGTTTCGTCACCGCCGTGCCGTTCAGACTGACCGCCCCGCGACTGGGTCGGATCAGGCCGGCGACGACCTTGAGCAGTGTCGACTTGCCGCAGCCCGAGGGCCCGACCAGGCTGATGAACTCCCCGCGCTGCACCGTCAGATCGATCTCGGTGAGCGCCAGGGTCTCGGTCTTCTTGCTGCGGAACAGCACGCCGATGTCGTCGATCTCGACGGTCGGGCCCGCGGTCGGTGCCGGGCCGGGGCGTACCGATTCGGTCTGCATCTCCACGCTCTCCACGCTCACGTTCAGCTCCCCGCCGGCTGGGCCGACCTGTCGAAGTAGGTGTCCACCGGCTTGGCGGATTCGATCAGCTTGGCCTCGGCCAGCACCTGGATGGTTGCCTGCCAGTCGCTGTCGGCATTGGTACCGGGCGCCTTCCCCCTGGTGGCCGAGGTCTCCAGCAGTTTGGTGGTCTCCTGCCACTGGTCCAGCAGCACCGGCTCCGGCGGCATCTGCGGATCCTTGCCGACCATCGACTTGACCGCATCCTGGGGTTTGGCCTGCGCGGCGGCGAAGGCCTCACTGGTGGCCGCGACCATCTTCTTCGCCAGCTCCGGCTTCTCCTTGGCGAGCGCGTTGTTCACCACCAGGCCGTTGGAATAGAAGCTCAGGCCCGCATCGGAGTAGCGGAAGTATTTGACCTCTTTGCCGGACTTGTTGGCGATCGTCGGCCCCTGGTCGTGGGCGAAACCGATCAGCCCGTCCACCTGGCCCGACATCATCGCCGAGATCTTGCCGGCCGCGTCCAGGTTCTGCTGCTTCACATCGTTGGGCTGCAGGCCGGAGCGCTGCAGGAAGATCGGGAAGGTGGTGGTCGGCGCGTCACCGGCGGAGACCGCGATGGTCTTCCCCTTCAGGTCCGCGACCGAGTTGATGTTCTTGTCGGCGAACACCTGCACCGCCGAGGGGGTCGTCTGCAGGAAGACGCCGACGCTCTTGATCGGCATCCCCTTGTCGATGTTCGCCAGCACGGCCGGGGTGTCCGCCCAGCCGAAGTCGACCTGCTTGCTGCCGACGGCCTGGGCGGTCTTGGTCGATCCCTGGCCGGCCTTCACGGTCAGGTTGATCCCGTGCTTGGCGAAGATGCCCTGGTCGAGCCCGTAGTAGAAGGGTGCGTGTTCACCGTAGGGGTACCAGTTGAGCATCAAGGTGACGTCCTGCGGGCCGGAGTCGGCCTGGGCGCCGGAACCGGCGCCGCTGCCGCAGGCGGTGGCGGCGAGGGTGAGCACGGTGGCCGCAAGGGTCGCGGCGATCTTCTTGAACTTCATTGTTCTGCCCTTTCGAGGTCAGGCCTGGACGGTGTTTGCGCCAGCTCCCCGGAAGGAGGAGTGCCAGCCGATGAGGAGTCGCTCCAGCAGCGCGATGGCGCCGAACAGGGCCACGCCGAGCAGCGACATGATGATCAGGGCGACGAAGAGGGTGGCGGTGTCGACGTTGCCGTTTGCCTGCAGGATCACGTATCCCAGCCCGGTGTTGGAGCCGACGAACTCCCCCACCACCGCACCGGTGACCGCCAGCGTCGCGGCCACCTTGAGGCCGCTGAACAGCTGTGGCAGCGAGGCCGGGAAGCGGATCTTGGCGAAGGTCTTCACCTTGGAGGCGCCCATCGTCGAGGCGAGTTCGAGCATCTCCGGATCCACCGCGCGCAGCCCGGCGAGCCCGGAGATGACGATCGGGAAGAAGGCCATCAGCACCGCGACCACGACCTTGGGCGTCATCCCGAAGCCGAGCCAGACGATGAACAGCGGCGCGATGGCGATCTTCGGGATCACCTGGGCGAACAGCACCACCGGATAGAGGGTGCGCTCGACCGGTCGGGAATAGACCATCAGGATGGCCACCAGCTCACCGATCACGAACGCGAGCAGGAAGCCGAGCACGGTCTCGATCAGGGTGACCAGGGTGTGTTCACCGAAGTAGGGCACGTTCGCCGCGAACGCCGCCCAGGTGTCGGCGGGTGAGGGCACCAGATAGCGCGGCAGCAGACCGGCGGCCGTGGTGGCCCACCAGAGCAGCAGCACCGCCACCGCGAAGGCCAGCGGCGGCCAGTGTCGACCCCATTGGATCGCGGCCCGCGCCGGCCGGTGACCGACGGCGGTCTGGACCGAGGCTGTCGTCATTGACATTCCTTCCTGAGGATCCGGGTCGTCACCGACCCGGGTTGGAAAGCGCTTCCCAAGATAGGTGTCGGGGGGTGCGCCGGTCAAGGGTGGTGGCCGAATCGAGACCTGTGGATTCAGGTGCGGGCCGGTTGCCCGGCGCCGGTCAGGTGCGGCAGGACCAGGTCGCGGTAGCGCCCGGTCATCTCGGTGAGCACCTCATCGGCCGACCGCGCGTAGATCTCGGCATTGAAGATCTCCACCTCCACCGGCCCGGTGTAACCGGCGCCCGCGACCATCGCACTGAGTGCGCCGAAGTCGATCACGCCATCACCCATCATGCCGCGGGAGAGCAGCGCGTCGGCCGCGATCGGCAGGTTGAAGTCGCAGACCTGGTACGCCGCCAGCCGGCCCTCGCGACCGGCGCGGGCGATCTGGTGACCCACCTCCGGATCCCACCAGACGTGGAAGGCGTCGACGACCACCGAGACCACCGAGGGATCGAACCCGTCGGCCAGATCGAGCGCCTGGCCGAGGGTGGACAGCACGGCGCGATCCCCGCAATACATGGGATGCAGCGGTTCGAGCACGAGTTGCACACCCCGCTCCGCGGCGTACGGGACGAGGTCGACCAACCGGTCCCGGACCCGCCGGCGGGCGGCGACCAGATCCCGGTCACCGGTGGGCAGTCCGCCGACCACCATGATCAGCTGATCGGTGCCGACGGCCACGCACTCGTCGATGGCGGTTCGGTTGTCGGCCAGGGCGGCCCGCTGCTCGGCCGGTTCGGCGGCGGTCAGGAAGCCGCCGCGGCACAGGCTGGTGACCCGCAGCCCGGACTCGGCGACGAGTTCGGCGGCCCGCTCGAGGCCGACCTCCTGGATCCGGTTGCGCCACAACCCGATGTGGCCGAGACCCGCATCCCGGGTCGCCGCCAACGCCTCGGCCAGGCTCAACCGGGGCGTGGTGCCGGTGTTCAGCGCCAGTTCGAAACTCATCGCACTCCCCCGATCGACGACAGTGCGGCGAATCGCTCGGCGGCCAGGTCGGGGCGGCGCAGCAGCCCGGCCTCCCCGGCCAGCCGGAGCGTCTGACCGAGGTGGACCAGCGACCGCGCCGACTGCATTCCGCCGACCATCTGGAAGCCCGGCTGGTCGCCGTTCAGCCAGGCCAGGAAGGCGATCCCGGTCTTGTAGTGGAAGGTCGGCGCGGCGAAGATGTGCCGGCCCAGCTCCCGGGTCGAATCGAGGATTTCCCTGCCCTGCTGGGGATCGCTGGCATCGTAGCGCTGGAGCGCGGCCGAGGCGGCGGGTGTGATCGCGGCGAAGATGCCGAGCAGTGCGTCGGAGTGCTGGTCACCGTCACCGTCGATCAGCTCGGGATAGTTGAAGTCGTCACCGGTGTAGAGGCGCACCCCGGCCGGCAGCGCGGCACGCAGTGCGACCTCGTGCCGGGCATCCAGCAGGGAGACCTTCACCCCGTCGACCTTGTCGGCGTGCTCCTCGATCAGGGACAGGAAATTCCGCGTCGCGGTGGGGATGTCGTCCGACCCCCAGTAACCCGCCAGCGCCGGGTCGAACATGGGGCCCAGCCAGTGCAGGATCACCGGCTGGTCGGCGCGGCGCAGCAGCTCGGCATAGGTGTCGCGATAGTCGCTCCAGTCCCGGGCGGTGGCCGCCAGGGCGCGGGAGCACATCAGCACCACCTTGGCTCCGGCGGCCTCGACGACCTCGAGCTGCTCGGCGTAGGCGCGGCGCACCTGCGCCAGGTCCGCACCCGGGGTGAGCTGGTCGGTACCGGCACCGCAGGCGATCAGGTCGCGTACGCCAAGCCCTGCCAGGGCGGGATTCCCGCGCCCCAGCTCGGCCGCGGCGGCCGCACTGGAGCGCTCGATCAGCTCGGCGGTGGCGGCCCAGTCCAGGCCCATCCCGCGCTGCGCGGTGTCCATCGCGTCGGCCACCCCCAGACCCAGTCCCCAGATCCGCCGGCGCAGTTCCAGGGTCGTCTCCCAGTCCAGCACCGCGGGAGCACCCGGGGTGTTGTCGGCGGTCATCACCGGTACCACGTGGGCGGCGGCGTACGCCTTGCGGGCGGTCAGCGGCTGCTGCGGGACCGGCCAGTCGGTCGGCTCGGGCAGCCGGTACGCCGACAGGGTTCCGTCGGGCTGCGGCAGTCGCACCGTCGACTCCAGCGTCGGCGCGCTCACAGCGAGAGCTCCGCGACGTCCAGGGTGCGACGCTCGTCGGAGGACTGCAGCCCCAACTCGGCGAGCTGGACGCCGCGGGCGGCCGAGAGCAGATCGAAGCGATGCGGCCGTCCGGCGATCACATCGCGCAGGAACTCCTCCCACTGCAGCCGGAACCCGTTGTCCAGGTCGCCGTTGGCGGGGACGTCGAGCCACTGGGCGCGGAAGGGTTCGGTGGCCGGCAGGTCGGGATTCCAGACCGGCTTGGGGGTGTGGGATCGCTGCTGGGCAACGCAACTGCGCAGCCCGGCGACCGCCGACCCGTGCGAACCGTCGATCTGGAACTCGACCAGTTCGTCGCGGAAGACCCGGACGGTCCAGGAGGAATTGATCTGCCCGATGACCGGATCACCGTCGGGGGTCTCCAGATCGAAGATCGCATACGCCGCGTCGTCGGTGTCCACGGCATAGGGCTCGCCGCGTTCGTCCCAGCGCTGCGGGATGTGGGTGACCGCGCGCGCGTTCACCGTGCGCACCTTGCCGATGATCCCTTCCAGGACATAGTTCCAGTGGCAGAACATATCGGTGGTGATGCCACCGCCCTCGGCCTTCTTGTAGTTCCAGGAGGGACGCTGCGCCTCCTGCTGCTCACCGGTGAAGATCCAGTAGCCGAACTCCCCGCGGAGCGAGAGGATCCGGCCGAAGAAGCCCTCATCGACCAGCCGGCGCAGCTTCACCAGGCCGGGCAGGTAGAGCTTGTCGTGCACCACTCCGGCGGTCACCCCGGTGCGTTCCCGCAGCCGCGCCAGCTCGACGGCCTCGGCCAGGGTCTCGGCGGTCGGCTTCTCCGTGTAGATGTGCTTTCCGGCCTCCATCGCCCTGGTCAGGGTCGGCACCCGCAGGTTGGTCATCGAGGCGTCGAAGACGATGTCCACATCGTCCAGCACCGAGTCCAGGTCGGTGGTCCACTCGTCGAGGCCGTGCTTCTGGGCGAGTTCGGACAGCTTCTCCGGGTTGCGGCCGACGAGGATCGGTTCCACCTGCACCCGGCCACCGTCGGGCAGCAGGATGCCGCCCTCGGCCCGGATCGGCAGGATCGAGCGCAGCAGGTGCTGCCGCAGGCCCATCCGGCCGGTCACGCCGTTCATGGCGATGCGCAACTTCTTCGGGGCCTCGTGCTGTGGGTCGGTCATGGCGTCCTCCGTGGGCTGGGACCAGGTCACCGGGACGAGGCGGATCGCCACGCCGGCACCGGCGCCGGACTATGTTGGAAAGCGGTTTCCCGAGTAGGTTATGCTGCAGGTACCGGGTCGTCAAGGCCCACCCCAGCGAGGAGGCGTCATGGCGATGGTCACCCTGTCCGAGGTCGCTCGGCATGCCGGGGTGTCCCTGGCCACCGCCTCCCGGGTGCTCAACGGCTCCGCCCGCACCCCCGCCGCCGACATCGCCGACCGGGTCCGGGCCGCCGCGACCACGCTGGGTTATGTGCCGAACGCGCAGGCGCAGGCGCTGGCCCGCTCCAGCACCTCGCTGATCGGGTTGGTGGTGCACGACATCGCCGACGAATACTTCGCCAGCATCGCCAAGGGGGTGCAGCGGGTCGCCGCCGACCGGGACCGGCAGCTGCTGCTCGCGGTGGCCGGATCGATCCACTCCGCCGCGCCCGAGGTGGACCGCGCGGTGACCGCGTTCGCCGCGCACCGCACCGACGCGATCATCCTGGCCGGTTCCCGGACCGCGGCCACCGACGCCGTCCGATCCCGGCTGGAGGCGTACCAGGGACGCGGTGGCCGAGTGGTCACCGTCGGCCAGTCCTGGGTGCCGGGAGCGGCCGCGGTGCGGATCGCGAACCGGGAGGGGATGGCCGAGCTGGTCGCCGCACTGGCGGCGGACGGGCAGCGGCGCTTCGCCTATCTCACCGGCCCGGACGCGGCACTGGCCACCGTGGACGACCGGTTGGCCGGTTATCTGGACGGCATCGTGGCGACCGGGGCGGAGAGCGTGGCGCTGATCCGGGGCGAGTTCAGCATGGCCGGTGGGCACGAATGCGGCCAGCGGCTGCTGGAACAGCTCACCAGCACCCGGCGCCGCCCGGTGACGGTGCTGGCCGGCAACGACGTGATGGCCCTGGGGGCCGCCTCGGCGTTCGCGGAGGCGGGCCTGCGGATCGGCCTGGACATCAAGGTCGCCGGCTTCGACGACATCGGCGTGCTCACCCACCTCTCCCCGGGCCTGACCACCTATCGGCTCCCGCTCGGCGAGATCGGCGGTCTGGCCGCGGAGCTGGCGATGGACCCCGAGCTGCCCGACCCGGCACCGGTCACCGGTGAGGTGATCCGGCGCGCCAGCGCCTGACCGCGATCCAGCGAATCTTGAGTGCATATCCCTAACCCTGTAGGGCTGGCGAGATGCACCGAGGATTCGCTGGATCGCACTGAGGGTGGCTATCCCTCGAACTTGTAACCCAGTCCGCGGACGGTGACCAGGTACCGGGGCTGGGCCGGATCGGGTTCGATCTTGGAGCGCAGCCGCTTCACGTGCACGTCCAGGGTCTTGGTGTCCCCGACGTAGTCGGCACCCCAGATCCGGTCGATCAACTGCCCGCGCGTCATCACCCGGCCGGCATTGCGCAGCAACATCTCGAGCAGCTCGAATTCCTTCAGCGCAAGGCGTACCGGCTCACCGTTCACCGAGACCGTGTGCCGTTCCACATCCATCCGGACACCGCCGCTCTCCACCACATCGGGGACCAGCTCGACATCCTGACCGCGGCGCAGCACCGCCCGGATCCGGGCCACCAGTTCGCGGTGCGAGAAGGGTTTGGTGACATAGTCGTCGGCGCCCAGTTCCAGTCCGACGACCTTGTCCACCTCGGCGTCCCGGGCGGTCACCATGATCACCGGCACGCTGCCGCGCAACCGCAGCTGGCGGCACACCTCCGTACCGGGCAGGCCGGGCATCATCAGGTCCAGCAGCACGATGTCGGCGCCGTTGCGGTCGTACTCCTCGAGCCCGAGCTGGCCGTTGGGCGCCTCGATGACATCGAACCCCTCCTTGCGCAGCATGTAGGCAAGTGCCTCGCGGTAGGACTCCTCGTCCTCCACCACCAGCACACGGGTCATCGCAGGACCTCCCCATTCTTCTGGCCGACCGGCCCGGTCTCGATCTCATTGGGCGCAACGTTGGAAAGTTCTACCAAATCGGCGTCACCGTCCCCGACCAGCTGCTGGTCGAGGTCGGCATGCGCCGGGATCCGGATGGTGAACGTCGAGCCCTGGCCGAGCTTGGACCAGACGCTCACCGTGCCACCGTGGGCCCCGGCGATGTGCTTGACGATCGACAGGCCCAGCCCGGTACCACCGTTGTCGCGGCTGCGGGCGTAGTCGACCCGGTAGAAGCGCTCGAAGATCCGGGGCACGTCCTTGGCGGCGATCCCGATCCCCGAGTCGGAGACGGTGAGCTCGACGTAGTCGTCGTCGGCATCGCTGGTACGCCGGGCCGCGACGGCGACGCGATGCCTGGGTTCGGAGTAGATCACCGCGTTCTCCACCAGATTCGACACCGCGGTGGTGAGCTGCTCGGTGTCGCCCATCACCTTGCATCCGCGCTCCCCCGCCACACTGAGGGTGACCCCGCGGGCACCGGCCCGCTCCTGGCTGCGGCGTACCGCGGTGGCCAGCACCCGGTCGATGTCGACCTCCTCGGCGGTGTGCAGCGGATCGTCGGCCTGCAACCGGGAGAGCTCGATGATCTGGGCCACCAGCTCGGACAGCCGCGCCGATTCACGACCCATCCGGGAGGCGAACCCGCGGACCGCCTCGGGATCGTCGGCGGCGTCCTCGACCGCTTCGGAGAGCAGCGAGATCGCCCCGATCGGGGTCTTCAGCTCGTGACTGATGTTGGCCACGAAGTCGCGGCGGGTCTCCTCCACCCGACGGGCCGCGGTGCGGTCCTCGGCGAGCACCAGCACCAGATCGGCGATCGGGGCCACCCGGGCGGTGAGATAGAGCGACGGGGCGCCGCGGCCGCGACGCAGCTCCAGTTCGGCGGTCCGGATCTGGCCGTCCCGGCGCACCTCGCGGATCAGATCGAGCACGATCGGTACCGCGATCCGGGTGCCGCGGACCAGCCCGAAGGTACGCGCCTGGCTGGTCGACTGCAGCACCTGGTCGTGCGGGCCGATGACGACGGCCGAGGAACGCAGCACACCGATCACCGCGGAGACCCCTTCGGGCACGACCGGCTCCGGCGTCGGCTCGGGCTGCACCGGCGCCTCCTCGGCGGCCCGGTCGCCGCGCCCGAAACGCGCGGCGATCAGCCAGCCGATGAGGACACCCAGGGTGACCCCGAGCAGGGTCCACCAGATCCACGTCACGCCTTGCATGGTAGGCCCGATTCGACGAGCCCGGCCCCACCCGGCGGGTCGATACCGGTCGGACCCGGCGCGTCTGGCATCTTGTTCTACAAGTGTTCACTCGGCGTTCATGCCCTTGGGGCCACGATGCTGTGGCATCCCGTAGGTTGGACGCCGAATGGGCCGCCGGCCCAGGACGCCCCGTCGGAGAACAGTGAGGTCATCTCGATGCGTGATTCCTACCGCGAACAGCTCGACACCGTGGTCAACGACCTGGTCGAGATGTCCCGGCTTGTGAGTTCGGCGGTGAAGCGGGCCACCCAGGCCCTGTTGACCGCCGACATCCAGCTCGCGGAACAGGTCATCTCCGACGACGCCAAGATCGACAGCGCCCACAACGACATCGAGCAGCGCTGCTTCTCCCTGCTCGCCCGGCAGGCTCCGGTGGCCGGCGAACTGCGCACCGTCGTCGCCGCGCTGCGGATGGTCGCGGAGATGGCCCGGATGGGTGACCTGTCCGCCCATGTGGCCAAGATCGCCCGGCTGCGTTACCCGGAGAAGGCGCTGCCGACCAACCTGGAGGGGAACTTCCGCCGGATGGCCGAGGTCGCCGACGAGATGGTGAACAAGGCCGGCAACACCCTGCACAGCCGCAATGTCGAGGTGGCCCACGAGCTCGCCGAGATCGACGAGGAGATGGACGACCTGCGCCGCAGCCAGTTCCGGATCCTGCTCAGCGACGACTGGACCCACGGTGTCGAGGCGGCCGTCGACGTCGCCCTGCTCGGCCGCTACTACGAGCGGATCGCCGACCACGCCGTCTCGATGGGCCGCCGGGTCGTCTACGTCGTCACCGGTGAGACCGCCGGCGACGACACCTGGACGACCGCCTGAGGCGTACGCCGATCCCCACGCTCATCGAGTGGGCCGCCATGCGCAGCGGAGCATGGCGGCCGTGTCGAGATGAACGTGAAGGGTCGGTACTACTTCTTGCCCTGGTTCTTGACGGCCTCGATGGAGGCGGCGGCGGCCTCGGGGTCGAGGTAGCGGCCGCCGGGGGTGACCGGGCGGTACTGGTCGTCCAGCTCGTAGTACAGCGGGATGCCGGTCGGGATGTTCAGCCCGGCGATGTCGTCGTCGGAAATGCCGTCGAGGTGCTTGACCAGGGCACGCAGCGAGTTGCCGTGCGCGGCGACCAGCACCGTCTTGCCCGCCGCCAGATCGGGGATGATGTCGGACTCCCAGTAGGGCAGCAT
Organism: Enemella evansiae; assembly: GCF_004362375.1. Taxonomy (NCBI): domain Bacteria; kingdom Bacillati; phylum Actinomycetota; class Actinomycetes; order Propionibacteriales; family Propionibacteriaceae; genus Enemella; species Enemella evansiae. Next base: position 13,729 of record NZ_SNXA01000015.1, read on the forward strand.
CCGCTCGACGACGTCCTTCAGGCATTCGGTACGCGGCCGCTCGGCCTCGGGGATGTCGGCGTACCGCAGGTCGTTGAACTGGCTGTACTCGTCGTCGATGTCGAGCGGCGGCGGCGGGGTGTCGAAGGAGCGGCGCCAGGTCATGAACTGCTCCTCGCCGAACTCTTCCAGCGTCTGCTTCTTGTTCTTGCCCTGCAGGGCACCGTAGTGCCGCTCGTTCAGCCGCCAGCTGCGGCGTACCGGGATCCAGTGCCGATCACAGCCGTCCAGGGCGAGGTTCGCGGTGCTGATCGCGCGGCGCAGCAGTGAGGTGTGCACCACATCGGGCAGCAGCCCCTCGGCCTGCAGCAGTTCGGCACCACGCTTCGCCTCCGCGACACCCTTCTCGTTCAGGCCGACATCGACCCAACCGGTGAAGAGATTCTTGGCGTTCCACTCGCTCTCGCCGTGACGGAGCAGGATCAACTTTGCGCTCATGTCCCCCGAGCCTAGTGGGCGCGGTGCGAGCGTGCAGACCCCCGATGGCAGAATCGCGGCATGGACACCACACGTACTGCCGTTGTCACCGGAGCCAGCAGCGGGATCGGAGCGGCCACCGCGCGCACGCTCGCCGAGCTCGGCTTCAAGGTCATCTGCGCGGCCCGTCGGACCGAGAAGGTGGCCGCGCTGGCCGAGGAGATCGGTGGGATCGCGGTCACCTGCGATGTCACCTCCGACGAGTCGGTGGCCGAACTGGCGAAGACGGTCGGCGACCGGGTGGATCTGCTGGTCAACAACGCCGGTGGCGCACTCGGTCTGGAACCGGTCGCCGAGGCGGATCTCGCGGCCTGGCAGGCGATGTACGACTCCAACGTGCTCGGTTCGGCGCGGGTCACCAAGGCGCTGCTGCCCGCGGTCGAGGCCGCCGGGGGGCAGATCGTGTTCATCACCTCGGTCGCCGCCGACGGCGGTTATGAGGGCGGCGCCGGATACTGCGGGGTGAAGGCCGCCGAGCGCTCGATCGTGCAGTCGATGCGGCTGGAGTGCTTCGACAAGCCGGTGCGGATCGCCGAGGTGGTCCCCGGCATGGTGAAGACCGACTTCTCCCTGGTCCGCTTCGGCGGCGATGCGGAGAAGGCCGACAAGGTGTACGCCGGGGTGGTCGAGCCGCTGGTCGCCGAGGACATCGCCGAGTGCATCGGTTTCATCGCCGAGCGGCCCGGCCATGTGAACATCGATCGACTGGTGGTACGCCCCCGCTCCCAGCCCGCACAGCACAAGGTGCACCGGGTCTGACGGACCCCGGTTGCGATCCGGTACGCCGGATCAGTCCTCGCGGAGGTGTTCGAAGGCCGCCAGGTTGTGGGTGGGCTCGCCCCGGGAGAGCCGCCACCGCCATTCCTTGCGGATCGATTCGGCGAAGCCGAGCTCCAGGATGGTGTTGAAGGAGTCGTCCGCGGTGTCGGCAACGGCGCCGAGCACCCGGTCGACCTCCTCGGAAGTCACTGCGTGGTAGGGAATCCGGCCGATCAGGTAGATGTCGCCGAGCCGGTCGATGCAGAACGAGACGACGTAGAGCCGCAGGTTGCGTTCCAGCAGCCAGCGATAGACCGCCTGATGGTTCTCATCCGGGTTGCGGACCACGAAGGCGCGCACCTCGAGTGCCTGCGCGCTGAACACCAGCGCGCACTCGGTCTGCAGCTTGCGGGTGCCGGGCAGGGTGACGCTCACCGAGTCGGCGGTCTCCCGGCTCTCCAACTCCAGTTCGGCCAGGCAGGCCATCACGACCTCGTGGGCCCGATCGCGTTGCGCCAGCTGCTGATTCGCATCCATGCCCCAACGGTACGCCACCGATACCGACGTGAGATTGGGCACATCCGCACCCGGTGAGCGGCGCACCGCACACCCCTTCGGTGCCATTTCTCCTGTGCTGGTTGCGAATGCGGGAATCGACCAGCGGCTCGAACCCGGCGGAACGCCATCTCAAAAGGTACTACAATACGTAGTAGACGGGATCGGAGATCCGGTCCCGGAGGATGGATGAAGGAGCTGGACCGCCATGACCACCACCAGGACCGAGGAGGATCTCCTCGGCGCCCGCGACGTGCCCGCCGACGCCTACTGGGGAATCCACACCCTGCGCGCGATGGAGAACTTCCCGATCAGTGACCGGACCATCAACGACGCACCCGACTTCATCCGCGGCATGGTGCAGGTCAAGAAGGCCGCCGCACTGGCCAACGCGGAGCTGGGCGTCCTTCCGGTCGAGATCGCCGACGCGATCACCACCGCCTGCGACGAGATCCTCACCGAGGGGCGCTGTCTGGACCAGTTCCCCATCGACGTCTTCCAGGGTGGTGCTGGGACCAGCGTGAACATGAACACCAACGAGGTGATCGCGAATCTGGCGCTGGAGCAGCTGGGGCGACCCCGGGGGGACTACCGGACGATCAACCCCAATGACCATGTCAACCGCAGCCAGTCGACCAACGACGCCTACCCAAGTGGTTTCCGGCTCGGGGTGTACGCCGCCCTGCAGCGACTCACCGCTGCCCTGGCGGAGCTCGCGGATTCCCTGCAGCAGAAGGGAACCGAGTTCGCCGGCGTGCTGAAGATGGGGCGCACCCAGCTGCAGGACGCGGTGCCGATGACGTTGGGTCAGGAGTTCGACGGCTGGGCCGCGACGATCCGCGAGGAGATCGTGCAGCTCGACCACACCGCCGAACTGCTGCTGGAGGTCAACCTCGGCGCGACCGCCATCGGCACCGGGGTGAACACCCCGGTCGGTTATGCGCATCTGGCGGTGCAGAAGCTCGCCGAGGTGAGTGGCTACCCCTGCGTACCCGCACCGAACCTGATCGAGGCGACCAGCGACTGCGGGGCGTACGTGATGGTGCATGCGGCGCTGAAGCGGGTGGCGGTGAAGCTCGGCAAGGTCTGCAACGACCTGCGCCTGCTGGCCTCCGGGCCACGCGCCGGGCTCAAGGAGATCAACCTGCCCGAACTGCAGGCCGGCTCCTCGATCATGCCCGCCAAGGTGAACCCGGTGATTCCGGAGGTGGTGAACCAGGTCTGCTTCAAGGTGATCGGCAACGACCTCACGATCACCCTGGCCGCCGACGCCGGGCAGCTGCAGCTGAATGTGATGGAGCCGGTGATCGGCCAGGCGATGTTCGAGTCGATCGGCCTGCTGGTCAACGCCTGCGACACCCTGCGCACCCGCTGCATCACCGGAATCACCGCGAACGAGGAACGGTGCCGCGACTACGTCGAGAACTCGATCGGGCTCGTCACCTACCTCAACGACATCATCGGCCACCACAACGGTGACCTGGTCGGCAAGGAATGCGCCGAGACCGGCAGGACGGTCCGCGAAGTGGTGCTGGAACGCGGCCTGCTGACCGCCGAACAGCTGGACCGGATCTTCTCGGTGCAGAACCTGATGCATCCGCGCGATCTCTCCACCCTGGCAGAGATCCAGCACGACCCGCAGGCGACGAGGTAACCGATCATGATGCTCTGGATCCACCTGCTGATCGTCCTGCTGGCGATCTTCCTGGGGGCCCGCCTCGGCGGTATCGGCATCGGTTTCGCCGGCGGGCTGGGCGTGATCGCGCTCGGCCTGACCGGCGCCCAGGTGCGGACCTTCTACGTCGCCGACGGTGCGGTGAAGCTGGACATCCCGGTCGATGTGATGACCATCATCATGGCGGTGATCGCCGCGATCGCCGCCATGCAGGTGGCCGGTGGTCTCGACTATCTGGTGCACCTGGCCGATGTGGTGCTGCGCAGGAACCCCAAGCACCTGATGTTCCTGGCACCGATCATCACCTATCTGATGACCTGGATGGCCGGTACCGGGCACACCGCCTTCTCCACCATGCCGGTGATCACCGAAGTGGCGAAGGAGAACAACATCCGACCCAGCCGGCCGCTGTCGATCGCCGTGGTCGCCAGCCAGATCGCCATCACCGCGTCCCCCATCTCGGCGGCCGTCGTCTGGCTCTCCGGCGCGCTCGGCACCCCGCACGCCGGCCAACCCGCCGTCGACTATCTGCAGATCCTGGCGATCACCTTCCTGTCGACCTTCCCGGCCTGCATGATCGTGGCCGGACTGATGCTCGCCTGGGATCGCTGGGTGAACAAGAAGTCCGCGCTGGAGTTCGACCCGGTCTATCAGCAGCGGGTCACCGCGGGCCTGGTGCATCATCGCGACAACCACGACTACCGGGCGCCCAGGGGTGCCAAGGCATCGGTGCTCATCTTCGTCATCGGCCTGGTGCTGGTGATGGTCTATTCGGCGGCCATCAGCGACAAGCTGCAATGGATCGCGAATCCGCCGATGCCACGCGACGCAGCGATCATCGCGATCATGCTCTCGATCGCCGCAATCGTCGTGATGGTTGCGAAAGTGCGGCCCGCCGACATCCTCAACGCACCCACCTTCAAGTCCGGGATGAGCGCCTCGGTCTGTGTGCTGGGGGTGGCCTGGCTGGGCACGACCTTCGTGAACGCCCACATCGATACGATCAAGTCCGCCGCCGGTGGTCTCCTGCAGGATCACTCCTGGCTGCTCGCGGTGGTGCTGTTCTTCGCCGCCTCGCTGCTCTATTCCCAGGCCGCGACCGCCAAGGCACTGATGCCGGCGGCGATCGCCCTCGGGGTGAGCAATGTCGGCATCGTGGCCAGCTTCGCGGCGGTCTCCGCACTGTTCGTGCTGCCGACCTACCCGACGCTGATCGCCGCGGTGGAGATGGACGACACCGGTTCCACCCGGGTCGGGCGGGCGGTGTTCAACCACCCCTTCCTGGTGCCCGGGGTGCTGACCATCGGGATCGCCGTCGGGCTCGGCTACCTCTTCGGTGGGCTGATCCTCTGACATAGGCTGCCGATCATGACCGACAGCTATGACGTGATCGTGATCGGCGCCGGTCCGGCCGGTGAGAATGCCGCGGACCATGCGATCCGGGGCAGCGACCGGACGGCGGTCCTCGTCGAGCAGGAGCTGGTCGGCGGGGAATGCTCCTACTACGCATGCATGCCGAGCAAGGCGCTGCTCCGTCCGCTCGAGGTGGCCGCCACCGCCAATCAGCTGCAGGGCATCGGCAAACCGGTGGAACTCGATCCGGCCGGGTTGCTGGCCCGCCGCGACGCCTGGGTGTCGAACTATCAGGACGCGGGCCAGGTCGACTGGGCGCGCGGCGTCGGCGTGGACGTCGCCCGGGGCCGCGGCCGGGTCGTCGGCGAACGGGAGGTCGAGGTGGTCGACTCCGCGGGCGGGGTACGCCGCCTGACCGCGCGCCAGGCGGTGGTGATCGCCACCGGCAGCACGCCGACCGTTCCGGCACCGTACGCCGACATCGCGCCCTGGTCCTCCCGGGATGCGACCGGCGTGGTCGAGGTGCCGCAGCGGATCGCGATCGTCGGTGGCGGCGTGGTCGCCTGCGAGGCGGCGTACTGGCTGCGCGCCCTGGGTGCCGAGGTGACCATGCTGGTTCGCGGTGAACGACTGCTGGCGCAGGCCGAACCGTTCGCCGGTGAGGCGGTGCTCGCTGGATTGCAGGCGGCCGGCGTCGACGTCCGCCTGGGCGCCGACGTCGATTCGGTACGCCGCGACCGGGTCGACGACGAGCCGGAGCTGGGTCGCCCGCACGGTGGACCGGTGCGGCTCGCCCTGTCCGGTGTGGAGCTGGAGGTCGACGAGGTGCTGGTGGCCACCGGCCGCAAGCCGGCCACCGACGGCCTCGGGCTGGAGGCGTACCCGGACGCGGAGTGGCTGTTCTCGGTCGGTGATGCGTCCGGCGAGGCGCCGCTGACGCACTGGGGCAAGTATCGGGCGCGGCAGCTCGGCGCCCGACTGGCCGCCCGCGCCGAGGGGCGTCCCGAACCGGAGCAACGCACCGATGCGCCGGTACCGCAGGTGGTGTTCACCGATCCGCAGGTCGCCTGGGTGGGTCGGACGAAGGCCGCCGCCGAGGCCGACGGCATCGAGGTGACCACCAGGGATGCGGCCTACACCTCGGCCGCCGGCGCGGCGCTGCTCCGCGACGACGCCGACGGTCACGCGCGACTCGTCGCCGACGCCGCCACCGGCCGACTGCTGGGCGCCACCTTCGTCGGCCCCGAGGTGGCCGAACTGCTGCACTCGGCGACCGTCGCGGTCGTCGGCGGACTCACCCTCACCCAGCTCGAGGACGCGGTCCCGAGCTATCCGACCGCCAGCGAGGTCTGGTTGCGCCTGTTGGACCAATGACCGAACGCTCTCCGCTGCGCATGGTGGCCTACTCGATGAACGTCAGCGCAGCGCGGACTTCTGCTGCCACTGATCCCAGCTGAGATCCCACTCGCTCCAGCCGTTGCCGAACTCCGTCGGCCGGTCGGATCCGGTGAACACGACCGGATCGCCGATCTGCGCGTTCTCGAACAGCGCGTACATCTGCTCGGTGGACATCCCCACGCAGCCGTGCGAGGCGTTCACCTTGCCGAACTTGCCCTCGTTCCACGGCGCGGAGTGGATGAACTCCCCCGATGAGGTGACCCGGAGTGCGTACGCGACCTTGAGTGAGTAGCCCTCCGCGGAGTCGCGGGCGATGCCGGTGGTCTCGGACTCCATCTGGATGTTCTCGGCCTTCTCCATCACCACCTTGGTGCCGGAGCGGGTGGTGAAGCCCTCCTTGCCGGCCGACATCGGGTAGGTCTTCGGCGCCTGGTCACGGGTCTGCCAGGAGACGGTCTTGCCGGAGATGTCGACGCGGCCGATCTGCTTGCGACCGATCTTCAGCTTCAGCTTCCGGCTCTCCTGGCCGTAGCGGCCCTCCCCGGCGTTCACCCCGTTGAGATTGGCATCGAGGGAGATCTCGGTGCCGGGCTGCCAGTAGTCCTTGGGCCGGAAGTGCACGGTCTTGTCATCGATCCAGCCCCACGACCCCTCCTGGGCGGGAACCGAAGTGACATGGAGATTGCGCTCGAACTCGGCCTTGTTCGTCACCGGCTGGTCGAACTGGAGCACCACCGGCTGGGCGACCCCGAAGGGTCCGCCCTGCACCGGGGTGAGGGTCGGGAAGACCTCGTTGGCCCGCGACACCGCGGCGGTGGTGAAGGTGGCCTTCTCGGTCCTGGTGCTGCCGTCGGCGCCGGTGCCCTTCGCGGTCACGGTGTAACTGGCCGAGGGATCGAGCCGGCTGTCGGCGGTCCAGGCGCCCTGGTCGTTGACCGCGCCGCCGATCTTCGGGTTGGTGCTCTTGCCGGAGGCGGTGGTGCTGACCTGCACCTGGTCGACCTTGCCGAACTTCGGGGTGACGGTGATCAGGGTGTCCACCGGTACGCCCTTGGCACCGTTGGCGACGTTGAGATCCAACGCGAAGGGGCCGCTCTCCGGGGTGGGGCGGTCGGGGTCTGACTGCTCGGCGCGGCCGTCGGGGGTGCCGCGCTCGCCGCCGGCGCGTCGCCCGCGGCGGGCGGCGTACTCCCCGCGGTGGCGGTGCTCGCGCCACCACTGCAGCCGACGAGCAGCAGACAGCTGCCGATCACTCCGACCAGTCCGACACCACGCATTGAATCCCCCGATCCGTTCCGCGGCCGATCCTGCCACGCGCCGATGGCAATCCGCGCGGCCGGCCGGCGGGCGAGCTGCGGATCGTGACCTGATCGTTGGGGAAGCCCAACCAGCGTGCTCAACCGAGGTCCGCGGCGATCCGTTCGGCACTCTCCTGGGCCAGCCCGCGGACCCGGCCGCGCAGATCGGCCACCGAGCAGCGGGCCGTCGGCGCGGAGACCGAGAGCGCGGCGGGTGCGAGGTGGGCGGGCCGGGGAATCCGCACCGCGACCGAGCGGACACCGATCTCGAGCTCCTCATCGGCGACGTCCCAGCCACGCTCGGCAACCGTCGCCACTCGCTCGATGATCCAGTCCACCTCGGTCGGGGTGCGGTTGGTGTGCCGCGGCCGGGGGCTCTGCCGCACCAGCTCGGCCACCTGCTCCGATGGCAACCCGCTGAGCACGGTGCGCCCCATCGCGGTGCAGTAGCAGGGCAGCTCGTTGCCCAGCGTCAACCGGATCGACAACCCGGTCTCGGCATTCGCCACCCCGACGAAACAGGCGGTCGCCCCCGACAGCACGGTCACCGCACAGGACTCCCCCGTCTCATCACGCAACGCCCGCAGCGGCTGCTCGGACGCCGCGGCCAACGGATCCGACCCCAGGTAGTTCCAGGCCAGCGTGAGGATCTTGGGGCGCAACCGGAAACTGTCCCCGGGCATCCGGGCCAGATAACCGAGCTGCTCGAGGGTGAGCAGGTAGCGGCGGACCACGGCCCGGTCGAACCCGGTCGCCTCGGCCGCCTGGCGCAGATTGAGGGTCGGCCGGTCCGGGCCGAACACCGCGAGCACCTCGAAGGCCCGCTGCACCGATCGCACCTGATCCCGTTCGGTGGCCATTGTGAACTCCTCCATTGACGTGCTGGCATCGGCATGCCTACGCTCGTGCGCACACCGCATCTATTATGCGCATAGCGCACGGAGGATGTCATGCGAATCGCCTGCACCGTGATCACCGCAACAGCCCTGCTGCTCGTCGCCGGCTGCTCGGACCGGCCCGCCGAACCGGCACCCGGCGCCGCGGCCAGCACCCCCGGCGGGTTGCCCGCCGATCTGAAGGCGAGAGGGATCGTCGCCGGGGCGGAGCTCACCGTGCCCCCGATGACCTTCTTCGAACCGGACGGCAGGACCCCGACCGGCGTCAACTACGAACTGGCACAGGCGATGGCGGAATCGCTGGGAACGAAGATCACCTTCCAGCAGTACGCCTTCGAGGGCCTGCAGCCAGCGCTCAAGGGCGGCAAGATCGACATCATCTTCGACGTGCTCAACGACACCAAGCAGCGCCAGCAGCAGTTGGACTTCGTCGACTATGTGAAGTCGGGCAACACCCTGTTGCTGCCGGCCGGGAATCCCAAGCAGATCAGGGATCTTGCCGGGTTGTGCGGAGCGACGATGTCCACCGTGCGCGGCTCGGTGCAGATCGCGATGGTGGAGAAGGCGTCGACCGACTGCACCGCAGGCGGCAAGCAGGCGATCACCATCAACCAGCTCCCGAGCGCGGCCGACGCTCGACTGCAGGTGCAGAACGGTCGCGCGGATGCCTTCATCGGCAACACCCCGGTGCTGCTCTATGTCGCCAAGACCGCCGGGGAGGGCAAGGTGTTCAGCACCGCGGTGCTGGAGGGCACCGGTTCGTACTACGGAATCGGCGTACCCAAGGACAAACCGGAGGTGCGCGACGCGCTGGTCCGGTCCTTGCAGCAGACGATGGATGACGGCACCTATCAGAAGGTGTTGGCGAAATACGGGCTGGAGCAGATCGCCCTCGACAAGCCGCTGGTCAATGCGGCGACCAGCTGAGATGGCCGAGCAGATCGACGCGCCGGCAGCGGAGGCCTGGCCGCCCCGCGTCCCCGACCGGCTCGTCGAACCGCGGCACCCCGGGCGCTGGGTCGGTGGCGTGCTGCTGGTCGCGGTCGTGCTCGCGCTGGTGTGGTCGGTGGCCACCAATCCCAAGCTGCACTGGCAATCGGTCGGTGAGTTCCTGTTCAGCCCGACGATCCTCGGCGGCCTGGTCACGACCGTCGTGCTCGCCTGCCTGTCGATGCTGATCGGCATCGGCATCGGTCTGCTGATGGCTCTGTTGCGCAGCTCGGCCAACCCGGTCGCCAGGGTTTTCGCCGGTGGTTACATCTGGCTGGTCCGGGGTACGCCGCTGCTGGTCCAGGTGCTCGTCTGGGGCAACCTGGCGCTGTTCGCCGAACGCATCTTCATCGGCATTCCGGGCACGGATCTCTATCTGCTCGACTATTCCACCAACAACCTGATCACCCCGTTCGTCGCCTCGGTGCTCGCCCTGTCCATCAACGAGGGGGCCTACATGGCGGAGGTGTTCCGTGGTGGTCTGCTGGCCATCGACCGGGGTCAGCATGAGGCGGTCGCCGCCCTCGGACTGTCCCGACTGCAGGGTCTGCGCAAGGTGATCCTGCCGCAGGTCGTCCGGGTGATCACCCCGCCGACGGGGAACCAGTTCATCAACATGCTCAAGATGACCTCGCTGGTCTCGGTGATCGCGGGTGGGGATCTGCTCACCCAGGCGCAGAACATCTCCGCCGGCAACCTGCGCACCTTCGAGCTGCTGATCGTCGCGAGCATCTGGTACCTGGCCGTGACCAGCATCGCCACCATCGGTCAATATCTGTTGGAGCGGCGGATGGATCACAGCACCCGGCGTCCGCGCACCGTCGCGGTGGCGAACGAACCGGCGGGTGAGCCCGCATGAGGCCCCCGGTGGTTGTTGATCAGGTTCACAAGAGCTACGGCTCCTTGAAGGTGCTGAAAGGCGTCTCGCTGACGGTGGAGCAGGGTGAGGTCGCGTGCCTGATCGGGCCATCGGGTTCGGGCAAGAGCACCCTGCTGCGCTGCCTGAATCTGTTGGAGGACATCGATTCCGGCGCGGTCTGGGTCAACGGTGAGCTGCTCGGGCGGCGGGTCGGCGGCGACCGGCAGCACCGTCTCGACGACGGCCGGATCCGGCAGCAGCGCCAGGGCATCGGAATGGTGTTCCAACACTTCAACCTGTTCCCCCATCTGACCGCGCTGGAGAATGTCACGCTCGCCCCGACACTGCGGCGCGGGGCGGATCGCGCCGAGGTGCGCCGTCGCGCGGAGGACCTGTTGGCGGCCGTCGGGCTGGCCGACAAGCGGTTGCATCATCCGGCACAGCTGTCCGGCGGACAACAGCAGCGAGTGGCGATCGCCCGGGCACTGGCGCTCGAACCGGCGGTGCTGCTGTTCGACGAGCCGACCTCGGCCCTCGATCCGGAGGTGGTCGGCGAGGTGCTCGCCGTGATGAGCGACCTGGCCGGGCAGGGCATGACGATGATCGTGGTCACCCACGAGCTCACCTTCGCCCGCGAGGCCGCCGACACGATCCATTTCATGGACGGTGGCACGATCATCGAGTCGGGTCCGCCGGAGACGGTGCTCGACCGCCCCGAACAGGCCAGGACCATCGAGTTCCTGCGCCGCTTCACCCGATGACCTTCAACCCCAGGAGCGCGACGTGACGACCCAGTTGGTGCTGCTCGGCACCGCCGGCGGACCCACCCCGAAGAAGGACCGCTCGGCACCGGCGCAGGCGATCGTCGTGGACGGCCGGGTGATCGTCGTGGACTGCGGGAACGGCATCACCAGGCGCCTGGTCCAGGCCGGGATTCCGTTCACCAGCATCGATTCGGTGCTGATCACCCACCACCACTCCGACCACAACGCCGACCTGGGGAACCTGTTCCTGCTGGGTTGGGCCGGGGGCCTGTCCGACCCTGTCCAGGTGCTCGGGCCGCCGCCACTGGGCGAGCATCTCGAACACTTCTTCGCCATGCAGCGCTTCGACATCGAGACCCGCATCCTGGACGAGGGCCGGCCCGATGTGCGGGCGCTGCCGCAGGTCACCGAGGTGACCGAACCCGGCGTACTGGTGGATCGGCCCGGGTTGCGGATCAGCTGCGCCCGGGTGAACCATCCGCCGATCGCACACGCCCTGGCGTACCGGATCGACACCACGGATCGGTCGATCGTGATCTCCGGTGACACCACCCCGTGTGACGAACTGGTCGAACTGGCCCGCGGTGCGGATCTGTTGGTGCATGAGGTCATCCACACCGAGAGCCTTGAGGCGACCCTGGCCCGCAGCAACGGCACCCGGTTGCTGGAGCATCTGGTGAACAGTCACACCCGCGTCCAGGACGTCGGCAAGCTGGCCGAGCAGGCCGGGGTCGGGACCCTGGTGCTGTCCCATCTGGTGCCCAGCGACGACTCGGTGCCCGAGAACGTCTGGGTCGAAGCCGCCCGGGAAGGGTTCAGCGGCGAGGTCGTGCTGGGCCGCGACCTGATGGTTCTCTAGCGACCCGGGGTGGTCTGGATCTGCAACCGGGCCAGCACCCCGAGGTGGTCGGAATACTGGGCGGTGCGCAGCTCACCGGACAGGGTGCGGATCGGGCCGGCGTGCAGCACGTAATCGATCCGGCGATCGGGAGCGTTCGTGGGATAGGTGTAGGCGTCGTCGCGGCCCAGCTCGCGGAAGGTGTCGGCGAAACGGGTCCGCAGCAGCTCCATCTCGGGGGTGTCCGGGATGGCGTTCAGATCACCGGTCAGCACCGTGGGGCGTGCCGGATCGTCAAGCCTGGAAAGGATCTCGCGGACCTGGGAGATCCGCTGCTCGGAGCGCTGGTGGTCCAGGTGGGTGTTCCAGACCTGGACGAACGCACCCCGCACGTTGATCGTCGCGGTCAGCAATCCGCGCTGCTCGGTCGGCCGGGTCGGGTAGGGGATGCTGGTCAGCGGGACGTTCTCGCTCGCCACGATCGGGTACCGGCTGAGGATCGCGGTGCCGTACTGCCGGCGTTCGGTGCGACCCTCCGGCGGCGCTTCGTCGAGGTTCGCGCCGTAGGCGAGCTGGTAACCGAGCAACCGGGCGAGCTCGGCGCCCTGGTCGGCCCAGTCGCTGCGTTCACCCCAGTAGCGGTCGACCTCCTGCAACCCGACCACGTCGGCACCGCTGGCCCGGATCTCCTCGGCGATCCGGGCGAGGTCGAGCCGGCCGTCCTCACCGACACCGTGCTTGATGTTGTAGCTCAGCACGGTGAGCTGGAAATCCTTGCGTGGTGCGGCATCCACGGCGGTGCTGAATCCGCCGAGACCGAGCAGCAGGGCGAGGGACAGGACGAGGGTGGTGACCAGTCGCATGGCGGTGACGTTACCGCTACGCCACCGCGGGATGGCGAGCGGTCACCGACGGTCACCCAGAATTCACCCGGGCGTACCAGCGACGGAGACCGCCGATCAGGAGTCCTTGTGGCGGATTCCCGGTACCCGCTTGCGGAACTCGGCGTTGAACAGATCCTGCACGGCCTTGGCGTCGATCACGCCGTCCAGCCCCTTGAGCCTACCGGCGATCAGTTGCTGGCAGACCGCCAGCCAGGCCTGCCCCATCGCGAAGGTGAACGTGGAGGCGACCCCGGCGCTGATCGCTCCCCCGGCGACGGTGCCGGCACCCGGGATCAGCTTGAGCAGGTTCGTGAAGGCGGCGCGCCCGCCGACGGTGGCCGCCGAGGTGGAGGCGACCGCCAGCATCGCCGCGCGTTCGAACTTGAGCTGATAGATCTGCGCGATCCGCGCCATCATGCCGAGCTGGATCGGGACCAGCATGGCGGCATCCGAGAACGGGATCGGGCTCGCGGCCGCGGCGGCCGAACCGGCCGCCGCCGTCGTTATCGCTTTCCGCGCCTCCCGGGCCTTGGCACCGAGATCCACCTGTTGCGACGCGGCGAGGGCTGAGTGGACGGCCTCGGGCGCGACCTGAAAGGTCGCCTGCATCAGGTCGATCAAGCCGTGGACCGACTGACCAGTGAACTGGTCCCTCACCGCGTTGGTCATGAACGGACGGCCACCGACGATCGGCAGTTGGAGGCTCTCCACGTAGCGGGCGAGCTGGACGGCATCGGGGTGATAGTTCGGCACACCGTTGTCGAGCTGGGCCGGCACCTGGGTGAAGACCACGATCACCGGCAGGCCGAGCTTGTCGATGCGGCGGATGAACTCGGCCTCGGCCTCCTCGAAGCGGCGGTCCATCCCGCGCACGCAGTACCAGGCCACATGCACCTGCTCGGTGATCGGCTTGCGGCGCTGCTGGGTGACCAGGGCGTCCAGGTCCTTCAGCAGCACTTTGTCATCGCGACCGACCTCGAGGCCCTGGGTGTCGACGATGCCGAGCTGGCCGCGATGACCCAGATAGAGGTGCGACCCCTTGGTGACCGGCTCACCGATGCCGGTCGGGGCGACGTTCTCGCCGAAAACCGCGTTCAACAAGGTGGATTTGCCCACCCCGGTCTTGCCGAAGATCGCCAGATTGAACCGGCCCATCACCTCGGCCTGCCGGTCGAACTCCGCTCGAAAGGAGTCGGTGAACCATTGCGCCATGGGCCTAGGGTACGCAGCCGTGCGGAACGCATGGTTGAATCCCCACCATGTCCTTCCAGGTCCTCGTGCTCTGCACCGGCAACATCTGCCGCTCCCCCGCCGGCGAACTCCTGCTCCAGCACGGTTTGGGCGACTCGGTGACGGTCCGCAGCGCGGGTACGCACGCCCTGGTGGGCAACCCGATCGAACCCCAGATGGCCGCACTGCTCCCCGCCGACATCGACACCGACGGCTTCGCGGCGCGCCAGCTGGGCGTACGGATGCTGCGGGACGCGGACCTGATCCTGCCGATGACCAGGTCGCATCGCGAGGTGGCCCTGCAGGAGTATCCCGCGGCGCTGAAGCGTGCCTTCACCTTCGTCGAGTTCGCCCGACTGCTGCGACTGCCCGAACTGACCGCGACCGCGGCCTCACCCGCCGAGTTCCTGGCCGAGGCAGTGCCGATGGCCGCCGCGCTCCGCGCCGGGGTGCGCGGCACCGATCCCCGTGCCGACGACGTGAGCGACCCCTACCGCCGAGGCGATGAGGCCTTCCGCACCGCGTACGCCGACATCCACCGGGCGACGAGGGCGATCGCCGATGCCGCCGGCGTCAGCCGACCCGCTTGACCAGTTCGTCGCGCCAGACCCGCGACCCCGTCCCGTTCGGCAGCACGCCGTCGCGGTCAAGCAACTCGGCCAGCGGTTCCGGTGCCTGGATGAACGCATCGAACACATCCACCGTCGGCGCCCTGTTCCGACTCGCCCAGTCGGTGACCGCACGCACCCGGTTGCGCTGCGCCTGCTGAGTGGCGCCGCGCTCCGGGTTCTGCAGCATCACCAGCCCCGTGGCGGACGGCGGGATCCTGTTCCACAACCGGTCGAGATCGGCCGAGATCGAACCCTCCGACTCCTGGTGCCCGAAGTTGAGGATCACCAGATCGGTGCCGGCCGGCACCAATTGGTCGAATCGGCTCGTCGCATCCCGCAGGGTCAATCCCGATTCGCTGACATTCCGCAGCACCGTGGAACTTCCCGAGTTGCCCAGGTTGCGGGTGCTGGTGCGACCGTTCTCGATGGCGCGCAGTTCGATCCGCCGGTTCGCGGCGAGACTGTCCGCCCACTGGGCGACCCACTTGTCCTCACCGGCCCCGGACGCGTCGCCCAGCACCACGATGTCGAGCTGGTCCTCGCTGCGGACGAGGTCGCGGATCGCCTCGAGTGATCGCTGCCGCGGGGTCGCGCTCGCGGCCGGGGTGGTTCTGGGTGTTGCCGCCGACGAAACCGTGGGCGCCGGCGATCCGGCCGCCGGCGCCGCCGGTGAGCCGGGACCGTTCATCGGGACGGCGTTCACACTCGGCGGCCGCGCATGGCGGAATGCCAGCACCACCAGGACCATGGTGATCACGGCCAGCACGACCAGGCCCAGCACGGGCCACCGCTTCAGCTGCATCTCGCCCGCCCGATCCCGTGCGGTGCGTTCACTCGCGCGCCTGGCGCGGGGTCAGCACGAGGTCGTCCGGACGCTCCCCCGAGGGCGCGGCCCGCCGGCCCGTCGCAGCGCTGCTCGACCGCTGTCGACCGGGCTCGGAGCCGTAGGCGTAGTAGCCATAGGCATCCCCACGCTCCTTGCGGCGCACCATGTTGAGCACCACACCCTGCACCTTGACATCCACCGTTTCCAATGCAGCAAGGGATTCCGCGAGCTGCGGTTTCTTGACCCGCTCGATCCCGGTCACCAGCAGCGCGCCACCGACGAGCTTGCCCAGCACCAGACCGTCGGAGACCGGCAGCAGCGGCGGCGAGTCGATCAACACCACATCGTATTCGGCCAGTGCCTCATCGAGCAGCGCACGCATCTGTGCGGAGTCGAGCAGCTCGGTGGGGTTGGGCGGCACCACACCGGAGGTCAGGACATAGAGATCCGGGTGCCCCGAGAACGGCTGCACCAGGTCCGACAGGGTCGCCTGACCGGCCAGAATCGTGGAGAGCCCGGCGGTCCCGACCAGCCCGAAATTGTCGGCCACCGTGGGCCGTCGCATGTCCGCATCGATCAGCAGGGTTCGGTTTCCGGCGTCCGCCATCGCCAACGCCAGGTTCGCCACGGTGACCGACTTTCCCTCACCCGGCACCGAGGAGGTGACCACCAGGGCGGTACGCCCCTGCGGTGCGGCCACGAACTGCACGTTGGTCCGCAGCCGGCGATAGGCCTCGAACCGCTGATCGGTGTGCGCCCCGAGCTCGAGCGGATGCTCGGGCGTACCGGCCACATAGGGAATCGAGCCCACCTGGGAGGCGGTGGTCACCGCCGCGACATCGGCCTCGTTGCGGACCCGGGTGTCGAGACGTTCACGCACCAGCGCGGCGGCGAACCCGAGCGCCAGGCCGAGCAGCAGCCCGAGCGCGAGATTCTGTGCCACCTTGGGAGAACTCGGGCTCGGCGGGGGCAGCGCCGGGGAGATGGTGGTGGCCTTCACGGTGTCCTGGCCGTCGCGCTTGGGCGACAGCTCACGGACGGTTTCGGCGACCTGGTCACCGATCGCGTTGGCGATCCGCGCGGCGCTCGCCGCGTCCGGATCGGTGACCGTCACCTCGACGATCACCGTCTTCTGCGGAACGGTCGTGGTCACCCGTCGGGCGAGTTCGGCCGGGGTGCTGTTCAGCTGCAGCCGTTGGATCACCGGGTCCAGCACCAGCGGTGAGGCGGCCACCTCCGCATAGGACTGGACCTGCTTCTCGGCATAGGTGCTGCCCTGGGCGAGGTCGCTGGCGCTGGCGGCTCCCTGGACCGCGAAGAGTATGGAGGTTCTGGCCTGGTACTGGGGTTGCATCAACAGGGTGGCAAGCGCCGCGAGCGATACTCCGCAGAGCGCGATCGCCGCGATCATCAATGATCTGCGGCGCGCCAGCCCCAGATAGTCACGCAGTTCCATAACGTCCTTCCGGCCGGTCGGCGGCAGCGTGGCCGCCGCGAGTTGGGGTGTTCCTGCTCAGCCCTCGAGGGTGGCCGTCTGTCAATCAGACCTCGAGGGTGGTCGTGCCAGCCTATTTCATCGCATGCTAAATTCTGCACGTCCACCCCCTGGATCGAAGGACCGGCATGAGCCCCCGCATTCCGGCCGCGTCGCCCCCACGACCGCGCCATCTTCAGTTGGCACTGGGCGACGCCCTCGCCTGGGGCGTGGCGACCCTGGTCGTCCTGGGTGGCCGATACGACTTCGAGTTGAAGCGGGTGCTCTGGGCGGAGGTGTTCGCCTATCTCGCCGCCGCGATCCTGCTGCATCTCGTCCTCGGCTGGTTCTTCCGGCTCTATCGGGGTCGCTATCGCATCGGCAGTTTCGAGGAGAGCCTCGGGCTCGGACTGGTCACCTTCATCAACTGGGCGACGCTGTGCCTGATCTTTCTGATCTTCCGGCCGGCGATGCCGCGCGGCCTGGTCGTTCTCGCCCCGATCGCCGCCCTGGCGGGAATGGCCGCGGTACGCCTGATGGCTCGGGTCTACCTCAACCGCATCGCTCCCAATGCCGAAGCGGAGAAGGTGCTGATCTACGGCGCCGGCAACGCCGGTACGCAGCTGTGCCGCCTGCTCGACCAGGATCCACACGCGCCCTACGTGGTGGCCGGGATGATCGACGACGACCGCGGCAAACGCAACCTTCGGATCGGCCGCCATCCGGTGCTCGGCACCGGTGGGGAGCTGCTCGAGGTCGCCGCCGCCAGCTCGGTCCGGACGATCATCATCGCCATCCCGACCGCGAGCCCGGAGTTCCTCCGCGAGACCATCGGGGCCATCGAGACCGCGGGCCTGAACGTGCTGATCCTGCCGCCGATCCGGGAGATGATCAACGGCCGGGTCAAGGTGGACCAGTTGCACCAGGCCGACGTGGCCGACCTGTTGGGACGACCCCAGGTGAAGACGGACCTGTCCCAGATCGCCGGCTATCTGAACGGCAAGGTGGTGCTGATCACCGGTGCGGGTGGGTCGATCGGCTCCGAGATCGCCCGTCAGGTGCACGGATTCGGCCCGCAGGAACTGGTCCTGCTGGACCGCGACGAGTCCGGTCTGCACGGGGTGCAGTTGTCCATCTACGGCAAGGGTCTGCTCGACACCCCGGACATGGTGCTCTGCGACATCCGCGACCCGGCGGCCCTGGACCGGGTCTTCGCCCACCACCAACCGCAGGTGGTCTTCCATGCGGCCGCGCTGAAGCATCTGCCGATGCTCGAGCAGTATCCGAGCGAGGCCTGGAAGACCAACGTGCTCGGCACTCTGAACGTGCTGGACGCCGCCCAGCGGCACGGGGTGACCCACTTCGTGAACGTGTCCACCGACAAGGCCGCCGACGCCACCTCGATCCTGGGTCGGTCGAAGCGACTGGCCGAGCAGCTCACCGCCTGGCACGCGCAACACCACCGCGGTGTCTGGCTGTCGGTGCGGTTCGGCAACGTGCTCGGATCTCGCGGATCGGTCCTGCACACCTTCATCCGTCAGATCGCCGAAGATCTTCCGATCACGGTCACCCATCCCGACATCACCCGTTATTTCATGACGATTCCGGAGGCCTCGCAGCTCACCATCCAGGCCGGTGCGCTCGGTGATCCGGGGGGCGTGCTGGTGCTGGACATGGGTGAACCCGTCCGCATTCTGGACGTCGCCGAGCGCCTGCTCAAACAGTCCGGGAAGCAGATCCCCATCCACTACACCGGGCTCCGGCCGGGTGAGAAGGTGCACGAGGTCCTGTTCAGCCGCAATGAGCAGTCGACCCTCACCAGCCATGAGCTCATCAGTCGTGTCGGCGTACCCCCGGTTGGCCCGGACGATCTCCCTCGGTACTGTTTCGTCACCGCTCCGGCGCGGGCAACCCCGCGTGCCCGGCCGACGCCGGCGCACGAACCGATCTCGGAGGGGATTGCGCTGTGACTCGCGATCAGGACCAGTTGTCATTCTTCGCTGACGACACCGAACCGACACCCGACGATCAGCCCGCCAAGGCTGAGACCGCTCCCCGACGCCGCGGCACGCGACGCGCGCTGATCGTGCTGCTGTCATTGGTGGCGGTGCTGGCGATCGGCGCGGTGGCGGCCGTCGGCTTCTACACGAACCGGTTGAACAAGGCCGTCTCCCAGATCCAACGCGACGATCTGATGCCCGCGCGTCAGGATCCTGCCCCGGCCGCGATCCCGACGCCCACCGCGGTTCCGCCCGGCGGGCTCAATTACGTCCTGCTGGGCACCGATTCCGCCCCCGGGGACGCTGGTCGCTCGGACTCCCTGATGGTCGCGCACATCCCGAAGGACCGCTCCAAGATCTATCTGATCTCCTTCCCCCGGGACTCCTGGGTCGACATCCCCGGCCGCGGCAAGGGGAAGATCAACTGGGCGTACGCGTTCGGCGGCGCCCCCCTCACCGTGTCCACCCTGGAACAGTTGTTGAACGTCAAGATGGACCACACCGCGGTGGTGGACTTCAGCGGATTCATCGCACTCACCGAGGCACTCGGTGGCGTCGAGGTCTACAACAAGAACAACTTCAGCGCCGGCGGGTATCGCTTCGAGCAGGGCTGGATCACCGTCCGCGGCGAACAGGCACTGGCCTTCGTCCGGGAGCGCAAGAGCCTGCCGAACGGCGACCTGGACCGTGCCGAGAACCAGCGTGCCGTCGTCACCGCCATCATGGAGAAGGCCAGCAAACCCGAGACCCTGGCCAATCCGGTCGCGGTGGACCGCTTGCTGACCGACGCCTCGAAGGTGGTCAAGGTCGACCGCGGGTTGAGCGACGACGAGATCCGGAAGACCGCGACGTCCATGCGGATCACCCGATCGAGCGACATCGTCTCCACCCAGGCGCCCATCGTCGGTTTCGGTTGGGCCGGTGACCAATCGATTGCCGTGGTCGATGAGAAGCAGACCGCCGAACTGGCCAAAGCACTGCGCGAGGACACGATGGATGACTATCTGAACCGGTTCCCCAAGTCCTGCACCGGCCCGGACTGTTGACCCTCCGAACACCCACCGGCCGGATCCCCTGCCCCGCAAGCAAAGGACCACGCGTTGCCCACCACTGATCTCGTCGTCGTAGGCCTTGGCTACGTCGGTCTGCCGCTGGCCCAGCAGGCGACCCGCAGTGGGCTCACCGTGCGCGGCTTCGACATCGACGCCGCGGCCGTGGACTCCCTGAACGACGGCAGGTCCCACATCGACGACCTCACCGATGCCGACATCCGCGAGATGCTCGATGCCGGTTTCACCGCGACGGCCGACCCCGGCAGCATTCGGGACGCGGCCGTCGTGACGCTGTGCGTACCCACACCGTTGTCGCCGCTCGGCGGGCCGGATCTCTCGGCCCTGCTGTCGGCCGCAGCCACGGTGTCGGAGAACCTGAGCCCGGGGACCCTCGTCATCGTGGAGTCGACCACCTATCCCGGCAGCACCGAGGAGGATGTGCTGCCCGTTCTGGAGCGGTCCGGGTTGACGGCGGGAGAGCAGTTCGGGCTCGCGTTCTCACCGGAGCGCGTGGATCCGGGCAATGCGACCTTCGGCATCAAGAACACCCCCAAGGTCGTCGGCGGCCTCACGCCCGAGTGCACCGACCGCGCCGCCGCGTTCTACGGTCGCTTCGTGGACAGTGTCGTCCGTGCCCGCGGCACGCGCGAGGCGGAGATGGCGAAGCTGCTCGAGAACACCTACCGGCACGTGAACATCGCGCTGGTCAACGAGATGGCCAAGTTCTCACACGAGATGGGCATCGACATCTGGAACGTGATCGAGTGCGCGTCGACGAAACCGTTCGGGTTCCAGGCGTTCCGGCCGGGACCGGGCGTCGGCGGGCACTGCATCCCCATCGATCCCAACTACCTGTCCTACAAGGTGCACGCCGATCTGGGGTATCGGTTCCGGTTCGTCGAACTGGCGCAGGAGATCAACGCGGGCATGCCCGCCTACATCGTCCAACGGGCCCAGTCGATCCTGAACGGTGATGCTTTGCCGCTGGCGAACTCCCGGGTGCTGCTGCTCGGTGTCACCTACAAGCAGGACATCGCCGATGCCCGGGAATCACCGGCGGTGGAGATCGCCGAACGGTTTCTGGCGGCCGGGAGCGATCTGCGGTTCCACGACCCGTTCTTCGAGCAGTGGACGGTCGGCTCGCGGACCCTGGACCGCGTCCCGGACGTCGTTTCGGCCGTGGCCGAGGCGGATCTGGTCGTGCTGCTGCAGGCACATGCGGCGTACGCCGATGGGACGATCACCAACGGCGCCAAGAGATTGTTCGACACCCGCGGCCGGCTCAGCGGCCAGGGAGTCGCGCAGCTGTGAGCGCCCATGGAGGGATCCACGACGCGACCTTCGCCATCACCGGTGGAACCGGCTCGTTCGGTTCGACGATGGCCGCCCAGTTGCTCGACCGGGGCGCCCGGCAGATCCACATCTTCTCCCGGGACGAGGCCAAACAGGACGCCATGCGGCGCCGCTTCGGCGACGAGCGGCTCCGTTTCTTCCTGGGTGATGTGCGTGACAAGGACTCGATCGTCCCGGCGATGGCGGGTGTCGACTACGTCTTCCACGCCGCCGCCCTGAAACAGGTCCCGTCCTGCGAGTTCTTTCCGCAGCAGGCCGTCAAGACCAATGTCATCGGTTCCCAGAACGTCCTCGATGTCGCCGCCGCGAGCGGGGTGCGCTCGCTGGTCTGTCTCTCCACCGACAAGGCCGTCTATCCGGTGAACGCGATGGGCATGTCCAAGGCACTGATGGAGAAGACGGTGCAGGCATTCGCCCGCAACCACCCGGACTCCCAGATGACCGTCTCGCTGACCCGCTACGGCAATGTCATGTATTCGCGTGGTTCGGTGATCCCCCTCTTCGTCGAGCAGCTCACTCAGCACAAACCGCTCACGGTCACCGAACCGTCGATGACCCGTTACCTGATGTCGCTCGCCGAGTCGGTCGACCTGGTCCTGCACGCGTTCTTCCACGCGACCTCGGGTGATCTGTTCGTGCAGAAGGCGCCCGCATCGACGGTCGAGGTGCTGGCCCGGGCCGTGTCCGAGCTGCTCGGACATCCCGATGCCGAGATCAGGACCATCGGCATCCGGCACGGGGAGAAGATGCACGAGACCCTGCTGAGCCGGGAGGAGATGGCGAAGGCGGAGGATCAGGGCAGCTACTTCCGCGTACCGCTGGATGCCCGGTCGCTGCAATACGAGCTGTACTTCGATGAGGGCGACCGTACGATCACCCGGGACCGCGACTACGACTCCCAGAACGCCCTGCGCCTGGATGTGGCGAGCACGAAGGAATGCCTGCTGCAGCTGCCCGAGATCCAGCGACTCGTGAAGGACGTGCCATGCGGGTGCTCCTGACCGGCGCGGCCGGTTTCCTCGGCTGGCACACCCGGTGCCGGCTGCACGCCCTCACCGAGCATGACGTCGTCGCGGTGACGCGAACCACCTGGGACGACCTCCCCACGTTGGCCGCGGATGCCGATGCGATCATCCACGTCGCCGGCATCAACCGCGCGGACCCCGACGAGGTCCGGAACGGCAATGCCGAACTGGCTCGCGCCGTGGCCGCCGCCGCCCGCGCGGCCAAGCAGCCGCCGGTGATCGTCCACGCCGACTCGATCCAGGCCGGCAATGGAACCGCCTATGGGGAAGGGAAAGCGGCCGCGGGTCAGATCCTGGCCGAGACGGCGGACGCGCTCGGTTCGGTGTTCGTCGACGTGCGTCTGCCCAACCTGTTCGGTGAACACGGCCGACCGCACTACAACTCCTTCGTGGCGAGCTTCGTCGACTGGCGCATCAGGAACGAGACACCATCCATCACCGATCGCCCGATCGATCTGCTGCACGCCCAGGACGCCGCCCAGGCGCTCATCGACGGCCTGGCGGCCACCGGATCGGGTGAGACCGCCCCCCAGGGACACCCGACCACCGTCCAGCAGGTGTGGGACCGGCTCAGCGTGTTCCACGAGCTGTATCCGGATCGTGGTGACATCCCGGCGCTGGCCTCGGACTTCGAGGTCGCGTTGTTCAACACCTACCGCGCCGCACTGTTCCCCACCGCGTACCCGATCGCTCTGACCCCCCGGGCCGATGACCGCGGCCGGTTGGTCGAGACGGTCCGCTCCCACGGTGGGCAGGGTCAGAGCTTCGTGAGCACCAGCAGGCCCGGAGTGGTGCGCGGCGACCACTACCACCTGACCAAGATCGAGCGGTTCGCGGTGCTGGCCGGTCGAGCGCGGATCGCGCTGCGCCGCATGTTCAGCGACGAGGTCATCGAGTTCGACGTCTCCGGCGATGCGCCGGTGGCCATCGACATGCCGACCCTGTGGACCCACAACATCACCAACACCGGGGACACCGAGGTGCTCACCCAGTTCTGGACCCACGTGCTGTTCGACCCCGACAACCCCGATACCTTTCCGGTGCAGGTCGATTCCAAGGAGTGCACCCAGTGACCAAGGTCATGACGGTCGTCGGCACGCGACCAGAGATCATCCGGCTCGCTGCCGTCATGAAGCATCTGGACGCCAGCCTCGACCACGTCGTCGTGCACACCGGGCAGAACTACGACTATGAGTTGAACGAGATCTTCTTCGACGAACTGGGGCTGCGGAAACCTGATCATTTCCTCAACGTCGACACCTCGAGCCTCGGTGCGGTGCTGGGCGGGGTGCTGACCGGTGTGGAGCGGGTCATCGCGGCGGAGCAGCCCGACGCCGTCCTGGTGCTGGGTGATACGAACTCCTCCATCGCCGCGGTGATGGCCAGGCGGATGCGGGTGCCGGTCTACCACATGGAGGCCGGAAACCGTTGTTTCGATGAGAATGTGCCCGAGGAGACCAATCGGCGCATGATCGACCACGTGGCCGACTTCAACCTCGTCTACACCGAGCACGCCCGCCGGAATCTGCTCGCCGAAGGCATCCACCCCCGCCGGATCCTGTTGACCGGTTCACCGATGCGGGAGGTGCTGCTGGCCCAGCGCCCGGCGATCGAGGCCTCCGATGTGCTGGACCGTCTCGAGTTGACCGCCGACGGTTATTTCCTGGTCAGCGCGCACCGCGAGGAGAACGTGGACAGTCCCGAACGATTGTCCGCACTGCTGGACTGTCTGGAAGCGGTGGCGGAAAGGTTCGACCTGCCGATCCTGGTGTCCACCCATCCGCGTACCCGCAAGCGTCTGGAGTCGCTCGGCCGGGAGGTCGATGCGCGGATCGTCTTCCACAAGCCGCTGGGTTTCCATGACTACAACCACCTGCAACTGCACGCCAGATGCGTGCTGTCGGACTCCGGCACGATCGCCGAGGAGTCGTCGATCCTCGGCTTCCACGCTGTCACCCTGCGGGATTCGATCGAACGCCCGGAAGCACTCGACACCGGTGCGATCATCATGACCGGTCTGGATCCGCAGAATGTGATCGAGGGAGTCGAGCAGGTGCTCCGATCCTCCGCGGCAGCACAGATTCCCGCCGAATACCTGATCGACAACTGCGCCGAGCGGACGGTCAACTTCATCATCTCCACCAGTGCCCGGCACAAGTCGTGGTCCGGGTTGCGCTGAGCATGCGCATCGGCTTCATCTCCCAGTGGTACGCCCCGGAGAACGTCTGGGTGCCCACCGCGATCGTCGACGGTCTGCGCGCCGAAGGTCACGACGTGGTCGTGGTGACGGGTACGCCCCACTACCCCACCGGTGCGGTGGCCGACGGTTACTCCGCGACGCAGTGGCGGACCGAGACGATCGATGGGGTCCGGGTGCACCGGGTCCCGGAGTTTCCCTACCGTGGTTCGGGTCTGCTCGGACGGCTGCTGGGATATGCCTCCTTCGCGGTCACCGCGAGTTGGCGCGCGCTCGCGGAGCTGCGCGACCGTGAGGTGATCCTGGTCTACGGCTCCCCCGCCACTGCGGCCCTGCCGGCCATGGTGCTGCGCGCCCTGACCCGGATCCCTTACGTGCTGCAGGTCCAGGACGTCTGGCCCGATTCGGTCGTCGACTCCGGGTTCGTCCGCCGCTCCCTCACCCTGCGAGCGATCTCGACGATCCTGCACGCCTTCGTGAGCGCCTCCTATGCCGGCGCCGCCCGGATCGTGGCCATCACCCCCTCGGCCGTCACGCTGATCGGCGGGCGCCCCGGGGCCCGCGGCAAGGTCGAGCTGGTCCACAACTGGACCCCCGATCCGGCCGTCGCCGGGGCCGCCGAGACGCGCGGCCTGCGGGCCCGTATCGGTGCCGACCCGGATGCCCCCGTCTTCCTGTACGCGGGTGCGATGGGGGCCCCGCAGAACCTGGGCGCGGTCGTCGACGCCTTCGTGGCCGCCGACCTCGATGCCCATCTGGTGCTCATCGGCACGGGTACCGACCGCCAGGCGCTGCGGGAGCGGTCGGCCGCCGCCGATCGGGTGCACATCCTGCCTGCGGTCCCGCTCCCGGAGGCCACCGCCCTGACCAGGGAAGCGGACGTGGCTCTGGTCTCGCTCGCCGACACCGCCCTGCATCGGGCCACCTTCCCGAGCAAGATCCAGTTCCTGTGCGGGCTCGGCATGCCGCTGCTCGTCGCCGCCCCGGGGGATGCGGCCACCTATGTCACCGACAACGGTGCGGGTCTGGCGGCCGATCCTGCCGATCGCGGCAGCATCACCGCAGCGTTCCGGTGGTTCGCCGCCCTGGGCCGCGAGGACCGGTGCATCCTCGGCCAGGCAGCGCGCCGCTGCTATGACGCGGACTTCGCACCGAGCGTCGGCGCCGGGGCGCTGTCCAGGATTCTGCAGCACGCCGCGGATCCCGATACCGCGGTTGCTGGTTCCCTCCACGTCCAGTCCAAGGATCGGTGACCTGTGGCCAATCGCATCTTCATGTCCTCACCCGATGTCGGGCGGGCCGAGCAGGAGGCCCTGCTGCGCGGGTTCGACAGCGGGTGGATCGCGCCCCTGGGCCCGGAGGTCGACGCCTTCGAGGCCGAGCTGGCCGCACGGTGCGGGCGTGAGCACGCGGTCGCCCTCTCTTCCGGCACCGCTGCGCTGCACCTCGGACTGCTCCACCTGGGTGTGCGACCCGGAGATGTCGTGATGACCGCCTCGATGACCTTCGCGGCGACGGCGAATGCGGTCACCTACACCGGAGCGACCCCTGTGTTCGTGGACGCGGACGAATCCGGGTCGATGAACCCTGAGCTGTTGCAGCAGGCCGTCGCGGACCAGCTCTCCCGAGGCGCCCGGGTGGCGGCCATCGTCCCCGTCGACCTGCTCGGCAAGGTGGTCGACCATGATGCGATCGCCGCGATCGCAAGCCGGCATGGCATTCCGGTGCTCGCCGATGCGGCCGAGTCGCTGGGTGCGCTGCGCAACGGGAAGCCCGCTGCGGCGTACGGTGACGCCGCCGTGCTGTCGTTCAACGGCAACAAGATCATGACGACCTCCGGTGGTGGTGCCCTGCTCACCGACGATCCGCAGATGGCTGAGCGCACCCGGTATCTGGCGACCCAGGCCCGCCAGCCCGTCGTGCACTACGAACACACCGACATCGGTTACAACTACCGGTTGTCCAACCTGCTCGCCGCCCTGGGGCGGGCGCAGCTCGATCGGTTGACGGAGATGGTCGATCGGCGGCGCGGATGGCGCAATGCCTATCGTGATCTGGTTTCCGACGTTCCGGGTGTCACGATCTTCAGCGATGGCGATGGTGCGGACAATCCGGAGATGACCGGTACGCGGGACAACTTCTGGCTGACCTCGATCCTCATCGATCCGATCGCCTCGGGCCTGGACCGCAACCGGGTGATGGCCGAGCTCGCGGACCAGCAGATCGAATCCCGTCCGCTCTGGAAGCCGATGCACCGGCAACCGGTGTTCGCGGACAACCCTGCCTATGTCGACGGGACCTCGGAGCGACTTTTCGAGCAGGGGCTGTCCTTGCCGAGCGGTTCCGCGATGTCCGACGCGGACTTCGATCGGGTACGCACCGCACTCGCGACCGCCCTGAGGCGAGCACCGGCATGACCCTCACCCTCGTGCTCGCGCTCGCGCTGCAGGCACTGACCATCTACCTACTCCGCCGATTCCTGGGGCGGAACTGGCTGACCCATCCATTTGCACTCATGCTGCTGGCCGCCACCGTCTACCACGGGTTCGGCGAGCTCCTGATGCTCACCCCTGGTGCACTGGCGGCGAATCCCTATCGCATGATGCTGACCCCCGATGAGGTTCACCGCGGCGCGCTGGTCATCAGTGGTGGCATGTTGGCGACGACGGCTGGCTACCTGTGGGCCGTACGCCGGCGAGGACTGGTCACGACCGATCGAAGCCAGGAAGGTGCCGCAATGGCTCCGCTCGACTGGCGCATTCTTGTCCTCTGCCTGATCCCATTGGCCGCAGCCACCTATTCGGGTGAAGGGTTCACAACGGCCGAAGTCCTGGACTCCCGAAACCAGTCGAGCATCCAGGTGCTGGCCATGTCCCTCTTCGTCATGTTGATGACATTGACGACTTTCAGTGTCATCTGGCGGTTCGGCAGTCGGTCCTTCGTACCCGTCATGGCGGCCAACGTGCTTCTCCTGGCTGCCGCCGGCCAGCGTCTGGAGATCGCGGTCAGTGCGATCACCGTCTGGGCGATGCTCGGATTCATGCGTCGCCTACCGCGCACACGCGACCTGATCATTCTGGTGGTCATCGGAGCGGCCTGCGCATTCGCCATCACCAGCGTGCGTTCAGCCCAGGGACGAGAGATCTTCAACACTGACTCCGGTCTGGAGAGCAGAGTGAGCGCGATCGTGAACGCCTTCGGCTCGACCGCAGCAGACACTGTGAGCGGTGGGGACCTGATCACACAGACTGCCGTGCGACTCGACTCCAACGAATGGGCCGGTCACGTGGTCTTGGCTCTCTCCCAGGGCACCGAGCCGATGGGGTTGACCGCCGTGGTGCGGTCGATGAGCCAAGCAGTTCCGAGTTTTCTGAACCCCTCGAAGAATTCTGGGGATGTCACCGATCGATCGAGCGAGGCAGCCCAGATCTGGTACTACGGGATGCCCGACAATGACCATCTGCCGGGGCACTTCGGGCTCTGGCTCGGGCTGACCGGCATTGCGCTCTACTTTCCGGTCATGGGGTTCTTCGGTTACCTGTACGGGCGCCTTGAGCGTTGGATCTTCGCTCGAGTCTCCACCGCACGACTCCTCACCCTGATCCTGCTGTTGATCGGATCGCTGTTCGTGGAACGCGGCATTCCCAGTTTGATCATCATGCTGCGATACGCGATACCACTGGGCATCCTCGGTTTCGTCGCCCAGCGACTGTGGCCCGCTTGAGCAACACCCCGGCCGTACCCTCACACAGACTGACGAGCAGCTCATGACAGACCCGGACCTGGTGATATCCGCAGCGCTGTTCCCACCATCGGTTGCAGGCGGTGGCCCCGTCCAGTCCCTGGCTGCAGTTGCCACTGCCATGGCACGGTTGGGGAAACAGGTCGAGGTCCTGGCAGCAGATCGCGAGCCGGGCGGGCAGAAGTCCTATCCGTCAGGCAGTCTCTTCCGGATGCCGGGGGTCACGGTGATCTACCTGCGGGCCAGAACGCTCGCCGACCAGTTGGTGGGTGTTGCACGCGCACTGTGGGGCCGGAGCAACTATGCGTTATACCTCAACTCACCGTTCAGTCCGGCGTATGGGATGCTCCCGCTGCTTCTCGTGCGTCTGAGGCGCACGCGCCCCGACCGGGTGGTGCTCGCTACGCGGGGTCAGTTCATGAGCAATGCACTCGCGCATCACGCAAGGCGCAAACAGTTCGCTCTGCCTCTTGTGCGCAAGGTATTGTTCCGCGCGGTGGATCTCTACCACGCCACCAGCGAGGACGAAGCTCGGGAGCTCCGATCCTGGGTCCCCCAGGAAAAGATCCGGTTGATTCCGAATACACGTCTCCCCCGGGAGCCGCAACCCAGGCAACCGGATGAGGGACGGTTGCTCTACGTCGGCCGGATCGTTCCGATCAAGAACGTGCACGTCATCCTGGAAGCACTACGGCACACCGATCGTCCCATCGCACTCACCTTGGCGGGCCCCCTAGAAGATCCCGCATACGTCGAACGGTGTCGTGCGATCGAGTCGGGACTACCGAAGCACGTACGCGTTGAGTGGCTGGGAACCGTCGACCGCGATCGGGTCGGCGTCGAGCTTGCCCGTTCGTCGGTCTTCGTTCACCCCACGCAGGGGGAAAACTTCGGGCACTCCATCGCTGAAGCCCTGGAAGCAGGATGTCCGGTCGTTGTGGGTGCGCGTACCCCCTGGACCGGGTCCATTCGCGGAACGCAACCCTCTCCCGGGATCGTGTTGGATGACCCTTCGGACGCACTGGCCGCGTGGAATGCCATTCAGTCACTCCTCGACCGGGACTCCATCACCAAGGACCGGGCGGAGGAGGCTGGCCGAGCCGTCGCCAGGAGGGCGAATGGCCCCGAACAGTTCAAACCCTAGGTTGAGCTCTTTTTCGCAGCCCTTTGATTCTGAGGAGATTCGGCGTGCGCATTGCTGTGGCGGGACCCCTGGGCAGGGACAGCTTCGCCGACAACGTCATTCATCAACTGTGCAGTGACGGTCATGAAGTAGCGGCACTGGGTGCCGCCCGACGTCCACTCGGCATCAAGAAGGCGAACGGATTGGTCTCGGTGGTGGCCGATCACTATCTTCCACTCGACGCTCGCCGTCAGGCCCCGATGCGGAAGGCGATCCGTCAGTTCCGCCCACATGCCCTGATCACCGTGGATCGGCGTCTGCACGCCTCAACGGTGTCGGCTGCCAAAGAGTGCGGAGCGCGGGTTGCTCTCTGGTTTCCTGATGCGGTCGGGACGATGGGCCTTCACGACATGTTCACAAACGGTTATGACCGGATCTTTCTGAAGAATCCGGTGCTCACCCAGTGGCTTCGGGACGTGCAAGGGCTACCGGTGCGATTCCTTCCAGAGGCAGGAAATCCGCGTTGGCATAGATCCGGACTTCCATATGGCACCCGGCCCGTCATCGTGATGGCAGGCAACGTCCATCCCACTCGCGCGGTACTGCTTCAGCGGATGATCCGTGCAGGCCTGCCGCTGGAGCTCCACGGGTCCGGAATCCCGAGCTGGTTGAACGTCCCCGAGTTACGACGCGCCCATACCGGTCGATACCTGACCGCCGCGGACAAGGGGGACACCTTCCGATCGGCACGGATCGTCCTGAACAACCTGCATCCGGCCGAGTACGCAGGAACGAACTGCCGTCTCTTCGAAGGTGCGATGTCCGGGGGACTGGTCATGACCGAACTGCGCCCGGGGTTGGAGGACCTCTTCCTGCCCGGCAAGGAGGTTGCCGCCTTCAGCACGTTCGACGAGCTCGTCGACCAGTGCCGCTGGCTTCTCGATGATCCTGAGAACGGCCGGCCGATCGCCGATGCGGGACGGGCTCGGGCCCTGGCCGATCACACGTACTCCTTGCGGCTCGGAGACCTGTTGGACGAGCTTCTTGGCTGAAACATGAGGAATCTGCCACGGTTGATCGCCGCTCTCCGGCACGCCATCATCCGAACGGCCGCGGTGAACGTGTGCATGTTGATGGCCACGACGGTCACCGGCATCCTGGTCGCCCGGGTTCTCGGTGAGTACGGCCGCGGGCACTTCGCGTCCATCGTCGCCGCACAAGGGATCGCTCTGGTGGTGGGCGAGGTCGGGCAGAGCGCCGCCGTCACGTTTGCGGTGAGCCGGGAGCCTGATGCCGCTCGGGCCATCCTCCGAGCCAGCCGACGCATCATGATTCCAGTCAATCTGATCGTCACGGCGGTGGCGTGCGCTGCAGCAATGCTGTTTGCCCGGGGAGACCAGCCGGTACTGGTCGCCTACTGGCTTGCTTTCGGCAGCCTCCTCATCAACGCCGTCGGCGGACCATCGATGTATGCGCTGCAGGCCCTGTCGATCGACGCATGGAATCGAGTGCGGCTCGCGCAACCCGCGGCGTACCTGTTGATCTCCACTGCCCTGTTTCTCACCGGGCGGTTGACCATCATCGCCTCGAGCGCGGCTCTCCTGCTGAGTTACCTGGTCTGCATGGGTTCTGCCGTGATCAACGAGCGGCGACTGCGACCGGCATCGCAACGTGCCGAGGCGCCGGTGAACCTCCTGAGTTATGGCCTCAAACAAGGAGGATCATCGGTCCCCGAAGTGCTCTCGGCCAACCTTGACCGGGTGCTCCTGCTCGGCATCGTCGGGGCGCCAGCGCTCGGTCAGTACGCCGTGGCGCAATCCGTGGTGAGCGCATCCGGCCCGCTCGCCACTGCTGTCAGCAGCGTTGCCTTCCCCGGTCTTGCAGCAGACCAATCGGCGGGACGCGGGCGTCAACGGCGAGAATGGCGCATCTTCGCCGGCGCCGGGCTCCTGACCGCCACAGCGCTGATCCTGTTCGGGATCATCTCGCCATGGGTGATTCCGCTCCTCTTCGGCCAGGCGTTCGCACCCGCGGTCGGGCTTGTGTGGCTCCTAGCACCCACCGCGCTTCTCCGGGCATTCCTGCAGGTAGGCGGAATGATTCTCCGCGGACGAGGGGCACCTGGTCTTGCCACGATCTCGAGCATCGCCTGCCTGGTCACGACGACAATTCTTCTTGTCGTCCTTGCTGGACGCTACGGCCTCCACGGAGCTGCCGCGGCGACTGCGATAGGGCAAGGTGCCGGCCTGGTGTGCGCAAGCCTGCTGATAGCTCGACCGAGACCCACGTTGCCCCGACCGGATGGATCAGCCGGCTCCGCGGGGTGAACCCAACGCCGTTTCATAATGCCTGATGAAGTTGCCGAGACAGGCTTCGGTGGAGAACATCTCCACCGCGCGCACCCGAGCCGCCTCACCCAACTCATCGCCGCGCTGCAGGCAGCCTTCGATGGCGAGGGAAAGTCCGTCGGCGATGGCGTCCGCGTCGCCCAGCTCGCACAGGTACCCGGTCTCGCCGTCCGCGACCGCCGCGCGTGAGCCGTCGGTCGCGGTCGCGGCGACGGGCAGTCCGCACGCCATGGCCTCGATGCTCGAGAGTCCCAGCCCCTCCTCGAAGGATCCCTGCACGAACACACCGGCCGAGCGATAGAGCTCGGGAAGCCCGTCCTGCGGCACATCGCTCAGCACCGTGATCCGGTGTCTGACCGGGGAGTTCTGCAGCGCCTGCTCGGCCACCGGGTAGAGCGTTCCCCGGCCGGCGAGCACCAGGTCGGGAACCGTTGCGTGACGAGTTGCGAGCAGCCCGTACGCCCGGATCAGGTTCTCCAATCCCTTGCGTGGTTCGCCGAGCCGGCAGACCGACAGCAGCGGGCCGTCACCGGCTCGCTGGTCCGCCGGGAAGAAGCGCTCGACATCGGTGCCGGGAGGAGCGAAGTGCGCATTCCGCTGTCCGACCGACTGGGTGTAGCGCAGCATCTCCCAGTTCTCCAGGAATGCGACGTCCGCCCGGCGGAGCGCAGGAGCCTCGAGGCGGGCGACCGCGTCGGTCATCGCACCGCGCAGCTTCCGTTCGAGCCCCGAGTGCCGGGCCAGGATGCTGGCCCGTTCCCAACTCACCCGCGTGGCCGCCTGCACGGCCACCGGTCGCTCCACGTGTCTGGCCACGGTGGCGAGTGCCGGCCCGCCGCAGACGACCTGGACGAGGTCGTAGCCGTTCAGCTCATCGGTCAATTCCTTGCGTGGCAGGTAACGCATGAACTCCAGCTCGACGGCGTTCGCACCCCACGCCTGCTGTCCGAGCTCCAGGGTCTCCCCGGCCAGCGTTCGCCGACGCCAGGTCTGCGGGGCCGTCAGACGCCTGCTGAACACGTCACTGCGGGACTCCGCCAGCTCGAGGACGTCGACCTCGAGCCCTCGGGCGCGCAGACCGTCGACGAGCCATCTGGCGACCGTCGCCACACCGCCCACGTGGCCGAACTTCTGCGCCACAACCGCAATGCGCATGACCGCCCTTCGAGTTTGGAAATACGATGGAGACCCTACGGCACAAGCAGCAGCGCCGGGCCGATGGTCCGGTGGGTTGCGGAAGGATGGGTAGTGATCTACGACCGGTTGAAGCGGACCTTCGACATCGCCGCGAGTTGTGCCGGGCTGGTCCTGACCGCTCCGCTTCAGGTCGGTATCGCTGCCGCTGTGCTGAAGATCCACGGACGCCCCGTGCTCTTCCGCCAACCCCGTCCGGGCAAGGATGGCGAGGTCTTCGAGCTGCTCAAGTTCCGCACCATGCTGGAACCGGATGCAACCCACCGGACCGACGCCGAACGGCTCACCCGCTTCGGCATCCTGCTGCGCTCCCTGAGCCTCGATGAGCTGCCCAGCCTGTGGAACGTCCTCCGTGGGGAGATGAGCCTGGTCGGGCCGCGTCCGCTGCTGGTCGACTATCTCCCGCTCTACGACGCACGACAGGCGCGCCGGCACGAGGTCCGCCCCGGGATCACCGGCTGGGCGCAGATCAATGGCCGCAACAGCACCCCGTGGGAACAGCGGCTCGAACTCGACGTCGAATACGTGGAGAACCGTTCGCTCACCCTGGACGCCAGGATTCTCCTCGGCACGGTGCTGACGGTCCTGAGACGGCAGGGCATCAACGCCGAGGGAGAGGCGACCGTCGCCAGATTCCAGGGCAGCCGATGATCGCGGCACCGGTGGTCATCGTCGGTGCCGGTGGTTTCGGGCGTGAGGCGGCCGATGTGGTCATCGCCTGCGGCCGTCCCGTTCTGGGTGTGGTCGATGACTCCCCCGCCACCAGGAATCTCGACCGGTTGCGCGACCGTGGGATCCCGCACCTCGGCTCACTGCGCGACCTTCTCACCACCGGGCCGGGTGATGCCCAGATCATCATCGGGATCGGGGATCCCGCCATCCGCAGCGGGCTCGGCGGCGTCCTGGCGGAAGCGGGTTTCGAGTTCGCCACCCTGGTCCATCCCCGCGCAACCATCGGCAGTTCGGTGCGGATGGGTCCGGGAACCGTGATCTGCGCCGGGGCCTGTGTCTCCACCAATGTCACCCTGGGCCGCCACGTGCACCTGAACCCGAACTGCACGATCGGCCACGACACCGTCATCGACGACTTCGCCTCGGTGAACCCGGCCGCGACAGTGGGTGGGGAGGTCCGGGTCGGCGCGCGTACGCTGCTCGGCTCCGCCGCCAATGTCCTGCAGGGATTGACGATCGGCACCGATTCCCTCATCGGGGCCTCGTCGCTGGTGACCAGGCACGTCCCCGATCAGGTCATCGTCAAAGGCATCCCGGGGCGCTGGTGAATGCCGCGCACCCCTTCGGTCGACGCGTACAGTCGGCACCGTGCGCGCTTCGACCACTCGACCCAGAGTGCTGCGCCGACTCCTGATCGCCACCGGCGCCCTCGGGTTGCTCTGGTTCGGTGGCTGCCTGAAATGGTTCCGCTACCCGGCCACCGATGAGCCCCGGTCGACCGACGCCGCATACGTCCTCGCCTCCGGTGGCGGGGTGGCGCGGGTGGGGGACGGTGACCTGGACGCCCTACCGGGCCGGACGATCGTGCTCTCCGTCTCCGATGTGCTGGCCGGTCGGCCGGATTATCAACAGGCCTGCGCCCAGCCCGATGTCGTCTGCCTGAGTCCGGACCCGGTGACCACCCGTGGCGAGGCCCGGGTCTTCGCCGAACTCGCCCGCGAGCGGGGCTGGCGGTCGGTGACGGTGGTCACCCACCAGTCCCACATCACCCGCAGCCGGATGCTGATGAAGCGCTGTTTTCCCGGCGAGGTGCGGATGCAGGCGATCGACGCCGAGAACGGGCGCCGCGCCTGGGCGTACGCCTTCGCCTATGAGACCGGCGCGATGATCAAGGCCCAGCTGATCCGCTCCTGCTGAGATCGGGCTGCTTCGACCCGGTCGTCATCTTCAACCCGACCATGGCAGCGATCAGGCCGACGAGCAGCAACCCGCGTACCACGCTGAACGCCTCGCCGAAGAACACGGCACCGACGAGCACCGTGCCGACGCTGCCGATACCGGTCCAGACGGCGTAGGCAACGCCGACATTGATCGACTTCAGTGCCCGGGAGAGGAACTCGAAGCTGAGGATGCAGCAGACCAGGAAGGCACCCCACCAGCGCGAATCCTGTTTCGCGAGCATCATCGAGGTGGTGAAGCCGATCTCGAAGATCCCGCCCAGGACCACCCAGAACCAACCCTGTCTCATGCCGTCACCTTCAATGCCACGATCAGCGCCACGATCACCCCGAGCAGCCCCACCGTCGCGGGCCGCAGCTTCTCCCCGAACGCGAGCGCCCCGACCAGCACCGTGCCGACCGCGCCCATGCTGGTCCAGATCGCGTACGCCGTGCCCATCGGTATCTCCCGGGTCGCGCGGTCCAGGAAGGTGAAGCTGATGAACGCGCACGGCAGAAACGCCCAGAGCCAGTTCCTGTTGCGCTGCTCGAGTTTCAGGAAGGTCGTCATGCCGACCTCGAACACCCCCGCCAGCAGCAGGCTCCCCCATGCGAGCATCTCCGCCTCCTTATTTAGCCCGTCTGTGTCATAAACCTTTTTAGCACGGTTGTGTCACCAACGCCAAACCGCCTAGGATCGACCCATGCCGCGCATCGTCGACCACGACCAACGCCGCCGAGAGCTCGCCACCGCGGTCTGGTCGATCGTGCGTACCGACGGCCTGGGCGCGGTGAGCATCCGCCGAGTGGCCGCCGAGAGCGGCTGGTCCACCGGCGCCATCCGGCACTACCTGCCGAGCCATGACGAGCTGATTTCCTTCGCTGCAACGGAAATGGCCCGCCAGGCCACCGAGTACGTGGCCTCACTGCCACGCACCGACGACCCGGTCGCCGACTTCCGCGCCTTCCTGCTCGCCACCCTGCCGCTGAACGAGGAGGCGCGGACCTTCCTGGAGGTGTGGCTGGCGTTCATCGGTGCGGCGGTGACCAGCAACGACCTGTCCGACGCCCACGGCATCCTCTACCGGGACCTGCACACCGGGCTGCTGCAGTGGCTCACCGCGCTGGACCGCCGGGGCCTGCTGGCCGGTGATCCCGAACCGGCCGCGGACCTGATCCACTCCGGCATCGACGGCCTGGCGGTGCACCTGCTGCTCGGCCAGACCACCGCCGAGCGCGCCGAGTCGGTCGTCGACGGGCTGCTCACCGCGGTGCTGCGCCCCTGATCGGAACCTTCCGGCCACATCCGGGCGACGACGCACCGCCGGCTCGCTAGCGTCGCGAACGCCAGCTCGCAGGGCACCGGAAGGGGCCAGCATGTCGAAACGTCGAGTGATCTCGGGCGCCGTGGTCGCCGCCCTCACCGCAGGCCTCGCTCTGGTGGGGTTCAGCACCTCGGGGGCTGAGGCCGCCTCGGCCTCCTCGGTCACTCCGCTGGCCGATCCGGACACGCTGGTGGCCGAGAACGGACGCTACGTCACCTACGGCACCTCGCTCGGCAAGCAGAGCGGCCGGTGCAACACCACCGCCAAGGTGGTTCCCTACCTGGTCCACGGCTCCGGTGAGAATCCCGGCATGGGCGAATGCGTGAGCGGTGACGCGATGCCCGGCGGGCCCGGGGCCTGGGCCCAGGGCGCGGTCTGGGCCCCCGGGGTGGCCCGGCACGGCGATCGCTACTTCATGTACTACACCGCCAGCCGCAAGGGCAGTGGCCAGAAGTGCATCGGTCGCGCCGTGTCGAAGTCGGCGACCGGACCGTTCACCGACGGCAAGGAATGGGCCTGCCCGCCCGCCGGCCGCTGGGCCATCGACGCCAATCCATTCGTCTCCGGCGGGAAGCTGTACGTCGCCTACCGCGACGATGCGGTGGCCAGCGGCGCCGAGACCGGGTTGTCGGTCGTCCGGGTCGGTGCGAGCGGGTTCGCCGACTGGTCCACCCGACGCACCCTGTTGCTGAGCACCGATATCCGCTGGGACACCACCGGCACCTCCGGCGGTACCCATGTGATCGAGAATCCGTCGATGTTCCGGACCGGGAACGGCGAGTGGTACGTGACCTATTCGGGCAACAACTGGGACAGCCCGCGCTACGCCACCGGCATCGCCCGCTGTGGCACGAACCCGTTGCCGAGCAAGCGGTGCAGCCCGATCGGCCA
This sequence comes from Enemella evansiae, assembly GCF_004362375.1. Classification (NCBI taxonomy): domain Bacteria; kingdom Bacillati; phylum Actinomycetota; class Actinomycetes; order Propionibacteriales; family Propionibacteriaceae; genus Enemella; species Enemella evansiae. The sequence goes on from NZ_SNXA01000015.1 coordinate 50,794, forward strand.
GGGTGTCACCCGTCCGTACTTCGGCTTCCGGGGTGCCGGGGACATCAACCCGCTCAAGGGACTGCCCGCGAACCACCGCGGACCCGGCGGGATGGATGTGTTCCGGACCCCGTCCGGTGACAACCGGGTGGTCTGGCACTGGTGGAACGGCCAGCGGTACGTCAAGACCGGTGATCTGAAGGCCGCCGGCAGCGGCTTCGTGGTCGACTGAGCACCCGAGCCGGATCACGATTCTCCCCCTGGCGTACCCCTCGAATAGACTCCGCAGGTCATCCCTCGAGGAGAAAGATTCCGCATGCCCACTCGCGCCGACCTGCGCAATGTCGCCATCGTGGCCCACGTCGACCACGGCAAGACCACCCTCGTGGATGCCATGCTGTGGCAGTCCGGGGCCTTCCGGGAGGGGTCCGAGGTCGACAACCGGGTGATGGACTCGATGGATCTGGAGCGCGAGAAGGGCATCACCATCCTCGCCAAGAACACCGCGGTGAAGCACACCATCGACGGTGCAGAGGTGACCATCAACATCATCGACACCCCCGGCCACGCCGACTTCGGCGGCGAGGTGGAGCGCGGTCTGGAGATGGTCGACGGTGTGGTGCTGCTCGTCGACGCCTCCGAGGGCCCGCTGCCGCAGACCCGGTTCGTGCTGCGCAAGGCACTGCAGAAGAAGCTGCCGATCATCGTGGTGGTGAACAAGGTGGACCGCTCCGATGCGCGGATCGCCGAGGTCGTCTCCGAGACCGAGGACCTGTTCATGGACCTCGCCGACGACGCGGCCGATGCCGACGTCCTCGACTTCCCGGTGGTGTACGCCTCGGCGAAGGCGGGCCGGGCGTCGGTGAACCAGCCCGAGAACGGTGGGATGCCCGATTCGGAGGATCTGGAGCCGCTGTTCTCCACGATCATGCAGCACATCCCCGCGCCGACCTACACCGAGGGCGCCACCCTGCAGGCGCACGTCACCAACCTGGACGCCTCCCCCTACCTCGGCCGGCTGGCACTCTGCCGGATCGTGGAGGGCGAGCTGAAGCGCGGCCAGAACGTCGCCTGGTGCCGCGCGGACGGCAGCGTACGCACGGTGAAGCTGTCCGAGCTGCTGATGACCGACGCGCTGGAGCGCAAGCCCGCCGATTCCGCCGGCCCCGGTGACATCGTCGCGATCGCCGGCATCGACGAGATCACCATCGGTGAGACGATCTCCGATCCGGAGGACCCGAAGCCGCTGCCGCTGATCACCGTCGACGAGCCGTCGATCTCGATGACCATCGGCATCAACACCTCCCCGCTGGCCGGCAAGGCCGGCAAGAACCTCACCGCCCGACTGGTCAAGGCCCGCCTCGATCAGGAGCTGATCGGCAACGTCTCGATCCGGGTGAACAACACCGAGCGCCCCGACACCTGGGAGATCCAGGGCCGTGGCGAGCTGCAGCTCGCGGTGCTGGTGGAGATGATGCGCCGGGAGTCCTTCGAGCTGACCGTCGGCAAGCCCGAGGTGGTCACCCGCACCATCGACGGCAAGCTGCACGAACCGGTGGAGCGGCTGACGATCGACGTGCCCGAGGAGTTCGTCGGCACCGTCACCCAGCTGCTCGGCACCCGCAAGTCGCGGTTGGAGCAGATGGTCAACCACGGCACCGGCTGGGTCCGGATGGAATACATCGTGCCGGCGCGCGGGCTGATCGGCTTCCGCACCGAGTTCCTCACCGAGACCCGCGGCACCGGGCTGATGCACCACGTCTTCGAGGCCTACGAGCCGTGGGCCGGGGAGCTGCGCACCCGGCCGACCGGGTCCCTGGTCGCCGACCGCAAGGGTGTGGTCACCTCCTACGCGCTGTTCAACCTGCAGGAGCGCGGCACCATGTTCGTCGGCCCGGGCGCCGAGGTCTACGAGGGCATGATCGTCGGCGAGAACTCCCGCCCCGACGACATGGACGTCAACCCCACCAAGGAGAAGAAGCTCACCAACGTGCGCTCCTCCACCGGTGAGGAGCTGGAGCGGCTAATCCCGCCGAAGCTGCTGAACATGGAGCAGGCGCTGGAGTTCTGCCGCGAGGACGAGTGCCTCGAGGTGACCCCGAACGCGGTCCGGATCCGCAAGGTGCAGCTCGCCGCCAACGACCGGGCCAAAACGCGCAACCGGAACAAGAACAGCTAGCCGCCCGGGGGCTGCGCCCCCGCGTACCCCCGTCTCGCCATCCATCGAACCCTGGCTGCACCCGGCGCACCCTGGAGCACGCGCCGGATGCACCCAGGGTTCGATGGATCGTGTGCGACCGGCGAGTTCCCGGGTGAGAGAACTGTTATCTGTTCGTGACCGGCTGGGGCCGGGTGGGGCGGCGACTTACCGTAGGTTGAACGGTGCGTCCATGGGCGCCGGGGTCTGTTCGTCGGCGGTTCATGGGGTGCCGGGCGACGCTTCCCCTACCCCCGGGTGACTTGACCGATCCGACCCAGCACGAGGACGACAGATGAAGCCAGTCGTTTCGACCGCGGTGGGGGTGGCAGCAGTAGCGCTCGCTATGGCGCTGCCCGGCCTCGCCCACGCGGCACCGACTCCCACCCCCGCTGTTTCCACTCCGACCCCGGGCGCGACGGCCACGCCGCGCGCGACCGCTTCCCCCTCACCGGCACGCTCCGCGTCGCCCTCCGGTACGCCGTCAGCGGCCCCGTCGGCCCGCGTCGCCGCCACCCCGGCAGCCACCGCGACACCGACCCCCGGCCCGACACCGACCGCGAACCCGATCGGCACCCCGCAGATCCAGGCCCTCTGGCTCGCCGAGGGCGGCCCCGCGGGCTGGCTCGGCAACAAGGTCGGCGACGAGGTCGCCGTCCCCGGTGGCGTGAAGCAGGTCTTCGACGGCGGTGACATCTACTACTCCGCCGGCACCGGTGCGCACTGGATCAAGGGCACGATCCGGGCCAAGTACGACGCCCTCGGTGGCGCCGGCTCCGCGCTCGGCCTGCCGAAGACCAACGAGAAGGACTCCAGCCGCCGGGCCGGGGCGAAGGTGCAGGACTTCGCCAACGGGCTGATGATCTGGACGCCCGACAACGGCGCCTGGGGCCTGTCCGGCAAGATCGCCGACAAGTACCTCCAGCTCGACGCCGAGGGCGGCGCGCTGGGGCTGCCGACCAGCGACGAGTTCGCCGGCCGGAACAACACCCGGGTGCAGCGCTTCGGCAACGGCCTGATCGTGCTGAACCACGACACCAACGAGGCCTGGTCGGTGCAGGGTTCGATCCTGCAGCGCTACGGCGACTACGGCTGGGAGGGCGGCGTGCTCGGCCGGCCCACCAGCGACGAGTTCGCCGGCCAGAACGGCGCCCGGGTCTCCACCTTCGAGCGCGGCCTGATCATCTGGACCCCCGAGACCGGCGCGCACGCGGTCTACGGCTCGATCATGACCAAGTACGGCGCCAAGGGCTGGGAGGGTGGCGAGCTCGGCGCCCCGACCAGCGAGGAGTTCGACGCCGGTCGCGACGGCCGGGTGCAGAACTTCCAGAACGGCTACATCATCTGGAGCGCCGCCACCGGGGCGTACGCCGTGCAGGGCCGGATCGCCGCCGACTACGCGACGCTGAACTGGGAGCGCGGCCCGCTGGGCCTGCCGATCAGCGACGAGTTCGACGGCGCCCGTCCCGGGACCCGGATCTCCCGCTTCCAGGGCGGCATCATCGTCTACACCGCCGAGACCGATGCGCACGCGGTCTACGGTTCGATCTACGAGACCTATGGGGCGTACGCCTGGGAGTCCGGCGTGCTCGGCGTCCCGGCCACCGACGAGTTCGGCGGCGGGCGCGGTTCGCGGGTGCAGAACTTCACCGGCGGGCAGATCCTGTGGAGCCCGGGCACCGGGGCGCATGCGGTCTATGGCCGAATCGCTGCCAAGTTCGCCGAGCTCGGCTGGGAGAACGGCCCGCTCGGCCTGCCGCTGACCCCGGAGTTCGACGCGGCGCGCGAGACCAAGGTGCAGAACTTCCAGGGCGGCCAGATCGTCTTCTCCCAGCGCACCGACGCGCACGCGGTCTACGGCTCGATCTACCAGACCTACGCCGACCTGGGCTGGGAGGCCGGGGTGATGGGCCCGCCCAACACCGATGAGTTCAACGGCCAGAACGGCGCCCGGGTGAATGCCTTCGAGAACGGCGGCATCATCATCTGGACCCCGCGCACCGGGGCGTACGCCGTCCGCGGGCTGATGCTGGAGGAATACGGCCGACGCGGCTGGGAGGGCGGCGAACTCGGCGCCCCGATCAGCAACGAGACCCCGATCCCCGGCGGCTGGGCGCAGGACTTCGAACGGGCCCGGCTGGAGTTCGTCGACGGCCGCTTCAATGTCATCTGGCCCGGGCCGAAGGTGGACCCGCGCTGCATGACCGGCCGGGTGATGTGCATCTCGAAGTCCGACCGCAAGCTGCGCTGGATGATCGACGGCAAGGTGCTCAAGGAGATGGACGCCCGCTTCGGTGCGGAGGCCACCCCGACCCGCGAGGCCGAGTTCCGGGTCTTCTCCAAGGTCCGCGACGAGGTCAGCTGGATGTACGGCAACACCCCGATGCCGTTCGCGATGTACTTCTCCGGCGGCCAGGCCGTGCACTACTCCTACGACTTCGCTGCTCGTGGGTATGCCGGCGCCTCGCACGGCTGCGTGAACATCCGCGACTGGGACGGCATCCAGTGGCTGTTCGACACCCAGGTCCGGATCGGCGACAAGGTCGTCGTCTACTGGTGACCAGCTGAACCGAGGTACGCAGGCGGCCCCCGACCGATCCGGTCGGGGGCCGCTTTGTGTTCAGCGGGTGCGGCGACCGCGCAGCGCGTCGAGCTGGCGGCGTTCCCGCTTGGTCGGGCGGCCGGCGCCGGGGTCGCGGTGGATCGGGGCCGGGGCCAGCTCGCGCGGCAGCCGCGGCGGTGAGTGGTCGGCGTACGCCTCGACCGCGAGCGGGGCGCCGACCCGGGTCTGCAGCAGTTGCTTGACCTCGAGGATCCGATCGAATCCCTGCACCCGCAGGCGTACCTCGTCACCGACCCGGACCGGGGTGGACGCCTTGGCCGGGCGGCCGTTCACCCGGACGTGGCCGGCCTTCGCGGCGGCGGTGGCCAGCGAGCGGCTGCGCAGCTGGCGCACCGTCCACAACCAGGTGTCCACGCGTACGCTCTCCATCGACCCAGCGTAACCACCGATGTGAGCTTGCTTGCAATAGTTTGCGTTTTGCTAGCAGCAGCTAGCATACTGAAGGCATGGCCAAGAAGACCGCAACGGACTCGAGCACCTGGGGCGAATCCCTGGGCGAGTTCATCGCCGACCAGCGTCGCAGTGCGTCGCTGTCGATGCGTCAGTTGGCCGAACTGGCAGGGGTCTCCAATCCCTACCTGAGCCAGATCGAACGCGGACTGCGTCGGCCCTCCGCCGAGGTGCTGCAGCAGCTCGCCAAGGCTTTGCGGGTCTCCGCGGAGTCGCTCTACATCCGTGCCGGCATCCTCAGCCCGGACGAGGAGGGCACCGCGGATGTGACCCGCGCGGTGCTCGCCGACACGGCCATCAATGAGCGTCAGAAGCAGGCGCTCCTGGAGGTGTACGCCGCCTTCGCCGACCAGCATGCGGCGGCCACCCGGAAGACCCGGACCCGGCGCACCACCAAGACCCCGCGATCTCAACCACGCAAGGAGAAGTGATGAACGACAAGCTCAAGGACCAGACCCAGCCGCTGCTCGACACCAGCCTCAAGGCGCTCTACGTGGCCGCCGGTGTGACCGACGTGCTTGCCGAGCGGCTGCGCGAGTACGCCGAGACCAAGCAGGCCGAGGCCCGCACCCGGCGCGCCAAGCGCAAGGAGCAGCTGGAGCAGGCGACCGAGCTGCTCAAGGAGGCCCCGGGCCAGGCGAAGGGTCTGCTGGACCAGGCGCCCGAGCTCGCCCGCACCCTGCCCGAGCAGGTGCAGGTCCAGCTGGAGGAGCTGCTCAAGGAGCTGAACCTGAGCTTCGACGAGATGGCCGTCCGTGGGGAGAACCGGATCGTCGAGGTCCGTGCCCAGGCCGCCACCGCCGCCCGCCGTGGCGCCCGCCGCACCCAGGCCGCCGCCGATCGTGCGAGCGCCGATTTCGTCGCCGACGTTGACGATCTCGCCGATGCCACCGACAGCGGCACCGGTACCGCGAAGAACGCGCCGACGAAGAAGGCGCCCGCCAAGAAGGCCCCGGCCAAGAAGGCGACCGCGAAGAAGACCCCGGCGAAGAAGACCACCGCCAAGAAGGCGCCGGCCAAGAAGAGCACCACCAAGGCGAGCACCAGCAAGGCGAGCACCACCAAGTCGACCGCCAGCAAGTCGAGCACCAGCAAGACCAGCACCCCGGCGCCCGCCTCGGAGTGAACCCACCTCCCTGAGGTGGATCCAGGGGGTTCATCTCGACACGCCAACGGCCCGGTACCGCTTCGCGGTGCCGGGCCGTTGGCTACTCGATGAACGTGGGCGTCACTGGTCGCGGGGGCGGGGCACCGAGGCGGTGATCAGCGAACCGTCCTGGCGACGACCGCCGACCAGCGGGCCGGGGCCGATCTCACCGCGGCGCCGCTCCCCCTGGCCGGACAGCGGCACGCGGCACACCTCGTCCGGTTCGATGTCGACCTGCTGTTCACCGACACGCACCTGCATGGCGGGGCCGGAGAGGATCTCGAATCGGATCTCGTCGCGGCGCAGCGTGACCAGCAGCCGGGTCTCCCGCCAGCGCAGCCGGAATCGCAGCTCCGGCCAGGATTCCGGCAACCGCGGCTCGAAGGTGAGCTCGCCACCGGTGTCCCGCATCCCGCCGAAGCCATAGACCAGCGCCGACCAGACACCGCCGGCCGAGGCGACGTGCACCCCGTCGGTGGTGTTGCCGTGCCGGTCGTCGAGATCGACGAACAACCCGGCATAGAAGTAGCGCAGCGCCAGATCGTGGTAGCCGGTCTCGGCGGCCATGATCGACTGCACCACCGCCGACAGCGTCGAGTCACCGGTCGTGATCGGGTCGTAGTATTCGAAGTCGGCGCGCTTCTCTTCCGCGGTGAAATGCTCCCCCTGCAGGAAAAGCGCCAGCACCACGTCGGCCTGCTTGAGCACCTGGAAGCGATAGAGCACCAGCGGGTGGTAGTGCAGCATCAGCGGCCGCTTCTCCGCCGGGGTGTGCTCCAGATCCCAGACCTCACGCTCCAGGAAGTGCATGTCCTGCGGGTGCACACCGAGGCTCTCGTCGAAGGGGATGTACATGCCCTCCGCGCAGCGCGCCCACTCCTCGACCTCGTTGTCCCGCAGCGAAAGCCGCTTGGCGACCCGGGCGTACGCCTCCGGATTGAGCTGCTTCAACTCGGTGACGGTCTCGGCGGCGTGCGCGAGATTGAACCGGGCCATCACATTGGTGAACAGGTTGTCGTTGACCACGGTGGTGTATTCATCGGGGCCGGTCACCGAGTGGATGTGGAACTCCGAGGTCCCGTTGGTGCGCCAGAAGCCGAGGTCGGCCCACAGCCGCGCGGTCTCGACCAGGATCTCCACACCCTCGTGCAGCAGGAAGTCCAGGTCACCGGTGGCGTTCACGTACTTCACCAGGGCGTACGCGATGTCGGCGTCGATGTGGTACTGCGCGGTGCCGGCCGCATAGTAGGCCGAGGCCTCCTCACCGCTGATCGTGCGCCACGGGAAGAGCGCACCGAGCTGGGCCATCTCCTCGGCCCGCTGCCGCGCCGCGTCCAGCATCGCGTACCGGAACCGCAGCGCCATCCGCGCGGCCTGCGGCTGCGCATAGGTGAGGAACGGCAGCACATAGATCTCGGTGTCCCAGAAGTAGTGCCCCGAATATCCGGTACCGGTGACGCCCTTGGCGGCGATGCCCTGCGCCTCCGCGCGGGCCGAGGCCTGGGCCAGCTGGAACAGGTTCCAGCGGACCGCCTGCTGCAGCGCCGGCTGCTTCGGCAGCTCCACATCGGCACTGCGCCAGAACTCGTTCAGCCAGGCCCGCTGGTCGTCGTGGATGGACTCGACACCCTGCTCGCGGGCCCGGTCGAGGGTACGCCGGCAACGGTCGATGAGTTCTCGCACCGGCACCGACTGGGAGGTGTGGTAGGCGACCAGCTTCTCCAGATGGATGGGCATCCCCTGCCGGGCGTTGATCCGATAGACCAGCTTGCCCGAATCGGGTTCGGCCGAGATCTGTTCGCTGTAGTCGTTGTCGGTGAACATGCTGTGATCGACACCGACGGCCAGCGTCATCCGCGACTCGTGGGTGCGGTAGCCGAGGGTGATCCGGCCGTCGCCGGCGGACTGGCTCACCGGATCGAGCACGCGGCGGTCCAGCGATTCCTGCTTGCGCGGGTCGTTGCCACCGGCGGCCCCGGTGCTGCGGGTGACCCCGGAATACTCGTCGTGGCCGTCCTGGCGGTTCAGCACCTGCGAGGAGATCACGATCGGGGCGTCCCCGTCGAGCATCGTGATGTCCATCGTCATGATCGCCAGATGGCGCTGGGCGAAGGACACCATCCGGGTGGTGTTGATCTGCACCCGCTTGCCGGCGGAGGTCCGCCAGATCACCTTGCGGCGCAGCACACCGGTCTTGAAATCCAAGGACCGTTCGTATTCGTCGAGATCGGCGGTGGCCAGGTTCAGCGGCTCATCGTCCACATAGACCTTCATCACCTTGGTGTCGGGCACGTTGACGATGGTCTGGCCGACCCGGGCGAAACCGTGCGCGTCCTCGGCGTGCCGGATCTGCCAGGTCTCGTGGAAACCGTTGACGAAGGTGCCGTGGGTGTGGGCGTCGCGGCCCTCCTCCGGGTTGCCGCGCATCCCGAGATAGCCATTGGCGACCGAGAACAGCGTCTCGGTGGTGCCGAGATCGGCGGGCCCGTAGTCGGTCTCCACCAGGCGCCACTCATCGATCGGGAAGCGGGTGCGATCCAGCGGATCCTCCGCCTGGGGCGGAGCATCGCTGGGTCCCTGCTCCGGTTCGGTGCTGGGCTCGAAGTTCCACGGGTCGGCATTCACCCGACCCGCCTCCGGGGCGCCATTGGGGCGACGCACTGCCGCCTCCATGGGCGGTTCCGGCAGATCGGCCGCAACCAGGCTCGGTTCGAAGTCCTCGGTCATGTCCCCATCACTCGTCAGCGTCCGCTCAGGAGCGGACGGAATCAACCAGCTCGTCAAGATCGCCGACGACGACGTCGGCCCCGGCCTCCCGCAATCGGTCGGCACCGGTGCCGCGGTCCACGCCGACCACGAGCCCGAAGTCCCCCGCTGCCCCGGCGCGTACGCCGGAGAGTGCATCCTCGAAAACCACCGCACGTTCCTTCGGTACGCCGACCCGCTCGGCCGCGGCGAGGAAGGTGTCCGGCTGCGGTTTGCCGGGCAACCCCTCCGCGGCGGCCACCTGGCCGTCGATGATCACCTCGAACCGGTCCAGCAGACCGGCCGCCTCCAGCACCGCCCGGGCGTTCTTGGACGATGAGACGATCGCGACCTCGGTGCCCCGCTCGGCCAGCGCGTCCAACAGGCGTACCGAACCCGGATAGGGCTGGATGCCTTCCTCGGCGAGGATCTCGTTGAACAGCTTGTCCTTGCGGTTGCCGAGCCCGCTGATCGTCTCCGCCTCCGGCGGATCGGACGGCTCGCCCTGCGGCAGCTCGATGCCCTTGGCCTCCAGCAGGGTCGCGACCCCCTCGTAGCGGGGCCGGCCGTCGACGTGGTCGAAGTAGTCGGCACTGGTGTACGCCGCAGCGCCGCGCGCCGCCAGGAACTCGGAGAACATCGTGTCCCAGGCGCGCATGTGGACCTCGGCGGTCGGTGTGATCACGCCGTCCAGATCGAACAGGCAGGCGTCAATGTCGTCCCAATGCACAAAAGGAAACTCTAGTTCGCCCGATCCAGTGGTGCGAACAACTCTCGGGCGGTTGGCCAAAAATTGTTACACGTCGGTAAGCCGGCCCCTTCGGCCCCCGGTACGGATCAGTTCGTGCGCAGCGCGCGGACGTGCAGCCCGACCTCGGGATCGACCAGCGGCTCCTGGGCCGCGGCGATGCCCTCGACGACCAGCGGTGCGTCGACGGCGACGTTGCGCTTCACCAGGGCGAGCGCGATCGGGCCGAGCTCGTGGTGCCGCGCGGAGCCGCCGACGAAGCCGATCGCCCGGCCGCCGTCGGCACCGGTCAGCTCGGCACCGGGGGTCGGCAGCGCGTCCATCGACCCGTCCAGGTGCAACCGGACCAGCCGGCGCGGCGGCCGGCCCAGGGTGTGCACCCGGGCGACGGTCTCCTGGCCGCGATAGCAACCCTTCTCCAGGTGCACCGCATCGGCCAGACCGAGCTCGTTGGGGATCGTCCGCTGGTCGGTGTCGAGGAAGATCCGCGGCACCCCGGCGGCGATCCGGCGGGCCTCGTACGCCCACAGCCCGACAGGTTCGGCTCCGCTCGATTCGAGGTAACCGGCCAGGTGGTCGCGCGGGATGAACGACTCGTAACCACCCAGCGAATCCGGCGCCTGCCGGGTGATCCGGCCGCTCGGGGGTTCCCCGGGCTGCCAGACGACCGCCAACTCATCGCGCAGGCGTACCTCCACCTGACGCATGAAGATCATCCGCTGCAGGAAATCCGCCAGCGCCTGGCCGCGGCCGGGCTCGGTGTGCGCCCAGACCGTCTCCCCGTCGTCGACCAGATAGAGCACGTGCTCGATGTGGCCCTGCGGGGAGAGCAGGAAGGCGGTCGTCCCGGTGCCGGTGGGCAGCTGCGCCAGATGCTGGGTGGTCAGGTCGTGCAACCAGGTCAGCCGGTCCGGCCCCGCGATGGACAGCACGTCGCGGTGATCCAACCGGACCGCACCCCTCCCGGACTCGAGCAACCGCTGCTCGGCCATCGGGTCGCCGTGGTGCCAGATCGCCCCGGTGTCGGGGCCCTCGGTGAGAGTGATGCTCACTTGCGCTCCAGTTCTCCGGTCAGCCAGGGCGCCAGCGGAATGTCCTGATCGGCCCGGTCGCACGCGAACAGCAGCTTCTGCTGGATCCGGCCGTAGAGCCGGGTGCCGGCGGTGTGGGTGCCCTCGCTGAGCGCGGCATCGGTGGTCAGGTCGATCTTGGTGCCGAGCTCACCACCGGGGGCGGACTCCAGCCCGGTGATCGAACCGAACCATTTCTGCGCCACCCCCTCGGGATTGCAGATCACCACCATCAGCTCGTTCTTCTCCTGCGGCACCCAGAACCCGGTCTCCATGTAGACGGGCTTGCCGAGCTGGCCGTCCTCGTCCTCATAGGCCTGCAGCAGGTAGTGCAGGTAGGGCTCACCGTTGTGGTGGAAGTCGACCTGCTCCAGCACCCGCTTGTCGGTGCCCTGCCACTGGGTCTGGCCGAAGCCCTCCCAGTGCCCGATCAGCCAGGCCAGCCCCTTCAGGCCGGGATGCATGCCCTCGGGGAAGGAGAAGTCCAGATTGGCCCCCTCGCCGGTCGGCTGGTCGTTCATCGGCTGGTCACTCATCGGGCTCCTCCAACGTGTGCTCGGGGTGTTCCGATCCAGCCTATGCCCCGACGAAACCGGCCGGCGCGGGGTCCGCGGTGCGGAGTCCGCCGCTGCTAGGTTCGCGTGCCATGCGAGTGGTGCTGCAGCGGGCCGCCTCGGCCGAGGTACGGGTCGATGACGAGGTGGTCGGAGCATTGCCGGCGCCGGGGCTGGTGCTGCTGGTCGGGATCACCCACACCGACACGCCCGAGATCGCGGCCAGGCTGGCCGACAAGATCTGGCGGCTGCGGATCCTCACCGGTGAACGGTCGGCCGCCGATGAGGGGGCGCCGTTGCTGGTGGTCTCGCAGTTCACCCTGTACGCCGACACCCGCAAGGGCCGCCGGCCCTCTTGGAGCGCCGCGGCACCGGGCCCGGTCAGCGAGCCGCTGGTCGATGCGTTCGTCGCCGCGCTGCGGGACCTCGGCGCCCACGTCGAGACCGGCCGGTTCGGGGCGCAGATGCAGGTCTCCCTGGTCAACGACGGCCCGGTGACCCTGGTCCTGGACTCCGACACGTACGCCGGCTGAGCGAGCGAGGAACGAGCGAGTCGAAACCAGCGCCGGTCCCTTCGACTCGTCGCTGCGCTCCTCGCTCAGGGAACGGGTGGAGGCTGCGCTCCTCGCTCGGGGAACGGGAGAACCGGCGTACGTGCTCGCTCAGCCACCGGCGAAGGGCGGCAGCACCTCGACCTCGGTGGGCTCGGTCAGCGGCTGCGCGAGCTGGTCGGCGCCCTGGCGTCGACCACCGACCAGGATGCTGCAGACATCGAGCACCGAGGCGAAACCGGCACCGCGGTCTGCCCGGGCCGTGGTCAGCGCCGCCTGGACCGAATCGGCAGCGATAGTCTCATGCTCGACCCCGGCGGCCGCCGCCGCCCCGGCCCAGTAGCGGATCTGGACAGCAACCATGACCGCAATTCTTGCACGTCCACCAATCGACAGGGGGTGAGTACGACGGCCACGCTGCTGCTGCTCTCCCGCGAACGCGCCACCGCCGCGGACATCCTGCCCGCCCTCGGCCTGCTCTCGCACACGATCCGGATCGCCGCCGCCGAGGCGGCCAGCCTGCTCGATGTCGAACCGGACGTGGTGCTGGTCGACGGCCGGATCGACCTGGTCGGCGCCCGCAACCTGTGCCGCACCCTGGCCGCGGCCGGCAACGGATTGCCGGTGCTGCTGGTGCTGACCGAGGGCGGACTGGCGGCCCTGTCCGCGGAGTGGGCACCGGACGACTTCATCCTGGCCACCGCGGGCCCGGCCGAACTGGAGGCGCGGCTGCGGTTGGCGAGCCGGGCCGAGGACGTCGACGATCTGATCCGCGCGGGCGGCGTCGAGGTCGACGAGGCGGCCTACACCGCCCGGCTGGACGGCCGGCTGCTGGACCTCACCTACACCGAGTTCGAGCTGCTGAAATATCTGACCGCCAACCCCGGTCGGGTGTTCAGCCGCGAGCAGCTGCTCAGCGAGGTCTGGGGTTACGACTACTACGGCGGCACCCGGACCGTCGATGTGCACGTCCGCCGGTTGCGCGCCAAGCTCGGTGAGAAGGAGTCGCTGATCGGCACCGTGCGCAACGTCGGCTACCGCTTCGACCCGCGCTGAGACGGACCCGCGCTGCGGGGTGCGCGTAACCGGACGTGCAGTGCCCGCAGCGTTCCATGATCAAACCCAGTGGGACTGGGTTCGCGAAGGTCTCCGCGGGCACTACTGCACGTCCGGTTACGCGCGATCACATCTGCCCCGGGCCCACCCCACGGAAATGGTCACGGAGCGCTAACGTGTCGCCCATGGGACCCGACTCGTTCAGCACCACCGTCGTCGCCGCCCTGAACGCCGAGCAGCGCAGCCAGGTGAACGATCTGATCGCGCGGGCCACCGAGTCCGATGGCGTCGGCCCGCTCAACGAGCACGCCCGCCTCGAGGTGAACCGCGGCACCGCCAGCGACGGCCTGGCCCATCTGCTCGGCCTGGACGGCGACCGGATCACCGGGTACGCCTTCCTGGACTCGACGAGCGCCGATCCGATCGTGCAGCTCGTCGTCGACCCGGCCAGGCGGCGCCGCGGACTCGCGACCCGGATGATCGGCGAGCTCGGCTTCGATCCGCGGGTCGCCGAGCGCAGCGGCCGCTGGCAGCAGCAGTCGCTGCGGACCTGGTCCTTCGGCGACCTGCCGGCCGCCCGCGAGTTCGCCGGTTCGCTCGGGCTGCAACCGATCCGCGAACTGCTGGTGATGGAGCGCGACACCGCCGAGATCGGTGAGGTGCAGCTGCCGGCCGGGGTCACCGTGCGCACCTTCCGCCCCGGCGACGAGGACGCCATCCTGCGGGTGAACGCCCGCGCCTTCGCCCACCACCCCGAACAGGGCGGGCTGACCAAGCAGGACCTGCAGGACCGGATGAACGAGCCCTGGTTCGATCCCGAGGGCCTGTTCGTCGCCACCCGACCCGACGCCCAGGGCACCGAGCAGGTGATCGGTTTCCACTGGACCAAGATCCACGACGCCGACCTGGGCGAGGTCTACGTGATCGCGGTCGATCCCGACCATGCCGGTGGCGGCCTCGGTCGGCAGCTGCTCAACCGCGGGCTGCACCATCTGGCCGACCGGGGCGTACGCCGGATCATCCTCTATGTCGAGGGTGACCAGGCATACGTCGTGAAGCTCTACCTCTCCGCTAGATTTGAGGTCGCGAACCGCGACGTGTTGTACGCCTCCCCGCTCCCCGAAGAGCGGGTGCAGCCGACAGGTCCGGCCACCCCATGAAGAAGCACTGACAGCGCCAGCAGGAAGCAGGTCCCGATGCCGGAGGCAGCCACCAGCACGCCCGGGCCATGGCTGCCCAAGGATCGATTCGCCGATCGCGAGTTGAGCTGGCTGGCGTTCAACGAACGGGTGCTGGCACTGGCCCGCGACGGGGTCCGGATCCCGCTGCTGGAGCGGGCCAAGTTCCTGGCGATCTTCGCCTCCAATCTCGATGAGTTCTTCATGGTCCGGGTGGCCGGGCTGAAGCGGCGGATGGCGGCCGGGGTCGCGGTGCCGAGCGTGTCGGGGTTCCTGCCCCGCGATCTGCACACCGCGATCCTGCGCCGGACCCGGGAGCTGGTCGCCGACCAGGCCCGGGTGTTCGCCGAGGAGGTACGCCCCCAGCTCGCCGCCGAGGGCATCGAGATCCTCTCCTGGGGTGAGCTGACCGGCGCCGAGAAGGACCGGATGCGGACCCTGTTCGCCGAGCGGATCTTCCCCGTCCTCACCCCGCTCGCGGTCGACCCCTCGCACCCCTTCCCCTACATCTCCGGGCTGTCGATCAACCTGGCGGTGCTGCTGAAGAATCCGCAGACCGGGGTGCGCCAGTTCGCCCGGGTGAAGGTGCCCAATGTGCTGCCCCGCTTCGTCACCCTCGGCGAGGGCCGGTTCGTGCCGCTCGAGGACGTCATCGCCCGGCACCTGGACCAGCTGTTCTCCGGCATGCAGGTGCTCCAGCACCACGTCTTCCGGGTCACCCGGAACGAGGATCTGGAGGTCGAGGAGGATGACGCCGAGAACCTGCTTTTCGCACTGGAGAAGGAATTGCTGCGGCGCAAGGTGGGCCGGCCCCCGGTCCGCCTCGAGGTGGCCGCCGACGTCGACGAGCACATGCTGGAGCTGCTCGTCTCCGAGCTCGACATCAGCGAGCGGGAGGTGTTCAAGGTCGACGGGCTGCTCGATCTGAGCGGGCTGTTCTCCTTGACCGACACCGATCGCGAGGATCTGGCGTACCCGGCGTTCCTGCCGATCACCCATCCGCACCTGGCCGAGGTGGAGACCGCCCAGCCGGCCGACATGTTCACCGCGCTGCGCAAACGCGATGTGCTGCTGCACCACCCCTACGACTCCTTCGCCACCAGCGTGCAGCGGTTCATCGAGCAGGCCGCCGCCGACCCGCACGTGCTGGCGATCAAGCAGACCCTCTACCGCACCTCCGGCGACTCCCCGATCGTCGACGCGCTGATCGATGCCGCACAGGCCGGCAAGCAGGTGCTGGCGGTGGTCGAGATCAAGGCCCGCTTCGACGAGCAGGCCAACATCGGCTGGGCGCGGAAGCTGGAACAGGCCGGGGTGCACGTCGTCTACGGCATGGTCGGGTTGAAGACCCACTGCAAGCTGGCGCTGGCGATCCGCGACGAACCCGAGGGGTTGCGCCGCTACGCCCACATCGGCACCGGCAACTACAACCCCAAGACCGCGCGTACCTATGAGGACATGGGCCTGCTGACGGCCAATCCGATCGTCACCGAGGATGTCGCCCGGGTCTTCAACCACCTGTCCGGGATGACCCAGGAGACCCAGTACCGGCGGCTGCTGGTGGCGCCGCACTCGATCCGCAGGAGCCTGCTGGAACGGATCCACACCGAGATCGAGCACCATCGGGCCGGCCGCCCCGCCCGGATCCGGATCAAGGTCAACTCGATCGTCGACGAGGCGATCACCGATGCGCTCTACGAGGCCTCCCAGGCGGGGGTGCCGGTGGATCTGTGGGTACGCGGGATCTGCGGCCTGCGCCCCGGGGTGCCCGGGTTGAGCGAGAACATCCGGGTCCGCAGCATCCTGGGCCGCTTCCTGGAGCACTCCCGGCTCTTCTGGTTCGACAACGGTGGCCAGCCGACGGTCGGCCTGGGCTCGGCGGACCTGATGCACCGCAACCTGGACCGCCGCGTCGAGGTGCTCGTGGCGCTCACCAACCGCGCCCACATCCAGCAGGTCGACGACCTGTTCGAGCTGGCCTTCGACCCCGGTACGGCCGCCTGGTCGCTGACCGCCGAGGGGTGGCAGGAGCAGACCCTGGACGCCGAGGGCCGGCCGCTGGTCGATCTGCAGGAGAAGCTGATCGAGGTCGCCGGGCAGCGCCGATCGAAGGAGTCGACCCTCTGATGCCGATGCTGCGCCGATCCGACATCTCCGCCGCCGGGGCGGTCGTCCTGAAACCCGACGCCACCGGGGGGCCGGACGCGGTACGGGTGCTGGTGGTGCATCGGCCCGCCTACGACGACTGGTCGCTGCCGAAGGGCAAGGTGGAGCCCGGTGAGGTGCCCGCGGTGGCCGCGGTCCGTGAGGTGCTCGAGGAGACCGGGGTCCGGATCCGGTTGACCGCGCCACTGGACGCGCACACCTACCGGGTCGGTCGGCGTACCAAGCAGGTGCGCTGGTGGCGGGCCGCGGTCGTCGCGGAGGAACCGCACGTCCCCGACGACGAGGTGGACACCGTGCTCTGGCTGACGCCCGCCGAGGCGCTGGAGCTGTTCTCCTACGATGCCGATGCCACCTTGCTGCAGCAGGCGCTGGACCAGCCGGAGACGGCGAATCTGGTGGTGGTCCGGCACGGCAAGGCGATGGATCGCGGCAAGTGGTCCGGCAACGACCCGGCCCGGCCGCTGACCCGGCGGGGCCGGACCCAGGCCCGGGAGCTGGTACCGATCCTGGAGGCCTTCGGCGTCGGCCGGGTGGTCAGTTCCTCCGCCAACCGCTGCGTCTCCACGGTGCTGCCGTTCGTCACCGACCACCAGTTGACGATCGATCGGCAGACCATCCTCAGCGAGGAACGCGGGGTCGAGGATCCGGCCGCGGTGGGCGATCTGATCGGGGTCCTGCGCGATGAGGTGATCGACGGCGGCCGGGCCGTCGTCGTCTGCAGCCATCGGCCGGTGCTGCCGGCCATCCTGACCGCCCTCGATCTGCCGGATCATCCGTTCCACACCGCCGAATGCGCGATCGTCAGCCTGACCGCCGACGACCAGGTGCACGCGGTGCAGTGGATCACCACCCCGCACAAGAAGTGACCAACGGGGCCCCGCCCCACAGCGGCCGAGCGCCCCGACCGGCATGCGGCGATAAAGCGACACGAGATAACGATTCGACCACTTGCACCCCCGTTCACCTGCAGTTCACCTTTCGTCACGAAACGCGTCACCACCCCTGCTTATGTTTCGAAACGTCAAGCGCTCCGGCCGATCCCGGCCGGAGGGAAACCGGGGCAAACCCAGACGTGAAGGATGGATTTCCGTGTCGCTGAACCGACGTTTCGTCAGCCTGGCCGCCGTGGCCGCTGCTGGCGCTCTGGCGCTCTCCGCCTGCGCCGCCAACGAGACCCAGTCCCAGCCCGCCGCCCAGGGTGGCAACGGGGGTGAGCAGCTGTCCGGCCAGCTCAAGGGCCAGGGCTCCTCGGCGCAGAAGGTCGCCCAGGACACCTGGATCAAGAACTTCCAGACCGCCAACCCGGGCGTGACCATCAACTACAGCCCGGACGGCTCCGGCGCCGGTCGCGACGGCTTCAAGGGCGGCGGCGTGGACTTCGCCGGCTCGGACCGCGCGTTCAAGCCCGAGGAGAACACCGCCGGCGCGTTCGGCAAGTGCGAGGCCAGCTCCAAGGCCCTCGACATCCCGGTCTACGTGTCGCCGATCGCGATCTCCTTCAACGTCGAGGGTGTGCAGGACCTCAACCTGGATGCCGCGACCACCGCCGGCATCTTCAAGGGCACCATCGCCAAGTGGAACGACCCGGCGATCGTCGCGCTGAACCCGGGCGTACAGCTGCCCGATGCGGCGATCGTGCCGGTGCACCGCTCCGACAACTCCGGTACCACCGAGAACTTCACCGACTGGCTGAACAAGGCCGCCGGCGATGTGTGGACCGACAAGGCCAGCGGTGACTGGCCGGCCAGCCTGAAGGGTGAGGCCGCCAAGGGCACCGCCGGTGTGGTGGCCGCGGTCAAGAACGGCAAGAACACCATCGGCTACGTCGACGAGTCCCAGGCCCGCGAGCTGAACAACGCCAAGATCGGCGCCGACGGCAACTTCAGCGAGCCGAGCGCCCAGGCCGCCGGTGAGGCGCTGGCCGCCTCCCCGGTGGAGTCCGGCCGCGACGCCAACGACCTGGCGATCAAGATCGACCGCAAGGCCGCCGGTTACCCGGTCTACATGGTCTCCTACGCCCTGGTCTGCCAGGACTACAAGGACGACAAGACCGCCCAGCTGGTGAAGTCCTACATCGGTTCGATCACCTCCAGCGAGGGCCAGCAGGCCGCCGCTCAGGCGGCCGGCGCCGCCCCGCTCCCGGAGAAGTTGTCCGGCCAGGTGAAGACCGCGGTCGACTCCATCAAGTGAGCTGGTCCCGGTACGACATCGCACGCCCGTTCCCGTACTCTCGGGAGCGGGCGTGTGGTGCGTCCCGGCACCCTCACTGACCGCCGATCAGTAACCACCGAAGCACCACCCGCACAGACCTGGCCCCGAGGAGAAGGATGTCCAGTTCCATGACCAAGGGAGCGGCGAACACGGCCGCACCTGTTCCCCCGGACGGTTCCGACCCCAAACGGGTGGCCAAGGTCGCCCGGCAGCGCAGCAGCCGGGGCGGCGAGTCCTTCTTCAAGGGCCTCTCGACCGGTTCCGGAATCCTGATCCTGGCGATCCTGGCCGCCGTCGCGGCCTTCCTCGTCGGCATGTCGATCCCGGCGCTCAGCTCCGATGCGCAGGACCTGCCCTACGGCGAGTTCTGGGCCTTCGTGCTGCCGTACGCCTTCGGCACCGTCTGGGCGGCGTTCCTGGCGCTGCTGATGGCGGTACCGGTGTCGATCGGCATCGCGCTGTTCATCTCGCACTACGCACCCCGCCGGCTGGCCCAGGGCCTGGGCTATGTGATCGACCTGCTGGCCGCGGTGCCCTCGGTCGTCTTCGGTCTCTGGGGCATCAACGTGCTCGCCCCGCAGGTGCTGCCGCTCTACGCCTGGCTGAACACCAACCTGGGTTGGATCCCGCTGTTCGCCGGCCAGGTCTCGGGCACCGGGCGCACCGTGCTCACCGCCGCCATCGTGCTCGCGGTGATGGTGCTGCCGATCATCACCGCGCTCTGCCGGGAGGTGTTCCTGCAGACCCCGCGGTTGCACGAGGAGGCCTCCCTGGCCCTCGGTGCGACCCGCTGGGAGATGATCCGCCAGGCCGTGCTGCCGTTCGGCCTGCCCGGCATCGTCTCCGCCTCGATGCTCGGCCTGGGCCGGGCCCTGGGCGAGACCATGGCCGTGGCGATGGTGCTCTCCCCCGCCCACGTGATCAACGTCCGGCTGCTCACCGCCGAGAACCCGAACACGATCGCCTCCAACATCGCGCTGGCGTTCCCCGAGGCGTACGGGCTGGGCGTCAACCAGCTGATCGCCTCCGGCCTGGTGCTGTTCGTGATCACCCTCGCGGTGAACATGGCGGCCCGCTGGATCATCGGCCGCCGCAAGGAATTCTCGGGAGCCAACTGATGTCGACAGCAACCGAACCCACCAATGAGGAACGGGCCCGGCGCGACAGCGCCCGGGCCGACACCCGCCGCCAGCTGACCGCCGGCCGGCTGCCCAACCACATCGGCCTGGCCACCTTCGTGGTGGCGGTGGTCGTCGTCGGGGCCGTGCTCGGCCTGATCGGCGCCTTCTCCCTCGCCGCGACGCTGATTCTGGGCACCCTGCTGTTCCTGGTCACGATCAGCGTGCTGTCCACCGTGGTCGAGGGCGCCCGCCGCGCCCGCGACCGATTCGCCCGCTACCTGGTCACCACCGCCTTCGTGATCGCGCTGATCCCGCTGATCTCGCTGATCGTCGGCACCGTCTCCAAGGGCGTGGAGCGGATGGATGTCCAGTTCTTCACCTACTCGATGCGCAACGTCACCGGTGATGAGCTCGGCGGCGCGGTGCACGCCATCTACGGCACCCTGATCGTCACCGGACTGGCCACGCTGATCTCGGTGCCGATCGGCATCATGACCTCGATCTACCTGGTGGAATACGGCGGCACCTCCCGGATCGCCAAGGCCACCACCTTCTTCGTTGACGTGATGACCGGTATCCCCTCGATCGTTGCGGGCCTGTTCGCGTACACGGTCTTCTCGCTGGTCTTCGGACCCGGTACCCGGATCGGCCTGGCCGGTGCGGTGGCGCTCAGCGTGCTGATGATCCCGGTCGTGGTGCGCTCCACCGAGGAGATGCTGCGGCTGGTGCCGAACGAGCTCCGCGAGGCCTCCTACGCCCTCGGCGTACCGAAGTGGCGGACCATCCTGAAGGTCGTGCTGCCCACCTCCATCGCCGGCATCATCACCGGTGTGGTGCTGGCCATCGCCCGGGTGATCGGCGAGACCGCCCCGCTGCTGGTGGCCGCCGGATTGACCACCTCGCTGAACACCAACCCGCTGTCGGACCCGATGACGACGCTGCCGGTGTTCGTCTACTACTCCTACGTCACCCCGGGCATCCCGCCGGAGCCCTACATCGCCCGCGCCTGGGCGGGGGCGCTGACGCTGATCCTGATCGTGATGGCCCTCAACCTGCTGGGCCGCGTGATCGCCGCGAAGTTCGCCCCCAAGCCGGGCCGCTGACCACCAGAGCAAGAGAAGAAGGAAACATGTCCAAGCGCATCCAGGTCGAGAACCTGAACATCTACTACGGCAAGTTCCACGCCGTCCAGGACGTCAACATGACCATCGAGCCCCGCTCGGTGACCGCCTTCATCGGCTCCTCGGGCTGCGGCAAGTCCACCGTGCTGCGCACCCTGAACCGGATGCACGAGGTGATCCCCGGCGCCTACAGCGAGGGCCAGGTGCTGCTCGACGGCGTCGACCTCTACGGCAAGGGCGTCGACGCGGTGGCGGTACGCCGACTGGTCGGGATGGTCTTCCAGCGGCCGAACCCGTTCCCCACCATGTCGATCAAGGACAACGTGCTCGCCGGGGTGAAGCTGAACAACAAGCGGATGAGCTCCTCGGCCGCCAACGAGCTGGTGGAGAAGAATCTGCGCGGCGCGAACCTGTGGGACGAGGTCAAGGACCGTCTCGACAAGCCCGGCTCGGGCCTGTCCGGTGGCCAGCAGCAGCGGCTCTGCATCGCCCGCGCGACCGCGGTGAACCCCGAGGTGATCCTGATGGACGAGCCCTGCTCGGCCCTCGACCCGATCTCCACGCTGGCGATCGAGGACCTGATCCAGGAGCTCAAGGAGAGCTACACCGTGGTGATCGTCACCCACAACATGCAGCAGGCGGCCCGCGTCTCGGACAAGACCGCGTTCTTCAACCTGGAGGCGACCGGCAAGCCCGGCAAGCTGATCGAGTTCGACGACACCGCGAAGATCTTCTCCAACCCGGCCAAGGAGGAGACCGAGAACTACATCTCGGGCCGCTTCGGCTGACTCTTCTTGGTCGTCTCGCGCGCGGCGCGCCATGACCCCGCTCTTCGGCCCAGTCGTCGAAATCCACGCGGTGCGTGTGCGCGTGGTCACGCCACCGGACGCGGGGATTTCTCCTTCGTGGGCCTGCATCGCGGGGACGCGCCGCCAGACGCTCGACTCCCGTTGGCGCGCCGCGCGCGAGCCGACAACAAACGCTCCCGGTAGGATCGGGACACGATGATTCCTCGCTGTACCCGGCCGCTGCGGCGTGCCCTCACGGCCCCGCTGGCGGTCGCGCTGCTGGGCGTACTGGTGGCCTGTGACAGCCAGCCGGCGCCGGTCCTGCCCACCCCGAGCAGTGTGTACGCCTGCCCGCCCGGTCAGTTGCAGGTGGAGGGGGCCGGCAGCGAGGCCGCGATGATGAACTCCTACATCGCCTCCTATGCCGAGACCTGCCGGAACGCCTCGACCGTGGTGTGGACCACCAGCGCCGACTCCGGGCGGACCAGCTTCGTCAACGGCCTGGTCAACGTCGCCACCTCGGAATCCTGGCTCAGCAACGACGAGGTCGCCGCCGCACAGCGCCGCTGCCAGCAGAACCCCGCCTGGCATCTGCCGACCACCGCGAGCCCGGTGGCGATCGTCTTCCGGTTGGACGGGGTGGAGCAGCTCACCCTCTCCCCCGAGACCCTGGCGATGATCTTCTCCGGTCAGTTGAACCGTTGGAACGATGCCCGGATCGCCCGCGAGAACCCGGGGGTGACCCTGCCCGCCCAGGCGATCCAGGTGTACTACCAGAACCAGCCCTCGGGGGCCTCCGAGGCGCTCGGCCGCTACCTGGCCCGGACCGCGCCGCTGAAGTGGAGCCCGCGCAACACCACCCCGAACTGGCGCGGCCAGGGCCAGGGCCGGGACCGGCCGGAGGATGTGGCGAGCTCGGTGGCCGCACGATCGGGGACGATCGGGTTCGTGGAGACCGCCCAACTCGGTGACGCGAACCGCCCCTCCGGTGAGCCGCAGCTGGGCCGGGTCGGTATCGACGAGGGCCGGGGCCCGCTGCTGCCCACCCAGGAGGCGGCCAGCAAGGCGCTGCAGCAGGCCCGCTTCCTGCCCGATGACCAGGGCAACGATCTGCGGATCGACCCGGCATCGCTGTCGGGCGAGGGGGCGTACCCGGTGGTCGCGGTGACCTATCAGATCGTCTGCTCCCAGGGGTTGCCGGTCGAGGTGACCTCCCTCACCCGGGACTTCCTCGGCTTCATGCTCAACCCGCAGACCCAGTCCGGGCTGCCGGCGATCGGCCGGGTGCCGCTGCCGGACGAGCTGCGGCAACGCACCACCGAGGCGGTCGCCGCGATCCGCTGAACACCACCGCGACCCCTATGCTGGGGCGGGCGTTGCACGGAGCCGGAGACGGGGCGAAGACACAGGAGGAAGTCGGATGGGGATGGCCAGATGGGCCGTTGCGGCGAGCGCTCTCGTCCTGTCGGTGAGCGCCTGCGGTACCGCGACCGCACCGGGCCAACCGGGTGCCAGCACCACCTCGACAACGACCGCCGTGCCGGCGAACTGCCCGAGCGGGGTGATCAGCGGCGTCGGCCCCGCCTCCCAGGCCGAACCGACCCAGGAGATCCTCGGGGCGTACGCCGACCGCTGCGACTTCAAGAGCTCGGTCAGCTATCAGAACAAGAGCGCCGAGGAGGCCCGGCAGATGTTCGGCAACGCGCTGAGCACCTGGCTGACCGTCCAGCGGCCGTTGCCCGAGGCCGACGCGCAGCAGCTCGCCGCCCGGTGCGGCAACAACCCGATCTGGCATCTGCCGACCAGCGCGGCCCCGCTCGCGGTGAGCTGGAACCTGCCCGGAGTCGACCGGCTGACGCTCACCCCGTCGGTGCTGGCGAAACTGCTCTCCGGCGCGATCAGCCGCTGGGACGACCCGGCGATCGCGCAGCTCAACCCTGACGTCCAGCTGCCGGGCATCCCGGTCACCCCGGTGCTGGCCACCGACTCCCCCGGGATCACCGCGACCCTGACGGACTGGCTGACCAGCGCCGCCGGTCCGGACTGGCCGAATGGGGAGACCAGCGAGCCCACCGGGCCGGGGAAGCAGACCGAGAGCCTCACCGACAGCGTGTCGGCCCTGCTCGGTACGCCCGGGACGATGTCGGTGCTGCCGCTGTCCTACACCCGCACCAACTCACTGCCCACCGCCAGCATCGACTTCGGTGCCGGGCCGGTGGCGCCGACCCCCGAGACCGGCAGCAGGGCGCTGGAGGCGGTCGAGATCCCCGAGGGCAATGATCTGCGGCTCCAACCGGACTACCGGGCGAGCGCCGGGGCGTACCCGCTGACGGTGATCGGCTATCAGGTGGTCTGTTCGCGGGGGAACAACTCCAAGCAGGGGCCGGTGCTGCGCGACTTCTTCTCGTTCTGGACCACCCCGGCCGAGCAGCAGGCGCTCGCCGACCTGGGCCTGGCGCCGCTGCCGGAGGGGCTGCGCGGCCGGGTGTCCACCGCCGCCGGACAGATCCGGTAGCGGCCGCGGGTCAGCGGCGCGAGGAGGAACCCTTGCTGCCCGAGGAGGACGACCCCTTGCTGCCCGACGACGAGCCCTTGCTGCCCGAGGAACCCTTGCTCCCCGATGAGGTGCCCTTGGTGCCCGAGGAGCCCTTGGTGTTCGACTTCGAACCCTTGGTGCCCGAGGACCCGTAGGTGCGGGAGCTGGTGCTGGTGTCGTCATCGGTGGTGCTGGACGACCGGGCCTTGGTGGTGGCCGCACGGGCCGGCCGGGTGGTGGCCCGGGTACGCTCACCGCGGTCGTTGACCGGGTAGCGGTAGTAG
Source organism: Enemella evansiae (assembly GCF_004362375.1). Taxonomy (NCBI): domain Bacteria; kingdom Bacillati; phylum Actinomycetota; class Actinomycetes; order Propionibacteriales; family Propionibacteriaceae; genus Enemella; species Enemella evansiae. The sequence goes on from NZ_SNXA01000015.1 coordinate 75,319, forward strand.
CGGTAGCCGGGCCGGCCGTAGTAGGCGGGCACGTAGCTGGTCCGCTCGGCCCACACCCAGGTGTAGCGGGGTTCGCCGGGGCTCTCGCAGAGCTTGTCGTCGGCCCGAACCTCCTGCTGGGTGTCCAGGCAGTACTGCCGGTCGCCGACGTCGTTGCCGCAGGCGACCAGGCCGCCGGCGGTCAGGGCGGCAGCGGCGATCAGACCCAGGGTTCTCTTCGTGCGGTTCATGGCGAGGCTGACGATACTGCCCACTCAGGGGTTCCCCCTAGGGGTTTCCCTGGCCCGGTCGGCTGGATCGCCCCACCTACACTGTCCGCGTGAGCAGCGCAGGTTGGTACCCGGACCCGGGCAAGCAGCCGGGGATGTATCGCTGGTGGGACGGCCAGACGTGGTCCGCGGCGCTCTCCCCCAATCCGAACGCCGCACCCCCGCACGGCGGCCTGGGCGCCCCGGTGACCGGGCCCGGTACGGCCCCGATCACCACCTCCGCCGGCACCTCCCCGCGTGCCGGTGCACCGGCCGGCGGCACACCGGCCAACCCCGGTACGCAGCCGATCACCACCACCCAGCCGCAACCGGGCCCCGGTGTACCGCCCCCGCCGCTGCCGCGCCGCAATCGCGGCGGGGCCGCCCTGTGGATCGGCGCGATCGCGGGCCTGGTCGCCGTCGTGGTGATCGCCTCGATCGCCATCCGGGCGATGACCGGCGGGAACGACATCGCGAACACCCCGAGCGGCAACTCGACCCGCAACGTCTGCCCGGCACCGGAGACCGTGCCGCCCTCGGGCGCCGAGCGGCCGACCCGCAACGGCCGGGTCTACGGCGGCCAACTCTCCTATCCGACGCTGTCCCCGCCGTGGAGCTCGCCCTCGACCGAGACCCGGGTGCCGTTCGGCCGCAACGCCTGGACCCAGACCATCCTGGTGGAGCGCTACGGGGCGACGCAGTCCTGGGTGGCCTCGGTGCTGGTCGCCGAGTTGAACGCCGGCGACGGTTTCTACACCCCGCAGCGGGGGTCGGAGATCGTGGTGCAGTGCATCGTCGGCGCCTTCTACGGTGATTCGAAGGTGGATCGCAAGGACCGGGTGAACCGGGCCACCACCGTGCAGGGCAAGGAGGCGTGGCTGGTCGAGTCGCAGCTGACCTTCAACATCCCGAACCTGCAGACCAAGGGCGAGCTGGCGATCGTGCTGATCGTGCAGACCAGCGAGAACCGCTCCAGCATCTTCTATGCCTCGATCCCCGACACCACCCCGCAGTGGGAGGCACCGGCCCGCCAGGCGATGGCCGGGCTGACCGTCGACGGTTAGTTCGCGGGAGCGGCGCAGCTCGCCGCGCCCTGCTGGGCCTTCAGCGCCAACACCCGAGCCGCGCTCTCGGTGACCTGCTGCGCGAAGGCCGGGTCGCTGGCCGCCTTGTCGCGCACCGCGGCGTACATCTCCCGCTGGATGCTCGGGTCGCCGTTGATCACCAGGTCCCCGCCGGCCTCCAGGAACCGCAGCGCGCGGTCACCGGGGCTGACCGCGGCGACCTGTTTGGCCGCGCCCATGTCGTCGGAGATCACCACGCCGTCGAAGCCGAGGTCGTCGCGGATCATGTCGGTGACGATCACCCGCGAGAAGGTGGCCTGCTTGCCGGGGTCGATCTTCGAATAGATCGCGGTGGAGACCATCACCGAATCGGCACCGGCCGCGACCGCGTCCCGGAACGGTTTCAGGGCGGGGTCGGTACGCGTGGTCTGGTCGTCGGTGACGCCGCTCTGCAGGTCGGTGTTGCCGCGTACCCGGCCGAGGTTGGGGAAGTGCTTGACGCTGGTGGCCACCTCGGCCTCGGCCATCCCCTTGACGAAGGCGCTGGCCTTGGGGGCGACCTGGTTCGGGTCGGCACCGTAGCCGCGGCGCAGCGCCCCGACCGGTTCGTTGGCGCGGCCGACCGAGGTGGGCACGGTGTCGGCGACCGGCGCCAGGTCGTAGTCGATGCCTGCCTGCCGCAGTTCCTCACCCCAGGTCTTCACCCGCTGCTGGAGTTCCTCATCACCGAGTTTCGCCTGCTCGGTGGCCGCGGGGATGGTCTCGAAGCCCTCCCCCTTCAGCCGCTGCACCAGGCCGCCCTCCTGGTCGGCGGCCAGCAGCGGGCCGACGCCCTGCGGTTTGACGGCGGCGTCGCGGACCTGGTCGGTGAGCCGCTTCACCCCGGTACGCCCGGCGGTGGTGTTCTCCAGCAGCAGCACGCTGCCGGCGTTGGTCTCGCGCAGCACGCTGCGGAAGGACTCGTCGACCGGTGAGGTGGCGCCCTTGCCGACCATGAACAGCTGGCCGACCTGTTCGGGCTGGGTCAGCTTCGCCGCCACGTCGGTGCAGGTCGGCACGGCCGGGGTCGGGCGGGCGGTCGGGCTGGGCGCCGCGGTCGGGGTGGCCGCGGTCCCGCTGCCGGTGCCCGGTGCACCACCGGGGGCGGGCGCGGTGCCGGCCGGCTGGCCGGCGGACTGGCCCGCCGGCGGCGTACCGCAGGCGACCAGGGTCAACGACAGTGCGGGCAGGAGCAACAGGCTGGTGCGACGCATGGGCCCCACCATAGGGGGCGCGATCTACTCGTCGACCGGGTCGGGTTCGCGCTCGTAACCCTCCAGCGGCAGCGCGAGCAGCGCGTTCTCCACCACCTCGGTCAGCGCGGGGTGGATCCAGTACTGGCCGCGGGCCATCTCCCGCGCCCGCAGCCCGGTGCTCATCGCCTGGATCAGCGGCTGGATCAGGGTGGAGGCCTGCTCCCCGATCAGGTGCGCACCGAGCAGGACACCGGTGTGCGGGCAGGCGAGCAGTTTGCAGAAGCCTTCGGTGTCCTCCATCGCCCAGCCATAGGCCACCGCGCCGTAGTCCTGGACCGACTTCACATAGTCGCGGCCCTGGGCCTGCAGCTCCTGTTCGGTGGCGCCCACCGAGGCGATCTGCGGGTGGGTGAAGACCGCGTGCGGGATCGCGTCGTGGTTGGTGCTGATCGGGTCGTCGGGGTGCAGCAGGTTGTGCTGCACGACCCGCATCTCGTGGTTGGCGACGTGCTTGAGCTGCCAGGGCGAGCTGACATCGCCGAGTGCGTAGATGCCCTCGGCGGTGGTGCGCTGCTGGTCATCGACCTCGACATAGCCGAAGGCGTTCATCGCGACCCCGGTGGCGGACAGGTTCAGCAGGTCACCGTTGGGGATCCGGCCGGTGGCGTTCAGCACCACCTCGGCGCCGTACTCGTATTCGATCCCCTCGGCGTCGGTGGTCACCACCAGCACCCCGCCCTCGTCCGGCTCGAGGCGCAGCAGCTGCTGGTTCAGGCGTACCGGGATGCGCTTGGAGAGCAGTTCGGTGAATCGCTGGGACACCTGCCAGTCCTCGTAGCGCAGCAGCGCGGCGGAGCGGTTCACCACCGTCACCTTCACCCCGAAGGAGGAGAAGATGTGGGCGAACTCGGCCGCGATGAAGCCGCCGCCGATGATCACCATCGAGCGCGGCAGCTTCGCCAGCCGCATGATCGTGTCCGAGGTGTGCACGGTGACCTCGTCGGCGCCCGGGACCTGCAGCAGATGCGGCCGGGAGCCGGCGGCGATCACGAACCGGTCGGCGGTCAACTTGCCGCCGGCGACGCCGAGGGTGTGGTCGCCGACGAAGCGCCCCTCGCCCTCGATCAGGGTGATGTTCTCGTTCTGGATCCGCCAGTCGCGCCCGGAGCTGGAGATCGCGTCGATCCGGCCGAAGATCCGGTCGCGGATCTCGTCCCAGTCGGCCTGGCCGGGTTCGAGGCGTACGCCGAGCCGGGTCGCCTCGTCATAGGCGTACGCCAGATCCGCGGGCCGGACGAACATCTTGGTCGGGATGCAGCCGACATTCAGGCAGGTACCGCCGAAGTGACCCTCGACCCCCTTGTCGACCAGGGCGACCTTGTATTTGTTGAATCGCTCGTCCAGCAGGGAATTCCCTGATCCCGAACCGATCACGCACAGGTCGAAGTGGGGCAGCTCCATGGGCGCCAGTCTGCCACTGCTGTGGACTCGGTGTACGCCGGGCGATGGGACGCCGGACAATGCGGCTCGATCGCAGATCGGGTCGGGAATCGGGGCAGATGGGCATCGAGCCGCAGATTCTGGCAGCTGCGTGATGACATCCCCACCAGATCCGGGGCCTGTTGCAGATATGAGGGTGATTCGCAGCCGGGATGACCGGCGCTCGGTGCGGAAGGGGATGCGGGACGGCACCCTGACCAGGATCCTGCCAGGGGTGCACGCGACGGAGGTGAGCCCCGATGCGATCTGCCGGGCCATCGCGGCGGCGGACCCGACCGCGGTGATCCTCGGGCTGGGTGCGCGCTGGCTCGGTTGGCGACCCGATCTCCCGCCCTCGGAACCGCTCATCGTCGCGAGTACGCGCCGGTTGTCGAGCAACTTCCTGCGCACGGTGGAACGCCGTGTCCCGACCGAGTTCCAGCAGGAGAACGGGATGGTCCGGTTCAGCAGTCCGGAATACACCGCGGTCGATCTGATCCCCGATCTCGGGGGTGAAGTGGTCGATGACGTGTTGCGGGTGGTCGGTGGTGAAGGCGGTTCGCAGAACCTCCGCGCGATGTGGGCGGCGCTGGATTCGATGCCGGGCCGTCGCGGGAATCGGCTGCGGCGAGCCATCCTGCGGGAGTCCAGCGATCGTCCGTGGTCCGAGGCCGAGCGGAAGGTGCACCGCCTGTTGCGGGATGCGGGCATCACCGGTTGGCAGACCAACGTGTCGGTTCGCGCGGGTGGCCGACGCCATGTCGTCGACCTGGTCTTTCCCGCGGAGCGGATCGCGGTCGAGGTCGACGGCTGGGAGTTCCACCAGAGTTTCACCGCCTTCACCCGGGACCGCGCCAAGACGAATGATCTGCAGACAGCCGGCTGGGTGGTCCTGCGGATCACCTGGGCCCAGATCGAGAAGGACCTGCTGCGCTGGCTCCGACCGATCCTCACCGCACGGCGGTGACCAGCGGCTGCCAGAACTTGCGGCTCGATCACGAATCCCGGCCGATTCGGGGCCGGGTCGTGATCGAGCCGCAGATTCTGACAGGGGGCGAGCAGGTGGGTGCGCGCTCGCGTCCGGACTAGTTCAGGTGGTCGATGGCGGAGCCGAGGACCGGGCGCCACTCGACGATCCGGACCTCCTTGACCAGACCGTTCGTCTGGTAGGGGTCCTCCGCGAGGATCGCGGCGACGGCCTCCCGGGATTCACCGCGGAAGATCAGCAGGCCGGCCGGCGGTTCTTCGCTCGGGGGGTACGCACCGCCGGCGAGCAGGCCGTCCTGCTTGGCCAGGTAGTCGCGGTGGTCCGGGCGGACCTGCATCCGCTTGTCGGTGTCATCGGAGTAGAGGTAGTGCACTGCATAGGTCGGCATGGCGCCAAGAATAGGACCACTAGGCTGGCCGGCATGAGCGTCTCGAACGGTCCCACGTTCCCCCTGCACGGCACCGCCCTGGTGACCGGTGCCTCCTCGGGCCTCGGTGCCCATTTCGCCGACTTCCTGGCCCGCAGCGGCGTCGATCTGGTGCTCACCGCGCGCCGCGCGGAGGCGCTGGCCGAGAACGCCGAACGGATCCGGGAACGGCACGGGCGGCAGGTGACGGTGATCCCGGCCGACCTGTCCGATCCGGCCTCCCGCGCCGAGCTGCGGCAGCGCCTCGACGACCTCGACACCCCGATCGACATCCTGATCAACAACGCCGGCCACGGCACCGCCGGCGACTTCGTCACCCTGCCCGCGGAGCGGGTCAGCGCCGAGGTCGAGCTCAACTGCGTCGCGGTCACCGAGCTGGCCCGGCACCTGCTGCCCGGCATGGTCGAACGCGGCTACGGCGCGGTGGTCAACGTCGCGAGCGCTGCGGCGTACCAGCCGATCCCGTCGATGGCGGTGTACGCCGCCACCAAGTCCTATGTGCTCAGCCTGTCCCAGGCGCTCTGGTCGGAGACGATGGGCACCGGGGTCCGGGTGATCGCGGTCTGCCCCGGGCCGACCGACACCGATTTCTTCGTCAATACCGGTGAACCGGAGGCGATGACCTGGCGGCGCAGCCCGGAACAGGTCGTGCAGTCCACCTTCCGCGCGCTCTACCGCAACCAGCCGAGCGTCGTGGACGGCAACGTCAACACCGTCACCGCCAAGCTCTCCAAGGTGCTGCCGATCCGGTTCGTGCTGCCGATGGCTCGGCGCTACGCCACCCCGCGCAAGCGCTGAGCGAGCAGGTGCCAGCCCCAGAACAGGGCACCCAGGCAGACCAGGACCAGCGAACCGGTCGCGAACTGCAGCAGCGAGCCGGTGATCCGCGGCACCAGCAGGGCGGTGATCGCGGCACCGATCAGCAGCTGCAGGAAGCCGACCCCGGAGGCGACCGCCCCGCGCTGCCGCGGGAAGAACTCCATCATCCGCAGCTGGTTCGCCGGTAGCTGCACCATCATCCCGAACGAGAGCAGCGCCAGCGGCAGCACCGCGAACGGCAGCGCCGGCGCCTGCAGGGCGGCCAGGCTCACGTTGATCAGCCCGCCGAGCAGTGCGACCCCGAAACCGAGGCTGACCACCCGATCCCGGATCAACCGCGCCGCCAGCCGGCCCGACGTCCAGGACCCGGTGATGATGCCGGCGATCAGCGGGACGAACAGGATCCAGAAGTCCCGCTCCCCCTTGCCGAGCAGTTCCACCACGAACAGCGGCGCCCCGCCGATGTAGGTGAACATGCCGCCGAAGCCCAGGGCGGAGGCGAGCGCCATCCGCAGGAAGGTGAGGCTGCCGAGCACCCCGCCGAGCGAGCCCAGCACCTTGCCCGGATGCAGGGGCGTACGCCGCTCCCGCGGATGGGATTCGGGCAGGCTGATCGCACAGAGCATGCAGACCAACCCGTACCCGGCCAGGAACCAGAAGATCACCGGCCAGTCGCCCAGCTTGAGCAGCCAGCCACCCATGATCGGCGCGATCGCCGGCGCCAGCCCGAAGATCATCTGCACCTGGCCCATCGCGCGCTGCGCCGCGGGTCCGGTCAGCAGGTCCGGGATCACCGCCCGGGCGACGATGGTGCCGCCGCCGGCGCAGAGGCCCTGGATCACCCGGAAGAGCAGCAGTACCGGCAGATTCGGCGCCAGTGCGCAGCCGACCGAGGCCAGGGTGAAGATCGCGGTCGAGGCGATGATCACCGGCCGCCGACCGAGCGCGTCCGACAGCGGCCCGTGGAACAGGCTCATCACCGCGAACGCCAGCATGTAGACGCTGGTGACCTGTTGCATGGCGGCCGCGTCCACCCGGAACTCCGCACCCATGCCCTGGAACGCGGGGAAGATCGTGTCGGTGGTGAACGGCCCGAACATCGACAGCAGGGCCAGGATCAACGTGACCCGGATGCCCGGGTGGCCGGTCCGCCTCTCGCCCTCGTGGGGCGCTGGACTCACTTCGCGTACGAGTGCAGGCCGGAGACCAACAGGTTGATGCCGACGAAGTTCCACCAGAACGAGGCCATCCCGATCAGGGCGATGATCGCGGCCCGCTTGCCCTTCCAGCCGGCGGTCGAGCGAGCGTGCAGGTAGCAGGCGTAGATCACCCAGGTGACCAGCGACCAGGTCTCCTTCGGATCCCAACCCCAGTAGCGACCCCAGGCGTATTGGGCCCAGATCGCACCGGCGCAGATCACGAAGGTGAACAGCGGGAAGGCGAAGGCGACGAGCCCGTACGCCACCCGGTCGATCTTCTCCGCGGACGGCAGCTTGGCCAGGTAACCGCGGATCACCTCATTGCGCTGCTCGGCGCGGGAACGGATCAGATAGAGCACCGAGGCGACCCCGCCGACGGTGAACGCGGCCCCGGCGATGGTCGCAGCGAGGATGTGGAAGGCAAACCAGACCGAGTGCAGCGAGGGCTGCAGCGGACCGATGTCGACGTAGAAGACGGTGACCGCCAGGCCGAGCGCGATGGTGGCGAACATCGTCACCGGCAGTCCCAGCCAGCGCATGTCGAAGCGCATCGCCGCGACCAGGTAGGCCGTCACCGCGAAGATCATCGAGGTGGTGCTGAACTCGTACATGTTGCCCCACGGCAACCGGTCGGCCGCCAGCCCGCGGAACACCACACCGACCACATTGCAGATCAGCGCGACGACGGTGAGCGCGATACCGATCCGGCCGAACTTGTCGGTCCGCAACCGGTCCTTGTCGGTCTCCCCGTTGACCACCGGGCCATCGGGGCCATCGGTCGTCGCGGTGGTGTCCGCGCTCCCGGTGTCCGGGTCGGCTCCCGCCTCGGCGCCGGCACCGGCGGTGACCAGGGTCCGGTCGCGGAGCCGCCGGCGGCGTACCACCGGGGCACTCGCGTTCTTGGCCGAGGCCCACTCCGCGGCATGTGCGAACACCGCCAGCAGGTAGACCACCGCCGCGGTGACCATCGCCAGCATCGAGTAGTTGCTGTAGTCCATTGCGTCCTCCCAGCCGCCAATCTAATCCGTCTTGTCGTCTTCGACCGCATCGGCCAGTGCGAGGACGTCGTCCTCCAGCCCGGTCCGGGCGTCGGCCCGGTCCAGGCCGGCCACATCGGCGGTCCCGTCCGGGCGTACCCGGACCCAGAGCCGCCGGGGCCGGATGAACAGCGACAGGCACAATCCGGCGACGCCGATCATCACCGAGCCGAGCGTCAGCGGCATCCCGGGGGTGCTGGAGACCTGCAGGGTCACCCAGCGCTGGTAGCCGTCGAAGCTGATCGAGCCCTGCCCCTCGGGCAGCGTCCAGGTCTCCCCCGGCTTCAACCGCTCCCGCAGCAGATCGCCGTTCGCCTGCTTGAGCTGGGTCATCCCGGTCTTGTCGAGGGAGTAGACGTTCTCGGGTACGCCGTCCTCGGCGCGCGGCGGGCCGACCCAGGCGTTCAGATAGAGCGCGGGGTTGTAGGTGTCGGGGAACAGCGAGCGCGGCGCCGCCGAGTCGACCGGCGCGGTCGGCACGAACCAGCCCTCGAAGGCGAGCCGCTCGGGGCGGGCGTCGGGGGCCTTCACCACGCCCTGGGAGTTGAACATGCCGTCCTGGGGCAGGAAGATCACCGGCCCGGACCAGGCCACATTGCCCTGCCCGTCGCGCACGGTGACCTTGGGGGCGTACCCGTGTCCGAGCAGGTGCACCTCCGCACCGCGGACATCGAGCGGCCGGTTGACCTGGATCACCGCGTCCCGCGGGGTGGCATTCGGGCTGTCGACGACCCGCACCTTGGCGGTGAACTCGGTCGGCTGGCCGGTGTTCACCGGGCCGGTCTCGAACAGCACCCGGAAGTCGTCGATCAGCACCGAGAAGGGCGGCAGGTCCTGGTCGGTGAACGCCGCCCCGGAGCGGATGTCGTCGTACTGGCTGAGGTTGTTGGAGAAGCCGCTGCCGACCAGCACCGTCGAGGTGCCGCGATAGCCGAACAGCACCCCGATGGCGATGCCGAGCAGCACGAAGACCAGCGAGGTGTGGAAGACCAGGTTGCCGAACTCGCGCAGATAACCGCGTTCGGCGGAGATGCTGCCGTCGGCGTCATCGCGGCGAACCCGGAATTTCTTGCTGCGCAGGAATTCCTCGGCCCGGTCCAGGGGGTCGGCGGCCGCGGTGACGGTGGTCGAGGCGGGCAACCGGGTCAGGTTCCGCGGGGTGACCACCGGCTGGGCGCGTACGCCCTTGGCGTAGGTGATGATCCGCGGAATGATGCAGCCGACCAGCGAGACCAGCAGCAGCAGATAGATCGCCGAGAACCAGGGCGAGGTGTAGGCGTCGAAGAAGCCGAGCTTGTCATAGATCGCGCCGACCTGCGGATTCTCGGCGAGGTAGGCCTTCACCTTCAGCGGCGAGGTGGGCCGCTGCGGCAGCAGGCCACCGGGGATCGCCGCGAGCGCGCCGACGAAGAGCAGGGTCAGCGCGGTCCGCATCGAGGTCAACTGGTTCCAGCAGAACCGCAGGAACTCCAGCGGGGTCAGGGTCCCCGCTTCGCGTTCTGCCACTCGATTTCCTCCCACTCAGATCACGGTCCCGAAGTTCAGCGCCCACTGCCGGACCACACCCATCAGCGCATCCCACCAACCGGTGAGCAGCAGGATGCCGACCAGCACCATCATCGCCCCGCCGAGCCGCAGCAGCGCCCGCTGATGCCGGCGGACGAAGGCGACCACCGGCTTCATCCGGGTGAATGCGACCGCGGCCAGCACGAAGGGGATGCCGAGGCCCAGGGCGTACGCCAGCGAGAGCAGTGCGCCGCGGGTCGCCGAGCCCTCGTTGAGCGCCAGGGTGAGCACCACCGACAGGGTCGGGCCGATGCAGGGCGTCCAACCGAGCCCGAACAGCAGCCCGAGCACCGGGGAGAAGGCGACCCCGACCTTCGGCATCCGATGGATCCGCAGCTCCCGCTGCCCCAGCGGCACGACCCCGGCGAAGATCAGCCCGAGCAGGATCGCCAGCACCCCGAGCACGATCATCAGCGGCCGGGAATAGGTCAGCAGCAGCGATCCCAGGCCGCCGAGCAGGGCCCCGGTGGCGACGAAGAAGAGCGCGAAGCCGAGCACGAAACCGAGGCTGCCGAGCAGCATCCGGCGGCGGCTGCCGCGCTCCTCGATGACGTCGGCGGCGCTCAGCCCGGTCGCGTATGACAGGTACCCGGGCAGCAGCGGCAGGACGCAGGGTGAGAAGAACGACACCAGCCCGGCCAGGGCGGCGACCGGGATCGCCAGCAGCAGCGTCCCGCCGACCGCGTTGGCCGCCCAGCTGCCGATGTCGAGCATGAGCACGGTCCCGGTCACTTCCCGGCGGCGGTGTCGTTGACCAGCCCGACCAGGGTGGTGGTGTCGACGGTGCCGATCACCCGGGCGGCGACCCGGCCCTGCGGGTCGATGACCAGGGTGCTCGGGATGCCCGAGGGCGGCAGCTCCCCGGAGAACTGCAGCAGGGTGCGGCCCTCGGGGTCGTAGATCGAGGGATAGGTGACCCCGAAGTTGCGGACGAATGCCTGCGCGGGTGCCGGGTCGGGGTCGCGGGTGTCGATGCCGATGAAGACCGCGGTGTCCTTGGTCTGCTGGTGGGCGGCGACCAGGTCGGGCGCCTCCTTGCGGCAGGGCGCACACCAGGAACCCCAGACGTTGATCACCACGACCTTGCCGGGATGGGAGGTGGTCAGCTGCTCCCCGTTCAACCCGGTGCCGCTGGCCTGCGGGGCGGGTTTGCGCTGATCGGGCGGGACCCGGGTGAGGCCGGTGCTGCCGGCGACGAAGCCGGTGCCCCCGCCGCCGCTCACCGAGCTGCTGCAGCCGGTGATCAGCAATGCGCCGGCGGTGGCCAGGAGGCCGCCGAAGGCGCGGCGGCTGAACGGGGAGTCGGTGGCGGACATCAGGCTCCGGCGACGAACTTCTTGGGGTTCTTGTTCTTGGCCGGTACCAGGTCGATCGCCGGCTCGGCGTAGTCGACCCGGGCGACCCGGCCGTCGATCACGGTGAACGAGGTCAGGCTGGCCAGGCTGCACTGCCGCTTGCGCGGGTCGTGCACGAGCGGGCGGCCCTCGGCGTCCAGGCGGGCCATCCAGATCGGCAGCTGGTGCGAGACGATCAGCGCCTCGTGGCCCTCGGCAGCAGCGGCCGCGTCGGCGATCGCGGCCCGCATCCGCGGCACGATGTGCTTGTACGCCTCACCCCAGCTGGGGCGCAGCGGGTTGTAGAGCCGGCGCAGCACGGCCGGCTGCAGCAGCTGGGTCAGCTTGCCGGTGAACACCCGCCCGGCCAGCGAGTTGCCGGCCTCGATCACCCGTTCGTCGATCACCGGTTCCAGCTGGTGCTGCTCGGCGATCGGGGCCAGGGTCTCCCGGGCCCGCTCCAGCGGGGAGACGCGCAGGTGCACCAGGTCGAAGCCGGCGGTGTGCTCGGCCAGCCGCTGGGCCATCTGCCGGCCGATGTCGGAGAGGTGGTAGCCGGGCAACCGCTCGTAGAGCACGCCGTCGGGGTTGTCGACCTGGCCGTGGCGCAGCAGGTGGACGATTGCCTTGGACATGGTGCGTGGCTCCTGGGGTCTCGGCCGGTTGTCGGTGATCGATGGTCAGACGCGAGCGGCCGCGGCGGCCGCCCTGGGCAGTGCGTCAACGATACGTGCGAGCGCCGCATCGTCATGGGTGCTGGAGAGGAACCAGCCCTCATAGGCGCTCGGCGGCAGGTAGACCCCGGCGTCCAGCATGGCGTGGAAGAAGGCGGCGAAGCGGTCGGTGCGCTGGGTCTTGGCGGTGGCGTAGTCGGGGACGGCGGTGACGGTGTCGTCGGGGGTGAAGAAGACCGAGAACAGGCTGCCGGCGTTCTGGATGACATGCGGTACGCCGAAGACCGAGAGCGCCTTGGTGACCTCCTCGCGGAGCCGGGCGGAGGTCTCGCCGATGTGGGCGTAGACGTCGTCGGTGGCGAGCCGCAGCGTGGTCAACCCGGCGGCGACCGCGACCGGGTTCCCGGACAGGGTGCCGGCCTGGTAGACGTCACCGGCCGGAGCGAGTCGCTGCATCAGCTCGCGGGAACCGCCGAAGGCCGCGGCCGGGAAGCCACCGCCCATCACCTTGCCGAAGGTCATCAGATCCGGGCGTACGCCGTCGATGCCGAACTGGCCGGACGGGGAGACCCGGAAACCGGTCATCACCTCGTCGCTGATGAACAGCGCGCCGTTGGCGTGGCAGATGTCGCGTAGGAACTCGTTGAAGTTGGTGCCGTCGACCGCGTCCACCCCGGGCGGGACGACGCCCATGTTGCCGGCCGCGGCCTCGGTGATCACGCAGGCGATCTGGTCGCCGTACTCGGCGAACAGCTGGCGGACCGCGTCGCGGTCGTTGTATTCGCAGACCAGGGTGTCGGCGGTGGTCGCCGCGGTCACCCCGGGGCTGCCGGGCAGGCCGAGGGTGGCGGCACCGGAGCCGGCGGCGACCAGCAGCGAGTCGACGTGGCCGTGGTAGCAGCCGGCGAACTTGACGATCTTGTCCCGGCCGGTGACCCCGCGGGCCAGCCGGAGCACGCTCATCGTCGCCTCGGTACCGGAGCTGACCAGGCGTACCTCCTCGACCGGGGTCCGCTCGATGATCGCCTCGGCGAGCTCGACCTCGGCCTCGGTGGGGGCGCCGAAGGAGGTGCCGTCGACGACCACCTTGCCGACCGCGGAGAGCACCGACGGGTGCGCGTGGCCGAGCAGCATCGGCCCCCAGGAGCAGACCAGGTCGACGTAGTCGTTGCCGTCGGCGTCGTAGAGGTGGGGACCCGACGCGCGCTGGATGAACCGCGGCGTACCGCCGACCGACTGGAACGCCCGGACCGGCGAGTTCACCCCTCCCGGGATGACCTGCTGGGCGCGTTCGAACAGTTCAGCGGATCGGGTGGTCTGCACCCGGGCATTCTAGTTGCGCCCGACCGCCGTTCACGATTCGAGGGACTGCGGTTCCGGTCACATCCGAGGGGAGGGTTCCGCGCCGCCGCCGAATGCCGGTGCGCGGCAGGTCTCGAGGATCAGATCGGTCAGCCATCGTTGCGCCGCCGTCTGCCTCGAACGGTCGTGGTGATAGAGCGCCGTCTCGGCGTGCGGCACCTGCAGCGGGTGCGCCAGCACCTTCAATCCGCCGCGACGTCGTTCCAGTTCGGCCAGGAACCGGGGAACGACCGCCAGACAGTCGGTATGGCGCACCACGTCGGGTATCCCCCCGATCCGCGGCACGTGCAGCACGGTCCGCAACTGCGGGAACCGCGCTTCGGCGATCGCGGTCGGCGCGGCATGACCGACCTCGGAGGCCAGGCCGATGTGCGGTTCGGCGGCGAACTCCGCAGCGCTGAGCGTCTCACCGATGCGCGGATGGTCGGCGGCGGCGAGCACCACGTAGTCATCGAGCAGCAGCGGGCTGCGCTGCACCCCGGGCAGCTCCAGCCGCTGGGAACAGATCACACCGTCCACCTCGCCCCGATGCAGTGCGCTCTCCACCCGCGCGACGACCAGCGGCCGGATCTCCAGCAGCGCCTGCGGGGCCCGGTCCCGCAGCGCCGGGATGATGATCGGCAGGAACGCCCGCTCCCCCAGATCGGTGAGCCACAGCCGTAACCGCATCGGAGCGACAACCGGATCCACCGCATCGATCGTCGACAGCGTGGCTTCCAACTGGTCCAGCCCGGCCCGGAGGCCCGGATAGAGCTCACGGGCCCGCGGAGTGGCGACCACACCCCGTCCGGAGCGGACGAACATCGAATCCCGGTACGCCGTCCGCAGGCGCTGCAGGGCGTGGCTCACGCTGGGCTGGGAGATCCCCAGCCGCCGGGCCGCGCCGGTCACGCTGCGCGACTCGTAGATCGCGCAGAAGACCCGGATCAGATTCAGGTCGGCGGTGGCCTCGGGCACGAGCGGATCCTACCGGCACATATAGACAGCATCTATGTCTGAATAGCCATTCATCGCTGGTGCATGTGATGGACCACCGGTTAGCGTTCCGGCACCGACGTCGCACCGAGGCGACGCGAGAGCGAGGGAACGTCGTGAAGACCGTCCGCGAAATCACCCATGATCTGCTGCTCGCCCGGGGCGTGCGCACCATCTTCGGCAATCCGGGCTCCAACGAGCTGCCGTTCCTGACCGGCCTGCCGGACCGACTCGACTATGTGCTCGCCCTGCACGAGGGCGCGGCGCTCGGGATGGCAGACGGGTACGCACAGGTCACCGACGAGCCGGTGGTGGTCAACCTGCACGCGGCCTCGGGCACCGGGAACGCCATGGGAGCGTTGACGAACGCCGCCCAGTCCGGCAGCCCGCTGGTGCTGATCGCCGGCCAGCAGGTGCGCGGCACGATCGGGCTGGACGTCATGCTGGCGAATCTGGACTCCACCCAGCTGACCAGGCCGTTGACCCGCTGGAGTTACGAGCCGGCCTGCGCCGAGGACGTCCCGCGCGCGGTCAGCGAGGCGGTGCTGCGGGCGGTCACCGCGCCCGGCGGGCCGACCTATCTGTCGGTCCCCTATGACGACTGGGACCGCGAGGCCACCGCGGACGACTCCCGGTTGCCCCAGCGGGTGGCGCCCGGCACTCCGCGACTGGCCGAGGAGACCGTGGCCGCCATCGCTGCCCGGATCGATGCGGCCGAGCGGTTCGCGCTGGTCCTCGGCGCCCGCACCGACACCACCGAGGGATGGGCCGCCAGCCGGGCGCTCGCGGAGGCCGTGGACGCCGACGTCTGGGTCGCACCGTCGGCGAGCCGGATGCCGTTCCCCAACCGGCATGGCCAGTTCCGGGGCGTCCTGCCGGCCGCGATCTCCGGCGTGTCCGAGGCGCTCGCCCCCTACGACCTGGTGCTGGTCGCCGGCGCGCCGCTGTTCCGGTACCACCAGTACGCCCCCGGGCGGTACCTGAGCGACGGCGTCGACCTGGTGCACCTCACCGACAACCCCGACGAGGCGGCGCGGGCCCCGTTCGGGGAGAGCCAGCTGGGCGATCCGGTGGCCGCGCTGGCCGCGATCGCCCACCGGGTGCGGCCCCGCCCGAACGAGCGTCGCGAGCAGTGGCAGCCGGTCGGCGAGGTCCCCGCGGAAACGCCCGAGACGCGGAAGCTGAGTCCCGAAGCCGCCTTCGCGGTGCTCCGCGACACGGCCCCGGCGGACACCTGCTGGGTGGTCGAGTCGACCTCGACCAACAGTGCGTTCTGGTCCCAGATGGACCTGCGACAGCCCCGCAGCTACCTGTGGCCGTCGGCCGGCGGGCTCGGCTTCGGCCTGCCCGCCGCGGTCGGTGCCAAGCTCGGCCAACCGGACCGCCCGGTGGTCGCGGTGGTCGGCGACGGCTCGGTCAACTACACCCCGAGCGCGCTGTGGACGGCCGCCCAGCGCCGCCTCCCGATGGTCTTCGTCGTCCTGAACAACGGTGGCTACGGCGCGCTGCGCTGGTTCGCCGACGTGCTCGGAATCGACGACGCCCCCGGTCTCGACGTCCCGGGGATCGACTTCGTCGCGCTCGCCCGCGGTTATGGCCTGACCGCCTCCGCGGTGGGCACCGTCGGTGACTTCGAGGCGGCCTTCCGGACGGCATTGGCCGCCGACGGCCCGACCCTCATCGAGGTGGCCACCGCTCCCTCCACCCCCTGACCGACTACCGCTCGACACGAGAACCAAGGAACCACCATGTCCACACTCACTGTCGACAAAGTCGTCGACAACGCCACTCCAGGGCGCCTGCATCTGCGCGTCATCATCCTCTGCACACTGCTGATGATCGTCGACGGATACGACATGGTCTCCTACGGCACCGTGGTGAACGCGCTGATGCGGGATTGGTCGCTGTCCCCCGTGCAGGCCGGTTGGCTCGGATCGGCAGCCCTGATCGGCATGCTGATCGGCGGGCTCCTCCTGGCCCCGCAGGCGGACCGGTGGGGCCGTCGGCCGATGCTGATCGGATGTCTGATCGGTTCCTCGGTGTTCACCGCTGCCTGCGCGCTCGCGCCGGGGTTCCTGCCGCTGTTCCTGAGTCGGACCGCGGTCGGCATCTGCCTCGGTGCACTGGTCGCCAACTTCACCGCACTGGTCGGCGAGTTCGCGCCACGGCGCTTCCGCGCCCTGATGGTCTGCCTGGTGTCGAGCAGCTACTCCGCCGGTGGCATCGCCGCCGCACTGGTCGCGCTGCAGGCGATCCCCACCCTCGGCTGGCGAAGCGTCTTCTGGATCGGGACCGTCTCGATCGCACTGCTGCCATTCCTGATCGTCTGGCTCCCGGAATCCCCGGCGTACCTCTCCCGCCGGCCCGAGCGCCGGGTCGAACTCGATCGCCTGTTACGCGGGCTCGCCCCCGAGCTCGACCCCGCCGCCGTCTCCGCGGGCACCGCATCCACCGGCACCGATCCCGGCCCGGCAGAGCCGGCCGACGCGCGGACCCGGCAGTCCCGGGCGCCGGTGGTCGAGCTGCTGCGGGTCGGCGGAACCGTCGGCACGGTGTCGCTCTGGGTGGTCTTCGCGATGGCGATGCTGCTCAGCTACGCGCTCAACACCTGGCTGCCCTCGCTGATGACCGCCGCCGGCTACCCGTTGGCATCGGGTCTGATGAACCTGGTGATGTTGAATGTGGGCGGGATCATCGGGGCCCTGGTCGCCGGCTACCTGGCCGATCGGATCGGCACCCGGCGGGTGATCACGATCTGGTTCCTGCTCGCCGCCGCCTCGCTCGCATCCCTGGCCCTGCGACCACCCGGGATGTTGCTGTCGGTGCTGCTGATCATCGCCGGCGCCTGCACGATCGGCACGCTCGCGATCACCCACGCCCTGGCCGTGGAGCACTATCCCGCCCATGTCCGCTCGACCGGCATCGGCTGGGCGGCCGGCATCGGACGGATCGGCGCCATCGGCGGACCCGTTCTCGGTGGCGCACTGCTCGGCCTGGCGCTCCCGTTCCAGGCCAACTTCGTCGCCGCGGCGGTGCCGGGGCTGATCGGTGCAGCCGCGGTATCCCTGGTGCGTGCCGTGCGCCGTGATTCCGCCACCGCCGACACCGGTCAGACCGGTGACATCGAGATCGCACTGACCGAACGCCCGGCGACCCCCGCGGTGCCGCTGAGGGAAACCGACCTGAGAGAAGGAGACGACGGATGAGTCTGATGGATACCGACCACCTCGGAGGACTGATCAACAGGCGGCCGGGGCTCTCGGCGGGGCGCGATCACCAGGTCACCTCGAGCGAGTTCAGGCCGTAGAAGGCGCTGTAGAGCCGGTAGTCACCGGGTTGCTCGGGGTCGGCGAGTGCCAGCCGTGGGAACCGCCGCAGCAGGGCGCGGAGCGCGATCCGCATCTCCAGCCGGCCCAGTGGTGCGCCGATGCAGTGGTGCAGACCGTGGCCGAAGGCGACGTGACCCGGGGCGCCCCGGGAGATGTCCAGCACCTCCGGGTTCGCCACCAGGGCGGGGTCGCGGTTGGCCGCCAGCGGCGACGGCGCGACCAGCGAGCCGGCCGGGATGGCGTGCCCGGCGATCTCCACGTCGGTGGTGGTGACCCGGAACAGCGTCGGCACGATCGCCAACCAGCGCAGCAATTCCTCGACCGCCGGCCCGACCGCGTCCGGGTCGTCACGGACCGTCGCCAACTGGTCCGGGTGGCGCAACAGGGCCAACACCGACAGGCCCAGCATGTTCGCGGTGGTCTCATGGCCGGCGATCAGCATCAGACTGGCGATGCCGATCAGCTCATCGGTGGACAGGTCGTCTCCGTGCTCGCGGACCAGCATGCCCAGCAGGTCCTCACCGGGATCGGCCTGCGCCCGGGCGACCAGGCCGGTGAGATAGTCCCGGTCCTCCTGCAGCGCGGCATTGCGTTCGGTGGCGGTTGCCGAGACGTCCAGCATCCGCGCGGTCCGGTCCTGGAATGCGTCCCGGTCGGCATACGGAACCCCGAGCAGTTCGCAGATCACCAGCGAGGGCACCGGCAGCGCGAAGTGCCGGATCAGGTCGGCCGGTCGGCCCGCGTGCTCCAGATCGTCCAGCGCGGACTCGACGATCTCGGTGATCCGCGGCTCCAGCCGGCGCATCCGGCGACCGGTGAACTCCGGGGTCAGCATCCGACGCAACCGGGTGTGTTCCGGCGGGTCGAAGGTGATGAAGCTCCCGGCCCGCCGCCTGGCGTTCTCCTCCGCGGTCAGCCCCTCGGCGTCGGGAAATGCGGTGATCACGCTGCTGAACCGGGTCGCATCGGCCAACACCTCCCGCACGTCCTCGTGCCGCAGGATCAGATAGGCCGGCTCCCCGAACGGGCCCACCTGCCGCAGTACACCCTGCCCATCTCGGGCCCGGCCCAGTTCGTCGACCGGGTTCAGCCCGTCGCGGCGCCGCATCTCCAGGGGCAATTCCGTCGCTTCGGTCATCACAAACTCCCATTCGTCGTCACTCACCAAACAGTTTAGTACACTATATAGTGAAGTAACTTTAGACCGGAGCAGCCAGTCCAGGGGGAGACATGACCAGAGAAACTCGGACCGGACCATGCGGCCACCAGGACCGGCAGCAACGGGACGCGACGGCATTCCTCGATGCCCGGGTCGAGGCGCGCCTCGACCTGTTCGAGGCGGACTTGTCGACGCACGGAGACCTGGCGGACTGCGTGGGCGAACTGACCCTCGGAATCCTCCATGACGCCCGGCGGGTACGGGCCGACATCGCGGGGCCGACCCTGGCCGACGATGTGCGGATGCGTACCCTCGCCCGGCGCTGGTCGGACCGGCTGACCGACGCGATCGCGCTCTATCGGGATCGGGAGCAGGCGGTGGCGATCGTCGTCCAGCTGGGCGGCTGCCTGGCGTACGCCGCCGTGCACGACGCGCCCCTCAGCCGGGAGACGATCGCCCGGGCGGTACGCGCATTGGCCGCGTGATCCCCGGTGAGCGGTGGCCGGGGGTCATCTCGATACTCCCATTTTCAACCGGGAGCCGGGTGCTCCGACCCGACCTCGCCCCACTTCGCGGCTCAACTCTCACTTCGCGGCCTGCATGCGGTCCGCTGAGTGAGAGTTGAGCCGCGGAGTGGGAACCGGCCGCCAGGGAGGACGGGTTGTTGTTGTCGGCGGCAGCGTCGGAATCGCACAGCATGGTCAGCTCGTGAATCGGACGATTCTCAAGGCTGACGCCGCGGACCCGTCCGATTCACCGGGTGAGTTCGCCGAGTGCTTCGGACGGGCTGAGTGCGGCTCATCTCGACACGGCCGCAGGCGGCCTACTCGACGAGCGTGGGGACACGGCCGCAAGCGGCCTACTCGATGAGCGCGGGCGCTCAGCTGCCGGGGGCCTCGCCGACCGGTACCTGCTGGGCGAGGTAGTTCTCGACGCCGACGCGATCGATGGCGTCGAGCTGGCCCTCGAAGAAGTCGGCGTGCTCCTCCTCATCGCGCGCCATCTCCTCGAAGATGGCGGCGGTGGCGTGGTCGCCGAGCTCGTGGCACTCCTTGGCCGCGTCGTTGAACTGGGCCACCGCGGCGTACTCCGAGTCCCGGGCCAGCTCCAACATCTCGCGGGCCTCCTCGCCGACCTGCAGCGGCTTCAGCTTCTGCAGGTTGGGGTGGCCGTCGAAGAACAGGATCCGCTGGATCAGGTCGTCGGCATCCTTCATCTCGCCGATGGACAACTCGTAGAAGACCTTGCCGAGATGCCCCAGGCCGCGGTTGTCGAGCACCCGCGCGGTGAGGAAGTAGGAGTTGATGACGGTCAGTTCGGTGGTGAGCGCGTCGTTCAGCAGTTCGACTACACGTGGGCTACGCGGCTTCATGTTTCTCCTCGAGGCTGCGGGGGTCTTTGCCCTCACAATAGCGCTCGAGGATGGCCCGGATGGAGTCGTGGCAGTTGCCGCACCCCGTTCCGGCGTCGGTCATCATGCCGACCCGCTCCACCGTCTGGGCACCGCGATGACAGGCGGCCGCCACATCGCGGTCGCTCACCACCTCACAGTGACAGACGATCATGCAGGTAAGGCTAACCTTCACAACTGCCCATCGCCAGCCCTCGTGCCAACAGGTGGCACAGGTCACATCGCGCGCCGCGCGACCTCCAGCGCCCAGTAGGTGAGCACGATGTCGGCACCGGCGCGGCGGATCGAGGTGAGTGTCTCGTCGATGGTCCGCTCCCGGTCCAGCCAGCCGTTCGCGGCGGCGGCCTCGACCATCGCGTACTCGCCGGAGATGTTGTACGCCGCCACCGGCAGGTCGGTGTGGGCGCGGGCCGCGGCGATCACATCGAGGTAGGCCAGCGCGGGCTTGACCATGATGATGTCGGCACCCTCGGCCACGTCGAGCGCGATCTCGCGGAGCGCGTCGCGGGTGTTCGCCGGGTCCTGCTGATAGGTGCGCCGGTCGCCGACCAGGGAGGAGTTCACCGCCTCCCGGAACGGGCCATAGAACGCCGAGGCGTACTTCGCGGCGTACGCCATGATCACCGTCTCGGCATGTCCGGCCGCATCCAGCGCCTCGCGGATCACGCCGACCTGACCGTCCATCATGCCGCTCGGGCCGACCACGTGGGCGCCCGCCTCGGCGTGCAGCACGGCCATCTCGGCGTACGCCTGCAGGGTCGCGTCGTTGTCGACGACGCCGTCGGCGGTGAGGACGCCGCAGTGGCCGTGGTCGGTGAACTCGTCCAGGCAGACATCGCTCATCACCAGCAGGTCGTCACCGACCTCCTCGCGGACCGCGCGCAGCGCGACATTGAGGATGCCGTCGGGGGCGAGGGCCTGGGAGCCGGTGGCGTCCTTGTGCTCAGGCAATCCGAACAGCATGATCCCGGCGAGTCCGGCCTCGGCGCACTCCGCGGCGGTGCGGCGCAGCGAATCGAGGCTGTGCTGGACCACCCCGGGCATCGAGGTGATCGGCTTCGGCTCGGTCAACCCCTCGGCGACGAAGGCGGGCAGGATCAGCCGGCGCGGTTCGACGGCGGTCTCGGCGACCATCGCCCGCAGCACCGGCGAACTGCGCAGCCGCCGGGGACGGCTGGTCGGGAACGGCGCCCCGGGGAACGGTGCGGGTGAGAAGTCGGTCATCGACGCCGGCCGCTGGTACGCCGGTCCGAGGGCTTGGTGACGGTCTCCCCCGCCGCGGTCAATGCGTCCCGGCGCTCGGCGGCGAAGTTGGCCAGCCCGTCGGCCAGCTCCAGCGCACCGGGGTTGGCGGCCATCACATCGACGCGCAGTCCGTGCTCCTCGCAGGTCCGTGCGGTGGCCGGGCCGATCACCGCGATCACCGTGCTGGCGTGCGGCTTGCCGGCGATGCCGACCAGGTTGCGGACCGTCGAGGAGGAGGTGAACACCACCGCGTCGAAGCGGCCGGTCTTGATCGACTCGCGGACCTCGGCGGGCGGCGGGGCGGCCCGAACGGTGCGGTAGGCGGTGACGTCCTCGACCTCCCAGCCCAGCTTGGCCAGGCCGGCGGACAGGGTCTCGGTGGCGATGTCGGCGCGCGGCAGGAAGACCCGGTTGATCGGGTCCAGCAGCTCGTCGTAGGGCGGCCACTCGGCGGCCAGCCCGGCCGCCGACTGCTCCCCGGTGGGGACCAGGTCGGGTTCGATGCCCCAGCTGCGCAGCGACGCGGCGGTCACCTTGCCGACCGCGGCGACCTTCAGCCCGGACAGCGCGCGGGCGTCCAGGCCGTATTCCTCGAGCCGTTCACGGACCGCCTTGACCGCGTTCACCGAGGTGAACGCGACCCACTCGTACCGGCCCTCGACCAGGCCGCGGACCGCCTTCTCCATCTGCTGCGGGCTGCGCGGCGGCTCGACCGAGATGGTCGGCACCTCCTCGCTGTGCGCGCCGTAGGAACGCAGCCGGTTGGTCATCGGGCCGGCCTGGTCCTTGGTCCGGGGCACCAGCACCCGCCAGCCGAACAGCGGCTTGGTCTCATACCAGGACAGGTCCTCGCGCAGTTCCACCGCGGGCCCGACCATCAGGTGCACCGGTTCCTCGGTGTCGAGCTGGCGGAGCTCGCCCTCGGTGACGGTGTCGGCCAGTTGGGCCAGGGTGCAGGCGACGGTGCGCTGTTCGGTGGAACCGCCGTAGTAGGTGATCAGGCAGCCCTCCTGCTCGGCCCGCCCGGTGGCCAGCACCGCGGCGGCGACATCGGCGAGCAGGCCGGCCTGGGTGGAGACCACCAGGGTGCCGCTGGCCGCCCACTGCGCGGACTGGGCCTTGGCGACCCGGTCGCCGGTGGAGACGAAGTGGGTGCCGCCGGCGTTGTTCAGCGCGATGCCGGCGTACTCGGGGACGGCGGTCATCGCCGACACCCCGGGCACCACCTCGAAGTCGATGCCGCCGCGGACGCAGGCGGCGGCCTCGTCGGCGACCTGCCCGTCCAGGAACGGGTCACCGGCGACCAGCCGGACCACCCGGCCGCCACCGGCGGCGAGCTTGAGGACCTGCTTGGCGCGCTGCGAGGGCGGCAGCGACTTGCCCGAGGGCTGGTGCGGCAGCACGGTCACCGGCACGTCCTCGCCGACCTGGACCGAGGGGTGTTCGAAGAGCTGCTCCATGATCTCCGAATCCAGCAGCACCGCGCTGGCCTCGGCGATCGCCGCCACCGCGCCGAGGGTGAGCAGGTCGGGGTCACCGGGCCCGGAGCCGACGAAGATCACCCGCCCGCGCGCCACCGGGGCGGGCGGTGCCTCGGCGGCCGCCGCGCGCCCGTCGGTACCGGTCCTGGCTGACCTCTTGCGAACCCCAGCTGTGCTCAACGTGATCACTCGCGATCTGTCTCGTGGCCCGACTCAAAACCCAACGATTCAACCCAAGCGCGCGAGTGCCTGCCCGGCCAGTTCCCGGCCGAGTTCGGCACCCTGTTCCACCGCGGCCGAACCGGCGATGCGCACTGGGGGCGCGTCATCGGACCCGGCCTGGGCGGAAGTGCTCAAGAAGGTTCTCCCAATAACTGCGGCGAGAGTCAAATCGGTTGACCCGCCCGTCTCGTTGGCTGTTCGTGCCAATACCCCGACCGGCGCCAGGCAACCCGCTTCCAGGGTGCGGAGGAACTCCCGTTCGGCGGTGACGGCGGCCCGGGTGGCCGGGTCGTCGAGCCGGGCGATCAGTTCGGGTACGCCGGGGCGGGCGGCCCGGGCGATCTCGATCGCCAGCGCACCCTGGGCGGCGGCCGGGGCGAGCACCTCCGGGTCGAGGATCTCGTGGCTGGGCAGCGCGTCGAGCAACCCGAGCCGGCGCAACCCGGCGGCAGCGAGCACGGTGGCATCGACCTCACCGTGTTCGACCAGCGCCAACCGGGTACCGACGTTGCCGCGGATCGGCCGGAACTCCAGCTGCAGCCCGCGCTCGCGGGCGTACGCCTGCAGCTGGGCCGCGCGGCGCGGTGAACCGGTGCCGATCACCATGCCGTCGGTGAGGGTGGCCAGGCGTTGCCCGACGAGCACGTCGCGGGGGTCCTCGCGTTCGGGTATCGCGGCGATCTCCAGCCCGGGCGCGGGCGCGGTCGGCAGGTCCTTCATCGAGTGCACGGCGACATCGACCTCACCGGCCAGCACCGCCTCCCGCACGGCGACGGCGAACACCCCGGTCCCACCGATCTCGGTGAGGTGCCGGCGGTCCACGTCACCGCGGGTGTCGATACCGACCAGTTCGACCTCGGCACCGAGGGCCCGGAGCCGGTCGGCGACCCATTCGGCCTGCGCGACCGCGAGCGGGGAGCGGCGCGCGCCGATCCGGATCGGGCCGGTGTCCCGGCCGGGTTGCGCCGGGGCGCTCATCGGGGCTGGCTGACCGCGTCGATGGTGGCCGCCTCGAGCGCGAACAGTTCGCGCAGCGCGGCGGCGTAGTCGGGCGAATCCGGTTGGGCGGCGAGCTCCTTGACCCGGACGGTCGGCTGGTGCAGCAGCTTCTCGACCACCCGTCGTACGGTCTGTTCGATCTCGCGGCGCTCCCGCTCCCCCAGCTCGGGCAACCGGGCGTCGAGGCGGCCCAGTTCGGCGGTCATCACCTCGGTGGCCATGGTGCGCAGCGCGACCACGGTCGGGGCGACGGCGGCGGCCCGGCGCAGCCCGAGGAAGTCCCGGACCTCGCCGAGCACCAGCTCCTCGGCGTCGTCCAGATCGGTCTGCTCGGCGGCCTCGGCGAGGTTGGCCAGGCTGACGAGTTGCACCCCGGGCAGCGCGCCGACGGCCTCGTCCACATCGGCCGGCAGGGCCAGGTCGAGGACACCGGTGATCTGGGTGGCGGCGACCTGGTCGGCGGTGATCCGCAGCCCGCGGGCGCCGGTGCAGCTGATCAGCACATCGGCCTCGGCCATCGCCTGGTCGAGTTCGGCGAGCGGGCGGGCGGTGCCCCCGAGGACGGCGGCCAGCCGTTCGGCCTTGTCCAGGGTGCGGTTCACACAGGTGAGGTGGGCGCACTGATCGGCGACGGTGTGGGCGGCCAGAGAGGCCATCGACCCGGCGCCGACGACGAGCACCCGGCGGCCGGCGAGCTCGACACCGCGGTCGGTCAGCGCGGCCAGTCCGGCGGTCACCACGGAGCGTCCGGCGGTGCCCGCGCGGGTCTCGGACTGCACCCGCTTGGCGACCCGCAATCCCTGCTGGAACAGGGAATTCAGCGAGGGGCCGACGGTGCCGGATTGCTGGGCGGTGCTGTAGGCGCCGCGGACCTGGCCGAGGATCTGGTGCTCGCCGGCGACCATCGAATCGAGCCCGGAGGCCACCGCGAAGCAGTGGCTCACCGCCGCCTCGTCATAGAAGACCGCGCAGTTGTCCTGGATCTCATCGACCGACACCCCGGTGATGCCGGCCAGCTCGGCGGTGCCCGCGCCGAGCCCGCCGTGGAAGCGGGTCACTGCGGCGTACACCTCGAGCCGGTTGCAGGTGGACAGCACCACCGCTTCGTCCACGTGCTCGCCGCCCACCAGGGCCTGGGTCAGCTTGCCGGAGGCGTCCGCATCCAGGCTCAGCCGGCCAAGCAGGTCCATCGGGGCCGTCCGGTGGGACAGGCTCACTACCAGGATGCTCAAGTCGGATCCACTTCCTACAGGGTCGCGCTCACACGTCGGTTCGATCGCCGAATCCGCCGGTGACCATCTCCTCGGCGGAGATCTCATCGGCCAGCGACAACTGTCGATGGTACGCCAGAATCTGCAGCTCGCTGCCCAGGTCGACCTTGCGGACGGTGACATCGGCGGGGACCGCCAGGTTGATCGCGGCGAAGTTGAGCAGGCACTTGATGCCCGCGCCGACCAGGGTGTCGGCGACCGGCTGGGCGCTCTCCCCCGGTGTGGTGACCACCCCGATGGTCACCGAGGGGTCGTCGACGACGGCGGACAGGTCGTCCAGGTGGTGGATCGTCAGGCCCTCCACCCGGGTACCGACCAGGCGCGGTTCGACGTCGAAGAGGGCGCTCACCTTGAAGCCGCGGGAGGAGAACCCGGCGTGGTTGACCAGCGCCCGGCCGAGGTTGCCGACCCCGACGATGATCACCGGCCAGTGTTCGGCGGAGCCGATGTTCTGGTCCAGCTGGAAGCGCAGATAGGCGACGTCGTAGCCGACGCCGCGGATGCCGTAGCTGCCGAGGTGGGAGAGGTCCTTGCGCAGCTGGGCGGAGTTCACCCCGGCCGCTGCGGCCAGTTCGCCGGAGGAGATGGTGGCCACCCCGGCGGCGGCGAGGCTGTTCAGTACGCCCAGGTAGGTGGCGAGTCGGGAGACGGTCGCCTCGGGGATCCCGTTGCGGTGGCGTGGCCCATCCGGCGGCTGTGCCGCACCTGCCTTGTCCCGCCGGTTGGACACCGCGTCCCCTGCCCTGCCACCGGGCTCACCCAACGGCCCGGACTCTCACCGGCAGCCTAACCCACCTTGTGAAGATGTGCACAAGGGCACCGAACGTTCATCGAGTAGCAACCCCGGCGCAGCGAAGCGGAGCCGGGGTTGCGTGTCGAGATGAACTCCCCTCATCTCGACACGCTCGCTGCGCGAGCTACTCGATGAGCGGGGGGACTCGCTGCGCGAGCTACTCGATGAGCGGGGGGACTCGCGGCGCGAGCTACTCGATGAGCGGTGAGATGGGTTCAGCTGGCGTCACCGGCCAGGGCCGCTCTGAGGCGTACCGGGTCGACGCGCCAGAAGTCGTGCTGGCGGCCGTCGACGAAGGTGACCGGCACCTGGTCGGTGTAGGACTCCCGCAGCTGCGGGTCGCCGTCGACGTCGACGGTCTCCCAGCCGGTACCGGTCTCGGCGCAGACCTCGGTGACGATCGCGAGTGCGTCGTCGCAGAGATGGCAGCCCTGGCGGACCAGGACCCGGACCCGGGGCTGGGTCATCGTTCCTCCTCCTCGGTGGCATCGAGCAGATCGCGCAGTTGGCCCTTGCGGATCTTCCCGGTGGTCGAGCGCGGCAGCTTCTTCAGCACCAACACCTCGGTCGGCAGCTTGTAGCGGGCCAGCCGTTCGGCGGCGTACGCGAGCACGTCGGCGGTGCTGATCCGCTCGCCGACCAGGAAGGCGACGACCCGTTCCCCGGTGCGCTCGTCGGGCTGGCCGATCACGGCGGCGTCGGTGACCGACGGGTGTTCGGTCAGCACCTCCTCGACCTCGACCGGGAAGACGTTGAAGCCGGAGACGATGACCAGATCGCGGGCCCGGTCGACCAGGAACAGGTCCTCGCCGTCGAGATAACCGACATCCCCGGTACCGAACCAGCCGTCGGCGTCCGGGGCGTCGGCGCCCTCGGGCCAGTAGCCGGAGAACAGGTTCGCGCCGCGGATGAAGATCTCCCCCGGTTCCTCGGGGCCGGCCCCGGCGGGTTCGGCCGGGTCACCGATCCGCAGTTCCACCCCGGGCATGGCCCGCCCGACGTGACCCGGGCCGCGCGGTTCGACACCGATCGTGTTGGCCACCCCGGGCGCGGCCTCGGTGAGTCCGTAGCCCTGGTCCAGGCGGATCCCGGTGAGCTGCTGCCAGTGGTCGGCGAGCACGGCGGGCAG
Organism: Enemella evansiae; assembly: GCF_004362375.1. NCBI lineage: Bacteria > Bacillati > Actinomycetota > Actinomycetes > Propionibacteriales > Propionibacteriaceae > Enemella > Enemella evansiae. Next base: position 102,765 of record NZ_SNXA01000015.1, read on the forward strand.
CGGTGCGGCGCCGCTGGTGACCAGTTTCAGCCAGCCGGCGGCCGCGGTCAGCCCCTCGGCCTGGCTCAACCGGTAGAGCGCCGAGGGGGTGAGCGGCAGCACGCTGATCCGCTCGGCATCGAGGATCTGCACCAGGTCGTCGGGCAGTCCGTCGACCAGCACGGTGCGCGCGCCGGTGAAGATCGCGGCGCCGAGGACCGCGTTCAACCCGTAGACGTGGAACAGCGGGAGTGCCGAGAGCACCACCGATTCCGGCCCGGTGGCCCCCTGGGCGGCGTTGTGCTCGCAGTGCGCGAGCAGCGCCCGGTGGCTGAGCATCGCGCCCTTGGGATCGGCCGAGGTGCCGGCGGTGTAGATGATGGCGGCGATGTGCTCCGGATCGGCCAGGGGCGGCGGTTGGGCACCGGCCGCGTGCTGCCGGAAATCGGCCAGCCGGGCCAGCCGTACGCCGGGCAGGTCGGCCTCGGTGAGTTCGGGTACGCCGGGTGGCGGGTCGAGCAGGGCGAGGGCGGCGTCGCTGTGCGCGGCGGCGCGCCGCCACTCGGCCAGCGGCAACTGCGGGTTGATCGGCACCGCGATGCAGCCCGACCGCAGCGCCCCGAACCAGGCGGCGACGAAGTCGATGGTGTGGCTGGCGGTGATCAGCACCCGGCGACCGCCCCAGGCACCGAGCGCGTCGAGAGCGGCCGCCGAGTCGGCGACGAGTTGTTCGAGTTCGGCCCAGCTGACCTCGCGGCGACCGTGCGCACCGACCTCGACGACCGCGATCTCGCCGGGGCGCTCGGCCGCGTGTCGGCGTACCAGATCCGACAGGGTCTGCGGTGACGGGGGCTCGGCCATGCGCCCGAGTCTGGCACGGTCCCTGGTCACCCCGGGCTTCGGGTCGCCGGTGCGCCGCGGATCTACACCGGCTGCGCGAGCTCGACCACGCTGTCCTTGCCATCGACCACCGCAACACCGGCCTGCCGGAACTCCTCGGGCCGCAGTGTCATGGCGACGATCCCGGACTCGGTCACCTGCACCTCGGAGACGGTGAACCCGGTGGGGGTCGATCCGTCGGCGAAGACCCGCTTGCCGAGGCCGCCGACGCTGGTCGGGAAGACCAGCAGGCGGTACGCATCAACCAGACCGGCCTCGTGCAGGGTCTGGATCAGCCGCCAACTCCCGTGCACCTGCAGCTCGCGTCCGGATGCTCGCTTCAGCTCGCTGACCCGCGCGAGGATGTCGGTTCCGATCACGGTGCTGTTGGCCCAGTCCGCCGCTGCGGCCAGGGTCGTCGACACCACATACTTGGGCCCGGTGTTGAGCACCCGCCAGGTGGTCGATCCGTCGTCATCGACCCGGGGCCAGTAGCCCGCCATCGCCTGGTAGGTCCGACGCCCGAGCAGCACGGCATCGGCGTCGGCGAACCAGCGCTCGACGATCTCGCCCATCCCCTGGTCGGCGTAGGGGCCGAGCCAGCCTCCGTGACGGAAGCCACCGGCGGTGTCCTCCTCGGGTGCGCCGGGTGCCTGCATCACCCCGTCCAGGGTGGTGAACACGTTGACGGTCAGTTCCATCGGTCTGCCTTCCTGCTGATGTCGGTCAGCTCAGACTGGCAGGGTGACAGCGGGCGCACCCCGGATCCCGCGACGACTGCGCCGCACGGCGCGCGTCGATGAGCCGAAAGTTGTAGGTCAGCCGAGCCGGTCGATGATCCCGGTGGCGATCGCCCGGCTGAGCGCGTCCACGCGGTTGCTGGCGCCGAGCTTGCGATAGAGGGTGCTGAGGTGGCGTTTGACCGTCGCCTCGGAGAGATAGAGCTGGTCGGCCACCTCTTTGTTGGACAGCCCGCGGGCGACCAACCGCAGCACCTGAGCCTCGCGCGGGGTGAGCCCGGCGGTGCGGGCCCGGATCGGATCGACCGAGCGTGGATTCATCCGCACCGGTGTGCCCTCGGCGACGGCAAGCAGACCTGCGACCAGCGGACGGTGCCCCAGGCTCTTGCCGAACCAGCCGAGTACGCCGCGCCGTTCCAGGTCGTCGGCCAGATCGTCGGCGGTGTGCATCGTCAGCACCGCGATCCGGGTCGCGGGAACCTGGTCACGGAGCGCGTCGACCAGCGGCCCGATCCCCGGGCCCGGCATCTGCACATCCACCAGCGCGATGTCGGGACGGGTGTCACGGGCGAGCGCGAGGGCCTGGCTGCCGTCGGCGGCCTCGGCGACGACCTCCACGCCGGCTGTTTCGAGCAGGGCGCGGAGGCCCTCGCGGAAGAGCGCATGATCGTCGGCGATCAGCACACGCAGTCGCTGGCTCACGGCAGCTCCGGCACGACCAGGGTGACCGTCGTCCCTCGGCCCGGTGCGCTGTCGATGGTGACGACCCCGCCGAGCAGTTCGATGCGTTCGCGCACCGCGGAGAGGCCCCGACCGGCCGAGGGATTCGCCACGTCCGCGGGGATGAATCCGTCGCCGTCGTCGGTGATCCGGGCGATCGAATGCAGCGGCTGCCCGAGCAGCTCGACCGCGATCCGTTCGGCCTCCGAGTGCTCGACCGCGTTCCGGATGCTCTCGCGGATCGCCAGGAAGAACTCCTCGGCCGCCCACAGCGGCAGCGCCGCCAACCGATCCGGACCACAGGTGGTCACGGTGACCACGTCTGTGCCGACCAGGTCGGCGTAGTCCTCGACCGCGCGTACCAGACCCTGGTCGACCTTGGTCTGCCCGATGTCCTCGGCGAGGTCGCGGACAACCGTCGTCGCCTCCTGCAGGGCGGTGAGCAGCAGCCGGTCATGGCGCTCGGCCGACGCCGCGTCGGCACGGTCCGCGGCCAGACCCCGGAGTTCTGCCTGCTGCTGTGCGATCGCCAGCGCATGGGCCACCCGGTCGTGCAGCTCGCGGGCGATCCGGCGGCGCTCGGCCAGGTGGCTGGTGTGGACGTCCCGCAACAGGGTCACCGCGTAGGCACCACCGCTCGACTCCACCCGGCGCATCAGCGTCGCGAACAGGTCGTGCAGCGCCCGGGCCGGCGCGTCGGGGTGGAGGCCCTGCGCTGCGGAGATCCGGGCGATGTCGGCGCTGACGATCCGACCGAGGATGCGCAGCGCACGGAGGGCGTGGATCGGAGTGATCCGCTGCTCGGCATGGGCACGCCCGCGTGCGGCTCCCTGGCTGTCGGCCTGCGGATCACCGGTCAGCAGACCGGTGAGCAGCGCAGCGACGATCGAGGTCTGCGCCGGGCGCGGCAGCCCGGCCAGCGGGCTCTGGGTGGTGACCAACTCCTCGACGTAGGCATCGACGATTCCCTCCAGCCGCTCGTCGATCGCTCGGCGAAGAATCACCAGATCCGCCGCGCCTCGATCCGGCGCCGGTTGAGCCATCCCGTCACGCTACCAAGGCCACGCCGTGCCAGCGGTCGCCTAGGGTGTCTGCATGACCCAGTCGGTACCCGGGCCCACGGCAGCAGCGTTCTTCGATCTCGACAACACCATGATCCGGGGCACCTCGCTGATCCAACTGGGCAAGGGGCTGTACGCCCGGAAGTACTTCAAGCTGGGGATCATCCTGCGCGCACTGTGGCTGGAGGCGGTGTTCCGGGCCACCGGGGCGGAGCACGACGGGCACATCGTGGAGGCGCGGGAGACCGTGCTGTCGGTGATCAGGGGCCGATCGGTGGCCGAACTCGCACACGACGCCGAGCAGGTCTTCCACGAGTCGATCGCCGAGCGGATCTGGCCGCAGGCCCAGGCGCTGGCGGCCAACCATCTGGAGGCCGGGCGGCCGGTCTGGCTGGTCACCGCGGCGCCGATGGAGATCGCGGCGGTCGCCGCCAAGCACCTCGGGATGAGCGGGGCGATCGGCACCCGGGCCGAGGCGGTGGACGGGGTCTACACCGGCCGGTTGCAGGGCCCGCTGATGCACGGCCCGGCCAAGGCCGATGCGCTGCGCACCCTGGTGAGCGAGCACGGGTACGAGCTGGACCGCTGTGCGGCGTACTCGGACTCCTTCAACGATCTGCCGATGCTCACCCTGGTCGGCGACCCGCATGTGGTGAACCCCGACCCGGACCTGCTCCGCCATGCCCGCGCGGTCGGTTGGCCGGTGCACGACTTCCGCACCCCGGGCCGGCGCCGGACGATCGTCGGTGCGGCCGTCGGCGGGGCCATCGTCGGCGGGCTGGCGGTCGATCTGGTACGCCGGGTGGGCTCCTAGTCGGCGAGCGTCGGCAAGCGAGCCGACAATGAATGGCTCAGCCGCCGAAGTTCTGCGTCCAGTAGGTGCCGTACTGCCCGCCGGTCGCGTACCCCACGCCGAGGTCGGTGTAGGCGCAGTTCAGGATGTTCGCCCGGTGCCCCGCGCTGTTCATCCAGGACTCCATGACCGCCGCCGGGGTGGGCTGCCCGGCCGCGATGTTCTCGGCCATTCGGCTGCCGGTGTAACCGGCCGCCCGCATCCGGTCGAACGGGCTGCGGCCGTCCTGGCTGGTGTGGCTGAAGTAGTTGTTCTGGGCCATGTCGGTGCTGTGCGCGCGGGCGCTGCTGGCGAGCGCGGGGTTCTCGGCGACGGGACCGCAGCCCGCCTTGGCGCGTTCGACGTTCACCAGGCGCAGCACCTCCTGCTCCTGCGGGTTCATCTCCTGGACGGCTGCGGACGCGACCGGCGCGCTCATTGACGCGACCCCGAGGACGGCTGACGCGATCGCGGTGGACACCAAGCTCTTTCCTGATCGGTTCATGGCCGCACGGTAATCAGCACCTGGCGAAATCCGCCAGAGACGAAAGTGCCAAGTCGGTGAGCGGGGATTGGGCGAGCGGGCGCGAGCCGACTAGGAAATCAGAAGAAGGCGTTCCCGCGGTCCTCGAGCAACCGGTACAACCGGTTCTGGATGGTGATCCGGACCTGGTCGGTGACATGGAAGACCGTCATCGGGTCGTCGGCGGCGCCGCGCGGCAGTTCGTCGGTGGTGATCGCCTCACCGAAGTCGATGATCCACTTCGAGGGCAGCGGCACCATGCCGAGCACGCCGAGCCACGGGAACAGCGGGGTCACCGGGAAGTAGGGGAAGCCGAAGGCCTTGGCGATCCCCGGTGCGGTCGAGATCAGCGGGAAGATCTCCTCCGAGCCGACGATCGAGACCGGCACGATCGGGGTCTCGGCGCGGATCGCGGTGGAGACGAACCCGCCGCGGCCGAAGCGCTGCAACCGGTAGCGGTCGGCGTACAGCTTGCCGAGGCCCTTGAAGCCCTCGGGGAAGACCGAGACCAGTTCCCCGGATTCGAGCAGCCGGGTGGCGTCCTCGGGGCAGGCGACGGTGGAGCCGGTACGCCGGGCGAAGTCGTGCATGAAGGGGGTCTTGAAGACCAGGTCCGCGCCGAGCATCCGCGGGTGTCGGCCGGTCTCGTCGTGCACCACGCCCTGCAGGATCAGTGCGTCCAGCGGCAGCGCGCCGGCGTGGTTGGAGACCAGCAGCGCGGGGCCGTCGGCGGGGATGTTCTCCACCCCGCGCACCTCGACCCGGAACCAGCGCCGGGCCAGGAACCGGATGGCCGGCAGATAGACGCGCTCGGTGAACTCGGGGTCGTAGCCGAACTGGTCCACCGCATAGTCACCGGTGAGCCGGTCGTGGGCGAAGGTGAGCAGCTCCTCGACCGATTCCTGCCATTCGACACCGAGCCGGTCGCCGAGGGTGACCAGGGTGGCCAGCGGGTCGGCGGCGGCCTCCCGCCACTGCTCCACCGGGACGTCGCGGAACCGGTCCCGCAGCCCGAGCAGGCCGTCGGCCAGTTCGCCGATCAGGTCGGGGCGTTCCCCGTCGAGGTCCTCGCGGTTCTCGGTGCTCATCCGGCTCCCCCGATCCGGCCTCGGGTCAGCAGCCCCGCGGCGATGTCCAGCACCCGGTCGACCGGCCCCTCGGCGAGTGCGCCGGGGGTGGCGAGGGCGGCGAACTCCTCGACCGCGCGCCGCGAGGTGTAGTGCGGGCGTACCCCGGTGGCCTCGACGAAGGCGGTGGTGTCCAGCGCCCGGCCCCAGGTGAGGGTGCGGACGTCGGCGGAGCTGAAGCTGACGAGTCTGGTACGCCGGCCGAGCCCGCTGACCAGTTCGGAGGCTTCGACCGGTACGCCGATCCCGGGCCGGCCGAGGATGCCGAGGATCTGGGAGAGGGTGAGCACATCGGGCGCGGCCACGTTGTAGGTGCCGGGCACGTCGTGCAGGGTGACGGCCTCGAGCGCGGCGACGGCATCGGCCGGATGCAGGAACTGCAGCCGGGCGTCATAGCCGAGCGGGCGTGGGACGACCGGCAACGACAGCCAGTTGGTGAGCTGGGTGCGTACGCCGCCGCCCATCAGGGCAGCCGGACGCAGCACCGTCCGCACCACATCGGGTCGCCGGACGCCGAGACCGCCGAGGTAGCTCTCCACCTCCAGCGCATCGCGCGGCAGCCCGCTGCGCGCCGGGTGACGGCCGGCCATCTCCTCGGTGAAGCGGGCCGGGTCGATCGGCCCGGCACCGTAGACGCCGCCGCTGCTGAGCAGCACGAACTTCTTGAACGACGGCGCCTTCTGGCAGCCGGCGAGCAGCTGCATGGTGCCGATGACGTTGGCCTCCTTGGCGGCCGCGCGGCTGCGTGCGGAGTCGGCGAGACCGAGGTGCACGACGGTGTCGACCTGGCGATCGAGCACGACCCGCGCGAGCACGGGGCTGCGCAGGTCGGCCCGCACATATCGCGCCCGGCCCAACTCGTGGGTGGGCGCGGTGGCATCGAGCCCGATCACCTCACGGTCACCGGAGGCGGCCAACGCCCGGGCGAATCGAGCGCCCAGGTCGCGTGACACCCCGGTGACCAGGACGACCCGCGACATCGGCGGAAGCGGTTACTTGCCGGCGCGGCGGCGCTGGATCCGCGTGCGCTTCAGCAGCTTGCGGTGCTTCTTCTTCGCCATCCGCTTGCGACGCTTCTTGATGACCGAACCCACAGGTGGTGCCTCTCGATCTGAACAAAGTAGGGACTGGTCCGGCGGGTCCGCCGGACAAGTACCGCACTCTACCGCACAATGCCGCCTCGACTCACCTCGAGCGATCACTCACCCCTGGCGCTGCCGGGCCCGATAGGCCGCGACATTGGCCTTGTTGCCACAGCCGGCGTCGCAGAACCGCCGAGATCGGTTGCGGGACAGGTCGACGAGCACGTTCCCGCAGTCCTCGGCGGCGCAGTGCTGCAGCCTGGACAGCTCGCCGAGGCGGATCACGTCGACCAGCGCCATCGCCAGCTCGACCGCGAACCGGTCGGCGAGCGGGGCATCGGTCGGGATCGCGTGGATGTGCCAGCCGAAGTCGTCGTGGCGGGCGAGCTGCGGCAGCGCCCGGTGCCGCCGCAGCACCTCGTTGGTGCGCTCGACCGCCTCGGCCTCGTCGGTGGTCCACAGGGCCGCCAGCTTGCCGCGCACCCGACGCACCTGCTCCAGATCCGTCTCGGTGGCGGCCCGCGAGCCGGAGTACTGCCAGCGCTCGACGAAGGCATCGAGCTCGCTGACCGTGGTCAGGGTGTCGGGTTCGTTGGCGGTGTTGATCAGCGCGGCGACGGCCTGCAGGGAGAGCTCGACGTCAGGATCGAAAAGCATCTTGACTCCTTACTTCGACGGGCCTAGTGTCATCGGTGAACCATCGCTTGACCCATTACATTACCGCACTCACCCGGGGAGGTGCCGTCCCGATGACCGTTTCGCAGCCCGTGCTCGATGAGCGCGCCAGCCTGCCGACCCGCGCCGGTGGCGGCCTGACCCTGGCGCTGATCTCGGCCGCCGCGTTCAGCCTGGCCGGTCCCTTCGGCCAATCGCTGATGGCCATCGGCTGGTCCCCCGGCGCGGTGGTCCTGCTCCGCCTGACGCTGGCGACCCTGGCCCTGCTGCCGCTCGCGCTGCGCGCCGTCGCCGGCCGCTGGCGGCGTACCCTCGCGGCCTGGCCGCTGCTGCTGGCCTACGGCGCACTGGGCGCCGCCGGTTGCCAGCTCTTCTATTTCATGGCGGTGCAGCGCCTCTCGGTCTCGGTGGCGCTGATGCTGGAGTATTCCTCGCCGGTGCTGATCGTGCTCGGTGCCTGGCTGATCACCCGGCGCCGGCCGGGTCCGATGACGTTGGTCGGCACGGTGATCGCGATGCTCGGCCTGGCGCTGGTGCTGAACGTTTTCGGCGGGGTACGCCTGGATGCGCTCGGCATCGTCTTCGGCCTGCTCGCGGCAGTCGGCTCGGCGACCTATTTCGTGGTCGGTTCGCGCAGCAGTGCCGACCTGCCGCCGATCGTGCTGGCCACCGGCGGGCTCGGCATCGGGGCGGTGATCCTGCTGGTGTTCGGCCTGATCGGGGTGCTGCCGCTGGTGATCGTGCCGGGTCAGGTCGTGCTGGGCGGGGTCTCGACGGGGTGGTGGGTGACGCTGCTCGGCATCGCGCTGATCTCCGGTTCGGTCTCGTACGCCACCGGGATCGCCGCGAGCACCCGGCTGGGCCCGCGGGTCGCCTCCTTCGTCGGCCTGCTGGAGCTGCTCTTCGCCTGCCTGCTGGCCTGGCTGCTGGTCGGCGAACGCCCGGGACTGGGTCAGCTCGTCGGTGGCGCGGTGATCCTGCTCGGCATCACGCTGGTGAAGTGGGACGAGCTGCGCGCGAGTTCGCGCGAACTCCTGGGGTAGCGGGCGGCGAGACACCCATAACTGTCGCCAGTCCCCAGTTGCAGCAGGGGTTTCGCCAAAGCTTCTGGTGTCTCGCGGAGCTCGGTCAGCCGGCTCGGCGGGCGGCATGGCCGGCGGCGTCGAGGATGGTACGCCGCAGCTCGGCGAGGTCGTCGAGTTCGCGGGTGATCACCCGCACCAGCCACCGGCCGCTGGCCCGGCGCAGTTCCTCCTCGCGCGACTTCTCGGCCCGGATCACATCGGCCACGCCCTGACCGGGGCGCAGCAACCGGCCGTACTTGATCTCGCCGTCGAACTCGGCGCAGACACCCCACTCCGGCCAGTCGAAATCCACCCGGGCCACCGGCACGCCGCGGTGGTCGAAGAACTCGACCTGCAACTTCGGCGCGGGCAGGCCGGCGCAGTGGAACGCCCAGCGCGTCCAGGACTCCCCCGCGCTCTCTGCCAACCGGTCGGCGAACAGCAGCACCCGGCGGGCGTTCGCATTGCCCCGCCGGCCGCGCTCTCGCCCGATCCGCTCAAGCAGCTCCGCACGGTCGAGGCCCAGAGCGAGTGCCCGGTCCGCGACCGCTACCGCGTCTGCGGGCTGCAGCGCCCGGATGAGGTCCAGCACCGTGGTCGGCAGATCGGTCACCACCAGCTCTTCGACCACGACCGTCGGGATCTCCTGCGTGACCCGATGCAGATAGCTGCGATCGAGCCGCTTGCTGCCGGTATTGCGGCCCTGCTTGGTCAGGTGCACCCGAGCCAGGCTGCGCAACGGCACCGGCAGGTCGTGCAGGACCGCGGCGGAGACATGACTGAGGACGGCGTCGGGATGGGCGGCCGCCACGGCCTGGATCAACGCACGGTGTTGTTGTTCGGCGACGAGGCGCTGGTCCGGCCCGCGGAGGTAGGCGCCGCGGCGTACCCGGTGAAGTTCACCGATGTCGACCAGGTGCCGGATGTCGGGATGCCGGAGCCCCTCGGCCAGGAGCTCCGCGGTCGTGACGATCTGCATGAACCCAGCCCAGCAGGAAGCCGCGGGCACCGAGTAGGCCCGGACCGTCAACCTGTGGACAACTCGCGGATCCGCCTCGAAGCAGGTCCTCCGGGGAGACACCAATTACTGTCCCCAGACCCCCGTTGCAGCAGGGGCCTCGCTACAGTTTCTGGTGTCTCGCGGGCGGGCGGATCGGTCAGCCGGCTCGCTCAGCCGGCGTCGAAGTAGGAGCCCTTGAGGTAGTCGTTGACGGCCTTCTCGGGTACCCGGAAGCTGCGTCCGAAGCGGACGGCCTCGAGGTCGCCACCGTGGATCAGCCGATAGACCGACATCTTGGAGACCCGCATGATCGCGGCCACCTCGGCCACGGTCAGGAACTTGACCTCGGACAGCCCACCGACGGCCGTCAGGTTGGGCCGGTCCTTGGAATCGTTCATGGTGCGCACCTCTCGCACGTGACGAAACCGCCGGCTTTCCCTCCGGCGTGTTGCACGTGCTGCACGTGACAGTAGTGGTAAAAGGGGCCGCTGAAAAGTGTTCGGCGGAACCCTCCACCCGCGGTTCAGTAGTCGGGGTCGAGCCCGAACTCGGGGAAGACCGCCCGCCGGGTCGCGATGATCGCCTGATCCACCCGGGAGGACGGGTTGTAGCCCTGGCTGATCGACTCGAAGCTCGGATCGGCCCCGTCGCCCATGGTCGACGGCGCGGTCTCACCGACCAGGTCGCACCAGGCCTGCGGGGTCGGGGTGGTTGGGTCGATCGGCTGCCCGGCGAGGATCGCCAGCAGGTGCGCCCAGGCCCGCGGTACCACCGAGTCCAGGGCGTACCCGCCACCGCCGGTGGCCACCCAACGCCCACCGGCGTACCGATCGGCCAGCTCGGCGATCAGTTCGTACGACCGCCGCTGCCCCTCGACCGAGAGCGACAGGTCGGTCAGCGGATCCAGCCGATGCGAATCGCATCCGTGCTGGCTGATCAGAATGTCCGGCTGGAATTCCTCGACCAGCGGTGGGACGACCGCCTCGAAGGCCCGCAGCCAGCCGGCGTCGTCGATCCCCGGCGGCAGCGCCACGTTGACCGCGCTGCCCGGGGCGTCCTTGCCGCCGGTCTCGGAGGCGAAACCGGTACCGGGGAACAGGTGGATCGGCGACTCGTGCAGGCTGATCGTGAGCACATCCGGGTCGTTGTACATGATCGACTGCACCCCGTCGCCGTGGTGGGCGTCCACATCGAGGTAGAGGATCCGCTGCGCGCCCTGTTGCTGCAGCCAGCGGATCGCGACCGCGCAGTCGTTGTAGACGCAGAAACCGCTGGTCGCCGACGGCATCGCATGGTGCAGCCCGCCGGAGAGGTTCGCCGCGCGCAGCGCCTGCCCGGTCCACACCTGTCGGGCCGCCTCGACGGTCCCGGCGCAGACGCGGGCGGCGATCTCGTGCATCCCGACCACCAGCGGGTTGTCGGCGGTGCCGATGCCGTACTTGGTGTTCACCCGGTCGGCCTTGACCGCCTCGATGTAGTCCTCGGTGTGCACCAACCGGACCAGGTCGTCATCGCTGGCCGGCGGTTCGATGACCTCGAGCTGATCGAGTACGCCGAGTTGGCGGGCGAGTTCGACGGCCAGCCGGACCCGGCCGGGGCCCATCGGATGACCGGTGCCGAAGTCGTAACGGGAGAGTTCGTCGGAGTGCACCAGTCGTGCTCGCATGCTCGCCGCCTCTCACCCGCTCCTGTGTCCGGGGCGAGACTACGGGACGGCCCGGGCAGATTCACAGTCGAGCAGCAGCGCCCGGACCCGGTCCCCGCAGCCACCGCAACCCGATCCTGCCCGGGTCTCCCGGCGTACCGCGGCGACCGAGTCGGCACCGGCGTCGATCGCGTCGACCACCGCGGCCTCGGACACCCCGGCGCACCGGCACAGTGGATCGTCCGCCCGGGCGGATCCGGTTCCCGCGCCCCCGCCGGCGGGGGCGTCGAGACGCAGCAGCAGTGACGGATCGGTCGGCGGTTCGGCCCCGGTACGCTGCAGCACCGCCAGTTCGGCGGCGGCCCGCGGGAGTCCGAGGGCGACGAAGCCCGCCAGCCGATCCTCGCGGACCACCAGTTTCAGGAACCGGCCGCCGACCCCGTCGACCCAGTGCGCGACCCGCGGCGCGGCGGGGTCGGGATCGTGCTCCCACGGTTCGCCGGCGGTCTCCCCGGCCGCGACCAGTTCCAGCCCGCGCGCCTTCAATCGGACCACCACCGGCTCCTCGGTCGGCATCGGCTCGACCGGCCCGCTGGCGGTGTCGAGTTCGGCCCGCCAGCGGGCCGCCAGCCACTCGGCCTGCTGCCAACCGGGCGCGATCAGGCCGGCCGGTCCACGACCCCGGCGGGCCGGGCAGACGGTGCAGACCGGGTCGGTGCACCGGACCTCGGCGCAGTCGCCGATCGCGAACACCCGGGCCTGCGGGTCCGCCTCCAGCTCGTGGTTGACCACGATCCCCGCCTCGGTGGTCAGCCCCGCTCCCTCGGCGATCCGGGTGTTGACGCGTACCCCGCAGGACAGCACCAGCAGGTCCCCGGTGATGACCTGACCGTCGGCCAGCCGCAGCCCGCGGAAGGCCCGCTGCTCATCGAGCAGCACCTCGCGGGCCACCGCGTCGGGGATCACCCGCAGGCCCCGGTCGGCGACCGCCCGATCCAGCATCGCGCCGCCGACCCGATCGCAGGAACGGGTCAGCAGCCACGGCGCGGCATGCACCACCGACACCGGGCAGCCGGCCTCCCGCGCGGCCAGCGCGACCTCCAGCCCGAGTACGCCACCGCCGAGCACCACCACCCGGCCACCCTCGGTGACGCAGGCGCGCATCCGGTCGGCGTCGGCGACGGTGCGCAGCGCGGTGACCCCGGTCGGCAGTGGGATGAGCGCGGCGGGATCGGGATTGAGCCCGCGCAGGTTGGGAATGTTGGGCCGGGCGCCGACGGCGAGCACGACCAGGTCGTAGCCGACGACCAGCTCCTCGGCACCGCGGTGGGCGTGGGCCTGCCGCGCCGCGCGATCCAGCCAGTCCACCCGGGTGCCCAGTTCGACGCGTACGCCGCGGCGGCGCCAGTCGTCGAGATCGACCAGTTCCAGGCCCTCGGCATCGAGCCAGCCGACGCCGTACTCCCCCACCAGCACCCGGTTGTAACCCGGCCGCTCCTCCTCGCCGAGCACGGTGACCCGCAACCGGCCCGTCTCGACCAGCGGCAGCAGCTCCTCGACCAGGCGTACCGCCACCGGACCGAAGCCGATGACCAGCACGTGATCGCCGGCGGTCAGGGTGTGCTTGCGCATGCGTTCTCCTTGCTGGGCAGGGATCCGACGGCCGACAGCAGGACCGGGGTGGCCTTGAACTCCGGCATCCCGGAGACCGGATCGGTCCGTGCGGTGACGAGTCGGTTGACCGCCTGTTCGTCGGCGAAGTGGAACGGCCAGAACACCGTGTCGGGGCGGATCGCGGCGCTCAGCTCGACCCGGACCTGCGACGCGCCCGCCGCGCTCGTCAACCGCGCGGGTTCACCGTCGGCCAGCCCGAATCGGGCCGCGGTGTCCGGATGCACCTGCACGGTGGCGTGCGGCCGGGCGGCCGCCAGCGAGGCGACGCGGCGGGTCTGGGTGCCGGACTGGTAGTGCTCCAGCAGCCGGCCGGTGGTGAGGGTGAGCAGGGCGCCGGGGCCGGCCGGCGGTCGGGTCGGCAGCAACCGGGCGCGGCCGTCGGGATGGGCGAAGCGCTCGGTGAACGGGCGTGGGGTGTCGGCACCGCTGCCGGCCGGGCAGGGCCAGTGGTGGGCCCGGGGCTCGTCGAGGCGGTGATGGCTCAGCCCGGAATAGTCGGCCCGCCCGCCCTCGGAGGCGCGGGCCAGCTCGTCGAAGACCTCCGCCGGATCGTCCGACCAGTGGCCGGGTGCAGCGAGCCGGGTCGCGAGCTCGGTGAGGATCGTCAGCTCACTGACCACCCCGGCCGGCGGGTCGATCGCGCGGCGACGGCGCAGCACCCGGCCCTCCAGATTGGTCATCGTGCCCTCCTCCTCCGCCCACTGGGTGGCGGGCAGCACCAGGTCGGCGTGGCGCGCTGTCTCGGAGACGAAGAAATCGCTCACCACAAGGAAATCCAGCCGATCCAGGGCCGCCGCGACGGCACCGGCGTCGGGTGCGGACACGACCGGATTGGCACCGTTGATCCACAGGCAGCGCACCCCGCCGGGGCGGCCGAGCTCACGCAGCAGCTGCACCGCGGGCAACCCCGGGCCTGGGATGCTCTCCGGGTCGACACCCCAGACGGCGGCGACCGCGGCCCGGTCCGCCGGGTCGGCGATGCTGCGATAGCCGGGCAGCTGATCCGCCTTCAGCCCGTGCTCGCGGGCACCCTGCCCGTTGCCCTGCCCGTTGCCCTGCCCGGTCAGCGTGCCCCAGCCGGAGCGCCGGCCACCGGGCAGACCGAGCAGCAGTGCCAGGTTGATGGCGGCGGTCACGGTGTCGGTGCCGTCGGTGTGCTGTTCGACGCCGCGCCCGGTGAGCAGGTAGGTCCCGCGCGGCCCCTCGGCCAGCCGGTGGGCGGCGCGGCGCAGCTGGGTGGCCGGTACGCCGGTGACCTGCTCGACCCGCTCCGGCCACCAGGCGTTGAGGGTACGCCGCAGCGCCGCCAGGCCGGTGGTGCGCTCGGCCAGATAGGCGGTGTCGGCCAGCCCGTCGGCGAGCACGATGTGCGCCAGCCCGAGCAGCAGGGCCTGATCGGTGCCGGGGCGGGGCTGCAGATGCATCCCGGCACCGTCGGCGGTCAGCTCGGCGGTGGCGCTGCGGCGCGGATCCACCACGATCAGGCCACCGGCGGCGCGGGCGCCGGCCAGGTGCCGGACGAACGGCGGCATCGTCTCGGCGACGTTGGAACCGAGCAGCAGCACGGTGTGCGCGTCGGCGAGATCGGTGACCGGGAAGGGCAGGCCGCGGTCCAGGCCCAGGGACCGGTTCGCTGCGGTCGCCGCGGAGCTCATGCAGAACCGGCCGTTGTAGTCGACCCGGCTGGAGCCGAGCGCCAGGCGTACGAATTTTCCAAGCTGGTAGGCCTTTTCGTTGGTCAGCGAGGCACCGCCGAAGACCCCGTTGGCATCCGGGCCGTGGGCGGCGCGGGTCGCGATCAGTGCGGTGATCCAGCGCTCGTACGCCTGCTGCCAGGTCACCGGTCGCAGCTCCCCGTCCGGGCCACGGAGCAGGGGCTGGGTGATCCGGTCGGTACGGTTCAGCAGTTCCCCGGCCGTCCACCCCTTGCGGCACAGGCCGCCGCCGTTGGTCGGGAAGTCGCGGCCGTCCACGCTCACCCCCGCCGGTGCGGGGGTGAGCGTCATCGCACACTGGAGTGCACAGTAGGGACAGTGGGTATCGGTCATCTGCCCACCTCAGACGCGGGCGCGGGCCATCGCCGAGCCCGGACGCAGGTAGCAGACGGCGGTCAGTGCCATGGCGATCACGTAGCAGGCGACGAAACCATAGAAGGCCGAGTCGTAGGCCTGGGTGCTGCTCTTCGACAGCGACAGCACCTGCGGCACGAAGAAGCCACCGTAGGCACCGACCGCCGAGATCAGACCGAGGGCGGCCGCGGCCCGGCGCTCGGTGGAGATTCCTGCTGTGCTGTCGATTGCGCGGACCCGATAGATGCTGGGGATCATCCGATAGGTGGATCCGTTGCCGACACCGGAGGCGACGAACAGGCCGAGGAAGAGGAACAGGAAGACCCAGAAGTTGCGCATCGGCAGGGTGACGACGACCCCGAGGGCGAGGATCGCCATGGCCGCGAAGGCGAGCACCGTGACCCGGGCACCGCCGACCCGGTCGGCGAGCCGGCCGCCCCACGGCCGGGACAGTGAACCGACCAGCGGGCCGAGGAAGGACAGCGACAGTGCGGCCGCGCCGACCTTGAAGGTCGAGAAGGCGGGGAAGGTGTCGGCGATCAGTTTCGGGAACACCCCGGAGAAGCCGATGAAGGAGCCGAAGGTGCCGATGTAGAGGACCGCCATCACCCAGAAGTGTGGTTCCCGCATCGAGGCCAGCGCCCCGGCCAGGTCACCGCGGGCGCTGGCCAGATTGTGCATGTGCCGGCGGGCGCCCCAGGCGGCGATCAGGATCAGCGGCACCCAGACCCAGCCGGCGAGCGGCAACCGCAGGGTGGCACCGGCACCGATGGTGACCGCGAGCGGGACGACCAGCTGGGCGACCGCGGCACCGAGGTTGCCGCCGGCGGCGTTCAGGCCGAGGGCCCAGCCCTTTTCCTTCGCTGGATAGAAATAGGTGATGTTCGCCATCGAGGAGGCGAAATTGCCGCCGCCGAAGCCGGCCGTCGCGGCGACCAGCAGCAGCACCCAGAACGGCGTCTGCGGATTGCCGGCGACCAGGGCCAGGCCGACGACCGGGACCAGCAGCAACAGGGCCGAGCAGACGGTCCAGTTCCGGCCGCCGAAGCGCGCGACCGCAAAGGTGTAAGGGATTCGCAGCGTCGCCCCGACCAGCGCCGGCATCGAGATCAGCCAGAACAGCTGGCCGTCGGTGAGCTGGAATCCGACCCGCGGCAGGAAGGTCACGGTGGCCGCCCAGAGCTGCCAGACCACGAATCCGAGGAACTCGCAGAAGATCGACCAGTTCAGGTTGCGGCGGGCGATGGTACGCCCGGTTTCCTGCCACTGCAGGGAATCCTCGGGGTCGTAGCCATGCAGCCAGCGGCCCGGTTGCTCGGTGATCGGACTGGCTGTGCGGGTGTTCTCGCCGATGATCGACACGGGGGCTCTCCGTCCTCGTGGACCGCGGATTGCGGCCGATTGCGCAGCAGGCTAGGAGCCGCGTGTTTCGGCAATCCGTCGTCCTGCGACGCCCGCGTTACACGATCCTCACGCCGGGATCACCGGGTCGGAGAGGCGCCTGGCGG
Source organism: Enemella evansiae (assembly GCF_004362375.1). Taxonomy (NCBI): domain Bacteria; kingdom Bacillati; phylum Actinomycetota; class Actinomycetes; order Propionibacteriales; family Propionibacteriaceae; genus Enemella; species Enemella evansiae. The sequence goes on from NZ_SNXA01000015.1 coordinate 119,343, forward strand.
CGAGGGCGATGAGCCCCGGATCGGTGGCTCCGCGGGGGCGGCAGAGAGGGTCGGTGATCAGATCCGGGGCACTGCGCCGGGCCAGGTCGGCGAAGAAGCCGGGGGCGAGCAGGTGGGTGAGCACGACGGTACGCCGACCGGTGCTGCGCTGGGCGGTGACCCAGTCGCCCAGCCGGGGGTCGGCGGCCGACAGCCAAGTGGTGGCGACCCGATGTTCGAGGCGCTCGGCGACCAGTGCGGTGGTGACCTCGCAGTCGGCGCGGGCGCGGGCGTCGCTGGAGCCGGCGGAGACCACGGTGACGGCATCGTCGGGGTGCAGCGTGGTGCCGGCGGCGGTGAGGGCTTCGGCGAGCCGGTGGACGAGCAGGTCGGCGATCACCGGGTCGGGACCCAGGGCCGGGGCGAGCACTGCCCCGGGGTGGTCGGCGGCTGCGGCAGCGAGGTCATGGCCGACGTGGTAGCCGGCGCTCAGCAGCAGCGGCAGGATGCGTACGCCCTCAGCGGTCCGGGGCCCGAGGGCGTGGGCCATCGCCTGGTCGATGGTGGGCGGCTGGACGTCGACGAAGGCCGCGCGGACCGGCGTACCGGAATCGGCGAGCTGGTCGCGCAGGCCGGCGACCAGGTGCCCGATCGCCGAACGGCCGGCGACCGAGCGGGTGCCGTGCGCGCAGGCGAGAACGGGCTCAGGCCGCGGCGCCGATCTCCAGCCAGTCATCGATGCAGCGTACCGGGTAGGTGCGCAGCCGCAGCGACTCGTCGCTGTAGCAGCGTCCGTCGGCGAGGTCGTAGATCTCCTTGTGCAGCGGGGATGCCAGCGTCCGTCGCTGCTGCCCCTCGACGGTTCGGGAGCCGGTGATGCCGCGTGCCATCACGCAGGCCCCGCTCACCGGATCACTGTGCTGCACGGCATAGAGCTCGTCGCCGGCGAGCCGGAAGAGGGCGATCTGGTCACCGTCGACCAGGGCCGCCTCGCCCCAGCCGGTCTCCAGATCATCCAGGCGGCAGATGCGCAGCCAACGGGTCCTGGTCGCGGTATCGCGTTCAATCAGCTCGGTCATGGGCTCGACCCTAGAAGCCGCCCGTTACGCCGGTACGCCCCCGCGTGACACCTCGGTAACACCCACCTCACAACCCGCACCCCACCCCCGCGAGGTCCCACCCCCACGTCCATCGAGCAGGTCGCGCAGCGAGCCCCCACGCTCATCGAGTAGGTCGCGCAGCGACCGTGTCGAGATGAATCCAGAAACTTTCCTCAAACCCCTTGATTTATTCGAACACCGTGACTAATGTTGGATGTAGCAGTCGAGAGGAGGTGACCACCGATGACGACCACCGAACGAGCCGAAGTCTTCGCCGCGATCCGCGCCGAGAGCGACACCATCGCCCAGGCTTCGGCCCGCCGGCTCGTTGCGATCGCCGCCGCCTGCGACACCTACTCCGGCCTCAACGCCCACACCGACGAACTCACCGCAAGAGTCCTCCACGGTGAACAACTCGTGTTCCCCGGCGCGGACGGTACGCCCGGCATCACCGAGTTCTTCCACCTCGAGTTGGCGATGTCACTGGGCTGTTCGCCCGAGACCGCGCAGGTCTGGACCGCTGATGTGTTGAATCTGCGGCATCGGCATCCGATCCTGTGGCAGGCCACCCTCGACTGCGACATTCCCGTCTGGGTCGCCCGCGACATCTCCCGCGCCGCCCTGCAGCTGAACTTCACCCAGGCCCGCGAGTTCGACTCCCTCTGGTCACTCCGCCTGGTCAACCTCACCCCGAAGCGAGCGGTCGCGACCACCGAGGCCCAGGTCGCACTGATGCTCAACGACGACAAAGAAGCCGAACGCCAGGCCGCCAAGAAGCACCGCCGCGTAGAGTTCACCCCCAACCGGAACACCCCGGGGATCACCGACCTCTACGCCAACCTCGACGCCGGTGACGCCGCCCACCTGAACGGCACCCTCGATCGCCTCGCCGACGTCCTCAAAGCCGGCGGTTCCGACGGGTCCAGGGACGAGCTGCGGGCCGAAGCCCTGGGTCACCTGGCCCACCCGGACCGGGCGCGGCAACTGCTGCAGCCGTCGTTGCTCGACGGCGCGATCGTCACCCCGCAAGGGGATGTGGTGAACCGTGACGGGGAACTCATCTCCCCCACCAGTGAGCGCTGCCGGCACGGCGCCGAGCTGATCCTGCACATGAACTCCCGCGACCTGGCCAACGGCCGTGGTGGTGAAGGCGAA
>NZ_SNXA01000016.1:0-74860 GCF_004362375.1 Enemella evansiae
GAGAAGGAACAGGCCGAAGCCGAACAAGCAGCCGACGAAGCCCGCGAACGCGAGCGGCTCCGCCGCGCCCGCAAGAACCAACGGCTTCGCGACCTGCGCCAGGCTGCCCGCGACCAGGCCAACGCAGCGCAACAGAAGAGGGCGAAGCAGACGGCGAAGAAGCCGGTTCCGCCGGATACTCAGCCTGCCCTGATTCCCCACCAGGATTAGGTTTCTGCACGCTCATCGAGTAGCGCGGCATGCGCAGCGAAGCGGAGCAATGCCGAGCGTGTCGAGATGAGCAACTCGCCTCGCGGTTCCTCTCGACACGGTCGCTGCGCGACCTACTCGAGGAACGTGAAAGACACGGTCGCTGCGCGACCTACTCGATGAACGTGGGACTTCGTCACATGACCGAAACGATCGCGAAACGCCGGCGTGAAAGACGGTTCCTAGCCTGCTGTGCAAGCAGATCCCGTATCCGGACCAGCTAGGGAGCCAGGATGTCCAGACATGTTGTGGTGGTCGGTGGTGGCCCGGCGGCGTACGCCTTCGCCCGCGCGATGGCCGACCATGCCGATGCGGGTCGCAGCACGGCGCGGGTCACGGTGTTGGCCGAGGAGCCCGCGATCCCCTATGACCGAGTGGCGCTGAGTTCCGCGCTCACCGGCACCGTCGACCTCACCCTCGGTGACGCGAGCTTGTGGGAGCGGACCGACATCGACCTGGTCACCGGCATCCGCGCGACCGCGATCGACCCGGGAACCCGCACCATCAGCACCAGTGACACCGGCCCGCTGTCCACCATCGGCTACGACGAACTCGTCCTGGCCACCGGATCCTCCGCTGCCCGACTGCCGATCCCGGGCGCGGAGGCCACCCACGTCTACCGCACCCTGGCCGACATCGACACCCTCCGCGCGGAGACCGCCCGGCTCACCACCACCCTCGGCCGCCGACCGCGTGCGGTGATCGTCGGCGGTGGCCTGCTCGGCCTGGAGGCCGCCGCCGGAATGGCCGAACTGGGTTGCGATCCCGTCGTGGTCGACCTGGCCGACTGGCTGATGGCCGCCCAGCTCGACGCCGGTGGTGGCGAGGCGCTCGGCCGGCTGGTCGCCGCGCGCGGGCTCACCCTGCGTACCGGTGTCCGCACCTCGCACGTCGCCCTCGACGCCGACGGCAACGTCGCAGCCCTCGCCCTGGTCGACGACGACCCGATCCCCGCAGACCTGGTCGTCGTCGCCATCGGGGTACGCCCCCGCGACGAACTCGCCCGCGACGCCGGCCTGGCCATCGGACCCCGCGGCGGCGCGGTGATCGGCGCGGACTGCGCCACCTCCGCCCCCGGGATCTGGGCGATCGGTGAGGTCGCCTGCTTCGACGACCGCTGCGTCGGCCTGGTCGCCCCGGCGAACGCGATGGCCGGCGTGGTCGCCGACCGGCTCTGCGGCATCCCCAGCGAGTTCGGCGGCTTCGACACCGCGACCAAGCTCAAGCTCTCCGGGGTCGATGTGGCCAGCTTCGGCGATGCCTTCGGCCACACCCCCGGCGCCCTCGAGGTCGTCTACGCCGACCCGGCTCGCGGCCTCTACCAGAAGCTCGTCCTCGACGATACCGCCACCACCCTGCTCGGCGGCGTCCTGGTCGGCGAGGCCAGCGCGTACGCCGGGCTGCGCCCGCTGCTCGGCCGCAGACTCCCCGCCGCCCCCGGCGCATACCTCGGCGTCGGCGGCGAACTCCCCACCGACGCAGGACTTCCCGACGATGCCACTCTGTGCTCCTGCAACAACGTCAGCGCCGGTACCGTGCGCGAGACCGTCCGCGGCGGCTGCTGCGACCTGGCCGAGCTGAAGCAGTGCACCCGCGCCGGCACCACCTGCGGCTCCTGCGTCCCGCTGCTGAAGAAGACCCTGGACGCCGAGCTCACCGCCGCCGGTGTCGAGGTCTCCGACGCACTCTGCGAACACCTGCCGCTCTCCCGCGCCGCCCTCTTCGAGCAGGTACGCCTGCTGGAGCTGCGGTCCTTCGACGAGGTGCTCGCCCGGCTCGGCAGCGGGCACGGCTGCGACATCTGCAAGCCGACCGTCGCCTCGGTGCTTTCCTCACTGCACAACGAATACGTGCTCGACTCCGGTCGCGGCTCGCTGCAGGACACCAACGACCGCGCGCTGGCGAATCTGCAGCGTGACGGCTCCTACTCGGTCGTGCCCCGGATCCCCGCCGGCGAGATCACCCCGGAGAAGCTGGCGGTGATCGCCGAGGTCGCGCAGGAGTTCGGCCTCTACACCAAGATCACCGGCGCGCAGCGGATCGACCTGTTCGGCGCCCGGTTGGATCAGCTGCCGCCGATCTGGAAACGGCTCGTCGATGCCGGCTTCGAATCCGGGCATGCCTACGGGAAGTCCTTGCGTACCGTGAAATCCTGCGTCGGGTCGACCTGGTGCCGTTACGGTGTCGGCGATTCGGTGGCGATGGCGATCGAGCTCGAACTGCGCTACCGCGGCCTGCGATCCCCGCACAAGCTGAAGATGGCGGTCTCCGGCTGCGCCCGGGAATGCGCCGAGGCGCAGTCCAAGGACGTCGGCGTGATCGCCACCGAGAAGGGCTGGAATCTCTTCGTGGGCGGCAATGGCGGTGCCCAGCCGGCCCACGCCCGGCAGCTCGCCACCGATGTCGACGGCGAGACCCTGATCCGGTTGATCGACCGTTTCCTCGTCTACTACGTCCGCACCGCCGACCGGTTGCAGCGCACCGCCCGCTGGCTGGAGGACCTGGACGGCGGCATCGACCATCTGCGTCAGGTGGTCGTCGAGGACTCCCTGGGGCTGGCCGAGGAGTTCGAGGAGTCGATGGCCCGGCACGTCGAGAACTACAGCGACGAGTGGGCCGACACTCTCGCCGATCCCGAACGACTGCGGCGATTCCGCTCCTTCGTCAACGCGCCGCTGACCCCCGACGAGTCGGCGCAGTATGTGATCGAACGCGGCCAGCGCCGCCCGGTCGCGCTCGGCGAAACCATCCCGGTGCGTGCGAGATGACCGGCACGATCACCCTGGTCGGCGGCGGGCCCGGTGACCCGGAGCTGCTCACCGTCGCCGCCTGCCGCGCGCTGGCCACCGCCGACGTGGTCTTCCTCGACAAGCTCGCCCCGCAGCAGGCGGTGGCCGACTGGGCACCCGGTGCCGAGGTCGTCGATGTCGGCAAACGCCCCGGCCACCATGCCGTGCCCCAGCAGCAGATCGAGCAGCAGATGATCGCCCGGGCCCGCCGCGGGCAGCGGGTGGTCCGGTTGAAGGGCGGCGACCCGTTCGTCCTCGGCCGCGGTCACGAGGAACTGCAGGCCGCCGAGGCCGCCGGCGTACCGGTCCGGGTGATCCCCGGCATCAGCTCGGCCGTCGCCGTCCCGGCCGCGGCCGGGATCCCGGTCACCCACCGCGGCATCGCACACGGTTACACGGTGCTCTCCGGCCACGTCCCACCGACCGACGAACAACTCGACGCGCTGGTCCGGCTCGGCAGCACCCTGGTGGTGCTCATGGGGATCGGTACGCTGCCCCAGCTCGGCGCCGGCCTGCTCCGCGCCGGCATGGCCGCGACCACCCCGGTCGCCGCCGTCGAACGGGGCACCGCACCCGATCAGCAGGTCACCACCAGCGACCTGGCCGGCCTGCTCGCCGGTGCGCTGCACGCCGTCCGATCTCCTGCCGTGGTGGTGATCGGTGAGGTGGTACGCCTCGGCGACGCCAGCCGTCTTGCGGCTGGTCATAGGGTGGCCTCGTGAACGCGGAACTGACCGGTTTCACGATCGCGGTGACCTCGGACCGGCGCTCGGCCGATCTGCTGACCGCCTTCGAGCGTCGCGGCGCCCGGGTCTGCCATCTGCCGCTGCTGCGCACCGCCCCGGCCGAACGCGACGAGGTCCTGCTCGCCGAGACCCGGGCGATCATCACCGCCCGGCCCGATGCGGTGATCGTGACCACCGCCTACGGACTGCGCCGATGGACCGAGGCCGCCGACGCCGCCGGGCTGCTGGACGACCTGCTCGCCGCACTCTGGAATGCCGAACTGCTGATCCGCGGACCGAAGGCCCGTGGCGCGGTCCGCGCGGCCGGCCTGGACGATGCCGAGGCGCATTTCGGCGACCTGACCGGTGACCTGGTCGATCGGCTGATCACCGACGGTGTCGACGGCACCCCGCTCGCCGGCAGCACCGTCGCGATCCAGCTGCACGGCTACGCCGACCACAGCCAGCTGGACCGGCTGCGCGGCGCCGGTGCCACCGTGCTGAGCGTCGAGCCCTACCGCTGGTTGCCCGGTGATGCCGCGCACGCGGACCGGTTGGTGACCGGGGTCTGCGACGGGGAGCTGGATGTGCTCACCTTCACCTCCGCGCCGGCGGTGGACGCCCTGCTGGACCACGCCCGCGCGCATCCCCGGGGCGCCGAGTTCTTCGCCGCGCTCCGCGAGGGGGAGACGACCGCTGCCGCCATCGGCCCGGTCACCGCACAGGGCCTGATCGCGGCCGCCATCGAACCGGTGGTGCCCGAGCGCTATCGCCTCGGCGCGCTGGTCCGCGCCGTCACCGAGCACCTCACCGCACACCGCCGCCGCAGCGTGTCGACCGCCCTCGGCGAGCTGGAGATCCGCGGCCACGCGGCCCGGATCGGTACGCAGACGGTGCCGCTGTCACCGGTATCGCTGCGACTGCTGACCCGACTGGCGGACAGCCCCGGCCGGGTGGTGCCGCGCGAGGAACTGGCCGGCCTGCTGCCCACCGGCGCCAGCGACCACGCCCTCGATGTGGCGATCAGCCGGCTCCGCGGCGCCCTGCCGGACAACCTGGTGCGCACCGTGGTGCGTCGCGGCTATCTGTTGCAGCGTTGAGAAGGTGAGAATGCGGCGGCTCAACCGCCGAGTTCGACCGAACGGTCCCGAGCGGCGGTCAGCGCATCGGCGAAGGCGGTCCGCAACCCGCCGGCCTCCAGCGCGGCCAGCGCGGCCGCGGTGGTGCCACCGGGTGAGGTGACCTGCTCGCGCAGCAACGTCGGATGCTCCCCGGATTCCTGCAACAGCGTGGCACTGCCGAACAGGGTCTGGGTGACCAGCTCCCGGGCGACATCACGCGGCAGGCCCAGGGTGACCGCGGCATCGGTCATCGCCTCGGCGACCAGGAAGAGGTACGCCGGCCCGGAGCCGGAGACCGCGGTGACCGCGTCCTGCTGCTTCTCCGGCACCACCAGCACCTTGCCGGTGCCGCCCAGCATTTCCTTCACCAGTTCGAGTTGTGCGTCGGTGGCATGCGCACCCGGGGAGGCGACGGCCATCCCCTGGCCGACCCGGGCCGGGGTGTTCGGCATCACCCGGACCACCGCGGTGCCCTCGGGCAGCGCCTCCTCGATGGCGGCCGAGGTGACCCCGGCGGCCAGCGAGACCACCAGCACCTCGTCGGCCAGGTCGTCGGCCACCTCGGCGAGCACGCTCGCCACATCCTGCGGCTTGACCACCAGCAGCACCACCTCGGCGCTGCGGACCGCGTCGGGGCCGGTGGCGGTGTCCACACCGTGCCGTTCGGTGAGCTCGGCGGCGCGTTCGGCCCGCTTCTCGGCCACCACGACATCGCTGGGGGCGTACCCGCCGCGCAGCAACCCGCCGAGCACGGTCTCCCCCATCACCCCGCCGCCGAGCAGCGCGACCCTCGTCATGCGGTGGGAACCCGCTGGGAGAGCACCACCTCGGCGATCTGTACCGCGTTCAACGCCGCACCTTTGCGCAGGTTGTCGTTGGAGGCGAAGAGCACCAGACCGCGCCCCTCGGGGGCGGACTGATCGGCGCGGATCCGGCCGACATAGGAGGGGTCGGCGCCGGCGGCATCGCGCGGGGTGGGCACATCCATCAGCTCGACACCGGGGGCATCGGCGAGCAGTTCGGTGGCCTGCTCGGGGCTGATCGGGCGCTCGAACTCGGCGTGCACGGCGAGCGAGTGCCCGGTGAACACCGGTACCCGGACGCAGGTGCCGGCGACCAGCAGCTCCGGCAGGTGCAGGATCTTGCGCGACTCGTTGCGCAGCTTCTGCTCCTCATCGGTCTCACCGGAGCCGTCGTCGACCAGCGCACCGGCCAGCGGCAGCGCGTTGAACGCGATCGGCTTGACGTAGGGGGCGGGGTCGGCGACCTCGCCGATCCGGCCGTCGAAGGTCAGCTCGGTCAGCTCGTCGGTGGCGGCGACCTGGTCGGCGAAGGCCTGCACCGCGGAACCGCCGGAGCCGGAGACCGCCTGATAGGTGGCGACCTGCAGCCGCTGCAGACCGGCCGCATCGGTGAGCGGCTTGAGCACCGGCATGATCGCCATCGTGGTGCAGTTCGGGTTCGCGATGATGCCCTTCGGCGGCTCGATGCAGTCTTCGGGATTGACCTCGGCGACCACCAGCGGCACCTCGGGATCCAGCCGCCAACCGGAGGAGTTGTCGATCACGATCGCACCCGCCGCGGCGACCTTCGGGGCGTACTCCTTGGAAGCTCCCTTGCCGGCGGAGAACAGTGCGATGTCCAGGCCGGAGAAGTCAGCGGTGGCCATGTCCTCCACGGTCACCGGCTGGCCGTTGAAGTCCAGGGTCTTGCCGGCGGACCGGGCCGAGGCGAAGAACCGGATCTCATCGACCGGGAAGTCACGTTCGACCAGCAGATCGCGCATCACGCCGCCGACCTGGCCGGTGGCACCGAACACACCTACGCGCATGGGGTTTCACTCCAAGACTGTGGACCGGGTACGCCTGCTGCCCCGGGTTGCTCGGGCAAGCCTACGACGGGTGGCGCGGGGAGGACGAAAGATCTCGGCGGGCGGGCTCGCGTACCGCCGGCAGACAGGCGAGCGCCACGATCACCGCGGCCCCGACCACCAGCAGGGCCCGCAGCACGCCGAAGTGCTCGCCGAGGAAACCCAGCAGCGGCGGCCCGGCGAGGAAGGCGGTGTAGCCGATGGTGGACACGGTCGCCACCCGGGCCGGCGCGCGGTCGGGATCGTCGGCGGCGGCACTCATCCCGACCGGGAACCCCAGGGCGACCCCCATGCCCCAGACGGCCACACCGAGATAGGCCACCGGGGTCGGGCCGAAGACCACCAGCAGACAGCCGAGCACGGCGGCGATCATGGTGATGCGCAGCACCGGTACCCGGCCGTAGCGGTCGAGCACGTGCGTGCCGACCAGCCGGCCGGCGGTCATGCAGGTCAGGAAGACCGCGAAGGCGAGGATGCCCGCCCAGCTGGGTACGCCGTGGCCGGAGACGAACGCCTCGGCGATCCAGTCGTTGGCGGTGCCCTCGGTGAACGCGGCCACCATCACCACGATGCCGATGAGCAGGGTGCGGCGTTCGGTCCAGGCCGAGCGGGTCACCACTGGGGTGGTGTCATCGGGCCGTGGTTCCACGTGGTGCCGCAGGCCACGCAGCGGCCGGGTGCCGATCACGACCGCGACCAGCAGCACCACGACCAGCGCGGGGATGTGCACCGCCAACGGGATCCGCGCCGCGGAGGCTGCCGCACCGATCAGCGCCGAGGCGACCGTGCCGCCGCTGAACGCGGCGTGGTAGCGAGGCATGATCGAGCGGCCGAGGCGGTGCTCGACATCGGCTCCGGCCATGTTCATCGAGGCGTCCCACAGGCCCATCCCGAGCCCGGTGAACGCCAGCCCGACGGCCACCACCGTCGGCAGGGACCAGACCGTGACGCCGAGGGCGGCCACGCTGACCCCGACGCTGGCCACGCTCGCGCCGGTCAGGATGGCGCGGGACAACCCGATCCGCTGCACGATCAGTCCCGACAACGGCAGGGCGGCGACCGCACCGATGGACAGGCACAACAGCAGCAGTGAGAACTGTGCGGTGCTGACCTCGAGCTGCCGGATGGCGTCGGGAATGCGGGATGCCCAGGCGGCGAACAGGCCGCCGTTGGCGACGAAGGCCAGATAGACCGCACCGGAGGCGCGGTGCAGGTCGACGTCGGTGCGCGGTTCGGATGAGGTCGGCGTGGCGGTCACGGTGCGGCTTTCGGGTCGGTGTGGTCGGTTGTGTCGAATCGATTCGATCGAATCGATTCGTTATGCTGTCAGGCATGCCCACCGGTCGTCAACCCACTGCGCACCCGCGTCCGACGCTGCGCGACGTCGCCGAACGCGCCGGGGTCGCCGCCTCCACCGCCTCCCTGGCATTCAGCGAACGCGGCTCGGTGGCACCGGCGACCGTCCGCCGAGTCCGCGAGGCCGCGGCAGAACTGGGCTACCTCGGCCCCGATCCGCTGGCCGCCTCGCTGCGCCAGGGGCGCAGCGGGATCGTCGGCGCCTTCGCGGAGTCACGCCTGGCGTACGCCTTCCGAGATCCCTGCGCCGCCGCCATGCTCGAGGGACTGAGCCAGGTGCTGTACGAGATGCAGGCCGGCCTGCTGCTGATCCACGATCCCGGTGATGGCCCGCTCCGCGCGGCGGCGCAGCCGATGGACGCGGCGGTCTTCCTGTTCTGCGGTGAGGAGACGAACCCGCTGGTGGCCGGTCTCGAGGCCCGGGGGGTACCGATCATCGGCACCGGGGCTCCGCTCGGGGAGAGCGTGCGGCACGTGCGCATCGACGAGCGCGGTGCATCCGCCCGGATCACCCGGCTGCTGCTCGAGCTCGGCCACCGCCCCGACCGGTTGGCCCACCTGATGATGCCGCTCACCCGGCACAGCCCGACCGAGCTGACCACCCTCACCGGCGCGGCCGAATCGGCCTATCCCGACACCCGGGAGCGCGCACTCGGTTTCGCCGATGTCGCGGGCTGGGACGTCCCGGCCGCGCAGACCTCCGAGTCCGATGTCGAGCAGGGTCGGCTGGCCGCGGGCCTGCTGCTGGATGCCGACCAGCCACCGACCGCGATCGTCGCCCAGAGCGATCTGCTGGCCGTCGGTGCGATCCAGGCGGCCACCGACCGCGGGCTGCGGGTGCCCGAGGACCTGTCGGTGACCGGATTCGACGGGGTCGCACTGCCGTGGTTTCCGCACCGGTTGACCACGATCGACCAGCACGCGGTCGCCAAGGGCAGGGCCACCGGGGAGATGCTGCGCGCGGTGCTGAACGGCGAATCACCTCCGGATCGGATGCTGCCGGTCGATCTGCGGATCGGGGACACCACCGCCGCACCGGCGGGCGCTGCATAATCGGCCGCATGAGTGAGTCCCGGGACCTGAGCAGATTCGCCTGGCTGGCGATCGCGACGGCCATCGTCACGATCACGCTGAAGGCCGGGGCCTGGGCGCTCACCGGATCGGTCGGCCTGCTGTCGGACGCCGCCGAGTCGGTGGTGAACCTGGTCGCCGCGGTGGTCGCCCTGGTGGCGCTCAAGGTCGCCGCCCGGCCGGCGAATCCGCGCTATCCGTTCGGCCGGACCAAGGCCGAATACCTGTCCGCGGCCGTCGAGGGCACGATGATCTTCGTCGCCGCCGGGGTGATCTGCGTGACCGCGGTGGAGCGCTTCATCAACCCGCGGCCGCTGGAGAATGTCGGCATCGGCCTGCTCGTCTCGGTCGTCGCCTCGGTCATCAACGGTGTGGTCGGGATGATCCTGATCCGGGCCGGGCGGAAACACCGTTCGATCACCCTGACCGCCGACGGCAAGCACCTGATGACCGATGTGGTCACCTCGGCCGGGGTGCTGATCGGCGTCGGCCTGGTCTGGCTCACCGGGTGGGACCGGCTCGACCCGATCGTCGCCTTCGCGGTCGGGGTGAACATCATCATCACCGGCACCCGGCTGATCACCGAGTCGATGTCCGGGCTGCTCGATGCCGCCCTGCCGAAGGCGGAGAGCGAGGCGCTGATCGAGGTGCTGCGCCGCCGCAGCAGCGACGAGGTCGCCTTCCACGGCCTGCAGACCCGGGTCGCCGGGCATCAGCGATTCGCCAGTGTGCACGTGCTCGTACCCGGGGTCTGGACCGTGCAGCGCGGCCACGATTTCGCCGAGGAGATCGAGAACGAGCTGCGTGCCACCATCCCCGATCTGACCGTGACCACCCATCTGGAGCCGATCGAGGACCCGGCCTCCTGGGCCGACATCCCGGTCGGTGAGGTGCCGCTCGAACCCTGACGACCCGCCCGGACGTACGCCCTACTCGGCGGCCGGTGCCGTGGCCTGGGCGGCCTGCACCTCGTCGCGGTCCGGACCGTACGCCCCCGCGCGGCTGACGGTGATCGCCGCGGTGACGATGGCGCGTTGCAGGGCGGGTTGCACGTCCGCCCAGCCGGCCACGGCGAGCCGGTCGGCGGCCGCGCGGGAGCCGATGAAGCCGGCGTCGACCAGGCCGCTGATCAGCCCGGCCATGAACGAATCCCCGGCGCCGACGGTGTCGGCGACGGTGACCGGCAGCTGATCGAGTTTCAGCACCTCGGGTTCGCTGGCCAGTGCGGCGAGCGCACCCCAGGGCCCGCGAGTGATCACCACCAGCGAGGGGCCGCGCTCCCGCCAGCCGGCGATCACCTCCTCCAGCGGCACATCGCCATAGAGCCACTCGATGTCCTCATCGGAGGCCTTGACCACATCGGCCAGTCCGATCAGTTCCTCGATCCGGGGCTGCACCGCCTCCGCGCTCTCCATCAGCGCCGGGCGGATGTTCGGGTCGTAGGAGACCGTGCCCTGTTCGCGCAGCTTGAGCACCGCGGCGACCACCTGGCTGCCGCCGGGTTCCAGGGTGCAGGCGAAGCTGCCGGTGTGCAGGTGCTGGTAGTCATCGGCCGGCGGCTTCGGCAGCCGCCATTCCAGGTCGAAGGTGTAGTCGGCGTGGCCGTGCAGGTCGAGGGTGGCGTACGCCACCGGGGTGCGCTCGGCCTCCTCCGATCCCTCGGCCAGGCTCGCACCGGCCGCGCTCACCCAGTCCCGGATCCGCTCCCCCCGTTCGTCACGGGCGATCCATGTCTGGATGGTCGAGTCGTGACCGAGCCGGCCGAGCCCGCACCCCACGTTGAGCAGGCTGCCGCCCACGTGCTCGGATGTGCGGCCGTGCTGGTCCACCACATCGATCAGTGCCTCGCCCACGCTCAGCAGTCGGATCCTCGTCATCGCTGTCCTTCCCGGGTCGGTGTGCTCACATCATCGGTCACACCGAGCCTGGCCTCCATCTCCTCCAGCGGCACGCCCTTGGTCTCGGGCATCACCTTCAGCACCCAGATCAGCTGCCCGATCATCGCCACGAAGAAGATCAGGAAGGCCACCCCGCCACCCAGGGCACCGATGATCGGCGGGAACGCGAACGAGGTGATCGCCGCGAACACCCAGTGGGTAAGGGATCCCAGTGACTGGCCCCGCCCGCGGATCCGGTTCGGGAAGATCTCGGAGATGAACACCCAGATCACCGACCCCTGACCGAAGGCGTGGGCGGCGATGAAGACCATCAACCCGAGCAGCACCAGCACACTGGAGGTGGAGTTGAAGCCGATCCGCTCATAGAAGAACATCACCCCGGACAGGAATCCCAACGACAGCAGGTATCCGATCGAACCGACGATCATCAGGCTGCGTCGCCCGATCCGGTCGATCACGGTCAGCGCGGCCATCGTCGCGACCAGGTTCATCGCACCGACCCCGACGCTCATCAGGAAGGCGGCGTTGGTGCTGGCACCGGCGGCCTCCATCACCCGGGGGGCGTAGTAGAGGATCGCGTTGATGCCCGACATCTGGTTGAAGAAGGCGATCGCGACCGCGAGCATGATCACCCGCATGTGCCCCTTGGTGAAGAAGGGGACGCTGGGCGCGTGGGCGGCGTCCTGCAGGGATCTCGAGATCTCGGCGAGCTGGTCGTCGGATTCGGCCCGGGTCATCGTGAGCCGCTCCGAGACCTCCCGGGCCTCGTCCTGTCTGCCGTGCGCCATCAACCAGCGCGGGGTCTCCGGGACGGTGAACAGCAGCAGCAGGAAGACCACCGACGGGATCGCCATCACCCCGAGCATCCAGCGCCAGGCGTGCTCACCGTCGATCAGCGCGCGGATGATCGCGTTGGAGGCGTAGGCCACCAGGATGCCGAGAACGATGTTGAACTGGACCAGGCCGACCAGCTTGCCGCGGTTCTTCGGCGGGGACACCTCGGCGGTGTAGATCGGGGCGCACACCGAGGACGCGCCGACACCGATGCCGCCGATGAAGCGGAAGATCTGCAGGGCCACCACATTCGGCGCGAACGCCGAACCGAGCGCACCGATCAGATAGAGCACGCCGATCACGTAGAGGACCTTCTTGCGGCCGTACCGGTCGGCGGGCTGCCCAGCGATCAGGGCACCCAGGATGGTGCCGATCAGGGCGGTGGTGACGGTGAAGCCGAGCATCCCGTCGCTGAGGCCGAAGACCTCCTGGATCGAGCCCTCGGCACCCGAGATGACCGCGGTGTCGAAGCCGAAGATCAGACCGCCGAGCGAAGCGACGATCGCACTACGAATCACCAATGGCTTCATGTCGTCACCCTAGACCCGCCCCGCGACCCGCGACAGTGCCAATTACGCGACCCGCGACAGTGCCAATTACGCGACCCGCGACAGTGCCAATTCCGTGGGCCGGGGACACCAGGTCCGGGTCACAGCCAGCTGACCCGGCCGGCGACCAGGGCGTACCCGACGAAGGCGGCGATGTTGATCAGCGTGTGCGCGATCACCAGTGGCATGGTTCGCTTCCCGCGCAGGAAAAGCAGCCCGAACACCAACCCCATGAACACGTTGCCGATGAACTGGCCGAAGCCCTGGTAGAGGTGGTAGCTGCCGCGGATCAGCGCCGAGCCGATCAGGATCGGCAGCCAGGCCACCAGCCCGGCCGGCGGGGTGGGTCGCCACTGGCTGAACCGGAGGAACAGATAACCCAGCATCAGCACCTCCTCGAGCACCCCGTTCATCGCCGCGGACAGCACATAGACCGGTACGGTCCACCAGTTCTCGGCCAGGTTGGCCGGCTCGACGGTGGCGTTGATGCCGAGTTGCCGGGCCAGCAGATAGAACCCGAGTCCGGGGATGCCGATCGCCGCGGCGATCGCGAAACCGCGTACCAGATCCGAACCCGGGCGGGTCAGGTCGAACCCCAGCCGCCGGTTCGCCGGCAGCCCGATCCGATCCCCCGGCCAGGCCCGCCGACCCGGCAGCTGGGTGAGCAGATAGAGCGCGAGCACCACCGGTACCAACGGAAAGGCGAGGTTGGCGAGCTGGTACGTCAGGTCGAGCCAGGGCCGATCCGGGGTCGCCGAACTGTTCATCGACGCGGTCTGCTGGTTCAGCGGCTGATCGCGGGTCAGCCGTTCCACGATACGCAGCACCGAATAGACCCCGGACTGGCCGAGCGAGAGAGCCAGCACGATCACCATCTCGACCAGCGGCCGGCCACTGCGGCCGACCGGTGCCGCCACCGCGGTGCTCATCGGGCGCTCACGGGGTGAACGTTTCGATGACCGCGATCACGATGAACCAGGCGACGACGAGCAGCGCCACCACCCCCATCGCCAGGGCGGCGATGCGGAAGGGGCTGTTCGGCTTGTCACCGCGGGGTGCTCGCTGCATTTTTCCTTCCCTGGTGGGGATCGGGGGTTCTCAGTCGGTGCGGTGCACCAGACCGCGCGGCAGTTCGCTGAGCCCACCGGGATCCTCGGTGAGCCGGCGGGCGAGATAGCAGGACCAGTCCTCACCGTAGGGCAGATTGGTCCGCACCAGCAGACCGGCCGCGATCAGCCGGCGCCGGTCCACCGGGTGCATCCGGTGATCCAGCAGGAACTCCTGGGCGGTGGCCTCCCGGTGCTGGCGGCGGACCAGGTCGGCGCCGATGGCGAGCAGCCGCGGATCATGGGTGGCGATCACCGGCGTACCGGCGCCCTCCATCAGGATCCGCAGGCAGCGGACGAACGAGCGGTCGACCGCGGCCGGTTCGACGTGCGCGGCATCGGCCACCGGGCGTACCGACAACCGCACCAGCCGGACCCGCATGCCCTTCTCGGCGAGCAGCTGGGCGTCGGTCTCGGCGCGGTGCAGATGGGCGGGCAGCTGCACACCCAGGGTGCCGCGGAACTCGGCGTGCAGGTCCTGGGCCAGGGCCAACCCGGCACCGGCCCCGCGGGCCCCCTCGGGATCCAGGCTGATCCGATGCCCCTGCTGCTCGGCGGCCCGGCAGACGGTGACCAGATGGGAGCGCGCGACCGGTCCGGGATCGGCGTCGGCGACCAGCGCGGCCAACCGCACCGAGACCTCGGCACCCTCGATCCCGGCCGCGGTGAGCCGGTCCAGCAGCCGCAGGTACGCCGCCTCGGAGGCCTGGGCGCGCAGCACCGTGCCGGCCGGGTGCCGCAACGGTTCCAGGGCGACCAGCCGCTCGGTGTCGGCCAGCCCGCGGGCCACCTCGATCACCCGGACCTCATCGGCGGGGCCGAGATGGCGGCTCGCCAGCACCCGGCCGGCGGGGGTGTTGTCCAGCGCCGTGGCCAACCGCCCGTTGCGCGCGGCCATCCGGACCAGGGACCTGAGCACGTCCGCCTCCTCAGTCGTTGCCGGTTCAGGACGGGTCGGTGACCGCGGCGAGATGGGTGCGGGCGAAGGCCAGCGACTCGACGAGATCGGTCTCCCGCTGCTGCCGACTGCCGCTGCCGCGGGTGTTCACCTCCAGCACCACATCACCGGTGAAGCTCGGCTCGGCGGACAGGTACTGCAGCAGTTCGGCCGCCGGCTGGTCACCGCGCCCGGGTACCAGGTGCTCGTCCTTGAACGAGCCACGGCCATCGGTGAGGTGCACGTGCTCGAGCCGACCCGCCCAGGCCTTGGCGAGCTGCAGCGCGTCCTGCTTGGCGGTCGCCGCATGGGACAGGTCGAGGGTCAGATGGTCGTAGTCCAGCTCGCTGGGATCCCACCCCGGCCGATAGGCCTTCATCTCCCCCGTCGGGGTCCGCCACGGATACATGTTCTCCACACAGAAACGGATTCCGGTGGTCGTGGTGAGCCGGCGCACGCCCTCGACGAAACCCGCGGCGTAGCGGCCCTGCCAGCGGAACGGCGGATGCACGACCACGGTCTCGGCACCCAGCTGCAGGGCGGCCCGGGCGGAACGTTCGAGCTTCTCCCAGGGATCGGACCCCCACACCCGGGGTAGCAACAGCAGGGTGGGTGCGTGCACCGAGACCACCGGCAACTGGTGATGGTCACGCAGCCGCTCGACGGCATCGACATCCATCGACACCGGATCCAGCCCGACCATCAGCTCGACCCCGTCGTAGCCGATCCGCCCGGCCCACTCGAAGGCGGCCGCCGTCGACTCGGGATAGACCGAGGAGGTGCTGAGGGCCACCCGTGGGCCCGAACTGCTGCTGCTCATCGGAATCAGCGTACCCATCACCCGTCAGCGGGTGGGTTCAGTGCGTCGCCTCGACGCCCACACCGTTGCCGTTGAAGTAGTCCAGATGGTCGAGGTGGTTGAGGATGATGCCCTCACGGAGCGCCCAGGGACAGATCTGCAGGGCCTCCATGCCGGCGAGTTCCATCACCGATTCGGCGACCACCGCCCCGGCCAGCAGCTGCGGGGCGCGGCCGGCCGAGACGCCGGGCAGTTGGGTGCGCTCGGCGGGTTTCATCTTCGCGATCCGCTCGACGGCCTCGGACAGTGCCTCACGGCGCAGCACCCGCGGCACATAGGGGCCGTCGGCGGCCGGTGCGGTCCCGGTGATCCGGCCGAGGGTGCGGAAGGTCTTGGAGGTGGCCACCGAGCGGTCGAAGGGGCCGCGGCGCAGCACCTCACCGATCACCGAGCCGATCTCGGCGCGCACGTGGCGGCGCAGCGCGGTCACGTCCTTGCCGCCGAACCGCCGCGCCATCCGACCGGCACCGACCGGCACCGACAGCGCCACCTCCGGGTCCTCATCGGGCCCGGCGGCGATCTCCAGCGAGCCACCGCCGATGTCGAAGACGCTCAGCGTGCCGGCCGACCAGCCGTACCAGCGGCGTACCGCCAGGAAGGTCGCGCGCGCCTCGTCCTGACCGGAGAGCACCCGCAGCGCGACACCGGTCTTGCGTTCCACCTCGGCGATCACCTCGTCGCAGTTGCTCGCCTCGCGCAGCGCCGAGGTGACGAACGGCAGCATCTCCGCACATCCGGTGTCCTCGGCGAACTCCTTGGACGAGGCCACCATGTCGACCAGCGCATCGATGCCCTTGCGGCTCATCCGGCCGTCGGCCTCCAGATGTTCGGCCAACCGCAGCTCCCGCTTGTGCGAGGCCGCCGGGATCGGCGCACCACCCACGCGGGCGTCGACCACCAGCAGATGAACGGTGTTGGATCCGATGTCCAGTACCCCAAGTCGCACCCGCCCATCTTTGTCCTCCACCGCGTCCGGTGCCAATCCCCGAGCAGTGTCCGGACCGGGCCCGGGCACCGATCCGGCGGAGTTGCGTACGCCGGTAGGGTCGCTCCGTGCCTGAGATCCTCATCGGATTCCCGCGGTCCTACGTCGAGTTCGCCGATCCGGCGGATGACGATCAGATCTTCCGCTGCGACCTGACCTGGTTGACCTCCCGCTGGCAGTGCCTGTTCGGCAACGGCTGCCCCGGCATCTACGCCGACCGCCCCGACGACGGCTGCTGCACCCTGGGTGCGCACTTCTCCGATGCCGATGACGAGAAACGGGTCGCCAAGGCGGTCAAGCGGCTGAAGAAGTCCACCTGGCAGTACAAGTCGGCGGCCAAGGACGGCGGCTGGGTCGAGGAGGAGACCGACGGCGAGGACGAGGAGCCGGCGCGCAAGACCCGGGTCGTCGACGGGGCCTGCATCTTCTTGAACCGTCCTGGATTCCCGGGCGGTGAGGGGTGTGCGTTGCATTCGCTGGCGGTACGCGAGGGCCGCGACTTCCTGGAGACCAAGCCCGATGTCTGCTGGCAGCTGCCGCTGCGCCGGCAGTACCGGACGGTGGAACGCAACGACGGCAGCAGCTACACCGAGGTGACCATCGGCGAGTACGTACGGGAGGGCTGGGGTGCCGGCGGGCACGACCTGGACTGGTACTGCACCTCGAACACCGAGGCGCACATCGGCTCCGAGCCGGTCTATCGCAACAATGCCGCGGAGCTGACAGCACTGATGGGCGCCGAGGCGTACCGGCTGCTGGTCGAGTTCTGCGAGGATTTCGAGGCCGGTGATCCGCGCACCATCCATCCGGCCAGCCGCGGCACCGCGGCCGGCAGCTGACGTGAGTAGCACAGGGGGGTTACCCACATCGCACCCACCCCATTCGTCGCCTCGGCCACTCGGGGGCCACAATGGCTGCATGCACGTCGACCATCTCGTCTTTGCTGCTGGACCCGAGGGGCTGCAGGCCACCTCCGACCGGTTGGGTCAGCTGCTCGGTGCCCAGTCCCGGGACGGCGGATTCCATCCACGCTTCGGCACCCGGAATCGGCTGATTCCGCTGACCGATGAGCGCTACATCGAGATCGTCGAGGTCCTCGAGCACCCGGTCGCGGAGAAGGCACCGTTCGGCCAGGTGGTCCGGGCCCGCTCCGAGGCCGGCGGTGGCTGGCTCGGTTGGGTGATCTCGGTCGATGACATGGCCCCCTTCGAGGCACGGCTGGGCCGGGAGGCCGTTGACGGCTCGCGGCACTTCCCCGACGGCCGGTTGCTGGAGTGGAAGCAGCTCGGCATCAAGGGGCTGCAGGCCGATCCGCAGTTGCCGTTCTTCCTCAAGTGGATCTCCGATGAATCGGTCCGCCCGAAGGCGCTGGCCGGCAGCATCCAGCTGATCCGCCTGGAGATCGCCGGGGACAAGAACCGGGTCGACGAGTGGCTCGGCGGCCCGAGCGAGCAGCTGCTCGACTTCGACATCGAGTGGGTCGCCCAGAACGGCCAGCCCGGCATCGTGGCGGCGCACTTCCGCACCGACAACGGCAAGGTCCGCGTCTGATGTCGGACTCCGGCGGGGTCCGGATCCGCGCCTGCATCCGGGCGCTGCCGGCGTACCGGGCGGGCAAGCCGGCCACCGCTGGACCCGACGGGCGGGCGTACAAGCTCTCCAGCAACGAGAATCCCTATCCCCCGCTGCCGAGCGTGCTGGCCGCGGTGGACGAGGCGAGCCGGGGCATGAACCGCTATCCCGATGCCGGCAACCGGGCGGTCGCCGAGGCGACCGCCGAGCTGCTCGGCGGTGATGTCGGCCCCGAGCATCTGGCGTTCGGCACCGGATCGGTCGCGGTGCTCTTCCACGCCCTGACGACGGTCTGCGATCCCGGTGATGAGGTGGTCTACGCCTGGCGCAGCTTCGAGGCGTACCCGATCGGGGTCCAGCTCACCGGTGCGAAACCGGTGCCGGTGCCGCTGCGCCCGGACTGCACCCACGACCTGCCGGCAATGCTCGCCGCGATCGGGCCGCGGACCCGGGCGGTGATGCTGTGCACGCCGAACAATCCGACCGGGCCGACGATCCGGCACACCGACCTGATCGACTTCTGCGATCGGGTGCCCGAGGACGTGCTGGTGATCGTCGACGAGGCCTATGTCGAGTTCGTCACCGACCCCGAGGCCGCGCGCGGGCTGGAGGCCTGGGCGCAGCGGCCGAACGTGATCGTGCTGCGCACCTATTCGAAGGCCTTCGGGCTGGCTGGTTTCCGGGTCGGGTACGCCGTGGCGCACGCAGAGCTGGCCACCGCGATGCGGGCGGTCGCGCTGCCGTTCGGGGTGTCGGTCCCGGCGCAGGCCGCCGTGGTCGCCTCGGTGCGGGCGAAGGACGAGCTGATGGCGCAGGTCAAGACGCTCATCGCCGCCCGCGACGAGCTGGCGGATTCCCTGCGTGGGTTGGGAATCGAGGTGCCCGAAAGCCAGGGCAATTTCGTCTGGCTGCCCGCCGGGGAACGGACCACCGCCTGGGGTGAGCATTTCGCCGCGCACGGTCTGATGACCCGCGCGTACGCCGCCGGGGACGCCTTCGACGGGGTACGCGTGAGCGTCGGCGAACCCGAGGCCAACGCCCGCGTCCTCGAGGTCGCGAAGACCCTCCCCCGCTGACGTTCATCGAGTAGCATCCCGCATGGCCGCGGCGCCGATGAGTGTCGGGGCCGGCGTCTAGAGTCACGGTCGTGGCAAAGGCTTCGACGAAACCGGCATATCAGTGCACCGAGTGCGGCTGGACATCGCTGCGCTGGGTGGGGCGCTGCGGGGAGTGCCAGACCTGGGGCTCGGTGGTCGAGCAGGGTGCACCCAAGGTGGCCGAGGTCCGCTCCGCCGCCCCGACCACCAGGGCGGTGCCGATCGCGGAGGTGTCGGCCCGGGCCGCCGATCGCAATCTGACCGGTGTCGCCGAGCTGGACCGCGTCCTCGGCGGCGGCCTGGTGCCCGGCGCGGTGGTGCTGCTGGCCGGCGAACCGGGCGTCGGGAAGTCGACGCTGCTGCTCGAGGTGGCCGCCCGCTGGGCCCGCGCGGGCCGGCGTACCCTCTATGTCTCCGGTGAGGAATCGGCCGCCCAGGTCCGGTTGCGGGCCGACCGGACGAAAGCGGTCGCCGACGACCTCTACTTCGCCGCCGAGAGCGATCTGGGCACCATCCTCGGTCACATCGAGCAGGTCGAACCCTCGCTGATGGTGCTCGATTCGGTGCAGACGGTGAGCACCACCGAGGCCGACGGCTCCCCCGGTGGGGTCAGCCAGGTCCGCGAGACCACCGGCGCCCTGGTCCGGGTCGCCAAGCGTCTCGGGATGGCGGTGGTGATCGTCGGCCACGTCACCAAGGAGGGATCGATCGCCGGCCCGCGGACGATGGAGCATCTGGTCGATGTGGTGCTCAACTTCGAGGGCGACCGGCACTCCGGTTTCCGGATGGTACGCGCGGCGAAGAACCGCTTCGGCCCCGCCGATGAGGTGGGCTGCTTCGAGATGGCCGGTGACGGCATCCAGGAGGTGCCCGACCCATCGGGGCTGTTCACCTCCTCCCACGCCGAACCGGTCCCGGGCACCTGCGTCTCGGTGATCATGGAGGGCCGCCGCCCGCTGCTGGCGGAGGTGCAGGCGCTGGTGGTGCGCAGCGAGAAACCGCGGCTGACCACCCACGGCCTGGAATACTCCCGGATCACCATGCTCAACGCGGTCCTCGACCGACGGGCCCAGGTGCGGGTGCTCTCCCACGACGTGTACGCCTCCACCGTCGGCGGGGCGCGGGTGCTCGATCCCGGGATCGACCTGGCCGCGGCGATCGCGATCGCCTCCGCCGCCCGCAACCAGACCGCCACCGGCACCGGCGGGGATCGCCGGGTGGTCGCGATCGGCGAGGTCGGGCTGGCCGGTGAGCTGCGCCGCGTGCCGGGTCTGGACCGGCGGATCGCGGAGGCCTCCCGGCTCGGCTTCGACACCGCGGTGGTGCCGGCGGAGCGCGGCTCCCGACCGCATCCGCGCGGGGTGAAGGGGATGCGGGTCGTCGAGGTCGGCACCCTGCGTGAGGCGCTTTTCCAGGCGCTCGATCAGAAAGTGGTGGACATCAGGCGGGAACCGGGTGGTCAATGGTGAGGTAGGTCACCCGCGCACAAAACGTTTTGTATGATCGAATCGTTCGATCATCGAAGGTTCAATCGGCAGGAGCGGCAATGGGTTCGGTATCGGTGCCGGTCCGGTTCTCAGCCGGGACGACAGCGCACGGCAGCCGCTCGATCTCGGCGACCACCTCCTGCAGCGCGCGTCCGACGACGACCAGCTCCTCATCACTGAGCCGCTCCATCGCCGATCGCACCGCCCGGCTGAGCGGCGAGAACGCCGCACCCGAGACCGCCGCCGCATTGTCGGTGATGGTCAACGTCTGCCGGCGCCGATCATCGGAGCGGCGGCCGCGGCGGACGTGGCCCATCTGCTCCAACCGGTCCACCAGCGAGGTCACCGCCGACGCCGACAGCTGCAACTGGGTCGCCAGCTCCGAGGGCGAGATCGGATCACCCGCCCGGCTGCGGGTGGCGATCATCTCCATCGCCGTCAGGTCGCTGCGGGTCATCTCCAGGTCACGACGGACCCGCTCGACGTACCGATTGGTTGCGATGGACAGTTGCCGTACCAGCCCGGCGGCCCGCACGACCGCCTCCCGCTGCGGCTCATCCGTCGTTCCGTGCACCGTCAACCCCTCCCGGTCAGCCACCTCATTGAACACCGGATACCGGGTGGGACAAAGCGGGGTGCCGCGATGACCACCGTCACCACCGACCTGGTCGAGCTGCTCGACGACACCGGTGCGGCCATCGGAACCGCACCCCGGCTCAGCGTGCACGGCCCCGACACCCCGCTGCACCGGGCCTTCTCGGTGCACCTGTTCGACGACCGCGGACAGGTGCTGTTCACCCGTCGCGCCCTGACCAAGGCGACCTGGCCCGGGGTCTGGACCAACTCCTGCTGCGGGCACCCGCGACCCGGTGAGGACGACCGCACCGCGATCGTGCGCCGGGTCCGCGAGGAGCTCGGCGCCGAGGTCGACCCGGACAGCCTGCGGCTCGCCCTGCCCGACTTCCGCTACCGCGCCACCGACGCCAGCGGCGTGGTGGAGAACGAGATCTGCCCGGTGTGGACCGGTCGGCTCGCCGAGCCCGAGCTGATGCCCGACCCCGACGAGGTCGTCGAATACGCCTGGCTGACACCCGAGCGGGCACTCGCCCTGGCCGAGACGCCCGAGCTGATCAGCCCGTGGGCGGTCCGCCAGCTGCCGCAACTGACCCGGGCGTACGCCGTCGCGGCGAGCCCGACCACGGCCGCCCCCAGCGATGCGGCGACGACGCTGGCCGCCGTGGACACCCTGCTCCGCGCCGAACTCGTCGAACTCGCCGAGGAATGGCGGCTCTCCGCACCGGAGCGGACGGTCGACGTGCTGGGCGAGGATCTGCCGGGCTGGCTGACCGCGCTGGTCGACGACGGCGGCAAACGGATCCGGCCGACGATGGTGCACTGGGGGCACCGGGCCGCCGGCGGCGGCAGCACCGGACCCGGTCATGAGGCGATGATCCGGGCCGCGGGTGCCCTGGAGGTGCTGCACGTCTTCGCCCTGATCCACGACGACGTGATGGACCGCTCCGACGCCCGCCGCGGCCGCCCGACCGCCCACATCCGGGCAGCGGCCGCGCACCGGGAAGCCGACGGCAGCGGATCGGCCGAGGACTTCGGCACCAACATCGCGATCCTGCTCGGCGATCTGGCCCACCACCAGGCCGACCGGTTGGCGGCCGAACTGCCGGCCTCGATGCGTCAGGAATGGTGGCGGCTCGGCACCGAGCTGATCGCCGGCCAGCGTGCCGACCTGACCGGTGCCGCCGCCCGGCGCCGCGATCTGGCGCACGCCGAACGGGTCTCCCGGATCAAGTCCGGGGCGTACACCATCACCCGCCCGCTGCGCCTCGGTGCGCTCGCCGCCGGCGCCGACGACCAGGTGCTCGCCGCACTGGCCGACTATGGCCGGCACCTGGGCATCGCCTTCGCGCTGCGCGACGACCTGCTCGGCATCTGGGGCGACCCGCGGGTGACCGGCAAACCGGCCGGTGACGACCTGCGGGCCGGCAAGGCGACGATCATCCTGACCCTGGCCGAGGGTGCACTCGCCGACGGCCTGCTCTCCGCCGACGCCGAACGGGTGCTGCGCCGGGTCGGATCGCCGGACCTCACCGACACCGAGGTCGAGCTGCTCCGCGAGGCGCTGGCCGAGGCCGGTGTCGGGGGCTGGGTGGAGGAGTTGATCGCCGATGAGGTGCGGCTCGCCGAGGGGGCCCTCAGCTGCCCGGCGCTGACCGCCGACGGGGTGGCCGGGCTGACCGCGATGGCGCGCCGGATCGGTTGGCGGGCCCGATGAGCCAGGTCGTGGTGATCGGCGCGGGACTGGCCGGGTTGGCCGCCACCTGCCACCTGCTCGGCGCCGGGCACCGGGTGGTGCTGGTCGAGCGGGAGGAGATCCCCGGCGGGCGTTGCGGTCGGCTGGTACGCGACGGGTTCGCCTTCGACACCGGCCCGACGGTGCTCACCATGCCGCAGCTGATCGACGACGCGCTGGCGGCGATCGGGGTACGCCGGGAGCAGGTGCTGCCCCTGCGTCGGTTGGATCCGGCCTACCGGGCGCGGTACGCCGACGGTTCGGAGCTGCGGGTGATGGCCGGCACCGAGGCGATGCGGGCCGAGATCGCCCGGGTCTGCTCCGAACGCGACGCGGCGGCGTACACCGAGTTCGTCGACTGGCTGGAAACCCTGTACCAGCTGGAACTCCCGCACTTCATCGACCGCAACTTCGACTCGCCGGTTGATCTGTTCACCCGGCCGCGGGCGATGGCCGGGTTGCTCGCCGCCGGCGGTTTCGGCCGGCTCGGACCGGCCGTCGAGCGTCGCTTCGCCGACGACCGGCTGCATCGGCTGTTCTCCTTCCAGGCGATGTACGCCGGGCTCTCCCCCACCCAGGCGCTGGCCATCTATGCGGTGATCACCTACATGGACTCGGTCTCCGGGGTCTATTTCCCAGACGCCTCGATCGGGTCCGGGGGCCCGCATGGTTCGGGGATGCACGCGGTGCCGGCCGCGATGGCCGCCGCGGCCCAGTCCGCCGGTGCCGAGATCTGTTACGGCCAATCGGTGGATGAGGTGCTGCGCCGCAGCGATGGTGCGGTCGCCGGTGTGCGGCTCGCCGACGGCACCCGGATCGCCGCCGATGCGGTGGTCTGCACCATCGATCTGCCACAGGCCTACGCCACCCTGCTCAAGGATCTGCCGATGCCGGCAGCCCTTCGCCGGCCCGCGTTCAGCCCCTCGGCGGTGGTCTGGCACCTCGGGGTGCGCGGCGGCCCGCCGGCCGGGGCGAGCCATCACAACATCCACTTCGGCGACGCCTGGGGCCCCGCCTTCGACGACCTGCTGGAGCGGGGCCGGTTGATGCGCTCCGCCTCCCGGTTGGTCTGCATCCCCTCGATCGACGACCCGGCCGCGGCACCCGAGGGTGCCAGCAGTCTCTATGTCCTGGAACCGGTGCCGAACCTGGTCACCGGCCGCATCGACTGGGCCCGCGAACGGCCCGCGATGCGGCAACGACTGCTGGATTTCCTGTCCAGCAACGGATATCCGACCGACATCGTCACCGAGGAACTCGTCACCCCGACCGACTGGGCGGCCAGCGGGATGGCCGCCGGCACCCCCTTCGCGCTGTCCCACAACTTCGCCCAGACCGGCCCCTTCCGACCCGGTAACACCACCCGTAGGCTGCCGGGACTGGTGTTCGCCGGCTCCGGCACGGTGCCCGGGGTCGGCGTACCGATGGTGCTGATCTCCGGCCGGCTGGCCGCCGAACGGGTGGAGGGTTATCTGCGATGAGTGACCGCGCCGCCCTGCTCGCCGAGGGCTACCGCTGCTGCGCCGAGCTGACCCGCCGGCACGGCACCACCTACTACTGGGGTGCCGCGCTGCTGCCGCCCGCGCAGCGCCGCGATGTGCACGCGGTCTATGCGCTGTGCCGGCTGGCCGACGACATCGTCGACGAGCCGGAGACGGTACGCCTGCCACTCGCCCTCGACGGCGATCCGGCGCAGCGGCTGGCCGGATTCGCCGACGCCTTCCGCACCGCCTGCGACGGGGATGCCGCCGGCGTGCCGGTGCTGGCCGCGGTCGCCGACACCGTCCGCCGCCGCCGGATCGACCCGGAGTGCTTCGAGCGGTTCTTCGCCGCGATGACCCTCGACCTGACCCGGACCAGCTGGGCCAGCTGGCCGGAGCTGCGGGACGGCTACATGGAGGGGTCGGCCGCCGTCATCGGCGAGATGATGCTGCCGGTGCTGGAGCCCTACACCGCCGAGGCGAGACATCCGGCCCGCCAGCTCGGGCTGGCCTTCCAGCTGACCAACTTCATCCGCGACGTCGGGGAGGACCTGGACCGCGGCCGGGTCTATCTGCCGGCCGACGACCTCGCCCGGCACGGGGCCGACCCGT
The DNA here is from genome assembly GCF_004362375.1 of Enemella evansiae. Classification (NCBI taxonomy): domain Bacteria; kingdom Bacillati; phylum Actinomycetota; class Actinomycetes; order Propionibacteriales; family Propionibacteriaceae; genus Enemella; species Enemella evansiae. The sequence goes on from NZ_SNXA01000016.1 coordinate 24,906, forward strand.
GGCGGCGCCGGGTCGATCCGGCCTGGCGGGAATTCCTGGCCGAGCAGATCGCCCGCAACCGCGAGCTCTATGAGCAGGCCCGCCCCGGGATCGAGATGCTGCCGCCGGCATCGGCGCGCTGCGTCGGCACCGCGCACCGGCTCTATGCACAGATCCTGGATCGGATCGAGGCCGCCGACTTCGACGTGTTCAGCACCCGACGCCGGGTGCCGACCTGGCGCAAGCTGGCCACCGCCGGCACGGTCAGCGCGGGCACCCTCGGCACCCGCGCGCCGCGGATCCCGCTGGCGAACCGGCCACAACCGGCCCCGGACCGGATGCCGAGCACCTGGCGGCAGGCCCGGCCGGCGCGGATCGAACGCAGCCTGGCCCGGGCCCTGGACCGCGATCCGGGCGGCTGGTATGTGGTCGGCGAGAGCCGCACCCTGCCGCCCGGCCGCGCCGGCGGCGGCCGGGTCGCCGGCCGGGAGGTGGTCTGGTGGCGCACCGAGGCGGGTGAGCTGCGCGCCGGACCGGGCGCCTGCCCGCATCTGGGCGCCTGGCTCGGCGACGGGATCGTCACCGGTGACGAGCTGCGCTGCCGCTGGCACGGGATGGCGCTGCCGGACGAGGGCGGCGATGCCTGGCGCTGCCTGCCCGCCCACGACGACGGTGTGCTGATCTGGCTGCGGTTGCCGACCAAGGGTGAGACCCCGGCCGAGCTGCCGCGGCTCGGCCCGCGCCCCGACCCGGAACACAGCTTCGCGACGGTGTTCCGCAGAGACGGACGCTGCGAACCGCGGGATGTGATCGCCAACCGGCTCGACCCCTGGCACGGCGCCTGGTTCCACCCCTATGCGTTCTCGCATCTGACGGTCGACGAGGCGGCCAGCGATGCCGACCGGCTCGTGCTCGATGTCACCTTCCGGCTGGACCGGCGGATCGGGGTCCCGGTCCGCGCCGAGTTCACCTGCCCCGACGCCCGCACGATCACGATGGAGATCATCGACGGTGAGGGCACCGGTTCGGTCGTCGAGACCCACGCGACCCCGCTCGGTACCGGTCCCGACGGCGCCGCCCGGAGCGCGGTCATCGAGGCCACCATCGCCACCTCCGAACGCCCCGGATTCCGGGTGGCCCGGCGGTTGCAGCGGCTGATCCGGCCGCTGGTGCGGCACACCGCCGGCCAGTTGTGGATCGACGACCTGGCCTACGCCGAACGCCGCTACGCGCTGCGCACCGACGGCTGAGACCCGGGCCGCCGAGACGCCGGCAGCAGACCGCGCAGCGGTACCGTCCACAGGTCGTGCCCGGCGACCTGCCAGCCGGCCAGCAACCGGTTGGCCGCCTGGAATCCGGTGACCGCCGCCCGCTCCATCAGCGCCACCGGCCAGTCGCAGCGCAGCGTGTCCCCGGCCAGCACCAGCCGCGGATCCGGGGTCACCACCCCGGGACGCTCCGCCCACGGCTCGGTGCCGACCAGGCCGCAGTCGTCGGCGACCAGCCACTCCTCGGCGACCGTCGCCACCCCGCGCAGTTCCGGATAGACGCGGTCCAACTGCTCCCGCAGGTCGGCCCGCAGCCCGCCCTCGGCGTAGGTCCGGTCGACGGCATAGGCGTGCAGCTCGACCACCGAGCCACCGGTGCGCTCGGCCCAGCTGCGGGCGGTGTCCTCGAACCGTTCCAGCACCGAGATGTTGTCCAGCGGCCCGAAACCGCTGGTACCAAGGAAAGCAGGGCGCTCACCGCTCACCCGATCGGCCAGCCAGAGCCGGTGCACCGCGAACGGCGGCGCGCTGCGCAGCCCGGCGATCCGCTGCCGCCAGTCCTGCCAGGCCGCGTCCGGTTCGGAACCGGCGGGGGTACGCCGCAGCCCCGCGACCAGCTCGCGGGTGGTGGCCGGATCGGTGGCCAGCACCACCGCATCGCAGGGCAGCGACCCGGTGTCGGTGTGCACCACCGAGTCCCCGGCCCCCAGCTCGATACCGGTCACCGACACCCCGGGATGCAGCCGCGCGCCGAGGCGTACCAGATGGTCGGCGAGCGGCGCCCAGAGCACCGTGTCGTAGTCGTCGACCGGCACGTCGAAGAGCAGTCCCTCCGCGGACCCGGTGAAGTAGCTGTGGAACATCGCCACCAGCTCACCGGCGGAGAACTCGCGCGGATCGGCGAAGAAGGAGCGGGCGAAGACCTCCAGGGCCAGATGCCGGGCGGTGTCCGGGAATCCCAGCCGGTCAAGGAAATCCGCGGCCGAGCAGCCGTCGAACTCGGTGAAGGTGCGCGGGAAGTCGGTGCTCACCAAGCGCAGCGCGGCCGGCACATCCACCCCGGCCAGAGCTCGTATCGGGAAGCTCGGGCTGGTCGCGACGAAACCGAGGATGCTCCACGGCGGGGTACGCGGGATGGCGGCGAAGGAGTCGCTCAGCTCGGTGCCGTCGTCGAAGACCGCCCGCAGCGGATAGTCGGTGACCGGGCGCAGCGCCGACAGTTCCGGATCGGCGCGGCGCAGCAGCGCGCGCAGCGTGTAGTACTGCCGGAAGAAGGCATGGAAGCCGCGGCTCATCGTCCGGCCGTCGCCGACCGGCCAGGAGCGGACCCGGCCACCGAACTGGGCCCGACGCTCGACCAACTCGACCGCGACGCCGCGCTCGGCGAGCGCCACCGCCGCGGCCAGGCCGGCGATCCCGCCGCCGACGACGACCACCCGACGCACCTCGGCCGGCCGCGGCAACCCGCTCGGCCCCGGATGCCGGACCGCCCGGCGATCCCGCCCCGGCCGCCACGACTTCACAGTGGCTTCCGCGGGTGTGAATCCTGCGCGCGCCGCGCGTGTGAATCCTGCGCGCGCCGCGCGTGTGAATCCTGCGCGCGCCGCGCGACGAAGGTGTGCAGGATGCCGCGCTGCCAACCACCGGCGGTCCGATGCGCGATGTCGCTGAACCCGGCCGCGGCCAACCGGTCGCAGAACACCGCCGGCGGATCGAACTCGAACCCGCTGCGCCACAGATAGCGGTAGAGCGAGGTGTCACCGAGCAGCAACCGGGCCAGCGGGATCACCACCGCCCAGCAGACCAGCGACCAGACCCGCCGCGGCCACGGTTCCTGCACCGAGTAGTCCTGCACCACCAGCCAGCCGCCCGGCGGCAACCGGTCGTGCACGGTGCGCAGCACCCGGTCCCGGTCGTCCGGGGCGAGATTGCGGAACAGATAGCAGGCGTACACCCCGTCGGGCTGCGCGTCCTGCTCGTCGAGCAGCCGGTCGAGGTGTTCGGCGCGACCGGTGGTGAACCGTACGCCGGCGGGCCAGTCCTGCCGGCGGGCCCGCGCCAGCATGCCGGGCGAGGCGTCGATGCCGAGCACCGACCCGGCACCGGCCCGCAGCAGCGCCCGGGTGGAGGCGCCGGACCCGCAGCCCAGATCACAGATCTCGGCGCCGGCGCCGACCCGTTCGACCAGGGCGGTCGCCGCCGAGGTCAGATGCTCGTGATAGCCGGGGTTGAGCGCGACCATCAGGTCGTAGCGGGCCGCGGCCCGGTCGAAACCGGCGGAGAGATCCTTGTTCACCGGGCCCCCTTCGACGCGGCCTTCGGTGCCGCTTTCGGCCCCCGCTGCTTCTCCCAGCACAGGATCGCCAGCGTCACCATCGCCCAGCCGAACCCGAAGTCCTCGATCGGGATGTCCCACGGGAACCGGATGCCCAGGTTCTGCTCCGGGGCGTACAGGACGATCGGCGCGTCCAGCTTGGTCAGCCAACCGTCGACCAGGCACTGGAAGAAGATCACGATCGCCATCGCCAGCCAGTACTGCGCCCGGCGGAAGATGCCGGTCCGCAGCCAGAGCAGCTCGACCAGGATCACCGCGACGATCGCGATCCCGGTGAGCACGGTGTATTCAGGCATCGCTGGCCGCGCCCTCCCGATCGGCCGAACCGCGGCGCAACCGCGTCAGCACGTAACCGACCGCCTCATAGCTGAGCAGCCCGCAGATCGGCACCACGATGAAGAAGACCAGTTCCTCCAGCGGCATCACCCCGAGCTGGATCCCGGTGACGAACCGCGGGTTGTAGCTCCAGTGGTTCCGCAGGATGCCCAGCACGTCCCAGGCGATGAAGACCACCAGCACCGGCAGCATCGCCAGCAGCAACCGCAGCGGCCGGCGATAGACGCGGGCGCGGAGCACGAACTCCAGCGGCAGGGTGATCAGCAGGCAGCCCGCCATCAGCAGCAGGTACTGGAAGCGATCCATCGCCCAACCCTATCCACACCTAGGATGGCGGGGACCGACCGACACCGCCCACCCGAGGAGCCGCAGTGCCCGACGTCCCCGCCCGGATCAGCAAGTACCGCGCGCTGCTCGCGCCCGGCACCCCGCTGCGCGAGGGCCTGGAACGGATCCTGCGCGGCCGGACCGGGGCGCTGGTGGTGCTCGGCAACAACCGGCAGGTCGAGGAGCTGTCCACCGGCGGGTTCCGGATCGAGGTGCCCTTCACCGCGACCGCGCTGCGTGAGCTGGCCAAGATGGACGGGGCGATCGTGCTCTCCAGCGACGGTGAGCTGATCGTCGCGGCGGGCGTGCATCTGATGCCGGACCCGGGCATCGAGACCGTGGAGACCGGGACCAGGCACCGCACCGCCGATCGGGTGTCGCAGCAGACCGGGCTGCCGGTGGTCACGGTGTCGGCGTCGATGCACACCATCCAGCTGTTCCTGGAGGGGACCCGGACCCTGGTCGAGCCATCGGCGGCGATCCTGGGCCGGGCACATCTGGCCCTGCAGACGCTGGAGCGTTACAAGGTGCGGCTGCTGCAGGTGCTGCACCGGCTGTCCGGGCTCGAGGTGCAGGACCAGGTGACGGTGCGCGATCTGGTCGTGGTGGCGCAGCGGCTGGAGATGGTACGCCGGCTCGAGGCCGAGACGGCCGGTTACGTCAACGAGCTCGGCACCGACGGCCGACTGCTGGAACTGCAGCTGCTCGAGGTGAACGTCGGACTGGAGGACCTGCCGGAGCTGCTGGCCCGCGACTACCGGCCCGAGGACAGCCAGGGTTTCGGATTCGACGCGCTGCCCGAGCTCACCGACGCCGACCTGGTGGATGCGACCGCGGTGGCGCGCTCGATCGGGTTCTCCGACCATCTGGACAGCCGGGTCTCGGCCCGCGGCTATCGCCAGCTGGCCAGCATCAATCGGTTGCCCGAGGTCGTGGTGACCCGGCTGATCGACCAGTTCGGCAATCTGCAGCAGCTCTTCGGTGCCAGCAGCCTGGAACTGCAGCAGGTCGAGGGCGTCGGTGAGAGCCGGGCGCGGATGATCCGCGACAGCCTGACCCGGCTCGCGGAATCGGCGTACGCCAGCGAGGACGTGGGCTGAAACCGTTTTGCGTGACTCATTGCCAGCGTCGGTGGACCCTCCTTAGCATCACCACGGTGGTCGGGAGGTTCTCGGCCAGAAATCGGAGTCACAATGAAGCGACGAATCCGTGTTCTGCTGTCCGCGGCCGCGAGTGCGGCACTGGCGCTCGGGGCGGTCAGCACCGCCGCGGCCCCCGGGGCGTACGCCGCACCGAAACCGAAGGAACCGGTCAGCTACGACCGCTATGTGGCGCTGGGTGATTCCTACACCGCGGCCCCGCTGGTCCCGGTCACCGACCCGGCCGGTGGCTGCTTCCGCTCCACCAACAACTATCCGAACCAGCTCGCGCGCACCCTCGGGGTGAAGACCCTCGTCGACGTCTCCTGCAGCGGTGCCGACACCACCGACATGACCAGCCCGCAGCAGACCCCGCTCGGCCCGGTGCCGCCGCAGTTCGATGCGCTGACCCCGGACACCGATCTGGTCACCGTCAGCATCGGCGGCAATGACGAGAACGTGTTCGGCACCCTGGTCGGCTACTGCACGACCCTGCGCAGCACCGATCCGACCGGTTCGCCGTGCCGCGACCAGATGCGCGCCGATGCCGGCGGGGACCGGCTGATGAACGCCACCACCCGGACCCGGGCCCGGGTCGACCAGGTGGTCGCGCAGATCCGCCAGCGCGCCCCGCAGGCGAAGATCGTGGTCGTCGGCTATCCGCAGATCATTCCGACCTCGGGCACCTGTGTGGACCGGTTGCCGCTGGCCGATGGTGACTATGCGTACGCCCGGCTGATCAACCAGCGACTGGATGCCGCCCTGAAGCATGCCGCACAGTCGAACAAGGCCACCTTCGCCGATATCTGGAAGGCGAGCAAGGGCCATGACGTGTGCTCGGCCGATCCGTGGATCAACGGCCAGGTGAACGATCCGGCGCGCGCCTCGGCGTACCACCCGTTCGGCAACGAGCAGACCGCGATCGCGGAACTGGTTGCGGGGAAGCTCAGCCCCGCAACTGCATGATCACCTGGACCGGCTGGGCGTCCTTGAGCTGGGCGGTGGCCACGTAGGTGCCGGAGCGCAGCGTCTCGGCACCGGCTTTGCAGTCACCGACGGAGCGGTTGGCGCGCCACTCCTGCTCCCAGCCGAACTCCTGTCCGGGATCGAGCGTCAGATTCTTGGCGGGCATCCCGGACAGGCAGTCCAGGGTGGTCCAGATCCGGTCGGTGCCGGAGTAGATCTTCAGCTCGAAGGTCTTGTCGTCGACCACCAGCCGACACCGCTGGCCGGAGTCGTTGCCGACGGTGACGCGGAAGTTGACCGGTACGCCGGCGCTCACCTGACGCGGTCCGTCGAGCCCGACCCGCAGCTTGGACCGGTCGCAGGCCTGGGGCTGACCCGCGGGCTGCTGACCCGCGGGCTGCTGACCCGCGGGCTGCTGGGGCGAACCCACCTCGAAGGAGGCGGGGGCCTGGCTGGGCGCGGGCCGCGGCGCGCTGGTCGCCGGTGCGCTGGGCGCCGGTTGGCTGGCTGGCGGCTGGGTCGCCGCGGGCTGGGTCGCCGCCGGGGTGCTCGGTGCCGCGGCCGGTGTGGTCGCCGCGGGCTCCGGGGCCGGGGTCGGCGCGGGGGTCTCGTCGGCCGGGGCCGGGGCCGGGGCCGCCGGATCGGCGGGCGGTGCCGCGGCCGGCTGGGCCGGCCCGGAGATCGCCTGGCTGATGCTGCTGATCATGAAGCCCGCCCCCACCAGGACCGCAACCAGGACGATGAGCACGGCGCCGCGTCGCAGCCAGTAGGTCTCCTCGGCCTCGGGGCCGATGGGGTGAAAGAGTCCGCCCATGGACGCAGAGTAGGTAACCAGCCCGCCAGTGCGCGGCAAGCCACGCCCAAGAATTACATTTTGGCGACATATCCTCGCCGATGTGGACGAGGAGCGCGCGGAACTGGTGCAGGCAGTGGTGGCGTGGTTCGCCGAGGCCGCTCGGGATCTGCCCTGGCGCGGCGCGGCGGGCTGGCCGGTGCTGGTCAGTGAGTTCATGCTTCAGCAGACCCCGGTCTCCCGGGTGCTCGAACCGTGGCGGGCCTGGCTGGCGCGCTGGCCCACCCCCGCCGCGCTGGCCGCCGATCCGCCCGGTGAGGCGGTCCGGATGTGGGGCCGGCTCGGTTATCCGCGGCGGGCGCTGCGGCTGCATGCCGCGGCCGTCGCGATAGTCGAACGCCACGACGGCGAGGTACCGAGCGATCACGACGAGCTGCTCGCCCTGCCCGGGGTCGGTTCCTACACCGCCGCGGCGGTCTCGGCATTCGCCTTCGGCGGCGGCGAGGTGGTGCTGGACACCAATGTGCGCCGCGTGCTGGCACGGGCGATCAGCGGTGTCGAGTTCCCGGCGAACACCCCGACCGCGGCCGAGCGGCGGCTCGCGGCCGAGCTCTGGCCGGCCGAGGATGCGGCGCGCTGGTCGGCGGCGGTGATGGAACTCGGTGCGCTGATCTGCACCGCGGCCCGGCCGAAATGCGGCGACTGCCCGATCCGGGACCGCTGTGCCTGGTACGCCGCGGGTCGCCCCACCCACGACGGCCCGCCGCGGCGCGGGCAGACCTATGCCGGCACCGATCGGCAGGTCCGCGGCCGGCTGCTCGAGGTGCTCCGCGATGCCGAGGACCCGGTCCCCGCGGCCCGCCTCGATCTGGTCTGGGACGACCCGGTGCAACGCACCCGGGCGCTCGAATCGCTGCTCGCCGACGGTCTGGTGGTCCGCCGTGGCCGGGCGTACACCCTGCCCTGACTCAGCGCAGGGCTGCGGGTTCGGCGTACCCCTCGACGAGCCGCAGCTGGCAGAAGAGCACGTCGTGCCAGCGGCCGAACTTCCAGCCGGCCATCTCGGTGACGCCGATGTCGGTGAAACCGAAGGCGCGGTGCAGGCCGAGGCTGGCGTCGTTGGGCAGGGTGATCGAGGCGATCGCCACGACGTAACCGCGTTCGGTCAGCCGCTCCAGCAATGCCTGGTACAGCGCGCGGCCCGCGCCGGTGCGGCGTACCCCCTGGCGCAGATAGACGCTCACCTCGGTGCACCACTGCCAGGCGTACCGACCGCGGTAGACCCCGGCGTAGGCGTAGCCGAGGATCGCACCGTCCCGTTCGGCGACCAGGAAGGCGTGCCGCTGCTGGGCGGCGGCGATCCGCTGCGCCATCTCCACCGGCGGGCAGGGCTGGTCCTCGAAGGTGATCGCGGTCTCCAGCGTGTAGGGCGCATAGATCTCGGCGACCGCCTCGGCATCGGCGGCAACCGCGTCCCGGATCGTCAGCTCGCTCACGGCGGCCAATCTAGGCCCGGCGATCCGACCGACCCCGATCAGTCCACGGTGCGTGGACCGCGGGATCGGGTGGCGCCGACCGAGGCGATCACCACACACCCGATCGCCAGCCATTCCAACCAGCCAAGCCTTTCCGAGAGCAGCACCAGCGCTGCCAGTGCGGCGGCGGCCGGTTCCAGGCTCATCAGGATCCCGAAGGTACGCGCCGGCATGGTGCGCAGCGCGTGCAGCTCGAGGCTGTACGGCACCACCGAACTGAGCAGCCCGACAGCGGCGCCGAGCAGCCACACATGGGCATTGCCGAGATCGGCGACGCCGCCGTCGATCAGCATCGGGATGGTGGCCAGGGTGACCGCGACCGTGCTGGCCACCGCCAGCCCGCTCACCCCCTGCCAGCTCTGCCCGGTCCGCGCGGCGAGCAGGATGTAACCGGCCCAGGCGGCGCCGGCGAGTGCCGCCAGGCCGACCCCGATCCAGTCCAGTTCGGCCGGGCCGAGGCCGAGCAGCACCACCCCGACCGCGGCCAACCCGACCCAGATCAGATCCTTGACCCGCCGCGATCCGAACAGCGCCACCGACAGCGGCCCCAGGAACTCGATGGTCACCGCCAGCCCGAGCGGGATCCGCGCGAAACTCTGGTAGATCGCCCAGTTCATCAACCCGAGCACGGTGCCGAAGCCGATCACCACCAGCCATTCCCGACCGGTACGCCCCCGCAGCCGCGGCCGGGCGATGATCAGCAGCACCAGCGTCGAGGTGGCCAGCCGCAACCACACCATGGTGCTCGGGCTGACCGTGCCGAAGAGGCCCTTGGCGATCGCGGCTCCGACCTGGACCGAGGCGATCGAGCCGAGCACCAGCAACCAGGGCGGGATCGCGGGCCGCGATCCGGAGGCGACCGGGTTCATCACCCGAGCCCCCTGCCGCGGCGCGGCCGGCGCCGGCCCAGCTCCTCGGCTGCGATGCCGGCGATCAGCGCACCGGCGGCGAACAGCACCGCCTGCCACCACAGCTGCATCCAGTCGGCGACCCGGGCATCGGCCGGGCGGGCGGTGGAGAACCAGACCCGCTCCTGATCACCCTTCTGGGGTGCCTCGGTGCCGCTCCAGGTCTGGTCGAAGCGGCGGTACTGGCCGTTGCTGTCGGCGAACTCGACGGTGATCTGCCAGTTCCCCGGCTGCGGGCGCCCGTCGGCGCCGATCACCGGCTGCACCGCGACCACCTCACCGGCCACGGCCTGGGTGGTGGAGTGGAAGTAGAGGTTCTGCGCCGACAGCACCAGGGCGACCACGCCAAGGCCGATCGCGACCAGCGCGAGCAGCCGACCGAGCAGCCGCCGGGCGGGCGACTGGAAGGTCTGCGGGGCGGTCACACTCACCGAATCACCCTAGCCGGGCGGGCAACGCAGAACGCCCCCGTCTCCACGCAGGAGACGGGGGCGCTCGGCGTACCGGATCGGTCACCGATCAGCTGGCCGAGGACTCGCCCTCGCCGCCACCGTCACCGGTGGCGAACTCGGCCGGCACCTTGTTCGGTGCGGAGCCCTTCTTCGAGCCGGTGAAGGTGAACGGGTTCTCCTCCGAGTCGTCACCGGAGTTGACGTCCACCAGCACGATCTCGCCCGAGTTCACCTCGCCGAAGAGGATCTTCTCGGCGAGCACGTCCTCGATGTCGCGCTGCAGCGCACGCCGCAGCGGACGGGCGCCGAGCACCGGATCGTAACCCCGCTTGGCGACCAGCTGCTTGGCCTCCTGGGTGAGCTCGATGCCCATGTCCCGATCGGTCAGCCGCTCCTCGATCTGGGCCACCATCAGGTCGACGATGCGCTCGATGTCGGCCTGGGTGAGCTGGTGGAAGACCACGATCTCGTCGACCCGGTTCAAGAACTCGGGACGGAAGTGGGTCTTCAGCTCATCGGCGACCTTGGCCTTCATCTTCTCGTAGCTGCCCTCGGTGTCACCGGCCTGGGAGAAGCCGAGGTTCACCGACTTGTTGATGTCGCGGGTGCCGAGGTTGGTGGTCATCACGATGACGGTGTTCTTGAAGTCCACCACGCGGCCCTGCGCGTCGGTCAGTCGACCCTCGTCGAGGATCTGCAGCAGCGAGTTGAAGATGTCCGGGTGCGCCTTCTCGATCTCGTCGAAGAGGATCACCGAGAACGGCTTGCGCCGCACCTTCTCGGTCAGCTGGCCGCCCTCCTCGTAACCGACGTAGCCGGGGGGCGAGCCGAACATCCGCGAGGCGGTGTGCTTCTCGCTGTACTCCGACATGTCGAGGGTGATCAGCGCATCCTCGTCGCCGAACAGGAACTCGGTGAGCGCCTTGGTCAGCTCGGTCTTGCCGACACCGGAGGGGCCGGCGAAGATGAACGAGCCGCTGGGCCGCTTCGGGTCCTTCAGCCCGGCCCGGGTGCGCCGGATCGAGCGGGACAGCGCCCGCACGGCGTCGTCCTGGCCGATGTAGCGCTTGCCGATCTCCTCCTCCATCTTGAGCAGCCGGCTGGACTCTTCCTCGGTCAGCTTGAACACCGGGATGCCGGTGGCCGAGCTGAGCACCTCGGCAATGGTCTCCTCATCGACCTCGGCGACGGTGGAGTCGTCGCCCTTCTTCCACTGCTCCTCCTTCTCCGCGCGCTGGCCGAGCAGCTTCTTCTCGTCATCGCGCAGACCGGCGGCCCGCTCGAAGTCCTGGGCGTCGATCGCGGCTTCCTTCTCCAGCCGGACGGCGGCAATCTTCTCGTCGAACTCGCGCAGGTCCGGCGGAGCGGTCATCCGGCGGATCCGCAACCGGGCACCGGCCTCGTCGATCAGGTCGATCGCCTTGTCCGGCAGGAAGCGGTCCTGGATGTAGCGGTCGGCCAGCTGGGCCGCCGCGGTCAGCGCGTCGTCGATGATGGTGATCCGGTGGTGCGCCTCGTAGCGGTCGCGGAGCCCGCGCAGGATGTCGATGGTGTGCGCGATCGACGGCTCGCTGACCTGGATCGGCTGGAAGCGGCGCTCCAGCGCGGCGTCCTTCTCGATGTGCTTGCGGTACTCATCGAGGGTGGTGGCGCCGATGGTCTGCAGCTCGCCGCGGGCCAGCATCGGCTTCAGGATGCTGGCGGCATCGATCGCGCCCTCGGCGGCACCCGCACCCACCAGGGTGTGGATCTCGTCGATGAACAAGATGATGTCGCCGCGGGTCTTGATCTCCTTGAGCACCTTCTTCAGGCGCTCCTCGAAGTCACCGCGGTACCGCGAACCGGCGACCAGCGCACCCAGGTCCAGGGTGTAGATCTGCTTGTCCCGCAGGGTTTCGGGGACATCGCCACGGACGACGGCCTGGGACAGCCCCTCGACGACGGCGGTCTTGCCGACGCCCGGTTCGCCGATCAGCACCGGGTTGTTCTTGGTACGCCGGGACAGCACGGTCATCACGCGCTCGATCTCCGGCTCCCGGCCGATCACCGGGTCGAGCTTGTTCTCCCGCGCGGCCTGGGTCAGGTTGCGACCGAACTGGTCCAGCACGGTGGAACTGGCCGGGCCGCCCTGACCGGTCTCGGCGGTGGCACCGACACCCGCCGGCTCGCCGCCGCCCTTGTTGCCCTGGAAGCCGGACAGCAGCTGCAGCACCTGGTTGCGGACCCGGTTCAGGTCGGCGCCGAGCTTGACCAGCACCTGCGCGGCGACGCCCTCGCCCTCGCGGATCAGGCCGAGCAGGATGTGCTCGGTGCCGATGTAGGAATGGTTGAGCTGCAGCGCCTCGCGCAGCGAGAGCTCCAGCACCTTCTTGGCCCGCGGGGTGAACGGGATGTGGCCGGTCGGCGACTGCTGACCGTGGCCGATGATCTCCTCGACCTTCTCGCGCACGGCCTCCAGCGAGATCCCCAGCGACTCCAGGGCCTTGGCGGCAACACCCTCGCCCTCGTGGATCAGGCCCAGCAGGATGTGCTCGGTGCCGATGTAGTTGTGGTTGAGCATCCGGGCCTCGTCCTGGGCCAGAACGACCACCCGTCGCGCCCGGTCGGTGAACCGCTCGAACATTTAGTACTCCTCGGCTTGTGTGTCAGGGGAGGCTGTGCCCCGCACCTGTTCCTCAACTCTAGTCATTACCCGCTTCGCACCAAGGTGTTTCACGAACCTGATGACCGAGGGTTGAGCCCAACAGACTCAACAACCGGTGCGCGGGCCGCGGTATTCCGGTCTTTTCGCCCCGTTCGCCCGCAGCGAAACCGCGCCGATCCGGCCTCCGCGGGCCGCACAGCCGGGGCCGGTACGCTGGCCCACGTGAGCGCTGCAGACGACCGACCGAATCCCGCCTCCCTGACCGTGCTGCGGATCTCCGCGGCCGTGACCGCGCTCGGCGCGCTGGCCCAGGCCGGCCTGGGCCTGGCGATGGTGATGGGCACCCGCGGGATCCTCTCGGCCCACTCCGGGATCGCCTACCTGACGATGGCCGCCGCGGTGGTCGCCGGTGTCGCGGCCGGGCTCTGGTCCCGCCGCGGTGGCAACACCGGGATGATGATGCACGCGCTGACCGTCGCGGTGCTCGCGGTGCTGCAGTTCGGCCTCGGCGAGATGGGCATGCGGACCGTGCACATCGCCATCGGCGTGGCGTTCCTGGTCGCCGCGGTCGCGCTGGCCACGCTCGCCTACCGCAAGCCCTACGCCGCCAGCCCGGAGGGTGCGCTGAACGAGTCGACCCATCACCACGAGGGCTGATCGGTCACATCGGTGACGGAGGAGCAATACCGGTCGCCGGCGCGCCGGCTGCTGACGGTGATCAAGGAGATCGCCATCGTGCTGATCGGCGCGATGCTGGTCTCGGCACTGCTGCGGGCATTCGTGTTCGAACCGTTCACCATCCCCTCGGGGTCGATGGAGAACACCATGCAGGTGAACGACAAGGTGGTCGCCCAGAAGCTCACCGGTTTCAAGCGCGGTGATGTGATCGTCTTCCGCGACCCCGGCGAATGGGTGCCCGGTCAGCGGTCCCAGCGCACCGACCTGCTCGGTCGCGGACTGGAGTTCATCGGCGTACTGCCCAACTCCAGCGACGACTTCCTGACCAAGCGGGTGATCGGTACGCCCGGGGACAAGGTGAAGTGCTGCGACGCCCAGGGCCGGGTGAGTGTCAACGACCAGCCGCTCGAGGAGGACTACCTCTACAGCGACAACAACGGTCGGGTGCTGCCCTCCGAGCAGCCCTTCGAGGTGGTCGTGCCGCGCGGGCGGGTGTTCGTGCTCGGTGACCACCGCAACGCCTCCGCCGACTCCCGCTGCCATCTCCAGGACCCGGCGGCCTCCGGCGGGCCGCCCGGTGAGGATGCCTTCGTGCCGGAGGAGAACATCGTCGGCCCGGTCGGGCTGATCGTCGCTCCTTTTGAACGCTGGCAGCAATTCCGGACACCGAGCGCCTTCGAACGGGTGCCCGCCCCGCAGGCCGAGGCACCAGCGGCGGCGAAGATCGTCACCAGTTATCGCTGCTGAACCGACTCACCGTCAGCGCTGGTGGCGTGCATCGGCGGCGCGCGCCAGATGCTCGGCCAGCAGGGCCGCGGCCGGTGCCAGTTCCCGCCGGCTCGGCGCCAGCAGCTCGATGCTGCGGGCCGGGACCTGATCGGCGGCCGGCAGCGGCAGGGTACGCAGGTCATGGGCGACCCGCTCCACCGCCAGACTGGGCGTCATCGCGATCCCGATCCCGGCGGCCACCATCGCCGCCACCTCCTGGTAGTCGTGCGCCCGATAGGCGATCTCGGGGGTGAACCCGGCCCGCTGGCAGCTGCGCAGCAGGGCCTCCACCGACGGGTGGTCATCACCGCGGACGATCCAGTGCTGATCGGCCAGTTCGGCCAGCCGGAACCGGCTGCGGTGCCAGCTGTCCGGGACCAGCAGCACCGTGTTGTCGGTCATCAGCCGACGCACCGGCACCACCCAGTCGGCCGCGTCGGTCCATTCGTAGCTCCACATCAGGGCCAGATCGAGCTCACCCGAGCGCAGCATGCTGAGCAGTTCGGTACGCAGCGCGGAGCGCACCTGCACGGTGATCCCCGGGCGCTCCCGGCGCAGCGTGACCAGCGCATCGGACAGCAGCGAGGCGCTGGCGGTCGGGAAGGAACCGAGCCGGACCGTGCCGGTCTCCAGCGAGCGCAGCGCGGCCAGCTCGGCATCCGCCTCCCGCAGCTCCCGGCGTACCGCCGCGGCCCGGGCCACCAGCAGCTCACCGGCTTCGGTCAGCTTCACCCCACGCGGCAACCGGACCAGCAATGGCTGCCCCGCCTGGCGCTCCAGCCGGGAGACCCGCTGGGAGGCCGCCGAGACGGTGATCGCCGACCGCTCCGCACCCGCGGTGATCGAACCGGTCTCGGCGATGTCCAGCAACAGCAACAGCGAGACCACGTCCATCCGATGCTCCCCTTCCACGTCGGCTGAGCGAGCGCAGCGAGTCGAAGCCACGCCTTCACTCATCCTAAAGCCAATCGAAGCAAACTTAAATTGTGCTCAACCCGGGATCTTCCTACCGTTCTTGATGAGGCCACGGCGTACCCCGCCTGACCGGAGAACCGAGGAGACCAGAGATGTTCGTGAACGCGACCCTGATGCGCGGTGGCACCAGCAAGTGCTGGGTGCTGGACGCCCGGGAACTGCCGTCCGACCGGGACGTGCTGGGACGCCTGCTGGTGGAGATGTTCGGCGGCCGCGACCCGGCCCAGCTGGACGGTGTCGGCGGTGGTACGCCGGTGACCTCCAAGGCGGCGATCGTCGGGCCGAGCGCGACCGTCGAGGGTCAGCTGGACTACCTCTTCGCCCAGGTCGGCGTCGGTACCGGCACCGTCGAGTGGCAGAGCAACTGCGGCAACTGCGCCAGCGGCGTCGCGCTCTGGGCGCTGGCCCACGGACTGGTCACCACGACCGGTGGGGCTAGCACGATGACGATCCGCAACGTCAACACCGGCACCATGTTCCACGCCGAGGTCGGCCAGGCCGACGCCGACTTCACCACCGGGCGGGCGATCGTGCCCGGCGTGCGCGGCACCGGCATCGACGTGCGGCTGAGCTTCGTCGACCCGCAGGGCGGCACCACCGGGGCGCTGCTGCCCACCGGGTCGGCGCGCACCGAACTGGCCGGCGTCCCGGCCAGCCTGATCGACGCGGGCGCCCCGGTCGCCCTGGTCCCCGCCGCGGCACTCGGACTGCCGGCCGCCGCCGGGGTCGCCGAGCTCACCGCCGCGGTACCGACCCTGCGGCAGCTGCGCCGCCGGGCCGCGCTGGCGATGGGGCTGGCCCGCGAGGGGGACCCGATCCGCGATTCGGTGCCCAAGATCGGGCTGGCCGGGCCGCCGGTGGCCTACCGCACGCTGCTCGGCGAGGAACTCGGCCCGGGTGACTACGACCTCTCGGTGCGGATGCTGTCGATGACCGCACCGCACCCCTCGATCGGCCTCACCTCCGCGGTCGCACTCGCCTTCCTGGCCCGCACCCCCGGCTCGATCCTCGACACCTGGCTCGACCCGGAGACCGACGCCCCGCTGCGGATCGGCACCCTCTCCGGGGTGCTGAGCTGCCGGCTCAGCCGGCTGGACGGGCACCTCGAGGTGACCCTCGACCGGGCCGCCCGGGTGCTCGCCGAAGCGAAGATCCCGCTCCGTGACGGCGTACTCGCGGCCTGACCGACTCACGTAGATTTCGAAGCAGAGCTTTAGGAGAAGACAATGACGTCTGCTGTGATCATCGCGCTCGCGGTGCTGGTGGCGATCTTCGTGATCGCGACGATCTTCGAGATCAACATCGGCATCCTCGGCTTCATCGGCGCCTTCGGCGTCGGCACCCTGGTGCTGCAACAGTCCGAGAAACAGATCCTGGAACACTTCCCGGCAAGCATCGTGCTGACCATCGTCGGGGTCACCTACTTCTTCGCGGTGGCCAGACGCAACGGCACGGTCGAGGTGATCGTCGCCCGGCTGCTGAGCTGGTTCGGGCACCGGACGGCGCTGCTGCCCTGGGCGTTCTTCCTCACCGCCGCCGGGCTCACCTCGATCGGCACCTTCTCCCCCGCCGCGGTCGCCCTGCTGGCTCCGGCCGCGATGCCGGCGGCCCGCCGGGCCGGGATCAACCCGCTGGTGATGGGCGTACTGATCATCAACGGTGCACACGCCGGCGGCTTCTCACCGCTGTCGGTGTCGGGGGTGCTGGTCGGCAACCTGGCCGTCAAACAGGGCCTGCAGTTCAGCGCGCTCTTCCTGTTCGCCGCCTCGTTCGTCGCGAACCTGGTGATCTCGATGATCGTCGTGCTGGTCGATCTGCTGGTACGCCGCCGGCGGGTGGTCGAGCAGGTCTCCACCCGCACCCCGGCGACCGCCACCACGGGCGGGTCGTCCCGCGCCGGTTCGGTGGCCACCCTGGAGGGCCCGGCCGACTCCGGCAACGCCCACACCGACGACGCCCCCGCGGTCGCGCCGCGGGCCAACCGGATCCAGAAGTTCACGCTGCTGGTGCTGGCGGTGATGGTCGTCTCGGTGGTGGCGCTGAACGCCCCGATCGGTTTCGTCGCGCTGGCCGCCGGCGCCCTGCTGGGTGGCTTCGACCTCTCCAACCAGCGCGCCTGCATCGCCGACATCAGCTGGTCGACGGTGCTGCTGGTGGCCGGGATGATGACCTACATCGCGCTGCTGGAGTCCGAGGGGATCATCGGTCAGCTGTCGAATGCGGCGCTGAGCGTGGGCAGCCCGGCGCTGGTCGCGCTGCTGCTGTGCGCGGTGATGGCCATCACCTCCGCGTTCGCCTCCTCGACCGCACTGCTCACCGCCCTGGTCCCGCTGGCCGCACCGCTGCTGGCCACCGGCGGGGTGAGCAGCATGGGGATGATCTCCGCGCTGTCGGTATCGGCGACCGTGGTCGATGTCAGCCCGTTCTCCACCAACGGCGCCCTGATCATCGCCTCCGCCGACACCGCGCTGCGGCAGAAGCTCTACCGCCAGCTGCTGGGATACGCCGCCCTGGTGGTGATCTTCGCCCCGATCGCGCTCTGGGCGGTGCTGGTCTAGAGCTCGTCGAGCAGCGCCTGCAGCTCGTCCACCGCACGCTGCCGCTCGGTGATCTCGTCGGCGGCACGGTTCGCCGCCTCGGTCGTCTCCGCGGCCGAGGCGGCGAGCCGTTTCCGCTGCTGTGCGAGCGCGGCGGCCTCGGCCTCGGCCGCGCTGAGCTGCGTGCGCAGCGCGTCGATCGCCGCGGCCAGTTCGCGCGCCCGGTTCTCGGCCTGCTCCGCTTCGGCGTACGCCTCATCCCGGGCCTGTTCGGCCCGCTCGGCCGCCTGCCGGGCATCGCTGAGGCGTACCTCGGCACCACCCAGCTCCCGCTCCAGCCGGCGGACCGTCTCGGTGTCCGGCCCGGTGGCCGGCTGCTCGGTCTTCCGGTTCGCGGCCCGCTCGGCGTGCGGCCGCAGCGGGATCACCGGGGCGAGCGGTGTGGACTTGTCCGTTAGGTGGCGGCGTTCTGTTTTCGCTCTATGTCGCTAGTTCCCGATAACGAGGATGCTTGCTGCTGCTTCCACGACGTCGTCGGTGATGGTTTCGAGCTGGTTGATCTTGAGGACGCGGGTGATCTGGGGGAATAGCCGTTCGAGGAGACGGAAGTTGCCTCGGGTGATGCGCTCTACTGCGGCAATTGCCTGGGCATCGGTGAAGTCATCCGGGTCGAGGGTCCGGCCGAGCCGTTTCCAATGTCGGTCCAGAACAAAGAGGAGCTCGTCTCTGCCAAGGGCGCGGTATCGGTGGGAGAAGCCGAGCCTGCTGTATAGCGGGGGGTAGTGCCGGAATCGTTGGTCTATGCCGGGCATGCCGATGAGGATCATGGGCAGGTGGGTTCGGTCGTGGTTATCACGGAGGAGTTCAAGGGCTGTCGCGTTGAGCCGTTCGGCTTCATCGATGATGAGCAGCTCCACGAGTGTGGTGACTCTGTTCATTGAGCGTGGTGCGGCATCGAGTTTGTGCAGGTGTTCGTCAATGCACGAGCCGATTCTCACCTGGTACCGGTGTATGTCCTCCATGAGGGTCTTGGGACGGCAGAGAACGTCCGGGGTGTAGAAGACGGCCCGGGAGCGGTTAGCGAATGCGTAGTGCTTCTCGTCCTGGTCGCCGCGTGGTCCCCACTCGGTGATGTAGGGCTCAAGGTCATCCCAGTTTGCGTAGCGGCGCGCGGAGAGTGTTTTACCCACTCCGGCGTCCCCGTGGCAGATCCCTATTGTTCGTTCTTTTCGGACTGCGTTGGCGAACTCGTTGAAGCGTCGGTGTTCCTTGGTGACGATGAAGGTGGGGTTCATCATTAGTCCTCTTCGTAGGTGCGAAGTCGGCGCCGCCGCCGTACTGGTTCAGTGATGTGCGGTTCTTCACGGCTGGTGATTGTTGGAATGCGGTCGTTGATGGTGCGGCGCAGTTCTCTGCGGCGCGCTCTGCGTGCAGCCTCGATGTCCCGCAGACTTAGACGAAGGTTGGGGTGGTCTTCATCGACTGCGACGCAAACGAAGGTGTTGTGGTCGTAGACGCGGATTTCGGAGATGTCCCGAGGGTCGTAGCGGATGGTGACGGTTTGCCCTACGAAGGGCGCCAGCGTGGGTGAGAGGTAGCGCTGGCCTTGAAAGTGGATGCCGTCGCGTTGCACGGTCCGGCTCTTCGGAACTGTCAGGAGGAGTCCGTCGAGGTTTTCCAGACTTTCCGGCATCCTGGGCAGCCAGCCGTCGCCGACCCAAGCATCCCGTGGTGAGGTACCGATCTCACTGTGGGGCCGGTCGTTGTAGACGGCGACGAAGCCTCCGATGGCGCGATCGAGTCCGGGGAGATCGAGTGCGGGCTGTGGTTTTCTGCTCCCCGGCCCCAGATGTCCGGGGAGGGTGGGAAGAACTTCGGTGTTAATGGTCCCGAAGAACCGCTCGATTTTTCCCCGGCCCTGCGGCCGGGCGATGGTCGAGTGGATGATGCGGATGTGCAGCTCGATGGCAGTGTGTTCAAGGTGGTGGCTCGTGAAGTCGGAGCCGTGGTCCACGTGCAGGATGTCGGGCAGTCCGCACATTGCCCAGCTGGGATCACTCTTGCGCCAAATGGCCTGCCGGAGGGCAAGGGCTGTGTTGAGCGCTGATGGTGCACCTGTGAAGACGGTGTAGCCACAGAGCGCCCGGGAGTAATCGTCCATCACTGTCGTCAGCCAGGGCCGATCAGGTTTCCCGTTGGCGCCGTTGATGAGGATATCCAGTTGGGTGTGGTCCGCTTGCCAGATCTGGTTTGGGCGCTCGGCGCGGCGGCGAAGGACAAGTTCATGTCGGTCCCTATACGATGCGGGACCTTCGAGAGCCAGAGTCACCAGGGCGGGGTCCAGTGCCTGGACGATTCCGCGGACAACGGAGTAACTCGGCGCCTGGGCGCCTCGTCCGCCCGCTTCGGCCGCCGCAAGTCGGTGCAGCGTTGCCATGCTCGGGCGGGGCTTCGTCAGTGCAAGTCCCTCGATAAACCTAACCAATCCGGGGTCTATGCGCCGCGTGCCGGCATCGGCGCGCGGTCCCAAGTCGAGAGCACTCGCACCACCAGCCCGGTAGAACCGAAGCCAACGTTGAAGAGTGCGGGTGCTGATCCCGGTTTCACGGGCGAGGGCGGCAAGCGGGATCTGGTCCTCGACGTGAAGTCGAAGGACTTTCCAGCGCTCATCGCCGTTCAGGATTACCTACGTTCTGGTGCTCTCGCGGGCGGCGAGGGCTTGCTGGTGGCGGTAAAGAGTCGCACGGCTCCATCCAACGAGACGGGCGGCGTCTTCCGCGGTGCGTCCCTTCGCCCGGGCGTCCTGCGCGATCGCGAGCTTGTCCGCAATGACAATTGGATCCGTCAGTGGCCGGCCAAATCGCGTTCCGTTCTGCCTGGCAGCGGCGATGCCGGCATTAACCCGCTCGACGATCAGCTCGCGCTCATACTCGGCCAACGTGGCAAGCATGTTCAGCATCAACCGGCCCGTCGAGGTCGCCGGGTCGATACCGTCTGAGATGGATCGGACCTGGACGCCGCGTTCGCGCAGCAGGTTCACGGTGTTCAACACGTCGATCAGTGACCGGCCCAGCCGATCGACCCGCCACACAACGACGGTGTCGCCCTCCTCGGCGTACTCGAGGAGCCTCTTCATCCCGGGCCGTTCGATCGCCGTCTTGCTTCCCGAGGTTACGTCGGCGAAGACGTCGCGCTTTTGCACGCCGGCGGAGACGAGTGCGTCGAGCTGCAGCTGGGCATCCTGGTTCGAAGTACTCACCCGCGTGTAGCCCAATTGCCTCATTAGGCCATTCTGGCTCAAAAAGTCCCTTACGGGCCCCCACTGAGACGATTTACTGTGAGACGTGTTTGCAAGACAAGGAGGTGCCCGGCTTTCTCAGCCGGCCGCCAACCCCTCCTCAGGTCCGGAACAGTGTCTTGAAAAGCTTTTGATTTCCGAGACACCTATGGGAGCACCTGCACCAGGGTGGGTCCACATCATCAGGGGCGGCTCTACAGCCTGGCGTAGGCCCAGCCGTCCCATTGACGCCGGGCCAGGTGGGCGATGGCTGCCGGCACCGTGCCAACGCCGGGCGCGAGGTCTTTGTCTTCCATGCCGGCTGAGCGCATGCTGTTGCCGCAGGCAAGGATGCCTATGTCCAGCTGACCGGCGTTGGTGATGGCTTCGGTGGCGGGAGTGCCGTGGGCAAGGAGTGTGACGCCGGGGCCCTGGACGACCACTTCAATGCCCGCTCCCTGGCCGAGCGCGGCACGGGCGTTGGCGGCGCTGCGCAGGACGCCGGCCAAGGCAGCCTCCTCGAGCGGGCCGGCTGAGTGGATGAGCAGGCCGGGTGCTGCCTGCCCAGTCTCTGGAACCGTCGTTTCGTCGGACACTCTACTTCGCCGCGTCGTCCAGCTCGGCGAGGGCTTTCCGGAGGCGTGTACCGGCGTCGTCGGCTACTTCTTTGACTGCCGGGGCGGCGCTGAGCTGGACCATGGTCTGCGGGTCGATGGCTTCCACCGTGGTCACCTGTGCGTCTTTATTCCGGCGCACCACGACGTTGCAGGGCAGGAGAGCACCGATTTCGGGTTCGGCGGCGAGGGCGCGGCTGGCCAGGGCGGGGTTGCAGGCGCCGAGAATGACGTAGTCTCCCACGGCCTCCGCCGCGTCAGTGCCGAGCTTGGCTTCGAAGGTGGAGCGGACGTTGATTTCCGTGAGGATCCCGAACCCCTGGACTGACAGGGCGTCCCGGGTGCGGTCCAGGGCCTCGGCCCAGGGAAGGTCAACGGCTGCGGTGAGTGTGTACGTCATGGTTCTCCTTTGGACTGCTCGGCAGCTGGTCTGGTCAGGCGAGGGAGAGGAAGAGCTTCTCCAGGTCTTTCTTGTCCATCGTTGCATCCTGCTGGACGATGCACTGCTCAAGGCCCGTGGCGATGATCGCGAAGCCTGCCCGGTCCAGCGCCTTCGATACGGCGGCGAGCTGGGTGACGACGTCCTTGCAGTCGCGGCCTTCTTCAAGCATGCGGGTGACGGCGGACAGCTGTCCCTGGGCGCGCTTGAGTCGGTTGATGACGGGGGTCAGTTCTGAGGGATTGAGTTCCACGGGTTTCTCCAACTATCGATAACGTCCCTCAATCTTATACCCCCTAGGGTGTTTTGACTACCCCCGGGGGTATCTGTAATACTCGGTGGGGTATCCACCCGACCCCTTCCGAGAGGCCAACCATGACTCCCCCTTCCACGGCACCGACCGTTACCGCACTCGCCCCTGAAACTCTCCAGTCCTGGTTCACAGAGCATCAGGATCTTGTGGTGATCGATGTCCGCTCCGCCGCGGAGTTCGAGTCCATGCACATCCGCGGCTCCTACAACGTGCCGCTGCCGCTTTTGTCCGAGCACACTGACGAGCTCGCAGCCCGCCTGGGTTCCCGTGTGGTTCTGGTCTGCCAGTCCGGCGTGCGCGCCGAGCAGGCCCGCCAGCGCCTGGCCAAGGCCGGAATCGACACCGCCTACGTCCTCACGGGCGGGGCGCCTGGTTTCGCCGCTGCCGGCGGGGACGTCGTCAAGGGTAAGGACCGCTGGGACCTTGAGCGGCAGGTCCGCCTCGTGGCCGGCTCCCTGGTGGTCCTGGGCCTGGCGGGGGGCAGGTTCGTCTCTCCGAAGATCCGCACTCTTGCCGGGGTCATCGGGACCGGCCTGACGTTCTCGGCCGCGACCAACACCTGCGCCATGGGCCAGGCCCTCTCGGCCATGCCGTGGAACAAGGCCGCCAAGGAGCCCACCCGCGAAAGCGCCATCCTGCAGCTTCCCCTGCAGACGGCTGAGGACGCCGCGGCATGATTCCGGCCCTGGTTCTGGGGCTCGTCGTCGGCATTGTCCTGGGTGTTGTGGGCGGCGGCGGGTCCATCATCGCCGTTCCGGCCCTGGTGTACGGGGTGGGCATGACCCCGGCGCAAGCGATTCCCACGTCGCTGCTGGTAGTGGGCGTATCCTCGCTTGCCGCCCTGCTGCCCAGGGTCCGCGATGGCCTGAACTGGCCCGTAATCGCACTGGTCGGGGCTGCCGGGATTCCGGCAGCCTGGGCCGGCGCGGCCGTGGGCAAACTGCTGGACCCGAACATCCTGATGCTGGCTTTCGCCGTGATCATGGTGGCCGCGGGCATCCGGATGCTCAGCAAGCCCCGCGAAACCGAAGGTTCCTGCAGCACCGGACCGAACCGTGCATTCCGGTCCTGCGCCCCGAAGGCCGTGGGGGTGGGCCTGCTCGTCGGGTTCCTCACCGGGCTCCTCGGAGTAGGCGGCGGCTTCCTCATCACCCCCGCACTGACCATCTTCCTGGGCCTGCGCATGAAGCAGGCCGTTGGAACCTCTTTGGCGATCATCGTGGTCAATTCCGCCGCAGGGTTCGGCGCCCACGCTGCCGGATACACCATCGACTGGGCCACCACCCTGGCATTCGCCATCCCGGCCATCCTGGGATCCGTCCTCGCCGCACGGTTTGCCCGCCACCTGAAGGACAAACACATCCGCATCTCATTCGCGGTACTCATCTTCGCCGTCGCGGCGTGGGTCACCGCCGGCACCATCACCGCCTGACCCATCCATAGAGGAGAACACCATGGGACTGATCGACGCCCTCAAGAAGGCCTTCAGCAAGCCCTACAAGACCATCTCCGTAGCCCAGGCCAAGGACCTCCTGGGCTCCGGGGCCACGCTCATCGACGTCAGGTCAGCCCAGGAATGGCGGACCGGCCGGGCGCCTCAGGCCAAGCATGTCCCCTTGGACCGGCTGCAGTCCAGCACCGCCGGCATCCAAAAAACCCGTCCCGTGATAACCGTCTGCGCCTCCGGCGTCCGGTCCGCCTCGGCAGCCCGGCTCCTCGCCGCCATGGGGTACGACGCCTACTCGGTGCGCGGCGGCATGGCCGCCTGGCGCCAGGCCGGCGAACCCGTCCGCTGAACAACCGCTCCGCATCCGCAACAGCCCGACACCAGTTCGAAGGAGAAACACCATGGCTGAAATCACCATCACCGAAGCCGAACAGCGCCGCTCCACCGCCCGGATCCTCGACGTCCGCGAGGACTTCGAAGTCGCCGAAGGCATGATCCCCGGCGCCCTGCACATCCCCATGGGCCAGCTGCAGGCCCGCCTGGGCGAACTGGACCCGGCCGTGCCCGTCATCGCGGTCTGCCGCAGCGGCAACCGCAGCGCCGCCGTCGCCGACGCCCTCAACGGCGCCGGCTACACCGCGGACACCATGGCCGGCGGCATGGCTGCCTGGACCCGCGCCGGACTCCCCACCACCTAGGCACCCA
Organism: Enemella evansiae; assembly: GCF_004362375.1. NCBI lineage: Bacteria > Bacillati > Actinomycetota > Actinomycetes > Propionibacteriales > Propionibacteriaceae > Enemella > Enemella evansiae. The sequence continues at coordinate 49,341 of NZ_SNXA01000016.1, forward strand.
CTGCAGGGCACCCACCCCACCCGCCCGAAAGGACACAACAGATCATGGCAACCATCGACATCACCGACCAATCATTCGCCCAGACCCTGGAGGACAACGACATCGTCTTCGTCGACTTCTGGGCAGCCTGGTGCGGCCCCTGCCGCATGTTCGCCCCCACTTACGGTGCCGCCGCCGAGCGCCACCCGGACATCACCTTCGCCAAGGTGGACACCGAAGCCGAACAGGCCCTTTCCGCCGCAGCGAACATCACCTCCATCCCCACCCTCATGGCCTTCAAGGACAAAAGGCTGGTTTTCTCCCAGCCCGGAGCGCTCAACGCCACCGGCCTGGAGGAGGTCATCCAGGCCGTCAAAAACCTGGACATGAACAAACTCCAGCCTTCCGAAAACCACCAGCAGGCCTAGCACGCGTACCGTTTGCCCGGCGCACATCCCTCATTGCGACATCCCCCCCGGGGTATTACACTTTAATCAATCCCCCAAGACACCCACTCCATGAAGGAGAACACCAGATGCTTATCGAGCGCATTTACGATGAAGACCTCGCCCAGGCCAGCTACCTGATCGGCTGCCAGGCCAACGGCACAGCCATTGTCGTTGACGGCCGCCGCGACATCGCCGTCTACCAGGACCTGGCTGAGAAGAACGGCATGAAGATCGTCGCCGTCACCGAAACCCACATCCACGCCGACTACCTCTCCGGCACCCGCGAGCTGGCCGCCGCCACCGGCGCGAAGATCTACGTCTCCGGTGAGGGCGGACCGGACTGGCAGTACGAATTCGACGGCGAACGCCTCTACGACGGCGACAAGATCACCATCGGCAACATCACCATCCAAGCCGTGCACACCCCGGGCCACACCCCCGAGCACCTGTCTTTCCTGGTCACCGACGGTGCGTTCAGCGACCAGCCCGGCTACCTGCTCTCGGGTGACTTCGTCTTCTCCGGCGACCTCGGCCGCCCGGATCTTCTGGACGAGGCAGCTGGCGGAATCGATACCCGCTTCGAAGGCGCCAAGCAGCTCTTCGCCAGCCTGCGGGACAAGTTCCTGACCCTGCCGGACTACGTCCAGGTCCACCCGGCTCACGGCGCCGGCAGCGCCTGCGGCAAGGCCCTCGGTGCCATCCCGTCCTCCACCGTGGGTTACGAGCGGCTCTACTCCTGGTGGGGCCCCTACCTCGCCGCCAACGACGAGCAGGGCTTCATCGACGAACTCCTCGACGGCCAGCCCGACGCGCACGCCTACTTCGGCCGGATGAAGCGCGAGAACCGTGAAGGCCCCGCCGTCATGGGAGAACGCGCTCCCCTCGAGGAACTGGACACCGCTGACGTCGCAAAGGACCTGGCGGCGGACAAAGCCACGTTCATCGATACCCGCCCCAACAGCGAGGTCCATGAAGGCACGGTAGCCCGTTCCCTGAACGTGCCGGCCGGGAAGTCCGTGGCCAGCTACGGCGCCTGGGTAGTGAACCCCGAGACCGACAAGAACCCGCTGGTACTGCTCGCGGCAGACCAGGAACAGGCCATGGACATGTGGGACCACCTGGTACGGGTCGGCATCGATAACGTCGCTGGTTACGTCACCAGCATCGAAGGGCTCCCCATGACTACGCCGAAGCTGATCCAGCCAGAAGAGCTGCAGGGTTTTGACGCCGCTATGGTCGTGGACGTTCGCAACCGCAGCGAACACATCGCCGGGAACATCCCCGGCTCGTACCAGCTCAGCGGTGGCCGTGTCATGTGGCACCTGGACAAGCTTCCCGCCGAGGGCACCATCGTGACCTATTGCCAGTCCGGCGTGCGGAACTCCGTAGCGGCCAGCGCCCTGCGGCGGGCCGGGTACGACGTCGTCGAACTCGACGGCAGCTACGCCGCCTGGGACGCCTTCCAGCAGACCCGACAGAACGCCGTCTCAGCAACGTAAACCCCTAAGACCGCCCGGACGCGTTCCCCCACGCGTCCGGGCACCTTTATGTCCGGCAAGAAAGCGAGCACACCGGAATGGCCAGAACAAAGGCGGGAAGGACCCTCGACTCCGCCGGTCTCGCTCTGGGCCTGCGACAGAACCTGGCGCAGTTCATGCTGCTGGTGACAGTGAACGCCCTGGTGGGCGGGACGCTGGGCCAGGAGCGCACCGTGCTTCCGCTGCTGGCAGAGCAGGTCTTCCACTTGGACCTGTACACAAGCGCGCTGACGTACATCCTCGCCTTCGGACTGTCCAAAGCCGCCACCAACTACTTCGCCGGAACCCTCTCAGACCGGTACGGCCGCAAACCCGTCATCGTCGCGGGCTGGCTGGTAGCGATCCCTGTTCCGCTCATGCTCATCTTCGGCCCGTCGTGGGGATGGATCGTCGCGGCGAACGTATTCCTCGGCATTAGCCAAGGTCTAACCTGGTCCACGGCCGTGATCATGAAGATGGACCTGACCGGTCCGAAACAGCGCGGTCTCGCCATGGGTCTGAACGAAGCAGCAGGGTACCTCGGCGTAGCCGTCACTGCCCTGGCGACCGGGTATATCGCCTCCGCATACGGGCTCCGGCCCGGCCCGTTCCTCCTCGGAGCCGCCTACATCGCCCTCGGGTTAGGCCTGTCAGTTTTGACCGTTCGCGAGACCCACCACCATGCCAAGGCCGAAGCCTCCCAGCACGTCAGTACACACAACAGTGCCGACGCCGGCCTCACCACGGGCCAGATTTTCACCCTCACCAGCTTCAAAGACAGCTCACTCTCCGCAGCCAGCCAGGCAGGACTGGTGAACAACCTCAACGACGGCCTCGCCTGGGGACTCTTCCCGGTCCTCTTCGTCAGCTCCGGACTAAACCTGAACCAGGTAGGGATCCTGGCCGCCGCCTACCCCGCGGTCTGGGGCGCCGGGCAGCTCTTCACCGGTGCCGCTTCAGACCGATGGGGACGCAAATGGTTCATCGTGACCGGCATGATCGTCCAAGCCGCGGGACTCGCCATAGTCGCCGCCTCCCACAGTTTCGGGCCCTGGCTCATCGCCGCAGTCCTCCTCGGGCTCGGAACGGCCATGGTCTACCCCGCCCTCCTGGCCGCAATCGGCGACGTCGCCCACCCCGCTTGGCGGGCCCGCTCCGTCGGGATCTACCGGCTCTGGCGTGACGGCGGCTTCGCCGTAGGGGCACTCCTGTCGGGCCTCCTCGCAGACCTGTACGGGATTCCCGATGCCATTTCGACCGTCGCTGCACTCACCGCCGCTTCCGGCCTAGTCGTCGCCGTGCGCATGCGCGGCAACGACCACATAACCGGGTAAAAACTGGGCCGTGGCCCGACATGTCACCCCCGAATGACTCTTCCCGAACGGACTGCTGTCAGCGGTCAGCTGGTAGACAGTCACGACACATAGCGACAACAAAAAGCCGCCAAGCACCGCCAAAACCCACAGGCGAGCGGGGCGAACAGGTCGACCGGCCCGAAACCGGCCGCCCGGACGGTGGCCGCCATCGCACCGGCGGCGATCCGCTCCCCCAGCTCCGGGTCGGCGAGCGCCGCCTGCAGGGTCTCGGTCGCCTCGGCGAGGGCGCTCTGGGTCGGTTGCCAGCCATGCGCGGCGCCGAGCTCGGCCAACCGGGCCCCGGCAGTGCGCAGCAACCGGCCCCGCTCCGCGGTCAGCCGGCGCAGTGCCGCCGCATCGGAATCGCGATGCGCCGCAGCCAATTCCGCACCCAACTGCCGCACCTGCTGCACGAGTTCACCATCGTCGGCGGCCAGCAGATTCAGCAACCAACCGCCCCGGGTGGGTTTACGCAGCTTCTTGATCTGCGCGGCCACGGCCCGGTCATCGGATTGGGTCGCGGTCCGGGCAAGGGCGGTTCGCGTCGCGACGAAGTCGTCGAGATTTCCCGAATAGAGTGCGCGGACCGCGTCCGAATAGGGCTCCGGCAATGTGGGTTCGGCCATTGCCGGCTCAGTTCACCGGGCCCGGCCGATCACTTGTGGGCGCGCTCGTAGGCCTCGCGGACCTCCGCCGGCACCCGGCCGCGGGCGGACACGTCGAAGCCGTTCTCGGCAGCCCAGGCACGGATCTCGCTGGCCGACCCGCGCTGCGGCCTGGCACCGGTGCGCCGACGACCCGCGACCCGGCGGGCGTTGCCGACCCAGGGCGCGAACGCATTGCGCAGCTTGGTGGCATTCTTCTCGGAAAGGTCGATCTCGTACTCCACGCCGTCGACCGCGAAACGGATGGTCTCATCGGCAACCGAACCGTCGACGTCGTCCTCGAACACGACCTGGACTCGCTGCGCCATTGTGGCCCTCACTGATTCTTTGATTAGGGAAGAGGAAGATGATGTATACAGAAGCCTATTGCGGTGGTGTCATCGTCGCAACCTGACCACGACGAAATGAGAACATTGTTCGGGAATTGGTACGCAGAATGGCGGCAATCCGATTTCTGGCTGCGAAACCGACCGAAAACCCACTTCGACACCCCCAGCAGCCTGTGCCCCGATGCCCTGGCCGATCTGCTGACCCGCACCGTGGACCCGCCCCGGTGGGTCGTCGAGGTCGGCGCCGGTGACGGTGTGCTGCTGTCCGCACTCGGCCGGCGCCTTCCGGGTGCCGCGCGGCACGCCGTCGAGACCCGGCCGCTGGAACTGCCCGGGGTCCGCGGTTGGCAGTCGTTCTGGGACACCGGTGCCGAGGACTGGGACCCGGGCCTGGCGGACCTGCTCGCCGAACTGGTCGGTCCCGGCCTGCTCCTGGCGGTCGAATGGCTGGACGATCTGCCCTGCCCGGTGCTGGACGAGCTGACCGACCCCGCGACGCTGGCCCCCGCCGACCGGGACTGGCTGGCGCGCTGGTGGCCGCACGGTGCGGCCCGCGAGATCGGGCGGACCCGCGATCGCGCCTGGGCCTGGTGGGCCGAGCGACTGCCCGCGGGCAGCACGATGATCTGCCTCGACTACGGACACACCCGCAGCACCCGACCCGACACCGGCAGCTTCACCGGTTTCCGGGACGGGCGGTCGGTACGCCCCGAACCCGGGCACACCGCCGACACCAACTGGACCGCCGCGGTGGCGGTCGATTCGCTGGCCGCCGCGGTCGAGGCGACCGGGGCCCGCCGGCTGGAGCTGACCCGGCTGCGCGAGCTGGCCCGGCCCACCGAACCATCGACCGGGTTGGCCGGGTTGGCACTGCGCAGCCAGTACGCGGTGCTCGCCGACCCGGCCCGCTTCGGCGACTTCTGGTTGGTCGCCCACCACCTGCCAGAATGAGCGGGTGAGCCATCCCCAGCAGCGCGTCCTGATCGGAGCCCTGGCCGCCGGGGTACCGGTGGATGCGCACACCGTGCTGCTCGATCTGGGGGTCGACCACCCCACCCGCGCGGGGCTGCTGGAGCTGCGGCTGGAGACCGCCGACGGCGTGATCACCCGGGCCCGGATCGCACCGGGGGCGATGCATCGCGGGGTGGAGAAGCTGTTCGAGGTCCGCGATCCGCGTCAGATCCTGATGCTCGCCGACCGGCACGACTGGCAGGCCCCCTTCTTCGGGGAGCTGGCCGCGGTGCTCTGCTTCGAGGAGCTGCTGCGGTTGGAACCCGCCCCCCGGGCGACCTGGCTGCGCACCCTGCTCGCCGAGCACACCCGCGCCCTGAGCCACCTCGGCTTCCTCGGCTGGCCGGTCCGCGACGACCCCGCCCTGCTGGATCGCCTCCGCCGGGCGCGCGAGGCGCTGCGCGAGCAGACCCGGCGGTTGACCGGGAATCGGATCCATCCGATGGCGGCCCGGCTCGGCGGCCTGGCCTGCGACCCGGACGCGGACTGGCTGCGGGCCGAGGTGGCACTGACCGAGGAGCTGACCGCGCTGGCCCATGCGCTGGGCGACCGGTTCGCCGCGACCCGGCCCGGGGCGGGGGTGGCTCCGGTGAGCGCGGCCCAGGTGGATTCGTTCGGACTGTCGGGGCCGCTGGCCCGCGCCGGCGGCGTACCCCTCGATCTGCGGGTGGACGCGCCCTATCTGGCGTACGCCGAGCTGCGCGAGCTGCTCACCCCGGCCGCGATCCCCGGCGGCGGTGACGCGGCGGCCCGCTTCGCCCTGCTGGCCGCCGAACTGGAGCGCTCCGCGGCGCTGGTCGCCGCCTGTTGCGATGCGTTGCCGACCGGGCCGGTCGCGGTGAAGCTGCCGAAGATCGTGAAGCTCCCGGAGGGTTCGGCGTACACCCCGATCGAGGCGCCGCTGGGCCGCGCCGGCTTCCATCTGGTCTCCCGCGGCGGCAAGACGCCGTGGCGGATGAAGCTGCGCAGCCCCTCGTTCCATCACGTCGCCGCACTGGAGGAGATCCTGCTCGGCTGCCCGAGCGAGGAGGTGGAGGCCGCGCTGGCCTCGATCGGCTACGTCATCGGCGACGTGGCGAAGTAGCCACCCGCCGCCCGATCCGCGATCCATCGATCCCTGCGTACACCCCGCGCATCCCCCAGCATGCGACTGGTGCACGCACGGTTCGATGGATCGCAGCAGGGGGGCTCAGGCCTGCTTCTTGGCCTCGGTGCTCGGGGCCTCGGGGAAGGCGAGCTGCTGCAGATCGACGACCGTCGGATGGTTGCCGTCGGACCACAGATCCTCGGCGCTGGGCAACGCATCCCAGTCGGCGACGGCGGCGTGCCGCGGCATCGGCAGCACCTCGGCGGCGTCCTCGGTCTCGCGGAGGGCCTGCAGCTCGGCCTCCCGGGTGGCCAGGTCCCGGCCCAGCTGGGCGATCCGCTGGTCCCGCTCGGCCAGGCCGGCGGTCAGCGCGGCATGGTCGCCGCGCAGGGTCGACAGCTCGCCGCGCAGCGAACCGATGGTCGACTGCAGGGTGACGATCCGCTGATCGGCCTGCTCGTTGTGGGCGCTGAGCGCGGCGACCACCTCACTGCTCTGGCGGCGTTCGGCGGACAGCTGCTCGCGGTGCGCGCGCAGCTGGGCGACCTGTTCCCTGGCGTGGTCGGCGCGGGCCTGCTTCAGCTCGGCCCAGGCGAAGCGGACCGCGAACAGGGCGGCCAGCACGGCGATCACGACGCCGACGCGGGCGACCCAGACGGGGCCGAAGGCCGCGGCCAGCGCCAGCAGGGTGCCCACGCCGAGCACGACCTGGGTGACCCGGTGCAGGGAGGACACTTCTCGGCCGCGACGGCCCGGCTGCTGCTTGGTGCTCACAGCCCGGATTCTATTGCCCAGAACCGCTCCCGGACAGCCGCAACGCGCCCGTCGGTGAGTCTTCACCCACTGTTTGACCGGGCCTTTTGTGCGGGCCTGATCGTTCAGGCCTCGCGGGCCGCCTCGTCCTCACCCTCGGGCGGATCCGGTACCCGGCAGGCGCGTTCCAGCCACAATCCGGCGGCCCCGATGGCGACCCCGGCCACCGCGGCGACCAACCCGCGTACCAGCCGCTGCTGCGGCCCCTCCGCGTCCAGATGGCCGATCGCGAGCAGCGCGAAGACCAGGTACCCGCCGGCGATCGCCGCTCCCCCGATCCCGGAGGCCTTGCCGAAGGCGAGGAAGGTGACCGCCCGTTCCGGCTCGATCCGCTCGCGGCGCACCTGGATCCGCCGCCAGGTGGTCCAGGCCAGCCCGGCCACCAGGGCGGCCACGAACCAGAGCACCAACGGGCCGACCCACGGCAGCTGCGGCGGCTGCCCGGCAGCCGCTTCGATGCTGCGGACCAGCAACCAGCCGGCCACCCCGCCCACCAGGGCGGCGATGGCGAGGTCCCGCGGGCGGGTCAGTCCCATGCCCGGCTGATCGGCCAAGCTCAGTCCTCCAGTACCAGGTCGTCGCGGCGGCGTACGCCGGAGGTGTCCAGGTCGGCGAGCAGGTCGGCGACCGCGCCGTGCCCGGGGATGCTGGCCCGCGGATCCACCTCGTGCCAGGGCACCAGCACGAACGCCCGCTCGTGGGCGCGCGGATGCGGCAGCCGCAGCGCCTTCTCGTCGATCTCGCGCTTGCCGACGATCAACAGGTCCACATCGAGGGTGCGCGGGCCGTCGACCTCTTCCCGGATCCGGCCGTAGGCGTCCTCGATCGCCAGCGCGCGTTCCAGCAGGGTGCGCGGCTGCAGGGTGGTCTCGGTGACCACCACCGCGTTCAGGAAGTCGGGGTTGTCCTCGGGTCCGCCGACGGCCGCGGTCTCATAGACCGCGGACACGTCGACCACCATCACATCGGGGGTGTTGCGCAGCCCCTCCAGGGCGCCCTGCAGATTCTCCAGGCGGTCGCCGAGATTGGAGCCCAGCGCGAACACGGCGGTGGACAGCGGGCGCATCCCGCTCAGGGTGTCGACGTCAACGGCAAAGGGGTGGGTCATCATCTGCTCCTGATCACGGTCACGGCGACATCGGTCACCGGAACCTCTACTGGGGCCTGGGGTTTGTGCACCGTGACCGCCACCTCGGTGACCCGGGGGTCCCGCAGGCAGGTGGTCGCGATACGGCCCGCCAGTGCTTCGATGGTATCGAGGGGGTCGTTGCTGATGTCCGCGTGCACGGCGTTCGCGAGTACGCCGTAGTCGACGGTGTCGGCGAGCGCATCGCTGGCCGCCACCGGGGCGAGATCGAGGGCCAGGGAGACATCGACGACGAACTGCTGACCGTCGCGGCGCTCGTGCTCAAAGACGCCGTGGTGGCCGAACCCGGTGATCCCGGTGAGGGTGATCCGGTCCATCGCTGCTCCTGACATCTCTGCTCCGGTTGACTTTCTCGAACCCGCAAGGGCCCCAACATAGTCCGCTCACCGAAACTCAGCGGAAACGATCGGCAACAAGAATTGCGTCGCGGTGCGCGCGCACCGAATGGGTGCGCACGGCCCAGATCCCGTGGGCGGCGAGCAGGGTGCTGATCGCCACCGAGGCGTCGTCTCGGCCCTTGGGCGGGCGCGGCCCGTCCTCGTCGGCGAGCAGCTGGCCGAGGAACCGTTTCCGGGAGACCCCGACCAGCAGCGGATGGCCGAGTTCGGCCAGCGCGTCGATGCGCCGGAGCAGCTGCCAGTTGTGCTCGCCGGTCTTGGCGAATCCGATGCCGGGGTCCAGCACCAGGCGCTCGGCGGCGATCCCGGCGGCCAGCGCGGCGCGGGCCCGGGCGGTCAGTTCACCGCGGACCTCGGCGACCACGTCGGTGTAGTGGGCGGCGTTCGCCATCTCGGCGGAGTGGGCACGCCAGTGCATGGCGACATAGGGGACGCCGAGGTCGGCGACGGTGGGCAGCATCGCCTCATCGGCCAGCCCGCCGGAGACGTCGTTGATCATCGCCGCACCCAGGCGTACGGTCTCCCGCGCGACCTCGGCCCGCATGGTGTCGACCGAGACCGGTACGCCGCTGGCGGCCAGTGCCTCGACGACCGGCAGCACCCGGCGCAGTTCCTCGGCCGGTTCGGTACGCCGCACCCCCGGCCGGGTGGATTCGCCGCCGACGTCGATCAGTTGGGCACCCTCGGCGGCCAGCGCCAGGCCGTGGTCGATGGCCCGCTGGTGGTCGAAGAAGTCGCCGCCGTCGGAGAAGGAGTCCGGGGTGACGTTGAGGATGCCCATCACCCGGGTCGGTGCCGGGGTGAACAGTTCGCCGCTCATCAGCGCCCGTCGATGATCAAGCTCATCGCCTCGGAGCGGGTGGTCTGGTCGCGGAGCTGGCCGCGGACCGCGCTGGTGACGGTCTTGGCCCCGGGTTTGCGCACCCCGCGCATCGTCATGCACAGGTGCTCGCACTCGATCACCACGATCACCCCGCGCGGGGAGAGGTGCTCGACCAGGGCGTCGGCGATCTGGGTGGTCAGCCGTTCCTGCACCTGGGGCCGCTTGGCGTAGACGTCGACCAGCCGGGCCAGCTTGCTCAGCCCGGTGATCCGCCCCTCGGCGGCGGGGATGTAGCCGACGTGGGCGACACCGGTGAACGGCACCAGGTGGTGCTCGCAGCAGCTCCACACCTCGATGTCGCGGACCAGCACCATCTCGTCGTGGGCGATGTCGAAGGTGGTGCCGAGCACGTCGGCCGGGTCCTGCCGCATCCCGGCGAACATCTCGGCGTACGCCCGGGCGACGCGATCGGGGGTGTCGCGCAACCCGTTCCGATCGGGATCCTCGCCGATGCCGAGCAGCAGCTCCCGGACGGCAGCACTGACTCGCTCATGATCAAAGGGGCGCATGGAGCGGAGCATAGCGGCCCCGGGCGGTACCCGCCGACGCGACAAATGACGGTTCGTTAGGCTCGGACGACCCGCAGGTGGATCAGCAGAGAGGAACACCCGTGACCACGACCCAGAGCACCAAGCACACCCGAGGTGGCTTCAGCTCCCAGCGGGTGTTCATCCTCACCGCCATCGGATCGGCCGTCGGACTCGGCAACATCTGGCGCTTTCCCTATGTCGCCTACGAGAACGGCGGCGGCTCGTTCCTGATCCCCTACCTGTGTGCGCTGCTGTTCGCCGGGCTGCCGTTCCTGTTCCTCGACTACGCGCTGGGCCACCGGTTCCGCGGCTCGACCCCGCTGTCCTTCGCCCGGCTGTCCCGGCGCAGCGAGGGGTTGGGCTGGTGGCAGGTGCTGATCTGCGCGGTGATCGCGGTCTACTATGCCGCGATCATCGCCTGGGCCGGCATGTACGCGGTGTTCTCGATCGGGCGGACCTGGGGTGAGGACACCGAGTCCTATTTCTTCAAGTCCTTCCTGCAGGCCGGCGATCCGGGGCTGAGCCTGACCTTCGTGCCGCAGGCCGCCTGGCCGCTGGCGGTGGTCTGGATCGTGCTGCTGGGGATCCTGCTGCTCGGCGTGCAGCGCGGTATCGGGGCGACCTCGGTGGTGTTCATCCCGGTGCTGATGCTGGTCTTCCTGGCCCTGGTCGTGCAGGCGCTGCTGCTGCCCGGCGCCGTCGACGGGCTGAACGCCCTGTTCACCCCGAAGTGGTCGGCGCTGCTCGACCCGAGCGTCTGGGTCGCCGCCTTCGGGCAGATCTTCTTCTCGCTGTCGGTCGGCTTCGGGATCATGATCACCTACGCCTCCTACATGTCGAAGAAGACCGACCTGACCGGTTCGGGGCTGGTCGTCGGGTTCGCCAACTCCGGGTTCGAACTGCTCGCCGGGATCGGGGTGTTCTCCGCGCTCGGGTTCATGGCGCAGGCCAGCGGCAAGCCGGTCGCCGAGGTGGTGGCCAGCGGGCTGGGGATGGCCTTCGTCGCCTTCCCGACGATCATCAACGCCGCCCCGGCCGGTTCGCTGCTCGGTGTGCTGTTCTTCGCCTCCCTGGTGCTGGCCGGGATCACCTCCCTGGTCAGCGTGCTGGAGGTGGCGATCTCCGCGGTCCGCGACAAGTTCGACCTTCCCCGGGTGGCGGCCACCCTCTGGGTGGGGGTGCCGCTGGCGGTGATCAGCATGCTGCTGCTCGGCACCAGCACCGCGGTGTACGCGCTGGACGTGCTGGACCACTTCATCAACAACTTCGGCATCCTGCTGGTGGCCATCGTCAGCATGCTGGTGATCACCTGGGGGATCCGGGCGATCCCGATGCTGCGGGCACACCTGAACGCCAACGGCTCGGTGCCGATCGGGCGCTGGTGGCTGGTGCTGCTCGGTGTGGTGACACCGCTGGTGCTGGTGGTCAACCTGGTCCAGGCCTTCCTCGGCGATGTGGCCGAGCCCTATGAGGGATACCCGGGTTGGCTGCTCGGCACGCTCGGCTGGGGGGTGGCCGCCGGGGTGCTGGTGCTCGGCTTCCTGCTGGCCCTGCTGCCCTGGCGTACCGATGCGGTGAACGAGCCACCCACCGAACCCGACGGCACCCCGCAACCCGATGACGAAACCGCCCCTCAGGAGGCCCGATGACCCCGATCGCGATCGCCATGATGGTGCTGGCCATCGTCGTGCTGTGGGGCGGCCTGGCCGCCGCGGTGTTCAACCTCTGGCGTCACGGCAGGGCGACCAGGTAGGCGAGCACCGGCAGGCCGTTGAGACCGATGTGCGCCACGATGCTCGGCCAGAGCCGGCCGTAGCGCAGCGCGAGGTGGCCGAGCAGTACGCCGGACAGGCCCTGGTTGGCGAGCACCGAGGCGACGCTGTCGAGCGCCGGGAGCCCGCCGCCGTGTGAGCCGAGGTGCATCCCGGCGAAGGCGACCGAGCTGATCGCCACCGCGGCCCAGCCGCTGCCGAGGGCCTGCAGCCTGGTCTGCAGCCAGCCCCGGAAGAAGAACTCCTCGAGCACCCCGGCGGTGAGTGCGGTGATCGCGGCGATGATCGCCACCGTCACCGGGTCGATGCCGGTGGGATTGGTGAACCGTTGGGCGGCCGGGCCGCCGACCAGGCTCGCGCAGAAGACCAGCACCGGCAGCAGCGGCCACCAGCCGGCGGCCGGTCGTTCGAGGTGTCGGCGCTGGCCCCGGTGCCGGGCCCAGAGCACCAGCAGACCGCCGGCCCCGGCGTACCAGACCACCTTCCAGAACACGTAGTCGGCGTCGCCGAACAGCGGCGGGAACCACGAACTGGCCACGAACATCGCCTCGAACCCCAGCAGTCCCCACACCACCGCGACGATGCGGACCGGCGGGCCGGTGAAGCGCACCCGGACCGGAGGCAGCCGGGGCGGCGCCAACCGGGTCAGCGCGACGACGACCAGCACCACCAGCGCGGTCAGCCAGGCCGGGGTGCGCCCGGCACCCGGATCGGAGGAACCGGGCAGCCCGGCCGGATGGCGGAGGCTGACCCAGAGCACGCCCGCGCCCAGCAGGGCCACGCACACCGCCCCGATGAGGTCGAGGGTGTGCGGGCGGCGTCCAGCGGGTCCGGCCATGCCAGTAAATTAGCACGACCGAGTTAAAACCCGTGGGTCAGCTGATCTGCGGCCCCCGCGGCCCCTCGTCACCCGGGATGCCCTGCCCCGGCGTGTGGCCGGGGAGTTCGCTGCCACCGGTCTGCCCGGGCGGCAGCTGGACGCCGCCGGCGGGCTGGGGCGGTTCGGCGAGCGGGTCGCCCTTCATCTCCGGCGGGGTGACCGGCGGGATCTGCGAGGGCTGCCGGGTCGGCGAGCCGGTCCAGGCCGGTCGCTTCGGCCAGCGCTGCAGCGGCTCGAAGATCTTGGCCACCGCGTGCTTGTCCAGGGTCTCGTGCTCGAACAGCTGGCGGACCAGCTCGTCGAGGACCTCACGGTTGGTCTGCAGCACGTCGAACGCCTCCTGGTGGGCATTCGCGATCAGCGTCTTGACCTCCTCGTCGACGACCCCCGCGACCTCCTCGGAGTAGTCGCGGTTGCCGCCGCCGCCCATCTCCATGCCGAGGAAGGGCTCGGAGTCGCCCTTGCCGAGGCGGATCGCGCCGACCCGGTCACTCATGCCGTACTGGGTGACCATCGCGCGGGCGACGTTGGTGGCCTTGTCGATGTCGTTGGAGGCGCCGGTGGTCGGGTCGTGGAAGACGAGTTCCTCCGCTGCCCGGCCGCCCAGCATGTACGCCAGCTGGTCCAGCAGCTCGCCGCGGGTGCTGGAGTACTTGTCGTCGTCGGGCATCACCATGGTGTAACCCAGCGCCCGGCCGCGCGGCAGGATCGTCACCTTCTGCACCGGGTCGGTGCCCGGCATCGCCGCCGCGACCAGGGCGTGCCCGCCCTCGTGGTAGGCGGTGATCAGCCGCTCACGCTCGTTCATCAGCCGGGTCCGCTTCTGCGGGCCGGCGATCACCCGGTCGATGGCCTCGTCGACGTCGCCCTTGGAGATCAGCTTGCGGCCGCTGCGGGCGGTCAGCAGGGCGGCCTCGTTGAGCACATTGGCCAGGTCGGCACCGGTGAAGCCGGGGGTCCGCTGCGCCACCGACCGGAGGTCGACGTCGGCGGCGATCGGCTTGCCCTGGGCGTGCACCTTGAGGATCTGCGCGCGGCCGTTCATGTCGGGGGCGTCGACCTGGATCTGCCGGTCGAAGCGGCCCGGGCGGAGCAGCGCGGGGTCCAGCACGTCGGGCCGGTTGGTGGCGGCGATCAGGATGACCCCGCCGCGGACGTCGAAGCCGTCCATCTCGACCAGCAGCTGGTTCAGCGTCTGCTCGCGCTCGTCGTGGCCGCCGCCCATACCGGCGCCGCGGTGCCGGCCGACGGCGTCGATCTCGTCGATGAAGACGATCGCCGGGGCGTTGTCCTTGGCCTGCTCGAACAGGTCGCGGACCCGGGAGGCGCCGACGCCGACGAACATCTCGACGAAGTCGGAACCGGAGATCGAATAGAACGGTACACCGGCCTCGCCGGCGACCGCACGGGCGAGCAGGGTCTTACCGGTACCGGGCGGGCCGTAGAGCAGCACGCCCTTGGGGATCTTGGCGCCGACGGCCTGGAACTTGGGCGGGTCGGAGAGGAATTCCTTGATCTCCTCCAGCTCCTCGATCGCCTCCTCGGCACCGGCCACATCGGAGAACGTGGTCTTCGGGGTGTCCTTGTTGGCGACCTTGGCCTTGGACTTGCCGAACTGCATCACCCGGGAGCCGCCGCCCTGCATCGAGTTGAGCAGGAAGAAGAAGACCACACCGATCAGCAGGAACGGCAGCAGGCTGGGCAGCACGTAGTTCAAGAAGCCCGGCTGGGGCACCTTCACCGAGTAGTTCTCCAGGGTTCCGGCGGCGGACCGCTGCTGCAACCGGTCCGCGATCGGGCCGACCTGCGGGCCGACCCAGTAGGCCTTCAGCTTGGTCTTGTCATCGACGTTGACCTGGATCTGCTGCTCGCCCTCGATCAGCGTGACCTCCTTGAGCGGGTCGTTGCCGTTGATCACGGCAACCACCTCGGAGGTGGGCTTCTCGGTGTACCCGTCCACGGACTTGGCGAAGTCCAGGATGAGCAGCAGCGCGAGCAGGGCCAGGATGATCCAGACCACCGGCCCGCGGAAGATGCGTGAGAAGTTCATGACCTACCTAGTGCGGTTGGGTACACCAAAATTGCCCGGGTATGAGCACTCAGACCCTACCCGGGGGTGCCCAATATGACCCAACCACGGCCTCAGTGCAGCAGCTTCAGCCCGATCACGCAGCCGACGATGCCCATGATCAGCAGAATCTTGATCAGCGAGACCGTCTCGGTTCCGGTGGCCATCGCGTACGCCACCGTCAGCGAGGCGCCGATCCCGGTCCAGATGGCGTACGCCGTGCCGACCGGCAGGGTGCGCATCGCATAGCCCAGCCCGAGCATCGACAGCGCCACCGCGACCAGGAAGACCAGCGAGGGGGCCAATCGGGACAGGCCCTCCGAGCGGCCCAGCGCGGTGGCCCAGACGGCCTCGAGCACCCCGGAGAGGACCAGTACCACCCAGGCCATCGCGCACCTCCAGGTCGACGCCGTTCAGCTGTAGACGTGCGGGGCGAGGGTGCCCACCGACGTCAGGTTGCGGTACTTGCCCGCGTAGTCGAGACCGTAGCCGACGACGAACTCGTTGGGGATGTCGAAACCGACCCACTTCACGTCGACCGCGTTCTGCGCCGCCTCCGGCTTGCGGAACATGGTCATGATCTCCAGGCTCGCCGGCTCCCGGGAGCGCAGGTTGGAGATCAGGTAGCTCAGCGTCAGACCGGTGTCGATGATGTCCTCGACGACCAGCACGTGCCGGCCGGAGATGTCGGTGTTCAGATCCTTCAGGATCCGGACCACCCCCGAGGACTGGGTCCCCGAGCCGTAGGACGAGATCGCCATCCAGTCCATCGACATGTGGATGCTCATCGCCCGCGACAGGTCGGCCATCACCATCACCGCCCCGTTGAGCACCCCGACCAGCAACAGGTCCTTGTCGCGGTAGGTCTCGTCGATCTCCTTGGCGAGTTCGGCCAGCCGTTCGGCGACCTGCTCCCGGGTGTAGAGAACGTTCGTCAGGTCGGCTGCGATGTGTCCCTCATCCACGAGGGTCAGTCTGGCAGAACCAGCAGCCGGTTTTCACGTCGGGCCACCCGCAACCCGGGCACCTCGACCCACTTCTGGCCGTGCCAGTCGGAGATCAGCGAGTCCACCGCGAGCACCTGGCGGTACGCCGGCTGCTCGGCTCCGCGCTCCACCAGCCAGCGGCGCAGCACCCGGCGGCGCAGTGCGGGTTCGTCGGGCAGCGCGGCCAGCGGCAGCTCGGCGGTCAGCTGGTCATCGGGCACCGCCTGCTGCGACAGCCGCTCCAGCAGCTCGGAGTCGTCGCGCAGCATGGTGGCGGTGCGGGCGAGCGATTCGGCGATGCCGGGGCCCAGCTTGTCCTCCATCAGCGGCAGCACCTTGCGCCGGATCCGGACCCGGGCGTACGCGTCGTCGGAGTTGTGCGGGTCGTCCCAGTACTTGGTGCCGGCCTCGGCGCAGGCGGCCTCGGTGAGCTTGCGGCGGACGCCGAGGAAGGGCCGGACGAAGCAGTCCCGTTCGGGCGCCATCCCGCGCAGCGAGCGGGCGCCGGAGCCGCGGGCCAGACCGAGCAGCACCGTCTCGGCCTGGTCGTCGAGGGTGTGGCCGAGCAGCACCAGGGCACCGGTCTCCTCGGCGACGGCGGCCAGCGCCTCGTGCCGGGCGGTCCGGGCGGCGGCCTCCGGTCCCCCGTCGGTGCCGACGTGCACCGCGACCACGTCGGCCTCCAGCCCGAGCTTGCCGGCCCGGGAGGCGGCCTTGGCGGCCACCTCGGCCGAGTCGGGTTGCAGCCCGTGGTCGATCACCACGGCCCGGGCGGGCAGACCCCGGCGGCGGGCGACGATGGCGGTGGCGGCGACCAGGGAGAGCGAGTCCGCGCCGCCGGAGCAGCCGACCAGCAGGGGCGCCTCCCGGTCCCCGATGGCGTGTTCGACGGCGCCGACGAGTTCCAGCAGGGCGGGTCCGAGTTCCTTCTTGGCCACCCTCATACCCCCATCCGACGCAGCCAGGCGTCCGGGTCGTGGATCTCGGCCAGGCTCGGCAGTTCGGCGGGCGAGGCCAGAGCCTGGTTGAAGCCGGTGAAACCGACCCGGTCGACCACGGCGCGGCAGAAGCGGGCGCCGTCGCGGTACTGGGCGAGCTTGAGGTCCATGCCGAGCAACCGGCGTACCACCTTGTCCAGCCCGCGACCGCTGCGCCGCCGCTCGAAGCGCTGCCGGATCTGGGTGACCGAGCCGATCACCTCCGGCCCGACGCGGTCCATCACCACATCGGCATGGCCCTCGAGCAGCGACATCAGCGCGGTCACCCGCTCCACCCGGTTCCGGGTGTCGGTGGCGTCGGCGCCGATCAGGTCGAGCAGGGTGGCGCCGGCGGCGTCGTTGCGCAGCCGGTTCAGCAGCTCACCGAAGGCCGGGGTGTTCAGATCCAGCCCGGCCAGCAGGCCGTCCATCTCGGCCCGGAGGTGGTCCCGCAGCCAGGCCCGGGCGGTGAACTGCACCCGGTGGGTCTCCTCGTGCAGGCAGACCCAGAGCCGGAAGTCGTGCGGGTCGGCGCCCAGCTGGCGTTCGGCGTGCAGCACGTTCGGCGCGACCAGCAGCAGCCGGCCGGCCGGTGCGTGGAAGGGGTCGAACTGGCCGAGCACCTTGGTACCGAGCCAGGCCAGCACGCTGCCCAGTTCGACCGCCGCGGCGCGGCCACCGCGGCCGGGTCGCCGGTTCGGCTCGCCGGGCAGGTCACCGCCGAGGACCCCGCGCATCGATTCGACGTTGGCGCGCAGCCAGCTGCGCCGGTCGACGATGAGCACCGGTGCGGAGTCCGGCGGAGCGGTCAACTGGGCGGTCTCGGCGACCAGTGGCTGGGCGCGGGTGGCGCCGGCGCGGAGCTCGGCCACCGCCTCGGCCGCTTCGGCAGGGGTGACCTGCGGGCCCGCCGGGATCAGTCGGGAACCGGTACCGATGGCCAGCTCCCAGTCGATCGGGGGCAGCATCCCTGTCACTCCTCGCGGGGCTGTCATGGCTGCGAGCGTACGCGCGGCGGGCCGGGATCAGAATCCGCGGCCCGCCGGGGCGTACTCGAACGCTGCTGGCTCAGCGCTTGTAGGTCATGTGCCAGCTCTCGGAGGAGACGTCGAACACGAAGCCATACTTGCCGGCGTTGCGGTGCAGCCAGTCCCGGCCGTCCCGGCCGACGTCGAAGGCGCGGCCCCAGCCGTGGTTGGAGGTGCCGGGCCGGGCAGCCAGGTTGCCGTTGTTGCACTTCTTGGTCTTGTAGCAGTCCCAGAAGTACTGCTGGCGGGCGAGGCTGCGGTAGCCGTCGTTGACGGTGATGTCCCGGCCGCCGTGGGCGGCCTTGAAGGCGTTGTTCATCGCGGTGTAGTCCTTCAGCAGGGTGCAGCTCATCTGCTCCTTGCTGTTGCCGGGTACGGCGACCAGCGCCGAGCTCGGCAGCTTGCCGTTGGCGAAGTTGCGCGGGTTGGGGCAGCTGCCGCTGCCGCCACCGCTGCCACCGCTGCCGCCGGAGGAACCGCGGAGCAGCTTCGACCAGGTGGCGGGGCCGACGACCCCGTCCGCGCTCAGGCCGTTGGTGCGCTGGAAGTTGATGACCGAGGCCTTGGTCTTCGGGCCGAAGTTGCCGTCGACCTGCAGTCCGAGGCGGCCCTGCAGCGCCTTCACCGCGGTGCCCTTGGATCCGTAGCGGACCACGCCGAGTGCCTTGTCCCAGGTCTTCGGCCCGGTCACGCCGTCGGCGCTCAGGCCCTTGGACTTCTGGAATGCCTTCACCGCGGCGACCGTCTTCGGGCCGTAGCTGCCGTCGACGCCGGTGCCGACGGCGGCCTGGATGGCCTTCACGGCGTTGCCGGTGGCGCCCTGCTTGAGCACCGGCAACCCGGAGGTCGGGATACCGGCGGCGTCGGCGGTGGCTGCCGGTGCGACGGTGTTGACGACGGCGAGGGTTGGTGCGGTGACCGCGAGCGTCGCGGCGGCGGTGACGAGGATCTTCTTGCGCAGCTTCATGTCTGACTCCCTGGTGGCCCCAGTGGGGGGTGGTGGATGCCCCTTACCGAATCAGTCGGGAAGTCACTTCCACCAGAGCGAAGGGGGTGGAAAGTTCCACACAGCGACGGTGGTCAGAGGTCTTCCACCGGGAGTCAACTGCAGCCGCAGCTCGCCAGCGCCGCGGTCACCCGGTCCAGCCAGACCCGGTCGGCGTACTCGTTCTGGTCGTCGTTGATGATGAACGAATAGACCAGCAGCGCGCCGTCGCCGGCGCGGACGTAGCCGGCCATCGAATGCACCCGGGTCAGGGTGCCGGTCTTGGCCCGGACCAGCCCGCGGCCGGCCTGGGTACCGTCCTCCAGATAGCGGCCGGCCAGGGTGCCCTCCACCCCGGCGACCGACATCCCGGTGGCCAGCGCCCGCAGCTGAGGGTGGTCGGCGGAGACGGCGAGCTGCACGACCCGGGTCAGCGAGGTCACCGAGGCGAGATTGCTGCGGGCCAACCCGGAGCCGTCAACGATCCGCATCCCGTCGGTCCAGGCGCCGAGCCTGGTCAGGGTCTGCTGCATCGCGGCCTGGGCGTCGGCGATCGAACCGCTGCGGCCACCGGTACGCCCGACGTGGCGGAACAGCACCTCGGCGGCGTCGTTGTCGGAGTAGATCAGGATCTGCTCGACGATCCGTTCCAACGGCAGGCCCTTGACCTGGGCGAGCTGGGCGGCCTGCTGCGGCGCACTACCGGCGTTCACCGCGGTCACCTGCACACCCCGACGACCGAGTTCGGCGGCGAAGGCGTTGCCGGCACCGCGGGCCGGATCGCGGTCCCGGGGACCGATCGCCTGATTGTTGATCCGGGCCCCGTCGATCCACAGCGCCGAGGTGTCGGCGGCGTAGTCCCGGTAACCGGGCAGCCAGTCGGGGTTCCAGGTGGGCCCGCTGAACAGGGTGTTGTCGGTGACCACTTCGACCGGCCCGCTCTGCCCCTGGGCCTGCAGCGCCTCGGCGGTGCTGCGGGCCAGGGTGAGGATCGAGGCCCGGCCGTCGGCGGGTTCGCCGCCGAGCAGATAGGGGTCACCACCGCCGACCAGATAGACCTTGCCCGGATCGGCCGGATCGCGGCGCACGGTGGTGCTGAACCGCTGATCGGGGCCGTAGGCGTCCAGTGCGGCCACGGTGGTGAGGGTCTTCAGCGTGGAGGCCGGGGTGCCGACCTGGCCGGTGTTGTTGGCATAGACCTGCTCGCCGGTGGCCTCGTCGACCACCTGGCCCATCATCCGGCCGCCGATCGGTCCGACCGCGGCGATCCGCTCGGCGACCCGGGCCGCCCTGGTACCGGGCTGCGGGGTGGCCGGTTCCAGCACCGGCGCCGCGGGTTGCGGCGGCAGGCCGGCGGGCTGCTCGTCGTGGTCGAAGATGCTCGGATCGATGGTGGAGGCGCCCCCGTCGACCCAGAGCCCGGTGGCGTAGAGGCCCTTGCGGCCGAGCGACTGGGCCACACCGGTGACCAGGCCCACCACGACCAGCACGACGACTGCCATCAGCAGCCCTGCGCGCAGCATCACACTCCCGCGGCGGCTGTTTGGCATCTGGCTCCCGGGGGTAACGGTATGGTCTGTGGCGTACACATCACAGAGAGGGTCATTGGTGACTGAAGAGTACTCCGCCCCGGCCGGCCAGGACGCCCCCGAACCGCCGAAGGGCATCCGTTTCGATGTGACCGTCGAAATCCCCAAGGGACAGAAGAACAAGTACGAGGTCGACCACGAGACCGGTCGGATCCGCCTCGACCGCACCCTCTTCACCTCCACCCAGTACCCCTCCGACTACGGCTTCATCGAGGGCACCCTCGGCGAGGACGGCGATCCGCTGGACGCGCTGGTGCTCGTCCCGGAGCCGACCTTCCCCGGTTGCCTGATCGAGTGCCGGGCGATCGGCATGTTCCGGATGACCGATGAGGCCGGTGGTGACGACAAGGTGATCTGCGTCCCGACCGACGACCATCGCCGCGACCATCTGCAGGATCTCGAGGATCTGCCGACCTATTCGGTCCTGGAGATCGAGCACTTCTTCACCGTCTACAAGGACCTCGAGCCCGGCAAGTCCGTCGAGGGTGCCACCTGGGCCGGCCGGGTGGATGCCGAAGCCGAGATCCATGCCTCCTTCGAGCGCGCCAAGGGCACCTCGTTCGAGGCGCACCACAAGCTGATCTGAGGTCGACCCCCGCGTGAGTTCCCGGCTGCTGCTGTTGTTGTCTCCGGCCGCGAATCGGGTGTACGCCGGCTCGGCCGACCGCTTGGCGGCGGCCGAGCTGCAGATCTGCGCCGGGCTGGATTCGGTTGCCCCGCAACGGATCGCGGGCATCGACTATCTGGCCTTCGACGCCTCGCCCGGTGAGGATCTGCTGCGCACGGTCGCCGGCCAGTCGGCCCGGTTGGCGCTGTTCGAGGAGGTCGACGCCCACCTTCTCCGGCCCCGGGAGCTACCCGTGGTCGATGAGTTGGACGACGACTTCGTCACCATCCCGAAGTACCAGGGCAAGACCAACGAGCAGTTCACCCGCCTGCTGCTGAACGTGACGCTGTCCCAGGTGACCGCGCCGCGGGATCGGCAGTGGACGGTGCTGGATCCGCTGGCCGGCCGCGGTACCACGGCGGCGGTGGCCTGGCTGTCCGGGTTGGATGCGGCCGGGGTGGAGGCCGATCAGAAGTCGGTCGAGGCGATGGCCGGGTTCTGGAAGACCTGGTTGCGGCGCAAGCGGCTCAAGCACAACGCCGAGATGTCACCGGTACGCCGGGAGGGCAAGTCGATCGGCAAGCGGTTCGATGTCACCGCGACCCTGCCGAGCGGCCGCCGGGCGAGCCTGACGGTGTTCACCGGCGATACCCGCAATTCCAAGGCCCTGTTCGGAAAGCGGCGGTTCGAGGCGATCGTCGCCGACGCCCCCTACGGCGTGGTGCACGGATCCCGCACCGATGTGGTCGGGGTGGCCGGGAAATCGCGGTTGCTTGCAGAGCCAAAGGGTACGCGCGATCGCTCCCCAGCCGGGTTGCTCGGTGAGGCCGTGGGTGGCTGGGCGGAGCAGCTGGTGCCCGGCGGCGCGCTCGGGCTGAGCTGGAACACCCTGGGCCTGTCCCGCGAGGATCTCGCCGCGGTGTTGCAGCGCGCCGGGCTGGAGGTGCGCGACGGCGGGCCGTGGTTGGAGTTCGCGCACCGGGTGGATTCCTCGATCAACCGTGATCTGCTGGTGGCCCACAAACCTGACTGAGAGGTCGATGTGATGGACGAGCACCGAACGCTGTTGTTGCTGCGGCACGCGCAGGCGGTGGACTTCTCCCCCGGCCGCGGTGACATCGACCGTCCGCTCACCGATGCCGGCCGTTCGCAGGCGGACCACCTCGCCGAAATCCTTGCCGAGCAGGGAATGCGCGTCGACCGGGTGCTCTGCTCGGCGGCGCTGCGCACCCGGGAGACCGCCGAGCGGCTCAATCCGGGGGTCGATCTCGAACTGCTGGAGGACCTCTACAACGCCGGTTCGGAGACGATCGAGCGGCATGTCGCGGAGAGCGACCCGGGCCAGCGGGTGGTGCTGGTGGTCGGGCACGCGCCCGGCATCCCCACCCTGGCGCACGCGCTCGCCGATGAGCAGACCTCGGAGCCGAAGGCGCTGGAGTCCATCGCCCGCGGCTACCCGCCGGCGACGCTGGCGGTGCTCGAGGTGACCGGCGACTGGGCCGAACCGGCGGGCGTACGCCTGGTCGAGGTCTGGCACGGCTGATGAGCGACCTGCAGTGCCCGGCCCGGTTGTTGTTCGTCGCAGTGGATGGGTTCGACCGGCGGGCACTGCTCGCCGCGCTGGGGGCGGAGCGGGTGGCCGGTCTGTGGGCGGCGACCGAGGCGGAGGCGGCCGAGTTGGCGGAGGCGCTGGGGCTCGGGGTGCGAGTGGATGAGCGGTTGAGCGACCCCGACCAGCTGGATCAGCTGATCGAGGATGTCGCGGATCTCGGCCGGGGTGAGACCACCGTGCTGCTGGGTCGGATCGGCCCGCTCGAGGTCCTCGTCGACGGCGACGGCGTACGCCGCCGGCCCTGGCTCATTCGCTGACGGGCTGCTCCGGGCGCGGCAGGGTGATCGTCGCGGTCGCGCCGCGTCCGGGACCGGGCGAGGTGAGCCCGAGCCGGCCCTGCTGGGCGTCGATGACGGCGCGAGAGATCGTCAGCCCGAGCCCGGTACCGGGGCCGGGTCGCGATCCGGGGGCGCGGTGGAAGCGCTCGAAGACCGCCTCGGTCTCCTCGGCCGGCAGCCCTGAACCGTTGTCGGTGATGGTGATCCGACCGACCGGGGCACCGTCGACGCTGGTCCGGGAGACGCCGATCAGCACCTGCGGTCGGGCCTGGTCGGCGCTGGCCTGCAGCGCGTTGCCGAGCAGGTTGATCAGCACCTGGGCGAGCTGGCGGCGGTCGGCCCGCACGGTGGCGGTACCGCCGGGGAGCAGGGTGAGTTCCCCGCCGGCGGCCTCGAACTGGGGCCGCAGCCGGTCGGCGATTTCGGTGGCGAGGGCCCGCAGTTCGACCTCGGTGACCTCGAGGTCGACCTCACCGCGCTGCACCCTGGCCAGGGTGGACAGATCGGTCGCCAGCCGGCGGATCCGGCGCACCTCACGCTGCGCGGTCTCCGGCTCGGGCAGGGCGGCGAGCTCGGTGTCCAGCACCTGCAGGGGCGCGGTGAGCTGGTCGGCGGCCTGGCCGATGAATGCGTCGTGGCGACGGTCGGTGTCGGCGAGGCGTTCGCCACGGTCGGACAGGTCGGCGGTCAGTTCGAGCTGCCGCTGCTCCCGGTTGGCCAGTTCGGCCTGGTCGCGCAGCAGCCGCGGGCGCAGCGCCAGGAAGCACCCGGCGACCCCGACCAGCAGACCGATGACGGCAGCGAGAATGATTCCGGTCATCGCATTTCCTCCACCCGGTGAGGCTATCGCCCTATATTTGCGGCCAGGTACCTGCTCGAAGGGGAGACATCGTGACCGATCCGCGCGTCAGCACCGTCGATGGCCTGATCCGCCGCAGCGCGCGGCGTACACCCGAGGCGGTGGCGGTCCGCTTCGCCGACCGGGAGTGGACCTATCGCGAGCTGGACGAGGCGACCAGCCGCGGGGCGGCGTACCTGCTCGGTCGTGGGCTGTCCCCCGGTGATCGGGTGGCGGCGTACGGGAAGAACTCCGATGCCTATCTGATCGCCTTCCTGGCGTGTGCGCGGGCCGGGTTGGTGCATGTGCCGTTGAACTATGCGTTGACCGGTGGCGAATTGGCTTATCTGATTGAGGATTCCGGTGCCTCGTTGGTGCTGGCGGATCCGGCGTTGGCGGGGAATCTGGAGTCGGTGTGGTCGGGTGGTTTGGTGCTGCTGCGTGATGATCCGGAGAGTTTCGGGGCGGTGGTACGCACCGGTGAGCTGCCGGCGGAGTTGCCGGCGGTGGCCGATGGCGATCTGGTGCAGTTGCTCTACACCTCGGGGACCACGTCGCGGCCGAAGGGGGCGATGATGACCCATCGGGCGTTGGTGCATGAGTATCTGTCCTGCCTGACCGCGCTGGACTTCGCGCCCGATGACGATCCGCTGCATGTGATGCCGCTCTACCATTCGGCGCAGCTGCACGTGTTCATCATGCCGGCACTGGCGATCGGTGGGTGCAACACGATCCTGGAGGTACCGGATCCGGGCGAGGTGCTGCGTCGGCTGGCCGAGGACGGGCATCGGTCGTTCTTCGCCGCGCCGACGCTGTGGGTGGCGATGGCGAATCACGAGTCGCTGGCCGGGTTGGACCTGGCCGGGGTCGAGAAGTGCTATTACGGGGCGTCGATCATGCCGGGGCCGGTTCTGCAGCGACTGCAGGAGAAGATGCCGAACTCGGGGTTCTACAACTGTTTCGGGCAGTCCGAGATCGCGCCGTTGGCGACCGTGTTGCGGCCGGAGGAGCATGTGGAGCGGCCGGATTCGGCGGGGCGTCCGGTGCTGTTCGTGGAGTTGCGGGTGGTCGATCCGGAGGGTACGGAGGTGGCGCCCGGTGGGACCGGTGAGGTGGTCTACCGCTCACCGCAGCTGTGTACCGGTTATTGGAACAAGCCGGAGGAGACCGAGGCGGCGTTCGACGGTGACTGGTTCCATTCCGGGGACCTGGTCCGGATCGACGAGGAGGGGTTCATCTTCGTTGTGGACCGGATCAAGGATGTGATCAACACCGGTGGTGTGGTGGTCGCCTCCCGCGAGGTCGAGGATGCGTTGTACTCGCACCCCGCCGTTGCGGAGGTCGCCGTGATCGGCGTACCCGATGCGAAGTGGATCGAGGCCGTGCATGCGGTGGTGGTGGCGAAGGACGCGGTCACCGTCGAGGAGCTGACCGCGTACGCCCGCGAGCGCCTTGCGCCGTTCAAGGTGCCCAAGTCCATCGAGTTCTCCGATTCCTTGCCCCGCAACGCATCCGGGAAGATCCTGAAACGCGAACTGCGCCCAGCGGAGTGACGTTCATCGAGTAGGTCGCGCAGCGACCGTGTCGAGATGAACCCACGTTGGCTGAGCTGAGCGAGCGACGGATGCCTTCCCACGTTGGCTGTTGACTGCGCGCTCCTGTGGTCGGGGCATGGGAGTTCGGTTGGGGCATGGCACACCATGCTCGGACCGAAGGACGATGCCCCGACCGAATCAG
>NZ_SNXA01000001.1:0-64762 GCF_004362375.1 Enemella evansiae
TTCGCCTTCACCACCACGGCCGTTGGCCAGGTCGCGGGAGTTCATGTGCAGGATCAGCTCGGCGCCGTGCCGGCAGCGCTCACTGGTGGGGGAGACGAGTTCCCCGTCACGGTTCACCACATCCCCTTGCGGGGTGACGATCGCACCGTCGAGCAACGACGGCTGGAGCAACTGTCGGGCCCGGTCGGGATGCGCGAGGTGGCCGAGGGCTTCGGCGCGGAGTTCGTCCCGTGACGCGGTGGAGCCACCGGCCTTCAACACGTCGGCGAGGCGATCGAGCGTCCCGTTCAACTGGGCGGCGTCACCGGCGTCGAGGTTCGCGTAGAGGTCGGTGATGCCAGCGATGGTCCTGTTCGGGGTGAACTCCACGCGGCGGTGCTTCTTGGCGGCCTGGCGTTCGGCTTCCTTGTCATCGTTGAGAATCAACGCGACCTGTGCCTCGGTCGTCGCGACCGCTCGCTTCGAGGTCAGGGGCACCAGACGCAACGCCCACAGGGAGTCGAACTCGCGGGCCTGGGTGAAGTTCAGCTGCAGGGCGGCGCGGGAGATGTCGCGGGCGACCCACACGGGAATGTCGCAGTCGAGGGTGGCCTGCCACAGGATCGGATGCCGGTGGCGGAGGTTGAGCACGTCGGCGGTCCAGACCTGCGCGGTCTCGGGCGAGCAGCCCAATGACATCGCCAACTCGAGGTGGAAGAACTCGGTGATGCCGGGCGTCCCGTCCGCGCCGGGGAAGACGAGCTGTTCACCGTGCAGAACTCTCGCGGTGAGTTCGTCGGTGTGGGTGTTGAGGCCGGAGTAGGTGTCGCAGGCGGCGGCGATCGCGACGAGCTGGCGGGCCGAAGCCTGGGCGATGGTGTCGCTTTCGGCGCGGATCGCGGCGAACACTTCGGCTCGTTCCTTGGTGGTCATTGGTGATCACCTCCTCTCGTCTGCTACGTCCAACATTAGCTACTGTGTTCGAATCATTCAAGAGGGTTTGGGGAATATTTCTGGGTTCATCTCGACACGGTCGCTGCGCGACCTACTCGATGAACGGGGCGTACGGGTTCATCTCGATTGTCGACTGCTCCGGCGCTCCGGTACACTCACTCCTCGGTCGGCACGCCGGCCGATGCCGCCTTAGCTCAGTAGGTAGAGCAACGCACTCGTAATGCGTAGGTCGGGGGTTCGACTCCCCCAGGCGGCTCTCAGGGAGGCATCGATGGCCAAGGACCGGCCGGCACGGGTCAAGGATGTGCACGACGCGGCGCGCGCGATGCCGCACGTGACCGTCGAGGTCGGCAACAGCGGCAACCACGTCTACCAGGTGGGCGGGAGATCTTTCGTCTTCTTCCGCAACCCGCGACCCGACGCCTTCGATCCCGAGACCGGTGAACGCTACGACGACGTGATCGTGATCTGGGTCGCCGACGAGGCCGACAAGCAGGCACTGATCCAGGACCAGAACTCCCCGTTCTTCACCACCCCGCACTTCGACGGGCACCCCTCGATCCTGGTTCGCGCCAGCCGGCTCGGTGAGACCGGCCGACAACTGATCACCGAACTGGTCCAGGAGGCCTGGCTGTCCCGCGCCTCCCGGCGCCGCGCCGATGCCTGGCTCGCGACCGCGGGTCGGTGAGACTCACACCTCGTTGGTACGCCGGGCCATCCGGTCGCCCAGCGTGGTCAGCCGGTCCACCAGGCCACCGCGCCGCAACCCGGTGCGGGCCTGCTCCCCATCCACGGTCTCGCTGTTCGTACCGTGCGGCAGCAGTCGACCCGCCAGCCCGAGCAGCGTCGCGGTGGTACCGGGCAGCAACCCCTGCACCGCGGCGGCCACCCGGGTGAGCGGCGAGATCGGCACCAGCGCCTTGCCGGCCAGGGTGCCGTCGACGATCCGACGCGCGGCGACCTCACCATCGACCGACACCAGCGGCAACGACGCCCCCGGTGCGAACCAGGCGTACTCCTTGGCCGCATCGCCGAAGAACTGCGCCCGCAGGTGCGAACCGGTACGCATCAGCCAGGGGGTGATCGTGGTGACCGTGACACCGGTGCCCGAGGTCGCCGCTCGCAGACCCTGACTGAATCCGTAGGCACCGAATTTCGCTGTGCTGTAAGGGAGAAGATGCGGAACGCTGATCATCCCGCCCACCGACGAGACGGTCCCGATGTGGCCACTGCGCCGCTCCCGCATCCCCGGCAGCACGGTCATCGCGACGTTGATCGGCCCCCACAGCATCACGTCGATCGCCTCGACGAAATGCTCGTGGGTGACCGCCTCCGGCGGGCCGACCTGGATGTTGCCGGCCACCTGGATCGAGGTCTCGATCGGACCCAACTCGGTCTCGATCTGTCGCACCATCGCCCGGACGGCTTCCACCTCCGAGACGTCGCAGGGGTACGCCGTCGCGTCGACCCCTTCCTCGGCCAGCGAACGCACCGCCTGCTGCAGGGCCTCGGCATTCCGGGCGCAGAGCGCCACGCGATACCCACGGCGACCCAGCTCGCGGGCCACCAGCAATCCCAGTCCCCGCGACGCGCCGGCCACCACCGCGATCGGCGCACCTGACTCAGTCATCCCCCCGCCTCCGTCCACCTCGACAAAGCGACATTCCGCCGCTGCAGCAACGATGTCACCACCCCGGACCCGTCACCACCCCGGGGCCACCCGGAACAGCTCACCCGGTCGAGGCGTCGATCAATCCCTGCAGGGAATCCCGCGTACTGGTCAGCTCCGCGATCCGCGCATCGTGCTCGCGCAGGTGCGCGACCAGCAGCGGCACCGCGCACGGCTCCAGCCACCCCGGTTCGTGGATGCAGTCGACCAGTTCCCGGATCACCCGGATCGGCAGCCCGGCATCGAGCAGTTCGCGGATGAAGCGCACCTGCTCGACCGCGTCCTGGTCGAACAGTCGCTGCCCCGCTGAGGATCGCGACGCCCGCAGGACCCCCTCGTTCTCATAGTGGCGCAGCATCCGCGGGCTGACTCGGGCACGGTCCGCCAGCTCACCGATCCGCAGCAACCGCTGCGGGCTTGCCTCTGACACTGGTGTCAACTCCTAGCTTGTCCCCATGCCGATCTCCGAAACCCAGTTCAACGGTAACCGGGCCAGCGCGGAAGACCTTGCTCCGCTGGCATTCGCCGGGTACGCCCACTTCACCGCCATGCAGGTGCGCGACCGCGCGGTCCGCGGGCTCGACCTGCATCTGGCCCGGTTGCGCGCGGCCAGCGAGCAGCTGTTCGGCCGAGCCGTCCCCGATGACCGGATCCGCGACCTGTTGTGCTCCGCGACCGCGGACGCACCGGCCGATCTGTCGCTGACCTGCCATGTGAGTGCCCGCCCGGGCGAGTTCAATCGCGCCAGCACCGACACCGAGCTCGACCTGCTGGTCCGGATCACCCCGGCACCCGACCCCGTCACCCTGGCCGCGCTGCCCCACCAACGGCATCTCCCCCAGCTCAAGCACGTCGGCGAGGTGGCCAAGACCGAGTTGCTGCGGCGGGCGAACGAGGCCGGCTTCGATGACGCGGTCTTCGTCGACCACTCCGGGCGGATCAGCGAGGCGACGATCTGGAACATCGCCTTCTGGGATGGGACATCGGTGATCTGGCCGCAGGCCGAGCTGCTCGACGGCATCACCCAGCAGATCCTGCGTCGCCGGCTGTCCGCGCAGGGAATCCCGCAGACCACTCGACCGGTCCGGGTGATGGACCTCGATGACCGGTTCGCCGCCGCGCTGATGAACTCCTGGAGCCCGGGCATCCCGGTGTCCCGGATCGCCGATCAGCCCCTCGGCGACCACACCGACCTCATCGGACTGCTGCACCGGGAGTACGCCACAGAGCCACCGGTCCCGCTGTGTGACCCCTCGAAGTCCCAATAGACAAAGAAAAACGGGGTGACGACCTGCCGGTCGCCACCCCGTCCCCGAAAGTTGTTGCGGGAGATCAGGCCTGCTTGATCGCCGAGATCTCGAGCTCGAGCTTGACCTTCTCCGAGACCAGCACGCCACCGGTCTCCAGGGCGGCGTTCCAGGTCAGGCCGAAGTCCTTGCGGTTGACGGTGATCTCACCCTCGAAGCCGGCGCGCTGGTTGCCGAAGGGGTCGGTCGCCGAACCGGTGTACTCGAAGGGAATGGTCACCGGCTGGGTGACACCCTTGATGGTCAGGTTGCCGGCCACGTCGAAGGTGTCGTCGCCGGTCACCTTCACACCGGTGGACTCGAAGTGCCAGCTCGGGTGCTGGGCGACGTCGAAGAAGTCGGGCGAAGCCAGGTGCGCATCGCGATCGGAGCTGCGGGTGTCGACCGAGGCGGGGTCGATGGTGACGCGCACCGAGGAGTTGTCGGGATTCTGGCCGTCCAGGTTGGCGGTGCCCTCGAACTTCTCGAAGGAACCTCGGACCTTGGCCACCATGGCGTGACGCGCGACGAAGCTCAACGAGCTGTGCGCGGCGTCGATGGCGTAGGTCCCGGTCAGTTCGCTCAGGTTGCTCACGTTTCTCCTTCAGAGTTGAATGTTCAATCAATCTACTGCCACTTTCAATCAAAGACAAGTTCACCGCAACTGCGGCATCAGGATGGTGAACGGGACGCAAATGCGTGTAGAACTGTCCCATGCGCAACTATCGGGTGAGCGAAGCCGCGGCACTCCTGGGTGTCAGCGACGACACGGTCCGTCGGTTGGTCGACTCCGGACAGGTGCCGGCCGAGACCGACTCGGCGGGCCGGCTGACCATTCCCGGACCGGACCTGGCGGCGTACGCCGAATCCCGCCCGCAGGCCGCCGAGGACCCCTTCGGCGGCGCACTGTCGGCCCGCAACCGGCTGACCGGCATCGTCACCGAGGTCCGCACCGATGGGGTGATGGGCCAGGTGCAGCTGCGTTGCGGCCCGCACCGGATCACCTCGTTGATCAGCGCCGACTCGGTCCGCGACCTCGGCCTGGAACCGGGTGCCCTGGCGGTCGCGGTGATCAAGGCGACCACGGTGATCATCGAGTCCGAGGGGGCGGCCGAGTGAGCGTCCGGAACGCAACCACCGCAGCGATCGCGGCCATCGGCGTACTCGCCCTCACCGCCTGTTCGCAGTCCCCCGCCGCCGGGGAACCGGCCGCTACCACGAAGCAGACGATCACCGTCTATGCCGCCGCTTCGCTGACCAAGGCCTTCACCCAGCTGGGCAAGGACTACCAGGAGCAGCACCCCGGCAGCACA
Source organism: Enemella evansiae (assembly GCF_004362375.1). Taxonomy (NCBI): domain Bacteria; kingdom Bacillati; phylum Actinomycetota; class Actinomycetes; order Propionibacteriales; family Propionibacteriaceae; genus Enemella; species Enemella evansiae. Next base: position 5,202 of record NZ_SNXA01000001.1, read on the forward strand.
GTCCGGCTCACCTTCGGCGGGTCGGCGGATCTGCTGACCCAGTTGCAGAACGGCGCCCCCGGCGATGTGCTCGCCACCGCCGACGAGGCGACCATGACCAAGGCGGTGAACGCGAAACTGAACGGCGGCGAACCGGAGATCTTCGCCACCAACCGGCTCACCATCGCCACCGCACCCGGCAATCCCAGGCAGATCGCCTCCCTCGCCGATCTGGACAAGGTCAGTCTGGTCACCTGTGCACCCCAGGTGCCCTGCGGCAATGCCACCGGGCAGGTCGCCCGCGCGGCCGGGGTGACGCTGAAGCCGGTCAGCGAGGAGAACAGCGTGACCGATGTGCTCGGCAAGGTGACCGGCGGCCAGGCCGACGCCGGGATCGTCTATCGGACCGACACCCGGGCGGCCGGTGACAAGGTCACCGCCGTCGACTTCCCGCAGGCCGATCAGGTGCTGAACCGCTACCCGATCGTGGTGCTGGCCTCCTCCACCGGGCCCGGCCCGGCCAAGAGCTTCACCGATTTCATCCGTGGCCCCCGCGGCCAGCAGGTGCTCGCCGACGCCGGCTTCGGCGCCGGCGACTGAGCGGTCTCAGGAGCAGGTGAGGTCGGTCGCCGGTACGCCGGTGGTGAAGGTCTGCACGACCGCATCGTCGACACACTTCGATTTGCCGCCATAGGCCGCGTGCCCCTCCCCCTGATAGGTCAGCAACCGGGCCGCGCCGAGTTCGCGAGCCATCCGGGGGGCGTATTCGTAGGGTGTGGCCGAGTCCCCGGTCGTGCCGATCACCAGGATCTGGGGCACCCCGGGGGCGGTGACCGGACCGGGCATCGGTTTCGGCGGCACCGGCCAGCTCGGGCAGACGTAGTCGGGTCCGAAGTAGCGCCCGAAGATCGGTGCCTGCCGGGTCTCCTGCTCGGCCTTCGCGTCGGCGGCGGCCAGGCCCTTGTCCGGGCGGTCCAGGCAGCGGATCGCGTCGAAGGCGTACGCCCGGTTCGCGTACCGGCCATCGGCGCTGCGGCCCTCGTAGCTGTCGGCCATCTCGAGCAGCGCCCTGCCGTCCCCGGCGCGTGCCTGCTCGATCGCCTCGAGCAGCTTCGGCCAGCCGGATTCGGTTCCGTACAAGGAAGAGATCACCCCGGTCACCGCCAGTGACTGGGTCAGCGGCCGGTTCCCGCCGGCCGGGATCGGGGCCCCGTCGGCACCGTCGAAGAGACCGGTGATCCGGGCGAGGACAGCCGCGCGATCGCTGCCCAGACTGCAGTTCCGGCCGGCGCACCAGTCCGCGAATTCGGTCAGCGCCCGGTCGAAGCCCATCGCCTGCACCACCGACTGGTCGTCGGGGATCACGTTCACCGCACTGTCCAGCACCATCGCCCCGACCCGGTCGGGATACATCTGGGCATAGCGGGAGCCGATCGCGGTGCCATAGGAGTAGCCGAGGAACTGCAGCTTCGGATCGCCGACGAGCCCGCGCAACAGATCCAGGTCGCGCACCGTGTCGACGGTCGAGATGTGCTCCAGCAGTTCGCCCGAGTTGGCCAGGCAGGCGCGGCCGAAATCGGCGTTCAGCTGCCGGTACGCCGCCCGCTCGGCCTCGTCGTCGGGTGAACTGTCCGCGGCCAGCAGGGTGTCGGTCTGGGCCGGGTCGGTGCAGCGCACCGGGGTGGAGGCACCGGTGCCACGCGGATCCCAGCCGACGATGTCGTACTGCTCCAGACCGGTACGCTGCAGACCGGCCGCCAACCAGCGACCACCCTCCCCCGGCCCACCGGGGTTGACGAACAGGGTGCCCAGCCGCGGCTGCCTGCTGGCCGGGACCTTGAGCAGCGCCAGGGTGACCGCACGCTCGTCGGGGCGCTCGGCATCCAGCGGGGCGAGGGCATTCGCGCACTCGTACGCCCGGTTGCCGATCGTGCAGCGGTTCCAGTCGAGGCGCTGCTGCTGATAACGGGTGGGACCTGCACCCGGGGGCGGGTCGACGAGCCCGGTCGGGGTGACCTCGGGGATCGGCAGCTGCGGCCGGTCCGGTGCGGTGGCCTCGCCGGCCGGACGGGTGGCGGCCGGCTGCGGCGTACCGAACAGGGCGGGGTCGGGCGCGGGGGCCGGTGCTGGTGCGGCGGCGCTGCACCCGGTGACGGTCATCGCGAGGGCGAGCAGCCAACCGATTCCCAGCCGCGCCCTCATGGGTGCAAATGTAGGCGGATCGGGGTAACCGCGATGGTCACCCCGATCCGCCGTGGGTCGAGCAGGGTCGGTATCAGGCCTTGGCGGCCGCGCGACGGCGCCGGAAGGCGGCGTCCACGCTGGCACCACCGGCGCCGACGCAGAGGAACAGCAGACCGACGGCACCGAGCAGCAGCTCCAGCTCACCGGACAGGGTGTTGCCGGTGAACGGGTTCTGCACCCACTTCACGAACACCAGCGCACCGATGCCGATGGCGGCCAGGCCGAGACCGGCGAGCCGGGTCAGCAGGCCGAGCACCAGGGCGAGCGCGATCGCGACCTCGCTGGCGGCGAGCACATAGCTCATGATCACCGGCTCGGGGATGATCGTGTTGTTCAGCATCTGCTGCACCGAGCCGATGTCCATCGCCTTGGCGTAACCGTGGATGCCGATGATGCCGGCGGCGACCAGGCGGAGCAGCAGCAGGCCGAGCGAACCGAGGAACTTGTCGGTGGTGCGCTTCGGCTTCGGGGCGACCGCGACCGGCTCGGGCTCGGTGTTCTTGCGGCGGGTGCCCAGGGCCTTCTCCCGCTCGCGGCGGCGACGCTCGCGCTCGGCGGCGTCGGCGGGCGGGGCGGGGACCGGCTGCACCTGGGTGCGCTCGTCACCGGTATCGAGACGCGCGGTCCGCTCATCCTGCGAATCGACGCCCTCGAGGTCGAGCGGCTGGGTCTCCTCGACTGCCGAGGAGCCGGAACGGGGAAGAGTCTCGCGTACGCTCATGTGGGAAGTCCTTCGACGGTGGGGAAGTCAAGAGGTCTGTCGGCTGACCGCTATCAGGCTAACTCCGCGGCCGGCGTACGCCCGGGAGCGACACGGGTCAGCGATCGGCTTCCACCAGTGAGATCAGCATCGATTCGACCGCGAGCAGCGGCGCCACATTGCCCTCCAGGGCGGTCCGGCAGGCGAGCAGGGCGTCGATCCGCCGCAGCGTCGCCTCCGGGGTGGTCCGCCGGGCCAGGACGCCGATCTGCTTGCCCAGTTCGGGATTGACCAGCTCGGCATCCGCCCCGGTCTGGGTGGCGAGGACATCGCGGTAGTAACCGGTCAGCTCGGTCAGTGCCCGATCCAGGGCGTCGCGCTGCAGCCGCTTGGCGCGGGCCTTCTGCTGCTCCTCGAGATCCTTCAGTGCGGCGGCGGCCTGCCGCGGCCGGGCGCCCTTGGTGCCGAAGCCGAGCGCCTCCTCCAGCTCCTTGCGCTCCCGGGCATCGAGCTCGGCGGTGGCCACCGAGGCCTCCTCGCTGGTCGCCGCGACCAGGTCGGCGGCCGCGTCCAGGCAGGGCCCCAGCCCGGTCAACCGGCCGGGAATGGCGAGCACCTCGCGGCGCCGGTTGCGGGCGCCCTCGTCGCGGGCCAGTGCCCGGGCGCGGCCGACGTGACCACTCGCGGCACGGGCCGCGTACGCCGCCATCGCCGGGTCGATGCCGTCGCGGCGGATCAGCAGCTCGGCGACCGCGGCCGGGTTCGGGGTGGTCAGGGTGAGCAGCCGGCACCGGGAGCGGATGGTGGCGACCACGTCATCGGGGGTGGGCGCGCAGAGGATCCAGACCGTCCGCTGGGCCGGCTCCTCGATCGCCTTGAGCAGCGCGTCGGCACCCCGCTCGGTGACCCGGTCGGCGTCCTCGACGACGAGCACCTGCTTGCGGCCGAGGGTCGGACTCATCGACGCCCGGCGGACCAGGTCGCGGACCTCCTCGACACCGATCGACAGCATCTCGGTGCGGACCAGGGTGACATCGGGATGGGCCCCGGACAGCGCGGTCCGGCAGGCGGTGCACTCACCGCAACCGCCGCGCTCGCACTGCAACGCCGCGGCGAACGCGCGCGCGGCGTTGGAGCGCCCCGACCCGGGCGGCCCGGTGATCAACCAGGCGTGGCTCATCGCATGCTGCTCGCCGCGGACCGCGCGGGACAGCACGTCGATCGCGGGCTGCTGGCCGACCAGGTCGGCCCACACCCCCGGTGCGGGCGCGGTCTGCGGGGAACTGGTCATGGCCCCAGTGTGCCGCGCGGCACCGACAACGACCCAGCCACCCGCTCGGCCACCGCGGCGGCGATCTCGTCGCGGCTGCGGCGGGCCGGCAGCACCAGATAGCGGTCCGGGTCGGCGGCGGCGAGTTCGAGGAACGCCGCTCGGACCCGGGCATGGAACTCCACCCCGAGCCCCTCCAGCCGGTCCTTGCTCTCCTTGCGGTGCACGGCCTCGTCGGGATCGACATCGAGCAACACGGTCAGGTCGGGTCGCAGCCCGTCGGTGGCCCAGTCGACCAGCCCGGCCACCTGGTCGGCACCCAGGCCCCGCCCCGCGCCCTGGTAGGCGATCATCGAGTCGATGTAGCGGTCGCAGACCACCACCGAGCCGTCGGCGAGCGCCGGGCGTACCACCTGCGCCAGATGCTGCGCCTTGTCCGCGGCGATCAGCAGCGCCTCGGCGCGCAGGTCGACCTCGCCGGTGCCCGGGTCCAGCACGATCCGGCGGATCTGCTGGCCCAGCTCGGTGTCACCCGGTTCGTGGGTGAGCAGCACCCGCTGCCCGCGGGCGGCCAGCCAGTCGGCGAGCCGGCGCACCTGGGTGGACTTGCCGGCGCCGTCACCACCCTCGAAGACGACGAACACCTCACAGCTCCTTCGCGGCGCGGCGCAGCCGACGCTCGATCCGGGGCCAGTCGTCGAGCAGGTCCGCGCGGGCGTCCTGTTCGGCCACCGCGACCCGCTCATAGGCCCGGCCGGCGGCGAACGCCTGCTCCGAGGTCAGATCGTCCAACCGCAGCTGCTGCCGCTCGTCGTGGGCTTCCAGACACTCATCCAGCGCGGCCACCAACCGGGTCGCCCGGCGGCGCAGGGCGCGGACCGGTTTCGTCTCCTCGGCCTGTACGCCGCAGCAGTCGCGTACCCCCTCCGCGGCCCGCAGCGCGGCCAACCAGTCGCCGTCGGCCCCCTCCTCGGCGGACAGCCCGGCCATCGCCCGGCGCAGGTCCCGGACCCGTTGCCGCAACAGCCCGCTCAGCGCGGTACCGGCCGGTTCCGCACCCGCGTCACCGAGCGCCGGGGCCCGGCTCGCCGACACCAACCGGTCCAGCAGCCGCAGATAGCGCTCCCCGGACAGCTCGGCCGGCACGGTGTCGGCGGTGGTGCCGCGGACCGCCTGCGCGGCCCAGTCGAGTTCGGCGGCGAGGTCACCGCTCCACTGCGGATCCAGCAGCGGGACCATCCCCTGCAGCTCGGTCCGCATCCGCAGCAGTTCACCGGCGAGCTCGCGGGCCCCGCGGCGATGGCCGCCGCGGACCGCGAGGTCGGCGCGGGTGATCCGCCGCAACCGGGCCGCGAGCAATCCGCCGACGAACCGCTCCAGGGTGTCCTCGGGATCGGGGTCGCGGCCCTCGGGCAGGTCGCTGAGACCGGTCGCGGGGGCACCGAGACGCTGCGCCAGCGGCGGGAACCCGGCGACCTGGGTGCCGCCGGCGGCGTTCAGCGATCCGGTGAGCCAGGCGGCCTGGCCGCTGGTCAGCCGATTGCCGACCCCGGTCAGGGTGAGCTGACGGTACCGGGCGGTGGTCACCCCGCCGGAGCGGACCTGGACGGCCTCGTTGCGGAGCACCGCGATCAGCTTCCGCTCGCCGTCGCGCAGCGCGTACTCCTCCCGCCGGCAGGTCAGCGCCGCGGTCGGCCCGAGCGCCGCGCCGCGGCGGAACGGGCGTACCAGGTCGGCCAGTTCGTCGGGCAGGTCGCCCTCCCCGAGCTGCTCGATCCGCTCGGCCGGCAGCCAGGGCGCCCAGCCGTCGCCGGCCAGGTACCACTCACCGCGGCCGTCCAGCACCCGGTGCGCGAGCCAGATCCCGGCGCGGACCAGGCGGTGGTCGGGGGCGTCCAGCACGGTGACGTCGATCGTGTACGGGGCGTGCTCACCGCCGCGCAGCGAGACGCTGGCCAGCCCGAGTTCGGGGTTGACCAGCCGCCCCACCCTGGCCTGCCAGGGCAGCTCGAAACGGCGTACCTCGACCCGACGACTCTTGCCCATCGGCGCGATCCTAGCCGTTCGGGCACCGGGCCGGTTCCGGGTTAGACTGGGGGCACTCTGTGGGTCTGGTGAGCACGCGGCGTGGTCGGGAGCGTGCTCGTGAGTCGTCCCCGGAGGATGCGTGATCGAGTTGTCCGACCAGACTTCCCATTCCCGGCCGGTACGCCCCCAGCAGCCCAGTCTGCTGCGTACCGGCGGGTTGCCTTTTCTGCTGACCGCGGCCTTCGGCCGGTTGCCGGCGGCGATGATCCAGCTCGGCGTGCTGCTCTACGTCACCCGCGCCGGCGGTGGCCTGGCGACCGCCGGGCTGACCGTCGCCGCGCTCGGCATCGGTACCGCGCTGGGCGCGCCCGTCGTCGGCCGGCTCGTCGATCGGTACGGGGCGCTGCCGGTGCTGCTCGGCGCCACCGCCGTGCAGCTCGGTTCGCTGTTCGGGCTGATGTGGGTCGGGGTGTCGGCGCTGCCGGCGCTGCTCGGCCTGGCGGCCCTGCTGGGCGCCGCCAATCCGCAGGTGGCCGCGATCGCCCGCAGTCGGTGGACCCGGCTGGCGCGCTATGCCGACGACCGCCCCGATCTGGCCGGCGGGGATCAGCTGGTCCGCCGCGCCCTGGGGTACGAGTCGGCGATCGACGAGGTCAGTTTCGTGCTCGGCCCGGCCCTCGGCGGGGTGCTGATCGGCGCCCTCGGCGCCCGCCCCGGGTTGCTGGTCATCGCCGCACTGACCCTGTTCGGTCAGGGCGCGTTCGCGCTGTTCCTGCTCCGCGAACCGACATCGGCCCTGGCCGGGCAGAGCGGCCGCGGGCCGATCCCGTGGCGGGTGATGCTGGCGCCGCTGCTCGCGGCGGGCGCCGTCGGCGTCGGTTTCGGCAGCCTGCAGACCGGTCTGGCCGCGCACTTCGAGGCCGTCGGGCAGGCGGGCCTGACCGGGCCGGTGTACGCCGTGGTCGGCGTCGGCAGCGGTGTCGCCTCGCTGCTCACCGGCCGACTGCCGGGGCCGGTCTGGCCGCGGCTGCCGATCGGCGGGGTGATGCTGGTCGCCGGTGCGCTGCTGATGGCCGGCACCCTGGATTCGTTGCCGCTGCTGGTGCTCGGCGCCCTGCTCGCCGGGCTCGGGATCGGCCCGATCCTGGTCAGCGCCTTCACCCTGGTCGAGCGGTTCGCCCCCCGCGCCTCGCTGACCACCGCGATGACGGCGATGGCCACCGCCACGGTGCTCGGGGTCTCCCTGGGTGCGGCGGTCGGCGGCCGGCTCGACCAGCCGCTGCTGATGGCCGTCGCTGCCGGCGTCCTGGCCGCCCTGTTGGGCGTACCGGCCCGGAAAGCCGACTGAGCGTACGTCGGTCAGCTCTTCTTGGCGGCCTTCTTCGCCGCGGTCTTCTTGGCCGGGGCCTTCTTGGCGGTCGACTTCTTCGCTGCGGTCTTCTTGGCGGGGGCCTTCTTGGTGGCCTTCTTCGCCGTCGCCTTCTTGCGGGTGGCCTTCTTGGCCGGGCCCTTGGCGCGCTTCTCGGCGAGCAACTCGGCACCGCGCTCGGCGGTGATCGCCTCCACCGAGTCGTCGCGGCGCAGGGTCGCGTTGGTCTCCCCATCGGTCACATAGGGACCGAACCGGCCGTCCTTGACCACCATCGGCTTGCCGGAGGCGGGATCGTCGCCGAGTTCCTTCAGCGGCGGCTTGGCGGCGGCCCGGCCGCGGCGCTTGGGCTGGGCATAGATCGCCTCGGCCTGCTCCAGGGTGATGCTGAAGATCTGGTCCTCGGACTCCAGCGAACGGGAGTCGGTGCCCTTCTTCAGATACGGCCCGTAACGACCGTTCTGCGCGGTGATCTCGACGCCCTCGGCGTCCTTGCCGACCACCCGCGGCAGGTTCATCAGTTCCAGGGCCTGCTCGAGGGTGACGGTGTCGATGTCCATGCTGCGGAAGAGCGACCCGGTCCGCGGCTTGGCCGACTTCGGCGCATCCTCACCGAGCACCTCGGTGACATAGGGCCCGAAGCGGCCGTTGCGGGCGACCACCGGGTTGCCGGTCTGCGGATCGGTGCCGAGCTCGCGCTCCTCACCCATCGGCTTGGCCAGCAGCTCCTTGGCGTACTCGACGGTGAGCTCATCGGGCGGCAGATCCTCGGGCACATTGGCCCGCTTCTCCTCCGGCCCCTCGACATAGGTGCCGTAGCGACCGACCCGGACCACGATCCCGGAGTCCAGGTCACCGAGCGGGAAGGTCGACAGCCGACGGGCGTCGATCTCGCCGAGCTCGTTGACCAGGGAGTGCAGCCCGGCCGCGTCCCCGGCGCCGAACCAGAAGTCCTTGAGCACCTCGAGCCGGGCCATGTCACCGCGGGCGACCTCATCGAGGTCGGCCTCCATGGTGGCGGTGAACTGGTAGTCGATCAGCTTCGGGAAATGTTCCTCCAGCAACCGGGTGACACCGAACGCGAGCCAGGTCGGTACCAGCGCGGAGCCCCGCTTGAAGACGTAGTCGCGACTGGTGATGGTGCGGATGATCGAGGCATAGGTCGAGGGCCGGCCGATCTCCAGCTCCTCCAGTTTCGCCACCAGCGAGGGCTCGGTGTAGCGGGCCGGCGGCTTGGTCTCGTGGCCGCTGGCGGTCACCTTCTCCGCGCTCAGCGACTGGCCCTGGACTAGCTGCGGCAGCCGGGACTGGGCGTCGTCGGACTGGCTGCCCTCGCGGGACTCGTCGACCGCCTCCACGTACGCCTTCAGGAAGCCGTGGAAGGTGATGGTCCGCCCCGAGGCGGTGAACGTGCAGACCTCGGGGGTCGCGCCACTGGCGGTGATCCTCACCGTGACGGTCTGGCCCTCGGCGTCCTTCATCTGGGAGGCGATGGTGCGCATCCAGATCAGCTCGTAGAGCCGGAAGTGGTCGCCCGACAGCCCGGTCTGGGCCGGGGTCTGGAAGGTCTCACCGGCGGGCCGGATCGCCTCGTGCGCCTCCTGGGCGTTCTTCACCTTGGAGGCGTACGCCCGGGGCTGGGCGGGCAGGTAGTTGCCGCCGAAGAGCTGCTGGACCTGGTTGCGGGCGGCGCTGATCGCCTGCGCCGACAGCGCCACCGAGTCGGTACGCATGTAGGTGATGTAGCCGCGCTCGTAGAGGTCCTGGGCCACCGACATCGCCCGCTGCGCGGAGAAGCCGAGCTTGCGGCCGGCCTCCTGCTGCATCGTGGTGGTCCGGAAGGGGGCGTACGGCTTGCGGGTGTAGGGCCGCGAATCGACGCTGGCCACCTGCCAGTCGGCCTGCGGCAGCGCGTCGGCGAGCGAGCGGGCGGCCTGCTCGTCGAGGTGCACCAGATTGCTGCCGGTGAGGTTGCCGCGGGAGTCGAAGTCGCGGCCCTGGGCGACCCGGCGCTCCCCCACCTGGGTGAGCCGGGAGGTGAAGGTGGGCGGCTCGGCCTCGCTGCCGGCGTTCAGCAGCGCGTCGAGATCCCAGTAGCTGGCGGAGCGGAACGCCATTCGCTCCCGTTCCCGGTCGACGACCAGCCGGGTCGCCACCGACTGCACCCGGCCCGCCGACAGCCGCGGCTTGACCTTGCGCCAGAGCACCGGGGAGACCTCGTAGCCGTAGAGCCGGTCCAGGATCCGGCGGGCCTCCTGCGCATCCACCAGATCGATGTCCAGTTCGCGCGGGTTGGCCACCGCTTCCTGGATCGCCTGCTCGGTGATCTCGTGGAAGACCATCCGCAGCGCCGGCACCTTTGGCTTGAGCTGCTGCATCAGGTGCCAGGCGATCGCCTCGCCCTCGCGGTCACCGTCGGTGGCGAGCAGCAGTTCGTCGGCGTCGGCGAGCGCCGCCTTCAGCTCGCGGACGGTGCCCTTCTTCTCGGCGGGCACCACGTAGAGCGGGTCGAAATCGTCGGGGATGTTCACCCCGAGCCGCGCCCACGGCTGGCCCTTGTACTTGGCGGGGATGTCGGCCGACCCCTGCGGCAGGTCGCAGATGTGGCCCCGGCTCGACTCCACGACATAGCCGTCGCCGAGGTAGCTCGCGATCTTGGACGCCTTGGTGGGCGACTCGACGATGACGAGGCGGCGCGGGACTGTCTGGGTCGTCACGTTTGCCTTTCTGCCGGAACGGGGTCGAACGGGGTCAGTACGGCGGAAGCGTACATGTTCCCCTCATCCCTACCAGCAGAATCGAAATCCCGGCGGGACGCCGACCTCAGAGCCAGGGCGGCAGCTCCGGTCCGCCGACCGGGTTTCCCCGGCCGCTGAGGTACGCCGTCAGCTCGGCCAGCGTGCCGGTGAGCCGCACCGGCTCCCCGGTACCGCTGATCTGCCAGCTCTCGCCGGTGTCGCTGCTGTGCAACTCGAGGGCCGGGCCGGTGTCGGCGCGCTTGGCGGCGATCTCGGTGACCAGCCGGGAGCAGAACTCCGCCGGTGCCTCGGCGAGGGTGTCGCCGAGGTCGAGATCGACCAGGTGCACCCACAGTTCCCGGTTCCGCATCCAGACGGTCTCACCGGCCGGGACGGTACGCCCCTGAGCGGTGCGTACCGCGTGTTGCCACTGGTCCTCGGTCAAGGTGGCCCAGTCGGCGTCCAACCGGGCGGCGGATTCGGTGAACCAGTCCCGCAGCTCGCTGCCGGGACGCTCGGCCCCGGCAGCGATGTCTGCATTGCGCTGGTCGGTGGAGGAGTACATCGGCGTCTCCACCCCGGTCCGCGCCCAGGCCACCAGATTGCACAGCGCGTCGGCGTTCGCCGCCAGGTGGGCGACCAGGTGTTTGCGGGTCCACTCGGGCAGACCCGAGGGCGCCTCGAAGTCCTGCTCCGACAGCGGCGCCAGGGCCCTGGTGACCGCCGCGGTACCGTCGCGGGTCCAATCGAGTCTCACGGGTGTTCCCTTTCTCAGAGCTATTCCTCGACGATCCGGTTGCGCTGCGCGCCGAGGCCCTCGACCTCGGTCTCCAGGATCGAGCCGGGGTGCAGGTAGACCGGCGGCTTGCGGGCGTGGCCGACCCCGCCCGGGGTGCCGGTGGCGATCACATCGCCGGGCTGCAGCCGGGTGAAGGTGGAGATGTACTCGACCAGGCGTACCGGGTCGAAGACCAGCTCGGCGGTGTTGTTGTCCTGCATGATCTCGCCGTCCACCTTGGTGGTGACCCGCAGCGCGGGGCGTACCCCGCCGACCTCGTCGGGGGTGACCAGGTAGGGGCCGAGCGGGGTCTGCTTCTCCCAGGCCTTGCCCTGGGTCCATTCCGGGCTGCGGTACTGCCAGTCGCGGACGGTGACGTCGTCGAGGGTGGCGAAGCCGGCGATCGCGGCCTCGGCGTCGGCGCCGGTGAGCCGGCGGCCGGAGGCGCCGACGATCACCGCGAGCTCCACCTCCCAGTCGAAGGCCTCGGTCTCCGGCGGCATCGGGATGTCGTCGAAGGCACCGGTGAGCGCATCGGGGTACTTGGAGAAGATCGTCGGGTACTCGGGCAGTTCGCGGCCCATCTCCTTGATGTGGTTGGCGTAGTTCAGCCCGACGCAGACGATCCGCTGCGGGTTGACCACCACCGGCGCGAAGTTGGCCTCGGCCACCGCGATCCGGGGGCCGTCCACCGCCGCGATGGCATCCGTGTCCGGATGCGCCAGCAGCGCCCGGACGTCCGGCGCCGGCAGGGCGACGAGCTCGTCGCCCTCGAGGCGGGCCGCCTGGGTGCCCTCGGCGGTGTGGATGGTGGCGAGTTTCATGCGTTCTCCTGTTCGCGGTAGAGATTCAGGGCTTCGAAGATGGGGGCGTCGGAGAAGGTGAACAGATCCAGCGCGCCGGAGTCGGAGTCCGAGCCGGTCGCGGTGGAGGTCACCGAGAACTCCACCCAGGACGGCACCACGAAGAGGTCGCCGCGGCTGACGCTCCAGCTCTGGTCACCGACGCGGACCCGCCCCGAGCCGTCGAAGACCTGATAGACGGTGCTGCCGACGCGGCGCAGCGGGGTGGTGTCGGTGCCGGCGACGATCCGGTGGATCTCGGTGCGGATCGTCGGCAGCACGTCGCGGGCGGTCTGCGGGTTGGTGTAGCGGACGGCGGCGTGCCCCGGTTCGGGCAGCACCTCGGGGCGGGTGCGAGCGACCTCGAGCTGGCCGGCGAGCGCCGCGTCGGTGGCCCTCCAGCGGTACGCCAGCAGCGGCGAGGATGCGCTGGTGCCGCCGGCCGCGGTGAGCGGGGTCAGGCCGCCGTGCCGCCAGAGCTTCTCCGAGTCGGACAGTTCCGGGGTACCGGTGTTGTCCAGTTCCTCGGGTCCGAACTCGAAGAAGGTGGTCTCTGCGGCGTACTGGAAGGGAATGTCGAGACCGTCGAGCCAGGCCATCGGATTCCCACTCGGGTTGTGGTGGGCGTGCCAGTTCCACGACCCCTGAGGCAGGAAATCACCCCGCTGCATGGCGACCGAGTCGCCGTTGACCAGGGTCCAGACACCCTCGCCCTCGACGACGAAGCGGAACGCGTTCTGGGTGTGCCGGTGGTAGGGCGCCGTCTCGCCCGGACCCAGATACTGGATCGCGCACCACAGGTTCGGTGCGATGTAGGGCCGCCCGCCGAGGCTGGGATTGGCCAGCGCCATCGCCCGTCGTTCCCCGCCCCGACCGACCGCGACGATCCGACCGGCCTGCTCGGCCAGCGGCAGCAGGTCCGCCCAGCGCCACAGGTGTGCGGCGGCCTTCGACTGCGGGTTGGCCGGCATCAGGTCGCCGATCTCGTACCACAGCGGGATCAGCAACTCCTGCTCGAAGGAGCGGTAGAGCTCGGTGAGCTCCGCCGTGACCGGCGGCTGCGTTGGTCCCTCGATCGGCGGCAACTTCACCGGGGAGGACTGTTGAGCATGGTCGATCGACAAGGCTGATCCCCTTTCAGGAGGAGGTTTCCGAGGTTACCGCTGCCGGTGCAGGAGCGGTCTGGCGGTGCTTGACGGTGACTGCGATGATCGCCAGCAGGATCGCCGAAATCCCTGCTGCGATGGCGAATGCGGCGAAGTTGCTGCCCACGTTGCCCTTCGGGGTGGCCGGCGAGGCCGTCCAGTCGAGCAACCAGCCGCCGACCTGCGGGGCGGCCACCGCACCGATCCGGCCGATGCCGAGCGCCACACCGAGGGCGGCGCCGCGGAGCCGCGCCGAGTAATGGGTGGTGATGCCGGCGATGATCAGGCACTGGGTGCCGTGGGTGCCGATGCCGGCGAAGATCAGCGCGGCATAGATCGGTGTCAGCGAGCTCGGGTAGCTGAGCAGGAACGCCAGCCCGATACCGGCGGCCAGGGCGGCCACCACGGCACTGCGGATCGGTCCGAACCGGACCCCTGCCCAGGCGGTGAGGGCGGAGCCGGCCACCGCGCCAAGATTCAATGCCAGCAGGAATCCCAGCGGATTGCCCATGTCGAAGCGCGGGTCGGAAGCCATCAGCTTCGGCAGCCAGGTGCCGAGCCCGTACCAGGCGAACAGCGTGGTCAGGGTGGCGGCGGAGAAGAGGATGGTGGGCAGCAGCCAGGGCTGGTGGAAGGGTCCGGACTGCTTGTTCGGCTCGGACTGTTCGGCGACCACACTGGCCTCGTCGGTGAAGGTGATCCCGTAGGCATTCTCGACCTTCTCGGCCTCGGCATCACGATCCTTGGATCGCAACCAAGACGGGGATTCCGGCAGTGCGAAGAGGCAGATGACGATCACCGCGATGGCGGCGAAACCGATCAGGTACATCTCGTGCCAGGTGCCGGGGGCCGGCTTCTTGGGCAGCAGGAAGATGCCGATCACGGCGGCCAGCGAACCGCCGATCGGCACACCGGACATCATGATGGTGGACACCGCGGAGCGGTAGCGGGGGCGTACGAACTCGGCGGTCAGCGCATTCGCCGACGGCACCAGGCCGCCGAGACCGATGCCGGCGATGAAGCGGAAGACACCGAACATGGTCTGGTCGGTGGCGAAGGCGCAGGCCGCGGTGAAGATCGAGAACAGCGCGGTCCAGGCGAGGATGGTGTTGCGCCGGCCGAGGTGATCGGCGAGGTAGCCGGCGACCAGCGCGCCGACCAGCATTCCGGCGAAAGCGAGGGAGCCGAGGAATCCGGCGGCACCGGCCGACATTCCCCATTCGACCTGGAGATGCGGCAGCGTGGTGCCGTAGACGATCAGGTCATAGCCGTCGAAGACGACGAGTACCCAGCAGAGGAGTACGACCAGCCAAGCCGGGCGACGATGGCCGGCGCTCGAATCAGTGAGAGGCATGCGGACCATGGTGATTCCATTCCACGGACAGGAACAGATAATTCTCTATAGCAGAATGGACCCATGACGGTACGCGCCACAACCCGTAAGGACCGCCCCTCCTATGCCCTGGCCTCGGTCGACAACGCCCTGCGGCTGGCGACGATGCTGCAGTTGGAGGGCGAGTTGAGCGTCGCCGAGATCGCGCAGCGGCTGGAGGTGGCACCCTCGACCGCGCACCGGTTGGCACGGATGCTGGTCTACCGAGACTTCGCGGTGCAGGGCGCGGACCGGCGGTACGGTCCGGGCCGGGTGCTGGCCGGCGGCGGCGACACCCCGTCGCTGACCGCGCGGTTGCGCGAGGCGGCGCTGCGGCCGCTGGCCCGGCTCACCGAGGTGGTCCAGGAGACCAGCCACCTGATGATCCTGGTCGGCGGGAACGTCCGTTTCCTGGCGAGTGCCGAGTCGCCGCACCAGCTGCATGTCGGGACCCGGGAGGGGATGCTGTTCACCGCGCACCGGACCGCCGGCGGGATGATGCTGCTGTCCGAGCTGTCCGACGACGAGGCGCTGGAGCGCTGCACCGAGACCGGCGATCCGGTGGATCCGCAGTGGTTACGGGCCGAGCTGGCGAAGGTACGCCGGGCCGGGATCGCGATGAACCGGGGCCGCTCCGAGCGCGGGGTGACCGCCTTCGGCCGGCTGGTGCGTACCGACGACGGACTCGGCGTCGCCGCCGTCACCGTCGCCCTCCCGACGACCCGCTACACCCCCGCCTGCGGCCGGCTGATCAAGGACGCCACCACCGAGGCCGTACGCCGCATCGAGGCCACCCTCCACGACGTCGGCTGAGTCACGCTCATCGAGTAGCCGGCATGCGCAGCGAAGCGGAGCGGCGCGACCAACACGCTCATCGAGTAGCCGGCATGCGCAGCGAAGCGGAGCAATGCCGGCGTGTCGAGATGAGCCCGTTCCCGACCACCCGGTCACCGAATCGCAAACTTGTCAGGAGTTATGGCCGGTGTTCGGCGCCCTGACCGGCCGATCTCACCCAAGAGATTCACACCGGCGTCAGCCGCCAACGACGACCCGGCCGTCCTGCAGCACGTGCCGCAGCCGGCTCTCGGCGAGTACCGAGATATCGGCCAGTGGATCGCTGTCGACGACGACCGCATCGGCGTACGCTCCCCGGGCCAGCGTGCCCAACTCGCCCTCGCGACGCAGCAGGCTCGCGGCAACCGAGGTGGCGCCCCGGATCACGTCCACGGCCGGGATGTGTTCGGCGCGGATCGCGAACTCCTTGGCCTGATGGCGGTGCATGCCACCGAGAAGATCGGTGCCGAACGCCGGGTTGACCCCACCGGCGTACGCCAGTTTCAACGCGTTGACGCCACCCTCGAGCACCGCCGCCACCTTCGCGAGTTGATCCTCCGGAAGCCCGAATCGTTGCCCTTCATCGGCCAGCGCCCAGTAGGTGACCAGATTCATGGTCACGAACGCGCCCTTCTCCTTCAGCATCGCGACCGTGTCCTCATCGATCAGGTTGGCGTGCTCGATGCTGCGGACCCCGGCCTCGAGTGCGCGCCGGATCGCCCGTGAGGTGTACGCATGGGCGGCTACGTAGCGATTGGCGGCCTCGGCCTCCTCGACCGCGGCACGCATCTCGGCGAGCGAGTACTGCACCGAGTCGATTCGATCGGTGGGTGAGGCGACGCCGCCGGAGGCCATGATCTTGAGATGGTCGGCGCCCTTTCGCAGTTCGTCGCGCGCGGCCCGCCGCACCTCATCGACGCCGTCGGCCACCCGTCCCAGGCCCGCACAGCACTGGCTCGGGTCATAACTGTTGCGACCGGCAGGGCGGACATCACCGTGTCCACCCGTCTGCGAGATGGCCTTGCCACCGAAGAGGACCCGCGGGCCGCGTACCAGCCCCTCCCGCTGCGCGCGCTGGTACCCGAAGTCGGCGCCACCCACATCGCGCACCGTTGTGAAGCCCCGATCCAGCATCCCGCCCATGATGTCCGCGGCGCCGAGCGCGATATAGCTCGGCGGGGTGTCCGGCAGCGATCCCAGATCGGCAGAACTGGCCATGATGTGCACGTGACAGTCAATCAGGCCTGGCAGGACGAACCGGTCGCTCACGTCCAACCGATTCTCCCCGGTCAGCGAGTCACCGACCTCGGCCACCCGTCCGTCCCGGATCAGGAGATCATGGGCATGCCAGTCACCGGTGTCGGGGTCGAACACCCGCCCGCCGCTCAGCACCAGCTCGCTCATCAAAGGCTCCTTCCAATCGCATCCACCGCGCGCTCGGCAATACGCTCGGCCACGTCCACCGAGCCGGCGCCATAGCGCCCCTCGGCGTCGAGAATGTTCAATGCCCCAACGGTTCTGCCGTCGGCGATGACCGGCACATTGATGATGCTGCCGCAGCCGAGCGAGGCGATCAGCGCGTGGTCGGCGAACACCTCGCGCACCTCATCGGGGGTCGCACCGAAGAAGCTGCGCTGCTCCACCAGGCACCGTTGCACCCAGTCGGCCGCGATCTCGGTGGCCACCTGCTTGCTGCCACCGACCGGATACTCCTCCCGGCGTGATGACCACACCCGGGTCAACGTCCGACCCTCATCGCCCAGCGCGATCACGGTGAACAACCGGAATCCCAGGCGCCGGCTTACCTCTTCCTGCACCGCCGCCAGATCCGGAAACTGTCCTGTCGCGCTCATCGCAGCTTCCCCGCCTCACCCTGCTCCACCTGGGCGGAGATTCCTTCCAGGGAACGGCCTTTGGTCGGTACGGCGAACAGCAGGGTGCACACGATCCCGACGGCGAGCACGGCGGTCGTCATCCCGAAGACGCCGGCGAATCCCCACTGGGTGGCGAACACCCCGATGATGAGCGGGGCCGTGATCGAACCGATCCGGCCGAAGGACGAGCTGAAGCCGACCCCGGTCGCGCGCAACCAGGTGGGGAAGACCTCCGGCGTGTACGCGTACACCCCCGCATAGGTTCCGTTGAGGAAGAACGACAGCGCGACGCCCGCGGCGGTGATCCACACCGGATCCGTCATCTGACTCAGCCAGTAGGCACTCACCGCGGACCCCGCCAAGTAGATCGCGATCGTGTACTTGCGATCCAGCCGCTCGTTCACCCAGGCCGCACTGAAGTATCCCGGAATCTGGGCCAGATAGATCAGCAGCGAGAAGTTGAATGATTTGGTGACCCCGATGCCCTTTTCCACCAGCAGGGTAGGGATCCAGGAGAAGAAGCCGTAGTAGGAGAACGTGATCACGAACCAGATCAGCCACGTCACGGCCGTCACGCGCCACAACTCCCGCCCCCACAGATGAGCCAACGCTGCGCGGAGGGTGAACTTGCGTGGTGCCGGCTCGTCGGCATGGTTCGGGTCGACCGGCGGCAACTCGCGACCGGTTGCTCGACGGACGTCGTCCTCCAGCTTGGCGACGACCACCTCTGCTTCCTCGGTACGCCCGTTGTTCAGCAGGTATCGGGGCGATTCGGGCAGGCTCCGGCGCCACCACAGCAACATCACGATCGGCAGGAAGGTGATGACCTGTGCCCATCGCCACCCGTGCGGAACGGTCGGTACCACGAAGCGCCCGATCAGTGCGGCCGCGACGAATCCGAAGGAGAAGAACCCGGACAGCGCGCCGACGAACCAGCCCCGGCGGGCCTTGGGTACGAACTCGGACAGGAACGGGGCGATGATCGCGCTCTCCGCTCCGGCGCCGGCACCGGCGATGACCCGCATGGTCAGGAAGATCGGGAAGTTCGGCGCCGCGGCCGCGACCAGCGAGGCGACCGCGTACACCACCAGGGAGTACATCATCACCTTCTTGCGACCGATCCGGTCACCGAGGTAACCGGCCAGGATGGCGCCGAAAAGGAACCCGAACGGTGCAGCCGAGGCGACCAGACCGAGCGTGGCATTGTCCAGCGCGAAGACCCGTTTCACGTCGGGGAGCAGGAATGCGACGACCGCGGCGTCCATCCCGTCGAAGGTGTAGCCGAAGCCGCCGATCAGCAGCAGCAGGTAGTGCGGCTTGCTCAGCGGCAGCCGGTCGAGTCGGGCGGACAGAGACATCGGCCACTCCGTTCATTCGGATTCCGACACCCTAAGGAAGCCGTTTTGCATGGTCAATAGCCAATGCAAGAATTCTTGCATCACAGTCATTAAACTGTCGCCATGACCAACGCCGGCGGTGACAGCATGCAGGACTGGCTCCGCTCGCGACTGCCGGCCGAGGGTCTCTCGGAACGCGCCGCGCGGGTCTTCCACCACCTCGCGCTGCGGCCTGGGGAGGCCGCCCATGTGCCGGCCAGCGAGGTCGCGACGGCCACCGGTACCAGCCTGTCCACGGTGACCCGATTGGCACAGCGGCTCGGATTCCGAGGCTGGCCGGAGCTGCAACGGGAGCTGCGTTCCCGGTATCTGGCCGGGCTTTCACTGGCCGAGGTCACGGCCAGTCATCGCAGCGACGAGGCCGAGCCGTGGAGTTCATTGCGGCACGACCTCACGCTGCTCGATGAAACCCTGCGCAGTTGGGATCCCGAGGCGGTGCAGCGGGCCGCCGGTCTGATCGACGAAGCGCGGCAGGTGCACGTCACCGCGCACGGCAGTTACGCCGCCGTGGGCCTCGCGCTGAAGCACAACCTCGGGCTGGCCGGCTTTCCGGTCGGTGAATTGCTCGGCGAGCCCTCCGCCGTGGCCAATGCCGTATCCCGGATGGGCCCGGGTGACCTGCTGGTGGTGTGCAGCTACTGGCGGCTCTACAACCATGCGGTGATCGCCGCCCAGCAGGCCCACCGGGCCGGTGCGCAGGTCGTGCTGATCGCCGACCACCTGGCCCCGGCACTGGCCGACACCGTCGATGAGGTGCTGCTGGTATCCAGCGAGAGCAGCTCGTTCTTCCCTTCGATGACGGGCGCGATCGCGGTCGCCCAGGCACTGGTGGCGACGGCCGCCGAGCTCGATCCGCAACGCACGATGACCGCCCTGGCTCGCGCGGAGCAGGGCTGGGAGACCTTCGGCCTGATGCACCACTCGGTCCCCAGGGACCAGGCTCGTCGCCAGCTGAGCTCAGCGCACCAGCATTCCGGTGATCAACAGTTCCCGGATCCGCGGTAACAGCTCGTCCCGCAGCGCCACGGCGTCGACCTGGAGCAGGCCGGCGACGGCGTCGATGATGACGCCCAGCGGCAGGTCGCCGTCGCAGGCGCCGAGTACGCCGCCGAGGGCGGTGTCCACCTCGACGGCCCGGCGCAGGCCGAGCGCGGAGCGGAGCACCACGTGCCGGGGATCGGTCGCGCCGGGCGTACCGATGGTCTCCTGGTCGATGCCGTCGGCCAAGCGCCAGTTCGTCGCCAGCACCTCGGCGTCGCTGCGCCGGGCGTACGCCGCCGCGTCCCGGAACTGCCCGAGCGCGGCGCCGACGGGTTGTTGGACCGCATGTGGCCAGGACTCGATCCGTACCTGCGGATCCGTCGTCTCGCTGCGGGTCACCTGCAGCCAGCCCATGCCGACCGCATCGATCCCCAGCTGGTCGAAGTAGTCCAGCCACTCCCGGTACCGCGGCAGGTACTCCGGTCGACCGAGCAACCCGGCATCGGCGAGCCAGAGTTCCACATATTCATAGGGATCCAGCCGTTCCCGCTCGATCACCAGCGCATCGCAGCCGGTGGGCACCCAGCCGGCGAGCCGGTCGGCCCAGCCGTCGGAATCGAGGATCGCCCAGTTTCCCAACACCTGCAGGGATCCGCCGGCTTCGAGCCGGTCGACCGAACCGCGCACGATCGCCTCGACGAGCGCGTCGGCGACCATCGACCCCTCGCGATAGACCAGCCGCTCACCCCCGGGCGGGCTCATCACGTACGGCGGATTGCTGACGATCAGATCGAACCGCTCCCCCGCCACCGGCTCCCACAGCGACCCGAGCCGCTGGTCCACCTCGATCCCGCTCAACGCGAACGTCCACGCCGCCAGCCGGTTCGCGCGCGGGTTCAGATCGGTGGCCACCACCCGCTCGGCGTGCCGCGCCAGATGCAGACTCTGTACGCCGCAGCCGGCACCCAGGTCGAGAGCCGAGCGCACCGGATCCCGCATCGTCAGCTGGGCCAGCGAGGTCGACGCCGAGGACACCCCGAGCACGTACTCCCCGGCCTGCGGCCCGGCGATCGAGTCGAGCCCGTTGACCAGATCCGAGACCACGTAGCCGGTGGCCCCGTCGTCGTCGCTGGCGTACGGTCGGATGTCCACCAGGGCCCGCACCCGGTCACCGCTCATCCCCAGGATCTCCTGCTCACACAGCGATTCCCAGCTCTGCGGCAGCGCTCGGCGGACCGCATCGGCAGCGACCGGTTGCTGCAGCAACCAGATCCTGATCAAGGTCGCCAGCTCGTCGTCCGCCCCGGCCAGGGCGCGGTCGGCCGCCACCGTGGAGTTCCGGCCCAGGTCGGCCTGCCCGGCTTTCCCGATCCGGGCCAGCACCTCATCCACCGTGTAACCCAGCTCGTCGAACCGGTCCCGCAGGCGTATCGCCGTCTCGTGCATCCCGGCACGATATCCCGACCAGTCCCGAGCACGGCGCCGGGTTTAGGCTCACCCCAGACACCAGGGAGGATGCCATGCTGCTCGATGACCTGCGCGCCCGATTCGGCGAGGACCAGCTCGTCACCGACCTCGACGTGATGGAAAGCTTCGCCCACGACGAGGCGGAGTGGGCGCCCTACGGCAAGCCGCTGGCCGTGGTCCGCGCGAGCACCCCCGAGGACGTGCAAGAGGTGGTGCGGCTCTGCATCGAAAACCGGACCCCGGTCATCGCCCGCGGCGCCGGGACCGGGTTGTCCGGTGCCGCGAACGCGGTCGACGGCTGTGTGATCGTTTCCCTGGAACGGATGAACAAGGTGCTGGAGGTCAACCCGCTGGAGCGGCTGGCCGTCGTCCAGCCCGGAGTGGTCAACGACGATCTGCGCGCCCACGTCGCCGAGCACGGGCTCTGGTATCCCCCGGATCCGGCGTCCTCCCCCTGGTCGACGATCGGCGGCAACGTGGCCACCAACGCCGGTGGCATGTGCTGCGTGAAGTACGGCGTCACCCGGGAGTACGTGCTCGGCATGCAACTGGTCACCGGCACCGGCGAGCTGGTCCGGATCGGCCGGCGGACCGCGAAGGGGGTCGCCGGTTACGACCTGACCGGTTTGATGGTCGGCTCGGAGGGCACCCTGGGGATCGCCACCGAGATCACCGTCCGGCTGCGGCCGCTGCGGGCCGAGGAGATCACCGTCGCCGGCTTCTTCGACTCCCTGGTCGCCGCCGGCCGCGCGGTGGAGGCGGTCGCCGCGGCCGGTCTCACGCCCTCGGCCCTGGAGCTGGTGGACCGCAACTGCCTGAAGGCGGTCGACGACTGGCGCAACATGGGCCTGTCGACCGATGCCGAGGTCGTGCTGCTGGGGCGTACCGACGTGCCCGGGGAGGCCGGACGCGCCGAGGCCGACCGGCTGGTGCAGTGCTTCACCGAGGCCGGTGCCGGTTTCGCGGTCCGCTCCGAGGACTCCGATGAGGGCGATGCCCTGTTCGCCGCACGCCGGCTCGCCTACCCGGCCCTGGAGCGGCTGGGCCCGCTGCTCACCGAGGACGTCTGCGTACCGAAGGCGCAGGTTCCCGAGATGCTCGGCCGGATCGAGGAGATCGGCCGCCGCAACGACGTGCTGATCGCCACCCTGGCGCATGCCGGGGACGGCAACCTGCATCCGATGATGCTCACCCCGCCCGGTGACGACGAGCAGAAGCGCCGATCGTTGGCCGCCTTCGACGAGATCATCGCCGCCGCCATCGAGCTGGGCGGCACGGTCACCGGGGAACACGGTGTCGGCGTACTGAAACTGGACGGGTTGGCCACCGAACAGGCACCGGAGGTGCTGGATCTCTACCGGGCCGTGAAACGGGCCCTCGACCCACACGGAATCCTCAACCCGGGCAAGGCGATCCCGAGCTGAACCAACCGCCACGCCCCGTTCCGTGCCGCCCAGCGGCACATTCACCCGGGTCCCGGAGGGGCCCTGGGTGGGACCTGGGCATTACCCCGGGTCGCTGATCCGAGTCCCTTGTCACCGTTGAGCGCAACGTGCCACGGCAGGCACCTCGACGACGAGGGACACCATGACCATCGACAACTCGGTTCAGCGCGGAGCCGGGGCGGCCGCGGGCCCCCGGAATCCGGGCACCTCCCCCTCGGGCCCCGCGCCCGGCACCGCCGCCTCCCGGACACCACGACAGCTGCGTGCGGTGTACGCGATCCTCGCGATCGCCTGCGGCGCCCTGATCTTCGACGGCTACGACATCGTCGTCTTCGGCACCATCGTCGCCGGCTGGCTGCGCGACCCGAGCCAGATCGGTGAGGCGTCCATCTCCGCGGCGCAGGCGGGTGCGGTCGGTTCGTACGCCCTGGTCGGCGTGATGATCGGTGCCCTGGCGGCCGGCGCGATCGGTGACCATCTCGGCCGGCGCCGGCTGGTGCTGGGCAGCATCGCCTGGTTCTCCATCGGCATGGCGATCACCGCGCTCAGCCCGAGCCTCGCGTTCTTCTCCGCCTTCCGGTTGATCACCGGGATCGGCCTCGGTTCGCTGCTCGCGGTGCTCGGCGCGTTGGTCGCCGAGTTCGCTCCCACCGATCGGAGGAACCGCTTCAACGCCATCGTCTATTCCGGCATCCCCGCCGGTGGTGTGCTCGCCTCCCTCATCGCACTGGCCCTGCTGGGGTCGATCGGTTGGCGCGGCCTGTTCTGGATCGGCGCGATCCCGCTGGTCACCCTGCTGCCGCTGGCCTTCTGGTTGATCCCGGAATCCCCGAAATGGTTGGAATCCCGCGGTCGGCAGGCCGAGGCGGAACTGGTCGCCGAACGCACCGGGGTGGTGCTCGAGGGCGCACCCGCTGCGGTGGTCGACGGTCGCCCGGCTGAGAAGGTCGGCTTCGCCGGGCTGTTCGGCAGCCGGTACGCCCTGCCGACGGTGCTGCTCGGCATGATGTCGTTCTCCGGGCTGCTGCTCACCTACGGCCTGAACACCTGGCTGCCGAAGATCATGCAGGGTTATGGCAAGGGAGCCCAGTATTCGTTGCTCTTCCTGCTGTTGCTGAACACCGGTGCGGTGGTCGGTGGGCTGATCGCCGCCTGGCTGGCGGATCGGTGGCTCGGGCCGCAGAAGACGATCGTGGCCACCTTCGTGCTGGCCGCGCTGACCCTGTTCGGGATGACCTTCCGCTTCCCCGATCCGGTGCTGTTCGCCTTCATCTTCATCGCCGGTACCGGGACGTTGGGCACCCAGGTGCTCATCTACGGCAAGGTGTCGAACTACTACGCCACCCATGTCCGCGCCGCCGGCGTGGCCTGGTGTGCCGGATTCGGCCGACTGGGTGGCATCTTCGGCCCGGTGATCGGTGGCGCGATCGTCGGCGCCTTCGCCTCGGCGACCAATCCGACCGAGGCCGGGCGGATCGCCTTCTGGGTGTTCGCCGCGGTCGCACTGTTCGGTGCGGTGATGTGCGCGGTGGTCCCGCGACGCGGGGAGAACTGATCGGAACAGCCGGCATCTGATCCTGTGGGTGGGCCGGATTCTCTTCTGCTGTGGAGAATCCGGCCTGCTCAGTCGGCCGGGCGGATCAGTATCGCCCGCAGATCCTCGACCACCTGCGGATCCTCGATGGTGGAGGGCACGGCACCCGGTTTGCCGTCGGCGATCTCGCGCATCGTCTTGCGCAGGATCTTGCCGGACCTGGTCTTCGGCAGCGCGGCGACCACGTCGATCCGGCGCAGCGAGGCCACCGCACCGATCTCGTCGCGGACCGCCTGCACCAGCTCGGCGATCACCTGGTCGGGATCGGTCTCGGCACCCTCCTTGAGCACCACCAGCCCGCGCGGCTGCTGGCCCTTGAGCTGGTCGGCGACCCCGATCACCGCGACCTCGGCGACCGCCGGATGGGCGGCGAGCACCGCCTCCATCGATCCGGTGGAGAGTCGGTGCCCGGCGACGTTGATGACGTCGTCGGTGCGGCCCATCACGAAGACGTAGCCGTCCTCGTCGAGATAGCCGCCGTCGCCGCTCAGATAGTTGCCCGGATAGGCGGACAGATAGGAGTTCACGAACCGCTGCTCATCACCCCACACACCGGTGAGGGTGCCGGGTGGCAGCGGCAGTCCGATCACGATGGCCCCCTCGGTCCCGGCCGGCAGCTGCCGGCCCTCGCCGTCGAGGATCCGCACGTCGTATCCCGGCACCGGAACGGTCGGCGATCCGGGCTTCACCGGCATCGGCTCCATGCCGCGCAGGTTCGCCGCGATCGGCCACCCGGTCTCGGTCTGCCACCAGTTGTCGATGACGGGGACGACGAGTTTCTCACTGGCCCAGGCATAGGTCTCCGGATCCAATCGCTCACCGGCGAGGAAGAGCGTCTGCAGCCCGGTGGTGTCGGCCTCGGACAGGAACTCACCGTCCGGGTCGACCTTGCGGATCGCCCGCATCGCCGTGGGGGCGGTGAACATGGCCTTCACCCGGTGTTCGGCGACGACCCGCCAGAAGGCGCCCGCATCGGGCGTACCGACCGGCTTTCCCTCGAACAGCACCGAGGTGGCCCCGGCGAGCAGCGGGCCGTAGACGATGAACGAGTGCCCGACCACCCAGCCGACATCGGAGGCGGTGAACATCACCTCACCCGGGCCGACGTCGAAGATCTCCTGCATGGCGAAGCAGAGCGCGACGGCGTGACCGCCGTTGTCGCGGACGATGCCCTTCGGTTTTCCTGTGGTGCCTGAGGTGTAGAGGATGTAGAGCGGGTCGGTGGCGGCGACCTCGACCGCCATCGCCGGTTCGAAGGAACCGGGTTTCATCACCGAGGCGAAGTCGACGTCGCGGCCGGGTGTCAGCTCGGCGGTCAGCTGCTCGCGCTGCACGATGATGCAGGAGTCCGGTTTGTGCGCCGAGCTCTCGATCGCCTTGTCCAGCAGGGGTTTGTACGCGAGCACCCGCGACCCCTCCAGACCGCAGGAGGCGGAGATCACCACCTTGGGCCGGGCGTCGTCGATGCGGGCGGCCAGTTCCGCCGCGGCGAAACCACCGAAGACCACCGAGTGCACCGCACCGATCCGGGCACAGGCCAGCATCGCCATCGCGGCCTCGGCGATCATCGGCATGTAGATGACGACCCGATCGCCGGGCTCGACACCCATGCCCTGCAGGGCACCACCGAGCCGGGCCACCCGATCGAGCAGCTCGGCGTAGCTGTAGCTGCGCCGATCCCCGGTGATCGCGGAATGGAAGATCAGCGCCGGCTCGTCGGCCCGACCGGCGATCACGTGCCGGTCAAGGGCGTTGAAGCAGGTGTTCAAGGTGGCATCGGGATACCAGCGCGGGATCGGGGTCGCGTCGCGGTCGAGCACCTCGCGCGGCGGGCGGATCCAATCGACCCGCCTCGCCTGCTCACCCCAGTAGCCGGCCGGGTCGGTCATCGACCGTCGGTACTGATCTGCGTAGTTGCCCATCGTTGCGCTCCTGCCCGCTGATTAGCTGTCGAATCAGCCTAACCAGCGGGCCGGTTGGCGCACGGGCGGGTCAGGCCATCGGGGCACTCACGTACCACTTGCCGTCGATCTTCTGCGCGGTCTGGTAGACGTTCAGGACACCTTGTGCCTCGGGTGGCGTGATGGTGGCGGTGGACAGGTCAGCGGTATCACCGTTCACCTGCACATTGCTGACCTTGGCGTTCTTCAGATTGTTCAGCATGCCACCGGGCATCGCACGTGTGGTGTTCTCCATCGACCTGGTGCACATGTCCCCGGCACCGATCGAGTTCATCGGCTTTCCCTGGACCGCGAGCGCATCACACACACCCTGGGCGTCCTTGTTGCCGAGGGCCTTCAGGAACGCCTCGGCAGCGGCCTCCGGAGTTCCTTGGCCTCCGGCCCCGCTGCTCTCCCCGCTGGAGGCTGCCGATGAGGGGGCGCCGGATGAAGGCGCGGAGGAGGCGGGGGCCGAGGAGGCCGGGGCCTGCGAGGCCGGTGCCTGGCTCGCGGGAGCGGGTGCCGGAGCCGGGGACGACGTGTCACCCGAGCCACCACAGGCGCTCAGGCCGATGGTCAGCAGGGCGGCGACGGAGAGGCAGAGGGAAGTACGCACGAGAACTCCTGGTCGAATTGGTCGGGTCGGTCGTTCGATGGGGTCAGCCGAAGGAGAGGTACCACTTGCCGTCGATCTTCTTGGCTGTCTTGTAGACGCTCAGCGCCCCCTTGGCCTGGGCCGGGGAGACGGTGGCGGTGCTGAGATCGGCGGTGTCACCATTCACGGTCGCCCCGCTCACCTTGGCATTCTTCAGGCTGTCGAGCTGGCTGCCCATCGAGTCGATGCTGCCCTTCATCTGGGTGGCACAGGTGTCTCCGGCACCCATCGCGCTGACCGGTTTGCCGGAGATGGCCATCACATCACAGATGGCCTTGGCGTCCTTGTTGCCCATGCCCTGCAGGAACATCTGGGCGGCACCCTCGGGGGTGGTCTGGTCGGTCACGGTCGACGAGGCGGCACCTCCGCCTCCGCCTGCACCGCAGGCGGTCAGACCGATGGTGAACAGGGTTGCGGCTGACAGAGCGATAGCGGTACGCACAGGGAACTCCTGGTGGTTCGGACCGGGGCCTGAAGCGCCCCGGTGTCCTTCCACGGTAGGGGTTCCGGGGGCTAGTTCAGCCGATCCGGCTCCACTCGGACGATCACCTCACCCGATCGCGGGACCCCGCGGGACAGCGACTCCTGGACCCGGGCACGCAACCGGTCCGCCTCGGTCAGCCGGAGCCCCGGGTCCGCTCGGATCAGCAACTCGGCGTACAACTGGTGCCCCAGCCAACGCGCCCGGACCTCCTCGACCGTGCGTACGCCGGGAACGGCACCGGCCATCGAGGCGAGCCGATCGATCAGGGCCGGGTCGACGGCATCGAGCAGTCGCCCGCCGACCTGCCGCACCGCACCGCGGAGCACCCCGACGATGGCCACGGTGATCAGCAGCCCCACCACCGGATCCGCCCAGTCCCAACCGAGCGCGACCCCGCCGGCGCCGAACAGCACCGCGAGGCTGGTGAACCCGTCGGTCCGGGCATGCAGACCATCGGCGACCAGCGCGGCGGATCCGATCCGGCGACCGACCCCGATCCGGTAGCGCGCCACCACCTCGTTGCCGATGAAGCCGATCAGCCCGGCGATCGCCACCGCGGCGAGATGGGTCACCGGCTGGGGCTGCAGCAGCCGGCGTACCGCCTCCCAGCCGGCCAGCACGGCCGAGAGCGCGATCATCGCCACCACGAACAATCCCGCCAGATCCTCCGCCCGACCGAACCCGTAGGTGAACCGGCTGGTCGCGGCCCGCCGGCCCAGCGCGAACGCGGCCAGCAGCGGGATCGCGGTGAGGGCGTCGGTGAGGTTGTGCAGGGTGTCGCCGAGCAGGGCCACCGAGCCCGAGTACCAGAAGACCACCGCCTGCAGAGCGGCCGTCACACCCAGCCCGGCCAGGCTGATCCAGAGCGCCCGGCGCCCGGCGGCCGAGGCCTGGAGTTCGTCATCGATCTGGTCGGCGACGTCATGGGAGTGCATGCCGAAGAGCTCACTGAGCAGGTGCCGGAACCGGCCGAACCCGGTCTGCGGGTGGTCGTGGGGGTGCGCATGGTCGTGCCCATGTGCCCGGTCGGCGGGCGTGGCGGGACCATGGCTGTGGGCGCGGTCGGACATGATCCCACGCTAGCTGCATTCCTATGCAGGTATCTAGTCAGTAAGGTGAGGCGCGTGCACGATTCGCTGCCCGACCTGACGATGCCCGACGACGATCAGGCCGCCCTGGCGGCCGAGACCTTCAGGCTGCTGGCCGATCCGACCCGGATCAAACTCGTCTGGGCGCTGCTCCAGGGAGAATCCTCGGTGTCCTGCCTGGCCGAACTCGCCGGCGTGAGCCCGACCTCGGTCAGCCAGCACCTGGCGAAGCTCCGGCTCGCCGGGGTGGTACGCGGCCGCCGCGAGGGCACCTACATCTACTACCGGGCGGCCGACCCGCACGTGCGTGCGGTGCTGGCCGAGGCCCTCTCCCACGTCGAACACACCGAGGGCGACCTCGGCCCGGAGACCCAGCACCGGCACCGCTTCGCCGAGCCGGACTGACCCCCGGGGTCAGTCCTTCGCACGTCGCCTGTCAGGAATCGGTGTCCCGCCGCGACTGCGGACCGCGCGGCTCGTACTCCTCCTCGACGACGACCTCTTCGACGGTCACGGTCTCCTCGCCGCCATGGTCGCCGGCAAGCTCCGCGGTGCCGGCATCGTCGTCCTCGCTGATGCCGACCTGGCGGCGGGAGGAGATCACCACGGCGACCGCGACGACGGCCAGCGCGACCAGCGCGATCACGTAGCGGATCGGGGAGTTGGAGTTGTTCAGCGAGCTCATCCCGACCGCGGCCGGGGCGATCAGCAGCGCGACCAGGTTCATCACCTTGATCAGCGGGTTGATGGCCGGGCCGGCGGTGTCCTTGAACGGGTCGCCGACGGTGTCACCGATCACGGTGGCCTCGTGCGCCGGCGAACCCTTGCCACCGTGGTGGCCGTCCTCGACGAGCTTCTTGGCGTTGTCCCAGGCCCCACCGGCATTCGCCAGGAAGACCGCCATCAGGGTGCCGCAGGCGATCGCGCCGGCCAGGTACCCGGCCAGCGCCGGCGCCCCCAGTCCGAAACCCACCGCGATCGGGGCGAAGATCGCCAGGATGCCGGGGGTGGCGAGCTCGCGCAGCGAGTCGCGGGTGCAGATGTCGACCACCCGGCCGTACTCCGGCCGACCGGTGCCCTCCATGATCCCGGGGATCTCCCGGAACTGGCGGCGTACCTCATAGACCACCGCACCGGCGGCCCGGCCGACCGCCGAGATCGCCAGCCCCGAGAACAGGAAGACCACCGAGGCGCCGATGATGAGCCCGACCAGCACACCCGGGTCGAAGACCACGGCCTGCTCGACGAAGCGCTGGTAGTTCTGCTGCAGCACCGCCGCGATCGAGTCGGTGTAGGAGCCGAACAGCGCGGTCGCGGCGAGCACCGCGGTGGCGATCGCGATGCCCTTGGTGATCGCCTTGGTGGTGTTGCCGACCGCATCCAGCTCGGTCAGGATCTGGGCGCCCTCACCGTCCACGTCACCGGACATCTCGGCGATGCCCTGCGCGTTGTCCGAGACCGGGCCGAAGGTGTCCATCGCGACGATCACACCGACGGTGGTCAGCAGACCGCAGCCGGCGAGCGCGATCGCGAACAGCCCGACCACCCCGACGCCGCCGAGCAGGAAGGCACCGAACACCGCGGCCGCGATCACCAACGCGGTCCAGACCGCCGACGAGAGGCCGAGGGAGATGCCGGAGAGCACGACGGTCGCGGCCCCGGTCAGCGAGGTCCGGCCGACGTCCTGGACCGGCCGGTCCTCGGTGCCGGTGTAGTGGCCGGTCAGCGACAGGATGATCGCGGCCAGCACGATGCCGATCAGCACCGAGCCGAGGGCCACGATCCGCGGGTTGTCGATCGGGCCGTTGAAGGCGGTCCCGGTGCCGAGCTCGGCGAAGCTGCCGGGCAGGAAGACGAAGGCGGCGATGCTGCAGAGCACCGCGGAGATGATCGCCGAGGAATAGAACGAGCGGTTGATGGTACGCAGCCCGTTCTCCCCGGCGCGGGGCCGGGTGATGTAGACCCCGATCAGCGCGGTGATCACACCGATCGCGGGCACCAGCAGCGGGAAGGTCAGCCCGGCGCTGCCGAAGGCGGCCTTGCCGAGGATCAGCGAGGCGACCAGGGTCACCGCATAGGACTCGAACAGGTCGGCGGCCATGCCGGCGCAGTCGCCCACGTTGTCACCGACGTTGTCGGCGATGGTGGCGGCGTTGCGCGGGTCGTCCTCGGGGATGTTCTGCTCCACCTTGCCGACCAGGTCGGCACCGACATCGGCGGCCTTGGTGAAGATGCCGCCGCCGACCCGCATGAACATCGCCAGCATCGCCGCGCCGAAGCCGAAGCCCTCGAGCACCGTCGGGGCGTCGCTGCGGAAGATCAGCACGACGATCGCGGCACCGAACAGGCCCAGCCCGATGGTCGCCATGCCGACCGAGGCGCCCGTCCGGAAGGCGATCTTCATCGCCGGGTCGCGGCCCTGGTCGCGGGCGGCGGAGGCGACCCGCACGTTCGCGCGGACCGCCAGCCACATGCCCAGATAGCCGATCAGCCCGGAGAACCCGGCGCCGACGATGAACGCCACCGAGCGGGCGCCCTTGAGCAGCCATTCGTTCGCACCGGTGTCGGAGTGTGCCGGCAGCAGGAAGAGCAGGATGAAGGCGACCACCGCGAAGACGCCGAGGGTGCGGAACTGCCGGCCCAGATAGGCCGCCGCGCCCTCCTGCACCGCGACCCCGATCCGGCGCATGTTCTCGGTGCCGTCGTTCGCTTTGAGCACCTCGGAGCGGAACACGATGGACATCGCCACCGCTATCGCGGCGATCGCGGCGATGACGACGACGATGGTCAGGCTTCCGCCGGAAAGGTCAACCTGCAGGGGCTTCATCGATCCTCCAGTGTGTGACGTGGTTCACGGGTCACGTCAGGTAGCCCGGAGTATGCCATGCGACCTCGGCGGCACGACCGACGGGCCGCGGCGGGTCTGCCGCGATGTCGGCACCGGAGCCTAGATTGGTGGGGTGATCCCCGACTGGCTGAGCGAGCATCCCGATCTGCGGGCCAGCCTGTCGCGCCCGGGAGCGGTCGGGATCACGGCGGACTGGCCCGGTTGGCTGCCGGCCGGGGTGGTCGAGTCGCTCGGCGCGCGCGGCATCGAGCGACCCTGGACGCACCAGCGGGAGGCCGCCGAGTCGGCCCATGACGGGCGGGCGACGATGCTGGCCACCCCGACCGCCTCGGGCAAGTCGCTGGCCTATCTGATGCCGGTGCTGGCGGCGACCTGGGGAGGTTCGCCGACCTCGGCCCCCCCACCGCCCGAGTCGGCGGGTCGGCGTACGCCCCGGACGCTGCTGCGCCGCCCGCACACCGCCCTCTATCTGGCCCCCACCAAGGCGCTCGCCCACGACCAGGGCCGGGCCTGCGGTGCGCTCGGGATCGGCAGCTGGCGGTTCGCGGTGCTGGACGGTGACTCCGGGCCCGAGGAGCGCACCTGGGCCCGCGACCACGCGACCTTCCTGCTCACCAACCCCGATCTGCTGCACCGCTCGATCCTGCCCGGGCACCAACGCTGGCAGGGATTCCTGAAGTCGCTGCGCTACCTGGTGGTCGATGAGGCGCACCACTACCAGGGTGCGTTCGGGATGCAGGTCGGCCTGGTGCTGCGGCGGTTGCTGCGACTCTGCCGGGAGCTGGGTGCCGAACCGGTGGTGATCGGGGCGTCGGCGACCGTCGCCGACCCGGCGGCCACCCTGGCGGCACTGACCGGAACCCCGGCCGACCGGGTCACCGCGGTGACGGCATCGACCGCGCCCCGGCCGGAGACGACCCTGCTGGTCTGCCAACCGGCCGACCCGGAGCTGGCGGTCACCGAGGTGGTCACCCGACTGCTGGCCGAGGGCCGGCAGACCTGCGCGTTCGTCGACACCCGGGCGCGGGCCGAGCAGCTGGCCGCCGATGTGCGGCGCACCGGGGCGGAGTTCCGGGCCTATCGCGCCGGACTGCTGCCGCACGAGCGCCGCGAGCTCGAGGCCGCGCTGGCGAGCCGGCAGCTGCTCGGGGTGGCGAGCACCAGCGCGCTGGAGCTGGGGGTGGACATCGGTGGGTTGGATGCGGTCGTGCTGGCCGGCCATCCGGGCAGTCAGGCGGCGCTCTGGCAGCGGATCGGCCGCGCCGGTCGCCGGGATCGGCCGGCGCTGGCGGTGCTGGTGGCCCGCGACGACCCGGCGGATGCCTGGTGGTGCGACCACCCCGACGCACTGCTGGGCGGGGACGCCGACACCCCACCGCCGGGGGCACCGACCGACCGGGTGCTGGCCCCGCAGCTGGCGGCGGCGGCCCAGGAGCGTCCACTGACCGCCGAGGATGAGCACTGGTTCGGCCCGCGGACCGCGGAGCTGGCCGACGCTCTCGCCGGTGGTGGTGTGCTGCGTCGACGACCGACCGGTTGGTTCTGGACCCGCGCCGACCGCGCCGTGGACGCGATCGACCTGCGTGGCTGCGGCGCACGGGTGGAGGTGTGCGAACCCGACACCGGGCGGGTGATCGGCAGCCTGGACGCACACCGGGCCGACCGGGAACTGCACCCGGGCGCGGTCTATCGCCATCAGGGTGAGACCTGGCTGGTGGGTGATGAGGAGAGTCCGTCCGCCGGCCTGGTGTACGCCCGGCCGCGGCGCACGGGTTATCTGACCGTGGCCCGCAGCACCAGCCGGGTCGAGCAGCTCACCGGCGAACCCCGCGACCGGGGCGGCGGCCTGCTGGCGCACGGTTCGGCGCGGGTGGTCAGCCAGGTGACGGGGTTCCTGCGGCTCGATGAGGTCACCGGGGACATCTGGGACGAGACCGCCCTGGATCTGCCCGAACGCACCCTGGACACCCAGGCGCTCTGGTTCGAGCTGCCCGGCCGGGTGCTGCCGGTCTGGTCACCGGCCCGGGCGCGGGCGGCCTGCCACGGTCTGGAGCACGCCCTGCGCGCGATGGTGCAGGCGGTGCTGCCGCTCGATCCGCGCACCTTCGTCGGGTGGAGCGAACCGATTCCCGACGGTGGCTGGCGGGTCGGACTGCACGAACTGGTGCCGGGCGGTGCCGGCTTCGCCGCGGCCGTCGCCGAGCGTGCCGATGCCTGGCTGGCGGCGGTGGCCGACCGGCTGACCCGCTGCGACTGCCTGGTCGGTTGCCCGCGGTGCGTGTTCACCCCCGGCTGCCCCGACGCCAACCGGGATCTCGATCGGGCCGGTGCCCTCCAGCTGGTGCGCCTGCTCGACCCGGCCCAGGAGCAGCCGGGCGCCATCGCCTCGTGACCGCCGGCTAACCGAGGCGCCCCGCATGGGCGCGGCCGGTGGCCCGGGTCGGCAGGCCCGGCACCGGGGCGTCCACCGGGATCGCGACCTCCACGCTGACCACGAAATCGATGGTGTCACCGGTCTCGGTGCAGCGCAGCACACTGGCCCCCTGCGCCGCCGCCAGCCGCTGGGCGGTGGGACACCCCGGCGCCCCCGCGGCATGCCGAGCGGCGGCACTGACGGCGGCCAGGTCGGCCGCGCCCCGGGCGCGCTGCGCCGCCACCAGATAACCGGCGATCACCGAACCGGCACCGGTGAGCACCAGCAACAGCAACAGCGCACCGGCCACCGCCAGGGTGGCCGCGCCCCGTTCCCGGTTCATCGCTCCCCCGGTTCCAGCAGCACCCGGGCTCGGGCCTGCAGCGGCACGGCCGGCCCCGCGCCGAGGGGGCGGGCGTCCAGCCGCACCGTCACCACGGCCAGGCCGCGGTCCCGGCTCCGCTCGACCGTCGCTCCCGCGGGCGCCTCGGCCTCGGCGCGGGCGACCGCCACCCGGTCACCGCGCGCCTCCTGCCGGGCGATCTCGCTGGCGGTGTCGACGATGCGGGCCTGCAGCACCACGACCAGCACCAGCCACACCCCGGCGACGGTGGCCAGCAGTAGTGACACCAGTCCCAGCGCCACCTCGACGGTGGTGCTGCCCCGTTCATCGGGTCGGTGGCTCAGCACGGCTCAGGCCCCCCGGAACAGGCTGGTGATCCATTCGATCAGCTGCAGCATCCACTTCAGGAACCATTCCGGCGGCACGATCGGGTGGGCCTGCGGGTAACCGCCGCCGAACATGGCCAGCAGCGCCCCACCGAGGGATGCCGCGGCCACCGTGACAACCGCATGTTCCACCGCGACCGCGCCTCGCTCGTCCTGCTGGCCGCCCACGCTCGTAGACATCATTCGCCCTTCCTGTTGGGAGGTGCGATGGGCCCGGGGGTGCACGGGGTTCACCCGCCGCACACCCCCGGTCGCACACATCGGCTCAGCCGCCGACCTTCATGAACGCGTCGATCAGCGCGAGGATCAACTGCAGCAACTTCTGCTGGACCTGCGGATCGGTGAGGATCTTGATCAGCACGCCGCCCAGGCTGGCGGCGGCCACGGTGACGACCGCGTACTCGACGGCGGCCGCGCCGCGCTCATCGCGCCGGCGCCGACGACCGGCCGCCGGCAGCTGCCGCGAGGCCCGCTCGACGACCGCGAGCTCGTTGGTGCAAGTGGTCTGGGACATGATTTTTCCTTCGCTCGTTGGGATTTCCCGGCGGCCTTCCCGATCTCCGGGTGGCCGATGCCCCGTATCGGTGGGACATCGGCACCATGGCCACCGACCGCCGAATCGGTCGCGCCGAGGTGGCCGCCTGTGGACAGTGCTCGGGGTCGTTGCCGGTTGTGGACAACTCGGCTCAGGGCCCGAGCACCCGGGCCACGATCGAGCCGACGATCGGCACCATGCCGATCAGCACGAAGGCCGGCAGGAAGCAGACCGCCATCGGGAAGGCCCCGCGGACACCGAGGGTCCGGGCGCGTTGCTGGGCCTGGGCGGCACGCTCCTGCCTGGCCCGTTCGCTGTGCCGCGCGAGCAGCGCACCCAGCTCACTGCCGGACTCGGCCGCCCGGCCGACATCGCGGGCCACCGACCGCCAGCACGGATCCTCGGCGAGCAGCGCCCAGGCCTCCCGCTCGGAACCGCCCACATCGAGGCAGGCCAGCACCCGGTGCAGGTCCGCACCCAGCGGGCCGGGTTGCTCCTGCGCGACGATCCGGGTCGCCGCCCGCAGGGGCAACCCGGCGGCGAGGCAGCCGGCGAGCAGTTCGAGCAGTTGCGGCAGTTCCCGGACCCGCTGCTGCCGGGCCCGGACCACCGCGGGTGATTCGAACCGGCCCAGCCCGACGGCCACCATCGCGGCCACCAGGGGCAGCACCAGCACCGGCCACAGTCCGGGGAGGAATCCGGTGACCGCGATCCCGGCGGCGGCCCCGAGCAGCCACCTGGTCCGGGCCGGCAGGGCGCCGGGCCGGGGTGAGAGCCAGCGCGGTCCGCGCGGCCCGGCCCGGCTCGGCAGCAACCGGCGGGGCGCCGGTGCATCGACGAACAGCGCCGCGGCCAGCGCGGCGAGCAGCAGGGCAACCGTGACCATGACCGGTCCCACTCCTTCGAACTCAGCCGGCGCCGAGGGCACCCAGGCGCTCGGTCCACAACAGTCCGGCCGCGGCCAGCAGCGTGCCACCCAACAGGCACACCTGCCCCCACGGCGTACCGGTCAGGAAGGACAGCGGATCCCCGCCGATCAGATAACCGAGCGCCACCCCCGCGACCGGCAGCAGCGCCAGCACCACCCCGGTCATCCGCGGCGCGGCCAGCTCCCCGGCGACGGTCCGGCGCAGCTCCTCCTCCACCCGCAACCCGTCGGCGACCCGCAGCAGGCTCGGGCCGAGCGGGGCGCCCGTCCGGCCGGCGACCTGCCAGGCACGGGCCAGCGCGGCCAGGTCGGCATATCCCGGCTCGGCCGCCTGCCGCTGCCAGACCTGCGGCACCTCGGCACCGATCCGGGCCGCGGCGGCGGCCGGGGCCAGCACCGCGACATCCTCGGCCGCGACCCCGAGCGCCGCCGACGGCACCTTGCCCAGGGACAGCTCGGCCGCCAGCAGGTCCGCGGCCCGCGCCACCTCGGCACGCCGGCGGAGCAGTGCGCGCTCCCGACGCCGGCCGCGCAGCACCAGCAGCACCGCGCCACCGGCCAGCACCGCGACCCCGGTCAGCACCCCGGCACGCCCGCCGGCGAGCCACCAGACGAGCGGCACCACCAGCACCACCCCCACCCAACCGGTACGCCCCAGCGGGCGCCGCCGGCTGTGGGTCACCCCGCCCGCCGGCGCGGCCGCCACCGGGGGCAGCCGCCGCGGCGCGGGCACGGCCAGGGCGGCCCCGAGGGCGGTGAACAGCACCGCGAGACCGATCATCGGGCCAACAACTGTGTCAGGGCAGGAAATCCGGCCAGCTCCCGCAGCCGGCCCTGCGCGGTGAACTCGACCGCCGGCACCATCCGCAACCCGTCCCGGTCACGGTCCAGCAACTGGATCGTCGCGACCCGGCGGCGGCCGGCCACGCCGCTGCCACCCCGGTCACGGACCACATGCACCACCAGATCCAGGGCCGCGGCCGCCTGTGCCTGCAGCGCCGGCAGGCTCATCCCGCCGAGCGCCCCGAGCGCGGCCAACCGGGCCGGCACATCGGCCGCGGAGTTGGCGTGCACGGTGCCGCAACCGCCCTCGTGCCCGGTGTTCAATGCGGTCAGCAGGTCGCACAGCTCCGCACCCCGCACCTCACCCAGCACGATCCGATCCGGCCGCATCCGCAGGGCCTGGCGGACCAGATCGGTGAGCGCGATCGCACCGGCCCCCTCGGCGTTGGCGGCCCGGGCCTCCAGCCGCACGCAGTGCGGATGGTCCGGGTGCAGTTCGCGCGAATCCTCGACCACCACCAACCGCTCGCTGGCACCGGCCTCGGCGAGCATCGAGGCGAGCAGGGTGGTCTTGCCGCTGCCGGTGCCCCCGGAGATCAGGAAGGCCGCCCGGGCCCGGACCAGCGCGGTGAGCAGCTCGGCCCCGGCCGGCGGCAGCGATCCCGCGGCCACCCAGTCGGCGAGCCGGAACCGGCGATCCGCGGGCACCCGCAGCGAGATGCAGGTGCCCGGATGCGCCAACGGCGAGAGCACCGCATGCATCCGCGTGCCGTCGGCGAGCCGGGCGTCGACGAACGGGGAACCGTCATCGAGCCGTCGGCCGGCACCGGCGGCCATCCGACTGGCGAGCCGGCGGACCGCCTCCTCACCCTCGAACCGCACCTCGGTCAACTCCAGTCCCCGGCCGCGGTCGATGAACACCTGACCGGCACCGTTGACCAGCACGTCGGTGACCCCGGCGAGCCGCAGCAACGGTTCCAGGGCGCC
Organism: Enemella evansiae; assembly: GCF_004362375.1. NCBI lineage: Bacteria > Bacillati > Actinomycetota > Actinomycetes > Propionibacteriales > Propionibacteriaceae > Enemella > Enemella evansiae. Next base: position 42,649 of record NZ_SNXA01000001.1, read on the forward strand.
CGCACCGACCGCGTCCCGGCGCAACGCCTCCACCGTCGCCATCAACGCCTGGTCGCTGACCGGCAGCCCGAGCCGGCGCATCGCGGTCGCCACATCAGCCGGTTGGGCCGGCCGGCCCAGGCGCACCAGCTCCTCGCGCAGCTGATCCAGCTCGCGGCCACTCATCGGGACCCACCAACCAGCTCGGTCAGCAGCCGCCGGGTGCCGCGACGCCACCCTCGGCCGGCGACCCGACCGGGCAGCTCGCCGCGATCGGCCGCGGCCGCCACCCGGCGATCGTCCGCGATCTCTGCCACCACGGGGATTCCGAGCAGCTCGCCGACCACGGACCGGTCGGCCGGGGCACCGCGCAGCAGTGCCGCCATCGGCACCGAGGTCGGCAACCTGTCCAGCAGCGCAACCGCCGCGGCGACCCCGGTCACCCCGGAGCGGCAGACCAGCAGCGCGGTATCGCATTCGTCGAGCACCGCCAGCATCTCGGGCTCCGCGCGCCGCCCGACATCGATCAGGACCAGGTCGTGCTCGCGGCGCAGCGAACGCAGCACCGCGCGCACGGCGGGCACCGGCGGCGGGGTGCGTTCGCCGCGCGACTGGGCCAGCACCGCCAGCCCGTCCCGCGCCGGGAGCTGGTCGCGCAGCTCACCGAGATATCCCTCGGCGGCCCGCAGCGCGGGCCAGCGCCAGCCGGGTTCGGATTCCACCCCGAGCAGCAGATCCAGACCCGGTCCGGCCGGGTCCAGCTCGACCACCGCCGTCGGCGTACCCCGCTGGGCGGCCTGCCAGGCGAGATCGACCGCCAGGGTCGAGGCGCCCACGCCCCCGCTGCCGCCGAGCACCGCCACCAGCCGGCCGCCACCGTCGGGTGGCGTGCCGGCCAGCGTCGAGGTCAGCCACCGCATGCCCTCGGGCAGGGTGGTCACCGAGGCCCCGAGCGCCGCCGACCAGGCACAGAGCCGGTCGCTGTCGGCGCGTTCGCCGACCAGCTGCACCCGGACGCGCCGGTTCAGCTCCTGCCGGGCCAGCGCCGGTGCCAGATCGACCCCGACCACCAGCACCGACGGGGTCCGCCGCAGGGCCGCGAGACCGGCCGCGTCCTCGACCAGTTCGGCCTCCAGGCCGGCCGCCGCGACGGCGGCGAGCACCGGGTCGCGCAACCGCGGATCGGCGGTCGCGACGAGCGGGCGGGTGTCGCTGGTCTCCATGCCCCACCATGGGTGTGCCGGCTCCGGATCGTGCACCCGCATCCGGCCGCCTGTGGACAACTCGGTGTCCCGCTTCGCCTGTGGACAAAGCAGAAAAATCGGATCGAACGTCTTCCCTTTTACCGGCCGGGAGCGTACAAATGGGGGCAAGGATTCCTTGCACGACAGTCAGGTACCCACGCGTCGACCAAACCATCTCGTGGGTTGTTGCGACCTTGGGCTTGCCCGGGCCAACACGCAGATTGCACGCTTGGTCGCCTGGTCTGGAGTGGGTTTGTGGCACCCGGCCCTTTTTGGCGGGTGCCACATCCATGTCCAGGGTCAGACACGGTCGTCGCGGAAGCGGCGAGCCGCCCCCAGCGGCGATTCCTCGGCTCCCCTGGTCAGCGCACTGGCGCAGTGCAGGATCCACCCGCGTACCCCGTCCGCGCCGCCGCTGGCGTACCCCCGCAGGGCCTGCTGATAGCCGGCCCCGGCGGCCAGATGGCCGACCTCGGGCACCAGCGCCGCCCGCGGGTCGATCCCGGCGTCGATCAGCACCATGTGCTCCACGGCCCGCGCGATCACCCCGTCCCCACCGCCGAAGGGCGCCAGCCGCGCGATCTCGGCGTGGGCGATGGCGGCCTGCACCAGCGCCGGTGCCCGGGTGGTGCCGGTGAGCAGCCCGAGCAGCCCGTCCATGGGTTCGGTGGCGACGACCCGGCCCAGCCGGTCGTCGGGGACCATCCCCTTGGCCAGCAGGGCGTGGGCCCGGGCCAGCACCTGACCGGGTGAGCGGCGTACCGCAGCGGCCAGCTCGATCAGTTCGGTGGACAGCCGGACCGCGCCCGGCTCCCACTGCTCCCCCTCGATGGCGGCGCTCGCGCGGGCTCCGGTGAGCAGTGCCCGGGCCGTGTCCTCGGCCGGTACGCTGCGGCGACCACGGTCGCGGAGCACCGCATCGGTCGCGTCCCGGGCCGCCGTCACCGCGGACGGCACGCCCTCGAGTCGGCCAAGATCTGCCAGCGGGTCATTCACCTCATAGAGTGTGCCGCATGCAGCCGCGTCGACGTTCCAGCTATCCGGAGCCGGCCATCGACTGGATGGTTCCCGCTCCGGGCAGTCGGGTGCTCGATGTCGGCTCCGGGAACGGTGCGTTCGCGGCGATGATCGACCGGGCCGGTCACCGGGTCTGCTGTGTGGACAGCAATCCCGACCGGGTACGCCGGATCGCGGCACGGTTGCCGACCGGGTTGCACACGGTGGCCCAGGCCGAATCCCTGCCCTTCGCCTCGGAGAGTTTCGACGTGGTCACCGTCGGCGAGTCGGTGACCCGGTTCGCACCCGGACTGGCGCTCGCCGAGTTCGCCCGGGTGCTGCGCCCCGGTGGGCATCTGGCGGTGGTCTTCAACACCCGCGATGACACCGTGCCCTGGGTGAAACGACTGGCCCGGTTGCTGCAGAGCGAGGACCCCACCGCGATGCGCGGCGACTACGGCACCGAGACCGTTGCCGCACTGGACGAGTCCCCCTACTTCCCCGAGGTGGAGGAGAAGTCCTTCCGCAACTGGATGCCGATCGATCGCGACGGGTTGTTGCAGATGGTCCGCTCCCGGCCTGCCCTGGCGGGGCTCCAGACCGAGCGCCTGGCGGAGTTGCTGGACCAGGTCGGCGCCCTCTACGACGCCTCCGCGCGGCCACCCGAACCGCTGCTGCTGCCCTTCCAGGCGACCTGCCGGCGGGCGCTGGTGGATCACACCGAGTTGACGATGCCGGTGAGCGAGGACGGTCTGCGGATCTCGATGCGCTTCTGATCGGTGCCGCTGCGAGCCTGTACCGATCGCGTCCGCTGTGGTCGAATGAACCCACCCCCGGAAGTGAGGGCCACGCAACACGCAAGGAGTTCGCATGAGCACCACGGCCGATCCGACCACCCCGAAAGCCGATTCCGACAATCCCGAACTGAAGCGGGTGCTGGGCCCGGGCCTGTTGCTGCTGTTCGTCGTCGGCGACATCCTCGGTACCGGTATCTATGCCTTGACCGGCAAGGTCGCCAGCGAGGTCGGCGGGGCGGTCTGGTTGCCGTTCCTGTGCGCCTTCCTGGTGGCGCTGCTGACCGCGTTCGGTTATCTGGAGCTGGTCACCAAGTATCCGCAGGCCGGCGGCGCAGCGGTCTACACGCACAAGGCGTTCCGGATCCAGTTCATCACCTTCCTGGTCACCTTCGCGGTGATGGCCTCCGGTCTCACCTCGGCCTCCAGTGCCGCGAAAGCCTTTGCCGGCAACCTGTTCGCGGCCCTCGGGGTGCCGAACTCGACCGGTTGGACGGTGTTGCTGGTCGCCCTGGGCTTCATGACCGCGATCGCCCTGGTCAACCTGCGCGGCGTCGGCGAATCGGTGAAGCTGAATGTGGTGCTCACCGTGATCGAGCTGACCGGTCTGCTGATCGTGATCGGGGTCGGGGTGCTGGCGCTGTCCCGGGGACTCGGTGATCCGTCGCGGCTGACCCAGTTCACCGTGCCCGAGGGTGAGTCACCCTTCGGTGCGGTGACGGCGGCCACCGCGCTGGCATTCTTCGCCATGGTTGGTTTCGAGGACTCGGTGAACATGGCCGAGGAGACCAAGGATCCGGTCCGGGTGTTCCCGCGGACCATGCTGATCGGGCTCTGCATCACCGGTGTGATCTATGTGCTGGTGTCGATCTCGGCGATCACCCTGGTCTCGGCGGAGGAGCTCGGGCAGGGGTCCACCCCGCTGCTCAAGGTCGTGCAGGCCGGTGCGCCGGGCTTCCCGATCTGGATCTTCGCCTGGATCACCATGTTCGCGGTCGCCAACTCGGCGCTGATCAACATGATGATGGCCTCCCGGTTGCTCTACGGCATGTCGCGGGAGAAGGTGTTGCCCGGGCCGCTCGGCCGGGTGCTGAAGCGGCGCCGCACCCCGCACGTGGCGATCATTTTCACCACTCTGCTGGCGTTTGCGCTGATCGCCTTCGCCGATCTGACCGCCCTCGGTGGCACCACCTCGTTGCTGCTGCTCTGCGTGTTCACCCTGGTCAACGTGGCGGTGATCATCCTGCGGTTCAAGGAGCCCACCAAGCGGGACCACTTCAAGACCCCGCTGATCCTGCCGGCGCTCGGCGCGATCCTGTGCGCTTATCTGGCCAGCCCGCTGTCGGGGCGCAGCACCGACGACTACCAGGTGGCCGGGATCCTGATGGCGGTCGGGGTCGGGTTGAGCATCCTCACCCTGTTGCTGAACCGCTTCTATTTCCACCGTACGCACGAGATCGGCTCGTCGAAGACCGATCCGCGGCAGCCGTATCTCTGATCCCTACCGCTGGGCCGGGCCCTGGGCCCGGCGGGCCTGGTAGCCGCTCACCCAGCTGCTCAGGTCGTCACCGGCGATGGCGTGCTGCATCAGCTCGGGGAATGCATCCGGGGTGCAGGCGAACGCCGGGATGTCCAGTTGGGCGAGGATTCCGGCGAGTTCCCGGTCGTAGGCGGGGGCGCCGGAGTCGTCCAGTGCGAGCAGGCAGACCACCGTCACCCCCGACTCCCGCAGGGCCCGCAACCGGCGTACCAGGTCGGTCTCGTCGCCGCCCTCGAAGAGGTCCGAGATCAGCACCAGCACGGTGTCGGCGGGCCGGTCGATCAGCTCGGCGCAGTAGGCGATGGCCTGGTTGATGTCGGTGCCGCCGCCGAGCTGGGCGCCGAAGATCACCTCGACCGGGTCGGCCAGCCGGTCGGTCAGGTCGGCGACCGAGGTGTCGAAGGCGACCAGCGAGGTGTGCACGGTGTTCAGTCCGGCGAGCACGGCGGCGAACACCGAGGCATAGATGACCGATTCGGCCATCGACCCGGACTGGTCCAGCGCGATCACCACCTCCCGCTGGATGCCGACGCTGCGCCGACCGTGGCCGATCAGGCGGTGCGGCACGACGGTGCGGTGTTCGGGCAGGTAGTGCTTCAGATTCGCTGCGATGGTGCGGTTCCAGTCGATGTCACCGGGTCGTGGCCGGTGGGTGCGGCTGGCCCGGTTCAGCGCGCCGAGGGTGGCCGCCCGGGTGGGTTCGGCGAGCCGCCGCTGCAGGTCGTCGACGACCCGCTGCACCACCCGGCGGGCGGCGGCGCGCGCCTGTTCGGGGAGGACCGAACCGAGTTGGGCGAGGGTGCTCGCCAGGTGGATGTCCGGTTCGATCGACTCGATCAGTTCGGGATCGCGGAGCAGTGTCGCCAGGTCGAGGCGTTCCATCGCATCGCGCTGCAGCACCTGCACGACCGTGTTCGGGAACAGGTCGCGGATCTCACCCAGCCACTTGCTGATCCGCGGTGCCGAGGAACCCAGGCCGCCACTGCGTTTCGTGGCGCCGTCACCCGCCTCGGTGCGGTCGTAGAGGGCGCCCAGGGCTCGGTCCAGGGCACGGTCGGCACCGCTGAGCCCGGTGCCCTGCTCGTCGTCCCCGTCGGCACCGAGCAGCAGTCGCCAGCGCCGGGAGCGTTCACCGGTCTGTGGTTCAGCCACCGTGCACCCCGGTGAGTCGATCGAGTCGGGCCAGCGCCGGCAGCGCCAGGGTGAGTTCTGCGGTGTCCGGTCCGCCGGGGTCGGTCATCGCATCGTCGCGTTCCAGTTCCGCGGCCCGGTTGGCGATGTTGCGTCGTTCCGCCGGGGCGAAGTCGCCGAAGGTACGCCGCAGCAGCGGCAGCACGTCGGTGAACTCGTCCTCGGTCAGGTCGGCGACCCAGCGGTCCAGCAGCTGCAGCAGCCACCGGTCATGGATCAGCAGCACCGCACCGCCGGCCAGGAATCCCTCCACCCACAGGGCCTTCTCGGCCGGTGGGACGGCCCGGGAGAGCGCGCGGGAGAGGGCCCCGGCGGACTCCTCGGCGTCCAGTTCGCCGGCGTCGGTGAGCAGGCGGACCAGTCGGCCGGCCAGCAGCCCGTGCACGTCGCCGCGGTGCACCAGCGTGTGCAGGGTCTCGGTCCACACCTGGTGGCCGGGGCCGTCGGGCAGCAGGGTGAGCACCTGGTGCACGGCCTCGATGCGCTGGCTGAGTTCGCGGGCCGCCTCCTCGCCGAGGCCGCCGGCGACCGGTCCGAGACCGGCACAGACGCGCAGCAGCAGCGCTTCGGCGACCGCGGTCAGTGCCCCGGTGTCGGTGCCGCGGACATCGCCGTAGCGCTGCGCGCGGGCCAGGGCGGGCAGGGCCTCCAGCAGATGGTCCACATCGGTGTCCGCGGCGGCGCGCTCGTCGAGGATCCGCACCAGCGGGGTGAGCGCGTCGGTGAGGTCGGCCTGCAGAGCGAGTTCCAGGCTCTGGGTGACCTGGGCCAGGGTGTCGGTCTTCGACAGCAGTTCGGCGGTTGCGGCGGTCTCGACGGTGGTGCCCCACACCGAGGCCTCGACGATGCGAACCGACAGCTCGGGCCGCCAGCAGATCAGCCAGCCCTCCTTGAAGGTTCCGGTGCTGCCCACCTCGATCCGCTCACCCCAGTCGATGCCGAGGATCAGCAACCGGTGCAGCAGCTGCGAGCGGGCGCGGTCGTTGTCCTTGCGCAGGTCGAGGGTCAGTTCGCGTTCCTCGGCGGCGAGTTTGAGCCGCAGGGAGCGGGCGGTACGGCGCAGGTCGGCATCGAGCGGTACGCCGGGTGCGGACTCCGGCACCGTACCGAGCCGCTCACCGATCACCGCGCGCCGGGTGACCAGGTCCTGGGCCAGTCGGTTGCCGTCGCAGAGCACCGACAAGGTGGCATCCTGCACCTCGGCCAGTCCGGCCAGCGGCCGATTCCTCAGCACCGCAAGGGTTTCCGCCAGGCGTACCGCCTCGATGACGTGCGCCGAGGAGACGGGCAGGTCGTGCGCGCGGAGCACCTGGGCGACCTGGGTCAGCCAGCGAGTGACCACATCGTTCTCGGCGGTGAACAGGTGCTGGTACCAGCCGGGTGACTCGACGCCGGCACCGTAACCGGACGCGAAGCCCAGGCGGGAATGGGTCCACGGCACCCAGGTGAGGGTGACCCTGCGTTTCGGCAGGCCGCGGAGCACCTTGTTGTCGGCGGCGGCCGGGGGCAGCTTCCCGGTCAGTGCGGGCGCGTGCCAGGCACCGCAGACCACCGCGATCCGCTCCCGCCCGGCCTTGAGTTCGGCGCGGAGCACCTTGCGCATGTAGGCCTCCCGGCGCTGTTCCTCGCGCTCGTCGGCGGCACTGCGGCGGCGGGAGTCGTCGGTGCGCAGCTCGGCCATCGCCTCGGTGATCGCCTCGAACGGGTCGCCGCCGGAGCGCAGCTCCATCACGTCGTCCCACCAACGCTCCGGGTCGTCGTAGCCGGCGGTCCGGGCGAGCACCGCGATCGGGTCGTCACGGACCCACTGCTGGGGCCCGGATTCCTCGTCGGTCAAGGGATTCTGGTCGTCGGCCGGTTCGGGGTCGGGCTCGTCCCGCAGCGCGAGCACGGTCGCGGCGGGCAGGTCGGCGAAGCGCACCGGCACGCCGTGCTCCACCGCCCAGCGCATCGCCTGCCATTCGGGGGAGAAGACCGCCAGCGGCCAGAACGCGGAGCGGCCGGGATCGTCGGTGGCGTAGGCCATCAGTGCCACCGGGGGCTGCAGCTCCGGGTCGGCGGCCAGTTCGACGAGCGCGTCGGCCTCGGGCGGGCCCTCGATCAGCACCACCTCGGGCCGGAGTTCGTCAAGGGCCCGGACCACCGCGCGCGCCGAGCCGGGGCCGTGGTGCCGGATGCCGAGCACGCGGACCCGGGGGTCGCTGGTCTCGGCCGTCATGAGCCCATCGTAGGTGGCGGCGGTCAGCCGAGCTCGAGGGTGGCGCGGAGCCGTCCGGTCTCGGCTTCGGTGGCCCTCAGCAGGGCGGCGTAGGCCTCCTCGGCCCGGGCATCCGCGGGCGCCGCGGTGAGGGCCGCCTGCGCGTCGGCGGCGGCCCGGCGGTAGGCGAGTTCGTATCCTGTGCCCCAGGTGTCGGCCGGGGCGAGCAGGGTGGCCCGGTCCACCGGTGCGGGGTCAACCGTCCCCGCCAGGGACGCAGTGACGTGGAGGTTTCGTTCGATGATGCGCACGAGCAGGTCGGCGATCGATCCACCGTCCCGGCCGACCGCGGTGCCGAGGTCTCCGTGGGTGACCTCGGAGAGGTACGCGGCCAGCTCGGCGCTGGCCGATTCGAGGGGCGACAGGTCCATGGGTTCGTCCTTCCCGGATCGCAGATCATCTACCGCAGTAGATGAGTCATCTACCACGGTAGAGCAATTGGAGGGTGCTGTCGATGCCTGACGATCCCGATCTCGGCGCCCTGCTGGCCGCGCTCTTCCCCCGGCTGATCGCGATGGAGGAACCGATCCTGGCCGCGGCCGGGTTGTCCATGTGGGAGTACACGATCGCGACCGAGCTGGCCGCCACGGAGGCGCTCTCCCAGGTGGAGCTGTCCCGGCGGACCCGGCGCGACCCCACCCGGCTGGGCAAGCATCTCGACGAGCTGGAGTCCCGTGGGCTGGTGAGCCGGGAGCGGTCCGCCGATCAGCGGCAGCGCACGGTCCGGCTCACCGGGGCCGGCGAGCAGGCGTACGCCACCGCGAAGCGCCGCATCCGCGCCGCCGAGGACGAGCTGCTCGCCGCCGAACTCTCGGCCGCTGACGCCCGGCGGCTGCGCCAGCTCCTTACCCGCCTCACGCGATCCATCGAATCCTGAGTGCATATCCCTTGCCCTCCAGGGCTCGCGGGATGCACCCAGGATTCGATGGATCGCGGAAACTGGGTGGCAGCCGACCCACCGCAGCGAGCCGCAAGCACGTCTCGGTGTACCGGAAGGGGTGAAGCGGTTCATATCGACACGTCGGCCATTGCTCCGCTTCGCTGCGCATGGCCGACTACTCGATGAACGGAGTCAGCCCTCGCGGCAGGCGCGGTAGAAGTCCTTCCAGCCCTCGCGGCGGCGTACCACGGTTTCCAGGTATTCCTGCCAGGCAACGGAATCCGCGACCGGGTCCTTGACGACCGAGCCGACGATGCCGGAGGCGACGTCGCCGGCGCGCAGCACCCCGTCGCCGAAGTGCGCGGCCAGCGCGAGCCCGTTGGTGACCACCGAGATGGCCTCGGCGGTGGAGAGCGTGCCGGTGGGCACCTTGAGCGAGGTCTTGCCGTCATCGGTGAGACCGCCGCGCAGCTCGCGGAAGATCGTCACCACCCGGCGGATCTCGGTGGCGGCGTCGTCGATGGGCGGCAGCTCCAGCGAACGGCCCAGTTCGGCGACCCGGCGGGTGACGATCGAGACCTCCTCCTCCGCCGAGGCCGGCAGCGGCAGCACGACGGTGTTGAACCGCCGGCGCAGCGCCGAGGACAGATCGTTCACCCCGCGGTCCCGGTCGTTGGCGGTGGCGATCACGTTGAACCCGTGCACCGCCTGCACCTGATCGCCGAGCTCGGGCACCGGCAGCGTCTTCTCCGACAGGATCGTGATCAGCCCGTCCTGCACATCGGAGGGGATCCGGGTCAGCTCCTCGATCCGCGCGATCGCCCCGGTGCGCATCGCATTCATCACCGGGGAGGGCACCATCGCGGCCCGGCTCGGGCCCTCGGCCAGCAGCCGGGCATAGTTCCAGCCGTAGCGGACCGCTTCCTCCGCGGTACCGGCGGTGCCCTGCACCAGCAGCGTCGAATCCCCCGAGATCGCGGCGGCCAGGTGCTCCGAGACCCAGGACTTCGCGGTGCCGGGTACGCCGAGCAGCAGCAGCGCCCGGTCGGTGGCGAGGGTGGCGACGGCGATCTCCATCAACCGGCGACTGCCCACATATTTCGGGGTGAGTACGCTCCCGCCGGCCAGTTCACCACCCATCAGATAGGTCACCACCGCCCACGGCGAGAGCTTCCAGCTGGCCGGGCGGGGCCGGTCGTCGAGCTCGGCCAACCGGGCCAGCTCCTCGGCGTACTGCTGTTCGGCGTGCGGGCGCAGCAGCTCGCCCACGCCCTCGAACTGCACCTGGTCAACGGTTTCGCTCATCGTGTCTCCATCATGTCAGTGCCTCGGCGAGCCCCCGGCGGAGCTCCAGGTTCATCGCCGCGTTGAACGCCTGATTCTGTTGTGGGCCGGGAAATCCGCGCGCCATCCGCCGCAATCGACCGGCCGCGTCCACGCGGTGCTGCAGGCTGCCATGCGAACCGCACAGCGCGAGCACCCCGGGCCGCCCGCCACCGGCCTGCGGTGACTCCAGCCAGCGGAGCACCAGATCGGTGAGCCGTGGCGACCAGTGCCGTACCCCGAGCGCGGCCAGCCACTGCTTCGGCTCGTCCCGGCCGATCCGGCGATCCAACAACCGGTCACCGGCCTCGACCTCGGTGAGCTCGAACAGGTCCTCGTCCAGCATGTCCTGCTCACCGAGCAGTTCCAGCGCCAGCTCCGGATCTCGTTCCCGCAGCGCCGCGATCGCCAGCCCGGAATCGAATCCGGGGCCGCCGGTGACCTCGGCGCCGACCAGCTCGATCGCCGACCGGCCGACCAGCTCGGGCCAGTCGGCAATCGGGATCGCACCGACCAAGGTGGCCATCGCCCGCTCCCCCGGCGGCCGTTCCCCCTTCACCGCGATCAGCCCATCGCGTTCGTCGGCGGCGGTCAGCTCGGCCAGGTCGATCCGCCAGCCGCCGGGCCGGCCGCGGCGGACCCGGTGCCGGACCCGCTCCCGCATCCGGGCCAGGTACGCCGAGCCGGACAGCCGGGGCAGCAACCGTTGAGCGAGTTCGCGGACCGACCGGCCGCGGTCGTCCAATGCCTGCTCCAGCAGGGGTTCGTCGGCGGGGCCCAGCCCCTCGCCGAGGGTCTCGAGCAGCCGCAACCGGACCTCGGCCGGTTCGTGCGGCAGCGCGGCGGCGAGCAGTTCCCGGGACCGATCCGGGTCGGCGGCCCGTACGGCGGCGAGCCAGGCGACCCGCTCGGCCGTGCCGCCCTCGGTCCACGGCCGGTCGTCGTCGACCGCGGGCAGGAGCAGTTCGTCGAAGCGCCAGGCGGGGTTCTGCCGCGCCAGCCAGGCACCGCGCTCGCCGAGCACCGGTACCACCAGCGGCCGCAGCTCCCGCCGCCCGGTGGCCAGCTCCAGCACCGGCACCACCGAACCGATCGGCAGCCGGCGGCCATTGTCGGCGAGCATCCGCAGCCCGTCGGTGACCAGCTCGAGGCGCCGCGATCCGACCGCCTCGGCGAACAGCCGCAGGAACTGTCCGCCGGGTGCGGAACGGGTCTCCGGCGCCGCCCCCGGCGGCAACTCCGCGGCGCCGACCAGTCCACCGGTGGCGCGCCCGGCGACCGCCACCCGGCCGGCGGTCGCCAGCACCGCGGCCTCCTCGGCACCGACCGCATCCTCCGCCGCGGCCGGCGTACCCCGCAACGCCGCCGGCACCCGACTCCAGTCGACCGTGCGCCGGCCGGTCCCGACGACCGCGGCCGCAACCAGTCCGCTGAGCTCGTTCACAGCACCACCACCGTCCCACCGGTGACCCGCTCGTCCAGCACCGACAGCGGATTGAACCCCGCACCGTCCCATTCCCCCAGCCAGTCGGCCGGCTGCCCGGCGGTCACCAGCAATGCCTTCCACAGCAGCGATTCCGGGCCGGTGACCCGGATCGCTGCGCCGTCCTCGTCGACCAGCACGAAGTCCTCACCGGTACGCCCCAGCCGGCCCCGGACGGCGGTCGGCCAGAGTCGCAACCAGGGGTCGATGGCGAGCGCTGCGGCGTACCCCTCGCGCAGGCCGGCGATCCCGGGCGCGTGCAGCGGCCAGCCGGCCACCCTCGGTTCGGGGTTGCCGTGGCGTTGCCCGATCTGGGCCCGCAGCGGCAGCGCGGTGTCGTGGAAGTGCAGGTCGGCCTCCAGCAGCATCCCGGGAGCGATCGACATCTCATAGGGCGCACCGTTGACCGAGAAGAACAGCACCAGCGCGAATCGGCCGGTGCGCTGCCCGACCAGCCAGACCCGGCGGGTCTGCACCCGTTCGTCGTCATCGGTGTCGTGCAGCCCGAAGACCACCCAGGCATCGCGCACCGGGGTCCCCGCCAGCACCTCCGCCGAGGCCACCGGATAGCCGAGATGACCACGCAGCATCGTCAACTCGGCCGGGTCCAGGCGTTCCCGGTTCCGCATCGCCTCGGCGAGCAACCAGAGCAGCCCGAACTCCCGCAGCAACCGCTCCGGCCAGTCACCCCCGCTGGCCGGAATGTACGCCAGGGAACGGATCCAGCGCGCCACCCCGGGCGCCTGGGCATCGACCATCCGGGCGGCCAGCAGCTCGAACTCCTGCGGTCGACCGACCAGCCGGGCCAGTCCGCCCCGCACCTGATCGGCCAGCCACTGCTGCAGCTCCAGCAGGCCGGCGGCCACCCGATCGTCGCGGGCGGCGGCCCGCTCGGCCGCGGCCCGGCGTACCTCCTGCGGATCCTTCTCGACCGGCTCGGCCGCTGCCCGGCCGCCGGCCATGAAGTCGGCGGCGTACGCCTGCGGGGCGCCCTCGTCGTCGTCGGGCAACCGCTCCTCCGCCCACAGGAACAGCAACCCCAACGCGTGCTTGCAGGGGAACTTGCGCGACGGGCAACTGCAGCGATACCGGGGCCCCTCGGTGTCCACCACGACCCGGTACGGCGTCCGCGCCGACCCGCGGCACTCACCCCACAGCACCGCGCCCTGACTGCCGACGTGCTGCCACGGACCGGGGTTCGCGAGCTTGCGACCGGCGACCTCGGCGGCCGAATCGGGGGCCGCAGCGACCACCCGATCGACCGTCCAGCGCTGCGCCATATGGCCAAGAGTAGGCTTCGGCGGAGAACAGTGTGATCCCGGCTACTAGGAGTTCAGGTGAGCAACGACGCGCCCGAGACCGAGCACCACGACCGCAGCTATCCGCCGCCGGCCGAGCTGGCCGCGAACGCGAACATCACCCAGGAGACGCTGGAGAAGTCCTGGGCGGATCCGGACGCGTTCTGGGCCGAGCAGGCCAAACGACTCGACTGGGGCACCGAGCCCACCGAGACCCTCGACTGGTCCAACCCGCCGTTCGCCAAGTGGTACGCCGACGGCACCCTGAATGCCGCGGTGAACTGCGTGGACCGGCACGTGGATGCCGGCAACGGTGACCGGGTCGCCTTCTACTGGGAGGGTGAACCCGAGGGACACGAGCGGACCATCACCTATGCCGAGCTGAAGGACGAGGTGAGCCGGGCCGCGAACGCCCTCACCGAACTCGGCGTCAAGGCCGGGGACCGGGTGGCCATCTACATGCCGATGATCCCCGAGGCGATCGTCGCGATGCTGGCCTGCGCCCGACTGGGCGCTCCGCACACGGTGGTCTTCGGCGGTTTCTCCGCCGATGCGCTGTCCACCCGGATCCTGGACTGTGGCGTCGAGGTGGTGATCACCGCCGACGGTGGTTACCGCCGCGGTGCCCCGTCGGCGCTCAAGCCGGCGGTCGACAAGGCGCTGGAGAAGACCCCCGACGTGCGCAGCGTCGTCGTGGTCCGGCGTACCGGTCAGGACACCGAGATGACCGAGGGCCGGGACGTCTGGTGGCACGACGTGGTCGGCAACGCCTCCCCCGAGCACGAGGCCGAGCAGTTCCCGGCCGAGCACCCGCTCTACATCATGTACACCTCCGGTTCGACCGGGAAGCCGAAGGGCATCCTGCACACCACCGGCGGTTACCTGGTCGGCACCTCCTACACCCACTGGGGCACCTTCGACCTGAAGCCGGAGACCGATGTCTACTGGTGCGCCGCCGACATCGGCTGGGTGACCGGACACTCCTATCTGGTCTACGGCCCGCTCGCCAACGGCACCACCAGCGTCATCTACGAGGGCACTCCGGACACCCCGCACAAGGGCCGGTTCTGGGAGATCATCGACAAGTACAAGGTGTCGATCCTCTACACCGCGCCGACCGCGATCCGCACCTTCATGAAGTGGGGTGCCGACATCCCGGCCGAATACGACCTGTCCAGCCTGCGGGTGCTCGGTTCGGTCGGTGAGCCGATCAACCCCGAGGCCTACAACTGGTACCGGGAGAACATCGGCCACGACAACTGCCCGGTGGCCGACACCTGGTGGCAGACCGAGACCGGGATGCACATGATCGCACCGATGCCCGGGGTCGCCGACGGCAAGCCCGGCGCGGCGATGACCCCGGTCCCGGGGGTGATGGTCGATGTCGTCGACGACGAGGGCAAGCCGCTCGGCAACGACGAGTCGGGCCTGCTGGTGGTCACCCGCCCCTGGCCGGCGATGCTGCGCACCCTGTGGGGTGACGACCAGCGCTACATCGACACCTACTGGTCCCGTTTCGAGGGCATCTACTTCGCCGGTGACGGGGCGAAGAAGGACGCCGACGGTGATCTGTGGCTGCTCGGCCGCGTCGACGACGTGATGAACGTGTCCGGGCACCGGATGTCGACCGCCGAGATCGAGTCCTCGCTGGTCGGCAACCCGAAGGTCGCCGAGGCCGCGGTGGTGGGCGCCACCGACGAGACCACCGGCCAGGCCGTGGTCGCGTTCGTGATCCTGCGCTCCGACGCCGCTGCCGATGCCGAGAACGACCGGGACGCGGTGGTGCAGGAGCTGCGCACCCATGTCGGCAACGACATCGGCCCGATCGCCAAGCCGAAGCAGATCCTGATCGTCGACGAGCTGCCGAAGACCCGTTCGGGCAAGATCATGCGCCGGCTGCTCCGCGACATCGCCGAGGGCCGCGAGGTGGGTGATGTCACCACCCTCACCGACTCGGAGGTGATGAACACCATCCAGGCCGACCTCGGCAAGAAGTGAGGTACGCCGCGGCGTAGAAAATCGGGCGCCTCGGATTCCTTTTCTCGAATGGGAATCCGGGGCGTCCGTCCGTTTCCCAGCCAGTGATCGGCTGGTACGCCCCGGTGGGCGACCGGTAGACTGCCCCGCGGTGTGCCGGGAAGTCTGGTCGGCGTGAAGCGTGCGTACCCAGAACATCCCCGTCCATGATGGAGACCCAGATGAGCAGTGCCCAGTCCGACCCCTCGGAGACCAACGACTCCGACACCGGAGGCAGCAACGGCGGCCGGAAGGTGCTGCTGTTCGGCCGGCTCGGCCCCGACGACACCCGGGTGCTGCCGGAACTGCTGCGCAACGAGACCGTCGGTGGTGCGCTGATGCTGGCCGCCACCGTCGCCGCCCTGCTGTGGGCCAACTTCGGCAGCGACAGCTACAGCGCTGTCCGCGGCACCTATGTGGGCCCGATGAGCCTGCAGCACTGGGCCTCCGACGGGCTGCTCACCGTCTTCTTCTTCGTCGCCGGGCTGGAGCTGAAGCGGGAGTTCACCAGCGGTTCGCTGGCCAAACCCTCCGAGGCGCTGCTGCCGGTGGTGGCCGCGATCGCGGGCATGGTGGTGCCGGCCTCGATCTACATCATCGTCAACCTGTCCAGCGACCAGGGCAACCTGGGTGGCTGGGCCATTCCGATGGCCACCGATATCGCCTTCGCACTGGCCATCCTGGCCGCGGTCGGCTCCAAGCTGCCGACCAGCCTGCGTGCCTTCCTGCTGACCCTGGCGATCGTCGACGACCTGGGTGCGATCATCGTGATCGCGGTCGTCTTCACCTCGGGACTGAAGCTGGCCTGGCTGGCCGGTGCCCTGGCCTGCGCGGCGCTGTGGTGGTTCCTGCAGCGCAAGCGCGTCGACAACGGTTGGATCTACATCCCGCTGTTCATCCTCGGCTGGTGGTGCATGTACTCCTCCGGTGTGCACGCCACCATCGCCGGTGTGCTGTTCGGCCTGCTGACCCGCTCCGATGCCAACGACCCGAAGGACCCGGTGGACCGTTGGCAGCACACCTGGCACCCCATCTCGGCGGGTGTCATCGTGCCGATCTTCGCGCTGATGGCCGCGGGTGTGGCGGTCAATGCGACCGCGATCCGCGATGTGTTCACCACCCCGGTCGGGCTCGGCATCGTGCTCGGTCTGGTGCTCGGCAAGCCGATCGGCGTGTTCGCCGGGGCATATCTCACCGCCCGTTTCACCAAGGCGAATCTGGCCCCGGATCTGCGCTGGTCGGAGGTGTTCTCGGTCAGCATGCTGGCCGGTGTCGGCTTCACCGTGGCGCTGTTCGTCTCCGAGTTGGCCTTCACCCGCAACGAATTGTTGATCGAGGAGTCGAAGGCAGCGATCCTGATCGCCTCGCTGATCGCGGCCCTCGTCGCGACGGTCGGTCTGCGGCGGCGTACCCGGCAACGGATGGCTGACGCGGAGAACGCCTGACCCCGCTGCTAGTCTCCTGCCATGGCGTACCCACAGAATGTGCAGAACGTCGACCAGCCGGACGCCGGCCGCAGCGTCGGCGACCTGACCAAGCTGATCAGCGAGGATGTCAAGGCGCTGGTCAAGAGCGAGATCGACCTCGCCAAGGCCGAGCTGGTTCCGTCCGCGAAACATGCCGGTGTCGGCGCGGGCCTGTTCGGCGGGGCGGGCTACTTCGCGATGAACGGGGTCTCACTGCTCTTCCTGGCCGGTGCGCTGGGGATCGGCAAGCTGTTCGGCGCCCCGACCGGTTGGGTGGCACTCGGTTTCGTGATCATGGCCGTGCTGATCTTCCTGATCGCGGGCATCCTGGCGCTGATCGGCAAGGGTCAGTTCAGCAAGGTGAAGGGACCGGAGCGGACCATCGCCCAGGCCGAGACCTCGATCCAGGCCGTCAAGGGTGCGATCGCCCGCGGCAACGCCGACGCCAAGACCGCCGAGCTGGAGCGCAAGACCTTCCGCAACCCGGACCGCGTCGACGACCTGCGCTAGGCCCTCAGCCGAGCAGCGCGGCCAGCGCCGTCCAGGACTGCGGCGAGGCGCCGTATCCCTGCCCGGTCTCGGGATTCCAGTATTCCGACCAGGCGCTGGCCACCGCGCCGGCACGCGTGCTGCGGGCCAGTTCCGCAGCCAGGTCGGTACGCCCCCAGCGGCGGGCGGCCAGCCAGAACAGATAGTTCAGGTTGGGCCAGGCGGCACCGCGCCAGTAGGCGGTCGGGTCGTACGCCGGATCGTTGCGGGCGACGTTGGTCGGTCCGTACGCCGTCCCACCGAACAGCTGGGGATCACCGAGCGCCGCGAGCGCCCGCTCGGCACGGTCCCGGTCGGCGGTGACCAGTGCTGGCATCAGGCCATCGCTGATCCGGATCGCGGCGCTGGCCCGGGTGCCACCGGTCAGCGGCAGATCGACCCACTGACCGTCCTGCCAGAGCCGGTCGTCGATGGCGGCCGCGAGCCGATCGGCCCGCTCGGTCAGGTCGGCCCGACCCAGCAGCTGCCCCAGTTCGCGCAGATTGAACGCCACGTAGGCGTTGAACCCGGCCGGTGCGCAGCGGAAGCGGTCGTTGTCCACCGCGGCACCGTCGGCGGCGAACCGCACCGAGGCCATCAACTCCTTGTTCCACTGCGAGCGGACGCGCTGGTCGTAGTCGGCCGGTGTGCGCCCCGGTGCACCCCAGCCGTCGAAGCGGGGTGAGTGGTCGTTGCCGGCCTCCCAGGGATGCACGATCGCCAGCAGGCCGAGGTCGGTCACCAGCCGGTGTCGCCAGAGCCAGTCGAAGTGCCGCACCGCGCGCTCAGCGAGTGCGACCGGTGTCTCGATCCCGGCGCGCTGGAGTTCGGCCAGCGCGTGAGAGAAGAATGGTGGCTGGGTCAGCGATGAGCGATCCGGTAGTGGGCCGAGGAAGGTGTCGGGGCCGGCCGGCCCGTAGCGCATGTGCGGCACCATCCCTTCGGCCAGCTGCCCGCCCAGCAGGGCGGTGACCTCCGGCACCGCATCCGGATCGCCGAACCGCGCGCGGGCGATCGCGTGGAAGGCGGAGTCCCAGAGCCACAGATGGGGATAACTGTCCGGATTGGGCACGGTCCAGCCGGAGTCGGCGACCCAGTTGTCCGCCAGCACCGTCAGTGCCCGTTCCCGGAGCGCGGCCTCGTCGTCGGTGACCTCTTCGTCGGTGACCTCGTTGTCCATGGCTGGGATGTTATCGATATCTCCGCGGTTGGTCCGGGAGCTGGTGCGATGGCCGCCACAGATGCCGCGGCCACGGCGCCGAGGCGGTAGCCTCGGGGGTGATGTCGAACGAGATTCTGCCCACCGAGGCCCGCAAGCTCACCGGCTGGGGGCGTACCGCACCCACCACCGCGCAGGTGCTGTCCACCCCGGATGTCGAACTGATCGCCCGGGCGGTCAGCCAGGTCGCCGAGGACAACGACAGCAAGCCGCGGCACCTGCACCGAGGCGTGATCGCGCGTGGGCTCGGTCGCTCCTACGGCGACCCGGCGCAGAACGGCGGCGGCCTGGTGGTCGACATGACCGCACTGAACCAGATCCACTCGATCGACGCCGATACCGGCATCGCCGATGTCGACGGTGGTGTGGACCTGGATCAGCTGATGCGGGCGGCGCTGCCGTTCGGGCTCTGGGTGATCGTGTTGCCCGGTACGCGACAGGTCACCATCGGTGGGGCGATCGCCAACGACATCCACGGCAAATCCCACCACACCACGGGATCCTTCGGCGACACCGTGCTGGAGATGCAGCTGCTGGTCGCCGACGGCCGGGTGCTCACCCTGCGCCCGGACGGCTCCCCCGACGACCCCGAGGGTGAGCTGTTCTGGGCCACCGTCGCCGGTGTCGGCCTGACCGGGATCATCCTGCGCGCCAAGCTGCAGCTGCGGAAGGTGGAGACGGCATATTTCCTCGCCGACTGCCGGGTCACCGAGACTCTCGACGAGACGATCGCGGCGCACACCGACGGCACCGAGGAGCAGTACGAGTATTCCTCCGCCTGGTTCGATGCGGTGAACCCGCCGCCGCGGCTCGGTCGCGCCGAGATCTCCCGCGGCCGGCACGCGCTGCTCGACGAGCTGCCGAAGAAGCTGCGCCCGGCGCCGCTGGCCTTCGATGCGCCGAAATTCTTCGACCTGCCCGACGCCTTCCCCAACGGGCTGGCCAACAAGTTCACCTTCACCCTCGCCTCCGATGTCTGGTACGCCAAGGCGAAGCCGTATCAGAACAAGGTGGTGAACCTGACGCAGTTCTATCACCCGCTGGACATGTTCGGGGAGTGGAACCGGGGTTACGGTTCGAACGGATTCCTGCAGTACCAGTCGCTGGTGCCGATGGATGCGATGGAGGGCTTCAAGAAGCTGATCCACACCGTCCAGGGTTCGGGTCACTACTCGTTCGTCAACGTCTTCAAGCTGTTCGGCGAGGGCAACCGGGCGCCGCTGTCCTTCCCGATGGCGGGCTGGAACTTCGCCGTCGACTTCCCGATCCGCCCGGGCCTGCACGAGTTCCTTTCCGAACTGGACAAGCAGATCCTGCAGTTCGGCGGGCGGGTCTACACCGCCAAGGACTCCCGGGTCACCGCCGCCGACTTCCGCAGGATGTACCCGCGGCTGGACGAGTGGATCGCGGTCCGCCGCCGGGTCGACCCGACCGGTGTCTTCGCCTCCGACATGGCCCGCCGCCTCGAACTCCTGTGACCACACGAAAGGAATCCCAGTGATCGATGCCGTTGGAAACCCGCAGAAGATCCTGCTGCTCGGTGGCAGCTCCGAGATCGGATTGACCATTGTGTCGGAGTTCCTGGCCCGGCAACCGGCGAAGGTCGTGCTGGCCGGCCTCGCCGACGACCCGCGCCGCGACACCGCGCTGGACCAGCTGCGGGCGGCCGGGGCCACCGAGGTGGACTGGCTGGACTTCGACGCGGTCGACTTCGACTCCCATCCCGCGAGCATCGACGCCGCCTGGGCCGGTGGTGACGTGGACATCGCGGTCGTCGCCTTCGGGATGCTCGGTGACAACGAGGAGCAGTGGCAGAACCAGAAGCTGGCGGTGCTCGCCTGCAATCTGAACTACACCGCGGCGGTCTCGGTCGGCGTACTGCTCGGGCAAAAGATGAAGGACCAGGGTTACGGCCAGATCATCGCGATGAGCTCCGCGGGGGCGATGCGGGTCCGCCGGACGAACTTCGTCTACGGCTCCAACAAGCTCGGCCTGGATGCCTTCTACACCAACCTGGGTGAGGCGCTCGAGGAATACGGGCCGCGGGTGCTGGTGATCCGGCCCGGTCAGGTCCGCACCCGGATGTCGGCACACCTCGACGACGCACCGCTGACCGTCGACAAGGAAGAGGTCGGCAAGCTCGCGGTGAAGGGCGTGGACAAGAAGAAGCTGATCGTCTGGGCGCCGCCGGCCTTCGCGCTGGTGATGCTGGTGCTGCAGCACATCCCACGGCCGATCTTCAAGAAGCTGCCGATCTGAGCTCGATCCCCATCCGGACAGCGAAAGGGCCCGTACGCCTCGGCGTACGGGCCCTTCACGTTGGAGCGGCGCGACTCAGGGACGGTTGCACTTGGTGGATGCGGGGGCATCCCTGCCGGCAATGTATTTGTAGGCGCGCTTGAAGCTTTCGCAGCGCTCCCCATCCTCGGCCCGCGCCCGAGCGGTGCTGGTGTTGTCGTAACCGACGTACTTGCTGATCAGGCCCATGTTGAACTGGTCGGCCGCGGCATTGCTGTTCGGCCGAGCCTGCGTCCAGTACCAGCCGGCGATCTGTGGCGAGTAGGGCAACTGAGAAGCGCGCACCTGATTGTCGCCCATCAGATCGACCCCGATGCCCTTACCGGCCGCCTCGTAGTTGTACGGACCCGTGATCTGGATGTAGCCACGACCCCGGTATCGCAACGGGTCGTAACCGCGTTCGCCGATCGCGTAGTCGAAGGTGGACTCGTGTGCCAGCGTGGCCAGGAAGGCCGCCTTACGCTGCGGAGTGCTGGCGATGCCGCGCTTGCGCATCTCGGCGTTCAGATACGGCAGCCCCTGCTCCACCCGGCTGGTGTCGGCGACCCGGCCCGGGAACATCTTCTCCAGGTCACCCCGGGTGATGTCACCGGCCTTCGGCGGCCCCGGATCGACCGGCGGCGGGGTTGGGGTGGAATCCTTGGTGGCACCGAACAGGGCACCCCAGGTCTGCGGTCCGACGACCCCGTCCTGCGCCAGTCCCTTCGACTTCTGGAACGCCTTGACCGCACCGAGGGTCCGCGGACCGAAGGAGCCGTCCACGCTGACCGACTGGCCGGAGTTGCGCAGCAGGGTCTGCACCGCGCGGACCCGGTTGCCCTCGGTGCCGTAGCGGGTCACGACGCTCAGCTTCGCCAGCGTCTTGGGGCCGACGATCCCGTCCTGCACCAGGCCGTTGCGGGCCTGGAAGCCCTTCACCGCGCTCTTGGTGGCCGGACCGAAGCTGCCGTCGATCTCGATGTTGAAGCCATTGGCGCGCAGCAGATACTGCAGGCCGCTGACGCGGTTGGAACGGGTGCCTTCCTTGAGCACAGGTGCGCTGGCGGCGTACGCCGCGGAGATGCCGACCGGGGCCGCGACACCGACGGTGGCGAGCACCGCGATCGTGGCGGCGACGATCTTCTTCTTGCCCTCGAACATTTTCTGGTCTCGCTCTCTGGGGGGAGCCCCTTGCCGGGATGTACACCGGGGACGTTAGGGACAGCCGGGTGCGAGCGACCAGAGTCGTGGGGGTGGATGGTTCCGCCGGATACTTCCGGGCGTCTTTATGTCGGCTCGCGCGCGGCGCGCCATGACCCCGCTCTTCGGCCCAGTCGTCGAAATCCCGCGGTGGGTCGGTGCCCGGTGGCGTAGTAGACGCGAGATTTCTCCTTGATGGGCCTGCATCACGGGGACGCGCCGCTGGACGCTCGCCTCCCGACGCTCATCGAGCAGCCCGCCATCGGCAGGGTGCGTCCGCAACGCTCATCGAGTAGCCCGCCATGCGGAGCCTGCGGAGCAATGGCGGGCGACGGTCCTATAGATCGTCAAGTGGTCATGAGGTCGGTTTTGAGGTTTCGGTAGATGGTGCGGGCGAGGTGGCGTTTGAGGCATCGGATGGTT
>NZ_SNXA01000002.1:0-34125 GCF_004362375.1 Enemella evansiae
TGAACGCCTTCGCCATCACCTTCGCAGACCGCATGCCAGCCGCCGAGGACCGCTGACATGGAAACCGCCACTTACACCGTTCGTCGGACAGTCCCGGCACAGTGGCTACTCGATGAACGTGGGGGCTTGGTTTCGACTCGTCGCTGCGCTCCTCGCTCAGCCGGCGTACTGGTTCATCTCGACACGGTCGCTGCGCGACCTACTCGATGAACGGAGGGGCGTACGGGGAGGTCAGCCGCGGGGGAGGAGGGTGAGCAGGGTGGCCTCGGGGCGACAGGCGAAGCGGTAGGGCGCGAACGGTGAGGTGCCGAGGCCGGCGGACACGTGCAGGGCGGAGGTGTGGCCGCCGGCGGTGTGGGTCGAGAGTCCCTTGACCCGCGGGGCGTCGATGTCGCAGTTGGTGACCAGCGCGCCGATCCCGGGCAGGCAGACCTGACCACCGTGGGTGTGGCCGGCCAGGATCAGGTCCATCCGGTCGGTGGCGAAGGCATCCAGCAGCCGCAGATAGGGGGCATGGGTGACCCCCAGATTCAGCACCGCGTCCGGGTCCGCCGGACCCGCGACCTCGGCGTACCGGTCCCGACCCAGATGCCCGTCGTCGGTCCCGCGGAAGGCGAACGGCATCCCCTTCACCGGCAGCGTCACGCGCCGGTGGGTCAGGTCCTGCCAGCCGGCCTGGGCGAACGCCGCGCCGAGCGTGCGCCAGGGCAGCTCGCGGTCCGGGGCGCTCTCCGGCTGCACCGGATCGCTGGGGCCGGAGAAATAGCTCAGCGGGTTCTTCATCTTCGGCGCGAGATAGTCGTTCGAACCCCAGACGAACACCCCGGGCACCCCGAGCAGCGGCTCATACGCCTCCAGCACCCGCGGCCAGGCATCCGGATGCGAATGGTTGTCGCCGGTGTTCACCACCAGATCGGGCCGCAGGCCGGCCAGCGAGCGGACCCAGTCGACCTTCTTCTGCTGACCGGGCAACAGGTGCAGATCGGAGACGTGCAGCACCCGGACCGGATCGGCACCGATCGGCAGCACCGGTACGCCGAACTCCCGCAGCGTGTACGCCCGGGACTCGACCAGCGCACCGTACCCGACACAGGCCGCGCCGGCGGCAAGCACTCCGACGCCGGCCCGGGTCAGGTTGCTCACGGCTTGTTCTGGCCGTTCCCGTTCCCCTGCCCGTTGCCCTGACCGAAGGTCTGCTGGGGCTGCGTGGTCGGAGCGGGGGCCGGCGGGGGCGGCGGTGCCGGCGCAGGTGCCGGGGCGGGCGGCGGCGCAGCAGGTGCCGGGGCAGCAGGCGGCGGAGCGGCCGGTTGCTGCTGGGCCGGCGGCCTGGTGGTGGCCGGCGCCTGGGTCTGCTTCGGTGCCGGCTTGGCGGCCGGACCGGAGGAATAGACCAGGTTGATCGTCGACCCCATCGGGGCGGTGCCGTACTGGCTCAGCCCCAGGTAGGTGCCGGACGAGGAGTTGTCGGTCCGGGTGGTCCGGCCGACGGTGAAGCCGGCATCCTCCAGCGCGGCCTTCGCGGCATCGGGGCTCATCCCCTTCACCGACGGGATGGCCACCGGCTTGCCCTCGGTGACGTCCTTGCCGACATTGCCGAACTTCGTCTTCGGCTTGCCGCGCAGCGCCGCCGACATCGATGGGACGTAGACATCCGCACCGGCGTCACCGCCACCGGAGCCCTGCATCGTGTACTTCTTCCGGGTCGGCAGCGTGATGCCCTTCAGCGTCGGCTTCCGGTTGCCGGAGGACCACTGCCGCGACTTCCAGTACGGGTGGGTCTTGTCGACCGCGATCATCGCGACACCGGTGACCTCGGGGGTGTACCCGGCGAACCAGACGGCCTGATTGTCATCGATGGTGCCGGTCTTGCCGGCCTGCGGGTAGCCACCGGGGATCGTCGCCGGACGGCCGGTACCGCTCATCACGCCGGCGAGCAGCGAGTTCATGCCGGCGGCCACCTGCGGGGTGATCACCTGCTTGCAGTTCGCCCCCTGGACCGGGATGTCCTTGCCGTTCTTGTCGGTGATCTTCTTCAGGATGATCGGCTCGCAGTGCTTGCCGCCCGAGGCGAAGGTGGCGTACGCCTCGGTCAGCGAGAGCGGGGTGATCTCGGCCGAACCCAGGGTGAAGGAGGGGATGGCGTTGAACTGGTCGACGATGTTGCCCTTCGAGCCCAGCTTCACGCCCAGCTTCTCGGCCATCTTGGTGGTCTCACAGCCGCCGACGTCCATGATCAGCTGGACGAAGTAGGTGTTCACCGAGTACGCCGCGGCCTTGTACATGTCCATCACACCGTTGGTGCCGGTGGAGTTCTTCACCGTCCAGTCGCCGAAGACCTTCTCGGTGCCGCGGCAGGACTTGTACTTCTTGCCGGCGAAGTCCATCGACGCCGCCGCGTTGTAGGTCTTGGACAGCGGCATGCCCTGTTCCAGCGCGGCCGCCGCGGTGAACGCCTTGAAGGTGGACCCGGCCTGGTAGCCCTCGGCGCCACCCATGTCGTTGTCGCTGGTGGAACCACCCACGGCGTAGTTGTAGTAGGACTCACCGGCCCCGGCGTTGTCGCCCATCACCGGCCGGGACTGGGCCATCGCCAGGATCAGGCCGGTACCGGGCTGGATCATCGTCATGGTGGAGATGACCGGGTCGCGGGCGTCGATGTTCTTCGCGATCGCCTTCTCGGCGGCGTCCTGGGTGGTCGGGTCGATCTCGGTCTGGATCGTCAGTCCACCGCGCTTGAGGGTGTCGAGCCGCTCGGAGGGGGTGTTGCCCAATGACGGCATCTTCTCCAGCGACCGCTTCACGTAGTCGCACAGGAACGGGTAGCGGGTGCCGACACAGCCGTTGGGGAAGCGCTGGATCTTGGAGGCGTCGAACTGGACCTTCTTGGCCTCATCGGCGTCGGCCTGGTTGACGATGTTCAGTTCCGCCATCCGGTTCAGCACCACGTTGCGGCGCTCGGTGGCGATGGTCGGGTTGTTGACCGGGTCGGTCGCGGCCGGGTTCTGCACCAGGCCGGCCAGCATCGCTGCCTGGTCGAGGGTGAGGTCCTTGGCGGTGGTGTTGAAGTAGTGCTTGGCGGCCTGCTCGACACCGTAGGCGCCGTCGCCGTAGTAGGCGATGTTCAGGTAGCGCTCGAGGATCTGGTCCTTGGTGAGCCGCTTCTCCAGCGCGATCGCATAGCGCAGCTCCTGGATCTTCCGGGAGACGGTCGGGGCCTGGGCCTTGAAGATCCCGGCCTCGTCACCGGCCTGCTTGGCGGTCTCGATCTGGACCTGCTTGACGTACTGCTGGGTCAGCGAGGAACCGCCCTGGGTGCCGGCGGAGGAGGAGGTGTTGCGGACCAGCGCGCGCAGCGTGGCGCGGGTGTCGAGGGCACCATGCTCATAGAAGCGATGGTCCTCGATCGCGATCTGCGCCTTCTGCATCAGCGGGCTGATCTGATCCAGCGGCTTGTAGATCCGGTTCTCTTCCCAGAAGGTGGCCAACACCTCGCCGTTGTTCATCAGCACCTTGGACTGCTGCGACTGGGGCGGGGTCTCCAGCTCGGCCGGGAGGTTGTCCATCCCGGTCGCCACAGCCTTGGTCGCCGCGCCCGCCATCCCGGCGAAGGGGATGAACAGGCCCGCCACCAGCAGACCGGCGAACACGCTCACCACGAAGAACATGATTGCGCGATAGACGAGGCTGCCCGCGCGCGCGGAGGTTTTGGCCATGCGGAACAGACTACGTGACGAGGCAACCAGTCGCGAAAACCCGCACGGTGCGCGGGTCGGATCGCCTCAGCCTAGCCACAGCCGGGCCGCGGGCGCCACCGGGCCGGTCGGAGGGTCCCCGCAAAGGTATGAGTTTGGTCTCATAACCCCTCCTGAGTGGCGGAATCCGCGCGGTTTTCTTAGTATTTCGCCACCACTGGCAACGCAGCCCGACCGGGTCGCGCGTACGGTGGCGCCACTCATGAGGTGGCCAGTGTGATCGGGGGAGGGCGAGGACATGTTCCTCACACAGGAATGGACCATGCAGGCGAAGTGTCTGGGCTCTGCGGACGCCTTGTTCGTCGAGGGAGCGGCCCAGAAACAGGCCCGTCAGCTCTGCCAGGGCTGCGGCGTACGCACCGAATGTCTGGCCGAGGCGCTGGACAACAAGATCGAGTGGGGCGTCTGGGGCGGCATGACCGAACGGGAGCGGCGCCATCTGCTGCGTACCCGCACCGATGTCGGGTCGTGGTCCGCGCTGCTGCTGGGCAAGTCAGCGGGCCACGGTGTCCGCCGCGAGCGCAGCTCCCACCGCGCGTAGCGTCGCCAGATCGTTCACATCCGTCGTCTGTGCCGGGATCTCGGCCAGGCGTACGCCCGGGTTCGCGACCCCGAACCGGTGCACCAGGTCCCGTTCGCGTTCCTGACCACGCATCCGCTCGGCGTGCCGGTGCAGCGCCAACCGCGACGGCCGGTCCTTCTCCGGCACCTCCTCGGCCAGCGCCATCGCCCGGTCCGCGGAGAGGTCGACCGTCGAGGTGTGCACCCGATTCACCACCACACCGGCCAGCGGCATCTTCTCCTCGCGCAACCGTTCGGTGAAGTACGCCGCCTCGCGCAGCGCATCGCGGGTCGGGGTGGCCACCACCAGGAAACGGGTGTGCGCCGAGGACAGGTTCGTCAGCGTCTTCTCCGCCCGCTGCCGGAAGCCGCCGAACAGGGTGTCGAAGGCGGTCACGAAGGTCTGCACGTCGCGCAGCACCTGGGCGCCGAGGATCTTGTCCATCGCCCCCATCACCAGATTCACGCCGACCGACATCAGCTTGAACGGGCCCCGGGCGGGGGCGAGCAGCATCTTCAGCATCCGGCCATCGAGCAGCCGGCTGAGGTGCTCGGGGGCCTCCAGGAAGTCCAGCGCCGACCGGGACGGTGGGGTGTCCACCACGATCAGATCCCAGCGGCCCTCGCGGCGCGCCTGGTCGTGCAGCTGGCCGAGCTTCTCCATCGCCATGTATTCCTGGGTGCCGGAGAACGAGGTGGACAGCGCCTGATAGAAGGGGTTGGCCAGGATCTGCTCGGCCTTCTGCGAGCTGGCGTGGGCGAGCACCACGTCATCGAAGGTCCGCTTCATGTCCAGCATCATCGCGTCCAGCCGGCCGCCGGCCGCGGTGTCGACGCCGACCACCTCGCGCGGGGTGTTGTCCAGCTCGGTCAGGCCCAGCGACTGTGCCAACCGGCGGGCCGGGTCGATGGTCAGCACCACCACGCGTCGGCCCTGTTCGGCGGCCCGCAGCGCCAGCGCCGCGGAGGTGGTGGTCTTGCCGACCCCGCCGGAACCGCAGCAGATCAGGATCTCCACGCCCCGGTCGGCGAGCAGCGGGTCGATCTGCAGGGCATCGCGCGCGGCACTCATCGGCCGACCTCCTCGGGGAGCTGGGTGCGGAGCTGATCGGCGATCTGGAACAGCGCCGCCTGGTCGATCCCACCCGGATCCGCGGCGATGAGGGCGAGCGGCAACCGCTTGGCCCGGTGTCCCGCGGAGCGGCTCACCGGAGTACGCAGCATCTCCAGACACTTGCGTTCCTCGAGGATCCAACCGGCCTCGTCGGCGAGCTCGGCGGCCAGCTGCGTCGTCGTCGCGCCGTCCAGGCCGGGCACCTTGAGCGGCAGCTTGCCGCGGATCGCGAGATCCAGTTCGGCGTCGTCGAGATCGGTCTCGGTGACCATGTTGCAGATGATGTCGGCGACCTCGATCCCGGTCGGCGCGAGCTCCTCGATCGCCTCCAGGGTCTCGGTGACAGGCATGTCCTCGGCCAGTGTGACCAGGTGCACCGCGGTCTGTTCGGAGCGGAACACCTCGATGATCGAGTCGGCCTGGTTGCGGATCGGGCCGACCTTGGCCAGCCCGGAGACCGCCTCGTGCACGTTCAGGAACGGGGTGATCCGGCCGGTCGGCGGGGCGTCCAGGACCACCGCGTCGTAGTCGTCGGAGCGGCCCTTGCTGCGTCGGCGGACGGCCTCGTAGACCTTGCCGGTGAGCAGCACGTCCCGCAGGCCGGGGGCGATGGAGGTGGCGAAGTCGAAGACCCCGAAGCGGTCCAGCGCCTTGCCGGCCATGCCGAGGCGATAGAAGGTCTCCAGGTATTCCTGCAGCGCGGATTCGGCGTCGATGGCCAGTCCGAAGACCTCGCCGCCGGCGGGCGTACGCACCAGTCGGCGCTCCTCGCCCGGGCCCAGCGGCGGTACGCCGAACAACTCGCTCAGCCCCTGCCGGCCCTCCACCTCGCAGAGCAGCACCCGCCGATCGGCCTGTGCGGTGGCGCAGGCCAGGGCGGCGGCGATGGTGGTCTTGCCCGTACCACCCTTGCCGCTGACGATGTGCAACCGCGTCGGATCGGCTTCGCGCTGGGCGCGGCGGGACTTCGGCATGGCGGCAAGCGTAGTCCGCCGTTCGCGGGCCACGCGGTGTGACCGGTATCCCCACGCCGCTCAGGCCAACAGGCGCTGCTGGATCAACTCGAGCGATTCCAGGTGTGAGGTGTGGTCGGTCCCGAGGTCCATCAACTGCGCCCCCAGACGGACCGACATCGCGATCGTGGTCCGGGCATCCGCCTCCTCCGCGGAACAGAATCCCCGGAACAGGTCGCGCAGATAGTCGCCACGAGTCCGGTCCACCCGGCGGACGGTGCGCGCCGCCACTTCGTCATGGCGGGCCCAGTCCCGGATCGCCAGCTCGGTCCCGATCCGCATCGCCGGGGCCGATTGGTCGTCGATGATCGCGATCAACCGGGCGAGCCGGGCCCGGGGATCGGTCGCGGCCGCGGCGTCGACCCGTTCGGTCACCGAGACCGTCACGGTCTGTTCCCAGGTCTCGAGCATCGCTGCCAGCAACGCGGGCCGGTCATCGAAGAAGCCGTAGAAACCGCCCTTGGTCACTTTGAGCCTGCGCGCCAGTACCTCGATGCGGACCTCGGCCAGCCCTCCTTCGGCCAGGGCCTCCAGTCCGGCGTCCACCCAGGCCCGGCGCGGGGTCTTCGTCACTGCCATCGACCTCATTGTACGCCAGCGTATACACGGTCTATCCTCGAATATACGGAACCGTATAAATCATGGGAGCCGACCATGCCCACACCAGACCCCGCCCTGCCGCCGGTGACCGGTGGCCGGGTCGACGCCGGCACGATGACGCGCCCGGCGAACGCACAGCAGCGCGCCAGGCTCACCCTGGTCCCCGACTATCTCGACGTTTTCACCCTGACGACCGGCACCGCGGCCACGCCACGGGACTGGATGACCGCCTGCTTCGAGCAGGGGATCGAGAGATCGGATCGGGACCTGATCTTCAATCGCCTGCTCCGGTTGCGCACAGCACCCGACGGCCGCCCCGGGCATGTGGCCGGCTGGCAGGTGGCCCAGGAGGAACCCGGCCACCTCACCGTCGCGGCCGCGGGACCGCTGGTGGCGGGCAACCTGGTGCTGGACGTGCTGCCCGATCGGATCCGGCTCAGCACCGCGATCGGCTACCGGACCCTGGGCGGCCGGATCCGCTGGGAGCTGCTCAGCCACGTCCACCGCCGCCAGGCGCCCGGCGTACTGCGAACGGGCGAGCAACTCCTCCGGCAGCGGCTGCCCTAGGCTCGACCCATGACCAAGTGGGAATACGTGACCGTGCCGGTGCTGGTGCATGCCACCAAGCAGATCCTCGACAACTGGGGTGCCGACGGCTGGGAGCTGGTGCAGGTCGTGCCCGGCCCCAACCCGGAGAACCTGGTGGCCTACCTGAAGCGCCCGCTGCCGGAGCAGGCGTGAGCGCCTCGGACCGGTTGGACGCCCTCGGGGTGATCCTGCCGCCGGTCCCGCAGCCGGTCGCCGCCTACGTGCCGGCGGTGCGCAGCGGCGACCTGATCTACACCTCCGGTCAGGTGCCGATGGTGGACGGCAAGCCGGTCGCCACCGGCAAGGTCGGTGACGAGCTGACCCTGGAACAGGGTGTCGCCGCCGCCCGGGTCTGCGCGTTGAACGCGGTCGCCGCCGCCGCCGAACAGGCCGGCGGCATCGACAACATCGCCCAGATCGTCAAGGCGACGATCTTCGTCGCCTCCGATCCCGACTGGTACGACCAGCCCAAGGTCGGCAACGGTGCCTCCGAGCTGCTCGGCGACATCTTCGGCGACGAGGGCCGGCACGCCCGTTCCGCGGTCGGGGTCGCGGTGCTGCCGCTGGACGTCCCGGTCGAGGTCGAGCTGATCGTCCGGGTCCGCTAGAGCCCGGAACCGACGATGACGTTCACTGGCGCGCATTCCTGGGAGGTGCTCGAGGTCGTCCCGCCAGCGGTGATGACCCGGGTACCGAGCAGCTGGGCGGCGAAGAGCCGCGCCCCGCTGCCACCCGGGGTGCAGCCGGTGACACCGCGGCTCGCCGCCACCCTGGTACTGGTCCGCGAGGGGACCGACGAGGGCCTCGAGGTGTGGCTGATGCGGCGCAGCGGCGGGATGAAGTTCGCCGGGGTCTGGGCCTTCCCCGGCGGCAAGGTGGAGCCGGTCGATGAACAGCAGCCCGACCCGCTGCTTGCCTGCGTACTCCGCGAATGCCGCGAGGAGACCGGACTCGACCTGGCCGCCTCCCGCCCGATCCCGTGGGCGCGCTGGATCACCCCGGACACCAGCCCCTACCGCTTCGACACCTGGTTCTTCGTGCTGCCGGTGCCCGACGGGCTCGAGCCCCAGAACACCTCCAGCGAGGCGGATCTGGTCGGCTGGCAGTCCCCGGGGGCGGTGCTCGCCGAAGACCGGGCCGCCGCCGACGGCGCGGTGACCCTGCTGCCGCCGACCCGCTCGGTGCTCACCGAGCTCGCGCTGCTGGGCAGCCTGGCGCGCCTTCGCGAGGCGGCGGCGCTGCGGGTGATCGAACCGGTCTCCCCGCGACTGGTACGCGACGGTGCGGGCTGGCGGGCCAGCCATCCGCGCCGGGACGGGAGCTGGACATGAGCTGGCAACCGGAACTCGTGCTCGCGCCGAATCCGGGCCCGATGACGCTGCAGGGCACCAACACCTGGCTGCTCGCCCCGCCGGGGGAGCCGGCCGTGGTGATCGACCCCGGGCCGGACGATCCCGGCCACCTGGCAGCGATCGAATCGCTGTGTCCGCAGGGAATCCGCGAGATCTGGGTGACCCACCATCACGCCGACCATCTGGAGGCCGCCCCGGTGCTGGCGGCCCGGGCAGGATCCGAGGTGCGGGCGTACGATCCGGAACTCTGCGACCGCCCGCTGACCGACGGTGAGACGGTTGAACTGGGTGGCCGGGAACTGCTGGTCCGGCACATTCCCGGGCACACCGCCGACTCGATCGGGTTCCTGCTTGGTGATGATTTCTTCTCCGGGGACATGGTGCTCGGCCGCGGGACCACGGTGATCATGCACCCCGACGGGGATCTCGCGGCCTATCTGGACTCACTCACCGTGATGCAGGACCTGGTCGCCGACCGGGGCGTACGCCGGATCCTGCCCGGGCACGGGCCGATCGTCGACGATCCCGCCGAGCGGGTGGCGCACTACCGGGAACACCGGTTGGAGCGCCTGCAGCAGGTGCGCGACGCGCTGGCCGCCGGCGCCCGCACGGCCGAGGAGGTCGTTGCGGTCGTCTATCCGGATGTCGATGAGGGGGTACGCCGGGCCGCGGAGGCCTCCACCCGCGCCCAGTTGGCCTATCTGACCTAGGGCCGGTTCAGCGCGCGCGGCGCTCGACCCGCTCCAGATCGGTGATCGTCACCGAGCGGGGTTCGAGCCGGATCCAGCCGCGGGTGGCGAAGTCGGCGAGCGCCTTGTTGACGGTCTCGCGGGAGGCGCCGACCAGCTGCGCCAGCTCCTCCTGGGTGAGCTCGTGGTGCACCACCAGACCGGTCTCGGTGCGCTCGCCGAAGCGGGAGGCCAGATCGAGCAGCGCCTTGGCCACCCGGCCCGGCACGTCGGAGAAGACCAGATCGGAGACCACGACGTTGGCGCGCCGCAACCGGCCGGCGAGCTGACCGAGCAGACCGCGGGCCACCTCGGGGCGGCCGTCGAGCCAACGGATCAACTCGTCGTGCTCGAGCACGCGCAGTTCGCAGCGGGTCACCGCGGTCGCGGTGGTGGAGCGCGGGCCGGGATCGAAGACCGACAGCTCGCCGAACATCTGGCCCGGGCCGAGGACGGCGAGCAGATTCTCCCGGCCGGTGCTGCCGTGCCGACCGAGCTTGATCTTGCCGTCGACGACGACGAACAGCTGATCGCCGGTGTCGCCCTCATGGAACAGGGTGGCCCCACGGTTCAGCGTCACGGTCTGCATGGCTGAAGCCAGCGACTGGTACGCCTCCTGGTCCAGACCCTTGAACAGGGGCGCCTGCTTGAGCACGTCCTTTGGTTCCACGAAACTCTCCTGTCAACCTGCCTATCGGTCAGCCTATCGTTCCGATCCAGTGTGGGCAGCGTCACGGCCCCGCGCGCCGGGCACTAGGCTGGCCGCATGCCGAGCAGCCGGACCGAGGTGGCCGAGAAACCGCCGACCGCACTGGTCCGCCGGGCCCGGAAGATCAACCGGATCCTGGCCGAGACCTACCCCGATGCGAAGGCCGAGCTGGACTTCACCAATCCGCTCGAACTGCTGGTGGCCACCGTGCTCTCCGCCCAGTCGACCGACAAGCGTGTGAACATGGTCACCCCGGAACTGGTCCGGCGCTATCCGGATGCCGCGGCCCTGGCCGGCGCGGACCGGGCCGAGCTGGAGGAGCTGATCCGACCGACCGGCTTCTTCCGGGCCAAGTCCGACTCGCTGATCCGGATCGGGCAGGCCCTGGTGGAGCGGTTCGACGGCGAGGTGCCGGGCAATCTCGAGGACCTGGTGACCCTGCCCGGGGTCGGGCGCAAGACCGCCAATGTGGTGCTCGGCAACGCTTTCGGGGTGCCGGGCATCACCGTCGACACCCACTTCAAACGGCTCTCCCAACGCTTCGGCTGGACCACCAGCAACGACCCGGACCGGATCGAGGCCGAGGTTGGTGCGCTGTTCCCGCCCAAGGACTGGGTGATGCTCTGCCACCACGTGATCTGGCACGGCCGGCGCTGCTGCCACGCCCGCCGGCCCGCCTGCGGCGCCTGCCCGGTGGCCTCGCTCTGCCCCTCCTATGGCGAGGGCCCCACGGATCCGGAGGTGGCGGCCAAGCTGATCCGGGAACCGCGCGGATGAGGCGTACCCGGTTGTCGGCCGTCGTGCTGGCCGCGGTCTCGGCGGTCTCGTTGCTGACCGGGTGTGCCGGTACGCCACCGGTCACCGCCTCACCCGGTGCGGCGGCACCCGGGGCCGGTGGGGCCGAGACCGGTCCCGACGCGGCCGACGCCCCCGGCACGGCCCCATTGCTGGACGCCCGGCGGGCCGCCGGGGTCGCCGACTGCCCGGCCGCCGACCCGGGCGTACCCGCGGTGGCCAACGGATTGCCCGAGGTGACGCTGCCGTGCTTCGGCGAGGACTCCCAGGTCCGGTTGGCCGGGCTGCGCGGCAAACCGCTGGTGATCAACGTCTGGGCGCAGTGGTGCGGGCCGTGCCGGACCGAGGCGCCGATGCTGGCCGAGTACGCCGACCGGGTCGCCGCCGCCGGTGAACCGGTGCAACTGCTCGGCATCGACTACGCCGACCCGCGCCCGGATCTGGCGCTGGAGTTCGCCCAGCAGGCCGGCTGGCGCTACCCGCAGCTGGTCGACCCGCAGCGCCGGATCCAGCCCGGGCTGAGCATCATCGGCCCGCCGCAGACGATCCTGGTCCGCGCCGACGGCACCATCGCCTACCGCCATCCCGGCCCGGTCACCTCCACCCAGCAGCTCAGCGACCTGGTCGCGGACAAGCTGGGGGTGCGGGTGTGACCGGTACGCCCGCGGCGCCGCCCCAGCTCGCCCGGCTGGTCGCGGCCCTGGACCAGCCCGACCAGGTGCACGGCGTGGTCGCCGACCGGCCCGGCCGCGGCGGCCGCCAGGCGGGGGTGCTGGCTCTGTTCGCGACCGAGCCGGAGCTGTCAGTGGTGGTCACCGAGCGGGCCGCGACGCTGCGCTCGCACGCCGGCCAGGTGTC
Organism: Enemella evansiae; assembly: GCF_004362375.1. Classification (NCBI taxonomy): domain Bacteria; kingdom Bacillati; phylum Actinomycetota; class Actinomycetes; order Propionibacteriales; family Propionibacteriaceae; genus Enemella; species Enemella evansiae. Next base: position 12,071 of record NZ_SNXA01000002.1, read on the forward strand.
CTTCCCCGGTGGCGCGATGGACCCCGGCGACCCCTCGCTGGAGGCGACCGCACTGCGTGAGGCGGCCGAGGAGATCGGGGTCGATCCGGGCACCGTCGAGGTGCTCGGCCGGGTACCGGCGGTGCACGTGGCGGTCAGCGGCTTCGACGTGAACACCGTCGTCGGCTGGTGGCGTACGCCGCATCCGATCTCGGCGGTGGACGCCGCCGAGGTGGCCTCGGTGCACCTGATCCCGGTGGCCCGGTTGGCCGACCCGGCGAACCGGCGGGTCGCCCGGCACCCCTCCGGTTATCGCGGGCCGGCGTTCGTGATCGACGACCTGTTCATCTGGGGGCTGACCGCCGGGCTGCTCGCCGGGTTGCTCCGGCTGGCCGGCTGGGAGCAGCCGTGGAGCCGCCGGCTGGAGGCCGAGGTGCCGGCCCGGTTCCTGCGCGATCGCTCCCGTACCGAGCCGCGTACCGGCCCGGACACCCACTGACGGCATTCAGACTCGGCTGACAGGTCGGTCAGTGACTGCGTAGGTTGGGGGCATGAGTTCGGCATTCGTCGTCCCCGCCCATCGCGCAGACCCCGACTGGTGGCGCAGTCAGGTCGTCTACCAGATCTATCCGCGCTCCTTCGCCGACTCCGACGGCGACGGTATCGGTGATCTGCGCGGCATCATCGACCACCTGGACCACCTGGCCGACCTCGGGGTCGGGGTGGTCTGGCTGAGCCCGATCTACCGCTCGCCGCAGGACGACAACGGCTACGACATCTCCGACTACACCGATGTCGACCCGATGTTCGGCAGCCTGGCCGATCTGGACGAGCTGATCGCCGGGCTGCACGAGCGCGGCATCGCGCTGGTGATGGATCTGGTGGTGAACCACACCTCCGACGAGCATCCCTGGTTCGTCGAGTCCCGCGATCCCGATTCGCCGAAGCGGGACTGGTACTGGTGGCGTCCGCCGCGGGTCGCCGAGGACGGTACGCCGCTGCCGCCGACCAACTGGGAGTCGGCGTTCTCGGGGTCGGCCTGGGAGTTCGACGAGGCCTCCGGTGAGTACTACCTGCACCTGTTCAGCCGCAAGCAGCCGGACCTGAACTGGGAGAATCCCGAAGTGCGCAAGGAGATCCACGCGATGATGCGGTGGTGGCTGGACCGCGGCGTGGACGGCTTCCGGATGGATGTCATCAACTTCATCTCCAAGACCGAGCCGCTGGTCGACGGGCCCGAGATCCCGGGGCGGGCCTGTTCGCCGGCGTTTCCGATGGTTGCCGACGGCCCGCGGATGCATGAGTTCCTGCACGAGATGTATGCCGAGGTGCTGGCCGGCCGGAATCTGATCACGGTGGGGGAGATGCCCGGGGTCACCGTCGCCGAGGCCCGGCGCTACACCGCCGCGGATCGCCACGAGCTGGACATGGTGTTCACCTTCGAACACGTCGCCCTGGATGTCGGTGCCACCAAGTGGGACCGGGTGCCGATTTCCCTGCCGGTGTTGAAGAAGAACCTGGCCAGCTGGCAGGAGGGGCTGGCCGACGAGGGCTGGAACTCGCTCTACTGGGACAACCACGACCAGCCGCGCGCGGTCTCCCGGTTCGGCGATGACGCACCCGAGCACCGGGTCGCCTCGGCCAAGACGCTCGCCACGGTGCTGCATCTGCACCGTGGTACGCCATATGTCTATCAGGGCCAGGAGATCGGCATGACCAATGCCGGTTTCACCGAGATCGGCCAGTACCGCGACATCGAGGCGCTCAACCATCACGCGGAGGCGGTTGCCGGTGGTGCCGACCCCGAGGTGCTGCTCGCTCAGCAGGCCGTGCAGACCCGGGACAATGCGCGCACCCCGATGCAGTGGGACGATTCCGCCTCGGCGGGGTTCAGCTCCGGCACCCCGTGGATCGGCGTGAATCCCAACCACACCGAGATCAACGTCGCCGCCCAGGCTGGAGACCCCGACTCGGTGCTCGCGCACTACCGGGAGCTGATCGCGCTGCGACGCAGCGAGCCGGCGATCGTCGACGGCCGTTTCGAGCTGCGGTACGCCGACGACGAGCAGCTGTGGGTGTTCACCCGCAGCACCGACACCACCGTGCTCACCGTGCTGGCCAACTGCTCCAGTGACCCGGTGGCCGTCCCGACCGACCTGGCCGCCGAGCTGACCGATGCCGAACTGCTGCTCGGCACGCACGACAAGCGTTCCCCGGATTCCCTGCAGCCATGGGAATCCCGCCTGCTACGCAGCGCCCGCTGAGCGCGGGCCGACGGGTCGGTAGGTGGCGGTCAGGAAGGTACCGCTGCGCCCCGAGCTGACCAGTTCCAGGTCGAACGGCACGGGGAACAACGGTTTCCCGGCGCCCAGGGTGACCGGTGCGATGGACAGCAACAACTCGTCCAGCATGCCGGCGGTGGCGAACCGGGTCGCGAGCTCACCGCCACCGACCACCCAGACGTCCTTGTCGCCCGCGAAGCGCTCCAGTTCCGTCCGGAAGTCGGCCGGTTCGCCCGCGACCAGGCGTACCGTGTCGGTGGCCGGTGTCAGGTCGCGATGGGTGAAGACGAAGCAGGGTTGGGAATACGGCCAGTCCTCACCCGAGGCGGCCAGGTGGTCCAGCACCCACTGATAGGTCGCCGCGCCCATCACCAGCACACCGATCTCGGCGATGAAGTCCTCATAGGCAGGGATGCCGCCCGGTTGGTCCGGTTGCTCGGTGGCGGGGGTCTCCGGTTGGCTGAGCAGCCATTCCAGCGAATCGTCGGGGTCGGCGAGATAACCGTCCAGGGTGGTCGCGGTGTAGTAGCGGTAACGGGTCACGAGGTTCCTCCGGTGTGTCGGCGATGCCAGATGATCGGATCGGGATCGGGCCCGGGCGCGGCGCCGAGGGTGCGCAGCATCCAGCGGGCGAGTTGTCGGCGGTGGGCGGAGAAGGTCAGCGAATGCGCGACGATCTCGGACAGCAGGAAACTCTCCGGCGGTTCACAGATCGCGTCGATGATCCGGTCGTTCCAGGCCTGCCGCTGATCGATGTCGGCGATCAGCCGCAGCCAGCGCTCGGACACCGCGCGGTGCCTCGCGTCCAGGCCGGCCACCTCGGATTCGCCGTCCAGCTTCGGTTCCTCGGCGCCCTTGATGGCGGCCAGCCACGGCTCGTTCGCCAGTGCCAACTGGCGCAGCACCTGCCACAGCGTCTCCTCCGGACCGGCCCAGTCGAGGCTCGCACCCGCGGGTTGCAGCACCCGATGCAGATCCTCGGGCGCCACATCGCAGGCACATTCCAGCAGGGCAGCGACATCCCAGCTGTCGTGTTCGACCAGGATCGCCAGCACCCCGGAACCGACACCCGGTGGACCGTGCACCCACAGCGCGGTCGGGGAGTGGAAGTGGATCCCGTTGGCCGATGCGAGCCAGTGCCCGCGCGCGTCGTCGACCGGTGTCTGGCTGGGTGCGAACCCGTACGCCCGCCGGTACGCCCTGGTGAAGCCGTCCACCGAGTCGTAACCGGCATCGAACGCCGTATCGGTCACCGACGCCCCGCGCTGCAATCGCCAGGCGGCCCGCTCCAGCTCGATCCGCCGGCGCAGCGCCACCGGTGACTCACCGGCCAGTCGGGTCACCTCGCGGCTGAAATGGAAGGGTGAGGAGTGCGCCGCGGCGGCCATTCCCGCCAGCGAACCCTCACCGTCGAGCACGGCATCGAGCAGCTCGCGCAGGCGGTCCCGTCCGGTCATGGCATCAGTATCACCGCCCGGGCCGTCAGCGCACCCGACCGTTCTTGCTCGGTGCTGCCGCCCGCAGCAGCTCCCTGGCGGTGCTCTCGTCGATCACCAGGTCGGTCGCCACCCGGGCACGCAACGCCGCCAGGGTGGCGCGCACCTTGTGCCGCCCCGAGACCACACAGACCCGCCGCCCGATCGTCTGCAACTGCGCCGGGGTGGGACCGGAGGCGCGATCGTTGATGTCCAGATCGGCGTACGAGCCATCGGCCCGCAGCAGCACCGTGCAGACATCGCCGACGACACCGCCGGCGCTCAACTCGGTCATCGTGTCCTGATCCAGATAACCGGAGGTGTAGACGTGGCTGGGTCGGGGCCCGGCCAGACTGCCCACCCCGAAGAGGGCCAGGTCGCACTCGGCCTGCCGGGACAGCACACCGGCGATGCTGCGCTCCCGCCACAGCGCCCGCTTGGTCTCGGCATAGTCGAAGAACGCGGGCACCGGGAACCAGTGCACCTGGGCGTCGAAGGCTTCCGCCGCGGTGGACAGAATGCTTTCCGAATAGGGGATCCCGGAGGTGGTGGTGTTCGCCGACCCGTTCAGCTGGACGATCGAGACGCCCGGGGTCGGGGTCCGTCGCAGCCGGGAGGCGACCGCGGCCACCGTGCTGCCCCAGGCCATCCCGAGCGTGCTGCCCGGACGGACCAGCGACTCCACCAACCGCGCCGCCGCCGTCGTCACCTGGTCCAACCGCTGCTCATCGGTGGCGCTGGCCCGGGTCGGCACCAGGTGGGCGCGGATGCGGAGGGTACGCCGCAGTCGCGCGGCGAGCTCGGAGTCGCCACCGGGCCGGGGTCCGAGCGTGATCCGCACCCAGCCCTCGGCGCGGGCGGTGGACAGCAGCCGGGACACCGTGGACCGGGAGACCCCCAACTGGGTCGCGATCGACTCCATGGTCTCGTTCTGCAGGTAGTAGAGCTCCGCGGCCCGATAGGCCTCCTCATCACGTCCGTCCATCCGACACCCGCCTTCCTGCACGTTTGTGCACCAGTGTTGCTCGTTCGTGCAGGGCGGGCAAGGATGGGAACACGAACCCCGACCTGGAGGAGTGACCGTGGAGTCCACCAGCCTGAACCGCGCATCCCGACTCGCCGCGCTCTCGGCGATGTCCGACGACGAGGGCCTGGACGTGCTGGTCGTCGGCGGCGGTGTGACCGGCGCCGGGATCGCGCTCGATGCCGCGACCCGCGGGCTGCGTACCGGGATCGTCGAGATGCAGGACTGGGCCCAGGGCACCTCGTCGCGGTCCAGCAAGCTGGTGCACGGCGGACTGCGCTATCTCTACAACCTCGATTTCGCGCTGGTGCACGAGGCGCTGCGGGAACGCGGCCTGCTGCTGGCGCGGACCGCACCGCACCTGGTCAAGGCCCAGCCCTTCCTGTGGCCGTTGAAGATGCCGGTGATCGAGCGCTCCTATTCGGCGGTCGGCGTCGGGCTCTACGATGTGATGGCCCGGGCCGGCGCCAAGGGCCACCCGGTCCCGCCGCAGCGCCACTACACCAAGGCCGGCGCCCTGGCGGTCTTCCCCGACATCAAGCCGGAGCAGCTGACCGGCGCGATCCGCTACTTCGACGCCCGGGTGGACGATGCCCGGCTGGTGCTCGGCCTGGTCCGCACCGCCGTCGGCTATGGGGCGTACGCCGCCTCCCGCACCCAGGTCGTCGACTTCACCCGCAACGAGCGCGGCCGGGTCACCGGTGCGCTGGTCCGCGATCTGGAGACCGGCGCCGAGCACACCATCCGTGCCAGCCGGATCATCAACGCCACCGGGGTCTGGACCGAGCAGTCCGAGCAGCTCGCCCTCGACGGCGACGCCAGCGACGGCAGCCTGAAGGTCCTTGCCAGCAAGGGAATCCACCTGATCTTCGACAAGGATCGGATCAAGGGCGACACCGGGTTGTTCCTGCGTACCGAGAAGTCGGTGCTGTTCATCATCCCGTGGCAGCGCTACTGGATCGTCGGGACCACCGACACCGCCTGGCACCAGGCCCGCCAGCATCCGGTGGCCACCACCGCCGACATCGACTACGTGCTCGAACACGCCAACGAGGTGCTGGCCAGCAACCTGACCCGCGACGACATCATCGGCACCTACGCCGGGCTGCGGCCGCTGCTGCAGCCGACCGCCAAGGACGGCGGCGACGGTGACACGAAGTCGACCAAGGTCTCCCGCGAGCACACCGTCGCCGAGGTCGCCCCCGGCCTGTCGGTGATCGCCGGTGGCAAGCTGACCACCTATCGGGCGATGGCCGAGGACGCGGTCGATTTCGCGCTCGGTCCGCAGATGGCCGCCGGGCTGCCGTCGGTGACCGCGCAGACCCCGCTGGTCGGGGCCGCCGGTCTGGAGGCGGCCAGTCGACTGTTCGCCAACCAGGCAAGGGAATTCGGCTGGGACGAGGATCGGGTCGAGCACCTGCTCGGCCGCTACGGCACCGAGGTGTCGGTGCTGCTCGAACTGATCGCCGACCACCCCGAGTGGGCCGAACCGATCCCCAGCGCGCCCGCCTACCTCAAGGTGGAGGCCGCCTTCGCGGTGCTGCACGAGGGCGCCCTGCACCTGGAGGACATCCTCAACCACCGGATCCGGCTCAGCTACGAGACCCGCGACCGCGGGGTGTCCGCGCTGGCCGACCTGTCCGCGATCGTGGCCCCGCTGCTCGGCTGGGACGAGCAGGAGGTGCGCCGGGAGCAGGACTCCTATCGCGCGGTCGCCGCCGCCGAGGACGCCGCGGAGGAGGAGCAGACCGACGCCGCCGCGGAGAGCATCCGGCTGCAGGCACCCGACCTGGTGCCCCTGGTCTGACCCGGTGACGGCTAACCGGCGAGGCCCAGCGCGAACGGCAGCACCGCCGGGGCCCCGGCGAGCCGCAGCTCGCGGGCGGCGACGGTCAGCGTCCAGCGGGAGTCCACCAGGTCGTCGACCAGCAGCACCGGCCCGGACAACCGGCCCAGCTCGGTGCGCTGCTCCGGCGTCAGTTCGAAGCGCTCCCACACCGAGGCCAGCCGATAGGCGCTGTTGCCGGGTGCGGTCGCCGGCACACCCGGCCGGGGCGCCAACACACCGAGATCGGTGAGCCGCCCCAGCCGGGCCAGCCCCTCGGCCAGTGAGCGGACCAGCCGCGGCCGGCTCAGCGAACCCACCGACATCACCGCCACCGGCCGCTCGGCCCAGTCCCACTCCCGCAGCACCTCGACACAGGCCCGGGCCAGCGATTCGGGCACCTCGGCATCCACCGGTCGACCCTGCTCATCGGTGCTGAACAGCTGCCGCAGCGCCGCACCGTGCCCCAGATCGGTGAGCCGCGCGATCGCCCGGCCCTCGGCGTAGGCCTCCTCCGCCGCGATCCGGCCCTTGACCGGCACCGACAACCGGTCCATCCCCGACGGCCACTGGGTGCGCGGCTCGATCGGTACGCCGACCCGGGCCAGCCCGGCATCGGCCCGCTCCGCCCAATCGGTCGGCACCTCGGTGGCGTACCAGACCGGTTCACCGGCCGCGCGCAGGCAGTTGTCGCAGCGTCCGCACGCGGCGGAGGTCGGATCGTCGAGCTGCCGGGTGAGGAACTCCATCCGGCACATCGGGCCCTGCTCGAAGTCGATCATCGCCTGCTGCTCGCGTTCCCGGGCCTCGGCGATCCGGTCGTAACGCTCCTTGTCGTAACTCCAGCCCCGGCCGGTGAGCTGCCAGCCGCCGCTCACCTTCTCCACCGCACGGTCGACCGCGAGCACCTTCAACAGCAGCTCCAGCGGGGACCGGCGCAGATCCACCCGTGCCTCCAGCGCCGGCACGCTGAGCGGCTTCCCGGCCTGTTCCAGCGCACCGAGCACCTGGCCCACCTTGTGCTCGGTCGGCATCGAGGTGGTGGCGAAGTAGCGCCAGATGTCTTTGTCCTCGGTCCCGGGCAGCAGCAGCACGTCGGCGCGTTCGGTGGCGCGGCCGGCGCGGCCCACCTGCTGGTAGTAGGCGACCGGGGAACTGGGTGCGCCGAGATGCACCACGAAACCCAGATCGGGCTTGTCGAAGCCCATCCCGAGCGCGCTGGTGGCGACCAGCGCCTTCACCTCGTTGTTCTTCAGCGCCTGCTCGGCGGCCTCCCGATCGGCCGGGTCGGTCCGGCCGGTGTAGGCCAGCACCCGGTGACCGGCGTCGGCGAGCAGCCGCGCGGTGTCCTCGGCGGCCGACACGGTGAGCGCGTAGATGATGCCCGAACCGGGCAGCTCGGTCAGGTGGGCGAGCAGCCAGCCGAGCCGCTGCCGCGAGGTCTGCAGCCGGAGCACACCCAGCCGCAGCGAATCCCGGGCCAGCGCCCCGCGCAGGGTGAACACCTCGGCGCCGTCGCTGCCGAGCTGTTCGGCGACATCGGTGACCACCCGCTCGTTGGCGGTGGCGGTGGTGGCGAGCACCGGGACACCGGGCGGCAGCTGGGTGATCAGCTCGGCGATCCGGCGATAGTCGGGCCGGAAGTCGTGGCCCCAGTCGGAGATGCAGTGCGCCTCGTCCACCACCAGCAGGCCGAGGTCGGGGATCAACCGGGGCAGCACGGTGTCGCGGAAGCGCGGATTGGTCAGCCGCTCGGGGGAGACCAGCAGCAGATCGAGATCACCGGCCCCCAGCCGCTCGATGATCTCGTCCCACTCCGTCGGGTTGGCGGAGTTGATGGCGGCGGTGCGCACCCCGGCCCGCTCGGCCGCGGCGACCTGGTCGCGCATCAGCGCCAGCAGCGGTGAGACGATCAGCGTCGGGCCGGCACCCGCACGGCGGCGCAGCAGGCTGGCGACGAAATAGACCGCCGACTTGCCCCAGCCGGTGCGCTGCACCACCAGCGCCCGCCGGCGATCCCGGACCAGCGCCTCGATCGCCTCGAACTGGCCGTCCCGGAACTCCGCAGCGGGATTGCCGGTCAGCCGGCGCAGCACCTCGAGGGCGGAATCGTGCAGGGTCTCTTCGGTGACAGCCATGCCCCCAAGTTAAACGCTGCCCACCGACATCGAGCTGACCACTGCACCGGTCGCGATCGACTCGCGGATCATCGCCACCCGTGCGGCCGAATCGACGAGCACGTCGAAACCGGCCCCGCCACCGGTGGCGATCAGGCTGAGCTGCCGGGCCATCGGGGTGGTGGTCAGCGGGATCCGCTCGATCCGGTTGGTGTAGAGGGTCATCAGCGGTGAGGCGAGATCCACGAACGCCTGGCCGTGGCTGGCCAGCAGCCGATAGCGGTGCACGCTCTCCGGGACGCCGGGGCGCGGCGAGCCGATCATCGCGGTGAAGATGCAGCCGTCCCGCCAGGTGCCGGAGAGGGTGACGCTGGAGCCGCATTCGACCGCGTGCAGGGTCAGCTCCCCGGCCGGCACGAACTGCGAGATCAGATCGAGTACGCCGGCGGTCAGCCAGGGCAGCGCCCAGGTCCCTTCGGTGACATCGGCATTGCCGGCCAGCAGTTCGGCGTGGATGGCGTGGATCAGCCCGAACCGGCCGCCGGCGACCGAGGCGAGCAGCGGGGTCACCGCGGCGTGGTGCCGCCACGGGGTCAGCGGACGCAACCGGTCGGCGTACGCCAGGCCGCGCAACCGCTCGACCTGTTCCCGGTCGGTGCCGATCAACCGGTCCGCGGCCACCATGCCCGCCCGGCCCAGCTCGGGGGTGCCGAGCAGCGTCTCGGGATGCAGGGTGCCGACGACCAGATCGGTGTCGCCGAGCTGCCCGGGATCCAGCACCCGGGTTCCGAGTTGCTCGGCCAAGCCGGCGGCGTCGCCACCGCCGAGGGCCAGCACCCCCTTCAGGGCCAGCTCGGGACATTGTTCGGCCGCCGGGCCGAGGACCGCCGGAATCCGTTCCGGGGAACCGGGCCGGCCGTCATGGGCCAGGACCACCGACTCGAGCCTCATCGGGCCACCTCCTCGACCCGGTTGCTGCGGGCCGCTCGGGTCACGGCATCCGCCACCGCGACGGACTGGACCGCATCGGACAGCGACGGATTCACCGGCCGACCATCGAGGATGGCGTCCGCCCAGGAATCCAGCTGCAGCCGGAACGGGTCGTTGAACGCCGCCGCCAGCGGGCCGCTGGCCTCGTCGGTGAACGCCACCCCGCCGTCGGAGGACCAGGCGCGGACCAGGCTGCCCGCGCTGCCCTGGACGACCACCTCGAACAGGGCGGTCGCCCGCGGCCGTTCACCCCGGGAGATCTCACAGATCGCCGAGGCGCCGGATTCGGCGACCAGGGTCGCCACCAGTGCGTCGTCGATCGCCAACCGGCCCGAGGTGAGCTGCTGGCCGAGCGCGCTGGCCCTCACGATCGGCGAGTGCAGCCACCACGAGGCCAGGTCATAGAGGTGTACGCCGTTGTGCAGCGCATGCCCGCCGGAGCGCTGATGGTCGAGCACCCAGCCCTGCCAACCGGGCCAGATCCACCCGCCGGTGATCGCGATCCGGATCGCCTCGATCGTGCCGAGCGCACCGCTGGTGATGCAGTCCTGCACCGCCCGGCCGAGATCGGTGTGCCGATGCACGTGCCCGGCCTGGAAGACCAGTCCGGCGGCGGCGAAGGCGTCGGTCATCGCCCGCGCGCTCACCGGTTCGAGCGCGATCGGCTTCTCGATCAGCACATGCTTGCCGTGCCGACAGGCCGTCATCGCCAGGTCGACGTGGGTGTCGTTGGGCGTGCAGACGATCACCGCATCCACCTCGGCCGAGGAGATCAGCGCCTCCGCATCGGGCATGGCGACACCACCCCAGCGGGAGATGAAACGCTGCGCCGCCTCGGGTGCCCGGTCGTGGATCGCGGTGAGCGTGGTACGCGGACTGCCGGCGATGGCTCCCGCATGGGAATCGGCGATGAAACCGGTCCCGATGATGCCGACCCTGATCAAGGGGTCCTCCCGTCGGTTGTTTCGGTATCGTGTCGAGCAACGTGGCACACCGTGCCATGTGGATCTCTTCGGCGATTGGAGTGCGGATGGCGACGTCCACCCAGGGGCGCAGCGCAGCCAACTATCACACCCAGGCGCTCTCCCGTGGTCTGCGGCTGCTGCAGCTGATCGGCGCCCATCGCGGCCCGATGACGCTGGCGGAGCTGCACGAGAGCAGCGAATTGCCCAAGAGCACGCTGGTCCGGTTGCTCAGTGCCCTGGTCCAGGAGGATTTCCTGGTCCGGGTGGACGAGCAGCCCTCCTATCGGCTGGGTCATCAGGTGATGGCGCTCTCCCAGGCCTACCTGGGTGGTCTGGATGTCAGCGCGCTGGCGCACGACGAGCTGACCGACCTGGCCCGCCAGTCCCGGCAGACCGCCAACCTCGCCATCCTCGACGGCACCGAGGTGCTGCACGTGGCCGTGGAGCGCCCCGACCGGGCGCTGCGGTTCGATGCCACCGTCGGTTCGCACGGGCCGGCCTGGTGCACCGCGCTGGGCAAGATGCTGCTGTCGGATCTGGCGCCGGAGGATGTCGAGCGGCATGTCCCCGACGAACCGTGGGCGACCCCGACCGGGCGGACCGCCGCCGACCTGGCGGCACTGCGCCGCGACCTGGGTCGGATCCGCCGTCGTGGCTACGCCTTCGATGACAACGAGTACGCCGAGGGGCTGTCCTGCCTGGCGGTGCTGGTCACCGACGACCGGGGCACGATCGGCGCGTTGAGCCTGTCCGGTGCCTCCGGTGAGTTCGCCGGGCCGGCGCAGAAGCGGTTGCTGCAGCAGCTCTCCGACAGCGCCCAGCAACTGGGCAGCAATCCGGCGATGGTGGATGCGCTGCGGGCGGTCGCGCGCGACTGACGCCGCCGGTCTGAAGCACTCCATTCGTACGCCTCAGCTCGCCCGGTCCGTCTTGGCGCGGATCGGGGTGGTGAGATCGCCGATGCCGCCGATCGATGCGGTCATGGTGTCCCCGTCAACCAGGAAGGTGCCGGTGCTGGCACCGACCCCGGCCGGGGTACCGGTCATGATCAGGTCGCCGGGGGAGAGGGTGCAGAGCCGGGAGCAGAAGGCGATCAGCTCGGCGCAGCTGTGGATCATCGCACCGGTGCTGGACTGCTGTTTCAGCTCCCCGTTCACGGTCAGGGTCAGCTCCAGTGCCTGCGGGTCGATGATCTCGTCGGCGGTCACGATCCACGGGCCGATCGGCGCGGCCCCATCGGCCCATTTCCCTTCCAGCCAATCGAAGAAGCCGACCCAGGCGTTCTCGGTGTCCCGCTCGAAGCCGAGCGCGAGTTTCCGCAGCGAGATGTCGTTGCCGACGGTGTAGCCGAACACGTGCTCGAGCGCGTTCTCGACCGCGATGTCCCGGCCGCCGCGGCCGATCACCACGGTCAGTTCGGCCTCCCAGTCGGCCCCGGCGGAGATCTCGGGGATCTCGAAGACATCACCGGGCCCGGCCAGCGAGGTGTGTGGCTTGGTGAAGATCTTGGGGCTGGTCCGCGCGGGGTCGACCAGTTGCCCACCCCCCTCGTCGATGTGGGCCTGGTAGTTCGAGGCCGCACAGAGGATCTTCGGCGGGTCGAGCAGCGGTGCGACCAGGGTGGCCTCGTCGAGTCGTAGTCGGTCCCCGGTGTTGCGGACCGGCGGGGTTCCGTCGGAGCCCAACGCGATCAGGGCCGACAGGTCCCCGGGGCCGAGGTCGTCGATCAGCTCGTCGTCACCGAGCCTGCCGTGACGAAGCTCGTCGTCGGAGGTGCGATAGCTGCACAGGCGCATGGTTTCCTTACTCGGTGTGGTTTCAGGCGGTCTGTCCGGTCGGCGCCAAGGACCCGGTCCGGGGCAGTTCACCTGCTGCCGCCAGTGTCTCAGCCGTGTCCCGGGCCGCTGCCAGGGCACCCTCGATGTCGGCCTCGGTGAACGCCCCGGACACGTGGTTGCGCTTCATCGCCATCGGCAGCAGCAGGTGGCCGCGGTCGATCATGCCGCGCAGGTAGGCGTGCGAGGCGGCGCGGTCCAACGCCACCAGGTCGCGGTAGCCCAGGGCCTGGTCGATGCCGAAATAGATGGTGAACGTGCCCCCGTGGCCGGCGACCGTGGCCCGCACCTCGGTCTCGGCGAAGATCTGCCGCAGCCCGCTGCGCATCCGTTCCCCGAAGGCGTAGGTGCGGTCATAGAAGTCCGGATGTTCTTGCAGATAACCGATCGTGGCCAGGCTGGCGGCGCAGGAGACCGGATTGCCGTTGAAGGTTCCCATCACCGACACGTCGCCGCCCTTGGCGGGATCGGCCTGCCGCATCACCCGTTCCGGGCCGCCGACGCCCGCTGTGGCGTACCCGTTGCCCATCGCCTTGCCGAAGGTCGTCAGGTCGGGGGTGATGCCCGCGATGCTCTGATAGCCGCCGAGGGCGTGCCGGAATCCGGTGATCACCTCATCGAAGATCAGCAGGGCGCCGCGGTCGCTGGTCAGTTCCCGCAGGCCGGCCAGGAATCCGTCGGTGGGCAGCAGGGCACCGACGTTGTGCGGGATGGGTTCGACGATCACCGCCGCGATCTGGTCGGGATGTTCGTCGAAGAGCCGACGGATCGAGTCGAGGTCGTTCCATTCGGCGATCAGGGTGGCGGCCAGCACCTCGGGCAGGATCCCCGCCGAGATCGGATCGTCGCCGTATTCCCGGCCCGGGGCGGAGATCACGTTGCGGGCCACCGCATCGGACCAGCCGTGGAAACCGCCCTGCACCTTGATGATCAGCCGCCGGTCGGTGTGGGCCCGGGCGATCCGCAGGGCGTACGCCACCGCCTCGCTGCCGGTGTTCACCAGCAGGGTCTGCTCGATGCTCGGGATGGTCCGGGCGAGCAGTTCGGCGAGCTGCACCTCGGTCTCGGTGACCCCGTAACCGACCAGATCCACCCCGTCGCGGCTGGCCGCCACGGCGTCGTCGACGATGGGGTGTCGATGGCCGAGCAGGATCGCGCCGAAGGCGGCGTGGAAGTCCAGATAGCGCCGGCCGTCGGCGTCGACGACGTACGCCCCCTCGGCATCGGCCAGGCTGAGCGGGGCACCGTTGGCGCGGGTGCCGGAGTTCACCCCACCGGGGATCACCGCACGCGCCCGATCCCAGATTCCCTGTGATCGTGGGGATTCGCTGGTGCCACTCATCAAGACCTCGACTTCGTCGTAGTGCAGGAGGTCGCGTGGTGGAACCCTCGCGACACATTCATGAAATGCTATTCCACGCCAGCGGTCAAGCGTTCCGGCCGAGATGGGCGATCGCGTCGATCTCCACGCGCACGTCGGGATGGCCGAAGGCGACCACCACCGTGGTCCGCGCCGGCGGCAGCTGTGGGAAGCGGCGGGCATAGATCTCGTTGAAGCGGGTGAAGTGCAACGCGCTGCCGAGCCAGGCGTTCACCTTGACCACATCGCCGAGGCCGGCGCCGCCGGCTTTCAGGATCGCCTCGACATTGTCCAGGGTGAGCTCCACCTCCTGGGCGAAGTCACCGACCAGCACCGAGCCGTCGGGACGGCTGGCGACCTGGCCGCTGACGAAGATGAAGTCACCGGCGCGCATGCCGGGGGAGAGTGGTACCGGCGGGGCCGGGATGTCGGCGGGATGGACGGCTTCGGCCATGGAGACTCCTCTGGCGGGATCGAACGGTCATGGAATAGAGTTCCACATTATGCCCACCGGTGTTCCCCCGCCAGCAGCGTCGCTGCTGCTCCGCGGCGGCCGTGTGATCGACGGCACCGGGGCGCCGGCGATCCCGGCAGAGGTGTTGATCACCGATGGTCGGGTCGCGGGGTTGCTGCCACCGGGGACCGCGGTCGATGCCGAGGTGGTGGAGGTCGCCGGCAAGATCGTCTGCCCCGGGTTCGTCGACATCCACACCCATTCGGATCTGACCCTGCTCTCCGATCCCCGCGGGCAGAGCAAGGTGCGCCAGGGGGTGACCACCGAGGTGGTCGGCAACTGCGGGCTCGGTGTGGTGCCCCGGCCCGCTGCGGACCCGGTGGGCATGCGCGCGGCGGTCGCCTATCTCGACCTGGATCCCGCGGTACGCCTGGACCAGACCGATCTGACCGGTTACCTGGACGCGCTGGAGCGGGTGGGGCCGGCGCTGAACGTGGCGGCGCTCGTCGCGCACCTGCCGCTGCGCTGGGGCGTACGGCAGGGGGTGGCGGGGCCGGTCACCGACACCGAGCTGACGCGGATGCGGGACCTGCTCGCCGAGGCCCTCGATCAGGGCGCGGTCGGGTTGTCGACCGGATTGATCTATCCGCCACTGCAGCACGCCGATCATCGAGAACTGTGTGGGCTGGCCGAGGTGGTCACCGAGCGGGACAAGCTGTTCGCCTGGCACATCCGGGACTACACCGATGGGTTGCTGGAGTCGGTGGCCGAGGTGCTCGCGGTCGCTCGCGAGACCGGGTGCCGCACCCAGATCTCGCATCTGATGTCGGTCGGGCGGCGGAACCGCGGTGTCGTCGGTGAGGCGCTGGCGATGATCGACCGGGCTCGGTCCGATGGGTTCGATATCGGCGTGGACATCTATCCCTATCTGGCCGGCAACGCCCCGCTGGCGCAGTTGCTGCCGGGTTGGCTGCCGGTGGGTGGGCAGCGGGCGGTGCTGCTGCGGGACCCGGCGACCCGGCAGCGGATCGCGGCCGAATGGGAGCACAATCCGGTCGGATGGGACGAGATCATGATCTGCGCGATGCCCGGGGAGGATCAGTCGCTGGTCGGTCGGATCCTCGACGAGAGTGCCGCCGAGCTGGGGCGCCCGGCTGCCGAACTCGCCCTCGATCTGCTTGCTGAGCACGACAATGCGGTGATGATGGTCGCCTTCGGCCGCGCAGAGGAGGATCTGCGACAGGTGCTCGCCCATCCGGCGACCGTGGTCGCCTCCGATGGGCAGGCGTTGGCCGATACCGGGGCGACCGCTGGCGGCGTACCCCATCCGCGCAGCTTCGGCTGCTTTCCCCGCTATCTCAGCGAATTCGCGCCCGATCTGGTCGAGGGGGTACGCCGCTGCACGTCGGCGCCCGCGGATCGGGTCGGACTGGATCGCGGCCGGATCGCGGTGGGTGCGGTCGCGGATCTGGTGGTGCTCGATCCGCAGCGGCTCGCCGACCGGTCCAGCTTCACCAGGCCACGGATGGAGCCGGCGGGGATCGAGCTGGTGCTGGTCGGCGGCCGGCCGGTGGCGGCCGATGCGGAACCGGGGAACGGAACAGGAGCAGTGATTCGGATGACGAAGGGAACTCGATGATCGACGTCCACACCCACGCGCAGCTGTCGGAGCACTGGGGGTGCGAGTGGCACGACCACTGGCAGCCGATCTATGGCCACGAATGGGTCGACACCACCCCGGAGGCATACGACGCCGCGATGCAGGGGGTCGACCTGGCGTTGGTCTTCGGCATCCGGGCGACCGCGGTCGGGATGACCTCGCCGCATGAATACATCGCGGACTTCTGTCGGCGGACGACGACGAACACGATCGGCTTCATGGCTCTGGATCCGACCGATGACGACGTGTTGGAGCAGCTCGCCGATGGGGTGGCGCACGGGTTGCGGGGGATCAAGCTCTATCCGGTGCTGGCACTGTTCGACCCGCGCGACGAACGCTTCGACCCGTTCTATCGGGCCGTGGAGGAGGCCGGGTTGGTGCTGCTCTGGCACATGGGTGCGACCCCCTCACCGGTGGGCAGGCTCGAGGTTTCCAACCCGCTGGTCGTGGACGAGGTCGCCCGCCGGCACCCCGGGATCACCCAGATCATCGCCCACATGGGGCATCCCTGGCAGCGCGAGACGATCGCGGTGATCCGCAAGAATCCGCGCGTGTTCTCCGACGTGTCGGCCGCCTGGGCGCGGCCGGCGGACGGGCGCCGCGCGCTGATCCGGGCCCAGGAGTGGGATGTGGTGAACAAGTTGCTGTTCGGCTCGGACTATCCGATCTGGACCCCGGCCCAGGCCCGGGAGGGATTGCTGGAACTCCATGCCGACAAGACCCCGGGGCTGCCACCGATCGCCGATGAGACGGTCGACTGGTTGCTCAACGGTGACCCGCGGGCGGCCCTCGGCCTCGCCTGACGGTGGTCACCTCGGCTGAGCGGGCGTCCCATCCACGTTCCTCGAGTAGGTCGCGCAGCGACCGTGTCGAGAGGAACCGCGAGGTAGGTTGCTCATCTCGACACGCTCGGCATTGCTCCGCTTCGCTGCGCATGCCGAGCTACTCGATGAGCGTGCGGAGTCACCCGGAAAACTAGCCTGGGTTGGGAATCAGGGCAGGCTGGGACTCCGGCGGAGCCGGCTTCTTCGGGCGCTTCGCCTGCTTCGCGGACTGCTCCGATGCGGTTCGCTGCGTCGGTCTGGTCGCGGGCAGCTTGGCGTAGGTCGCGGAGGCGTTGTGCTTTGCGGGCGCGGCGGAGTCGCTCGCGTTCGCGGGCTTCGTCGGCTGCTTGTTCGGCTTCGGCCTGTTCCTTCTCCAGCTGGGTTCGCCCGTTGCCGAGGGTGTCGCGGAGGAGTTGCTCGGTCCGGGACAGGGACGCGGCCGGGTCGTTGATCAGGTGATCGGGCGGTGGATGCTCCCAGGTCCCGTGGCGGCTGACCCAAGCCTCCTGCCCTGCCGGTGTTCGCCAGTGGAACACCCCCGGGGAGGGTTGCTCGAGGGTGAATCCGGCGTGGGTTCTGGCGCGGTGGGCTGACCGGTTCAGCGGCCCCAGGTTGTCCGAGCTTGTCGGCCCCTCCGGTGCGGGAATGGTGTGATCGAGGTCGATCCCGCGGCCGAACGCACTGCGATTCGATCGGGGGAACATCACATACCGGTCGCGCAGTTTGACCCGCTGCGCTAACTCGTCGGAGGGCCGGTGGGTGTTCACCATCACCGGCGCGGCCAGGTCGATCACCGGCCGCACCTTCACGGTCCCACCGCACTGTGCCAGCAGCTCCTTCAGATGCTGGAGGGTGACCGGTCCGAGCGCGTCGCCTTCACCACCGCGGCCATTCGCGAGGTCTCGGGAGTTCATGTGCAGGATCAATTCGGCACCGTGACGGCAGCGCTCGGAGGTGGGTGTGACGATCTCACCGTGCTTGTTGACCACATCACCACCAGGGGTGACGGTCGCGCCATCGAACAGCGAGGGTTGCAGCAGTTGCCGGGCCCGTTCCGGGTGGGCCAGATGGCCGAGGGCTTCGGCGCGGAGCTCGTCACGGCCGGCGGTGGACCCGCCGGCTTTCAAGACGTCGGCGAGGCGGTCGAGGGTGCCGTTCAACTGTGCGGCGTCACCGGCGTCGAGGTTGGCGTAGAGGTCGGTGATCCCCGGGGTGTTCCGGCTGGGGGTGAACTCGACGCGGCGTTGCTTCTTGGCGGCCTGGCGTTCGGCTTCTTTGTCGTCGTTGAGAATCAACGCGACCTGGGCCTCGGTCGTCGCCACCGCTCGTTTCGGGGTGAGGTTGACCAGCCGGAGTGACCAGAGGGAGTCGAATTC
Organism: Enemella evansiae; assembly: GCF_004362375.1. Classification (NCBI taxonomy): domain Bacteria; kingdom Bacillati; phylum Actinomycetota; class Actinomycetes; order Propionibacteriales; family Propionibacteriaceae; genus Enemella; species Enemella evansiae. The sequence continues at coordinate 30,237 of NZ_SNXA01000002.1, forward strand.
GCGGGCCTGGGTGAAGTTCAAGTGCAGGGCGGCGCGGGAGATGTCGCGGGCGACCCAGACGGGGATGTCGCAGTCCAAGGTGGCCTGCCACAGGATCGGATGCCGATGCCGCAGATTCAATACGTCGGCGGTCCAGACCTGCGGCGGTCTCCGGTGAACTGCCCAGCGACATCGCCAACTCGAGGTGGAAGAACTCGGTGATGCCGGGCGTACCGTCCGCGCCGGGGAACACGAGCTGTTCACCGTGCAGCACGCGGGCGGTGAGTTCGTCGGTGTGGGTGTTGAGTCCGGAGTAGGTGTCGCAGGCGGCGGCGATCCCGACGAGCCGGTGTGCTTCGGCCTGGGCGATGGTGTCGCTTTCGGCGCGGATCGCGGCGAAGACCTGGGCTCGTTCGGTGGTCATCTGTGGTCACCTCCTCTCATCTGCTACATCCAACATTAGTCATCGTGTTCGAATAACTCAAGAGGTTTGAGGAGATTTTTTCTGGTTCATCTCGACACGGTCGCTGCGCGACCTACTCGATGAACGGGGTACTGGTCGCTGCGCGACCTACTCGATGAACGTGGGTACTGGTCGCTGCGCCCTGGTCGATGAACGTGGGACGATCAGGGTATGACCGGGGCACGGATCCGTCAGGCGAGTGAGGCCGATGCGCCGCTGGTCGCGGCCCTGGTGATCCAGGCCGCCCGGGCGGAGGGGCTCGAACCGGGCCAGGGATTCATGGACCGGTTCGTCGACGCCTGGCGGGAATACCGCGACCAGCACCCGGCCTGGTGGGCCGAACTCGACAACCAGCATGCCGGCCTGCTGCTCACCGCCCGGATCCGACCACTGCCGTGGCCCGGGCGTACCGGCGGGGGAGAGCTGCGCGCCGAACGCCTCTTCGTGCCCGACGCCTACGCCGACCGCGGTGTCGCCGACGCACTGCGCGCGGCCGCCCGGGACTGGGCGACCGCGCGCGGCATGGACTGGTACGACCTGGCGGACCTCAGCGATCGATGATCACCCGGTCACCGCGATAGCCACGCAGCACGACGAACCCCGCCAACAGCAGCACCAGACCGGTGACCACCCAGAAGTACCGTCCCTCGGGTGCCAGCCCGGAGAACTGGCCGATCAGGTTCGATACATGGAAACCCGCGTGTACGCCGACCGCGGACCAGATCGATCGGGTGCGCAGCATCAGGGCCGCGGCCAGGAACCCGAACCCGAGCGGGATCAGCAGATAGAGCAACCGGTCCACCAGATTCTGCTGACCGCCCTTGGAGACCAGGTGAATCACCGCGAACAGACCGGCCGAGGCCAGCGCGGCCACCCGGGGCCGCTCCGCCAGGGCCTGCATCAGATAACCCCGGAAGAACAGCTCCTCCGGAATCCCCTGCAGCAGGAACGCCCGGATCAGTGCCAGCGCGATCGTTGCCGCGATCATCCCGGTCGACAGCAGGTCCGGCGGCAGTGTCACTCGCTGAGTCTGGCCGACCAGCAGACCGCCCCACATGACGAGCTGGCCGATCACGACGACGATCAGCAGACCGAGTCCGAGCGCCGGCAGGCTGTGCCGGGTCCAGACCAGGCCGATCCGCCGCAGCGGGGCGCGGTCGACCAGGCGCATCAGCAGTGCGATCACCCCGAGCACCGCGACGGTGACCAGCAGTGCGCCGCCGAGATTCGACAGCACGACCAGCAGCAGATTGTTCGGATCGGACATCGCCGCGGTGACCCCGGGGATGGCGCTGTAACCGAGCTGGACGACCATCACGGTCGCCATGAACAACACCGGTACCAGCACGGCGCGCAGCCAACCGGGGAGTCGTGGTTTCTTCGTGCTGGCATTGGTTTCGGACGGGTTGGGAGTTTCGATGATTGCAGGCATGACTCCACCGTGCCGCGGAGCGACCGCCGGATCCGCTGGCCCGGGTCACGACCCCGCCCCCGAAACCATGACCACGGTCACTCCTCGACCGGGCCCGGGGTCCCTAGGCTGAAGCCATGAAAATGTCACGCCGGATGCTGGTGCTGCTCGATGTGCTCGTCGGCGTGCTCGTGCTGTTCAACGTGGTCACCTCGCTCGCGGCCCAGCGACAGTACTTCTGGTTGCTGGTGACCGGCTGTGTGGGCAGTGTCCTGGTCGCGCTGTGCTGGATCGCGTGGCGGGTGTGGCGAGACCCTCGGCTGCTCCAGTTGATGCTGATCGCCTCCGCGCTGGCCGCGGTCGGTGGTGGCGGTGCGGTGCCGTTGCTGCTCACCCTGTTGTCGATCAGTCTGGTCATCGCCAGCAACGGTCTCTGGTACGGCATCGCAGGTCTCGCGGTCTACGCTCTGGTGGCGACCGTGACGATGGTCCTCGTCCAACGCAGCTTGGCATTCCTGCTGCTCGAACTCGTTTCGCTGACCGTCCTCGGCGGGCTCGGGCTGGTGCTCGGGCAGTTGCTCCGCGAACTGGCCGCCGAACGGCGTACCAACCAACGGCTCCTCGGCGAACTCCGCGCCGCCACCCATGTGGAGAAGGAGCTGATGCTCGCCGACGAACGCGCCCGCTCGGCCCGCGAACTGCACGACGGGCTCGGACATCGGCTGACGCTGATCGGGATGAGTCTTGAGTACGCCGAACGGATCCACGAGCGCGAACCCGGGGCGGCGTACGCCGAAGTCGGCCAGGCCTGCGAACAGGCCCGCGATGCGATGGCATACATGCGGCGCTGGGTCCGGGCACTGAACCCACCGCGCGAGGCGAATCTCTCCGGAATCGCTGCCTTCGAAGCGATCGCGGACAGCTTCCGCGGCACCGGACTGGAGGTGGTGGTACGCCAGCGCGGCATCGAGCAGCCACTCGGCCACGCCGCCTCGCTCTTCGCCTACCGGCTGGTGCAGGAGGGGCTGACGAATGTGCTGCGGCACTCCACCGCCGACCGGGTGGAGATCACCGTGCACTGGCGCGACCGGGGCGTCGAGATCGAGATCGGCGACAACGGCGCCGAACGCGGTACCGAACTCGCGGAAACCCAACCCGGCTTCGGGTTGCGGTCGTTGGCCGAGCGCGCCGAGCAGCTCGGCGGCAGCTTCTCCGCCCGCAGCGACGCACGCGGTGTGGTGCTCACCGGGAGCCTCCCGGAGGCCGCCGCGTGACCATCCGATTGTTGGTCGTGGACGATCAGCAGCTGCTGCGCCGCGGACTGCGGATGCTGTTGGAGACCGCCGACGGTCTCCAGGTCGTCGGCGAGGCGGCCGACGGCCGGGAGGCGCTGGCGGTGCTGCCGCGCTGCCGTCCCGATGTCGTGCTCACCGATGCCCGGATGCCGGGAATGGACGGCCTGGAACTCGTTGCGGCACTGGCCGAACGCCATCCCGGCCTGCCGGCGCTGGTGCTCACCACCTTCGACGACGAGGCCGTGGTGCTCGGCTCGCTGGGTGCGGGCGCGGCCGGTTTCCTGCTCAAGGACGTCTCCACCGACCGGCTCGCCGAGGCGATCCGCGAGGTGGCCACCGGGGGTGTGGTGATCGATCCTCGGATCGCCCGGATCGCCTTGTCCGGTGGAGAATCCGCCGACCGAAACGATCCGCTGGCGGCGCTCACCCGGACCGAACGGCTGGTCGCCGAACGAGTGGCCCGCGGTCTCACCAATGCCGAGATCGCGGCCGAGCTGGTGCTCGCCGAGGGCACCGTCAAGAACCATGTCTCCACCCTGCTCCGCAAACTCGAGCAGCGCGATCGCACCGGGCTCGCGCTGGTGCTGCACCGGGCGTTCGGCGGCTGACTCGTCTGGACGCCTGCTCATCTCGACACGCCTGTTCATCTCGACACAGTGAGGATGGTGGTGGGGGTCCGGTGGCCTTGGGGATGATGTCTTTGGGGTCTGGGTTGTTCGTTTGACCGATCTCGACACTGGC
>NZ_SNXA01000003.1:0-16426 GCF_004362375.1 Enemella evansiae
GCCAGTGTCGAGATCGGTCAAACGAACAACCCAGACCCCAAAGACATCATCCCCAAGGCCACCGGACCCCCACCACCATCCTCACTGTGTCGAGATGAGCAACCACCCCCCGCACCTCTCGACACGGTCGCTGCGCGACCTACTCGAGGAACGTGAGAGACGCGGTCGCTGCGCGACCTACTCGAGGAACGTGAGACACACGCTCGTACATGCCACTCCCCCTTCGCTCGTCACCCGCCGGTCGCGGAGTGCGGTGCTACCGGTTTGGATTCCGCCGAACCGCGATGCCGCAGGTAGACCGACGCGCCGACGATGACCGCGACCGCGAGGAACTCCGACTGCCAGTTCTGGAAGGACTCGAACCAGAACTGCGCGGTCCCCAGATAGGCCCACCAGCTCAGCTCGGGCAGGCCATGCTCCGACAGCACCTCGTTGTAGGCCGCCGACCCGCCGAGGGCGTGCGCCAACATCGACCCGAAGAACAGCACCCCGAACAGGATCGCCAACGACCGCTCGTACACCCACAGCCACCAGCCACCGCGACGCACCGGCCAGGGCGCATCCGGATCATCCCGGTGCCCGGCCGGGTCCTCGTCCTGCTCGGCGGCCTGATCACTCGGTTTCGACTCCGACGAACCACGCATGAACAGGTGCGCGGTGAGCACCACATAGGCACCCATCTGCAGGAACTCGCTCTCCCAGTTCTCGAAGGTGGCCTCGACGAAATCACTGCTCATCAGATAGGCCAGCAACCCGGTGGCCGGTTGGCCGTGTCTGACCTGATCGGCGTCGTACGCGGCCGCACCGCTCAGAATCATGCCGCCGAAGAAGATCGCGAACAGGATCAGATTGGCCAGTAGCAGGCCGTGGTCACGGAACCACGGCCGTCGTGTTCGCTCCATGCCGTCATTGGCTGGGCTCATCTCGGCTCCTCACTGACGTTCCTCCCGTGGTACCCCATCCACCCCCACTCAGTCGATCCCTTCTCCGAGCGCACGATTCGGCTCCGGCTTGGCAGATGCGATAGGTTGGACCCATAACTCGTCGTGCTCTCGCCGCGAGTTGTCCGCATGTCGCAGCACTGCCTCCCGGTTTCTCGGGTCGCATCGGCTCCATGTGAGGTCCGCCCCGAGCCCGGGTGCCAGACCGTCGGCGAGACGATTCCTACAGAATGCGATTGATCTCCCTTGACCAGCTTTGCTGACCTGGGCGTGCCCGCACGCCTGACCGACGTTCTCACCGGCTTCGGCATCGAGAACCCGACCCCCATCCAGACCGCCACCCTGCCGGACTCCCTCGCCGGCCGCGATGTGCTCGGCCGTGGCCGCACCGGCTCCGGCAAGACCTACGCCTTCCTGCTGCCGCTGGTGGCCCGCCTGAGCGGCGGCCGGCCGGCCCGCCCGCGGGCACCGCGCGCGCTGATCCTGGCCCCGACCCGCGAACTGGTCGGCCAGATCGAGGAATCGCTGGCACCGCTGGCGAAGGCCGCCGGCCTCACCACCCGCACCGTCTTCGGCGGCGTCGGCCAGAACCCGCAGGTGACCGCGCTCCGCAACGGCGTCGACATCGTGCTCGCCTGCCCCGGCCGGCTCGAAGACCTCATCAAACAGGGCCACTGCAGCCTCGACCAGGTCGAAGTCACCGTCCTCGACGAGGCCGATCACATGGCCGATCTCGGCTTCCTGCCGCCGGTCCGCCGACTGCTGCAGCGCACCCCGTCCAGCGGTCAGCGGCTGCTGTTCTCCGCGACCCTGGACAAGGCGATCGACGGCCTCGCCAAGCAGTTCCTGCACGACCCCGTCACCCACGAGGCCGACTCGGCGACCGCACCGCCGGCGGCAATGACCCACCACGTGCTGCACATCGACTCCGAGCAGCGACTCCCGGTGCTGGTCGATCTGGCCAGTGCGCCCGGGCGGACGGTCATCTTCACCCGGACCAAGTACCGCGCCAAGGCGCTCGCCCGCCAGCTGAACAATGGCGGTGTTCCGGCCGTCGAGTTGCACGGAAACCTCGGTCAGAACGCCCGGACCCGCAATCTCGCCGCCTTTCACGAGGGCCGGGCCACCGCATTGGTCGCGACCGACATCGCGGCCCGCGGCATTCACGTCGACGACGTCGCGCTGGTGATCCATGCCGACCCGCCGGTCGAGCACAAGGCCTACCTGCACCGTTCGGGGCGTACCGCGCGCGCCGGCAGCGCCGGCACCGTGGTGACCCTGATGACCAGCGACCAGCAGCGCGACGTCCGCGCCCTGGTCCGGGCCGCCGGGATCAAGCCGACCACGACCCGGGTGGACAGCATCGAGCACCCGGCGCTGACCGAACTGGCGCCCGGTGAGCGCACCCTCCCCGGCCCGCTCGAGGTCGCCCAGCCCCAGCCGCAGCAGAAGCAGCAGAAACAGCAGAAGCAGAAGCAGCAGCCGGCCGATCAGGCGAAGGCCGGATCCACCCCGGGCCGTTCCCGCAACCGTCGCCGCCGCCGGCGCTGACCGGAAACCCTGCCGCACAACGAAGAACGGCGTCCGACCCGAAGGTCGGACGCCGTTTCCGTGTTCGTCAGGCGGTACGCCGCGGCTCAGTGCGAGTAGTCACCGCGGTAGTACTCGTAGACCCAGCCGGCCACCGCCAGGGCGCCGAAGCCGACACCGAGAGCGGTCAGCCACCACCCGAACACCGGGCCGAGAAAGACCAGGCCGGCCGTGACCGCCGCGATGAACGGCCACAGGCTGCGCGGCGGGAAGAAACCGATGTCACCGGCACCCTCCACCACATCGCCATCGGAGCGGTCCTCCGGCCGCGGGTCCATCTTGCGGGCGGTGACCCAGAGGAAGACGCCGATCTGCAGCACCATCAGCGAGGTGAGCGCCAGCGCCGCCAGCCCGACCCACTCCAGCTGGCCGCCGTCGACCCGGCCGAAGAAGTAGTACGCGACCGTGCAGACGACGAAGAACAGGCCCAGCGGGATGAAGATCTTGTACTCGGTCCTCACTGGGTGCTCCTCTTCTCCTTCTCATCGGGATCGATACTGGCTTCCGAACCGCCGCCGGCCGCGATGCGCTGCCGCAGCAGCCCCGCCCGACCGCGATCGTCGGGCCCGTCCGCCAGATTGTCGGTGCCGTTGTCGGCGTACTCCATCTCGGCGATCTCCGGGTGGTGCAGATCGAAGGCCGGCGACTCGGAGCGGATCCGCGGCAGCGAGTTGAAGTTCTTCTTCGGCGGCGGGCAGGAGGTCGCCCACTCCAGCGAACGGCCCCAGCCCCACGGGTCGTCGACGGTGACCTTCGGCGACTTGCGGGTGATCCAGACGTTCCAGAAGAACGGCAGGAAGGAGATGCCGAGCATGAACGCGCCGACCGTGGAGATCTGGTTCAGCAGCGTGAAGCCCTCGTTGGGCAGGTAGTCGGCGTACCGCCGCGGCATGCCCTCGATGCCGAGCCAGTGCTGCACCAGGAAGGTGGTGTGGAAGCCGACGAACAGCATCCAGAAGTGCACCTTGCCGAGCGTCTCGTTCAGCATCTTGCCGGTCATCTTCGGCCACCAGAAGTAGAAGCCGCCGAACATCGCGAACACCACCGTGCCGAACAGCACGTAGTGGAAGTGCGCGACCACGAAGTAGGTGTCGGAGACCTGGAAGTCCATCGGCGGGGAGGCCAGGATGATGCCGGTCAGACCGCCGAACAGGAACGTGGTGAGGAAGCCCGCCGACCAGAGCATCGGCGTGTCGAAACTGACCGATCCTCGCCACATCGTGCCGATCCAGTTGAAGAATTTCACACCGGTCGGAATCCCGATCAGCATCGTCATGAAGGAGAAGAACGGCAGCGAGACCGCACCGGTGACGAACATGTGGTGCGCCCAGACCGCCATCGACAGTGCGGCGATGACCAGGGTCGCACCAACCAGACCGACATAGCCGAAGACCGGCTTGCGGCTGAACACCGGCAGGATCTCGGTGATGACGCCGAAGAACGGCAGCGCCAGCACATAGACCTCGGGGTGACCGAAGAACCAGAACAGGTGCTGCCACAGGATCGGTCCGCCGTTGGCCGCGTCGAAGACGTGGGTACCGAGTCGGCGATCCGACTCCAGCACCAGCAGGCCGGCGGCCAGCACCGGGAACACCATCAGCACCAGCATCGAGGTGACCAGGGTGTTCCAGGTGAAGATCGGCATCCGGAACATCGTCATGCCGGGGGCGCGCAGCAGGATGATGGTGGTGACGAAGTTCACCGCGCCGAGGATCGAGGACAGGCCGACCAGATAGAGGCCCATCAGCCACAGATCACCGCCGACGCCCGGGTTGTTGACCCGATTGGACAGCGGGGTGTAGGCGGTCCAGCCGAAGGAGGCCGGGCCCTCGGGGGTGAGGAAGCTGGACATCACGATCAACGAACCGACCACATACACCCAGAAGGAGAATGCGTTCAGCCGCGGGAAGGCCACATCGGGGGCACCGATCTGCAGCGGCATGAGAACGTTCGCGAATCCCGAGAACATCGGTGTCGCAAACATCAGCAGCATCACCGTGCCGTGCATGGTGAACAGCTGGTTGAAGGTCTCCAGCTGCATGAACTGCATGCCCGGGAAGGCGAGCTCGGCACGGATACCGAGCGCCATCAGCCCCGCGAGCAGGAAGAAGATGAACGCGGTGACCATGTACATCTTGCCGAGCAGCTTGTGGTCGGTCGTGGACAGCATGTCCATGATCGCGGCGCCGAGGCCGCGATCCGCAGGAGCAGCAGCGCTGGTCGCGTCCGAGATCCGTTCCGCGGTGGTCATCACTCACCTTCCTTCTTGGCCTGCGCCAATTCGTTGGCTCCCTGGGATCCCAGGTTCTCCCCGGTCTGCCCCCGGTCCCGCAACTCAGCCATCTTCTTGTCGTATTCGGCGCGCGGCACCACGTGCACGTTGAACAGCATCGCGGAGTGGTAGGTGCCACACAGTTCGGCACACTTCCCGGAGAACACACCCTCCTTGTTGGGGGTCGCCTGGAAGCTGTTGTTCCGGCCCGGGATGACGTCCATCTTCATGTAGAACGACGGCACCCAGAACGAATGGATCACATCGGGGCTGCGCAACTGGAAGGTGGTGGTCTCGTTGACCGGCAGATACAGATCGGGAGTGCGCTCGATGGTTCCGGCTTCCCAGACCTGGGCGTCCGAATAGTTGAACGTCCACGACCACTTCTGTCCGACGACCGTGACGGTGTTGGACGAAGGGGTCGGCTGCTCCTTGGCGAGGAGCTTGTCCTGGGTCTGCAGCGTGTAGAAGAACAGCACCCCGATGATCAGAAACGGAACCACCGTGTACATGATCTCCATCGGCAGGTTGTAGCGCGTCTGCCGCGGCACCTCACGGCTGTTCCGGCGCCGATACCGCGCGAAGGCCCAGAACATCAGTCCCCAGACGATGGCGCCGACGACCAGGCACGCAATCCACGCGCCGACCCACAGGTTGCTGATCAGCGGTCCCTGCTCGGTGTTCCCCGGCGGCAGGCCGAACAGACGTCCCTGCCCGGGACCAGCGGCAGCACAACCGCTCAGGCCGGGGACGACCAGGCCGAGCAAACCAGCTCCGGCCAGCCGTACGCGGCGCCGAGGAAGCGACCTCAACAGACTCACGTCACGCCCTTTCCCTGGGGTTGTCACACCCCCTCGCTCCCGGCCCTTCCAGGACTGGGCCGGTCGTGTGCCACAGTATCGCAGATCGACCACCGCTCAGACCGGCGCGGGGGCCGCTCCCGGACTCCGTGATTCAGCCGTGACCGGGTGTCGAATCGCCCCGCTGCGGACGCCACCGGCCGATCAGCGCGCCGTCCTCGGCGAGCAGCAGCACCGGCGACCAGCTCGCCTCCCCCACCGGGCCTGAGATCAGGCGTACGCCCGCCCCGGCCAGCCGGGGCACCTGGGTCAGGCAGAGCTCGTCGATCAACCCCGCCGCGAGCCAGCCGGTGAGCAGGCCCGGACCGCCCTCGTGCTGGATCCGTTGGTGACCAGCATCACGCAATCTGCGGTGCAGCATCCGCGGGTCGACCCCGCTCCGGCCGGGGCAGCGCCAGATCCGCTCGGCACCCAGCAACTCCTCGGCGGCCGCGGTGTCCGCCTCGTCACCGACCGCGAGCACCAACCGCGGTTCGGCGACCTCGGCGGCCTCGGTCCGCAACCGAACCGGGAGCTCACCCCGGCGGCTCACCACGACCAGCAGCTGACCGTCCTCGGGCAGGCCGTAGTCCTCGGTGCGGGCCGTGCCGGCACCGACGACGATCGCATCGGCCAGCCGCCGGTTGAGTTCGAACACCGCCCGGTCGGCCGGGGTGCCCAGCGAACCGCTGCGGCCGTCGGAACCGGTCACCACCCCGTCCATCGTGGTCAGCATCAGGGCACGGACACCCTCCTGCCAGGCGTACGCCTCGGCCAGCCCGGACTCATCCAGGTCGGCCGGCAGCCCGGCCGGTCCCATCAGGGTGCGCAGGTCAATCGCCATCTCTCACTCCGTCATCCGCCAGGCGGCCACGTGATAACCCACCTCGTAGGGGCAGTCGAACCAGGCGTACGCCGACCGCGGCCTCCGCCCGGTGAGCGCTGCCGCGGCCGCCTGCCAGGGCAGCCGGCCGGAGATCAGCAACTCGGCACCCTCGCTCGCCGTCAGCGCGGCCAGCGGCGCCGGGTCGGCGGCGGCCAGGGCGGCGGCGATCCGCTCGTCGGCGGCCCGGGTCTCGAGATCGGCCCGCTCGGGGGCGCCGACGCTGGCCCGGGCGGTACCGTCCCCGGCCACCAGCAAGGTCACCGGCCCGTCGACCGCGGCCGCGGCCGCGCGCACCCGGTCCGCGGCCTCGGCCACCGCCGCGGCGTCGGCATCGACCGCTACCCGGATCACCGCATCCGGCTCACCGACCCCGGCCTGCTGCAGCAGGGCACGGGCGACCCGCTCCCCCAGCGGCGCGCAGCGTTCGGCACCGGTGAGCAGCAGCACCGGCCCGGACTCGGGCCGGACGGCGGCGAGCGCCTCGAACGCGGCCCGGCGTACCGCGGCACCCAGGTCGGCCGCCGAGGCGTACTCGGGCAGCAGCAGCGGCGGCTGTGGCCAGAAGACCACCCCGCTGATCACGCGTCACCCTCGGGCCGCGCCCTCATGCCAGGCCCCGGATCGCGCGCGCCGGCGGTCGCTGGCCGGTGATCACCGAGACCATGTCGAGCACCTGCCGGGTCTCGGCGACATCGTGCACCCGGTAGACGCTCGCGCCCAGCCAGGCCGAGACCGCGGTGCTGGCCAGGGTGCCGATCAGCCGCTGGTCGACGGGACGGTCCAGCGCCTCGCCGATGAAATCCTTGTGGGACAGCGAAACCAGCACCGGCCAACCGGTCGCGACCAGCTCGTCGAGCCGGCGGGTCAGCTCCAGGGAGTGGAAGGAGTTCTTGCCGAAGTCGTGCGCGGGGTCGATCAGCAGCCGCCGCCGGTCCACCCCGATGGCGACCGCACGCTCGGCCTGGCCCACGGTGTCGGCGATCGCCGCGGCGACCACGTCCTCGTATTCGACGCGATGCGGCCGGGTACGCGGGATGGCGCCGCCGGTGTGGGCGCAGACCATCGCGACATCGAACTCGGCGGCCACCTCGGCCAGCCGCGGATCGGCACCGCCCCAGGCATCGTTGAGCAGATCGGCGCCGGCGGCGCAGACCGCGCGGCCCACCTCGGCGCGCCAGGTGTCGACACTGATCACCAGATCCGGGTACGCCGCCCGCACCCGGGCGGTGAAGTCGACCACCCGGCGCTGCTCCTCGGCGATCTCCACGTCGTCACCGGGGCCGGCCTTCACCCCGCCGATGTCGATGATGTCGGCGCCCTGGTCGACCACCTCGGCGACCCGGTCGAAGGCCCGGGCGTCGGCCCAGGTGGCGCCCTTGTCATAGAAGGAGTCGGGGGTGCGGTTGACGATCGCCATCACCAGGCGCGCGTGCGGGCCGTATTCGTGCCGGCCGAGCCGGAGGCTCACTCGCCGCTCCCGAAACGCGGTTCCCGCTTGCCCAGGAACGCGTCGACACCCTCGCGGACATCCGGCGTGCCGCCGGCCGCGGTCATCGCCCGGGCCTCGGCCGCCAGCCGGGACTCCACGTCATCGGCCGCGGCGCTGCGTACCAGCCGTTTCGCGGCGGCCTGGGCGCTCGCCGATCCGGCAGCCAGCGCGGCGACCAGGTCGGCGACCCGCTCGTCGAGTTCGTCGGCCGGGAAGACCCGCGCCACCAGACCGGCCTGCTGGGCCTCGGTGGCGGTCAACCGGTCGTTGAGCAGCACCAGCGCCAGGGTGCGGTGCAGGCCGAGGCTGCGGGTCAACAACCCGGTGCCTCCATCCCCGGGCAGCCCGATCCGGGTGTAGCCGAGGGTGAACCGGGCGGTGTCGGCCGCGATCACCAGGTCACCGGCGGCGGCCAGCGGGAAGCCGATGCCGGCGGCCGTCCCCTGGACGACCGTCACCACGATCGCGGGGCTGCGCTGCAGGTCGGCGATCACCCGGTGCATCGCGGTCGCCAGATCGTCCAGGTGGGCGGGCAGATCCGGTGCGTCGGCGAAGCTGCCCAGATCACCACCGACGCTGAAGAATCGACCGCTGGCCCGCAGCACGATCACCCGGGCACGGTCGCGGTCGGCCCGGCGGACGGCGGCGGCCAGTTCGGCGGTGGAGTCGGCGGTGACGAGATTGCCGCGGTCCGGGTCGGCCAGGGTCAGCCAGGCCGCGCCGTCGGCGTACTCGTAGTCGACCAGAGCCATCAGATTCCTCCCATCAGCGGGCCATCGCGGCCAGCGCCTCGACGGTCGCGACCCGGCCGGCGTGGTCACCGGCGATCGGCTGCACGTTGAGTGTGGTCACCCCGGCGTCGGCGAACGCCCGGACCCGCTTCGCGACATGATCGGCGTCGCCGACCAGGGCCACCTGGTGCAGCAGGTCCTCCGGCACCGCCGCGGCCGCGCCCAGCTTGTCACCGGCGAGGTAGCGGTCCTGGATCTCGGCGGCGGCGTCGGCATAGCCGTAGCGCACCGCGAGCGCGTTGTAGAAGTTCTTGCCCTTCGCACCCATCCCGCCGACGTAGAGCGCCACGTGGTCGCGCACCCCGGCGAGCACCTTGGCCCGCAACCGTTCGTCGTCGGTGATGCAGCAGGTGGTGTCGACCAGGATCTGCAGCTCGCCCAGCTCGGGCGCCCGCTTCGCGCGGCCGGCGGCCAGCGAGTCACCGAAGGCGGCCTCGGCATGCTCGGGGGCGAAGAAGACCGGCTGCCAGCCCTCGAACAGTTCGGCGGCCAGGGCGACATTCTTCGGCCCGATGGCCGCCAGCACCATCGGGATCCGTTCGCGCAGCGGATGGTTGATCAGCTTCAGCGGCTTGCCCAGCCCGGAACCACCGTGTTCCGCATCCAGCGGCAACGTGTAGTACTTGCCGGCGTACTGCAGCGGTTCCCGCCGCCAGACCATCCGGCAGATCTCGGCGACCTCCCGGGTACGCCCCAGCGGGGCGTCGTAGCGCAGGCCGTGGAAGCCCTCGACCACCTGCGGGCCGGAGGCGCCGATACCGAGCACGAACCGGCCGTCGGAGACGTGGTCGAGACCGGCCGCGGTCATCCCCAGCAGCGCCGGCGTACGCGAATAGACATTCAGGATTCCCGAGGCCAGGCGTACCCGTTCGGTGCGGGCGGCCAGATATCCGAGCGCGCTCACCGCATCGAAGCTGTACGCCTCCGGCATCATCACGATGCCCAGGCCCGCGGCCTCGAAATCCAACAATTCGTCGGCCGCCTCGCGGAAGCCACCGCTGTAATTCAGCGGCATCCCGATCTCCATGACCCTCCTCGATCCTGGGGGCTGTGAGGCTATCAGCCGCCGCTCGCCCGCTCCCCCGTCGATCGGGCTGCCCCTTTCATATGGGGCTTTCCAAAGGTCAGACCTGATGCCAGCATTGAACCGCTCGTGTGACCGAAGTCACGCGATTTCGGGGGTGCGCACCGTGCATTTCAGAGAAGGGAGTGGCCATGAACAACTTCGATTGGTCCGGTATCGCCGTCAAGGCCGGTGCCGCGATCGTGATCCTGATCATCACCTGGATCCTGGCCCGGGTGGTCAAGAGTCTGCTGAGCAAGCTGCTCGGCCGAGTGAAGGTGCTGCAGCGTTCCGGCGGCGGGAACCATTCCCTCGCCGAGTCGCTGGGCAATGTCGGATCGCTGATCGTCTGGCTGCTGGGACTGACCGCGATCCTCAACCTGTTCGAGCTGACCCAGGTGCTCGGCCCGATCCAGTCGCTGCTGGCCGGGGTGCTCGGCGCCCTGCCGCGCGTGCTGGGGGCTGCCGTCATCTTCATCGTCGGCGTGATGCTGGCCCGGGTGGTCCGGGAACTGGTGACCGCCGCACTGCGCGGCACCCGGGTGGATGAGCGGCTGCAGAGCCTGAGCCGCCGCGCGACGCAGGGCTCCGCCCAGCGGGGTCAGTACGCCCAGGGTGATCCCCAGTACGCCCAGCAGGATCCGGCGACCGTCGATCCCGAGACCGGCGCCACCCGGCGGATGCCGAGCGGCCCGGCGGCCGGCGGCCCCGCGGGCGGTCCCGGTGGCGGCCCGGCCGGTGGCATGCAGATCTCGAACCTGGTCGGCCAGATCCTCTACGCGCTGATCATCGTGGTGATGTCGATCGCGGCCCTGCAGGTGCTGGCCATCCAGGCCATCTCCGAGCCGGCCACCCAGATGCTGTCGACGATCCTGGACGCCATCCCGCTGATCCTGGGCGCCGGCATCCTGCTGGCCATCGGGGTGATCATCGCCCGCTTCATCGGCGGTCTGCTGGACTCGATGATGCGCGGTTTCGGGCTGGAGCGGACCATCGGCCAGCTCGGCATCGACGGCGCGAACGCGGTCACCGTGATCACCCGGATCGTGCAGGTCGCGATCGTGCTGTTCTTCGGCATCGCGGCCACCCGGATGCTGAACTTCCCGCAGATCACCGAGATGCTGAACGCCATCCTGGCGCTCGGCGGCCGGGTGCTCTTCGGCGGCGTGGTGATCGCGGCCGGCATCTTCCTCGCCGGGCTGCTCGCCCGCACCATCGGTGGCGGCCCGGTCGCCCAGATCGTGCGGTGGGCGACGATCGTGCTGTTCGCCGCGATGGGTCTGAAATACATGGGGCTGGCGGACTCGATCGTCAACCTCGCCTTCGGCGCACTGGTCGTCGGCGGTGCCGCCGCGGCCGCGCTGGCCTACGGGCTGGGTGGCCGGGACGCCGCCGCGCGGCAGCTGAACAAGCTGGAGCGCAAGGTGGACGACGCGGTGCAGGAGGAACGCCGCCAACCCTGACATCAACCGGCACGTCACCACTACGGTGAGGGCATGAGCGATCGTGATGCCGTCATCGTCGAGGCCGTACGCACCCCGGTCGGGCGCCGCAAGGGCAGCCTGGCCGGGGTGCATCCGGTCAATCTGTCCGCGCTGGTGCTCCAGGAGCTGGCGCGCCGCGCGGACCTCGACCCGGGTCTGGTCGATGACGTGATCTGGGGGTGCGTCTCCCAGGTCGGCGAGCAGACCGCGAACATCGGCCGCAATGTGGTGCTGACCGCCGGCTGGCCGGAGTCGGTGCCGGGGACCACGATCGATCGGCAGTGCGGGTCCTCGCAGCAGTCGGTGCACTTCGCCGCCGCCGGACTGATCTCCGGGGCGTACGACGTGGTGGTCGCCGGCGGTGTCGAGTCGATGACCCGGATCCCGATGTTCTCCACCATGAAGGACAAGGAACTCGGCAATCCGAACCCACCGGAGCTGCTGGAGCGCTACGACGTCAAGGGGTTCAACCAGGGCATCGGTGCCGAGATGATGGCGCAGCGCTGGCAGCTCTCCCGGCAGGCGCAGGACGAGTTCGCGGCGGCCTCGCACGCCAAGCTGGCCGACGCGATCGACGCGGGGCGGTTGGCCGGGCAGTACGTCGAGGTCCCGCTGCCGGACGGTGGATCGCTGAGCGTCGACGAGGGGTTGCGCCGGGGCACCTCGGTGGAGTCGCTGGCCGAGCTGAAGACCGTGTTCACCCCCGAGGAGGAGGGTGGCACGGTGCATGCCGGCAACGCCTCGCAGATCTCCGACGGGTCGGCCGCGCTGCTGATGATGACCTCGGCGAAGGCGAAGGAGCTGGGGTGTACGCCGATCGCGCGGTTCCACACCGGGGTGCTCGCCGGCGACGACCCGGTGATGATGCTCTCCGCCCCGATCCCGGCGACCGCGAAGCTGTTGCAGCGTTCGGGGGTCGGCCTCGATGAGATCGGGATCTATGAGGTGAACGAGGCGTTCGCCCCGGTACCGATGGCCTGGCTGGCCGAGACCGGCGCCGATCCGGCCCGGTTGAACCCGAACGGCGGTGCGATCGCGATCGGGCATCCGCTGGGTGCCTCCGGGGCGCGGATCATGACCCAGCTGGTGCACCAGATGCGCGACACCGGCACCCGATACGGCCTGCAGACCATGTGCGAGGGCGGCGGGATGGCGAACGCCACCCTGCTCGAGCTGCTCTGAGGCGTACCCGCTCGGGATACGTCAGCGCGGCGCCATCCGGACCGCACCGTCGAGGCGGATCACCTCGCCGTTCAGCATCGGGTTCTCCATGATCTGGGTCGCCAGCAGGGCGTACTCGCTGGGGTCGCCGAGCCGGGCCGGATGCGGGGTCTGCTGACCCAGGGATTCGATCGCCTTCTCATCGAGGCCGGCGAACAGCGGGGTCCAGAACAGCCCCGGCGCGATCGTCACCACCCGGATCCGGAACTGCGCCAGGTCGCGGGCGATCGGCAGGGTCATGCCGACGATGCCGCCCTTGGAGGCCGAGTACGCCGCCTGGCCGATCTGGCCGTCGTAGGCGGCGACGGAGGCGGTGTTGATGATCACCGCGCGGTCCTCGGCATCGGTCTCGGTGTGCTCGATGATCGCCTTGGCGGCCAGCCGGATCACGTTGAAGGTGCCGACCAGGTTGATGTTGATGACCCGCTGGAACAGATCGAGCGCGTGCGGCTCCTGCTTCTTCGCCGAATAGACGCGGCCCGGCGTACCGATGCCGGCGCAGTTCTGCACGATCGCGAAGTCGCCGAGTTCGACGGCGGTGTCGACGGCGCGCTGCACATCGGCCTCGCTGGTGACATCGCCGGGGCTGAAGGTGACGGCGTCGCCGAGTTCGGCGAGGTTGCCGCGGGCGGTGTCGGAGTCGAGGTCGAGGACGACGACGCGGGCACCCGCCTCGGTGAGTCGCTTCGTCGTCGCCAGCCCGAGGCCGGAAGCCCCTCCGGTGACCAGCGCGGTCCTGCCCGATACCTGCATGAAAATCCCTCCCGGGTCGACGACTGGTCAGTAACCTAACTCATCGTCCCGGGAGGGATCTCGGGCGCCTCGGTCCGGCGCCGGTGTGGCTCAGTGGAAGCTGTCACCGCAGGCGCAGGAGCCGCCCGCGTTGGGGTTGTCGATGGTGAAGCCCTGCTTCTCGATGGTGTCGACGAAGTCGATGGTCGCACCGCCGAGATAGGGGGCGCTCATCCGGTCGGTGACCACGTTGACGCCGTGGTACTCACGGAGCACGTCGCCGTCCAGAGCGCGGTCATCGAAGTAGAGCTCATAGCGCAGGCCGGAGCAGCCACCGGGCTGCACCGCGATACGCAGCGACAGGTCTTCACGGCCCTCGCGTTCCAGCAGGTCACGCACCTTGCCGGCAGCTCCGTCGGTGAGGATGACGCCGGTCTCGGTGCTGATCGCCTCGGTCATATTGGCCTCCAAATCCAGGTCCAGGGTTGGGCTCGCGTCGTTCGGGAAGATTCTACCTCGCGCCTCGGACAGCCCTTGCATCTTCCATGGGCAGCGCCCGGTTCGGTGCGTTATTCCGGGTTGGGCCGAACTGGCCGGGAAAAATGTCACGGGCCGCCGACGACGAGGTACGCCTGGGTGAGGCGGTGCGGGCCGGCGCCGAGCAGTGTCGAGCCGCCACCGAGGAACTGGTCCGCCACAACCGGGCGCTGGTGCTGCGGGTCGCCGTCACCGCTGACGCCGCACTGCCGCTCGAGGATCGGGTCCAGGCGGGCAATCTGGGGTTGCTGCAGGCGGTGGAGAAGTACGACCCGGCGGTCGGCACCAAGTTCTCCACCTACGCGGTCTGGTGGATCCGGCACGCGATCGACCGGGCCGTCGCCAACGAGGGGCGGATGATTCGGCTTCCGGTGCACATGCACGATCGGGTGGCGGCGCTGGCGAAGGCGCGACGCCGGCTGGCGGTCGACGAGCATCCGGTGGATGACCGCGGGTTGTGCGCTGCGCTGGGCTGGTCGGCCTCCGAGTTGGCGACGGTACGCGCCGCGGCCCAGGTGCGTCACCTGTCCTGGGAGTCGGAGCTGAGTTGCGTCGCGCAGTGAGGACTCCCCCACGTTCATCGAGTAGGTCGCGCAGCGACCGTGTCGAGATGAACCCCGCACCCCTCACGTTCATCGAGTAGGTCGCGCAGCGACCGTGTCGAGATGAACCCGAAAAGATCTCCCCAAACCTCTTGAGTTATTCGAACACCATGACTAATGTTGGATGTAGCAGTCGAGAGGAGGTGACCAAAGATGACCACCAACGAACGAGCCGAAGTCTTCGCAGCGATCCGCGCCGAAAGCGACACCATCGCCCAGGCCGAAGCACACCGGCTGGTCGCGATCGCCGCCGCCTGCGACACCTACTCCGGACTCAACACCCACACCGACGAACTCACCGCCCGCGTCCTCCACGGTGAACAACTCGTCTTCCCCGGCGCCGACGGCACGCCCGGCATCACCGAGTTCTTCCACCTCGAACTCGCGATGTCGCTGGGCTGCTCGCCCGAGACCGCGCAGGTCTGGACCGCCGACGTATTGAATCTTCGCCATCGGCACCCGATCCTGTGGCAGGCCACCCTCGACTGCGACATCCCCGTCTGGGTCGCCCGCGACATCTCCCGCGCCGCCCTGCAGCTGAACTTCACCCAGGCCCGCGAGTTCGATTCCCTCTGGTCACTCCGCCTGGTGCCCCTGACCCCGAAGCGAGCGGTCGCGACCACCGAGGCTCAGGTCGCGTTGATGCTCAACGACGACAAGGAAGCCGAACGCCAGGCCGCGAGGAAGCAGCGCCGGGTGGAGTTCACCCCCAACCGGAACACCCCGGGGATCACCGACCTCTATGCGAACCTGGATGCCGGGGACGCCGCTCAGCTGAACGGGACCCTGGATCGGTTGGCCGACGTCCTCAAAGCCGGCGGTGCCGACGGGTCCAGGGACGAGCTCCGCGCGGAAGCCCTCGGCCATCTGGCACATCCCGACCGTGCCCGGCAACTGCTGCAGCCCTCATTGTTCGACGGCGCCACCGTCACCCCTGGCGGTGAGGTGGTCAACAAGCACGGCGAGATCGTCACCCCCACCAGTGAGCGGTGCCGTCACGGTGCGGAGTTGATCCTGCACGTCCACCAGAAGGACCTCGCTAACCGTCGCGGTGGTGAAGGCGACGCCCTCGGACCCGTGACCCTGCAGCACTTGAAGGAGCTGCTCGCCCAGTGCGCTGGCACCGTGAAGGTGCGGCCGGTGATCGACTTGGCCGCGCCGGTGATGGTGAACACCTACCGGCCCTCCGACGAGTTGGCGCAACGGGTCAAACTGCGCGACCGATATGTGATGTTCCCCCGCTCCAACCGCAGTGCGTTCGGCCGCGGGATCGACCTCGATCACACCATTCCCGCCCCGGAGGGGCCGACCAGCTCGGGCAACCTGGGGCCGTTGAACCGGGCCTCGCACCGCGCCAGAACTCACGCCGGATTCCGGGTCGAGCAACCCTCCCCGGGGGTGTTCCACTGGAAAACACCGGCCGGGCAGGAAGCCTGGGTCACCAGCTACGGCACCTGGAATCATCCACCACCCGACCACCTGATCAACGACCCCGCGGCTTCACTCTCCCGAACCGAAAAGCTGCTTCGCGACACTCTGTGCAACGGGCGAACCCAGCTGGAGAAGGAACAGGCCGAAGCCGAACAGGCCGCCGATGAAGCTCGTGAACGCGAGCGACTCCGCCGCGCCCGCAAGAACCAGCGCCTTCGGGACCTACGTCAGACTGCCCGCGACCAGGCCGACGCGGCGAAACAGAAGAGGGCGAAGCAGGAGACGAAGAAGCCGGCTCCGCCGGAATCCCAACCTGCCCTGATTCCCAACCCAGGCTAGTTTTCCGAGCGACTCCGCACGCTCATCGAGTAGCTCGGCATGCGCAGCGAAGCGGAGCAATGCCGAGCGTGCCGAGATGAGCAACCTACCTCGCGGTTCCTCTCGACACGGTCACTGCGCGACCTAGTCCGAGAATGGACTCAGCCACGCGCGGTGGAGCGTCCGGCGGCGTGACTCGTCGGTGGGAGTGGTTGTAGGGGTTGTGGTCA
>NZ_SNXA01000004.1:0-12692 GCF_004362375.1 Enemella evansiae
AACCATCCGATGCCTCAAACGCCACCTCGCCCGCACCATCTACCGAAACCTCAAAACCGACCTCATGACCACTTGACGATCTATAGGACCGTCGCGAGCCATTGCTCCGCTCCGCTGCGCATGGCTCGCTACTCGATGAACGTGCGGGTGCGGTGAGCTATTGCTCCGCTTCGCTGCGCATGGCTCGCTACTCGATGAACGTGCTGGTGCGGTGAGCTATCGCTCCGCTTCGCTCTGCATGCGGTGCTACTCGATGAACGTGCGGGCACGGCGGAGCCAGGCGGGCTCGTCTCCGTGGCGTTGGCTGGGGATGAGCTCGCCTGCTGCGCAGAGCTGTACCAGTTGCGCGGCCCGCCGGTCCCGGGTGGTCTGCTGCTTGGCGCCCAGGATCCAGCGCACGCAGATCTTTCGGTACCCGGGCGTGGCGGCGTCCCAGAACACCCGCGCCCGGGGATCGGCGGTGAGCGCTGCGGCGTACTCGCTCGGCAACTCACCCGCATCCAGCTCGTACGAATAGATTCCGGACCGTTCCTCGCCGCGCGCCTGGTACGCCGCCAGGCCGGCCGGGTGCATCCGGCCCTCGGCGATCAGCCGCTCGACATGCGCGATGTTCACCCGGCTCCACGTGCTGCTCTTCTTCCGCGGTGTCCAGCGCTGGGCGCGGGCGTCCTCACCCCAGGGGTGCGAGACGCTGTCGATCCAGCCGAAGCAGAGCGCCTCGGGGACGGCCTCCGCCCAGGTCAGCCCGCGGGGTTCGATGCCTTTGCGGCGCAGGCCCATCCACAGCTCGGTCGTGGTCTCGTGGTTCACCGCCAGCCAGTCGCGGAACTCGGTGGCCGAGTCGAAGAAGGTGACGTTGTGCGGCTGCGGCATGTACGGAATCTATCCGCAGGCGGGTGGGGGTTCATCTCGACACGGTCGCTGCGCGACCTACTCGATGAGCGTGGGTGGCGGTTGCTGCGCGAGCGACTCGATGAGCGTGGGTGGCGGTTCCTGTGCGAGCGACTCGATGAGCGTGGGTGGCGGTTGCTGTGCGAGCGACTCGATGAGCGTGGGTGGCGGTTGCTGCGCGAGCGACTCGATGAGCGGAGGGGTGGACAGGCACTAGTCTGGAGTTCATGTGTGCTCATGTGCTGACCTCTGTCGCGTGGCCGTATGCCAACGGTCCGCGGCACCTGGGTCACGTCTCCGGATTCGGTGTCCCCTCCGACGTGTTCGCCCGGTTCATGCGGATGCGCGGGCATCAGGTGCTGATGGTCTCCGGGTCCGATGAGCACGGTACCCCGGTCACCGTGCAGGCCGACAAGGAGGGGCTGACCACCCGCGAGCTGGTCGACAAGTATCACCGCCAACTGGTCGAGGATCTGCACGGGCTCGGGCTCTCCTACGACCTCTATACCCGCACCACCACCCAGAATCACCAGCGGGTGGTGCAGCAGATGTTCACCGCACTGTGGGACAACGGTTATGTGGTCTCCCGGACCCAGCTCGGCGCGATCAGCCCGTCCACCGGGCGTACCCTTCCCGACCGCTACATCGAGGGCACCTGCCCGATCTGCGGCTACGACGGCGCCCGCGGCGACCAGTGCGACAACTGCGGCAACCAGCTCGACCCGGTCGACCTGATCAACCCGCGCTCCCGGATCAACGGCGAGGTGCCCGAGTTCCGTGAGACCGAACACCTCTTCCTCGACCTGCCCGCCTTCGCCGACAGCCTCACCGGCTGGCTCAAGCAGCGCACCGACTGGCGCCCCAACGTGCTCAAGTTCAGCCAGAACTTCATCGACGACCTCAAGCCGCGCGCGATCACCCGCGACATCGACTGGGGCATCCCGGTACCGCTGGACGGCTGGGTCGACCAGCCGATGAAGAAGTTCTACGTCTGGTTCGACGCGGTGATCGGCTATCTCTCCGCCTCCATCGAATGGGCGCGGCGGATCGGTGATCCGGACGCGTGGAAGCAGTGGTGGAACGATCCGGAGGCGGTCAGCTACTACTTCATGGGCAAGGACAACATCGTCTTCCACACCGTCATCTGGCCCGGTATCCTGCTCGGCCAGAACGGTGAGGGGGACAAGGGCGGTACGCCGGGTGTCTTCGGTGAGTTGAACCTGCCGACAGAGGTCGTCTCCAGCGAGTTCCTGACGATGAGCGGCGCGAAGTTCTCCACCTCCCGCTCCCGGGTGATCTACGTCAAGGACGTGCTCGCCGAGTTCGGACCCGACGCATTGCGTTATTTCATTGCGGTTGCGGGACCTGAGAACAACGACGCCGACTTCACCTGGGACGAGTTCGTCCGCCGCAACAACTTCGAGCTCGCCAACGAGTGGGGCAACCTGGTGAACCGCTCGATCTCGATGGCGCACAAGAACAACGGCGAGATCCCCGCCGCCGGTGAACTCACCGAGGCCGACCAGAAACTGCTCGACGCCGCCCGCACCGCCTTCGACACCGTCGGCGATCTCCTTGCCCACAACAGGATCAAGAACGCGATCGGCGAGGCGATGCGTGTCGTCACGCTCGCCAACCGATACCTGTCGGACCAGGAACCGTGGAAGCTGAAGGACGACCCGGCCCGCCGCGACACGGTGCTGCACTGTGCGCTGCAGCTGGTCGCCGACTGCAACACCCTGCTCACCCCGTTCCTGCCGCACTCGGCGCAGAAGGTGTTCGAGGCGCTCGGCGGCGAGGGTGTGTGGGCCGCGCAGCCGGAGATCCGCGAGGTCTCCGAGGAGGGCGGGCCGGACTATCCGGTGCTGATGGGGGACTACGCCGCAGCGCAGGCCAGCTGGGAATCGCGGCCGATCAAGGTCGGTACGCCGCTGCAGAAGCCGTCGCCGCTGTTCGCCAAGCTGGATGAGAAGCTCGGTGAGACCGGGCCGAGCTGGGCGCCGATCAATGAGTGAGGGGGCGGGGGAGTTCGCCGACCGGGTGGTGCTGATCACCGGTGGTGCGTCGGGGATCGGTGCCGAGACCGCGCGCCGGTTCGCCGCGGCCGGGGCCCGGGTGCTGATCGCCGACCTCGATCAGGAGGCCGCCGAACGCCTGGCCGCCGAGCTGCCCGGCGCTGCGGCGTACCAGGTGGATGTCGCCGATGCCGATTCGGTCGAGGCGTTGCGCACCGCGGTCGAGCAGGACCTCGGCCGCCTGGACGTGCTGCTGCACGGGGCGTACCACGCCGGCGACGAGGGCGAATCCCTGCTGTCATCGACCGTCGACCAGCTGCGGCTCGATCTCGAGGCCACCCTGCTCGGCCCGATGCTGGTCAGCCGCGCCCTGCTGCCGCTGATGATCTCCACCGGCGGGGGTGTGGTGCTGGCGATCGGTTCGGTGAACGGGCTCGGCTGGTACGGCGGGCACGGGTATTCGACGGCCAAGGCGGGCCTGCTGCACTTCACCCGGACCCTGGCCGCCGACTTCGCCGAGCAGGGTGTCCGCGCCAACGCGGTCGCCCCCGGCACCGTCGAGACCCCCGCCTGGGCGGACGCCAAGGCCGAGGACCCGGGCCTGATGGAGCGGATGGGATCTCGCTATCCGCTCGGCCGCGTCGGCCAACCGGGGGACATCGCCGACGCCCTGCTCTTCCTGGCCAGCGACCGCGCCGCCTGGATCACCGGCACCGTCCTCCCCATCGAGGGCGGCATCCTGCTCACCAACCGCCTCCGCGGCACCAGGGAGTGATCCCGGGTCGCCGAGCTCTCCGCTGCGACCCCCGCAAATCAATGGCGTTTTGATGCCCGTGTGGCATCAAGGATTTTTCTGATGCCCGGGTGGCATCAAGGATTCTTCTGATGCCCGGGTGGCATCAAGGAAATCTTTGACCCTGCCTCGGCATCAAGGAATTCTTTGATCCCGACCGGGCATCAAAGCTGCATCAGTTTGCCCGGGGGTCCGAGGGGCAGATTCGGCGGCGATGGCGCGGCGTTGCCGGGCGCGACGGCTCCACATCGGGGCGACCACACCGCCGGTACGCGCCAGCCGGACGGCGAGCAGCGCCGCGACCGTGGTCAGCAGCACCACGGTGACCACGCTGGCCTCGGCGCCGAAGACGCCGCCGGAGATCAGCGGATTGCCCTCCGGCAGCACCCGCAGCAGACCTGTCTGGGTGCCGGTACCGGAGACGGTGATGCCGAGAATCGGACCCTGGACGACGTTCCAGGCGAAGTGGAAACCGATCAGCAACCACAGCGAGCGGCTCCAGGCGTACAGCACCCCGAACAGCAGGCCCGCCTCCAACCCGATCGCGATCGCGCCCCACCAGGTGGCGTCGGGGTTGCCGAGATGCATCATCCCGAAGCCCAGTCCGGAGAGCAGGATCGCCAGCCAGGTGCCGAGGACCTCTTCGGCGAGGCGATAGAACACCCCGCGGAACAGCAGCTCCTCGCTGATCCCGGCGACCACGCCGACCACGAACACCATCCGCCACCAGTCGCCCACCTCCGCGGGCCAGGCGGCACCGGTGATCCGGAAGCCGCCGAGCAGCCAGATCACCCCGAACGACACCAGGATCGCCAAGGTCCCGAACAGCAACCCCCAGGCCAGGCCGAGTGCCCGCCGCGGCGCCAGCTCCACCGGCGGCCGACGGCTCTCGATCAGCAGCGTCAAGATCGCATAGGCGAGGACGCTGCCGAGCAGCTGGATCGCCGCTCCGACCACCATCTGGGTGGCCGAGGTCGCACCGATCAGCACCGCGAATCCCAGGAAGAAGACCCCGGCGCTGGCGGCGAACAGCAGCACGAACAGCAGCAACCTCAGGAACGGGTTGAACCGCACCGGGATCTTCGTCCGCAGCGATCGGGGTGGGGCATCGGCCGCCAACCCGTCGAACCGGGTGATCGGGCCGGCGGAAAGCACCGTGGGGTAGGCCTTCATTGCCCGAGCTTAGCCCGCACCTCGGTCTTCAGCTGGGACATCAGGGTCGCCGCCAGCGTCCGGGAGCCGGTCAGATCGGCGGCACTCTGCTCCGGCGGGATCCGCACCTCCAGGTAGCACTTCAGCTTCGGTTCGGTCCCCGAGGGCCGCACCGTGACGGTCACGAACGCGCCGCTGAGGCGTACCGCATCCGTCGGCGGCAGACCCGACCAGCCCTCGGCCAGATCGGCGTAACCGACCGGATCGCCACACAGCTCGGTCGGCGGGTCGGCGCGCAACCGATCCATCGCATCACGGATCACCTGCAGATCCGATACTCGCAGCGACCACTGGTCATCGAGGTGTACGCCGTGGGCGGCGGCCAACTCGTCGAGCCGGTCGGCGATCGTCAACCCCTCGGCCTTCAACCGGGCCGCCAGATCCAGCACCCGCACCACGGTGGAGATGCCGTCCTTGTCGGCGACCGCCGCCGGATCGCAGCAGTAGCCGATCGCCTCCTCATAACCGAAGGCCAGCCCCGGTACCCGGCCGATCCACTTGAACCCCGTCAGCGTGACTGTGCTCGGCTTCCGGTACGCCGCAGCGATCGCGTGCAGCATCGACCCCGAGACGACCGAGTTGGCGTACTCCCCGGTGACCCCACGGCGGCAGAAGTCGTCGGCGAGCAGCGCGCCCAGCTCGTCGCCGTGCAGCATCCGATACCCCTCGACGACGCCCGGGATCGCCACCGCACAACGATCCGCATCGGGATCGTTGGCGATCACCAGATCGACCCCGTGCTCGCCGGCCAACTCCAGCGCCAGATCCATCGCACCGGGTTCCTCGGGATTGGGGAAACCGACGGTGGGGAAGGCCGGATCGGGCTGGGCCTGGGCCGCGACCTCGATCCCGGCGGGGAATCCGATCCGGCGTACCACCTCGTCCACGACGGCCCCGCCGACGCCGTGCATCGGCGTGTAGACCCAGGAGATCTCGCGGGGGCCGGCCGGATCCAGCAACGCGACGAGCCGGTCGGCGTACGCGTCCAGCAGGTCGCTGTCGATCCGGGCGTGGTTCGTGGAGCGGGGCAGGTCGGCGATCGGGGTCTGCTCGGCGGCCCGGATCGCCGCGGCGATCTCGGCGTCGGCCGGCGGCACGATCTGCGAACCGTCGCCGAGGTAGACCTTGTAGCCGTTGTCCTGCGGCGGATTGTGCGAGGCGGTGACCACCACCGCGGCCACGCAACCGAGCTGGCGGATGCCGAACGCGACCACCGGGGTCGGCACCGGCCGGCTCGTGACCAGCACCTCGAAACCCTGTGCCGCAAGGATTTCCGCGGTATCGGCGGCGAAGACATCGGAGTTGTAGCGGGCGTCGTAGCCGACCAGTACGCGGGGCCGAGCAGCACGTTGGTCGAGTGGGTCGAGACCCTGCAGGTAGGCCCCCAACCCGGCGGCGGCGTAGGAGACGACGACCCGGTTCATCCGCCCCGGCCCGGGGCCGAGCGCCCCGCGCAACCCCGCGGTACCGAA
The DNA here is from genome assembly GCF_004362375.1 of Enemella evansiae. Lineage (NCBI taxonomy): Bacteria > Bacillati > Actinomycetota > Actinomycetes > Propionibacteriales > Propionibacteriaceae > Enemella > Enemella evansiae. The sequence continues at coordinate 6,384 of NZ_SNXA01000004.1, forward strand.
CTCCAGCGGCCCCGCGAAGGCATCGGCCAGCTCCTCGGCGGCCGCCGGATCCCCGGCGTCGGCCTTCTCCAGCAGATCGGCAGCCGCGGCCGCGGTCACCGGATCGGGATCGGCGGCGATCCAGGCCCGGACCTGCTCGGCCAGCCCGGCGGCCGGCATCAGAGCACCTCCACCAGACCACGCAGCAGCTGGGCCAGCCGGGGAGCGGCCTGTTTGCCGGCGGCGATCACCTCGGCGTGGTCGAGCGGCTCCGGGCTGATCCCGGCGGCCAGATTGGTGGCCAGTGAGATACCGAGCACCTCCAGCCCGGCGGCCCGGGCGGCGATGGTCTCCAGGGTGGTCGACATGCCGACCAGGTCACCGCCGAGCACCCCGGCCATCCGCACCTCGGCCGGGGTCTCGTACTGCGGCCCACCGAACTGCACATAGACCCCCTCCGGCAGGCTCGGGTCGACCTGTCGGGCCAGGTCGCGCAACCGTGCGCTGTACGCCTCGGAGAGATCGATGAAGGTGGCGCCGCGCAGCGGGGTGGCACCGGTGAGGTTGATGTGGTCGGCGATCAGCACCGGCGTACCGGGGCCCCACTCGCGGTGCAGCGACCCGCAGCCGTTGGTCAGCACCAGGGTCTGCGCCCCGGCGGCGGCGGCGGTCCGCACCCCGTGCGCGACGGCCTGGGGGTCGCGGTTCTCGTAGTAATGGGTGCGCCCGGTGAGGATCGCCGCGGTCCTGCCGTTCGGCGTACGCACCACTCGCAACTGACCACCGTGGCCGACGACCACCGGCGCGGAGAAGCCGGGCAGCTCGGCCAACTCCACGGCGCCGAGCGGCTCCCCGAGGTCATCGGCGGCCGCGGACCAGCCGGAGCCGAGCACCAGCGCCAGATCGAGACGGTCGATGCCGAGGCGCTCGCGGAGCGCGGCCGCGGCCGCCTGTGCCAGCTGGTCGGGGCCGGACTCGTCGGGGGTGGGGGCAGCTGAGATGTCGGTCACGGCGTCAGTCTAGGGAGTCCTCGGGCCCCGCACCCCCGCCGAGTAGGAGTGTCCGTCCGGGGATGGAACAATGGCCCCCGTGACTCGAGTGGTGATCATTGGTGGCGGACCCGGCGGATACGAGGCTGCGTTGGTGGGCAGCCAGCTCGGCGGGGATGTGACGCTGGTCGACACCGACGGCCTGGGTGGTTCGGCCGTCCTCACCGACTGCGTACCGAGCAAGACGCTGATCGCCACCGCCGAGGTGATGATGACGGTCAAGGGCTCGGAAGAGCTGGGCCTGCGCATCGACAACGACAACGGCACCGACAACGCCGACGGGGTGACGATCGACCTGGGCAAGGTGAACCGGCGGGTGCTGAAGCTGGCCGAACGGCAGTCGAAGGACATCCGCGACAAGGTGATCGCGGAGGGGGTCGAGGTCGTCAACGGCCTCGGCCGGCTGGACGGCCCCGCAACCGTGGTCGCCGAGACCGCCGAGGGGGAACGGCGATTCGACGCCGATGTGGTGCTGATCTCCACCGGTGCCCATCCGCGCGAACTGGTCACCGCCCAGCCGGACGGCGAACGGATCCTCACCTGGACCCAGGTCTACGACCTCACCGAGATCCCCGAGCACCTGATCGTCATCGGCTCCGGCGTCACCGGTGCCGAGTTCGCCAGCGCCTATGACGCGCTCGGCGCCCGGGTCACCCTGGTCTCCTCCCGGACCACCGTGCTGCCCGGTGAGGACTCCGACGCGGCCAAGGTGCTGCAGGACGTCTTCACCGAACGCGGCATGGAGGTGCTGTCGGAGTCCCGCGCCGAGTCGGTGACCCGCGACGGGGACACCGTCACCGTGAAGCTCACCGACGGGCGGACCGTCACCGGATCGCACTGCCTGATGGCGGTCGGCTCGATCCCGAACACCGCGGGCATCGGTCTGGAAGAGGCCGGGATCACCCTCGACAAGGGTGGTTTCATCGAGGTCGACAAGGTGTCGCGGACCAGCGCCCGTGGGGTGTACGCCGCGGGCGACTGCACCGGGGTGAACATGCTCGCCTCGGTGGCGGCCATGCAGGGCCGGATCGCGATGTGGCACGCGCTCGGCGACGCGGTGGCCCCGCTCGATCTGAACGTCGTCTCCTCCAACGTCTTCACCTCCCCCGAGATCGCCACCGTCGGCGTGACCCAGACGCAGGTCGACTCCGGTGACGTCCGCGCGCTGGCGATCAACATGCCGCTGGCCACCAACCCGCGGGCCAAGATGCAGGGCATCCACGAGGGGTTCGTGAAACTGTTCTGCCTGCCCACCACCGGCATCATCGTCGGCGGCGTGGTGGTGTCCCCGCACGCCAGCGAGCTGATCCACACCATCTCGCTGGCCGTCTCGGAGAAGATCACCGTGGACAACTTCGCCCACGACTTCACCGTCTATCCGTCCCTGTCCGGATCGATCGCCGAGGCCGCCCGCCGGCTGCACGGCCACTCGACGGACAAGCTGGAGAAGCACATCGAGATCTGATGGGCATCCCCGAGGCGCTGCGGCTGCTCACCGGCACCGGATCGGTGGCGGTGCTGACCGGCGCCGGGATGTCCACCGACTCCGGGATCCCTGACTACCGCGGTCCGACCGCGCCGAAGGCGAACCCGATGCTCTACGCCGACTTCGTGCGGTCGGCGGAGAACCGGCGCCGCTACTGGTCCCGCTCCTATCGTGGCTGGGCGCGGATGGGCTCCGCGCTGCCGAATGCCGGTCACCAGAGTCTGGCCCGGTTGGAGGCCGGTGGCCCGGTATCGGGGGTGATCACCCAGAACGTCGACGGCCTGCACGAGGCGGCCGGCAGCCGCTGTCTGGTCGCGTTGCACGGCCGGTTGTCCCAGGTGGTCTGCCTGGACTGCGGGGCCCGCAGCGGCCGGGAACCGTTGCAGGACAGGATCTCCCGGCTGAACCCCGAGATCGAGGTCACCGCCGACAATCAGCTGGCCGCCGGGCAGGCGGAACTGCGACCCGACGGCGACGCGGTCGTCGAGGACTGGCAGGACTTCGTGGTGCCCGAGTGTCTGGCCTGCGGGGGCGTACTGAAACCCGATGTGGTGTTCTTGGTGAGTCGGTGCCGAAACCGCGGGTGCAGCGCTGCTTCGAGATCGCCGAGTCGGCGGATTCCCTGCTGGTGCTGGGATCCTCGCTGACGGTGATGTCCGGGCTGCGGTTCGTCCGGGGTGCGGCACGCCGCGGCCAGCCGGTGGTGATCGTGAACCGGGGTGTCACCCGCGGCGACGAGCTCGCCGACGCGAAGCTGGAGCTCGGGGTCGCGGAGTTCCTGGCCAGCTGGGAGAACGCGGTGAACGGCATCGCTCAGCGGGTCGCCTCGGCGAGCAGCTGAAGGATGTGCTGGTAGGGCCGGCCGGTGGCCCGGGTCATCCCGATCTCGCAGGTCCGGTTCAGCGAGGCGTACGCCGAGAACTCGCGCGTGGTCACCTCGGCCGCCTCCGGTGCGGTCGCCGCCGCGGTCAGCTCCGGATGCAGCAGCCCGCGGTCCCCGGCGAAACCGCAGCAGCCCCAGGCGGTCGGCACCACGACCTCATCGGCCACGGCCTCGGCGATGGCGCGCAGGTCGTCGTCGAGACCGAGCTGGCGTGAGGAACAGGTGGGGTGCAGCACCACCGACGGCAACCGGGTGGTGATCGTCAACCGCGGCAACAACTCGTTGCGGGCGTAGCTGACCAGATCGAGGATCTGCAACTCCGGTTGGGAATCCCCGGCACCACCGGCAGCGGTGTGCGCGGATTTCAACAGCCCTTCGGTGCAGGACGCGGCATCGCAGACGATCGGCAACCGGCCCTGGTCGGAGGCGTCGACGAGCGCGGCCACGGTGCGCCGCGCCATCGCCCGGTGTCCGGCCTGCATGCCTTTCGATGACCACGGTGTGCCGCAGCACAGGCCCGGCAGCCGGGACGGGGTGCGCACCGCGATCCCGGCGCGCCGGAACAGTTCCTCGACCGCCCGCGCCAGCGGCTGTTGCCCGTCCTCGGGGCCGAACATCGTCTGGATGCAGGCGTCGAACCAGACGACCTCGGCGTTCGGTGCCCGCCAGCCCTGCCGCGGTGGCCCACCGGCCGGCAGGCCCTGGTCGTAACGCGGCACCTGGTCGCTGCCGAGCAGCCGGCGGCCGAGCTCACTGGCCGCCGTTGCGGCCCCGGGTGCCGCCGCGGCCGCGGTGAGGGCCAGTGATCCGACCCCGGTGAACGGTGCCCAGGCGGTCGCCGCCGCCCGCCAGGCACCGCCTGCGACGGCGTGGTGCCGATCGCCGCGCAACCGGCGGGCCAGGTCTCCGGTGTCGATGCTCACCGGGCAGGCGGTGCTGCACATCCCGTCCGCGGCGCAGGTGTCGTTGCCGGCGTACTCGTAGCGTTCGCTCAGCTCCGCGACCAGCTCGTCGTCACCGCGCGCCCGGGCGGCCACCAGTTCGCGGCGGGCCACGATCCGCTGCCGCGGGGTGAGGGTGAGGTCGCGGCTGGGGCACACCGGTTCGCAGAACCCGCACTCCACGCAGCGGTCCACCTCCTCCTCGACCGGGGCGGTGGTCTTCAGATTGCTGATGTGGGATTCGCTGTCCTCGTTGAGAAGTACGCCGGGGTTGAGCACCCCGTCGGGGTCGAAGAGCCGCTTCACCTCGATCATCACCTCGGTGAGCTCGTCGCCGTACTGGCGGCGGACGAAGGGGGCCATGATCCGCCCGGTGCCGTGTTCGGCCTTCAGCGATCCGCCGAGGCCGAGGATCAGTTGCACCATGTCCTCGGTGAAGTCGGTGTAGCGCTGCACGTCGGCACCGAACTCCTCGTTCAGCAGGAAGTGCACGTTGCCGTCCTTGGCGTGGCCGAAGATCACCGCCGCCGGGTAGGCGTACCTGTCGAAGAGCTCGGTCAGCGATTCGCAGGCAGCCAGCAGCGACGGTACCGGGACCACGACGTCCTCGAGCATGGCGGTGGTGCCCTGCGGACGCGCCTCGGCCACTGCGGCGTACAGGCCCTTGCGGACCGTCCACAGCGATGCGCGGGTGGCCGCGTCGGTGGTCATCTCGGCCGGCCCGACCAGCGGCAGCGCGGCCGTGACGGCCTCGGTGGTCCGCAGTCGTTCGGTGAGTTCCTCGGTGGTCGGCGCGTGCTGCTCGACCAGCAGGGCGGCATGGTTGGCGACATCCAGATTGCGGATCATCGCGGGGGAGTTGCGCAGTGCGCGGGCCACCCGCAGCGACTGGGCGTCCATCAGTTCCACCGTCGCCAGCCCGCTGTCGACCAGGGCGGGCAGTGCGGTCATCGCGGCCGACAGGGAATCGAAGACCAGCAGCCCGGTGCTGACCTGCGGGTACACCGGTACGGTGCGCAGGGTCGCCTCGGCGATGAACCCCAGGGTGCCCTCGGAGCCGATCATCAGGTGGGCGAGGATGTCGGTCGCGGAATCGAAGTCGGTGAAGGAATTCAGGCCATAGCCCATGGTGTTCTTCATCGAGAACTGATGGCGGATGATGCGCATCGATTCGGGATTGCCGCGGACCCGGTCGCGCAGCCGCAGCAGGCCGGCGTACAGGTCCGGTTCGAGGGCCCGCAGCCGCTCCTCGGCGTCGGCGGCACCGGTGTCGAGGACGGTCCCGCTGGGCAGCAGCACGGTCATCCGCTCCAGCGTCCGATAGCTGTTGAAGTCGGTGCCGCAGAGCATTCCGGATGAGTTGTTGGCGAGTACGCCGCCGAGGGTGCAGGCGCCGTCGCTGGCCGGGTCGGGGCCGATCTTGGCACGGTAGGGGGCGAGCCGGGCGTTCACCTGGCGGACCACCGCACCCGGTTGCACGCGGACCCGGGCGCCGTCGTCGAGCACGGTGATCTGGCCGAAGTGCCGGCGGGTGTCGGCGAGCAGGCCGTCGCTGACCGCCTGCCCGGACAGGCTGGTCCCGCCGGCGCGGAAGGTGAGGCCGTGGCCAGTGCGCTTGGCGCGGTGGATCAGCGCCGACAATTCGGAGATCGAAGCCGGGGCCGCGACCGCCTCGGGGATCAGCAGATAGTGCGAGGCGTCATGGGCGAGCGTCAACCGGTCGAAACGCTCGGTGCTCACCGTCGGCTCAGGGCTCATCCCCACACTGTCGCACAGCGAGCCCTGATGTTCATCGAGTAGCTGGCCCGGTGTAGCGAAGCGGAGCCGGGGCAGCGTGTCGAGATGAACCATCCGGTCGCTGCGCCTCAGCTGCTCATCTCGACACAGTGAGGATGGTGGTGGGGGTCCGGTGGCCTTGGGGATGATGTCTTTGGGGTCTGGGTTGTTCGTTTGACCGATCTCGACACTGGC
>NZ_SNXA01000005.1:0-4100 GCF_004362375.1 Enemella evansiae
AACCATCCGATGCCTCAAACGCCACCTCGCCCGCACCATCTACCGAAACCTCAAAACCGACCTCATGACCACTTGACGATCTATAGGACCGTCGCGACGAGCGTTGTCTCCCACGCCCATCGAGTAGCTCGCGCAGCGAGCGTGTCGAGATGAACCGGCCGACCACCGGTTCGCGCCCGCTCAACCCCACCGAAATCTGCGGCTCGATTTCGAATCGGTGCCCAGAACGGTCGATTCTGCGATCGAGCCGCAGATTTCGCAGGGCGCGGTGGTGGGGCGGTCCCCCAGCACGCCCGGAGCATCGAGAGGACTGTCCCACGCTTGGCTCATCTCGACACGCGATCCATTGCTCCGCTTCGCTCCGCATGGCTCGCTACTCGATGAGCGTTGTGGCTCGCTGCTCCGCTTCGCTCCGCATGGCTCGCTACTCGATGAGCGTTGTGGCTCGACTACTCGATGAGCGTGTGGCTCGACTACTCGATGAGCGGGTCAGCGGACGAACTGGGAGGGGGCGGTCATCGTGTTGCACTTGCCGATGTCGGTGTTCGTCAGGCCCAACTGGCCCCAGTAGAGGCGGCTGTCACCCAGGCCATGGGTGCCGTCCACGTTCGGCTTGCCGGTGAGGATGTCGTCACCACCATTGCGAATACTTGTCTGGATGTCCTGCCAGTTCTGGTCGGTGTAGTTCATCGACCGGCCGACCGACTGCAGATACATGCCGGCGAAGCAGTCGGCCTGCAACTCGATGCGCCGACTCATCTCCAGGGCTGCCTTCTTGTCGTCGGACTGCACCTGCTGGTACTGGTTCGCCTGCAGGATCAGCGTGCGCGCCTGGATCGAGTGCCCGAACTCGTGCGCCATCACCTCATCGATCACATGGGGTTCGATCATCACCGCGAGCGCCGGGTTCGCGTCCTGGATCTTGCGGGAGTAGTAGACCTGCTGGTTCGCCGCGCAGTACATCGCGTTCGGGCCCATCGCCTTGCCGCCGCCGCACGGTGAGGTGACGCTTTCGCCGTAGACGTTGACGATCGGGCGGACCAGTTCGTATTTCCCGGTGCCGGTGAACGGCGGGTTCCAGACCCGCATGTTGCATCCCATCAGATCGTCGATGTAGTCCTTCACCTCCTGGTCGCTGGCGGTGCGGAGGTTCATGTCCGGATCGCGCATCTCGCAGCGCACCGGCACCGGCACCTGCTGGCGATAGAGCGCGTTGTCGTCGGTGATCGACTTGACCTCGCTGACCGGGGCATCGGGGAAGGGCTTCACGTTGCCGGGCGGGGGCGGGGTGTAGTCCTCGTTCTGGTACGCCGGCTGCCGCATCGAGTTGATCACGAATCCCGCGATCGCCAGGCCGACGATCGCCAGCGCGGCGAGCAGCACCGGGCGCATCCGGCTCTTCGGGCGCGGCGAGGGCGGCGGGAACTGCGGTGATCCGTACGGGCCCTGCGAATACTGCTGCGGTACGCCGTATCCACCGGGCTGGCCCTGCGGCTGGCCCCAGGGGGACTGCGGCTGCTGCCAACCGGTGGGGTACGCCTGCCCGAAACCGGGCTGGCGGCCGAAACCGGGCTGCTGCCGGTAACCCTGCTGGCCCGGTCCGCCGGGGTACCCCTGACTCATGGCGCCTCCTGGATGCTTGGGAGTGACCTTAACGGCCCACGGGTCCGACGACCAGCGCGGTCGCGATCGCGGCCAGTCCCTCGCCGCGCCCGGTCAGGCCCAACCCGTCGGTGGTCGTCGCGGCGATCGAGACCGGGGCGTTCACGGTGCGGCTCAGCAGCGCCTCCGCCTCCCCGCGGCGTACGCCCAACCGTGGCCGGTTGCCGATCACCTGGATCGCGACATTGCCGATCTCGAATCCCGCGGCGCGCAGCCGGCGCGCGGTCTCGGTCAGGAAGGCCGTCCCCGCGGCACCGGACCACCGCGGGTCCGAGGTGCCGTAGTTGCTGCCCAGATCTCCCAGCCCCGCCGCCGACAGCAGCGCGTCGCAGGCGGCATGGCAGGCGACGTCCCCGTCGGAGTGCCCCTCGGGGCCGAACTCCTCGTCGGGGAAGGACAACCCGGCGACGACCATCGGCCGACCGGGGGCGAGGGCGTGCACATCGACCCCGATTCCGGTGCGGAACGGGGCGGGGCTGGCGGCGGCGGGTGAGGTCACGCCGCCCAGCGTAGGGCCCGCGGTCCGGATCATGTCGGTGGAACTCGCGCGCTCGCGGCGGCGGCGCGCCCCTGTTCCTGTGTCATAGTGGGCGCGCGGCCCCGGAGCGGGTCGCGGACCCCGGGAGGATCGATGGCACACCGGCGACCCAGAGCGCTGCTGGCCCTGCTGGCGACCCTGTTGCTCGCGCAGTTGGCGCTGTTCGGGGCGGCCGCCCCGGCTCGCGCAGCCGACAAGTTGACCAGTCACGCCAGCTCGGTGACCGTCGGCCAGGACGGCTCCCTGCAGGTGCGATCGGTGCTCACCTTCGACGGCGCACCGCCGAACTCCATCGAGCAGGCGTTCGCGCTGCGGGAGGAGATCGTCAACCAGCGCGAGTACGTGTACCGGGTGAGCGAACTGCGGGCGACCGCCGGTGGCCGCGATGTCGGCCAGGTGCGAACCGAGGGCGATCGGGAGATCATCACCATCACCCCGGGTGGCGCGAACGAGGTCGAGGTCAGCTACCGGGTCGCCGGCGCCAGTGTGACCACCCCCGGTGGCGGCACCCTGGTCCGCTGGAACGTGCTGCAGGGTCTGTCGGTCCCGGTGGACCAGGTGACCGCCGAGTTCGCCATGCCGGCCCAGTTCAGTGACTTCAAGTGCGTCGCCGGCCCGCCCGGTACCGAGGCCTCCTGCGCGCTGGCCGATGGGACCTCCGCCTCCGGCATCGCCCCCCGGATCTCCGACGGCCCGCGCGGGGCGGGTGAGATCGTCGGCGTACGCATCGCCTTCCCGGCCGGTGCGGTCGCCAGCGACGAGCAGGTCGACGACCAGTGGACGCTCGGTCGGGCCCTCACCGGCACCGGTGTCCCGCTCGCGGTCGCGCTGGGTCTGCTGGCCCTCGGTGCGCTGGCCCTGTTCCTGCTGCACCGGCGCGCCGGCCGGGACGCCAACCCCTCCGGTGACCCGATCCGGGTCGCGGAGTTCGTGCCCGTCGGTGCCGGGGTGGTGGAGTTCAAGGCCGGTGGCGAGGTGCTGCCCGGCCAGATCGGTACGGTGGCCGACGAGCGCGTCGACCCGATCGACGTCACCGCCACCATCATCGACCTCGCGGTCCGTGGGCACCTGCTGATCGTCGAACTGCCGCGGCGCAGCGAGTTCGCCCCCACCGACTGGACCTTCCACCGGATGCCCGGTGACGAGTCCCGGCTGCAGCCCTACGAGAAGGCGCTGCTCGACGCGCTGGCGCCCGCCGACGGGTCGTCGGTGCAGGTCTCCGAGATCGGCCCCTCGATCTCCGGTGTGATCCCGACGGTGCAGAACGACCTCTACGACGACATGGTCGACAACGGCTGGTACGACCGGCGCCCCGACTCGACCCGCAACGTGTGGAACCAGGCCGCGCTGATCCTGCTCATCGTCGGTGTGGTGCTCACCGGTGTGCTCGCGGCCTTCACCACCTTCGGGCTGACCGGGTTGGCCGTCGTCGCGCTCGGCCTGGGGTTGGCGTTCGTCGCCCAGGAGATGCCGGCGCGGACCGCGCTCGGCGCCCGGTTGCTCGCCGGCCTCGGCGTACTCCGCCAGGAACTGCGCAGCGAACCCACCGACCGGATGCCGAAGGGCCTTGAATACCGCGAGCTGTCCGAGGTGCTGCCGTACGCCATCGTGCTCGGCGGGGCGGATCGCTGGCTGGATGCGATCGTCGCCGCCGATGACGACGACGCCCCGGACCCGACCGATCTGTCCTGGTACCACGGCCCGGACAACTGGCACCTGCGGGACCTGCCGGATTCGCTGCGGAACTTCATCACCACCGTCTCGGGCAATCTGTTCGCCCGCTGAGCAGGCTGGGGGTGGGCTCCTCTCGACACAGTGAGGATGGTGGTGGGGGTCCGGTGGCCTTGGGGATGATGTCTTTGGGGTCTGGGTTGTTCGTTTGACCGATCTCGACACTGGC
>NZ_SNXA01000006.1:0-1652 GCF_004362375.1 Enemella evansiae
CTGCGCGACCTAGTCCGAGAATGGACTCAGCCACGCGCGGTGGAGCGTCCGGCGGCGTGACTCGTCGGTGGGAGTGGTTGTAGGGGTTGTGGTCAGGCGGCGGGTTGCAGGATGACTTTGTAGCCGAGGGCTTCGAGGCCCTTGATGTGACTGCGTTGCCTGGCTTTGGTCGAGACGTGGGTGTCGTAGTGCTGGGGGCCGAGTTCACGGAAGGGGATGTCGGGATCGTTGAGCAGGTGCCAGATGACGGTCAGGATCGAGCGTCCGACCGCGACCATGGCCTTCTTCTTTCCGCGCCGGCGAACCAGGCGTCGGTAGCGGACGCCGAGGAAGGTCTGGGTGTGTCGGGTCGCGATCGCGGCCTCGCAGATCGCGCGGGCGAGGTATCGGTTCCCGTGGCCGGTGGAGCCGTTGCCTTTGGTCTTGCCCGCGCTGGACTTGATCCCGGGGGTGAACCGTGCCCAGGACGCGAGATGGTCCGGGGTCGGGAACTGGGTCATGTCGGTGCCGATCTCGGCCACGATCGCGGCAGCGGCACGCGGCCCGATCCCGGGAATCTCATCGAGCCGGGCGACCGCGTCAGCGAAAGGGACCAGATGGGCCTCGATCTGTTCATCGAGCGCGGCGATATCGCGATCGGTTTGATCGATCCGGGCCAGCATCCGGGTCAGCAAGAACCGGTGGTGATCATCGAAGGTCCCCAACTGCAGCCCGGCGAAGGCCTCCTCCAGTTCGGCCATCTTCAGCCGTAACCGGGACCGTGCTTTCTCCGCGAGGACCTTGGGATCGCGTTCCCCGGCGATGATGGCATCCAGCATCTCCCGTCCCGAGACGCCGAAGATGTCGGAGGCGACCACCGACAGTTTGATGCAGGCATCCTCCAACAGCTTCTCGACCCGGTTCTTCTCCGCGGTCCGGACCCCGACCAGATCCACCCGATACCGGGTCAGGTCCCGCAGCCTGCGGATCCCGGCCTCGGGAACGAAACTGGGCCGCAGCATCTGGCGTTCGGCAACCTTGCACAACCACACCGCATCCAACCGATCGGTCTTCGGCCGGCCGGGCAGATGATGGACATCCTTGGCATTGACCAACCACGGATCCAGCCCGTGCGCGGCGAACAGATAAAACGGCGCCCGCCAATAGTCGCTGGTGGCCTCCATCACCACCCGCTGCACCCCGAGCCCGACCAGCCGGTTCGCCAGCTCGCTCAACGAGCCGACCATCGTGGTGTGAGTGGTGACCTCCTGCAACCGGCGTTTCTTGCCCGGCGGTGCGGGCATACGGACACAACACACCAACTCGGCCTTGCCGATATCCAACGCCGCGACCCGCTCGATGATCTGTTCTTCGTCTTCAGACTCTGTGAACACCTCTCTGCCCTCCCAAGGCGCGATCCAGTACCAAAAAGGGGTGGCCGCCTGAGGGAGATCTCGAGGGAAAATCAAGCAAATCTAGTCCTCGCGCTCACACCGCCACCCCCTACTAGGAAGGCCACGGATCGGCAGCATTGAAGGGCCCATCACATCGATCCCCGCACCGGGCTACTCGACGGCCTCGAACGGACCATAGATCGAACGGTTTCAGCACCCAGCCGACCACCCCCACCCCATTCTCAGCCCGGAACGGGCGCCCCGCCAGGGGCACAGTGG
>NZ_SNXA01000007.1:0-1443 GCF_004362375.1 Enemella evansiae
GGGACTGTCGCAGGAACGGTGTAAGTGGCTCTACCGCCCGGATGGGCGAGAGGAGTCATGATGACCGACACACTGGTGGGCATGAGCCCACCGAGCCCGGCTGCGGCCGGCGATGCCGAGGACCGCGCTTCAGGCGCAGGTCGTGCTGAGGACCGGGATCTGAGCCCGGCGGAGCTGGCGGCGGTGCAGGACTTGGTCCGCCAGGCCCGGGCCGCCGGGGTCGCGTTGACGGGCCCGGACGGGCTGTTGAAGGCGATGACCAAGACGGTGATCGAGTCCGCGCTGGAGGAGGAGCTGGCCGAGCATCTCGGCTACGACAAGCACGCTGTGGAGGGCCGCAACCGGGGCAATTCGCGCAATGGCAGACGGGCCAAGACCGTGCTGTCGGACAGTTGCGGCGAGGTCTCGATCGATGTTCCCCGAGACCGCGACGGCACGTTCGAGCCGCAGTTGGTCAAGAAGAGGCAACGGCGCCTCGGAGAGGTCGATGAAGTGGTGCTTTCCCTGTATGCCAAGGGATTGACCACCGGCGAGATATCCGCCCACTTCGCCGACGTCTACGGCGCCAGCGTCAGCAAGGACACGGTCTCGCGGATCACCGACCGAGTGATCGAGGAGATGCAGGCCTGGTGGGCGCGGCCGTTGGAGAAGGTTTACGCCGCGATCTTCATCGACGCCATCATGGTCAAGATCAGGGATGGACAGGTCCGCAACCGGCCCGTCTACGCCGCGATTGGCGTCGACCTCGACGGTCACAAGGACGTGCTCGGCATGTGGGCCGGAGACGGCGACGGGGAGTCGGCCAAGTTCTGGCTGGCGGTGCTCACCGACCTGAAGAACCGGGGCGTGCGTGATGTGTTCTTCGTCGTCTGCGACGGCTTGAAGGGTCTACCCGATTCGGTGAACGTCGCGTTCCCCCGGGCGATTGTGCAGACCTGCATCATCCACCTGATCCGCAACACGTTTCGCTACGCCAGCAGGAAATACTGGGACAAGATCAGCTTCGACCTGAAGCCGATCTACACCGCCCCCACCCCTGCCGACGCCCGCCGGGCCTATGAGGAGTTCGCCGAGAAGTGGGGCCGGGCCTACCCGGCAATCAAGCGACTGTGGGACAACGCCTGGGAGGAGTTCATCCCGTTCCTCGACTACGACGTCGAAATCCGCAAGGTGATCTGCTCGACGAATGCGATCGAGTCGCTGAACGCCCGCTACCGCCGCGCGGTGCGGGCCCGGGGCCACTTCCCCAACGAGCAGGCCGCGATGAAAGCGCTGTATCTGGTCACCCGATCCCTGGACCCCAAGGGCACCGGTCAGACAAGATGGACGATGAGGTGGAAGCCCGCGCTGAACGCCTTCGCCATCACCTTCGCAGACCGCATGCCAGCCGCCGAGGACCGCTGACATGGAAACCGCCACTTACACCGTTCGTCGGACAGTCCC